>NZ_CP139972.1:1261500-2523000 GCF_034424315.1 Chitinophaga sancti
GTTATTGTGTGTTTAGAGTTTTTCTCAACGGGAATCGTTGTGGATTCCCGCTGAGAAGTTAGCTCCCTTTTACAGGTTAAACAATGATCAATATCCTGAATTCTGGCTCAGATTCCTGTTCAGCAATCTGTCCTGCTGTGGTATCGGGAATAAATACTGATGCTTGTCAGCATTCACACTGTAATTGATAGTCGCCCCGGATTCATCCTTCTGACTGTTCATAAGTGTCACCACATTCACATACCCATTTTTCTCTGCACGCATCAGGTCATTCCAGCGGGTGCCTTCGTTCACCAGTTCCAGTCTCCTTTCATTCAGGATAGCGGTTGCCAGGTCTGCTTTGGTTGCAGCGGTAGTGTTCTTTAATCCTGCACGGGTACGGATCTGGTCCAGCAGGGTGACAGCCTGCGTTGTATTGCCTAATTCATTATTCGCTTCTGCTGCCAGCAGGATAATATCTGCCAGGCGTAACAGGGTGATGTTATCTGTACTGTTCCAGCCACTTGGGTCAGGCCATTTATTCATAAATGGAATCTTCTTGGTATAATCCCATGCACCTGAAGGGCTGTTGAAGCTCGCATTAGCCACCTGCCAATTGAACGTAGCTTTGTAACGTGACAGCGTATCGCCGGCTGCTTTGAAGGCCTGGACCAGGTCGTAGGAACCGATGTTACGTTTTGCCCACTGGTCAGATCCGACATAGGCGAACATTTCTACGCCCCAGAAACTGTATGTGCTACCGGAGTATTGGATTTCCAGGATTGCTTCGCTGTTGTTTTTGCTGGCAGCACCCCAGAGGTTGGCGTAGTTGCCGACCAATGCATAGGTACCGCTGTTGATCACTTTATTAGCATAGCTAAGACTGTTCGTATAGTCACCCATCTGTGCATAGGTCTTTGCCAGCATTGCATCGGCAGCACCCTGTGTAGCACGGCCATACTGGCCTTTGTAAGGGCTTGCAGGCAATGTACTGTCTGCATACTTCAGATCGTTTAAGATCTGTGCATATACTTCGGTACTTGTAGCGCGGGAAGGATAATAATTACCACCATTATCTTCTGATGTGATCAATGGAACATCGCCCCATTCTGTCACTAACCAGTAGTAGTTCATCGCACGCAGAAAACGTGCTTCACCCAGGATCTGTGCTTTGCGGGTGGTACCAGCCCACTCGTCAGAGTTCAGGCTGGGAACGGCATCCAGCACAGCATTTACCGCACGGATGTTGTTGTATAGTTCCTGCCAGTCGCGCTGGATATTGGTGTTAGTGGCTACGTAGGTGAACATTTCCAGTGGTTGTTCTGCAGAGGTGTTATCACCATTTACGTAGCAGTTGTCAGAGCGGCCGTCGGTATTCATCAGGTTATCGTACTGAAAAAAGTTACCGTTGGCCATGGTGCGGTAAGCGCCGGTCAGCCCTTCTTCCGCATCTGTGGCAGAGGTATAGAAACTACCGGTGCTCAGGTTGGATTCAGGTGTTTTATCGAGAAAGCTCTTTTTGCAGGCAGCAAATGCCATGGCGAAAGAAAGCGTATATAAGAATTGTTTTTTCATGTTTCCAGGATTAAAGCGGTTAGAACTGTACATTCAGGCCCAGGGTATAGGTCTTTGCTGCAGGGTACGTACCATTATCTACACCCAGTGTCATCAGGCTTGCGCTGGAACCGGCATTGGTAGCCTGGTTGTTGGTACCTGTACCGAAACCATTGATCTCAGGATAATATCCTTTGTAGTTGGTAATGGTGAACAGGTTCTGCGCGGTAGCGTATACACGCAGTCCGGCGATACCGATGTGTTTCAGCAGGGAGGCATCTACCTTGTAAGCCAGGGTAGCGCTACGCAGGCGGAAGAAAGAACCATCCTCTACATAGTTGCTGGAGATCTGGCTTTGCAGTAATGCTGCTGCTGTAGCGTTGGTGCTACCGTTGTCCTTGGCACGTGGAATGTCTGTTACATCACCTGCCTGTTTCCAGCGGCGAAGTACGGATGCGCTTTCGTTCGTATAACCGGTGAGGTTTTCGATCTCCATGCGGGTTTCGTTGTACACTTTGTTGCCATGTACACCGTCGAACAGTACATCCAGTGAGATATTTTTATAGTGGAAATTAGTGTTGATACCGTAGGTATATTTAGGCAATGCATTGCCCAGGTCCATCATGTTGGCACTGTATACCATGTTACCGGTTTGCGGATCTACGCCCATGGCTTTGTAGCCCCAGAAGGTACCGAGGGAATAACCATTCTTGATGATGCCTGTGTAGATCGGTTGTTTACTACCGCCAACGGATACACCGCCTGTCTGGTAAGAGGTGGTAGAATCCATGCCGGTGATCTTGTTATTATTGAATGAGATATTGGCACTCAGGTCCCAACCCCAGTCTTTCTTGTCTACGATCACTGCATTGGCACTCAGTTCCACCCCTTTGTTGATGTCGTGACCAGGCAGGTTTACTGCGGTGGTAGCACCTCCTGTGGTGAGTGGCAACTGCTGTGTAAAGATCATGTCATCCACTTTCTTGTAGTAGTAGTCAGCAGAGAAAGTGATCCTTGATTGCAGGAAGCTCGCATCAAAACCGATGTTTGTTTGCTTCGCACTTTCCCAACGCAGGTTAGGGTTACCAATCTGGCTGCTGGGGCTCACACCCGGACTTGCAGCACCGGAGCTCCAGGAATAGGCGGAACCAGCGCTCAGCAAACTATATGTTGGATACAACATGGTATAGGGAGGCAGGTTACCGGTGGAACCATAACCAGCGCGGATCTTCAGGTTTTGAACGAAGGTCACGTTCTCCATGAATTTCTCCTGACTTACTTTCCAACCTACGGATACCGCAGGGAATTTACCCCACCTGTTGTTGATACCTACACGGCTGGAACCATCTGCACGCAGGGTGGCAGTGAGCAGGTACCTGTCAGCATAAGAATACATTACACGGCCAAAGTAAGAATTGGTGGTCCAGTTATAACGACCGGTACCGATGGAGTAATTTGTACTTGCACCATTCAGTGTGGTCACGGAGCCTGATGCGAAACCGGTTCCGTACTGGCTGCCGGTAGCGATCTTTTCTTCGAGAGAAGAGGTACCGACTACTACATTCAGGGCATGTTTGCCAAAATGCTTATCGTAGGTCAGGGTATTATCCCAGCTATAGCGGAACACTTCGGAGGTGTTTTCGCGGCCGGCACCGGTGAGGGAGATCCCATACAGACTGGTGTAAGGATTCAGGAACCAGTCGTAGCGGGAGTCTTCCATGATGGCGTTGAACTGGCTACGGTATTTAATATTATATGGCAGGGTAATTTCGGTGTACACATTGCCCAGCAGGTTGTTGGAAATCGTTTTGTTTTCCGCCTGCCAGATATCGGACAGTGGGTTGTCACCAGAGAAGAAATTGCTGTAACCATACACGCCGGGATACGGAGAACCCGCTGGCATTTTGATAGGAATATATTCAGGTGTAACGAGGGCCGCAATCACCGCACCACCATTCTGGGTGGAAGCGTTCTGCGGAGTGGAGCGCTGGTAAGAGCGGTTGTAACTGATGTTACCGCCGATGCGCAGCCAATCTTTAGGTTTCTGATCGATGCTCAGTTTTACGGAATAACGGTTGAAATTGGAACCCACCATGATACCGTCCTGGTTCAGGTAACCTACGTTGAAGTAGTAAGTACCTTTTTCAGAGCCGCCGGACATACCCACGTTTGCGCCGGTTTGCATGGCTTTGCGGTAGATGATGTCCTGCCATTTATTATTGGTAGAATCCAGGTTGTAGAAAGATGGCAGGCTGGGTTTGGAACCATGGATATCGGTCATGAGGTCTACCCACTGGCTGTTATTGAGCACATCCAGTTTCTTGACGATCTGCTGCATACCGGTGTATACATTCGCGTCTACCTTCATGGCGCCTTTGGAACCCTGTTTGGTCGTGATCATTACCACACCGTTTGTAGAACCGGCCGCGCCATAGATACCGGCAGCGGAAGCGTCTTTCAATACGGAGATGGACTCGATGGTGCTCGGGTCGATGGTTTTGATACTGCTGGCCAGTACCCCGTCTACAACGTAGAGTGGTTCACCGCCATTCGGGCTACCGATACCGCGAACTTTTACGGAGAGGTCGCCACCTGGCTGACCGGAAGGTACGGATACCTGTACGCCGGGTGCTTTACCGGTGATGGCTTCTACCGCGCTCACGATCGGGCGGCTGGAAATGTCTTTGGTAGATACGGAGGTGATGGCAGAAGTGACATCCTGCTTCTTCTGGGTACCGTAGCCAATTACGACTACCTCTCCCAGGTCCGTTTTACCGTCGGTTAAGGTGATGTTGATACTGGAACGACCGTTTACGGCAATTTCCTGTGAGGTGTAGCCTACATAAGAAATTTCCAGTGTGGCGGTGCCGGGAACAGCGAGGCTGAAGGAGCCATCGCCCTTACTGGTGGTTCCCTGGTTCGTGCCCTTGACCCTGATGGTGACACCAGGTAAGGCGTTTCCTTTACTGTCTTTGATTTGTCCCCTGATGTTGCTGTTTTCCTGTGCGAACAATTGGCAGCATAACATTAACAGGAAGGCTGTCAGCAATGTTACCCTTTTTTTCATAATGTGTGTGTTACGTTCAGTTTATGTGATTGTGGAAAAGGATACGATTGTATCAGTTGGCGTCATAACGATTTTACAGAGATAAAGGTAAGGGTATTTAGAGGTACCGAACAAAAGTATTTTCTCGTAAATGATTGAAATTAAACCAGTTAGTAACTTTTTGATACGGTTCAATACCGCATAGCAATACGGTTTAAAAGGCTTGATAATGATGCATTACATGACAATTTTTGCTATATCTGATAGGAATCCCCTGATACGGTTTAATACCGGCTGAAAATAATTGCTTGCTAAAAGCAAGGAATTGGGTTTTGGCCCGATAAGGGAATTATACCGCCGGATGCGCGCTGTTTTGGGCGGATCAGCCATCCTCCTTTTCATCCAGTACCAGCAAACTCCAGCCCTGTCCACTCGCATTTTTAAGGGCTTTTTTCCTTTCCTCCATCATTTTGGTGATACGGGTTGCATAGGACCAGCAGGTACTTTGCCTGATTTCCAGGATTTCGGACAGTTTATGGGAAGAGATCTTGCCTTTGCTGCTGTAAACCAGGAAGGTGAGGTAGAACGCCTTATTAATAGGAATGCGGATATTCTGGTAAATGGTGTAGGCGGTGGCGGATTCCTCGTAGCTGCATTTGGCACAACGCCGGCTAAAAGGCTGGTGCCCGGGATAATAATGATCGTTCCCGCATTTACGGCATTGGTAAGGGCCTGTCCATTTCAGGTTGGCGAGGAACTGCAGGCAGCTTTCCTTGTCCGGGTAGATCTTGCTAAACTCTTCAAAATCAAGGGAAGTAGAGAGGGCGCGGGCACGGCTTACTTCTTCCACATCGGTTTGGAGCTGCTTATTGTGTTCTTCGAGCAGGGCGTTCATGCGGGAGATCTCCGCAGCCTGTGCGGAGATTTCTTTGGTCCTGGCTTTTACCTGGGCTTCCAGTTCCTTGTTCAGGTTATCTTTCAGGCGGGCGTTTTCCGTCATTTGCCGGATCATCTGGCGGTGAGCTTTGTCGCGCTTGCGTTTCAGGAGGCGTACCTTATCCCCTACGGCGAAGCTGAGGAAGAACATCTCTAATATAAAGCAGCAACTGAGGCTGTAATAACTGATAGCCCCGAAATTCAGCCAGTAATAACCTAGCATGATGAAAAACTTGAGCATGAAGCCGACGAAGAGGAAGGCGTAGCCCAGTACGAAAAAGCGGGCCGGCCGGTAGCCTTTGGCCCATACGTGGATGCCGGTGTAGAAGGCGACAGCCAGGGGCAGGAGTTCTATGAATTTATAATTGAACCAGTAGGGGTTGATGAACAGGCAGGCCAGGAAATAAAGGCAGCGGGCGGCGATGACCAGCTGGACCAGCCTGTAAAGAAAGGGCTGGCGCACTTTGAGGTGCAGCAGGCTACTGGTGAATAAGAGGGCGAAGATGCTCATGGTGAGCAATGGCCAGGCAAAGGCCTGCTGGTTCCAGATGGGCCAGTTGGGCCAGAGCAGCTGGTAGGCGATACCGTCTGTACAGAGTTCGTAGAGGGCTACGCTCATCACGTATAATACATAATACAGGTATTGGCGCTGGCGCATGGCGATGAACATGATCAGGTTGTAGAAGCTGAAAATGAGGATCATGCCGTAGAACAGGCCGAAGGTGAAGTATTCGGAGAGGGCGTAGCCCACGAAACGGTCGATGGACCGGAGTACAATGATGATATCGGCGGTCTGGGAGGATTGGATCCTGAAATAATAGACGGCGCTGTCGTTCCGGAAATTGTCGAGGGGGATTTCGAAGTTCTTGTGGCGGAACCACCTTTGGGCGAAGGGGTACCTGGCGCCGAGGTGTATCTGCTTGAAATGCCCGGTGGTATCGGGGAGGTAGGCGGTGATATCGTCTATGGTCTGGTCGAAGAATTCGAGGAGGTAATATTTGTCTGCTTCGCGGTTGTGGCGGATGTGGAGGCGGTACCAGCAAACGGCGCCAAGCTCCCGGTTTTGCGGGGTGGATTCCAGGCTGGCGCGGAATTGCGACTGCATGGCAGGCAGCGTCACGTCGTGGATGCCCAGGTTGCCGTGCGGGTCGTTCAGGTATTCGATCTGGGCATAGGTGAAAATGTGTTCGTTCAGCGAGCTGTCGATGTGCACTATTTGTTGCCCGGTAACAATAGTGGTGAATAACAGGTATACCCCACAAAAAAGCCAATTACGCATAGGGGGCAAAAGTACGGTTATTTATAAAAAGGGTGGCGGCGATCTGGGGTATCAGCTATCGACGGGGCGCGATGATACTGGCCTGCGGCCGGCATGAGCAAATCCTATTTGCTATATAGATTTTTCAATTCCGGTAAATCATAGAAGTGCTGTGATTTCAGGTAATCCCTGATCTCATGATCATTCGCTTCCAGGTTAAAGATTAATTCTGTGGTAGGCCAGCATCCGCAAATCCTATTCCCCATATAAATTTTTCACTTCCGGTAAATCATAGAAGTGCTGTGATTTCAGGTAATCCCTGATCTCATGATCATTCGCTTCCAGGTTAAAGATCAATTCAGTGGTAGGCCAACCCGCCTCTCCATATTTATCCTTCAGTGGAATAAAGATATTGTCCACATAAGCAGCTATTTTCCTTTTTTCATTCAGGCTGAAATCGCTTTTATAAGCAAACTGCTTGTACACATAATCATACAAAGCATCCATGATCCTGTGCTCTTCCTTATTCGTATGATCCTTTACCCATGTCAGCAATCCTTCCCTGATCACCAGCTGGTTCTTACAGTCTTTTACAAAGATGATGTCCGCCACTTTTATCACTTCATCTTTATCCCGCTTCAGGTACTCATTCATCACCAGGTCATTCAGTTGCTGGTTTTTTGTGTAACCGAAGGAAGTTACCAGGGTGGATAAAAACTGGGCATCTTCGTTTAACAAAATGGCCAGATCTGCCTTGCTGTCATTAAAGAAATATTTATTCCTGGAAATGAGTTTCTGCGTGTATTTTAAATCTATCTTAAAATGAACACTATCCACGAAACTACCCAGTGAAGATACCAAAGGAATCTGCCAGATGAAATTACCTTCCTTAGCTGCTACCACATCATCAGACATCATCGGATAGGGTGTTTCTATTTCCTTACCCTCATACAGCATAGTAAATTTCTCATGCTCTTTCACACGACATGCGCCACCGGGACTATAACTCTCGGCAAAGATCTCATGCATTTTCTTTTCAAACACCTCTTTGGAAGGCGCTACATATCCCTTTGCTTTCAGGATCTCAGCTATCACCGGGAGTGCGAAGTTCAGATCCTTTTCTGCATACTTGTAATGACCACCACCTTCATCATTCAGGTCCTGTTGCAAATCACCCTGCTTTTTTAATTCTGGTTGCGTATTTATTATTACTTCCTCTTCGGCTGTTGGTTGAATAGAATCCTGTGCCTGCGATGTTGCTTCCTGTTTGTCTGCGGCAGGCTGACAACTCAAACATCCAATGATTCCAATAAAGGCGATTAAATTCCTCATGCTGAAAAGTTTATTGCTAAATGATTATGGTCGGGATGCACACATGCTGAAAGTATTATTAGAACTCATTTCGTAATTACCATTTAGGTATGATTATCAATTTAAAATACCTGTTTATGAATTGAGTTCTATTTATGTATTGATTATCAGCTGGGAATACCTATTTATGAAATGAGTTCTACTATATGCACGCGATTCCTGATACATGCTTGCATAATCTTTACCTGGATGCTTGATTCAAGCCTTCTTTTTTGGCATCACCTTATTGGGAAGAAGGGCTACCTGCGTCTCCCTCACCTTGGTAGCGGGAGACAACGAGTCCGATTACATAAACAACATTCACGAAAGACGAAATTCAACAACAGGTATGAAAATCATTTTCAGCGAAAACCCGCTGTTAAAAGCTGGTACCTAGAGCAACAACTATCAACGGCGGATTGATTGTAACAATGGAAACACGCCAATACCAGCCTCCGAATTATCAGCAGGTCGAAACCCTGCCGAAAACCCTATCCTGCGGCCGGCTTCAGCAAATCCTATTCCCCATATAAATTCTTCACCTCAGGTAAATTATAAAAGTGCTGTGATTTCACATAATCCCTGATCTCAGGGTCGCGGGCTTCCAGGTTAAAGATCAATTCTGTTGTAGGCCAGCCGGGACCACCAAATTTATCGTGCAAAGGAATGAAAATATTATCTACATAAGCAGCGATCTTACGTTTCTCATTCAGCGTAAAGTCATTATTCCCTTTGTAAAGATCAAACACATAATAATACAGTGCATCCAGCATTTTATGCTCTTCCTTTTCTGTATGCGCCTTCACCCAGTTTAATAAGCCTTCCCTGATCACCAGTTGCTTACTACAATCCTTCCGGAATATTATTTTTGCTACCCTGGCAATTTCATCATCACTTCCTTTTAGGTACTCATTCATCACCAGGTCATTCAGTTTCTGGTCTTTTGTATAACCGAAGGAAGTTACCAGGGCAGATAAAAACTGCGCATCTTCGTTTAACAAAATCGCCAGGTCCGCCTTACTGTCATTAAAGAAATATTTATTCCTGGAGATGAGTTTCTGCGTGTATTTTAAATCTATCTTAAAATGAACGCTATCTACGAAACTACCCAATGAAGATACCAAAGGAATCTGCCAGATGAAATTACCTTCCTTCGCCGCTACCACATCATCAGACATCATCGGGAATGGCGTTTCGATCGTATTACCTTCATACAGCATGGTAAATTTCTCATGCTCTTTCACACGACATGCACCACCGGGACTATAACTCTCTGCAAAGATCTCATGCATTTTCTTTTCAAACACCTCTTTGGAAGGCGCTACATATCCCTTTGCTTTCAGGATCTCAGCAATCACCGGGAGTGCGACGTTCAGATCCTTTTCTGCATACTTGTAATGACCACCACCTTCATCATTCAGGTCCTGTTGCAAATCACCCTGCTTTTTTAATTCCGGATTTGTATTCATAATTACATCCTTTTCACCTGTTGGCTGAATTGTATCCTGCGCCTGTGCCACTTCTGTAGTTTCCTGTTTGGATGCAGAAGACTGGCAACTTAAACATCCAATGATTCCAATAAAGACGACTAATTCCCTCATGCTGAAAATTTTATTCCTAAATGAAAATGGTCCTGATGCACACTTGCATAGTCTCCACTTGAGTGCTTGATGCCTGTCTTGTAAGTATAGTTATTTACATAATTCCACTTACTGGCAAGTTGTAAAATAAATTCCAGTTGGGCAATAAATTCTTCCGTTGTAGTAAAGGCTTTTGCCGCCTCCGACCACATCACCTGGCCTGCTGTATTCGGACTACCCGGATACCGGATATCTACATCTACTCCTACCCTGTGTGAACTATGCCCGATGTTACGTCCATCATTTGCAGAGATGTCATTGAAGTAAAGTTTATCTGTGAACCCGTTCACTGGCAGGCAGAAAAAGAAGCCCAGTAAATGTGCCGCCATCTCAGGAGAAGCGTAGTTATCACCGCCTTTATCTCTCGTGCCAAAGCGGCCCCAGTTAGGTCCTGTTTCAGGGAATGGCAATAAACGAATGTCGACTTCTGTACCTCTGAATGTACTCTTCACCTTTTCTGAATTGATGTATTTGGTATACACTGATTTCTTGTTTACGATCACCTCGTACCTATATTGTTTGGATGCAAGGTTCTTATACTCATACGTAACAGTGAAATTATCTACATCGATCTTATACCTGTTACAATCCTTCTCAGGCACGAGTTCATCAAATTTGCATTCCTTCACTTTGAATACAACGGAGGTCGTATTTTTAAAAGATTTCTCCTTAATCCCATATGCAGATTCACCATTTGCCCTGTCCTGATCAGCGCCTACCATGCCACTTATAATGTCAACTTTTTCCTGTTTATTCGCCGCATGCTCAATCTTCACAATCTTCCAAAACGCCATTGACGACAACATCGAAATCCGCACATCCGTTTTCACCAGCGTCGGCGTAGTCAGTATATCCCCACCTTCCTTGCTCGTATACGCATTCGCCTGCGTAAAATTCGACCTGCCCGTGAGCTGTAAAGGCCCCATCCCCCTGAATCTCCAGCCATCGCCTTCCTGCGTATTCCCCAGCTCCTTACCCTTCGCAGATTCCGGACCATAGGCATAATTCGCCACCTGCTCCTGCGCCGCCTGATCCAGCGGATGTGTATTGGGCTTTTCTGCACGCCCTAATTCCTTCGCTTTCTTCTTCCCTTCCACCGTTCTGAATGCCTTGAACCTGGAGAGATCTTCATAGTAATAATTGAAACTCTCTGATTTCGACACGTCCAGTACATCGCCTGATTCTCCATATACCTGTGCAAAAAAGTGCGCCTTATTCCAGCAGGTATTCATCCCCAGTTCTGCCATGTATTTGGTGTAATTAGCAGCGATCACTTTCAGGTCATCCTCCTTCGCCTGCGGGAAGATCTTCTTCAACTGCTCCGCCGTCACTTTATCATTACAATTCGGACAGCCTGTTGCCACCGGTGCCTGCTGAGCCGGTTCATTCTTCAGCACCGCAGGCGCATTCTTATCCGCCAGCTTATTCCATTCATCCGCTTTTGCATCAGATAATTTCAGGTGCTGGAAAAAATATACCTGCTCCGCCTTATGCGCATTTTCATCCGCCACATCTTTCGGGTACATGAATGATTTGGTATCATCCGCTTTTATCACAAGATAGAACGCCCGATAGCCGTCATTCCTGGCCTTATCCCCACTTTTCAGTTCGTTCGTATCAAAGTTGATTCTTACAACCTCCGTATTATCCGGCTTTATCTTTTTAGTCTTTACCAGTTCATCCTTTTCCTTGTTCTTATTCTCCCAGAACTCCACTGTCAGCTCCTTCCCGGCCAGGTTAGCCGTCTGTATCCTGATATCAATTTTCTCGCCATACTTATACACCCGGTAAGCCATGTTGCCGCTGGTTTCGAAGTACCTGACATCCACCACTTCCGGTTTCTTTGAAATGTAGACATACTTGCCCCTCTCTGCGCCCCGCAGGTTGCTCTCCTTCGCCGGGAAGATATATTCCCGGCCCCTGCAGACCACCTTCTTCGTACCATCGAACTGTAAGCCCGACGGGGCAGGCAGCAGCACAAAGAACACATCAAAGTATTCCCCCTCAAACCACAGTTCTCCCAGTTTACTTTTCAGGTCATTGGTGTTGATGTCGATACTCAATACCCCATCCGCTCCAAACTTGCCCTTTTTAGGCCCCAGGATGTAATTTGGCTCCGAATGCTTATCTGCCTCCAGGATGTGCAATTCCACCTCCTCGTTGGCCGCATTTTCGCTTTTAATGATCATTTTGAGGTTTTCATTCCAACCCGCCTTAGCCTTATACATCCCATCCTTGTCACCAAAGTACCAGGCATCGATCCGGGCAAAGTCCGCATTCACTTCCAGTACCTTCTTGGATTCCCCGAGCATGGCAGTTACCTGCACCTTGCCCTTGTGCGTGGCAAAGACGCCGGAGATCTTATCGCCCTTACCCGCTGCCGGTGTCCAGGTAAAGGGGCCATCCTTAGCGGCATCATAGGGCATTTTGGTAGTCGCCACCAGGTTGTACCGCTTGCCTGTCACCCAGTTTGTAATGCCATGTTCTTCTTTTACATCTGTGATGGTATTATGCGCAACGTCGAACTGCCAGTCGTCTTTCTGATGGGCATTAGGAGCGCCCTTCCTGGCATTCCAGGCATCCGCTACGGATACATAGGCCTCCACTACATACCTGCCGGTATTGCTGAAATACTGGTTGCCATCGAGTGTGAGGGTCCTGCCCGTTCCTACCGGTTTTCCATTCAGCTGCCACTTGATCTGCCCGGCCTCAAAGTCCTCTACCTGTGTTGTATAGGTCATCTCACTCACTTTGAATGACATGCTGGTACCTGGGCGGATCACGGTGGTGTTTTGGTCGTTGGTCACGGCCACCACGCCATTCGCTTCGGACTTCATTTCCTTCGTCACCACCTGTTCGCCCATGCGCGCCATCACGGTATAGGTCGTAGCAGAATTATCTACCTGGAATGTAATCTTATCTTCTCCTGCAGCTGTCGATGCCATCACATTGCCCGCAGCATCGGTGACCTGCATGGATACCAGCTGCTTTTCTTCAGCTGTTGGCGGATCAATTTCATACACGGCATGAACGGTCACATTCATCCCGCGCCTTAGCCGGTATTGCTCTTTTACAAAATGCCCCAGCAAGCCATCCATATTGAATGCATCTTTCAGGCGGTTCACCTTCACGGTGACATCGATCGAACAGCTGGGATCCCCTTTGCCACTGGCACCGTAAGCCATTACCCTATAAGTACCGGCTGCATCAAAATTCGTCTTAAAATCAGGCCCGATGGTTTCAAACACCAGGGTACCTGCATCAGAAAATCCGTGTCCTTTGAACACTTTCCAGCTCACCTTTGCCTTGTCTGCATTAGAAGGATTGAAATACTCTTTTACCTTGAAAATAACGTCTTCGTCTACACGGGTAATGAGTACCGGTATTTGCTTGCCACTCTGCACAGCGCCTTCTGCAGCACCGGCTTTCCCTTCTATCGACTTCACTTTCGGTATTTGCAAATTGCTCTCCGGCGGTGGGGCCATGGGATTCAATGCTGCCATGGTACTTACTTCCACATTGTCAAAATGCACGCTGCTCACCTGTGCCACCTGCCCGTGATTGATGATGGTAATGCAGGGCGCGCCACTCACGGCACAGGTAGCCTTGCTGTCTTCCGTGAGGATCTTACCGCCATTGGTGAGGGTGATCTTGTTATAAAAACTATCCCATTTGGTAATGTTCACACTACAGCCGCTATTCACCTTACTACAGCGGCCAAAGGTCTTTGCCTCCAGCGGCTGACCAAGATCTTTTGTACTGGCGATAGGTTTGGCATCTCCACTCCCATCGTTAATATAGTCGCGGTCGTTAGCGGCAATTTTCAATTTATCGGGGGAAGCTCCATAATCGCATTTGCAGGTAGCTCCCTGTACTACAAAGTGTTTTTCACTCATACTACAGTATCTTTAATCGGATTACAAACAGCCGTGAGTTGTATACGGCGCAGCCTTCCATCCTGTTCGAAATTCCATTCGGCATGGATGCTGTCTATCATCTTCGTCAGTTTATTGACACTACATTTTATATCGTGTTCGCAGGGCACCGGTTCTTTGAAAGGGATTAAGGGGTAAGCGCTGCGACTGCCGCCCATGGCCAGGTTGCACCAGCAGCTCAGGAACAGGTCCTGCCGGATGATGCGTAGTACGGCAGCTTCTTCCAGTATCACCTTGCCGGTGGCGTGGATGTATGCACAGGCTTCGTCACCGGTAAAATATTCCAGCAAACGCGGTGCTTGTGCTTCCCATCTTTCCAGGATAGCTGCATGGTTAAATACCTGTGTGATACTACCGTCTGCGCCTACACAGACCTGCAAGGGGTAGAGTACCTGGCCGCATTGCGCAGCAAGGTCCGCAGCAAGGTAATCGGAAGCGGCATCTCCGTTGATGGTCACTTCTCCCCGATCGAACTGGAAGAATGTACGGGCATCATCTTCCACCTTCATGCGGCTCACTGCCATGGGAAATTCCAGTACAGAAGGGTATTGTATGGTCACCGTGTATTGCACCGGGCTGAGTACTTCCATGCGGGGCGCCCGCTTGCTGAATATGTTAAAGAAGCCCATCAGGGTTGACATTTTTTTTCCAGTGTATCCGTTTTATTGCCTGCAGGGGAATTGACTTCCAGGGTCCACTGACCGTGAAGAGAATCGCCCTTGCATAATTCATAGCGGTATTCTCCCCGGTAATCTTCCAGCTCCTGGTTGATGTCATTGTGAAGATCCCAGAAATCTTCCCTGCCTTTCTGATAGCTCTTTGTATGATCTGAGAGGCGGTAGAACTGGATGTAATAACGGATGTAGTGTGTTTCCACCTCCTGTTTGTTCACGGCGCTATCACAATAGTGCAGAATGACCTGGTGAAGACTGTCCAGCGACTTAGGCGGGTTATCAATCAGGGCATAGCGGTAGCGCCCCTGGCCATACTGACCATTCACATCAACAGTTCCCTCGTGATCCAGTTTATTCAAATAGATTACCCTGGGGCCTGCCGGTTTTGACGTACAGCCGAAGAGTCCAAAAATTAACCATCCTAATACAGCATACTTCATGATCGCTTATTTTTCCTTTCCTGTGCACCCTCTTTTATATTGCCGGAAAATTCTTTTGTAAATACCATTTTGGTGAGGAATGGTTTGTAGCCCCTGAGATGTTGTAAGAGGAACCAGGCACGGAAGCCGGCGCCCCAGGAATAGAATTTCTCCATATCAGGGAGGTCAAGACCAAAGTGGTCCCAGAGCTGCACTTCGTAGCGGGCTTTATAATCGTCGCCGGTCTGCTTAAAACTAAGCAGCTTAACTTTATAACTCCACACGTCGTTGACGGCGATGGTCAGTCCGCTAAGCAGGTTGTAATCCCTGCTGTAAGGATAGGCCGGGTGACCATATGGATGCGAAGTTTTATACCCCTGTTCTTTGCCGGTGTAGACGGTCTTATCTTCCATGGTGATCAGTTCTCCGCCCGCTTTTTTGATCCGCTCTGCCATCTCATTTTCAATGCCCGTGCAAAAGCGTTGTGTAGAAGGATTGGCCTGCGCGGCGGCGGTGAGTTTGGCGTTTTCATATACCCCACCTTCATTCTTCTGGAACTTACTGATCATCGATTTGATATTGTCATTCAGATCGCCCCTGGCCATGGCTTCTACCATGATCCTGAAGTCGAGGAAAAGCGCATCATCATTGCTGGCGGAATTAGACAGGCGCATCAAATAACCGGTATCGAGCACCTGCTTCTCATTGTAGATGGCGCTGTAAGCACCGTTGCCGGCGGCATTGGCGAACTTCGCATCTTTCTTTAGATCAAAGCCGTCGGTCACGTAGGAGTGTTTGTAGGCATCCACTTCACCTTTCGTATATACCGGGCGTTTAGATACCCCTTTTCCATATGCCATATCGTTGGCAATATCGGTGCCGTCTTCATTGAGACCGGGTGTGCGGTATACATCGACGACCAGTGGCAGGTAGATGATCTTTGTAGTCGCTACGACCTTTGTATCCGGCTTGCGGAAGAAGGCGTAGACACTCACTTCCTGGTCAAGGGTATTGGCATCGACGGTGATCGATTTATAGGCCACGCCATTCTCTACGCGGGTGGTACCGGTTTTGAAATGCGTGATGTGCTGCCCTCCATCGAAGGAAAAGGCCCAGGCTACCAGGCGGAGCTGGTTATCAGGTAGCTGTTCGCTGAAAGAAGTGGCTTTGAATTCGTAGGTGTTCCCATTGACAACGCTTTTGGGGCCTTCTACTTTCAGTACTTTGACGGTAGTGCCGGCCTTGCGTACAATGGGGTCATTTTTGTGGAAGGAAACGCCGTCCTGTTTGCCGTGCAGCTGGATCCGTTTGCCGGATTGCAGCCTGGTTTCTCCTGCACTGTTCCAGCGTACTTTCTCACCGTTTTCAGTATAGTTTTTGGCGACAATAACGAGGTTGCCCGTACTGTTATCTCCCATGGTTTTTCAATTAAAGATGAGGATCAGAAGAGTTTGGATTTCTCTGCGCTTTTGATGGCAACAGACTTCCCGGAGTTGATGGTCATCTCTTCTTTGGAGCTGTCCACTTTTACCTGTTCGGCTGTCTTTTCAATGTTCTTTGCCTGCACATCCATATTTTCTGATGCAATCTTGGTGATGTTGGTGGCGCTGAGTTTGTAGTCATTGACAGAATACTGGGTGATGCTGTCGCCGGCATTGTGCATGATGTTCATGCCAGCACTGGCAGACAGGTCGTAACCGGCGCTGTTAGTGAGATAGGTGCCGGCGCTAACGTCTACTGCTTCTGCGGCAAGGATGCTGATGTTCCGGGCTTGTATTTTTATATTCTGCAGGGCGGTGATGGAGATGTTCTGACCATTGGTATCCATCACGATGATGTTGCCACCTTTGTCGTTGATGGTGATGAATTCCTGGCCGGCGGTATCATCGAGCCGGATGGTATGACCGCTGCGGGTTTTGATGGCTTTTACATTGTTGTCGGCATCGCCATAGTCTGCCTTGCCACTGCCGTTGTAGAGGGTGCCAATGATGTAAGGAGCTTCGGGGTTACCGCCTTCGAAATCGACCCATACTTCTTCGCCGGTTTCGGGCAGGAAGTAGAAGCCTTTATCGCCGCCACCATGTGGTTGTATCAGGCGGATCCAGGGCGTCATCCCTTTCTGCCAGCTGAAGCGTACGCGTACGCGGCCCAGGCCTTTGGGATCGAAGTTCTCTACGACTACGGCACTCTGTGCTTCGCACCGGGGAATGTTTTCGATGTCCATCGGTGGTACTGCGTTAGCAAGCGGAATGCCTTCGAAGCGGTTGTAGTATTCACCGTTGCCATCCACCAAATGTTCCAGGGCGGTGAGGAAGAATTCACCATGATCGGCGGTAGAGAAGATATTTTCCTGGATGCTGATGGTATCGCCCAGTCTTAAAGCCGTGCTTTTACTACGACCGCTGATGCGCACCATTTGCGCCATTTGTGACTGTTGCAGGCGCCTGGCGGTGTGTTCCAGTTCTTCTTTTGCATTGCTGCTGAAAGCGTGAGGTACTTTGTAAGTAAAGGATTTATTATAGAGTTTATCGCTGACGGTTTTCGCGTTTTGCGTGTAGTTGTCTACGTTACCGGTGGAGAGGGTGTTCGTATTGAAGTCTACATCGGCGTAGTTCCGGTATTCCTGCCCTTTCAGTGACTGGTTGGCCGGCACAGTCCGGAGGGTGATGTTGTATTCAACGAGGTTTACCTGGTGATAGAGGCTCACCTTTTGCGCGGTGTGCTTGCCGAAGATAATGCGTTGCCCGTTGTAGAAAAACCATTCCCCATAGCGCTGTGATAAGCGGTGGAGGAACTGGAAGCCGGTTTCTTTGTATTGCACAATGTATTTCAATTGTGAGGGATACTCCGGGTTTACTTCGGGAGAGCCGGGGAAGGCGCTGCTGGTTTTTAATACGGTATTGACAATGCTGGCCAGGTTTTGCGTTTCGAACGACTGGATATGCGGGTTGCCATCGAGCAGGATGGTAGGACTGGCTGCGTAAACGGTACAGTGGCCGTTGATGGAGTTGCTTTCCTTGCCGAAGTTGACCGCCGTTACGACGCCATTGAAAGATAAGGGAGTGCCGTTGCCGGAGCCTTCCATACTTTCTACTGTCATGCGTACTTCTTTACCTAAAAAAGATTGTCCGGCAGACACGGGGTCTTTCCCTGATTTGAGTAGCCAATCGTATCCTATTTTGATTTCCAGGGAATGATGCCCTGTCATGGACTGCTTCAGGTGAATGGAATAAAATTGCCTGAACTGTTCGTCGCCAATTGATACAGCGGTTTGGGTATATAAAGCCATTCGCTCAATAATTGATATGGTAATGCGGTTAACGAATTAAGGTTAATATCTTACAAACGGCTCTAAATTATAAAAAAATATTGAATCTGTTGTTTAAACAGGCAATTTTTTAATCCTTCATGACGACAGCGGATATTTTAAAAATTGGCAACTCCTTCGTAGAAGTTAGCGATGTCATTGACAGCTTCGAAGAGCCCGGCATAGGGCCGGTTTGGGTGCAGCCAGTATACGCGGTGATCGTCGGGGCTGCAGATAAAAAGTTCGTCTTTGTAATCCTTCATGACTACACCGATATTTTAAAAATTGGCGACTCCTTCGTAGAAGTTAGCGATGTCATTGACAGCTTCGAAGAGCCCGGCATAGGGCCGGTTTGGGTGCAGCCAGTATACGCGGTGATCGTCGGGGCTGCAGATAAAAAGTTCGTCTTTGTAATCCTTCATGGCTACAACGGATATTTTAAAAATTGGCAACTCCTTCGTAGAAGTTAGCGATGTCATTGACAGCTTCGAAGAGCCCGGCATAGGGTCGGTTTGGGTGCAGCCAGTATACGCGGTGATCGTCGGGGCTGCAGATAAAAAGTTCGTCTTTGATGTGGAGGAGTTCGTCTTCGTTTTTGGGGAAATATGATTTAAACTGGTAGTTGTCCGTACCGGCTACTACTGTTAGTAACCCGAGGCACATTTCGGGGCTTTCCCCGGCTTTTACGAGGGCGTGATAATCGCAGGTCTCTATGTTATTGACGAGATAGCTTTTGCCGCCGGAGACGACTAACTGGTAAGGGAAATGGTAGCCGATAGCATGGGGTGCCGGGTCTACTGTCACGAGGGTGGCGGCCCTGTTTGAGAAGGCCATGAGTAGAAGATCAGTGAGGATCCTTTCTTTCCATAATTTAACGGTAGGGGTTGCAGCGTACATAGGTAGTTCGATACACACACCGGCATCTCCTATTTTCCTGGTATTTATTTTCATGCGAACGGGAGTTGAACCGAAGATAAGGAGGAGGACAATGCAAGACAGTTAATGCGAAGTTAACAGGCTGCGTCTTTTATTAGTTCATTACATTATAAGTACACTAAAAGTACACGATAAGGTCACTTGTATATCGATTGGATATTGAAGTGACCTTATCGTGGCTAATAAGTGATGGGTAAATGTAATGTATGAATAAAAGACGGGCTATATTCAGGCTACCATAGCCGGACACCGGCTGTATCAAAACCGGACAGTCCGCATTATATAATATATTGAAAATGAACACCTTTCTTTCTGGCAGGATTTTTCCGCCCCGAAAAGCACTTAACCCATTACTATGCACAGGAATTATCTAAAAATGGCGCTCAGGTACCTGTTGAAGAACAAGGTGCATTCCTTCATCAATATTGCCGGACTCTCTGTGGGGATGACGGTGGCGATGCTCATTGGTCTATGGATCAGGGATGAGTGCACGTACGACCGTTTTCCGGCCCATTACGAGCAGATTGCGCAGGTATACAAGAGCCAGGTGTTCAATGGGGAAATTAAGACCGGCAGGGCGATCAGTATCCCACTGCCGGGGGCTTTGAAAGCGCGATACGGGGAATACTTTAAGCAGATGGCGCTGACTTCCTGGAACTGGGGGCATATCCTGTCTGCAGGGGATAAGAAATTGCTGCAGCGGGGAAATTTTATGGAGGCCACGGTACCTGAGATGTTTAGTATGCATATGCTGCGTGGCGACCGGAAAGCGCTCACAGATCCGCATAGCATGATCCTGTCACAAACGGTGGCGAGGGCTTTGTTTGGAGATGCGAATCCGATGGGGCTGCTCGTAAAACTGGATAATGACCAGAGTTTTAGGGTGACGGGGGTATATGAAGACTTTCCTTACAATAGTGATTTTAATGGTATCTCATTTATAGCGCCCTGGGAATTTTACCTTAACAATCCTTCACTGGTAAAACCACGGTCAAAGAATGACTGGGGCGATAATTCCTATCAATTGTATGTGCAGCTGGCAGATCATGCGGATATGGAGGTGGTGAATGCGAAGATTGCGGATCTATCACTCCAGGAAGTGGATGCTTTTATCAAACAATATAATCCGAAGATCTTATTGCACCCCATGAGCCGCTGGCACCTGTACCCCACATTTAAGAATGGGGTGGCTGTGGGTGATCGTTTGCAGTATGTGTGGATGTTTGGCATTATCGGTGTGTTTGTATTGTTGCTGGCCTGTATCAATTTTATGAACCTGACCACGGCGCGGAGTGAGAAGCGGGCGAAGGAAGTAGGGATCAGGAAGTCGATTGGTTCTATGCGGCTGCAGCTGGTGGCGCAGTTCTTTACGGAGTCTTTGTTTGTGACGATGATCGCATATGTGCTGGCGATAGGCTTTGTACTGCTCTTATTGCCGGCATTTAACGAGGTGGCGGATAAGCAGATCGCGTTGCCCTGGCGCAATCCTTTGTTCTGGCTGGCGGGACTCTCATTCGCAGTGCTGACGGGCTTGATAGCGGGTACGTACCCGGCTTTTTATTTATCTTCTTTTCAGCCGGTGAAGGTATTGAAAGGATCTTATAAGGCCGGCAAACTGGCGTCTATGCCGAGGAAGGTATTGGTGGTGTTACAATTTAGTGTATCCGTTACGTTGATCATCGGAACGATCGTCGTGTTCAGGCAGATCCAGTATGCCCGTAACCGTCCGGTGGGCTATGACCGGGAGGGGTTGGTAACGGTGCCGACGATAACCGCTGCGATTGCGGATCATTTTGCATCGTTCAGGCAGGAACTGCTGGCAACGGGGAAGATAGATGAGGTAGCGTTTTCTACGAGTCCGGCCACGGGGGTGAATAATAATACGAGTTCTATCAGGTGGCCGGGCAAGGACCCGGATATGACGGTGGATTTTGCGAATATAGGGGTGTCGTTTGGCTTTGGAAAGGCAGTGGGCTGGCAGTTTACAGCGGGACGGGATTTTAATGCGGGGATGGCAACGGATTCTGATGGGATGGTGCTGAATCAACGGGCGGTGGAGTACATGGGTTTGAAGGAGCCGGTAGGCAAAACGATCACCTGGGGTGATCACCAGTTTAGGGTGCTGGGGATTGTAAAAGATATGGTGATGCAGAATCCATATGAGGTGGTGATGCCGACGGTGTTTTATATCCGGGATCATTTCATGGATAATTATGTAAGCATCAGGATCAGGCCGGGAACCAGTGCCGTGGCGGCGGTGCAGGTGATCGCCGATATGTGCAGGAAGTATGATCCGGAAAGTCCGGTGAATTATAAGTTTGCCGACGCGATGTACGAGGAGAAGTTCAGGGATGAGATCCGGGTAGGAAAACTGGCGGGGATCTTTGCTTTGCTGGCGATCTTTATATCCTGTTTAGGCTTGTTTGGAATGGCATCGTTTATGGCTGAGCAGCGGACGAAGGAATTGGGGATCCGGAAGATATTGGGGGCTTCTGTATTTAATTTATGGGGGATGTTGTCGAAGGAGTTTATCATCCTGGTGATGATTTCATTTTTGGTGGCGATGCCCCTGGCGCATGTGGGGATGGCGGTGTGGCTGGAGCGATATACGTATAGAACGGTGATGCCGTGGTGGGCCTTTGTGGTGGCGGCCGGAGGGGCGATGGTGATAACGCTGGCAACGGTGAGTGTGCAGGGGATAAAGGCGGCGATGATGAACCCGGTGAAGAGTTTGAAAATGGAATAGGAATTTGTTTTTCGTAAAAGAGCCTGCATCAAAAGTAGTGGTTTCTGCCAGGGATCCTTTTTGATTCAGGCTCTTTTTTATACTCCTACATTTCGGGTATAAATACCTGATTGTTATGTAATCAAATTCCACTAACTTGCTCTCACATTAATCCCAAAACGTTTCGCAGTATGAAAAAACTACTATTGCTTTCATTGTGCGCCCCTGTGGTGCTCCTCCTCTCCTTTTCATTCCAACAGGATATGGGCGTTAAGCGCGTGAGCAAACACCTTTACTCGGTTTCTAAAGTCGCGACCAAGCGCGTGTCTGTGAGTGACCAGGAAGAGATCAAACGTGTAGTAGCAGAACACTACGGTATCAAAGATTTCGGCCGTGGTGCCATCACTATTGCATCTAACAATCCGCTGAACAGGAGAATGGGCGGTATTCTTGACAACTCAATTTACAAGGATTGGGTGTCTACCAAGTTCATTTTCTGGAAGCAGATTAAGACTTTACCGGAAGAAGTGATCAAAGCAAACGAGATCATGAGCCGTTATGCACCAGCCGTTAAGTAACAGTAACTGGCTGAAACGATGGCTGGCGCGTAACCGGCCAGCCATCGTGTTGTTTCGCAAAATACGCTTACGGGCTTTATATGCCTGGATGGCGGTACATCTTCTCCTCATCATCCTCATTAATAGTATCAGTGCTTACAAGGCGTATCATGAATTCTATCATACGCCGGCGTCTTCTGCAATTGTACAAAGGCTTACGCCTTTCGTAGAAGCCAGGGCTGTGCGCTATTACGGGCGGTATACGGGTGCAGAAACCGGCTATGGTTTCTTTGGCATCAATGTACGGTCAAATGGTATTCTGATTGGAGAATGTGATGGTACGCCTATGACAGCCGATTTTAAATCATATGAGACCTCCCTGCGGTTCTTTTCTATGGCCAATGCACTGACGGATGATTTTATAAAACCGGATGCACATGATAGTCTGCCTGGCGGCCTGCTGGGCGAATATAATAACCTTGTCTTTAAAAATATTGCTGTCACTTTGTATCAGCAGCATGGGTGCATGGATAGTACTGTACTTTTAAGTTACAATGTATTGCAGTTTCCAACACTGCAGGCCGTGCGAACAGGTACAGCACCGGCATACCAGCTGACGAAATTAGTAACAGGTACCTATAGTCTTACACCACATGCACAATAAAACCTATCCCGGCTGGTTGTTCTTTTTCCGGGTGAATATGGCAGGTTTTGCTTTGCTACATTTCCTGGCTATACAGCCGGATTTTGACATGTTGTATTCCTATAAAGGGTATATCTACCCGGATATTATGGATACGGCAACAGATCATTTTAGTCCTACCCTGGTCAGCCTACAGCATTATGTGGGTGTACCCTATGACACTTTATTATTGCTCTGCAGAATTGCGTATCCATTGGCGTTAGTATGCCTGATCCTGGGCTTTTGTACGCGGCTGAGTGCCGTGCTGTCTCTATTTTTGCAATTGTTGTTATTGAAATCGATTCATTTATTTGAATATGGGGTGGATGGGTATACGACAATTGCGCTATTTTATTGCTGCATATTCCCGGTGGGGTATATTTATTCGATCGATAACAGGTTGCGGAAATTTATTATCACCCCACCCTATGCGCATTGGTTATTCCTGTTAAAAGCACATTTGTGTATCGCGTATTTCTTTTCAGGATTTGATAAGGTGATTGGTGGAACCTGGCGGAATGGCGAGGCCTTGTGGAAGACGGTGCATAGTCATAATTATTATAGTTTGTTTAGCCTGGATTTTTTAGCGAACACGCCGTTTTTTCTTTTAGCAGGCTGGGGTACGATCATTTTAGAGATGGGGTATTTTGTGGGAATGAATAGCAGGAAAGTCAGGATGTGGTGGCTGGGAGCGATTGTCTGCCTGCATTTGTTTATTGCGTTATTTATGGGTTTGTTCTTCTTTTCGGCGATGATGATTTTGCTGAATTTGTGTGCTTATTATACGCCGTATATAGATCCTGAGAGGTTTAGAAAGAGGTGAGATTTCGGGATGGATTAATGATGGAGTTGTTAGGGGGGTCGTTTTTTTGCTTTGCTGGGATTATTTAGATATGGATACTGAGAGGTTTAGAAAAAGGTGAGCCTTCGGGATGGATTACTGATGGAGTTGTTAGGAGTTTCGTTTTCCCCTTCGCTGGGATTATCCAGGCCCCGAGAGGTTTAGAAAAAGATAAGCCTTCGGTTTGGATTACTGATGGAGTTGTTAGGAGTTTCGCTTTTTTGCTTTGCTGGGATTATCCATACACAGACACTGAGAGGCTTAGAAAAAGATGAGCTTTCGGTTTGGATTAATGATGGAGTTGTTAGGAGTTTCATTTCCCCTTCGCTGGCATTATTCAGGCCCTGAGAGGTTTAGAAATAGATGAACCTTCGGGATGGATTACTGAAGGCTTTGTTAGGAGTTTCGTTTTCCCCTTCGCTGGCATTATTCAGGCCCCGAGAGGCTTAGAAAAAGATGAGCTTTCGGTTTGGATTACTGATGGAGTTGTTAGGAGGGTCGGTTTTTTGCGTTGTTGGGATTATTTAGATATAGGCTCCGAAAGGTTTAGAAAAAAATAAGCCTTCGGCATGGATTACCGAAGGCCTTGTCAGGAGTTTCGTTTTTTCCTTCGCTGGGATTATCCAGAGCAGGTACTAAGGGTATTATCTCAGGTTAATTGTTATAACCACCCCGGGTTGTGAAACTTCCTCTTCTGATAAATATAGTGAAAGAATCGTGCCAGCTGGATAACGACATTTTTATCCGGTAGAATGGGTTTTATTTCGGCAATGTGGGTCATTTTGTGGTAGTACATCGCTGATGAGAGCTACATTTTCGTGCCATTATTCATGGCACTATTTTCTCCCCCCTTGTTGGAAAAACTAATCTTATGGCAACTACAACCCTGAATGCGTCTACGGCATTTGATAGCAAACTGAAGGAATTCTTTATTGACCAGTTAAAAGACATTTACTGGGCGGAGAAAAAATTAGTGAAGACCCTGCCGAAACTTAGCCAGGCAGCAACGACCAATCAATTGAAAGATGCGATCGACAGTCATTTGATAGAGACTGAAAATCACGTGGCCCGGCTGGAAGATGTGTTTGACCTGGTAGGTGTGGATGCGGATGCAAAGAAATGCCATGCAATGGCGGGTATTGTGGAAGAAGGAGAAGACCTGATCGAAGAGACGGATACGGATACCTGCCAGCGCGATGTAGCTTTGATCTTTGCCTGTCAGAAGGCTGAGCATTATGAAATTGCTACTTATGGCGGCTTGGTCACCCTCGCGGCTACATTGGGGTATAAAGAGGCCGCTGTGCTGTTGAGACAGACATTGGAGGAAGAGAAGGCGGCGGATGCGAAGCTGACGCAGATTGCGGAAAATGATGTAAACTATAAGGCAAGCCAGGAGCGGGAATAGATTTTCATGACCTAAGCTTTGGGCATTCCAAAGGATCTAAGGTTTGGTCATTTAGTGGGATTTAAGCTTGTTTATTCCAGATGACCTGGCTTTGTTCATTTAGCAGGATCTAAGCCCTGTTCAACATGATCCGGGCTTTGGTCAGTCAAAATGATCTAAGTCTTGTTCATTTAGCGGGATTCAAGCTTTGTTCAACATGACCTAAGCTTTGTTTATTTGGCGGGATTCAAGCTTTGTTCATTCCAGATGACCTGGCTTTGTTCATTTAGCAGGATTCAAGCCCTGTTCAACATGATCTGGGCTTTGGTCAGTCAACATGATATAAGTCTTGTTCATTTAGCGGGATTCAAGCTTTGTTCATTCCACATGATCTAAACTTGTTCATTCAACATGATCTGGCTCTTGTCATTCAATGTACCCAAGCTCTGTTCATTCAACATGACCTGGCCTGGTTCAGTTAAAATGTATTTCTCCGGAGCAGGGAAAAGATAAAATGGTTATCTTATGGAAAAATAATTCCACACTATGTTAGCCAGATTTACCTTTATCCTGCTCCTTCTTTGCAATTACTGTTTCGCACAAAAAATAGACTGGTGGCAACACGACCGCTTCGGCATGTTCATCCATTTTGGCCTGTATGCGGATGCTGCCAGGCACGAATGGGTGAAGAACCACGAAAGACTGAGTAACGAGCAATACCAGGTGTATTTTGATCAGTTCAATCCCGACCTTTTCAACCCAAAAGAATGGGCCCGCCAAGCCAAAGCTGCCGGCATGAAGTATGCCGTGCTCACCACCAAACACCATGAAGGATTCTGTCTCTTTGATTCCAAATTTACCGACTATAAATCTACCAATACCGCTATCCGCCGCGACCTTGTCCGGGAATTTGTGGACGCCTTTCGCGCAGAAGGTATTAAGATAGGGTTTTATTATTCCCTGCTCGACTGGCATCATCCGGATTTTACGATTGACACCCACCATCCGCAGCGCCCATCTGCTGATACGGCTTATGCCCGCCTCAACAAAGGCCGTGATATGGAGAAATACCGCCAGTACATGCGGAACCAGATTACGGAACTGCTTACGAAGTACGGGAAGATCGATATCCTCTGGCTGGACTTCTCCTACCCTGGTCCGCATGGCAAAGGCCGGGATGACTGGGGATCTGTGGCCCTGCTGAAAATGATCCGCAAATTACAACCCGACATCCTGGTAGATAACCGGCTTGACCTGGCAGGTGTGCCTGGTGGGGCTGATTTTGCTACGCCGGAGCAGGTAAAACCCGAAGACCTGAAGAGTAATTATGACGGACTGCCTTTTGAAACCTGTCAGACCTTCTCGGGTTCATGGGGCTATTACCGGGATGAAGATACCTGGAAGACGAATTTCCAGTTGCTCAAATTGCTGATTACTGCTGTGAGTAAGAGTGGGAACCTGATATTAAATGTCGGGCCGACAGGCAGGGGGGTATTTGACTATAGGGCTACACGGGCATTGGATTCTATCGGGCAATGGATGCATTTTAATGACAGGTCCATTTATAACTGCCAGGAGGCACCTGCCGGGTATGTGACACCGGAACATTGTTTGCTCACCTATAACCCCGTGACGAAGCGGCTGTATGTACATTTGATGAATTACCAGGGAGGGAAATTAGTGTTAAAAGGATATAAGGATCAGGTAAAATATGCGCAGTTCCTCCATGATACATCGGAGGTTAAACGCGAGAAAAATGGGGATGACCTGGTATTGATATTGCCGGAAAGGAAGCCAGGGTTTACAGTGCCGGTGGTGGAGCTGGTGTTGTAATGAGCTTTTGTTTGGGCATCGGATTAACATCACCGTTTCAAAAAATACAAAACCCACCACAAACGCGATAATATCAACAATAATAGGGAATTCTACAAGATATGCGCAGTTCCTCCATGATGCATCGGAGATTAAACGCGAGAAAAATGGAGATGACCTGGTATTGATATTGCCGGAAAGGAAGCCAGGGTTTACAGTGCCGGTGGTGGAGCTGGTGTTGTAATGAGCTTTTGTTTTGACTTTGGATTAACATCACCGTTTCAAAAAATACAAAACCCACCACAAACGCGATAATATAAACAATAATAGGGAATTCTACAAGGACGGCTATTAGTCGAATGGTACTATCTTTGGTATCAAATTGTGCCCGGCAGTTTGCCATATCATTGATTCACAGTCTAAAATACAATAGCGTGGTCTTATTAAGTCAAACGAAAATAGCAACAACAGGTAAGAAAAGAGTCGTGATCATAGGTGGGGGATTTGGAGGGATGGAACTGGCGAAATCCCTTGCCGGAACAGACTTGCAGGTAGTATTGATAGACAAACACAACTTTCATACCTTCCAGCCTTTATTGTACCAGGTAGCTACGACCAATCTGGAAGCGCCTTCCATTGTGGCTCCGTACCGTAAGATCTTCAAGCAGCAATCAAACCTGTTCTTCCGCCTGGCCGAGGCAAAGCAGATAGACACTACCAATCAAACGGTAGAGACATCTATTGGGATGATCCGGTACGATTACCTCGTGATTGCAACGGGGGCTACCACGAACTATTACGGGAATGAGGAGATTGCGGCCAGGGCAATCAGTATCAAGAGCCTGGAAGATGCCCTGTTATTGCGCAATACGATCATCAGCAATTTTGAGAAAGCATTGCAGGTGGAAGATGAGATGCAGTTGAATAGTTTGATGGACTTTGTGATTGTGGGTGGCGGACCGACGGGCGTGGAGATTGCGGGTGCGCTGAGTGAGCTGAAAAGACATGTGTTCCCGAAGGATTACAGGGAGCTGGATTTTGTAAAAATGGATATTCATTTGATTCAGAGTGGCGGGGAGATCCTGAAGGGGATGTCGCCGGCGGCATCGAAGAAATCGCTGAAGATGCTGAATGACCTGGGTGTGAGGGTATGGTTGAACAGAAGGGTGATTTCTTATGATGGGTTTGCGGTGAAACTGAGTACCGGGGAGCAGTTGGTGACGCGGACATTGATCTGGGCTGCGGGGGTATCTGGCTTGCCGGTGAATGGATTGTCGGAAGAATGTATGCAGGATTCGCGGATAAAGGTAGATGAATTTAACCGGGTAGCGGGCTATGATAATGTGTTTGCGATTGGGGATATAGCCGCGATGGTGACGGAAGAAATGCCTCATGGATACCCGATGCTGGCGCAGCCGGCGATACAGCAGGGGAAGTTGTTAGGCAGGAATATCAGGCGCTGGGAGGCTGGTAAGGCAGCGAAACCGTTTAAGTATAATGATATGGGTACGATGGCGACGATAGGGAAGAATCATGCGGTGGCGGACCTGATGGTGTTTAAGAAGCAGATCAGGACACAGGGATTTCGGGCATGGCTGATCTGGATGTTTGTGCATCTGATGTCGTTGGTGGGGTTCAGGAACAGGGTGGTGGTGTTGATTAACTGGGTGTGGAAGTATTTTACGAATGATGCGGGGTTTGGAACGATAATAGGGAAGCCGAAGGAGAATATCCCGGTGGAGAAGGTGACGGAGAAAGTGTTGGTGTGAGGATGTTTTTAAATAAATAGAAAGGGGCTGTCTCGAAGACAGCCCCTTTCTATTCGGATTCCTGATGGAGAAAAATAATTTTTCAGGGATTCTCAGGGGCTTCATTTTACTTATGATACCCCCCTTTTCTATTTAATAGATTATTTATTGCCCGTCTGCGCCAGCGTGCTGCCAAACACAGTTTTCAGGAGATCTGTTACACGTGCAGCAGGATCCTGCCTGATCTTCGCTTCTTCTGTGGCTACTTCAACATAGATCCCGGCGATCGCTTTTTCTGTTACATAAGCAGAGAGATCGGTGTTTACCGGCGTGCTGGAAAACTTGTTATACAGGGAGAATACATCGCCCCAGTATTTTGTAGCATCCACTTTCTTCAGTGCTGCTGCAATCACGGGTTTGAATGCATTGGTCAGTTCAGCCGTTGTCTTGCTTTTGAAATAATCAGTAGCGGAAGTTTTGCCACCTCTCAGGATGCCGATAGCATCGGTAATACTCATTTGTTTGATAGCATTCACGAAAATAGGTGTAGCAGATTTTGCTGCTTCTTCAGCACCCCTGTTCATAGAGAGGATCGCTTTGTCTACCACGTTCCCCATGCCGAGCTTACGTAAGGTAGATTCAACCTTCTGTGCTTCTGGCGGCATCAGGATTTTCAGGGCCGCGTTCGCAAAGAATCCGTCAACGGCAGACAGGCGGTTGGCACTGTTTTGTGTGCCGATAGTGAGTGCTTCTTTCAAACCAGCAGCGATCTGGGTAGTCGTTGGCTGCCCAGCTACACTGGTAGGAAGGTTTTGTAAGATTTGCTGTGAGGTTTCACAGCCGGTAGAAAAACATAAAATGCCCAGGCATACAAGGAATAGACGCTTCATAGTACAGTATTAATTTACTCGAACGGAGGCAAAGATATAAAAAAACCAGGCGTGATGGGTGTAGGATATGATATTGACGCAGGGTGGGCTGGCGACAGCACCTGTATTGATATGCGTTTGGTCTTTAAAAAAAAGAGGCCAGTGATCATGTCATCAGCAGGTATAACGGCATCGAAGCGGCATGACAATCATCAGATTGCCTCGAAGAAATTTTATTCAAAACTATCGCAGAATAATGGTAACTTATATGCTATGTCACGCATTTACCTCTTCCTTTGCCTCCTGCTCCCCTGCCTTGTTAACGGGCAGGATTCGCCAATCGTTCTTCACCTTTGGCCAGATGGTGCCCCAGGGTACGAAAACCGCAAAAACGAGCCCGAAATAGCCAAAGATTACTATGTAAAGAATATCCATAATCCCAGTATCACCGTTTACCTTCCGCCGAAGGAGAAAGCAACCGGTGCGGCGGTCGTGATTTGCCCCGGGGGAGGATTTCGCCTGCTGGTGTATAATTCAGAAGGGGTCAACCCCGCAAAGTACCTGAATGATCTGGGAATTGCCGCTATTATTTTGAAATACCGCTTATTCCGGGAGGATTCTACGTATTCACTGGAAAAGGAAGTAAGGCAGGATGCTTACCGTGCGATGCGGTTAACGCGGAGTCATGCAAAGGAATGGGGTATTGATACTGCCCGTGTGGGGATGTGGGGATTTAGTGCGGGTGGAGAAGTGGTGACCCAGGTGGCGTATGCAAAAGGTAATGGCGATCCGGCGGCCAAAGACCCGGTAGACAGGCTGAATGGGAAACCGGATTTCCAGATCCTGGTATATCCGGGGCCATTGGGGATTCCGCAAACAGTGCCGGCAGATGCACCGAAGGCGTTCCTGGTAGTGGCGAATAACGATGCCTGTTGTTCGGCGCCAATAGTGACTTTATTAAGCGCCTACAGGGACGCTAAGGTCCCTGTAGAAGCACATATTTTTGCTAATGGAGATCATGCATTCAATATGGGGTATAAAACTGATTTGCTGTCGTTAAAAGCATGGCCGGCATTGTTGACGAACTGGATGATGGATAGTCATATTATAGCAGCTAGAAAGTAGTAAGCGATGGGTGGAGGCGGCAGACAAGGGCTGTTAGGGATTAAATTACCTGCCAATTCCCTACACCACCTGCACTTGTACTACATCAGCTGCTCATGCCTTACCACCAAAGCGGTAGAATGATCTTCAAAAGTCAGCAGCGCAAAATGCCTTTCATTCCTCGTAATATCATCCACCAACTGACTTGATTTCAGCGGGCGCTGGTACACCTCCTCCCCGTTTGTAAGCTGTGCCGGTAATAACACAGGAGACTTCCTTTCAGGATTAAACAATTCCGCTATCTGCGCACTCAGCAACGGATCATGTTCTTCGTCTATATGCTCAATCCTGTCCGCAATGTCTTCTATAAAATCCACATCATATTTCCGCTTTCCGGTAGTATAAATACAATAATACGTTTCGGAATGATCCGTGCTAAAAGGGATAGGCGCATACTTTGGTCTTTGTTTGATTGTTCCATTCTGCATAATTGCTGCCACTATAAAAGAACAAACAGCAATCCCTACACACACATACACAACAGGAAAATAAGAAGGATGCTGCCTGGCAGCAGCATAGCTGAAATACGTTCCAAAAAGAGAAAATACAAACAAAACAGCAGGCACAGCTACCCACTTGTTGATTCCACTCTGTTTCATAACTAATGTATTTAAGGTGATACAATGTCATTTACAAACTGTGAAAGCAGCAATAAATAGCCGGCGAACGCACGGTACCCATCTGCTGCATAATTAAATAACAGGCATGGCCGGCTATTTGTTGCCTGGCTCGCTGACCAGTTTGTAAACGCTGGACTTATATCCAATATTAATCTTCTATCAAGTAAAATAGAATGACCGGGTTCACCTGTTTGGCTGATTGTAGACTGAATTTTCCAGGTTTAAAGGTGATGGCTTCAGATTGCCTTTTATTGATTAGTTAAAATATGTTCATTTTTGGATTTCACCTTTGCAGCCGCTCATTATCTACCAAATTTTGCAATCATTCCCGCTACTCCTTCAATGCCGTTCAAATTCCACGAGCAACCTCACACCTTTGCCTCCTCCACTCATCATCTGCCAAATTCCACAATAACTCCTGCTGCTCCGCCAATGCCGTTCAAATTCTACGATCAACCTCACACCTTTGCATCCACTCATCATCTACCAAATCCCACGATCATTCCCGCTCCTCCTTCAATGCCATTCAAATTCCACGATCAACCTCACACCTTTGCCTCCTTCACTCATTATCTGCCAAATCCCGCAATCACTTCCGCTCCTACTTCAATGCCATTCAAATCCCACAATCAACCTCACACCTTTGCCTCCTTCACTCATTATCTGCCAAATTCCACAATCACCCTACCCGCAACATATCTATCTTATACTTCCCCCTGCTCCTCCACCTCTACCGGCTTCACATCATGCGATATATCCAACTGCTCCAGATCCCGGTCCGCCGGCGTATTCAACACCTTACCATCTGCATCAAACCTCGCCCCATGACAAGGACAATCCCAGGACCGCTCCGCGCTATTCCATCCCACCTCACACTTCATATGTGTACACACCGGGTTTACCGCATGCAGCATCCCTTCTTCATCCTTAAACATAGCCACCCGATGCCCTTCATAATTCACTACCTGCGCCTCTCCCGGTGCCAATTCCGCCAACTCCGTCAGCTTATGTGCAGGAAGCAATTTTCCGAAAAACAACTTCACCACATCCGCATTATGGGTCACAAAATTTGTGAATCCAGCCACTGGTTTTATCCGGCTCGGATCAAATAATTTCTCCGTAGCCCGATGCTTACCCATGATGATATTCCGGATCAGCATCGCTGCTACCCCACTATACACCATACCATTGCCACCAAATCCTGTAGCTACATACACATTATCCGGCTGTCCGGGCAGATTCCCGATATAAGGCAATCCATCCGCAGATTCATAAAACTGCGAAGACCATTTATAGTCCACCGATTTCACGTTGAAATGCTCACGCACAAAAGCTTCCAGGTTACGGAAACATTGTTCTGTATTTTCCTGGTGCCCCGTTTGATGATCCTCCCCACCTGCTATCAAATATTTCTTCCCATTCACGTCCTGGGTCCTGAAATAATGATAAGGTTCATGCATATCATAGATCAGTGAAGCTGGATACGCATTATCCGCCAATCTCACGGCCAGCGCATAACTCCGGTAAGGGATACAACGCAGGTGTACCAGGTTAATACCCGGTGGTACATGTGTTGCATACACGATATTCATTCCGGTAAACTCACCAAGGGAAGTCGCTACTTTAATATGCGTGGTATTATGAATCTGCATCACCCTGCAATGCTGCACAATTACACCACCAGCCTGTTCAAATGCGCGGGCTAGTCCATAGATATAAGCCAGCGGATTCAATCTGGCCTGGTCTGTGATTTTGTACGCCTTTGTAAATTGAAAAGGCACAGGCAGCTGATCCTGCATTGTAATGTTAATGCCTTGTTCCCGTGCAGACTTTGCAATGCTCTCCAGTGCCTCTGTTTGCTGTTCATCCTGCGCAAATAAATACGCATCTGTATAATCAAAGCCACAGTCTATACTGAAGCGCTCGATGTTCTGTTGTATCAGGCCAATGGCAGCCCCAACGGATTCTCTCACCAGGCCCGCATCTTCCTTACTGAAATTTTTTGTGATCTGATCGTAGGAGGTATCCGGGATCGTGTTCAGGTGGGCAGTTGTGCCACCGGTGGTACCAAAACCAATGTTATTGGCCTCCAGCAACAGGCAGCGCTTACCTGCTTCCTGCAATAAAAGAGCGGTACTAAGGCCGGTGATTCCACCGCCTGCAATGATCACATCGTAGGTGGTGGTATGATCAGCCATTAAGGTGGGTTGAAAAGGCTCTATGTTAGCCTGCCATAAACTGGTAGTGGATGCATCTCTTTGTATCATAGCTTCCGGATTTGATTCTTATAAGAGATACCATAATTTGTGCCGGATGCGATTTTAGGTTTGTGTAAATGGATTTCGGGGTATGATGGCCGCCGTGCTCGGCCCGCCACTGTTCGCCAGGATGTTCCCAATAAAAAACGGTACAATTTTCCACCGGCCTTCTCGCCCACAATATGCCCAATGAAAAATGATCGATTGTTCTACATTCCTCCTGCAAAAATCCTCAATAAAAAAGGTTCCATTCTTCACAGCTCTTCTCGTCCAGTATGCCAACTGAAAAATGATTTATTGTTCCTCCATCTTCCTCATCCAAAATATCACCAATAAAAAATGATCCCATTCTCCACCAGATATTCCCACTAAAAAATGATCCATCGTTCCTCCATTTTCCTCCTCCAAAATAGCCTCAATAAAAAGATCTCATTCTCCACCATCCACTTCCTCCAAGATATTCCAACTAAAAATGATCCATCGTTCCTCCTCCTTCCTCCTCCAAAATAGCCTCAAAAAAAATCTCATTCTCCACCACCATCCTCCTCCAGATATGCCAACTAAAAAAATGATTTATTGTTCCTCCTTCCCCCTCCAAAAATCCTCAATAAAGAGATCTCATTCTCCACCATCCACTTCCTCCAGGATATTCCCTCTGAAAAATGATCCATCGTTCCTCCTCCTTCCTCCTCCAAAAATTCTCAATAAAAAATGATCCTATTCTCCACCATCCTTCTCGTCCAGATATGCCAACTGAAAAATGATTTATTGTTTCTCCACCCTCCTCCTCCAGATATGCCAACTAAAAAATGATCCACCGTTCCTTCATCTTCCTCCTCCAAAAATCCTCAATAAAAAATGATCCCATTCTCCACCACCATCCCCAAACTCCGCCCCAAAAACACACAGCCGCCCTCCCACTCCGTAGATTAAATATTAAGAAAATATAATAATTATATTAATTTTACAAAAAATGTACGAATGCTTAATTTGCATACAATCTGTTTCAACCAATTTTCTGTCCAAACCCCAAAATACAGCTCCCAAAGCTGTAGCTAAAACCAAAAACGCGAGACATGTCTACCACGCCGCTAAAAAAAGTCTTTGCCGACACTACCGGCAAGACCAATCATTATGATGAGTACAAAATCGATCGTACTGGCAATCCTATTGTAATGAACTTATTTCCCGGCACCACCGGGCAATCAGCAGTATCCGATGTGATCATTGACTCCAACAGGATAGGGAATAACATCCAGGGGGCTATTACCAGTTTCCTTCTCGGCACCGGCAATTCCCTGGTGAACAGGTACCTGGAAGTCTATACCATCATCACAGATGTATCGACCGTCACCAACCTAACCAGCCTCGATTTCTCCCTCAGTGGAGGCAGCGCGCCTTACCGCTACAAAATGGAAAGAACCGTGCAGGAACAGGGCGATTCTGCCGCTTATAAGATCACGATTTACTTCACTGATTTCTCTTAATGATTCCCCATGAAACGAATATCTTTTGTTATCGCCATCCTGGCCATGTTATGCCTGGATGTAAAGGCGCAACTGAATGTGGATACCACGATTACCCTGGACCTGTTGAAATCGCCGGTATCGCCGGCCTTCAATATGCTGGGCATTTCCACCAGTGCAATAGAGCGGCCTTCTGACCTGAATAGTTTCCGTCTGTCTGTACAAAATGCAACAAATAACCTGACGGCCATTCCGAATAGTTATGCTTTTGAAATTGCGCCGTTTTTATGGGGTGCAAAAAAGTATACCCTCAAGGATTTTGACAGTAGCCGGCATGCTTTCCTGCAATCCTTTACCATTTCTGCAGGTTTTACTCATATGGGGCCGGATGGGCAGGAAGATGTGGATAGTCTGAAGACGACTAAAGTGGCTTTTGGGCTTAAATTTTCGATTATCAGGCCGAATTGGTCTACTACTACCCGGAAGGCATATTGGGCGCTTATAAAGGCCCAGGAAGAGATCTTACAGGCATACGAGCTGCCGAATATGTATTCCGATTCCCTGCGGATCCTAAAAGACCTGCGGGTAGCCCTGGATAAAGATACGACCCTGACCCACGAAGAGAAAAGAATACGGAGGGCACAACTGGTCGCTGACTTACAGCGGATGCATAACCTGGTGGATTCCGTGCAGCAGGAAGGACTGCCTTCTACGGAACCATACCAGCGGGCAAAAGCGATTGCGGCTGCTTTTCCTACAGAGCGGAAAGGCCCCTTCCTCGATTTCACAACGGGCTTAGTAGCCGATTTTCCGGATAACAGGTTTGACAATAGCCTGATCAATAAAGCCGGTGCCTGGTTAACGGGTGGTTATGAAAACGGGAATAAGGGTATCACCTCCATGTTTATCGTGCGTTATCTATATCATCCCGAGTTGATTTTTGCGGATCCGGCCGGCAAAGTGAGTGCAGATCATGCATCGACCTTAGATGCGGGTGCGCGTTTCTTGCTAAGTACCCTGAATGATAAATTTACGCTGAGTGGAGAAGCCTTGTACCGCAGTGTGATTGGGAGTAGTGTGCTGGATCCTTCGTGGAGACTGGTATTGAGCACCGAATATGAGATTGCGAAAAACCGGAAAGTGACCTTTTCGTTCGGGAGGAATTTTGATGGCGCGATCAGTAAAGGAGGTAACCTGGTGGCAGCGATTAATTTCATAGCAGGGTTTGGAGGGGAAAGGAAGTTAAGGTAGTTTTTTTACAGGAAGGTGGATTTTTAAATATTTTTGTATCTTAGCAATGCGAGCGACAACGATTCCACGAACAATTATTCTATTGAAAACTGCCGTTGATAATCATTATTATCAATGACCAATGTCACAATTCCACCACCTTATTTCAATTACCTTTAAACTGATTTAAAAAATTCACGCTATGAAAAAAAATGTCGGTACAATTGATGGATTGATCCGCGTAATTCTAGCCATCATTACCATCTTCCTGTTTTACAACAAGATACTTACAGACAGTCTTTTCATGATCATAGCAGTTATTCTTCTGCTGACCAGTCTTACCGGCTTTTGCCCTTTGTATTCCCTGCTGGGATTGAAAACAAAGCATGAGGCACCGAAAGAGCCGGCACGGAGCTAATGTACTTGTCATAACAACAATAACGGGGCTGCTATCTTGGAGATGGCAGCCTCTACTTATTTTAGAGCTTGTATTCCATTAACTATCTTTCCTTTATCCTTCTTCATACTGGTTAAAAATGGGTCTGTAAGTGGCTAAAAAGCGGGGGGCGGATTCGGTATATTTTAGGTGGGCGGATTCTATCAACTACATTTCATTTCTTCCCATACTGGTTAAAATGTACCAGCAAGCAGCTAAAAGCGGGTGTCCTATTCGCTATCTATTTTGGGGGGTGTATTTTCCATCAACAACCTTTCCATTCTTTCTTCGTCATACTGGTTAAAATGTGCTAAAAAGCAGCTAAAGCGGGTGCACTATTCGCTATCCTTTTATGGGGGCTATATTTTTCATCAACTACCTTACATTCTTCCTTCTTCATACTGGTTAAAATGAACCTGTAAGTAGCTAAAAGCGGGTGCTCTATTCGCTATCTACTTTAGAGGGCGGATTCTATCAACTACATTTCATTTCTTTCTTCTTCATACTGGTTAAAATGTACCTGCAAGCAGCTAAAAGCGGGTGCTCTATTCGCTATCTACTTTAGAGGGCAGATTCTATCAACTATATTTCATTTCTTCCCATACGGGTTAAAATGGACTAAAAAGCAGGTCTTCTATTCTCTCTCTATTTATGGGGGGTGTATTCTTCATCAACTACCCTTCATTCCCTTCGTCATACTGATTAAAATATACCTGCAAGCGGCTAAAAGCGGATGCCCTATTCGCTATCTATTTATGGGGGGTGTATTCTTCATCAACAACATTTCATTTCTTCCTGCATACTGGTTAAAATGGCCTGTAAGCAGCTAAAAGCGGGTGCCCAATTCGCTATCTATTTATGGGGAGTGTATTCTTCATCAACTACCCTTCATTCCCTTCTTCATACTGATTAAAATGGGCCTGTAAGTAGCTAAAAAGCAGGTCTTCTATTCTCTCTCTATTTATGGGGGGTGTATTCTTCATCAACAACCTTTCCTTCCTTCTTCATACTAATTAAAATATACCTGCAAGCGGCTAAAAGCGGATGCCCTATTCGCTATCTATTTATGGGGGCTATATTTTTCATCAACTACCTTCCTTTCTTCCCATCTTCATACTGGTTAAAATGTGCTTGTAAGCAGCTAAAAAGCGGGTGTCCTATCCCTGAATAATTCAATAAACTTGATCATCAGATTTTTAGTTTTTAAACCCTCAAAAGAACGACAATGAAATGCCTGTCTCTCACAATGGCTGTGGCTTGCCTTGCCCTCAGCTGTAACAAAGAATCAAAGGTCCGACCTGACCGAAACAATGAACTGGCTGTAGCCGCCGCTGCGGGCGATGCTTACACCTGGCCCACGTACTCCCCCACACTCAATTACAATTTCAGAAGTGAGTACCCTTCATTATCAACTCCTGCGAACATCCTGAATGATTGTCCGCAGGTAGTAGGCACCCAATCCTCCAACTGGTTTACATTCCGCTGGGGGCCTAACAAAAATTCCAAAGTGACCAGTGCCGCCATTACGCCCATGCTGGCACGACTGAACAAAGACTTTGCCTACTTCCGCGACACCATGGGCTGGCCGCCGGATCTGCGGGCAAAAAAAGGGTATAAGAGCGCCGTATACCTGTATGGCTCCGGCCTCTGTACTGACAATGCATCGAACACGGATTTAGGTGGCTGGCAGAGCGCCATCTATTACAATGGTACCAGCTGGCCTATGATCCTGGCCTCGTATTACCCCGTGTATGCATTCGATCCCTCGAACACCGCATCGGACGCGGTTTTCCAACAGGGAGCCATGGTACACGAAGGGATCCACGCAGTGCTGGCAGACCTACCCGGCGCCAGGAATGCAGCCTGGTTCCACGAAGGTGGCGACGTATGGTTGCAACAGACAGCCGATGCCAGGAGGTCGAACAATTTCAGTTCACTGGGATTCCTGAATGGCACGGATTTCATTGCTCCGTTCATGCCGATTGAGTGCTACAGCGGCTGGCTGCAGGACGGGAGCTTTGGCGGCCCATCTGCCGAAGGCGTAAATATGTTCAACGGCTCCCAGCAGATCTGCACCTGGCGTACGTTTTTAGGCGGACACCAGTACAGCAGCACCTTCCCAACGTTTGTAGGCAATGTTCTGGGAGATGGAGCAGTACCCTGGATCTGGCGGAATGCAAGCAACCGTATCCTGGATGGTATGGCATCCGGACTTGGTGATACACAGCTGCGCAGACTGATCACGGAGTATAGGGCCAAACAGGCAACGGTCGATTTTGGGAAATGGAAGAATGCCTGCCTGGCCCTGCTGAATGCGAATTTCGGGATGTCGATCGGGGCTGAGTGGCAACCCAGCTGGCTGAACCCGGCAGCCTGGATCGCAACGCCCTACGTAAAGACGACGAATAGCGGGGGTACACTGACGCCGGATACGCTCACTTTACCAGGATGGTCTGGCGCTAACCAGATACCGCTGACGGTGAATGGCAGTACCGTAACGGTGAATTTCCAGCCGATCGGGGCAAATATGACCTGCCAGCTGGTGTATCGCAGTACGACAGGGGTGCCTGTGTATAGCCCTTATGTGAGCAGCGGCAACTGTACACTAAGACTTGATGCGGCCCCGGCAAATGGGGTAGTCATTGCTGTTATAACCAGTACGGACTACACGTACAATGGTGATGCGACCAGAAAGCTGAAGTATAATTACCGTCTGCAACTGGTGAGCGGGGTGAGTGGCGCAGCGGATATCCATACGAAATGGTATAATTCGGCTAGTTTGGGAACGGCGAGAGAAATGCAGGGTGTTGTGGGCGTAGACTGGTCGAAGTATTGTTTCAGAGGAAAGTAAAATGTGCTGAATGTTGCAGTTGCGGAGGTATTGCTTCAGAGGAAAGGAATATGCGCAGTAAGGGTTCTACCCGAAAAAGTATTGTTTCAGAGGGAAGGAAAACGGCTGTAACGATTGCATCTGAAAAGGTATTGCTTCAGAGGAAAGGAAAACGGCTGTAACGATCGCATCTGAAAAAGTATTGCTTCAGAGGAAAGGAATAACGTGCGGAACGATTGCACCTGAAAAAGTACTGCTTAAAAGAAAATACATACGCGCTGCAAAAGCTAATTTCAATTGCACCGAATTAAATGGGGGTTAATTATAGCCCCCATTTTTTATTGAGCAAGAATTATTCCCTATCTTGCATTTAAATCAAGGGGACATGAAGTAGATATTCTGAGAATTGTTAGCACCCAATTTTCCCAATTAATTTTCCGAGCAATATGGAAACCATACTTACCTACCTCATCATAGGCTTTGCGGTGGGCTATTTCGTATATACGCGGCTTTTACCACGGTTTCAAAAAAAGAAAAGACCATTTACGCCCGTATTTCTTAATCCGGATAGCACACTGAATGAAACACAGTATAGGAAGATTGCACTGGGAGCTATTTATAGCGAGATGACCCATGCATTTATCAATACCCTGGCTACAGGGCTTGATAAATCTTATGTGACTGGTACCCTGCTACATAATTACTGGAAACTGAAAAGCACCGGGGAAGCCAGGGCCAAGCTGGAATACCTGCGGGATAAGGGTTTTCGTTACTACCTGCCGGCTATTTACAAGGCTTTGATGGCTAAGACAACAGAAGAACAGGAAGTGATTATGGATGATTATTTTATAGATGAGGAGGATCACGGAAAAGCGTTTGCACAACTGCATAACCTGCTGGATACGATGCCTGAATTGCTGCAGGACGGTATTCTTCAACACGAACAGGATATTCTGAAATACGGGATGATAGGATGGGATTGTGGCCGGCTGGTCTTCCTGGCAAGGCTCTGCTACGAGGCCCGGATTATCACCGCAACAGAAGCCTGGGGTTTTATAGATGCAGCGCATGAACTGGCACGAATTACCTATGAAGATTGGGAATCTTACGCGAAAAGCTATGTACTGGGGCGTGCGATGTGGGGCGGTGTTCACTCCGGGAACCGGGATGTAGCGTCCATTACAAGGTATTTATTGGAACGGCAGGATAGCCCCTGGCGCCAGATGCCCTGGTAGTATCAATAATTATAAATGGCCAATTACGACAATATGCAGAAGAGGCTATTGAAACGCAAGGACAGCGCCAAATGCCCTGATAGTATCAATAATTATAACTGGCCACTTACGACAATATGCAGAAGATGCTATTGGAACGCAAGGGTAGCACCAAATGTCAGATACCCTGGTACTATCAATAATTATAAATGGCCAATTACGACAACATGAAGAAGATGCTATTCGAACGCAAGAACAGCGCCAGATGCCCTGTTAGCATGAATGAATAGCTATAATTGCACCCTTTAAACAACAACAACAACAACAACATGAAGAAGATCTTTAGATTTTACAAAACCGATGCCGGCAAGTGGTATATAGATTTACCTGAATGGACGGATGGCATTGAAGCCCTGCAGATGGTAGAGGGAGCTGATACCATGCTCGATACAGTGAGCAATCATACGAATGAATGTTATCTTGAACTGAGTGATACCCCTTTTGAAGAAGCGGATGTATTGAATCTGATAGAAAGCTTGCAGGATAGTATCAGCGGCGGGATTTATACGATGCCGCATTATAAGGGTACAGAGATTAATCACCAGATGTGGCTCTGCGGCGTGACGGAGTTTGTGTTTAATGGATTGCCACCAAAGATCTATGTAGGGTATCCGGATTGCAGTATCGATGCCAGCTGATTGCAGCACCGATGCCAGCTGTGAAGGAAAATAATTTTGCTGCTACAACAAGCATCCCTTTAACCTATTCACCCAGGCACTCTTTAATGTAAAATTATCCAAAAATATCCTGCCAGAAATTTACATAAGTGGTAATGACCGTCATCATGGAAACAATTCATCATCATAGTACAGCTCCCCCCTAAAAGATAGTTTTGTATCAAATAAACTCCATATGAGAAACGCCGTCAAACTCTTCCACATTAAGGGTATCCCGGTGGGGGTACACTGGATCTTCCTGCTGGTTAGCTGCTGGATACTATTTGTTCCGATCATTTCACGTGGCGACTCTCAAAGTATAGGCTGGACCGCCATGGGCGTGCTGTCTATCTGGGCTTGTGTGATGCTGCATGAACTGGGCCATACCATCGCCAGTATGCACGCTGGTATACCGGTCAAAAATATACGCCTGCTGCCTACCGGTGGCCTGCCTACTATCGCAATGCAACCTGAAAAAATGAGTCATCAGTTACTGATCACTTTTGCAGGTCCTGCCGTCAATTTGGTCATTGCCCTGCTGTTACTGCCCTTCCTGGATGAGTATATTCCATTCTGGGATACGCATCAGCTGGTCTTCAATATCACACCCAATAACTACCTGATATTTCTACACAATATCAACGTAATGCTCGTGGTGTTTAACCTGCTTCCCGCCTTTCCAATGGATATGGAAAGACTCCTTCCTCCACAGGCTTCCCTGATGGGTACCCGCATCCTGGGCGTGCTGTTCTTTATCGGTGGCACTGTGACACTGAACCGCTGGCTGGTATTCTTTGGATTGTACCTGCTGCTGATGGGCGCTACTGAAAAAAGACTGGTGCTGAAACCAACTGTTAAGAATGTGTGTCTGGGTGACATTGTAAATACTGACTTCAAAACAGTGAATGCCGGGTTTACCATGGAAGAAGCCAATGCATACCTGCTGGGCGATCGTCACCGCTCTTATGTGGTACTGAACAACCAGTCTCCTATCGGTATCATTGACAGCCAGGTGATCCATTTCTCACAGGCCCCCGGCTATTACAGGAGAAAAGTATATACGATGATGGACAAGGATGTGAAACTGATGAATGGGAATATGACCATTTTCGACTGCTGGGATGAGTTGCCCGAAGAACACCTGGCACAGGTACCAGTGGTGAAAGATGGACGTTTATTGGGAGTGGTGAGCAGGGAAACGGTGAAGGATTTCTTATCAGATAATGAGAATGCAGTAAGCTTTGGTTAATAAATAGGACAATTGTTATGTGAATTTATCCAACTTGAAAGTTGACAGCAAAATATAAAACACACAGCGATCAAAAAAAACAAAAGGTAAAAACAACGGACAATAAATAGGAACGCTGTCAACTTTGGATAAAAGAAAGGAGCGGTTGCTGTATGGCAACCGCTCTTCATTTTTATACATTTTACAAGCCATCCAGGCTTAAAAGTTACAAGGTTCCTATTGTGCAATTCTATGCAAATAATACCGTGCGCAGGTACTTTGCACTTTCCGTAATACTTTCATACGGATCGATGGAGAAATTCTCCTGCTCTACTATATAATACTTAATCCCCGCTGTTTTCGCCTGCGCAAAAATCGCTTTGAAATTAATACTTCCTTTACCCACTTCTGTATTCAGTTCAGGATTGGCCTTGTCCATATCTTTCACATGCACCATGGTAAAACGACCCGGGTACTTCTTAATCCACGCCAGCGGATCCTGGCCGGAACGTACTACCCAGTAAATGTCCATTTCAAAATGCACCTGTGAAGGGTTCGTGCCTTTCAGCAGTTCTTCGTACAGCATTACGCCATCTACTGTCTTAAATTCAAAGTCATGGTTATGGTACGCGAGTTTCAAACCATGTTTCTTCGCCTTGCCGGCCAGTTTATTCAGTTCTGCCACTATATTTTTGATGTCAGCAGCGGTTTTACGCTTCTTTTCATCGATATAAGCCATGGTCAGGTACTCTTGTCCGAGAATTTTTGCCGCTTCGATAGAAGCGTCCTGGTCGGCTTCGGTTTCCAGGGCGTAATGGCCGCTTGGGCTGGTCAGACCGTGTTTGGTGAGCAGGGCCTTGAATTCCTGTGCACTGAGCCCCCAGAAGCCATTCTTTTTGCTATAGCCGTAGGTTTCAACTTGTTTGTAGCCCGCGGCAGCTACTTTGGCAATCACGCCTTTTACATCTTTAGGGAGTTCTTCACGAAGGGAATAGAGCTGTAATCCTGCTTTGGCATTGATCTTACCAGCAGCCAGTACACTTTTCGACGAGAGGCCAAACGCCAGTCCGGCGCCGAGCAGACCTGCCTGGGCAAGGAAAGTTCTTCTTGTGGTCATAATAGTTTATGTGTTTTAGCTCAAAATGATAAATTAGTTTCCGGGAGAAACAAATTAAGACGATAATGTGAATTTTGCAAACAATGGATTGATCCTTGCAAATACACAGCCCCTATTTCTTCTCAATTTTGCAGCTATAAACAAGCAATAATTATGCAAATTAATGGAAACACCATCCTGATTACAGGAGGCACTTCGGGTATCGGACTGGCTTTTGCGGAAGAATTCATGAAACATGGGAATACCGTTATCATTACAGGCAGAAGACAGGATCGGCTGGACGCCATCCAGGCGCGCATACCGGGTATTGTGGTGAAAAACTCTGATATCGCTGATGCAGCACAGCGGGAAGAACTGGTGAACTGGGTGTATAGCAATTATCCATCCACCAATGTATTGATCAATAATGCAGGAGTACAACTGGCCATGGACCTGTCTCAACCGGTAGATCCTGCAAGGGTGTATGCAGAAATAAATACGAACCTGGTAGGTCCTATTCACCTGGGTTCACTGTTTGCGCCTCATTTAGCGGGTCTGCAAAACCCGGTTATTATCAATGTAACCTCTGGCCTGGCCTGGATCCCGGCTGCTTTCATGCCAGTGTATTGTGCTACCAAGGCTGCTATGCATTCATTTACCCTGTCTCAGCGCTGGCAGTTGCGCAATACAAATATCCAGGTAATTGAGATAGCGCCCCCCTCTGTGGATACAGAACTTGGGCATGACCGAAGGGAAGATAAGACGCAGTCACACGGCGGTATTCCTATTGCTGAATTTATTAAGGAAGCGATGGCGGCGCTGATCAATGGTGAACTGGAAGCGCCGATCGGGGATGCGAAAAATTTGAGAGCAAAGGGGGAAACGATCTTTGAAGCGTTTAATAGCAGGTTTTAAAACAGGTTTCTGATAATGTTGGTGCGGTTAATAAAACTATGTACGCGCGCTCTTAAACCACTATAATTTTTAACAGCAGGTACTAATACATTGCTGTCAAAAGTTGACACTATCAGATAGTGCGGTTAATAAAACTATGTACGCGCGCGCTTAAACCACTATCATTTTTAACAGCAGGTACTAATACCCTGCTGTTAAAAATTGCGCTATCTCCGCCAGGGTCTCCGGCGTATCGATATTTGTTAGCGGCCATACATGCTGCTTCCCTTCGTACACCACTAACCTGGATTGAGGGATTCGTGCATGAAAGGTCCGGCTATCATCTAGCAGGATCTCCTGCCCTCCTGCCAGGATCAATACCGGCGGAAACGCATCAAAGCGCAAACTATCCGGACTTACACCGGCATACGCTTTCGCCGCATCATGCAAATATTCCGTAGCAATCACATCCTTCCCTGCATTGACCTCGTGCGAAGGCAGGTCACTTTCCAGGCGGATCCAGGGAGATAACAATACGACCGCCTTTGGTGCCTTTTCCACCGCAGCAATGACAGACAAGATCAAACCACCACCTGCACTGTCTCCCATCATTTCCACGTCCACATCATTCAGCGTAGCATATACTTTCAATACATCATTTAATCCCGCCGGATAAGGGTTTTCAGGTGCCAGTGCATAATCAATAAACAATACTTTTCGCTTTGCCGCCTTTGCAAAATGCGATACCATCGGGCCATGTGAGGTAATGGAACCTACTGCAAATGCACCCCCGTGTAAGTATACCAGCAATTTGCCTGCCGCTGCCTCAGCCGGTTCAATCCAATACACAGGTACATCACTGATTGTACCAGGTGTAATAGTGACACCTGCCGCTGCGGGGTAACTGGTTCCAAGGCTATCAAAGAACTCCCTGTGCGTCTTTATATCTTCCATTGTGCGAATAATTTTTTCCAAAAGTATCCCCACTGGTATACATTTGCAAGAGGTTAGCAGAAACTGCCTTACTACGAAAAACTATAGTAATACTGAAAATGAACGCAAACAAAATAAAAGAAAGAGAAAAAATTTCCTGCCCGGTGGAGTATGCAGTCTCGGTGCTGAGCGGAAAATGGAAATTGAGGATCCTGCATGCTATTATTAAACAAAGCCCGAAGCGGTTTAAGGAACTGGAAAGGGAGATCAGTGGAATCACCCCCACCATGCTCACTGCACAACTGCGCGAACTGGAAAGAGATGGTATTATTGAAAGGGAAATCTTTGCAACGGTGCCGCCGACGGTTGAATACCGGCTTACGGAGTTTGGGAAGACCACCGCACCCATGATGCACGAAATTAAAAACTGGGGGCTAAAGTTGCAGGCACTTAATGCAGTATTGAAATCTAATGGAAAGAGCACCGCATGAAATTAACAACTGGCCCCTAAGGTTGCAGGCACTCGCCGCAGGTATTGAAATCTAATGGAAAGAGCACTGCATGAAATTAAAAACTGGCCCCTAAAATTGCAGGCACTCAACGCAGGTATTGAAATCTAAAACGTCCTGTACGTATCTATTTTTCAGCAGCTAATCCGATAGTAACAGCTATCATCAGGCGATCGCTACCCCCCGCTAAAAACTTAAACAAGTCATTATCTTTTCCTACATAATCAAGCAGCACTTGCTGCCGCATCCTTCCCCACTCTCAGCCCGGCACAGCACAAATGAATTCACCGCCCCTTAATCCCCCCGTAAGCCCCGGGTTGACCAAGATTGTCACCCACGATGACCTGGTCCTCTTTAGGCCCTCTATTTGGGCAGTAAGGGCCATTCATTTACATCCTGCAATCTTTAAACGCGATAACTATAAAAACGGAAATAGTGGGAATATAAACGCGATTCAAAACCGTCATTTATTATCCCACTATTACTAGAGTTATTGCAAAAAATCAACTAGCCTTTGTTTACGAGGCGCTTCAGCAGTACGGAGAATACCAGCGCAACCACCAGCAACACGCTAAAGCAATACAATGTACCATTATAGCTGCTACTTGCACTTCTGGCTATCGCTGCGAACAGTGGACCCGCCATACCGGCAGCTGCCCATGCAGTCAGCATATAACCTACGATAGCACCCAGTTCTTTTGTACCAAACAGGTCACTGACATAAGCAGTGGTGGTAGAAAATCCGGCACCGTAGCAGGATACGATCACGAAGATCATCAGCTGGAATAAAATTGGATTGTGTACACTAGGTAATATCAGGAATGAAGCAATAGCAATGCAGAGGAAGGTGATAAAAGTCTTAGGTCTGCCCAGCCAGTCAGAAGCTGCTGACCAGCCAATACGACCGCCACCGTTAAAGATCCCCATCAGGCCAACCATTGCCGCAGCTGCTTCTGCAGAGAGGCCCGCAGATTCCTGTGCCATTGGAGAAGCAGCAGAAATGATAGCGATACCACAGCTGATATTGAGGAAGAACATTACCCAGAGATACCAGAATTTCTTGGTACGGATCGCTTCTTTTGCAGTCATACCAGTAATTTCTTTTGTCTTGGCAGGTCCGCCATATCCTTCTGGAGGAGGTGCGATATAAGAAGAAGCAGCCAGGATCACTACAAAGTAGCTGCCGCCCATGATAAAGAATGTAACGGGAATACTGGTGTGATCGATCAGGTACACGATCAGTGGACTACTGATCAGTGCAGCAAAACCGAAGCCCATGATTGCCAGGCCGGTTGCCAGGCCTTTCTTGTCAGGGAACCATTTTACTAGTGAGGTAATAGGCGTGATATAGCCCAGCCCAAGGCCGATACCACCTATCATACCATAAGACAGGTACAGCCCCCACAGTGAGTGTGCATATACTGCCAACCCTGAGCCGGCGATGCCTGCTCCGAAGAAAAGCGCCGCAAGTCGCCCGGATTTTTTAGGGCCTAGCTTTTCAACATAACTGCCCAGAAAGGCAGCAGACATACCGAGGAAAAAAATAGCCAGGCTAAATGTAAACTGTGTCTCTTTCAGTCCCCATCCCAGTTGTGCTATTAATGGTTTTGTGTACACGCTCCAGGCATACACAGAGCCGATGGAGAGATGGATCCCAACTGCGGAGGCTGCGATGAGCCACCTGTTCTTAAGTTTGTTCATGGTTGTGATGAATTATGCATATATTTTCAACTGTTCAGCAATCAGCTCTCCCATATTCCGGCACCTGTTAAATACATCGTTTTGATGAAAAGTGGCCAGTTCCCCGGCCAGTTGGTCTACCTTCCTTTGTGGAGAGATCTGATCGTCTTTCATACAGGCCAGCAGATCATCCAGTCTGTAACGCACCAGGCGGATACGGTTATTGATTAAGCTCCGCTCCTCTTCCTGGTACTGCCGCATGGTCCGGCTGTCCATATGTTTAATACCAAGGCTTACCAGTTGGTTGTTGTCCTTAAAGAAGTGTGGCAGGTAAAACTGTCTTCTGCCTTCATAGGATTGCTGGTCGAAGTCGATGGCACGGATCCGGTATTGGTTTCCTTCTATATCAGGTGTGATATGTACTACGTAGTTATAAGCGCGCATATCGCCCAGCAGGCGGATAAAGCAGCGTTCGTTGAACTTCACAAATTCTTTACAGATCCTGATCTGGTTGAATTTGGAGGTGTTCAGGCGGTTTTTGATGAACACGTCTCCCGGAAGACCGGAGATGTGTTCTTCTACCAGGGTTTCACCATCTGTAAGATAGGCGATCCTGTTAGGTGATAATATATGCTCGAGTTCCAGCCCGTACACGCGGGAGGCATCAGATACTTTTACGTAGAAGTAATCGTAGTTATCATTCAGCGTGTTCAGGATGCGGATGCGGAAGGGTTTGGAATTACCAAAGGTGCAGTAGTCGATCTGGGATACCTGTAAGTGCTCAGTAAAAGCAGTATCGCCAGAGGTATTCATAATGGCGTAGATGAGGGTGAGCGCAGGGAACAAGGTTTCCATATGCGCAGGATCGTAATATACCGTTTCCCAAAGCGTGTCTTTACCATCTTTGTCCAGCAGTGGAATGCTCACATGAAAGCGGAGCAGGTCACTGTAATTCACGAGTACTTTCAGATCGCGGTTGTACTTACGCAGGTATTCCATCAGAGGTGCCCGGACGGGATATACCAGTTTCTTACGGGATTGAACGTCCATCATACAATTTGAATAAAAAAATGTAGCTGGCCGGGTCAGCAGCCAGCTACAAATGTATAGCAGATTAAGCTCCCTGAGGTGCTTTGATCTTTGCACTTGGGGTCTCAGCTTTCTGAGGACCTTCAAATGCCTTGATATAAAGCTGTTTCATTTCGCTGATCAGTGGGTAGCGGGGATTAGCCGGAGTACATTGGTCATCGAATGCTTGTTCAGACATTGTATCGAGAGATGCATAGAATTTGCTTTCCTGTACGCCGAATTCCTTAATGCTCTTAGGAATAGCAACCTGAGCTTTCAGTTTTTCGATCGCTTCGCACAGCAGTTCTACTTTTTCTGCATCGTTCTTACCACCCAGTTGCAGGTAGTCAGCGATACGTGCATATCTCCAACGTGCATTAGGATATTTATACTGAGGGAAAGCAGCCTGCTTGCGAGGGTTTTCAACAGCATTGAAGCGGATCACTTCAGTGATGAGCATACCGTTCGCTACACCGTGAGGCACGTGGTGGGTAGCACCCAGTTTGTGTGCCAGGGAGTGACAGATACCGAGGAACGCGTTGGCGAAAGCCATACCAGCGATGGTAGAAGCGTGTGCCATTTTTTCTCTTGCTTTCACGTTGGTCTTACCTTCGTTGTAAGCAGCAGGCAGGTATTTGAAGATCAGGCGGATAGCTTCGAGTGCCAGGCCATTGGTGTATTCACTTGCCAGAACGGAAACATAAGATTCCAGTGCGTGGGTCAGTGCATCGATACCGGAAGCAGATGTCAGGCCCTTAGGCATGTTCATCATCAGTTCAGCATCAACGATCGCCATGTCAGGAGTCAGTTCGTAGTCAGCCAGCGGATACTTGATACCAGTGTTTTCGTCAGTGATTACCGCGAATGGAGTCACTTCAGAACCTGTACCTGCGGAAGTAGGGATAGCGATGAAGCTGGACTTGATACCCATTTTAGGGAAGTGATAAACACGTTTGCGGATATCCATGAAACGCATTGCCAGGTCTTCGAATTTTTCTTCCGGATGTTCGTACAGTACCCACATGATCTTAGCAGCATCCATTGGAGAACCACCACCTAAAGCGATTACGGTATCAGGCTGGAAGCTAGCCATTTCTGCAGCACCTTTTCTTGCACAGATCAGGGTTGGATCAGGTTCCACATCGAAGAATACGGTGTGAGCAATACCCAGTTCATCCAGGATCTTGGTTACTTTTTCAGCATAGCCCAGGCCATAGAGTACTTTATCTGTTACAACGAATACTCTCTTCTTGCCTTCGTCTTTCAGTTCTCTCAGAGCAACTGGCAGACAGCCATATTTGAAGTATACTTTTTCAGGTACTTTGAACCACAACATATTTTCTCTTCTTGCAGCTACGCTCTTAATGTTAAGCAAATGTTTTACACCAACGTTTTCTGAAACAGAGTTACCACCCCATGAACCACAACCAAGGGTCAGAGAAGGAGATAATTTGAAGTTGAAGATGTCACCGATAGCACCTTGTGAAGAAGGCATATTGATGATGGTACGGCCGGTTTTCATAGCAGCACCGAATCTGTTCACCCTGTCCTGTGAAATGGTAGGATCGGTATACAGCACGGAAGTGTGTCCGAAACCACCCAGTTTAACGAGGCGTGTAGCTTTTGTCAGGGCTTCGTCGAAATCTTTTGCTTTGTACATTGCCAGTACGGTAGACAGCTTTTCATGGCTGAATGGTTCGTCCAGTTCTACAGAAGAAACTTCACCGATCAGGATCTTTGTTTCTTCAGGAACAGTGATACCTGCCAGGGCAGCGATCTTAACAGCAGCCTGACCTACGATATTAGCGTTGAGTACACCATTGATGAGCAGTAACTGGCCAACTTTGCTGGTTTCAGCTTTGCTCAGGATGTAAGCACCGCGGTCGATGAATTCTCTTTTTACTTCTTCATATACTTTTTCAACAACGATCACGCTCTGTTCGGATGCGCAGATCATACCATTGTCAAAAGTTTTGGAGAGCAGGATAGAGTTTACAGCCATTTTCAGGTGAGCAGTCTCATCGATGATAGCAGGTGTGTTACCAGCACCTACACCGATCGCAGGTTTACCTGAAGAGTAAGCTGCTTTCACCATGCCGGGGCCACCGGTTGCCAGGATCAGATCAGCTTCAGCCATCACCATCTGGGAAGATTGAACAGAAGGTTCTTCGATCCAGCCGATGATATCTTTAGGAGCACCCGCTTTAACAGCTGCATCCAGAATGATCTTCGCCGCAGCTATTGTGGAATTTTTAGCTCTTGGGTGTGGTGAGAAAATAATACCATTACGGGTTTTGAGTGCAATCAGTGCTTTAAAGATCGCGGTGGAAGTTGGGTTAGTAGTAGGAACTACAGCCGCAATCACACCGATTGGCTCAGCGATTTTAGTGATACCAAATGCTTCATCAGTTTCGATAACGCCACAAGTCTTTTCATCTTTGTACTGATTGTAGATATACTCAGATGCGAAATGGTTCTTTATCACTTTATCTTCCACCAGGCCCATGCCGGTTTCTTCTACCGCCATTTTGGCGAGCGCGATACGGGCATTATTAGCCGCTATAGCAGATTGGCGAAAGATCTCATCAACCTGTTCCTGGGTAAAGGTGGAAAACTGTACTTGCGCTTTCCGTATTCTTTCAATCTTGTCGATTAAATTTTTTGAATTAGGTTCCATGTTAGAGGAGTTGATATTGATAAATAATTCCTTAACAAAGGTGGGTAGAAGTAGAATTATAACCGATGACCGGTTTGGCATAAATCGTTGATACAAATCAGTGACTATGGGCAGGGATGACCTTGATCAGAAAAAAAGGACTATGATTAATGAAATATTTTACTATTTTGTAATCATTACGTTACACCTAATGAGATTTTACGGCCTACAACTGTTAATGCTACTGGTAGCAGGGCGGAGTGCGATTGGACAGACCATGGCTCCTGCCTTACAGGATTCTGTACATGTGGAGATGGCAACCGGAGGGGTGGAAGCCCGGAAAGCCGGTTTTGAGCAGTACTTTAAGGACAATCCCGGTCCGGTGCGGATTTCACCCCCTGAACATCCCTATTTATATGCTTACAACGTAAATCCCGGCCCCCTGCTGGCTTCCGCAATCATGATCGGCTATGGCGCCGCTACCTTTCATATACGACCTTTACATGACCTGGATCTGGCTACCAAACAGGAGATCCGGGGAGAACATTCCCAGTTTAAAACCACCATCGACAATTACCTGCAGTATTCACCCATCCTGGGGGTATACGCGCTGAATGCCCTGGGGATTCACGGAGAACACAATTTCAAAGACCGGACTATTATCCTGGGGATGGCATCATTGATCGTATGCGGTACAGTAACCGAGGTAAAAAACCTGACACACCGGGAGCGCCCTGATGGTAGTGCAGCAAACTCCTTTCCTTCCGGCCATACGGCCACCGCTTTTATGAGCGCAGAGTTTATGAGGATGGAATATAAGAATGTAAGCCCCTGGTATGGGGTAGGTGCTTATATGGCTGCTACGGCAACGGGGGTATTAAGAATGTATAATAACCGCCACTGGCTGAGTGATGTGGTGGCTGGTGCCGGCGTGGGGATATTGAGTTCCCAGGCGGCGTTCTGGTTGTACCCGAAGATCCGGAAGAGATTCACGGGCGGGAATACGATAATAATGCCTACCTATGATGTGGGTACGAAATCAGCTGGGATTAGCCTGGTTTGTATCCGGTAAGAAAAGCCGGGGAGGTGTCTGGTAAGAATAGCCTGGTTTGCATCTTCTGACCATTGCCTGGTTTGTTCCTTCTAACAATAACCTGGTTAGTATCCGCTAAGAATAGCCTGGTCTGTGTCTTCTAATAAAATAGCCTGGTTGGCATCCTCCAAGAATAACCTGGTTTGTATCTGCTAAGAATAGCCTGGTCTGTGTCTTCTAACAATACCCTTGTTGGCATCTTCTAAGAATAACTTGTTAGCATCTTCTACGCATACGCTTATCCCAAAAAGCGACCCGCATCTTTTTGAGATAAGCACTTTAATATTTAGTTAGCGATTTATATACTCCCTGATGTAAGCAAGCGCTTTGGGATAACCTCCTGCCTCCCTGAAAGAATCACTGATCTTTTTCATATTAACAGTATAGGATAGGTCGCGCAGCACCTTCTCTACAGCATCCTGCAGCATCGCAGGTGTGAGGCTATTATGGTCCAGGGCAATAGTCGCTCCCAGGGCAGCCGTTCTCTCAGCGAGATCCGGTTGATCTGCGCCGAGAGGAATGGCTACGAAAGGAACATCATTGTACAGCAGGTCGCTGATGCTGTTCATACCGGCATGTGTAATGGCCACGTCGGTATACTGCAGGATGGCCAGCTGTGGTATATAATGACGAACAATAAAATTGTCCGGGATTTTAAACTGACTGAGATCTACATTATATGCCGCCATCACGACGGTCACATCTTTCCCTGCAAAAGCATCAAAGAAGAGCTGGTACAATGCCGGCTTGAAATTGCTGAATACTGTGCCCAGGGAGATGTAAACGACTTTCCGGTCTTTCAGTAATTCAAAAGGGAAATCGGCTCTTTCTTTCCTGTCAAAAACCGGCGGGCCTACAAAACGGAAGGTTTCGCCTGCAAGCTGGTTTTCAGGTACAAAATACCGGGAGGAATAGACTAGGTTAAGGCCTCCCAGGTTAATCAGGGTAGCGACCAATTTATCAGGCAGGATCACCTTGTATTTTGTTTTGATCTGCTCACGCATGACGATGTATTCCGACGGTGTTGGAAAGGATGCTGCATGGTCCAGGAAATCATTCAATCCAAGGAAAATACCTAATGATGAAATAGCCGGGATGTTGAGTACCTGTTTGAATACGGCTGTAAATGGAAAGGGGGTGGAATGAATGATATAATCGAATTGTATATTGCTTGTTTGCCGGAAGATATCATCGATAATGTTTGTTGCCTCTCTCAGGATGGTAAACAGCTGGTCCTCCTCTCCTTCTACTTCCGGTTTAAACAGATCCAGGTCTACAAGGTATTGTTTATAGGTTGCGCCGCTGGCTTCAATTTTTTCTCTGAATGCTTCGGTAGCAAAGTAAATAACTTCATCACCGTTCTTAACCAGTTCGCTGACGAGGCCAATAGTAGGATTTATATGACCGTGTGAGGGTACACTCAGGAATAATACTTTTGACATGTAGTATTGTTTAGTAAGAATGTAGACGGGGTGTTTAAAAATATATTTTAGAAAATGAGAAAATAATTTGCGTAACCGGAAAGTTACATATATTTGCGTAACTAAAAGGTTACATGTTATGAAGAGAGACTTATCGTTCAGATGGTATTTTCCACATTCGCCTGCTGCTGTATGGGCATGCCTGACGGAGCAGGAAGCAATCGCCGAATGGCTAATGAAGAATGATTTTAAGCCGGTAGTGGGCCATAAATTCAATTTCCATACGAAACCGATACCAAAGATGGATTTTGACGGGATTGTATATGGTGAGGTGCTGGAGGTAAGGCCGCAGCAGCGCCTGGTCTATTCCTGGAAAGGAGGCCCTGGGCCGGGGGTGATCACCCTGGATACGGTGCTGACATGGACCCTGGTGGCGAAGGAGGGAGGAACGGAATTGCGCCTGGAGCACAGCGGGTTTAAGGGATTTAAGAATTACCTATCCAGCCTCTTTATGGGTGCGGGGTGGAATGGAAGGATACGTAAGAGATTGGAGTCACTACTAAATGAAAAAGCACATGTTACAACCTGATCCATTTCAGGCAATTGCCGATCCGGGCAGAAGGGAGATTCTGTATTTATTATCAAAAGAGAAATTATCTATGAATGCATTGGCGGAGAATTTTGATATTAGCAGGCCTGCTGTGAGCAAGCATGTGAAGATCTTGTATGAGGCGGGCCTGATAATGATAACGGAGGTGGGGAGAGAGCGGTATTGTGAGTTGAACCAGGATGGGTTTAAGGAGATAAGGGCCTGGATGGAGTATTATGAGGCGTTTTGGAATACGAAGATGCAGCATTTTGGGAAGGTATTGAATAAGAGGGCGAAACAATAGCTGCCCGTTTCACCCGCCAAAATGCCCTTTTGAGCCGGAATAATGCCCGGGAACAGCTTTACTATTGTATTTTTAACCCGTGAAAAAACATGATGGATATTTTGGCATGCTCATTTCAGCATGCATCGCCATATTAACGACCTTTCCAAGAATGCTTCGCATGGAGTCATTTTCCTGGTGGGCGGTGCTACATTTCTTCCTGCATTCCTTTTTATTTGGCCTGCTCTGCTGGTTTCTACATCAATGGTTTATCGGGGAGACGCTCCGCCGGAAAAAGGATGACAAGATCATACTGGCGCTATCCTTTGTGGTACTGGTGGCTTTGATGATTTACCCCTATAATTACCTGATGTCAGTATTATACGATGTTTCTGAAGGCGTGTCAGAGACACCATTGACCCGGAAGCAGTATATGCTTTTTTTGAGGGGTGTTGTGACCAGTGGCTTATTCTATTTTATACAGCATCATAAGATGGTGGTATTTCAGAAACAGGAGAGCCAGTTAGAGATCGAGAGGTTAAAACAGGCGCAGCTGGAGGTAAGTCTGAATTCTCTGAAGGAGCAGTTGAGCCCCCATTTCCTTTTTAATACACTTAATACGCTCTCTACCCTTACCTCAGAAAAGCATGTGAAGGACTTTGTGAATGAACTGTCCAATATTTACAGGCATGTATTACAGCATAAACAGAAGGATACGGTGACCCTGACACAGGAGCTGAATTTCATTCATTCTTATGTATACATTCTGAAGAGCAGGTTTGAGGATGCCATTCATATAGATATTGATATTTCGGAAGCTGACCAGGCATTACGTATTCCGGCACTGACATTGCAACTGCTAATAGAAAATGCAGTGAAACATAATATGGCCACCAGTTATAAACCGCTTTATATTAAGATATACAGGGAGGGTGATTTCCTGGTAGTGAATAATAACCTGCAGGCGAAGAACAGTGTCAGCTATTCTACCGGCACAGGATTACATAACATCCGTTTTCGGTACCAGTTGCTATTTAATAAGGAGATTGTGATAGAAAAGACGGTAGAGCGATTTACTGTTAAATTGCCTTTGGTGGCATGAATGCGCTGATAGTTGGAGATGAGGGGGAGGTGAATGCTTCGTTGTTAAATTAATTTTAGCGGAATGAATATCCTGATTATAGAAGATGAGCCGAGAGCGGTGAAGGAGATGAATGCTTCATTGTCAAATTATTTTTAGTGACATGAATATCCTGATTATTGAAGATGAGCCGAGAGCGGCGAAAGAGATGAATGCTTCATTGTCAAATTACTTTTAGTAGAATGAATATCTTGATTATAGAAGATGAGGTGAGAGCGGCGGAGGAGCTGAACGGATGGATGCTTCATTGTTAAAATACTTTTAGCGGAATGAATATCCTGATTATAGAAGATGAGGTAAGAGCCGCGAAGGACATGAATGCTTCATTGTTAAAATACTTTTAGTGGCATGAATATCCTGATTATTGAAGATGAGGTGAGAGCGGCGGAGGAGCTGAACGGATGGATGCTTCATTGTTAAAATACTTTTAGCGGAATGAATATCCTGATTATAGAAGATGAGGTAAGAGCCGCGAAGGACATGAATGCTTCATTGTTAAAATACTTTTAGTGGCATGAATATCCTGATTATAGAAGACGAGCCGAGAGCGGTGAAGGAGATGAAGGCTTCATTGTCAAATTATTTTTAGTGACATGAATATCCTGATTATAGAAGATGAGCCAAGAGCGGTGAAGGAGATGAATGCTTCATTGTCAAATTACTTTTAGTGGCATGAATATCCTGATTATAGAAGATGAGCCGAGAGCGGCGAAAGAGCTGAAAAATATGGTTCAGCAGATAGATGATACAATCCAGGTACTGGGGATACTAGAATCTGTAGAACAGGCGAAGGAATGGTTTTCGAACAATGCCCATCCGGACCTGATCCTTTCTGATATACAGTTGGCAGATGGATTGAGCTTTGAGATTTATAGCCAGGTAAAGGTGACCAGTGCGGTCATCTTCTGTACTGCATTTGACGAGTACCTGATGACTGCATTTGAGACAAATGCAGTCAGTTATTTGCTTAAGCCGGTTACGATCGAAAAACTAGAAAAGGCGCTGGAGAAGTATGAGAGTATGAAGGCTGCTTTCGCCAATGAGCTTTTACCAAATAATTTACAATCTTTGCTGCAGGTGGTCAGACCCGTGCATAAAACAGCCCTGCTGGTAAATGAAAAGGAAAAGATTATTCCTGTACAGGTAAAAGATATTGCCTGTATTTACCTGGATAATACCATCCTGCAAATTACTACCCTGCAAAACAAGAAGTATTATATTACTGCGACCATGGAGGAGACAGAACGCCTGCTGGATCCGGCGGTATTTTTCAGGGCAAACAGGCAGTACCTGATTAATAAAGCCGCTATTGGAAATGCAGAACGCTATTTTGCGAGGAAACTGGTGATCAGGCTGACTGTGCCTACGGAAGAGCAGATTGTGGTGAGCAAGGCAAAGGCAGGAGAATTTTTGCAATGGCTGGAGTGTTAAAAGTTTAGCCGGTTCAAGGTATTATTCTATATAAGTGAATGGGCTATACTGCATTAGCCAACTCCATTCCTCATTCGTTTCTCAACTATAATGATCTCTCCCCCGATAAGCCAGTCCGTTTTACCCCCTAATCTGCCCGTTTTACCCAGTTTGCCCCCTCCTCTCCCATCCTAATTAGCCAGCTTTGCCTTATCAAAACAAAGCAACATGAAAACACTGGCTTTACTAGTCTTACTCATCACCACCTCATTTACACCAGACACCATTCTCGGTAAATGGACTAATCCAGACAAGAACAAAGAACTGACTTTAGTAAAAAACGGGAACATCTACACCGGCACTGCTGAAGGAAAAGACATTCTTCAAAACCTCGTCTATAACAATGGCACCTACACTGGTAAAGTATACCTGCCCAAACGGAATAAGACCTTCCCTTGCACCATCATCCTAAAAGGAAACGATACAATGGAAATCAAGGTCCAGGCGGGTTTTGTAAGTCAAACGAAAGTTTGGACACGTGTTAAATAAAGACAAGCCCATACATACCGGGCTTGTCTGCAGCTCTTCAAAACAACAACTCACCTTAAAACACACCCCCAGGTAACGACTTACATATGAAAAAACTCTTCACCGGTATCCTCTACTGCATCAGCGCGCTACCGGTGTCTGCACAGCTCCGCTTCTCCTCCGTTCAGGACCTCTGGAAATACGCCGATGGCCATAACATACAGCTCACGGCATCCATTGCCAGTGACAAGGAAGCTGCCTTAAGCCTCAAAGCGGCCAAAGGTGCCCTCTTGCCAACGATCAGTGCCAACGGTAACTATACAGACAATATCAGGATCCAATCTACCTTAATACCAGCCCACCTGTTCGATCAGACAGTTCCCGACGGCACCTTTTACGAAGCCACATTTGGCAAACGTTACAATTATAACACCGCCGCGAATGTACAACTGAACCTGATCAACACACAAAACTGGTTTGCCATCAAAACAGCAAAACTGGACAAAGAAATAGCCGCCCTTAACATACAGAAAACCAGGCGGGATCTGTATGAACAGCTCGCAAACAATTATTATTCCTACCTGCTGGCAGATGAGGCTGAAAAATTGTTTCAGTCCAATGCAGCAACTATGGATACGGTATTTGCATCTGTACAACGAAAATATAATGATGGCTTTGTGAGTGAAGTGACAATAAACAATGCAGCGATCAACAAAGAAAAAGCAACTAAAAGTCTGGTGACAGCCACGCAGAACAAACTGCTCCAGCTGAATAACCTTCAGCAATTATTAAATACAGGAGATCGCATTGAAATCAGCGAACAGCCCGTCACACCTTACATTCCGCAGCCTTTTGCGCCTGATCCGGATGTATCTCTCGCCTTCGGGGAATTCCTGAAATCAAAAGTTCAATGGCAATCTTCAAAAGCAGCCTATGCACCTACGCTGTCGGCAGTATATCAATACAGCAGGACGATTACGACAGATCATTTTATGCAGTTCAGCAATAGTAATGATCTGCCGAGTCAATACTGGGGGCTGCGCTTATCAGTACCGATCTTCTCCGGAAACAACCGTCATTACACGGTGCAGAAAACGAAGATAGACATGGATCTAAAACAACAGCAATACCAGGCTGCAGGACTTCAGTCACAGCTGACTAATCAAAACATCCTGCTCTCATACAATACTGCTTTTAAGAATATGGAAAAAGCAAAAGAAATTCTCGCTATGTACAAAAGCAATGATTCACATGCCACACAGTTACTCGAAGAAGGTTCCATCTCCATTGATGACCGGCTTAGGTACTATTCGGATATGATCACTAACCAGCAGGAATACCTGCAAAGTATGAGCGACTATTTTATTCAATCCTATCGCCTGCAGATCAGGACTATAAATATTTACTAAACATCATCACGGAGCATCCATCCTACCAATCATGAAACATTCACTCATCATATTCCTCGCAGGCGCGGCCTTCCGCTCCTTCTGCAATTCAAAACCATAACATTTACTAAACATCATCAAAGGGCATCCACCCTACAATCATGAAACATTCACTCAACATATTCCTCGCAGGCGCGGCCTTCCGCTCCTCCTGCAATTCAAAACCATAAATATTTACTAAACATCATCACAGATCATCCACCCTACAATCATGAAACATTCACTCATCATATTCCTTGCAGGCGCGGCCCTCCGCTCCTCCAGCAATTCAAAACTATAAACATTTACTAAACATCATCACAGATCATCCACCCTACAATCATGAAACATTCACTCATCATATTCCTCGCAGGCGCAGCCATCCGCTCCTCCTGCAATTCAAAACCATAAATATTTACTAAACGTCATCACAAGGGCTTTTACGCTTATAATCATGAAACATTCACTCATCATACTCCTCGCAGGCGTGGCCCTCCTCTCCTCCTGCAAATCAAAAAAAGGAGGAACCGCAACACCCGTCTACGCGCCAATCACCGAGGCCGTATTCGCACCCGGTCATATCGAAGCTGGTGGGCAATTCACATTAACCGCCCTCAATGATGGCTACATTACAGACGTTCCAGCCAAAGAAGGAGACACTGTCACCGATGGTCAGATCATTTTCAAACAGGATCATACAACCGCTGCCATTGCGCAAAGATCCGCAACGGAAAACCTGGCCATTGCCCGCCAGAATGCCGCTGATAACTCCGCAGTACTGAACCAGCTGGAACAACAACTGCACACAGCCACTGAAAAGTTAGCCAATGACCTGTCCTTAAGAGACCGCAATGCCAGGTTGTACGCCACCCGCAGCGTGGCAAAAACTGACTATGACAATGCCGAACTGGCTTACCAGTCATCCCTGCATAATGTAGAACAGATCAAACAAAACATCACAGCGACAAAGCTCTCCCTGCAGCAAACGCTCATCAATACCCGAAAGGAACAGGAGACTGCCATTGCAAACAGCTCTTATTACGACATCAAATCTCCGGGCAATTATACCGTGTACAACCTGTTAAAGAAAAAAGGTGACCTCGTGCGTAAAGGCGATGCACTGGCCACTTTAGGCCATGCCGGAAGTATGCTGATCACCCTCTCAATAGATGAAGCCAGTATTACCAAAATCAAAACAGGGCAAACTGTACTCACCGAACTGAATACAGAAAAAGGCAAAACCTATACCGGGCATGTCAGCAAAATCTATCCCAGCTTCGACGAAAAGTCACAGGCCTATACCGTGGAAGCAACTTTTGATACCATCCCACCAGGGCTGATGAATGGCACGCTGCTACAGTCCAACATCATCGTAGCACACAAAGACAAAGCTATGCTGGTGCCAGCGGCCTGTGTTAATCCTGATGGGCGGGCTATTGTCAAACGTGGTAAGCAGACGGATACCATCCGCTTAAAAACAGGTATCATTTCTACTGAATATGTAGAAGTCCTGGGCGGGATCAATATAGATGATAAACTCATTAAAGCATATTAATATGAAAGTGGGTATTAACACCAAAATCGCTTACACGTACATGGTGAGTAAGATAAAATCTACGCTGGTAGCAGCATTGGGAGTCACCTTCGGAATTGGTATGTTCATATTTATGAACTCGCTGATCACAGGTACGAATGAGTATTCGGAAAAGACGATGCTGAGTGCGACACCGCATATCAGGCTGTATAATGATAATAAGATCAGTAATACGGATATGCTAAACCGTTATATAGAAAGGGAGGAAAAGAGATCCATCAACCTGATATCCAACCCCCAACTAGTTCCGCAGGATAACCGCATCATCAACCCGGAGATCGTCGTGGCCGCACTCCGTAAACGAAAAGAAGTCATCGCCCTCAGCACACAAGTCAACGCCAACATCATCTATAGCAAAGGCAATGTGCAGGAAAACGGTACCATCTTCGGCGTTAACATCGCGGAGCAGGATAAAATGTTCGACATCACATCCAACATGATCGCAGGGAAAACCCAATCTATTGCCAACAATCCAAATAACATCCTCATCGGGATAGGGCTTTCCCGCAAACTCAATCTGAAAATGGGAGATTACGTGCGCATCACCGCCAGCAATGGCCTTACCAAAACCCTGCAGGTATCAGGGATCTTCAAAACGACCATTAAGAATGTTGATGAAACGAAAACCTATGTGAGTACACCCGTTGTACAACAACTATTGCAAAAGGACCGGGCCTATATCACAGACATCTATGTCAATATAAAAGACTATTCACTCGCTACTGAAACGGGCAATAGCATGGCGCAGCAAACCGGTTACACCTCCGAATCCTGGCAGCAAAGTAATGAGCAATCCTTAGCCGGCAAAAAGATCAGGGATATCATCGCCAACTCCGTCATCTTCACGATCCTGCTGGTAGCGGGTTTCGGAATATACAATATTCTGAACATGGTGATCTATGAAAAGATCAAGGAGATCGCCATCCTCAAAGCCACAGGTTTCCAGGGTAGTGATGTGGTGAGCATCTTTATACAACAGGCACTGTTAATCGGCCTGGTAGGCGCTACAATGGGCCTCGTCGTAGGCTGGCTCATTTCTTACCTGCTTTCCAGGTTGTATTTAGGACTTGGCAATGTGACCTATTTACCCATGACCTTCCTCACAAAACATTATATACAAGGTGCCATATTCGGACTACTTACCTCCTTCTTCGCCGGCTACATCCCGGCCCGCAAGGCATCGCAGGTAGATCCGGTATCAATCATCAGGGGTTAACTTTTCTTACAATGAGTATCGCTTTAAAAGCTGAAAAGATCAGCAAATACTTTTATACACCGGAGAAATTCAAAGTACTGTCTGACGTCAGTTTTGAAGTACAGCAAGGTGAGTTTGTATCAGTAGTAGGAAAATCTGGTTCCGGCAAATCAACCATGTTATACATCCTGTCTACCATGGATACGGACTACACAGGTACGCTGGTGCTGAACGATCAGCAGATCACCGGCAGCGCTGTCAATAAACTGGCGGCTTTCAGGAATGAGCACCTGGGTTTCGTATTCCAGTTTCACTACCTGCTGCCCGATTTTACCTGCCTGCAAAATGTAATGATCCCGGCACTGCGTCTAAAAAAGATCTCCGCTGCCGAAATCGAACACAATGCCTATGAAAAATTAAAGACCCTGGGCCTGGCGGATCAGGCATTGAAGACTGCCTCACGCATTTCAGGAGGTCAGCAGCAACGGGTAGCAATTGCCCGCGCATTGATCAACGAACCCACCATCATCATGGGCGATGAACCTACCGGCAACCTCGATAGCCTGAATACAGCGGTGGTCTTTGATATTTTCAAACAATTGTCGGCGGAGCATAATAAAACAATTATTACAGTGACCCATGATAATGACTTTGCTGCGAAAAGCGATCGCATCATTGAAATGAAAGATGGAATTATTATCAGTCATGACCGAAAACCACATGAACTATGAGATATGTTTTTATTGCCTTTGCCCTGTTGTCAGGTACCGGATTATCTGCCCAGGGTATAAATTATACTTATGACGGAGGAAATTATAGTGCGCAGACGATCATGGCCAATGCACGGTTTCCTTTGTTGAAAAACATGTTGGGCAATGTGACCTATCGTCACCTGACATTAGAGGATCATACGTTGCAGTCAGGCGCTATGCAGCTCTACTATAATATCAAATTCTCTGAAAGGAAATCACTGGTGCTGATCGGCACTGGCGGATTGTACAATGAAGGCTGGAGGTACGGGGCGGGGTTCCGGTATCAATACAAACATACGTCGAAAGTGAAGGCAGGGATTGGGATGATGTATAATAAACAGTTCTTTGGCAACCAGCTGATTCCTTTCCTGGAAGTAAACTATGAGCCATCAGAAAAATGGACGATAACAGGTTTGTTTCCCATCAAACCGAAAGTGATGTATCATTTTAATACATCCGTCAGCGTAGGATTAGAGATCAGTGGAGAAGCCAGTAGTTACCGGATGGCAGAGACATTTCTGCGCAATAACCAGTGGACGGGTCTGTGCAGGTTTGAATGGTTGTTTACCAAACATTTATTGTTCAATGCAGGGATCGGCAGAAACTTTATAAACAGGTACCAGTTTTTTGATAATCATGTTCGCTCCGGCTGGACGATCATTACAATTCCATTAGGTGAAAAAGCCAGTCCTTTGTATGAGAAGGAGTCGAAAGGGATGAGTGCGACTATTGGGCTTGCGGTGCGGATGAACCGGGATTAGGTAGCGGTTGTGGTATATAGGTGGAACATTGTGGCTGAAGCAGGGTAATTGTCTTTGTCGATAATACGTGTATCCTTGTGGTGGAATGGGATTAAATTCTCTTTGTCTTTTATATATGCTTTCCTGCAGATAAAGCAAAATGAAATATCATTTTGGTTATACGTGTATCCTTGCAGGTAAATTGGGATTAAATTCTCTTTGTCGTCTATATATGCTTTCCTGCGGATAAAGCGAAGTGAAATGTCATTGTGGTTATAGGTGTATCCTTTCAGGTGAATTGGGATTAAATCCTCTTTGTCTTTTATATATGTGTTCCTGCGAATGAAGTGGGGAGAAATGTCTCTGTGGTGTTTACGTGTATTCCTGCGGATGAACCCCAAGACCCCCTTTGTTCCTATACCTGCACCCCTACATTTCTGAAAACCGAAGGAGCCTGCCCGGTGTGTTTTTTGATAAAGTGACTAAAGTGGGCAGGATCTTCAAACCCCAAGCTAAACCCTATTTCAGACACAGTCCATTCTGAATGTTTCAGCAGGATCCTTGCTTCCGTTACCAACCGCTCAGCAATCAGGCCGGAAGTAGATTTACCGGTAGTAGTCCTGAGCGCACGATTCAGCGAATTCACGTGTACGCCTAACCGCGAGGCAAAATCAGCCGGCGATTTCAGCTCAAACTGCTGACTTAAATTTTCAATGGGAAACTGCCTGTCCAGCAATTCATTGAACACCCCCGTAATCCTCACACTGGCATCCGTTTGCAGATGACGCTTTGCCACCGGCTCCATGCGCATTGCATAATGCAAAATATCAATGATACAATTCCGGATCAGGTCATCCTTATATGCGTAATCTGACCTAAACTCCTGGTTCATTCTGTCAAACAAGTGGCCAATTGCAGCAGCCTGTGTGGCATCCAGTTCATATACCGGGTGTGCGCCGGGGGCAAATAAAGGCAGGTCTTTTATATTCCGCCTGAAATACTCCGCCAGGTAGGCGCCTTTGAAGATGAAATATTGTCCGACGGCCGGCCCATCAGGCATATCGACGGTATATGGTACATCCGGACTGAAGATAGCCAACGCATCGCCATTCACTTCCAGCGATTGATCACCGTAGTGCAGGAGAGTACGTCCCCGCATAAAACTAACTTTGTAAAAATCCCTGCGCCGGTACGGCTGCGGATCCATACGAAGACAGTCATCATAGCGGAGCAGGTTGAATACTAAGGGCTGGCTATTGATAGCCCTGTTGATATAGAAATCTTCTATCGATTCAGGCTTTTTCATATTTCAAATTTACAGAATCCTGCGCAGCAAACACCTTAAATCTGCCTGCAGTTGCTGTAAACAAGTGCAGGCAGATTTGAAAATGGGAAAATGGCCGGCGGCCGGCTTAATAATAATCAAATTGTACACAACTGATTTTACGATTCTATTCCTCCATCTCCGGTACCCAATGCTCCTTCATATAAGCATGATACTCCTCATCCCCTGCCATCCTGATTTTCACCAGTTCCTTTGCATCCTCGCCTGCCTGGTACCTTAAACGGGAACTTCCATCCGTAGCAGCCTCATAAATCACCGCAGCCACCTGCTCAGGCGTCGTTCTTTCCTGGGTCTTAGAACCCCAGATATCCAGGAAACCCTGTACAAAATTGTCATAATCTGTAATCTCCGGATTCCCTGTAAAATTAGCCGCCATATCAAACCCCGTAGCAATCGCCCCGGGTTCTACCAGTTTCACTTTTATATTCAGTGCCGCCAGTTCATACGCCAGTGATTCAGAGAATCCCTCCACCGCAAATTTCGTCGCATGATACATACTCACAATAGGATAAGTGATCCGTCCACCAATACTGGATACATTGATGATGGTACCAGCTTTATTAGCCCTGAAATGCGGCAATATTGCCTGCGTGAGGTTCATCAGCCCAAATACATTTACATCGAACTGTTGTTTGATTTGTGCATCCGTAGCCAGTTCAAACGGACCGAATAACCCGTACCCGGCATTGTTGAGCAGCACATCTATTTTCCCAAATCTTTTAATACCCTCAGCTATCACCTGCTGCATATCGGCCTTTTCCTGCACATCCAGCCTGGTGACAAACACATTATTTATTGTTGTTAATACTGTTTCTTTTTCCGGCGAACGCATTGTAGCAATAACGTTCCAGCCCTTGGCAGCAAAGAATTGAGCGGCCGCTTTTCCAATACCAGCAGATGACCCGGTAATCAATATCGTCTTGTTCATGATTTGTTTGTTTTTGATAACAAGACAAAATTAGGATGGGAATCAGGGGCGGAATTGTCTGTAGGAAACCAATACTTGTATAAATCAAACAACGTTATGCAAAAAACCGTTTGAACGATTTTTGAGTTTAAAACCAGTGACAACACGGCCACAAAAGCAAGTCCTTTCACCGGCAAAGAAAACCAAAAAGAACTCCCACGTAACTAAAACAAGTAACAACACAAAAACAAGTCCTTTCATCGCCCAATAAACCAAATGAACTCCCAGATAACTAAAACCAGTAACAACACAAAAAGTAAGTCCTTTCATCAGCAAATAACCCCAAAAGATAAACCCAGTGCCAACACCTGCACAACAGGCAATAAAGTCACCTGCCAATAAACTGAAGTCCTGTATTCGTTACACCCGCTGACACCAAAAAAATCAAGCCAGGTGGTTATCAATCAACCTCCCCCATCCACCCAACAAAACCAAATTCCCTGACCATTCACCATTTTGACTACACCTTTTACATTTTCGGCTACTATTCCCACAAAAATCCCCCTGACCTTTGTCTCATGATCAAAGATAAAATAATCGCCATCACCGGCGCCAGCAGCGGCATAGGCGAAGCTACCGCCCTGCTGCTGGCTGCCCGGGGAGCCAAAGTAATCCTCGGCGCCCGCAGAATCGACAGACTAGCAGCTGTCGCCGAAAAAACCAATGGCCGCTACATGCAACTCGATGTCCGGAAAAAGGAACAACTGGCCGATTTTGTACAATTAGCCCTCGACAACTATGGTCGTCTCGATGTCCTCATTAATAACGCCGGAATCGGGCCCATTTCGCCCTTAGATGAGCTTCGGGTATCCGACTGGGAAGACATGATCGACGTCAATTTTAAAGGCGTATTATACGGTATTGCCGCCGCCCTGCCCGTATTCAGGCAACAAAATTCCGGGCATTTCATCAATACCCTCTCCACTGCCGGACTTCAGATCGTGCCCACCATGGCCGTTTATGCCGCTACTAAAAATGCCGTCCGCACCGTAGCCGATGCCCTCCGCCAGGAAGCCGGCCCTACCATCAGGGTAACCAGCGTTTCTCCCGGGTTTATTAAAACGAATTTCTCAGATTCTATGACCAACCTGGACATCAAAGAACAAATGAAAGGACGGATGGAGCAGATTGCCATCTCCCCGGATGCCATCGCCAATGCAATCGCATTTGCCATTGACCAGCCTGCAGATGTGGATGTGAACGACATCGTCATCCGCCCCACTGCCCAATAAAATCCCTACCTTCATCACATGGAACCACCCATTCATTTCGACACCATCTCAGCCCTGCAGCGGCGCCTGGACCTCCCGGCGCCACTGCACCCCCTCATTACCCTCATCCCAACCGGCAACATCAAAGTAAAGCCCGAAGACATAGGTCGTAAAGTCAGCACCAACCTATACAAGATCTCTTTCAAAATCGATTTTAAAGGAAAAATCCCCTACGGTCGCGGCACCTACGACTTCGAAGACGGCGGCCTCTCCTTCACCGGCCCACACCAGTTCTCTATCCCCACCGGCGATGTCGCCGATTATGACGGCTACACATTATTCTTCCACCCCGACTTCCTCCGCGGTTATCCCTTAGCCAAAACCATCCAACAATATGGTTATTTCTCCTACACCGTCACCGAAGCCCTCTACCTCTCCGAAAAAGAGAAGAAAATCATCTTCTCCATCTTCGACGCCATGCTCCTGGAATTAGAAAACAACATCGACCATTTCAGCCATGACGTGATGATTGCACAACTCGAACTATTGTTAAATTATAGTAACCGTTTTTACAACCGGCAGTTCCTCACCCGCAAAACCCTCTACAATGACCTTATTTGTCAGATGAACACGTATATTTCCGAAACGATCAATACCTCCTCCCAGCTCCCCACTGTGCAACAGGTTGCCAACCATCTGCAGGTATCTCCCCGCTACTTAAGTGATATGCTCAAATCCTTAACAGGCATGGGTACACAGCAACACATCCATCACCAACTCATTGAAAAAGCAAAGGAAATCCTGCTCACGACCAATGCAACTATTGCAGAAATTGCATACCAGCTGGGCTTCGAACATCCGCAATCTTTTAACAAGTTATTCAGACAAAAAACGAACACCTCTCCCCTCGCCTATCGGAAATCAAGCTAGTAAATCTGCAATGGATTTACTACTTTCGTTGTATCGTTACAATACAACATTCGATTATGGATTGGAAACAACCTATCATCGTCTCGCATCATCAACTGTTAGAGCAAATCACTCAAAGAGAAAAAGAACAGTCAACTTTACTCTACCTCAGTAACAGGATTGCTGCTGCTCAAAAACGGGATGAACTGTGGAACGTGATCACTGATCAACTGCTCTCACTTTTTGGAGGAAAATACTATACCCTGTGCCTGATCAATGAAGATGGCAAGACGCATTCACCTTTCCTCCACACAAAAGAAGCGGTCATTAAAAGAAGAGTAGACGAAAGTCCGATTATGCACAAAGCGCACGACATCGAAGATGGCATCTTTAATATCGCGCTCAATGCTGACGAACCATTAATATTCGATCTCAAAAAACTGATCCGCAATAAGAACGTGCCTCCTTACATCATTCACTGGCACAATAGCGGTATCCGGGAAATGATGGTCACAAAGATCACCAATGCAAGCCAGGCAAAAGGCTTACTATACCTGTATTCCGATAAATACGGGGCATTTTCGCCGAACCAGTTTCCCCTGCTTACAGGTGTTGCCGATATGCTTGGCATGGGTATCAGCAACATTCTTGCAAATGAAAAAATTGCCAGTCAGCAGGCAGAAATTGAACAATTAAAAGGAGGCAACTACTACTTAAACCAGGAAAACAGCCCTGCAAAGCTGATCGGTTCTTCTCCTGAAATACAGAAAATATACAAACTCATTTCCCTCGTTGCTACGGCTGACAGTACCGTTATCATTACCGGCGAAACTGGTACCGGCAAGGAACTGGTGGCAAGCGCCATTCACCAGGCATCCCCGCGTGCACAACAGGTTATGATCCGTGTCAATTGCGCCGCCATCCCGGCCACACTGATTGAAAGTGAATTGTTCGGCCACGAAAAAGGTAGCTTTACCGGCGCCATAGATAAGCGTATCGGGAAGTTTGAACAGGCGGATAACAGCACGATATTTTTAGATGAAATAGGAGAACTTTCCCTGGAGTTACAGGCAAAATTATTGCGTGTATTACAGGAAAGAGAAATAGAACGTATAGGCGGCAAAGGTAGTATCAGGGTGAATGTGCGCATCATCGCCGCCACTAACCGAAACCTGGAGAAAGAAGTGCAGGCCGGCAGGTTCAGAAGCGACCTGTATTACCGGCTGAACGTATTCCCGGTGTCACTCCCTCCCCTGCGGCAACGTAAGGAAGATATACCTGTACTGGTCAATCATTTCATTAACCGCTATGCACAGGAAACCCGTAAGAAGGTGGCAAATATTAGCCAGAAGGCGCTTGATAGTCTGCTAAATTATTCCTGGCCGGGAAATATCAGGGAGTTGGAACACATTATTGAAAGAGCCGTATTGCTTTGCAATGGTACGACCATTACCCAGATTAACCTGCCGGTGCATCAGCCGCTACAAACTGAAGATAATTTTGAGATTATTCCGCTGGCAGCCATGGAACGGGAGTATATTCTCAAGGTCTTAAAGACATGCAAGGGAAAAGTCTCCGGTCCCAATGGTGCTGCGATGATGCTGGGCTTACCGCCTACTACACTGGTATCGAAAATGCAGAAGCTGAATATTAAGAAGGAATTGGTGTTGGTGAATTGAGCAGGGATTACCCCAACAAACACCACCCTACCTATAAGCCGACAAATCAATCCCAATAGGCTGCAACTGCCCCTCCAGTGTCTCCCGCTGCGATTCCAGCCACTCCGGCAACATCAAGTGCTCTCCCAGGTGCGCCGCCGGCTCATCCACACTAAACCCCGGCAATGCCGTAGCCACCTCGAACAACACCCCGCCCGGCTCCCTGAAATAAATAGATTTAAAATACTTACGATCCAGGATCGGCGTCGCATTCAGCCCCGCTCCCGTAATCTTCTGCCGGATACTCGTCTGCGCCTCCCCATCCGGTGTCGTAAATGCAATATGATGCACCGTACCACTGCCCGATAAGCCTTTCAGACTATCAGGCATGCACACCAGGTCTACATAATTCCCCGGTTTATCAGTCGCCGCAAAACGGAAACGGTTGCCCTTCTCGGCAATCAGCACATGATCGAGTTGGGTGGTCAGTAATCCGGCTGTCCGCTCATACCCTTCCTCCCAGATCTCTACACTGTAAAAACCACGGATAGCATGTGCATCCCCAGGTCGGGTATCCTTATCGTTAAAGATCAGTTCCAGGCCCAGGCCATCAGTATCTTCCAGGTACACCGCCAGCTCTCCATCAAATCGTGCAAGCGGTGGTTTATGTGCGATACCAAAACGATTCAGTCTTTCCAGCCAGTAATTCAGCGATGCCAGTGGCACGGAAAACGTGGTTGTATTCAGCATTCCCTTCCCCTGGCGGCCATGTTTCAGGCCCTCATAAGGGAAGAAGGTCATGATACTCCCCGGCGCACCGGTTTCATCACCATAATATAAATGGTAAACGCCGTTTGCGTCAAAATTTACGGTTTTCTTTACCAGTTTTAAACCCAGTATACCTGCATAGAATTCAAGATTCTTCTGCGAACTGCCGGCGATGGCGGTTACGTGGTGGATACCGGTTACAAGTTGATCATTATTCATGGGGTGTAATTTAAAACTCACAGGACGCAATAATAATTAAATCGATAAAAGGTACAACAAAACCTGTAAGATATAGGTCGATGCCGTTTAGATAAGATCACTATAAGGATATTAAGAGGATACCTCAATATCCAATAGATATATGGGTGCCAATTAAGTGCCGTATTAGTACTCATTTGATATTAAACACAGCCAATATTCAGGAACTATTCAATACCTTTAATAGTATAACCCCAAAATTGATTTTTATGGCTTTGATTAAGGACAGTGTGCTGTTTCAGCTGGTACGCGGCAGCCTGGGCAATGAAATTACCATCTACGAAAGGAATGGGCAGATCATCATGGCTAAGAAACGTAGCCGTTCCAATAAAAAACCCACTCAAAAGCAGCTGGAAGCCCGGTATAAGATGAAAATTGCTGCGGCATATGCGAAGGAAATATTAAAAGATCCGGAGCTGAAAGCGTATTACAAATCGCTGACCGGCCCAGGCCAAAATGCCTATAATATGGCGGTGAAGGATGCGTACAATGCGCCGGAGATCCAGGATATCCGCCTGGAAGATGCGCAGGTAGTGGTTCGGGCAAAGAATGAATTCCGGGTGGCAGAAGTGGAGGTGAAAGTGTTGGATAAGGAGGGGGAAATGGTAGAAAGAGGGCGTGCGGTATTGGGAAGAAACGGTGTTGACTGGTATTACCAGGTTACTACGGTGCCGCCGCAGGGCAAGGTGATTGTAGTGGCGGTGGATTTGCCGGGGAATGAGACGACTTGGGATTATGTTATTAGCTGATAGCAAAGCATAGTAGTGGCGGCAGATGTCCTTAGGAATGAAATGACCTGGGAGTTTTTGCGTACCCGATATGATCTTCCACGAGGCAAGATGATCGTAGTGGCAGTAGATTTACCGGGGAACCAGCCCATTCCTCCATACCCGAAAGATAAACTCACCAAATCCCCTAAAGCAGCTCCAAAAACAAACCAGCCTGCGCTTTTATATCGTTTAAATAAAACCTTTAAAAAAGAAAAAGCCGCCTCAATTACGAGACGGCCTGTTTCACTATATCAGCAAGTTGAAAAATCCGAAGAAAAATTACCATTCACCGCCTGCAATTTATCCACCTGTATTTCCGTTCCATCCTCCAATCTCAGCCAATGCGTTCCCTCCTTCTCAAACACACTTTCAATAATACCCCCGGCTCTTGTAGGACCATTATCGTCATACAATATAGCCGCCTTCTCTTTCTTCTCAAAAAGCTCCATAATGAGCGGATAAAACGACTCTCCTGGTAAGATTAATTTGCCTGGTTCCACAATAATTAGTTTTCATAAAGATAAAACTATTCACGGTATCACCGTTTATGAATTATCTACTTCACTTTAATCTCGTACAGTTTGCGGTTGTCTTCGCCCAACTGCTGCACAGGGAATTTATCTACTTTCCTGTCATACGTCATGAAACCATTTACCTCGCCTTCCACATCCGTTGTCTGTGTATACACGGCAGCTGACAATCCCAGCGGAATCAGCTCTGCCAAACGTTTTGTAAATGTCTGGTACTTCTTAAACATCTCTTCGCTGTTCTTGAATGACTGGTAGCCCCAGTTCTTATTACCCTGCCAGTTATGACCTTCCAGCGGCAATCCTAAACCACCAAACTCACCCAATACCAGTACCTGTTTTTTACCAAATAAATCTGGCCTTGGCATAGCTGGTGCAGGGTAATTATGCAGGTCAATAATATGCCCGGTTTCGTAGAAGTTACCACCACTCGCACTATTCACCAACCTGCTGGGATCTTTCTTCATCGTCCATTCAGTGATCTCAACAGTTTTGAACTGACCCCATGCTTCGTTGAATGGTGTCCAAACAACAATACAAGGGAAATTGTATGCTGCATCCATGATGGCATTCCATTCCTTACGATAATAACCTTCTGATTCAGCAGTACGTTGCTTGTCTGTCTGATGATCCAGGATACCTGGTCTGTTCTCCCAGCCATTGCCCAGGTCGCCGCTTGGCATGTCCTGCCAGAGCAACATTCCTTTCTCATCACAGTACCGGTAGTACGTAGCAGGTTCCAGTTTAATGTGTTTCCTGATCATATTAAAGCCCATCTTCTGCAGTTGATCGATATCATAGATCATCGCCTCGTGTGTAGCGGCAGTATACAGACCGTCAGGATACCAACCCTGGTCCAGCGGGCCGTATTGGAATACGAACTCGTTGTTCAGCATCATCCGTTGAATGCCGTTCTGATCTGGTGCCATAGAGATTTTGCGCATCGCGAAATAACTCTTCACGGCATCTACAGTTTTCCCTTTACGTGTAAGCGTTACCTTCAGGTCATATAAGTAGGGATGTGTAGTAGACCATAATTTTTCCTGCTGCAGGGTCAGTACGGCGGTAGCGGAAGGCGCTACTTCCTGGGTAGCCACTACATTGCCGCCATCCAGTACTTCGACCTTTACCTGGTCACCAGCCTGTGCACCTTCTACATTGGTATTTACACTGATGGTGTGATGATCAATATCAGGTGTGTTTTTCGTGGATGCGATATAAGTCTTAGGTACGGCTTCCAGCCAAACCGTTTGCCAGATACCGGTTACGGGTGTATACCAGATCCCTTCCGGCTGCTTCACCTGTTTACCACGTGGCTGAGGACCATCATCAGTAGGGTCCCAAACGCGGATGGTGATGTCCTGTTTTGCGCCGCTCTTGAGCAGAGACGTGATATTGAAAGAGAAGGGATCGAAGCCCCCTTCGTGTTTGCCGGCACTCTTACCGTTTACAAATACTTCTGTCTGCCAGTCAACCGCCCCGAAATGCAGCAGTATTTCCTTGCCTTTCATGGTTGCAGGGATGCTGATGTTTGTATTGTACCATAACAGGCTGTCCTTGCCAACCGTGCGGCCAACGCCGGAAAGCGCGGATTCTACTGCAAAAGGTACGAGGATACTACCTTCATATTTTGCAGGTTTATCCTGTGATACAGCGGTGATAGCATAGCTCCATAAGCCGTTCAGGTTTTTCCAGCTATTCTCGCGCACCAGCTGTGGACGTGGATATTCCGGCAAAGGCGCATTCGGATCTACCTTTTCTGCCCATGGCGTAACGATCCTGTCCCTGATTAAATGCCAGCTGTTTTGCTGTGCGTGTACAGCGTAACTCATGCTGCCTAGCATGAGTAAAGAGAGTGTGAACTTTTTCATAAAATCGTGATCTGAGTAATAACGTGCATGAAATAAATAAGCCCAAAAGGTATAAAATAATTTGCAAAGGTGTGCATGTGCGAAAAATCCTATTTTTTCGCACTTTAGTCCATAACAGTCTGCTGGCTAGTTCCGACCTTTGAATTATGGGGAATAAAGTCGGAGGAGGTGGGTAGTGTGGGAGATTTTTCAATATTACCACGAAAACAATCTTTGATTGTACAGTACCCTGGCATCTGAAAGCAGCAACGCAAAGGGCAACATTTAAGGAAATAGATGCGATTCCTTACTTAGCTGAATGATATAAATAAGAACTTATGAATCAGGAATCAATTATCTGGAACTATATTCGTTCCAACCATGTACTGAGTTTGACAGGATATCACAACGGGGATATCTGGGCCGCCAATATGTTCTATGCGGTGGACTATGAGCGGAAAAGACTGCTGTTCATGACTTCTGAGATAAATACGAGACATGGTGCCATGATGCTGGCAAACAGCCATGTAGTAGGCACGGTAAGTGATCAGACCCGCGACGTGGCACAGTTAAAAGGATTGCAGTATGCAGGTAAGGTGACCATTGTGAACACGAAGGATGCAATGGATATTTATATGCAACAGTTCCCTATGGCAAAACAACACCAGGAAACACTGTGGATGATCACTTTTACAGAATTGAAACTAACAGACAACTCTGCTGGCTTTGGTACCAAATACACCTGGAACATTGAATAAGATTATCTTCGGCATTAGTGGCCGAATCGGAATACAGTAAAGGCGCTGAAATTATTACATGACCAGGATGTGGAGACACACCTGGTCATTAGTTTGCCAGTGACCCTATGACACACCCTATTGAGATGCAGCATTGAAAAATCTTACCCTCCATCAACACCCCAAAATCATTCTGTACACTATTTAAATCCCCCTGTATTAACCGCAAAAATCCCCTCCCCCAATAGCAATAAATATGGAATAATTGCCGTCTCCCAGGGCAATATCCATAGCAAACACTACCAGGTATAAACGCAGGCTCCTACAGAATTTCTACAGTTTTCCACATTACATTCGCAGGTAGCAGAAATGACCTTGCATGAAAGTATTAATTATAGAGGACGAGAAAAATCTTTCAGATAGCATTTGCCAGTACCTGGCTGATGAGAACTTCCTTTGCGAGGTCGCCGATACCTTCGATACGGCCATGGAAAAAATATCCCTGTATGATTACATGTGCATTATCCTGGACATTAATCTGCCTGGTGGTAGTGGGCTCGAGTTATTGAGAGAATTGAAAAGGAATAATAAGAACGATGGAGTGCTGATCATCTCTGCCAGGAATTCCCTGGATGATAAGGTATATGGTCTTAAAGCCGGGGCGGATGACTATCTCTCCAAGCCTTTTCACCTGCCGGAATTGTCGGCCCGTGTAGCTGCCATTATCAGGCGAAAATCATTCAATGGCAATACTATCATCGTTTTCGAAGAGCTGCAATTAAACCTGGGTGATAAAACCGCGATTGTCAATGAAAGGGCGATCGACCTGACGAGAAAGGAATACGATCTCTTATTATATTTTATCAGCAACAAGAATAAGGTGATCAGTAAGAGCGCGATTGCAGAACATATCTGTGGAGATGAAATGGATCTCTCCGGCAGTTATGATTTCCTGTACAGTCATATTAAGAACCTGCGCAGGAAACTCGTGCAGTCAGGCTGCCCCGATTACATCAAGTCCGTATATGGTATGGGCTACAAATTATCCCTTTCATGAAACTCCTGACCCGGTATAACCGCATCAACCTGCTTTCTACGATTGCGATCTTTCTATTGTCGGGTATTGCCTTCTTCTTTGCCCTTCACCTGACCTTATTAAAACAAATGGATGAAGACCTGCGGATTGAACAACGGGAGATCACCAATTATGTAGCCATTCATGGGAAACTTTTTACGCCGGTGGAAGTGAAGGACCAGGAGACCATCATCGAGAAAGCAGGCAAACCCTATGAAAAAGAAAAATTCAAAACGGTCAAAGCCAGCAATAATGAGAACTACCGGCAATTATGCTTTGCCATACAGGTAGGCGATGAATGGTATAATATAAAGGTGCGGAAATCGCTGGAGGCGACAGAGCACATCACCCAAACCGTATTTACGATTACTTTTTGTACCATCTTACTGGTACTGCTACTGACAGTATTGATTAACAGTACCATTCTTAAAAAACTCTGGCAACCGTTTTACAGCTCCCTCCATCTATTGCAACGCTTCAAAGTGAATAACGGGGAGCCCCTAATCCTTCCATCCAGCACGATCGATGAATTTGCTTTTATGAACAGCATCCTGGAACGCACTACTTCCAAGGCCATCCAGGATTATGAAAGATTGAAAGAATTTACCGAGAATGCTTCCCATGAATTACAGACACCGCTTTCGATCATCCGGTCTAAACTGGAAATGATGATGCAGGGAGAGAACCTGACGGAGTACCAGTTTGATGCATTGCAAAGTGCCTCTGAAGCACTTGACCGCCTGGCACGCATGAACCAGTCACTCCTGTTGCTGACAAAAATAGAAAACGAACAGTTTACCTATAAATCGATCGTGGACCTGACGCAGATTGTAAAACAGAAAGCGGCCCAGTTCAATGAGATCTGGCAGGATAAATCACTGAATATCTCGCTGGACGTGCAGCCCATACAGTTACATACCAATAAGGAGCTGATAGAACTATTGCTCAATAACCTGTTCAGTAATGCAACCCGTCATAATTATGAAAACGGGCATATTCATATTACCTTAAAACAGCACCGGCTTTGTATTTCAAATACGGGTCATCCAGCGGCACTGAACCGGAAGCATTTGTTCCAGCGGTTTTATAACCCGTCAAACAGTAGTACCAGTAATGGGCTTGGACTGGCCGTGATACAACAGATATGTACGGCCTCCGGTTTTAATGTGGCCTATGATTTTGAAGACGGCTTACATATATTTACAATTACCTTTACGGTATAAACACTAAAGGTTTATGTGGGTATACGAATACTGCAGTTACAGTTCTATGTGGTATGCAGACATTACCGAATCAACACAAAGGTGCCCGCCATAATCAGTACCGCCCCCACAACCGTTTTATAATCGAGACTTTCTTTGAGCAGGACAGCAGAAAGCACGATCGCTATCGCCACACTCAATTTATCGATCGGCGCCACTTTCGACACCGGGCCAATCGCAAGCGCCTTGAAATAAAAGATCCAGGAAAGCCCTGTGGCCACACCACTCAGGGTTAAAAATAAGAGATGCCGCTTTGTCAATGCCTGCAGGTCCTTCGCTTCCCCACCTGCGAACACAATCCCCCAGGCAATAACCAGGATCACTACAGTTCGGATCGCAGTAGCCAGGTTACTATTGATACCCTGTAACCCGAACTTGGCCAGAACAGCGGTAAGGCCTGCGAAAAGCGCCGAAAGAAGCGCGTAATATCTCCACATAATCTAAATAAATTCAAAAGTCAGGAAAAGTAGTATGCGTGAGCAGGTCATACAAACCCACCCTGCAACCACAACCCAGGAAGAACAGCCTACCTAACCAGCTGATACATACCGATACTGCAAACGATGGCAGAAACGAACAGGGCAAAAACAGGTAACGGATACGGGTACTATCATTTAATAATTTCAATTATCTGTTGCCCCGACAATCCCCCAAATCCTGCTGCCAGTCTTATAACTGCTAAGGATACCCCCTAATCCGAAAAATAAAAGTATAGGACAATTCTGGAGAAAATCTGATATTTGTAATCATAACCGAACCCTGAAAAAAGAAAACCCTCAATCCAAGTAAATGATGCAACAGTCAATGTCCCCAAGGTTCAAGGTAGGAGTAATCGAAGAAGATACTAATTACCGCCATGAGCTAGTTATGAACATCTCAAGACACACAGATCTTTCCGTATGTTTACACACCGCAACAACAATCGCTGCACAAAGTTTTATGCAGCAACAACCCCATCTCTTACTACTGGGCATGCCGCCGGACACCCAACAGCGTATGGAAGAGATCCAGCTTTTGAAGTCTATGCAACCAGCTATGCTGCTGGTAGTGATGACACCTGATGAAAATCCGCAGGTGATACAACGTGCTTTTGAAAAAGGCGCGGATGGTTACCTGCTGAAAACGGACCTGTTCCACAACATCAACCGAAAACTGGTGCATATGCTGGAGTATGATCAACCAGTGGTCAGTCAGCAGCTTTTCAGGTATATGCTTTACCGTAACAGACCGGAAAAGCCATTATCCAGCTCCAACCTGACCAGAAAAGAAAAAGAGATCACCGATCTTGTATTGGAAGGGCTACCGTATAAAACGATCGCGGCACAATTGAATTTAAGTCTCAATACAATTCAATACCACATGAAGAACATATTCTTCAAACTGGGTATTAAAACCAAATCTGAACTCTTCAAAATGTATTATCACCAAACCTGAATTGAAGGCTCCGTGAATTATCCAGGAACGGAAGCACGAAGCATGTTTCGTAAGTAAAAGGTATTGGGATCTGTTTTTTAAGAATCCCCGGGCTACAAGGAGCTGTCTCTAACTTTTGAGACAGCTCCTTTTGTTTTTAAAAAAATATATCTACATTGTAGAAGTGTCAATTGTACATCTATTATTCCATGTTATAACGCGCAATAAAACAACTATGTCCTGACCCGCCATCAGGCAGACGAATAATATTCAACTGTAACCAATTCATCAATTAAATTAAATTCCCTTATGACAAACAGCCCGCTGCGCCTGACCCGGCGCAAAACTCCTATTCTATTTATGCTGTTGCTCTTTCCCTTTCTGGCCAGTGCCCAGAAGAAGATCACAGGCCAGGTGACTGACGCCGAAACAAACAACCCGGTATTCAAAGCAGCCGTCATGATCAAAGGCTCGCAAAAAGGCACCTACACCGACGAGAAAGGCCAGTATACCATCGATGCACCCGCAGGCAGCACCCTGCTCTTTACCTCGATGGAATACGAATTGTCCGAAATAGCTGTAGGCAACACGACCACTATCAATGTATCCCTCAAACCCAAAGTCTCGGGCTTGAATGAAGTGGTGGTCATTGGCTATGGTACCGTGAAAAGGAAAGACCTCACCGGTGCCATCGCGTCTATCAAGGCCGCTGATATCAAAACTGAGGGCGTAAGCAACATTGGCCGCTCCCTGCAGGGTAAACTCCCCGGGGTAAGCGTAGAATCGGCCGGTGGCGATCCCGGTTCCGGTACCCGTATCCTTATCAGGGGCGTAGGTACCCTCAATAATGCAAACCCGCTCTACCTCGTGGATGGCGTGCAGGTAGCCAATATCAACAACATTGCCCCCGGTGATATTGAAAGTATGGATGTGCTCAAAGATGCCTCGGCCGCTGCGATCTATGGTTCCCGTGCGGCCAACGGTGTCGTGCTGGTGACCACCCGGAACGGTAAAGCAGGCAAACCTGCCTTCAATTTCAGAACCAATCTTGGCGCTCAGACCCTGGCAAAAAAATACGAAGTGCTCAATGCAGAAGAATGGGCAACCGTGAGCAATGCAGCACACGACGCCGGCAATGGTGGCGCAGGCCTTCCACGGCTCGATATAGCCGCTAATCCGTCCTCCCTGGGCGCTGGTACTGACTGGCAGAAAGCCATCTACAAAACGGCTCCTATTCAACAATATTACCTGAGCGCATCCGGCGGTTCAGATTTCTCCCGCTACAGCGTATCCGGTGAATACACCGACCAGCGGGGTATTGTAGACATGACCGGTTATAAACGCTACGGTGTACGCGCAAAAACAGAATCAACCAAAGGCATCATTAAATTTGGCCAGACCTTTCTCGCTACCCGCGAAAAATGGAACCAGATGAGCACCGGCTGGGGTGGCCAGGGAGGTAATGCCGTAGGCTCCGCCATGAAGATGATCCCCGTGTACCAGATCTATGATGCAAACGCCATTGGTGGCTATAGCGGGCCTTCCGGTTCCGTAGTAAATATACCCAATCCCGTGGCCATCCTGCACCTCGAAGATGTGAGCTATGAACTGACCTCCTTCCTCGCGAATGCCTATGCGGAGGTCGCCATCCTCCCCTACCTGAAATACCGGTTCAACCTGGGTTATACTACCTCCTTTGGCACGACAGATGATTATGTGCGCCGCCACGTAGCAGGTGATCTCTTCCAGCAAAAGACCAACGACATGAGCCGTGTACAGGAAAGGAACCAACTGGTATTGCTGGAGAACACCCTGAATTTTAACAGGGACTTTGGCAAGCATTCCATCCAGGCTTTGGCCGGCTACAGCTATCAAAAGACCCGCTACAATTACAACCGCATGGCGAAAACCAACCTGCCCGATGGTATCAAGGAACTGGATGCCGCATCAGGTACCGCAACTGTGGGTGGCAACAGTGCTGAAAGCGTACTGCTGTCTACGTTAGGCCGTGTGATCTATACTTACGATAACCGTTACCTGCTCACGGCCAGCTTCCGTCGCGATGGTTCCTCCCGCTTTGCGGCTTCCAACCGATATGGTAATTTCCCTTCTGTAGCTGTTGGCTGGAACATTCATAATGAACATTTCTGGCACGTAGACCCAAAGATTGTATCAGCCCTGAAACTGAGAGCCAGTTACGGTATCCTGGGTAACCAGGAAATAGGCGACTACCAGTATAGTGCTGCCATCGCTTCGAATATCAACTACGTGCTCGGTGCTACGCAGCAGAAATGGTTTGGCGCGATCCAGACCGCCTACGCCTCTCCCAACATCAAGTGGGAAAATACGGCTACTACCAACCTGGGTGTAGATGTCAGTTTCCTGAAAGGAGCACTGAATGCCAGCGTGGATTACTTCTTCAAGAAAACAACGGATGTATTACTGAATGTGCCGATCCCTGGCTCTGCCGGCGCATCTACCTCTCCTGTCGTGAATGCAGGTACCATCCAGAACAAAGGGATTGAACTCGGTATGAATTATACCAACCATATCGGTGCTTTCAATTATAATATATACGGTACTATCTCTGCCGTGAAAAACAAGGTGATCGAACTGGGTACCGGTACGCAACAGATCTTTGGTGGTCAGCCTACGCATCACGGCGCTTCTTCTACATTGACAGAAGCAGGTGGAGAAGTGACGGGGTTCTACCTGATCAAAGCGGAAGGGATCTTTCAGTCGCAAGAGGAAGTCAATGCCTACAAAGACAAGAACGGTAAGCTGATCCAGCCTTACGCGGCTCCTGGTGATATCAAATTCCTGGACGCCAATGGAGACGGCATCATCAGTAGTGCAGACCGCGTACACCTGGGCAGTCCCTTCCCGGATTTTGAATACGGTATCGGCTTCAATGTCTCTGCCCATCACTTCGACCTGAATGTATACCTGCAGGGTGTATCAGGTAATAAAATTTATAATGGTGTAAGACAGGATATGGAAGGAATGAACCTGGAATACAACTATGCCAAAACCACGCTGCAGGCATGGACGCCGGCGCACCATACCGATATGCCGAGAGCTGTGATTGATGATCCGAACCTGAACTCACAGACCTCTTCCCGCTTCCTGGAAAGTGGTTCATACCTGCGAATGAAAACCCTGCAACTGGGCTATACAGTTCCTGATTTCATCAATGCTAAGCTGCACACCACTTCCCTGAGAGCCTATGTAAGTGCAGACAATCTATTCACCATTACAAAATATAAGGGCTTCAATCCGGACCTTGGCCGTACCGGCACTATCCTTGACAGGGGCGTAGACTATGGTCATGTGGCGTATCCACTGGCCAGGGTATTGTCTGCCGGCATCCAATTATCCTTCTAATTCATCTAAACAAGAACACCATTATGAATAAGCTAACATATATTCTTCTTGCAGGTGTGCTCCTGGCCAGCTGTTCGAAGACATCACTGGAACTGACCAATCCAAATCAAATTACTACGGAGACTTACTGGAAAACAGAAGATGATGTAAAAAGCGCGCTGGCAGCCACTTATGCCCTGTTTAAAAACGTGGACGGAGGATTCTGGGGCGTAAGAGGCGTAGAACTTTCCAATGGCAGAGGGGATGATTTCTTTATCAGGAATGATGTGCCTTACCTGTACCAGTTATCGACCTTCACGAATACGCCGGACAATTCAGCGTCTACGAATGTATGGAATGTAGCCTACCGTGCTATTTTCCGTGCCAACCAGATATTGGTGCATATCGATGGTGTAAGCGGACTTTCTGCGGAGGCAAAGAAAGCATACATCGCCGAAGCAAAATTCATCCGGGGATTGAATGAATACGTGCTTGTGATCAATTTCGGCGATGTGCCGCTACGTACCACGATCCCGGCATCTACGGCGGAATATTTCGTGGCCAAGTCGCCCGCTGCCGATGTATGGGCACAGGTGATCAAAGACTTCTCCGAAGCAGCAGCAGATCTGCCGATGAGTTATGATAACGCCAATCGTGGCCGTGCAACGAAGGGTGCAGCACTGGGTTTCCTGGGTAAATCGTATGTATATACGAAAGACTGGGCCAAGGCAGAGAGTACTTTGAAACAACTGACCACGGCACCTTTTAGCTACCAGTTGCTGGCGAACTATGGCGATAATTTTACAGCGGCCAATGATAATAATGCGGAATCATTATTTGAAATACAGGTACAGGATGTAGGAGGTACCAATCCATGGGCGGGTGAAAATGCCAATGAGGGACTGGGGGTGACGACAGCCCAGGAGTTTGCGCCATCAGAGGCCAGTGGCTGGTTTGAAGTGGCGCCGACTGACAAGCTCTTTAATGAGTTTCAGCAGGAGAAAACCACCAGTGGTGATTTTGATTCCAGGATGTATGCCACCTTATTCTGGGATTACCCGGGAGCGGTATTTTACAAGAAGCCGTTTTCTGCCTATACGCTGCCTTTCGGATTTAAGTCTTATTATAAGAAATACCAGAACTATAACCAGGCGGAGGAACTGACGGGGAGCAGCGGCGCATCGGACGATATGTCTGACATCAATGAAAAGGCGATGCGCTATGCAGATGTATTGTTATTGCTGGCAGAAAGTGTAACGATGCAGGGCAGACCGGCGGATGCGGTTCCTTATGTTACGGCGATCAGGAACAGGGCGGGATTGCCCGCATTGGCGGCAGGCCTGGACCAGGCAAACATGATGAAAGAGATCCGGCACCAGCGATTTTTGGAATTTGCCCGGGAAGGACAGCGTTTTTATGATTTACAACGCTGGGGAATACTGAAAAATGAGATTGCGAATAGTGACAAGGTGGGTAAGTTGTACTTTGTATCACCGAAGCATGAGTTCTTCCCGATCCCACAGGACGAGATCAATTCAAACCCGGAGATGATACAGAACAGTAACTGGTAATTAAAGCGCCTGGATCAAAAGTAAAATTACCCGGTTTCGATCCGGGTTACAGCAGGTTAGTATGCCGCTACTTTTGATCCAGGCGCTCTTTTTTTTCACAGGCATCAATTTTGATTTACATTAGGTAGTCAAACAAACAATATGTCAAAACCTTCAAAACTCCCCATCGCGTTCCTGGCAGGAGCTGGTGTTGTAGCCGGCCTGGTCCTTTATAAATCATTGACCAGTGTATCTATTCCCCGTGGCGCAAAAGCTGTAAGCCCTTTTGATGCAGAAAAGTACCTGGGTAAATGGTATGAAATAGCCCGCCTGGACTATAAGTTCGAGAAAAACATGAATAATGTGACGGCGACCTACAGTAAGAATGAAAATGGTACGATCCGGGTGGATAATAAGGGCTATAACTACAAAAACCAGGAATGGAAAGAAAGTGTGGGCAAGGCAAAATTTGTGGGTAGTCCGGAAGTAGGCAGGCTAAAGGTCTCCTTTTTCGGTCCGTTCTATGCGGGCTACAATGTGATTGCGGTGGACGACGACTATCGTTATGCCCTGGTGGTGGGCGATAACCTTAATTATATGTGGATCCTGGGCAGGGATACTGAAATTCCCGAACACATTAGAGAAAATTACCTGGAATTAGCGCGGCAAATCGGCTTCAAAACTGGTGAGCTGATATGGACAGACCATAGTGTGGTTTAGTTGAGATATAGGTGCATATCATCGTTATCCTGTCATAAAAGGGCTGTATTATAAGTTCGATATAGCCTCTTCATATTCGTATTCCTGGTGGAGTCGGGTACTCGTTTAAGCAATTCTCAGCGGCTACTTTTATTTATGAGCCAATCCTTTTTTCAGGGTGCGTGATGGATAAAAATATTTTCAGGTAATTCCAGGGGCTTCATTATATTTATTTCCCCCATAATGATGGTATAATGATTTAGATGAATGGAATCTTACCTATAGACGCATTATACTCCTATTATTACTCTACCATTTTAGTAGATTTCATTACTTTTGTCAATATTTTTACTATTTTCAACTCATGACTATGCAACATTTCAGTGACAGTGAGCTACTCACCTCCATGGCAAGGGGGGATGAGGCTGCTTTTACTGAAATATACCACCGGTACTGGCAGCAGTTGCTGGCCATTGCCTGGAAGCATACCTATGATGAATCTTCTGCCAAGGAGATTGTGCAGGAGGTACTGATTAAGCTCTGGGACAGGCGGGAAAGCCTGGAAATCAGGGAGCTCTCCCACTACCTGGCTACGGCCATTAAGTTTTCCGTATTCAAGCATTACCACCAGCAACAGCGCCGGAAGAATATCCTGCACAGCATATTCCGCTCCACACACAATGCGGATGAGGAGAAGATCTATGCCCGTTTGCTGGACGATTATATCAATGGGATTGTAGAAAAACTGCCTGAAAAATGCAGGCAGGTGTATAAACTGAGTCGTGTGGAGGGGAAAAGTAACCAGCAGATAGCTGGTGCGATGAATATTTCAGAAAAGACTGCGGAGGCACATCTTACGAAAGCCCTGCGTACCATTCGCCTCAACCTGCGGCATATTAATATGCTGTTTTTCATTTAAGGGTTGGTGTCGGTTAAAATCGATTTAATTTTCCTGGAATATCTTCGCTGGTTGCTACATCTTATTTGTTGCAAAAACCGGTACCGTTTTATTTTCCCAGGAATCTCTCCGCTACCTCCTCCATTTTATTTATTTCACCCCCCTGCAATCATTACTTATCACAGGCCCCTCACCCAACACCTTAATTTTCAGCCTTTTCCAAAGCCGCCACCTCCCCTAAAAAAAATTCCCCCACCCACTAAGGGTAAAGGGGGGAGTTAAGGTACATAGTAGTATAACGACCTGATACAGCATGGACAGAAATCGCCTGGACCTCCTTATACAAAAATACATAGATCGTACAGCCACTCCTGCAGAGGAGGAGGCGCTCAATAGCTGGTACAGGGATTTCTCCGGGGAAGCGGATCCGTTTCCTATGACCGATGCCCAGGAAGCTGCTGCAGGTCAGGACATGCACGTCTATCTCACTGCCCGTATTCAACGCAAAAAGCGGCCTTCCCTGGCCTTATTTGCCTCGCTGGCGGCCGCATGCCTGTTGGGTACCTTTTTGTATATAAACTGGTCTAAAAAGCCGGAAAATACAAATCTCGTCGCTAACATTCCCGCTGCTGCCAGCGAGAACCGTTTCATTTACCTGCCCGATAGCAGCAAGGTTGTTTTGCACCCGGGCAGTAAAATAGACTACCAGCAAAATGGCAGCAACCGCGTTGTTACACTGGAAGGCGAAGCCTATTTTGACATCGCCTCCCACCCTGCACAACCATTCATTATTCATACCGGCCGGGTATCTACTACCGTATTAGGTACCTCTCTCAATATAAAAACATGGAGCACTGACAGTGTCTCTGTTTCTGTCATTAGTGGTAAGGTGCAGGTCACTGACGCCAGGCAGCAGAAAACCATCCTGACGCCCAATCAGCAGGTGGTTTATAATCAACACACCAACAACATTCAGCAGGTCAAAATCATCCCCGCATCGGTTATCGCATGGGCAAAATCAGATATGCAGTTCCAGGACATGCCTTACGGACAACTGGCAGAAAGACTGGACAGAAGGTATGATGTGAACATTGTATTCAAAAATCCGGCACTACAGCATTGTCCTATTACAGGTCGGTTCTCCGGTACAGAATCATTGAACGAGGTATTGGATATCCTCTCACAAACAATGGGGACTACGTATACAATCAACGGACGGACGGTAGAACTGGACGGCACCGCTTGTTTTAATCAGATCAACTAAAATCAAAACTTAAAAATGACAAAAATCAACCAGCATTAAAAAAACGTAAACACACAAAAAAACTCCTCAGGCCCTTGGAAAGCAGAGAGGAGTTTCACGTAAAAACAATTGATCATTTAAACGTCTTCAAATTTATGCCAAAAGTTCAGCTTTTGCAAGAGGGGATCGTGCACCCATTGCCAAAAGAAAAAACGCAACCAATTTTATTGTTTATCATGAGAGTCAGCGTGTGTGTATGCTTATTTTTTGTCATGTGCTTCAACCTTTTTGCATCTAAACATGCAGCCGGTCAAAGCATCCGGGAAACGATGATCAGTTTCGAGGTGCATGATGCAAACCTGAAGGCTAGCCTGGAAAAACTGCAGGAACAATCAGGTTTCAGCATTTTCTATTCTTCCACTTTACTGAATAAGGACAGGAAGATTACGATCAGTAATGGTACCCGCTCTGTGGCACAGATCCTGGATCTGATCCTGAACGGTACAAACCTCGTTTATGTAGACAAGGGTGCCAAGATCATACTGCAGGAAAAGAAAATGATTGCTGCCGCAAGAGATACCGCAGCGCCACAGCCGGCCGTTGTGAGCGGTATTGTAAAAGATGAAACCGGCGAACCGATTCCCGGGGCCACTATTCGTGTAAAGAACGCTAACAAATATACGGCTGCTGACCAGTATGGTCATTACTCTATTGCAGCTGATGATAACAGTGTGCTGATCTTCAGTATCGTGGGGTATGCCACGCTGGAAGTACCTGTCAAGGGCAGGCGCTCTTTCCCCGTAACAATGGTACGCAGTTTCAGTAGTCTGAACGAAGTACAGGTACTGGGTTATAGCGCTACTACCAAAAGGAACAATACCGGTGCGGTAAGTTCTATCAAAGCAGACCAGATTGCTGTGCAGACCGTGTCCAACCCGCTTACTGCCCTGCAGGGTCACGTAGCAGGTATGGAGATCACGCAGGACAATGGTTTGCCTGGTGGCGGTGTTCGTGTGCGCATTCGCGGTAATGCCAGCATCCTGAGTGGCTACCTGCCTTTGTATGTGGTAGATGGTGTGCCTTTCACTTTGTTCAATGGTAGTATACCCGCTTCTGATGCCCTCAATAGTTATGGTATCAGTGGCGCAAGTGGAAGCCTGAGCCCTTTCAGCATGATCGCCCCCGAAGATATCGAAAGGATCGATGTACTGAAAGATGCGGATGCAACCGCCATCTATGGTTCCAAAGGTGCGAATGGTGTAGTACTGATCACTACCAAGAAAGGGAGTCATGGCAATACCAGGATCAGTGCAAACGTAAGTCATGGTATTGGCCAGGTAAGCCGCTTCATCCCTATGCTGAATACGGAACAATACCTGGGCATGCGTAAAGAAGCCATTACCAATGCAGGTACTACACCGGGTGCGACTGATTATGACCTGACCAAATGGGACCAGACGGCCTATACCGACTGGCAGAAATGGGCTATCGGTGGTAAAGCAAAAAACACCAGTGCCATGGCCTCCATTTCAGGTGGTAATGCACAGAATACTTTCCTCTACTCTACCTCCTACCGTAAAGAAGGTACAGTATTCCCGGGTGAGAACAATACCATCACTTTCTCCAACAGGATCAATGCCAGTCATAGTAGTAAGGACAACAGGTTCAACATCTCTCTTTCCGCCAATTATACTTACATGAAGAGTGACATGCCTAAAACAGACCTGTCATCCGTGTACAACCTGCCACCAAACTACAATCCATACAATGCTGATGGCACCTTCAACTGGGACCTCCCTGTAGGCAAAAACCCTGCGGCCCTGCTGTTGCAAAAGTATACTGGTCAGACCTATAACATGATCACTGACCTGAACCTGCGCTACAATATCCTGAAGGAACTGGCTATTAAAGTCAATCTCGGTTTCACACAAACCAACCTGGAACAACAGAATATACAACCGAACCGCTCAGTGAATTCTACTGCGATTAGCAATAACCAGCTGATGGATTCCAAAGGTAAAAATGACAACTGGATCGCAGAGCCTTTCCTGGAATACAACAAATCTTTTGGGGATGCGCACCTGCAACTGATTGGTGGTACTACCTTCCAGCAGACAAAAGCCACCAGCACAACGCTGAGAGGTACAGGGTTCAGCAGCGAAGCACTGTTACATGCCATCAGTGCCGCCAGTTCAGTGATCGTATATAGTTACAACTATTCCCTGTATAAATATGCTGCGGGTTTTGGTCGCTTCAATTTCAACTACAAGGAGAAATACTACATGGATGGTACTTTCAGGCGTGATGGCTCTTCCCGCTTCGGCGTGAACAACCAGTTTGGTTCCTTTGGTGCATTGGGTGCAGCATGGATCTTCTCACAGGAAGATTTTATGAAAGATATAAAGCCAGTCAGCTTTGGTAAACTGCGCGCCAGTTATGGTGTAACAGGTAACGACCAGATCGCCAACTATCTCTATACACCACTGTATTCTACCCTGGGTTCTACTTATTCATACATGGGCACCTCTGCCATGGTTGCCAATGGTATTGCCAACCCGGACCTGAAATGGGAAACTACCAAAAAGCTGGATGTAGCACTGGAACTGGGTTTCCTGAAAGACCGGATCATGCTGAAAGCAGATTACTACCAGAACAGGACGACTAACATGCTCGCATATATCACTACCTCTATGCAGATTGGTGTGAACTCCTACTCTGGTAACCTTCCCGCTACTATCCAGAATAAAGGCTGGGAGTTTGAGCTGAGCACTACCAATATTGCAACGAAAGATGTGTCATGGACCACCACCCTGAACATGACCATCAACCAGAATAAACTGCTGGCATTTGACAACCTGGAGAACTCCAGCTATGCTACGACATATGCCATTGGTAAATCACTCGATGCACAGTACCTGTATCACTTCACAGGTGTAGATCCGACCACGGGTGCACCGGTGCTGGAAGATGTAAATAAAGATGGTAGTATCAATTCTGCTGACAGGCATATGAGCAATGTAGGTGTTCCTTATTATGGTGGTCTGACCAACTCTATCTCCTACAAGGGCCTTACGCTGGACTTCACCTTCCAGTTCAACCACAGGAACTACTACCTGAACAATACGCTGAATACTTACTTCTATCCTTTCGGATACGATATGACCAACCAGAGTACGGCGGTGCTGAACCGCTGGCACAACGCGGGTGATGCCAGCAATTACCCGGGAGCAAGTAAGAATTATTCTTCTAACTATTACTACTATGCTACCTCTGATGCAAACTGGGGCAACGCATCTTACCTCAAGTTCAAGACTTTGAGCCTGACTTACAATCTGCCAGGAAAATGGTTAAGCAAAGCCAGAATTGCCAATGCATCGATCTATGCAAGAGGCCAGAACCTCTATACATGGGCAAAGCAAAAGTATACACTGGATCCTGAAACCACCCAGCCGGGTACATTCCCTGGATTGGGTACCGGTCAGTACATTGCTGTACCACAGCTGCGTACTTTGACTGTAGGCCTGAATTTATCATTATAAAAAAGCAGAGAGATAATGAAGAAACTATCATATATATTACTGGCATTGGGGCTTAGCGCTACCTCATGCAAGAAATTCGTAACCATCGACAACGCACCGAATTCACTGTCTCCGACTGATGTATATGCAGCCGACGCAACAGCGACCAGTGCGGTCGTAGCGATGTACACTTACTACGCTACCACCTATAGCCTGCAATACTATACCTGGACGGCAGAATTGCTGGGTGATGATATCCAGTACCGTTATTACAGTTCTACACCGGGGCTGGCAGAATACCAGAATGGTAATGTAACCACCACGAACAATACGCTTCGTTATAACCAATGGTATTATCCATTTTATGTAGTTGCACAGGCAAACGGTGCGATTGATGGTCTGACGAAATCCACGACCCTTACCGGTTCAGTAAAGAACCAATTATTGGGTGAGAGTTATTTCATGCGTGCATTTCATTTCTTTTACCTGAACAATTTCTTTGGAGGGGTACCATTATCGCTTGATCCGGTGGCGCTGAACAACTCTGCGCTGGCCCGATCATCAAAGGCAGATGTATATGCACAGATCATCACAGACCTGAAAACAGCAGCAGATCTGCTGCCGGGTACATATACCGGCACCCTGCATGCAAGGGTGAATAAGCATGCCGCAGAAGCGCTGCTGGCGAGAGTATACCTCTACCAGAAAGACTACGCAAATGCGGTGACCTATGCTACAAAAGTGATCGGTGCAACAGATGTAACTTATAGTCTTTCTGACCTGGCTACGACTTTCAAGAACAGCAGCGCAGAAACCATCCTGCAGTTTGCTACCTACTATGGTTATACGAGTTTTGGCTACAGGGCAGCGGCGGCAACCACTATTCCTGATTACTACCTGTATAACAATTTCATGAACCAGTTTGAAACCGGGGATAACAGGAAAACTGCCTGGACAGATAGCCTGGTGAGTGGAGGTACCACCTATCGCCGTGTAAACAAATATAAACTGGGTACCGCGACTGCAGGTGATGAGTATTACGTAATACTGCGCCTGGCAGAGCAATACCTGATCCGTGCTGAAGCAAACGCGCAACTGAATAATATCTCAGCCGCACAGGCGGACCTGGATGCCGTTCGCAACCGTGCAGGCCTGGGCAATACGACTGCAGCAACTAAAGATGATCTGCTGACAGCCATTGCACAGGAACGCAAAATAGAATTGTTTGGCGAGCTGGGTCACCGCTGGTTTGACCTGGTACGTACCGGTCAGGCAGATGCTGTACTGAGCAAAGTAAAATCTACCTGGGTACCGCGGGATACCCTGATGCCAATTCCTTACCAGGAAATTCTGAACAACAAAAACCTGACCCAGAACCCGGGTTTTGAATGATCCATTTGTTAAAAAAGTATTCACATGAAAAAGATCACAACATTGTGTGTTATTGCTGCTATGTGCTGTGCCTCGGTAAAGGCACAGCGCATAGATAGCCTGTACAAAGCTTATGATAAGCTGGCTGCTTCTAAAGATGAAAAAGACCAGGCATACCTGCATGCTGAGTTATACAAACATCTGCAAAGTAAGAAAGAGGAAGACTGGCAGCTGGCAGCGAATACCTTCTACCGGCTGAATAAGAAAGAACTGGTAGATTCCATTCAGCGGGCAGAGAAGAAGAAATTTCCTGCGGGTAGTGCTGTAAGACAGGATTTCATCACAACCATTTATGATGAGAAAGATCCTGCGAAGAAAGAAGCATTGTACTACCAGCTGATCAAGCGCTTCCCGCCTGCTAAATTCGGGCCGGACAGGATCGCGTACGATTATGTAAGGAATGCAATTGGGGTTGCTTATGCGAATGTAGACAGTGTAGCCAAGGCCGTTAAATTTGCCAACATGGTAGAGACCTCTGCCTGGAAAGGTGAAGGCTGGGCAGGTATTGGTAATACGCTGGCCAGGAAAGGTCACTATAAAGAAGCGGAAGCATTGCTGAAAAAAGCAGTTGATACTTCCTACTCTTTTAAGATCGCGAAGGTACAAGACAATGCAGCGAAGTTTGCAGCAGTGGGTTACCGCTCTTATAATACCATCCTGTCTAAGATGCTGTATACTGATAAGAACTATGAAGAGGCGCTGAAGTATGCAGACAATGCCTATAAAGTGTACCAGGAAGCGGGTGAAGTGAATGGCAGTAACATGGATACTTATTCCAAGATCCTGATTGCAATGGGCCGTGATAAGGAAGCTTTTGAAAAAATCGATGAAGCGGTGAAAGCGGGCCAGGCTACGAATGACATGAAGACGGAACTGAAATCACTGTATGCAAAAGTGAAGGGCAGTGAGGGCTATGACGCGTACATCCAGGAGGTGAACCGTCAGCTGGTGGCGAAGATCACGAAGGAGCTGACAAAGCAGATGGTTAATACGCCGGCGCCTGATTTTACGCTGACAGATCTGAATGGTAAGAATGTAACGCTGAGTGAGCTGAAAGGAAAGATAGTGGTGCTGGATTTCTGGGCTACCTGGTGCGGACCTTGTAAGGCATCGTTCCCTGTGATGAAACAGGCGGTGCAGCGTTATGAGAAAGACAATGATGTACAGTTCCTGTTCATTCATACCTGGGAAAGGGATGATAAGGCGGTAGCGGATACGAAGAAGTTTATTGCGGATAATGATTATCCGTTTGAGGTGTTGATGGATTTAAATGAGCATAAGGCGGCGACGGCTTATAAGGTGAATAGTATACCGGCGAAGTTTGTGATAGATAAGGCGGGGAATGTGCGGTTTAAGTTCTCCGGGTTCTCTGGTGGGGCGGATGCGGCGCTGGAGGAGATTTCGGCGATGATATCATTGATCAGGGGATAGGCAGGTAATGGGATTAGCGGGGCGTGGGTGGTGGATTGGTGGGTGGTTAATTAGTGTGTTGGTGATGGTGGATTGGTGTGTTGTTGGTGATTACCTGGCGTATTGTTGGTGATTACATAACGTGTTGTTGACAATTAATTAGTGCGTTGTTGAGCATTACTTAGCGAACCAAAGGCTATTACTTAGCGAACCACAGGCTATTACTTATCAGGCCGCAGGCCAGTGGCCCAACGCACAACTTTTTGCCATGGCAAAAGTTGTGCGTTGTTTTTTTACTTAGTTGTGAAGTAAGTTTCTTTCAAATATTTATAGATCATCGCCTCCTGTTTGTCCGTACTATCTCCTTCCTGTAAATAGCGTTTATAATATCTCTTTGCGGCTGTTTCATTCTTCATATTCACCTCATACATTCTTCCGATACTGTATAAATGCATGGGCTGACGACTTAAAAAATAAGCCGTATCCAGGTTGGCCACAGCGGGTTTATACAGTTTCAATCCTTCATCATTGCTGGCGATGGCAGCATAATAATCCGGCAGGTATTTAGACCGTGCCAGATCAATGCAGGCATTTAACAGTTGATTACTTTCATCATAGTGTTTCAGTTTTGTTTGTGACAGGGCAGCATAATACATGATCTGTTCGGAGGAACTGTTATGGCTCTCAGCGTAGGTATTGATGTCAATACAGAACTGGTAGTCTTTGAGCGCGAAGCTGGCAGAGGTAACGAAGCTCATGGCGCCGGGCATCACGACTTCATGGGCGATCAGGTATTTACCCAGTAAGAGGCAGTTCCTGTAATTCTTCAGGAAGTAATTAGCCCTGATAGCGGTGGCGATGATGTAGTACTGGCTGGAATCTTTCTGCAGGTATACATTGAGAATGGAATCGGCAGAAGGATACATTTCCTGCCCGATGCGTTCATCGGCGAGGCGGTTCACGGTCTTCGGATCGCCGGGATTCATCTGGTAGGCTTTTAGCAGTAAAGCGAAGCCTTCTTCGGCCTGATCGTTCGTCAGCAGGGTGAAACTCAGTTGGCGGATGGCAACCGGGCTATTGGGCCGTAAAGCGGCAATACTGCGAAGGTGAGGTATGGCCAGGATGTACGCATGTTTATTGAGCAGGATATTAGCAATATATTGATGTGCTGAAACGTTGGCGCTATCCAGCATCAGGACTTTCTGATAGCCTTTGATAGCATCATCTTCATTCCCCGCCTGGTAAAAGGTATAGGCCAGCAACGATTGTTGTTTCACATTATTGGGGTCCAAATGGGCCTGTTGGTAGGCAATGGCATGCGGGTAATCCTGTTCCTGCAGGTATTCCATGACGGAATCAGCTTGTTGGGCAAAGATTGAGCTGGCTGGCAACAGGAGCAGCAGAAGGGTTCTGATCATACAAACTAACTGTTTAGTTTGTAAACTAACGATTTAGTTTTATATAACAAAATGTTATTTTACAGTTGGGCGGGATGGGTCTTTTATATTTGGAGGTAAGGTGTTTTCATGCCTATGAAGAAATTTCTCCTGGTGATTGTTTTGACCTTCCTGTTTATGGGTGCAGGGCTTAACCTGTTCAGGGTATTTTAATTCCTCGGAGGACAGCATTTCCCGCTTTTAGTTGATGATAAAAAATCCACTCTCTTTTCAAACTTTGGGGAATAAAATGGATCAAAGCAGCATAAATTCTGTCGATTGAAGCGGATTACACATTTTTATGGTTTGTACGGTGAGCCAGGCCCCAGACCAGATGGCGAATACCTGTTTTCGGAATTGCTGGAAACACGGAGTGAGCACTTTGACTGGAAGATAAAGCCGCATATCCATACGAATCTCTACCAGGTCTTTTTGATTGAGACTAAAAGGACCGGTTTTTTAGGGAACAATGAACCTACCTGGCTAACAGGTCCGACTATTTTATTGATACCACCGCTGGCCATACACGGGTTTAACTACCATGCAACGACGAAAGGGCGGATCCTGACGATTTCAGATAAACTGGTCAACAGTATCTTTCCTTCGGGGAATGGCATGCTGGAGGGCTTGCAGATCTTAACAAATTATGCTCCTCCATATAGTTTTAAATATGTAGTTAAACTGGTGGCGGACCTGCATGAAGAATTATTTAGTACGAGATATGAAAAGCAGCAGATGCTGACGGCCATGCTGCAACAGATCTTCCTGGTATTGTATCGCATCTGGCGACAGCATACTGCCGTGGTACCGGAAGCGGATAGTGTGTCATTGTCTTATTTTAGGAAATTGCAGAAACGGATTGCGGAGGCAGGGTCTAAGTACTCGATAGAGCAGTATGCGCGGGAACTGGGGATTACGCCTGTGCACCTGAACAGGGTATGCAATAGTGTGGCGGGTAAACCGGCGCATCAGCTATTGCAGGATCATTTGGTGGATGAAGCGAAAAAGCATTTAAGATATACTTCCTGTACGGTTTCGGAGATTGCTTATTTATTGAATTTTGAGTACCCGAATTATTTTGCGCGGTTCTTTAAGAAAGCGACAGGGCTTTCACCCAGCGAGTTCCGCAAGCAGTAAGGGCTTGTTTTGTAGTTGTGCTATGTTTGTAGAAATCATCATATTTATACAAGAGGAAAATAGCAGGTGTCTTTTGGGGGTTAGAATAATTTCCTTATATTAGATATGTTATGAAAAACGTAGTTCCATTGTTAATCCTCCTGTGTGTGGGAGCCTATGTACATGCACAGAAGATAGTAACCATTCAGGCGTCACAACATAGTTTTCCATTACCGGAGGTGATTTGTATTGATCAGCAGGATGACTGGCTGGTGGGGAAGGCTGCGGAGTTGTTGAGGGAGGATATGAGGAGGGTGACGGGGAGAGAGGTGAAGGTGGTATATGGGTTTCCGGGGGAGGGTGAACTGAGGAGGAAGGATGGAGATTCGGGGGGCGGCTTATTGGCAAGTGACACCTTGAATAGGAAGTATAGCGTTTCTTCTCAGAAGGCACATCCCGTTATTTTGATCGGCACTTTACAATCTTCACTAATAAAAGAATTGCATGTAGATACTACCGGTTTGACCGGTAAATGGGAGGCGTTCCGGATAACGGTTGCTGCTGGCCGGGTGATCATAATCGGCAGCGATAAAAGAGGCGCTGCATATGGGGCACTGGAATTGTCCAGGCAACTGGGTGTATCTCCCTGGTATTGGTGGGCCGATGTGCCTGTGATAAAGAAAAAGAAGGTATTTATACAGGAAGGGCGTTATGATTTTGGCCCGCCATCAGTACAATACAGGGGTATTTTCATCAATGACGAGGCCCCCGCATTTTCCGGTTGGACGCATGAAAAATTCGGCGGGTTTAATCATTTGGTATATGAAAAGGTATTTGAATTATTGCTTCGGTTGCGCGGGAATTATTTGTGGCCGGCAATGTGGGGAAACGCGTTTAATACGGATGATACATCAAACCCAGTGCTGGCAGATAAATGGGGGATTGTGATGGGAACGAGTCATCATGAGCCGATGTTGCGTGCGCAACAGGAATGGAAAAAGTATGGACGAGGTGCGTGGGATTATGTTTCGAATGATAGTATTCTTAGGGCATTTTGGCGAAAGGGTATTGTGAATATGGGTGGGCATGAAAGTATTGTAACGGTGGGGATGCGGGGAGATGGAGACATGCCGATGAGTAATGAGACGGCGACTGATTTACTGGAAAGGATCGTGAAGGATCAGCGGGAGATCATTAGTGGGGTGACGGGCAAGCCGGCATCGGAGACGCCGCAGATGTGGGCTTTGTATAAGGAGGTGCAGGATTATTATGATAAGGGGATGCGGGTACCGGATGATGTGACGTTGTTGTTGTGTGATGATAATTGGGGGAATATCAGGAGGTTGCCGGTGAGGGTGGTGGGGGTGGTCGTTGGGAAGGGATCAGGTGTGGTGGCGGATGAAGTGGTTGGAAAGGGAGAACCGGCGGAAAAGAATGCCCCCGTGGTAAAAACCAAATTTGCAAATCAGGGAACGGGTGCTTATACAGAGGCTAATAAAGAAAATGTGGCGAAGCGGAAAGGCGGATATGGCATCTATTATCATTTTGATTATGTGGGTGATCCAAGAAATTATAAATGGATCAATACGAATAATTTGGCGAGGGTATGGGAGCAATTGCATATGGCGAAGATGTATGGAGCAGATAAGGTGTGGATTGTGAATGTAGGGGATTTGAAGCCGATGGAGTTGCCGATTTCTTTTTTCATGGATTATGCATGGTCGGCAGGAGATACGATGAGGGATTGGTATGGGGAATTTGCAGAAGAGAATTTTGCAGGAGGTGGTGTTGAAAAACGCCATATTGAAAGGAAGAATGTTAAAGGGAAGAATGTTGAAGGCAGAAATGTTGATGACAAAAATATTGAAAGGAAGAATGTTAAAGGGAAGAATGTCAAATACAGAAATGTTGATGACAACACTGTTGAAAGGAAGAATGCTAAAGGGAAAAATGCTAAATACAGAAATATTGATAACAATACTGTTGAAAGGAAGAATGCCAAAGGGAAAAATGTTAAATACAGAAATATTGATAACAAGAATATTGAAAGAAAGAATGCTAAAGGGAAGAATGTTAAATACAGAAATGTTGATGACAAAACTGTTGAAAGGAAGAATGCCAAAGGGAAAAATGTTAAATACAGAAATATTGATAACAAGAATATTGAAAGAAAGAATGCTAAAGGGAAGAATGTTAAATACAGAAATGTTGATGACAAAACTGTTGAAAGGAAGAATGCCAAAGGGAAAAATGTTAAACACAGAAATGTTGATGACAAGAATGTTTCAACAGGGCGTTTAGCAAAGAGAAATATTGAATACACCAAAATAGGCACCTATCTGAGACAATACAGCGAAATGGCTGCCAGGCGAAAACCTGAATTACTGGATGAATATAGCTACCCCCTGGAGCAGTATAAAGAGATAGTCTCTGAATGGGCTACTTTAGCAAAAAAAGTACACTTGCACCACCCTTCAGATGCCTATTTTCAACTGGTACAATACCCTGTCGAAGCTATGTATAACCTCCACAGGTTGTACTACGCAGTCGCACTATACAAAACTGATAAAGCCAGGAATAAATTCTACGCAGACAGTGCACGAACCTATTATAAACGGGATTCGTTATTGACAATCGCTTATCATAAAATGGGCAATGGTAAATGGAATCATATGATGGACCAGACGCATATTGGCTATACAGGCTGGCAGCAACCACAAGTAAACAAAATGCCTGATTTATCCGGGCCATACCAACCGCCTGTAGTGCTGCCTAAAATATATAAACGGATCTATGCAACTGATTATGTAGCGAAACAAGGTGAGTGGCAAATTTTAAAAGGTATAGGAAAATTCGGAGATGGTATAACTAGTTTTACCGTGGATAATCATGACGATGGTTCAGCAGCAAAGATAAAGCTTAAAACAAATAATGACTCCGGTTATAAAGCCAATCCATCTCTGCATTATGAATTCCAGGCGTCAGGAGATCATAATATCTACCTTAACTTCTCTCCCACCCTGAACTTCCCACACGAAAAAGGATTAGCAATTGCCATATCAATTGATGGTGAAAAAGAAATTGAAATGACAATCAATGGTAATGATGATGATAAAAAAGTATGGGAGCAATGGGTCGCTAATAATATCATTCAAATAAAACTGAAAAGGACATTGAAACCAGGTATGCATGAATTGGTTTATTCTCAGCGCTCCCCTGGTATAATATTTCAAAGCATTGAACTGGAAAAAAACTAGAACTTATTTCGTAATTATCATTTAGAAATTGATTATCAATTCAAAATACCTATTTATGAAATGAGTTCTAAAAATGAAATATCGCTTTCTTAGTTTCCAAACAATAACTCAAGTATTGAACTGGAGAAAACTGAATCTGAATCCGAAAAACAGTTTTCTTAGTTTCCAAACAAATATCTGCTAGCATAAAACTGGAAAAACATAAATAACTATCTATGACCCACTTACTCAAAATCTGCCGGTATGCCGCTCTGCAAGGAATGATTTACCTGCTCGCATCCCTCCAGGGAATGACACAACCACTTGTAAAACATATTTACACAGCTGATCCATCCGCACATGTCTTTAACAACCGCATTTACATCTACCCATCCCACGACACCGCGACCGGGGTACCTGAAGACGACCTGGGTAGTCATTTCGACATGAAAGACTACCACATCCTATCCTTAGATCACGTCGGCGGAAAAGTAACGGATCATGGCGTAGCCCTCACTTTAAAAGACGTTCCATGGGCTCAAAAACAACTCTGGGCACCAGATGCCGCCTATGCTAACAACACCTACTATTTATACTTCCCTGCCAAAGACAGTACAGGCGTGTTTCACATAGGTGTCGCTAAAAGCAGCAAACCCGAAGGTCCCTTTAAAGCATTGCCCAAACCAATCCCCGGCAGTTACAGCATTGACCCCTGCGTTTTCAAAGATGAAGATGGCAATTTTTATATGTACTTCGGAGGCATATGGGGTGGGCAGCTACAAAAATGGGATCATAATAAATACAATAGCAAGGCTGGAAACAAAGCCGCCGATGAAAAAGCCGCCCTGCCAAGAGTGGCGAAGCTAAAAAAAGATATGACCAGCTTTGATGGCCAGGTGAAAGATGTCGTTATTTTGAATGAGAAGGGGCTGCCTTTTTATGAAAAGGACAATGATAAAAGATTCTTTGAAGCATCCTGGGTACACAAATATAAAGGGAAGTATTATTTCTCTTATTCCACCGGAGATACGCATAATTTATGCTACGCAATTGGTAATTCACCCTATGGGCCGTTTACTTATAAAGGTGTGATCATGACACCGGTTAAGGGCTGGACGACGCACCATTCTATTATTGAGAAAGATGGAAAGTGGTATTTGTTTTATCATGATGTGGAGTTGTCCGGGAAGACTTATTTGAGGAATGTGAAGGTGACGGAGTTGCATTATAAGGCAGACGGGAGTATCGAGACAATACATCCGGAAATATAATGGGAAGCTTTTTTGGCTGATACTGAATAAATGATTTTGTTAGTGATTAGCAGGTTCTGTAACTGATTAGCAGGTTCGTTACTCATTAGCAGGTTCTGTTACTGATCAGCAGGTTCTGTTACCTGATTAGCAAGTCCTGTTACTGACTAGCAGGTTCGTTACTCATTAGCAGGTTCTCTTACTGATAGCAGGCTCTGTTACTGATTAGCAAGTCCTGTTACTGATTAGCAGGCTCTGTTACTGATAGCAAGTCCTGTTACTGATTAGCAGGTTCGATAATAATCAGCTGGTTCTTTACTAATGTAGAATTTGTTACAAATAGAACTGCCAGGCATGCATGCCTGGCAGTTCTACATTTCATATTTCCTACTTTCCACCATCAATACCGGTAAAAACTCACCTTCTGAATCTCCCAATTGTGCGAAGGAATCCGGATATGCCTTCCCTGGTGTGTCTGATCACCATTCAACCTCCGGCCAGGCCGCCATTGACCATTATCAAACACCCCTTCCTCTGCCTGTAATATCCCTGCATTCTTCACCGTCAGGACAATCCCGGTACCGGCAACTATAAAGTCATCCTCCCCCGTCTGGATAATCATCCCACCACTCAGTGGCCACTCCTTAAACGCCGTCCAGCCAAGGCTGGCTTCATGCGAGACCGTAAAGGTATATTTGCCCATTTGGATTTCCTGGGGGATACTGCTGTCAGGTAGGATGCCTTCCATCGGGTACTTATAGAGTAATGGCCCTAATTGCTCCAGCAATTTATAGCTTTCCCCAAGCGGTTCTTCGGCTGCATGGTCTGTAGATTCAAATGAGAATGGAGAAAAACCAATTGCTTTATAATGCCCCACAGCGTAAAGGACTTTCACCGCATCCGAAGGCTCGAATCGTATTTCAGGAATGAATAATGGGTTATGCTGTCTTGTATACAAATCATTATATTCCCTGAAAAAAGGGTTATAAAAATCAGGAGATAATATATCTATATTCGGCGCAGCTGCCTGCCAGATATCCATCAGGTGAGGCAAGGGGCCGCCTGAGGGATAGGCACCTGGTTGTACATGCCTGTAATTCAATGCAGCATTGACAAAAAATGGCAAAGGAGATACCGGCTTACTCCCAAAAGCTACCTGACCGGAATCTGCTCCCTTCTTCCCAAATGCTACCTGACCAGAATCTACTTCCTTACTCCCAAAAGCCACCTGACTACCACTCCCCATATACACCTCCCTCCCCGCACCTGCCACCCGATTCGCATACACCGCATAATACCACGCCTGAAACAACTCCTCCGTAGCCATACTTTTACCAAATACCGTCTCCCAGCTACCAGCCATCTTATACCCCTGCCCGCCCCAGTGCAGGCGCAGTTCCGGCACCAGCGAATCCTTGTGAGAGATCAGATAACGCATCAGTGCATCCGGTACCTGACCCGCATACGCCTCATTAGCCGCCGCCGTATATTCCCTTGGCGCACCCAGCATCCCGATTTCATTCTCCACCTGTATCATCAAAACAGTTCGTTCCTTTGCATCCAGCTGCTTTACATGCCTCATCAACGCTGCAAATGCACGGATATCTGCCTGCACATTATTCTCCTCAAAAGCAGAAAGGATTTCAAGCTCCGCACCCGCCCTGGGAAAACGTTTTATATCCTTTTTCACCCACGCCGGGGCATAACAACTCATGCTGTTTTTCCAGGAGCCAAACCATAATAATACCAGGTGTAAATCGTTTGCCCTTGCCTGATAGATCAGGCTATCCACCAGCATAAAATCAAAGTTCCCTTCAGCAGGTTCTAACAGTTCCCAATAGACTGGAACGAGAACCGTATTGAAATGCATGGCCTTTGCCTTTGTCCAGATTGCAGACATATAGGAAAGACTGGATGCACTGCTGTTGCCCACTTCGCCGGCAAGAACCGGCAATACGGGAAGGTCCGGGATTGAATAACTTTTAACTCCGCCACCCTCCTTCTCCCCGTGCATCAGCAAAGCCTGCGCTTTGCCGATACAAGGAAGAAAACTAAACATCAACATCAACAAAAACTTAACCATCAGTACCCTGGATTTTGTGCCGCAATCCCACCACTTGCCAGTGAAGGATTATTATCAATTTCTGCCTGTGGAATCGGCAATAACTCATCCCTGCCTTTCCTGAAATAACTAATCGGGTCCGTTGTAAAATATCCCATCTTCCGCCACCTTAATATATCCCTGTTCCGCACCTCTTCATCGCCCAGTTCCACCGTTCTTTCATGCATGATCGCCTTTGTCACCTGCTCCTTTGACCCCACCGGGAACTGCGCTGTCGGGTAATGTGGCATGGCCACCGTAGGCCGGTCTCTTACCTGGTTCAAATACGTCACCGCTCCTGCCTGATCCCCTGTTTCATTCGCACATTCTGCCAGCATCAATAACACATCTGCATAGCGAATGATCCGCTGGTTATTTCCACCGGGATGGTAAGATGCCGTTGACAGACTTTGCTTATAAATGATCATAAACTTGCGCCAGCTGATCTTTTTGGTCACACCATTTACGGTCGATGAGTTACCGTTTTGCATAGCATCCGTCAGCACATCAGCATCGTTGTTAAAGTGATCGCCCGCTTCGTAGACCGTCCATTTATAACGGGGATCTGTTTTGGCCGCACCCGCAGCGCTGTTTTCAAACTCATTCAGGAATTTATTGGATGGGATCAGGTTGCGCCAGGCCACCGGACTATATTCCTGGTTACGGATCGTAGACTGTGAATTGCCGGCGCCATCGCCTGTGCCGCCCCAGTCAAATGAATTGTCACCCTTGTCTACAAAGACGGCTTCCCAGATAGATTCTGCGTTGAATTCCGTTTCTTCCAGGAAATTGTCATTATAGTTATCTACGAGGCGATACAGGCTTGAATTTACGATCTTCAATAAGGCCGTTTTCGCAGCGGCGTAATCTCCCTTTTGCATGTAAACCCTGCCCAGCATGGCATTGGCAGCGCCGGAAGTAATTTTCCCCTGATCGGCAGCTGAGTAGGAAGCATTCAAGGTACCCGCTGCATCTGTGAGGTCTTTGATGATCTGATCGTATACCGCGGTTTCTGCGGCACGTGGCTGGAACTGGTTAGACTGGCTCACCGCCTTTGTGTACACGGGTACCGGACCCCAGAGAGTTAGGAGTTCGAAATAAGCCCATGCCCGGAAGAACTTTGCCTGGGCCACACACTGGTCACGTACAGCATCGTTATCAGTCACATTTGGCGCACTGCCAATGACGGTATTAGCACGATGAATAACGATATACAGGCCCTGCCATACCGCACTCATAACCGCATTATCGGCTGTGGTAGCGCCATTCAGGATCTGCCCGCGGGGCACTTCCAGCTGACCGCCACCGGAGGAAACGTCATCACTGCGCAGGTCGTGCACAAAAAACCACTCACGGCCAATGAGGGTGCTGGCGTGGAAGGTGGAATAGATAGCATTGGTGCCACTTTGGAGTTCTGCGCTGTTTTTAAAATAATTATCGAGCGTGGCGTAACCCGGATTGGTTTTGTCAAGGTCCTTGGTACAGCCTATGCCGCCGAGAAGCAGGAAGGCGATGAATATGTACTTATACATGTTTTTTGAATTTTAATACCGATTCAGAATTATTTATTATCAAAACCCTACCTGCAATCCCAGCTGGAATGAGCGTGCCGCCGGATACTGCCCATAGTCAATCCCATTCGTCAGCGTAGTATTCTTAGACCCGATCTCAGGATCCCAACCCTTATACTTCGTAAAGGTGAGCAGGTTCTGAGATGCGAGGTATACCCTGATACTATGGATATTCCGAACGGAATAATTACGCAGGGAATACCCGATGATCAGGCTTTTTAAACGCAAATAAGAACCACTTTCAATCCAGCGATCAGACACGCGGAGGTTAGTATTCGGGTCACCACTGATGGCCCTTGGAATATCTGTATTGGTATGCTCCGGCGTCCATGCATTCAGCACCTCGGTACCTGCACCAAAGAGACGGGCCATACCTTCGCGCAGCACACGGGTACCGTTGAAAATCTTATTTCCCTGCACCCCCTGGAAGAAGAGCGAGAGATCGAAGTTGTGGTAGCTGGCATTATAAGCCAGGGAGTAGGTATATTTCGGAATGTAAGAACCCAGGAAGGTGCGGTCTGCAGAGGTGATGGCACCATCGCCGTTCAGGTCTTTGAAGCGGATATCACCGGCTGCGGTACTCTTGGCGGGGTCCGTACCGGGGAGTTGCACGGCGGCCTTTGCCACCTCGGCCTGGGTCTGGAAGATGCCGTCAGTGACATATCCATAGAAGGATTGAATGGGCTGTCCGGCTACGGTGCGGGTCATATTACCGTTGCCGAAATCAGCATCAGATCCTGCGTCGATGGTTGCGTTAGGTGTATTTAATGCCAGGATTTTGTTCCTGATAAAACCGATGTTGCCCGTCACGCTCCACATGAACTTCGTCTGTTTTTGGTTATACCCTACCTGCAGGTCCACGCCTGTATTCTTCATACTGGCAGCATTGAGCTGAGAGCCGGCGCCACCATAACCGAAACTGAGGGGGGTAGGAATGGTCAGGATCAGGTTATCTGTCAGGCGGCGGTACCATTCTGCGGTGAAGGTGATCTTGTTATCGAAGAGACCTAAATCCAGGCCTACATTGACCTGTTTGGTCTTTTCCCATTCCAGGTTGGCGCTGGCCAATTGGTTGTAATAAGAGGCGTTGCCGATTGGGATGGTATTTCCGAAGGGGTAGGTAGCACCGTTGGCCTGTACGATTGCCTGCCAGGGGTATTCATTGGCCAGGATGGAGTTTTGCAAAGCAGGGAAAATGCCGATTGCATTCAGACCGGTAATCCCCCAGCCACCGCGGAGTTTCAGTTCAGAAACGGCGGTAACAGTTTTCATAAACCGTTCCTGGTCTATACGCCAGCCGGCGGAGAAGGAAGGGAAACTCTGGAACTTTTTACCTGGTGCCCATACGGACAGACCATCGCGGCGGATAGCGGCACTCAGCAGGTATTTGCTACCGAATTCATAATTCAGGCGGCCGATATAAGATTGAATTAAGGTAGATGTTGTGGATGAATAAGCGGAGACATTGGTAGCGCCGACAAGGGTTTCTATCTCATTGGTGCTTTGGTTTCCTTTCTGGGATTCACCGAAATTGTACGCTGGTTGTCTTTCGAAAACGGCAATCGCGTTCAGGTGATGCCGGCCAAATGTTTTGTCGAAGGTCAGTTGTTCGGTGTAGAGCAAAGTCGTTCTGTTAGCCCGCTGATCTGTGATGGCGGCCACGGTGGAATTACGGCCTTTATCGTTATAGATCGGAATGAATTCATGCTGGTATTGGCCGGCATAATCGGCACCGAATACAGAGCGGAAACTGAGCCAGGGGGTGAAGTTTACCTGGGCATAAACGGTACCGAGGAGTTTGAAGGTTTTGCGGTGGGCATCGCCTAATAAAAGGGCATCTTCTATGGGGTTGGTGGGGTCTGCGCCATCTACGCTATTTTCTGCATTGCGGAAACCGCCGTTGGTAGTTGGGTCATGCACGGGCAGGTATGGGAGTGCGCGGATTACGTTTGCCAGGCGGGTCCTGTTGCCAGAGGTATTGTCGTAGCGCTGATTGGAGTATGCGAGGAGCAGGTTCTCTCCTACTGTGATCACATCGTTGATATGATGTTCTGAATTGACGCGGAAATTACCCCGTTCATAGTTTACTCCCTGGGCGATCCCGTCTTGTTTGAAGTAGCCGCCGGACATATAGTAGGTGGACTTAGCATCGCCACCATTCACCGAGACATTGCTTTGGGTGATCAGGCCTGTTTTGAAATAGGCATCCTGCCAGTCAGTGTTTGTCTGGGCGTATGTCTGTGAGGTACCATCGTAAATGGGGGCATTCCAGTTCGCATCCTGGAGGCGGGGAGGTTTGGAGATACCGGCGGCACCGTTGAGGGCACGTTCGTATTGAAGGTATTGCTGGGTGTTGAGCAGGTCGATCTTTTTCCAGGCGGTTTGTATGCCAGTGTAGGTATCGAGTCTCACCTCTGGTTTACTATCGCGCGCGCCCTTTTTGGTGGTGATGATCACGACCCCGTTGGTAGCACGGGAACCATAGATGGCGGCGGCGCTGGCATCTTTCAGGACTTCGACAGAGAGCACATCTTTGCTATCGAAGCTGGAGAGGTTGGAGGTAGGAAATCCATCGATGACGTATAATGGATCGGAGGCGTAGCTGATAGAGCTGATACCGCGGATCCTTACGATGGGGTCGGATCCGGGGGCACCATTATTGGTAACGGCGACACCGGGTACGCGACCTTGCAGGGCTTGCTGGACGCTGGCTACAGGCAGTTCGTTCAGTGTCTTGCTATTGACAGAGGCCACCGAACCTGTGAGCGACGATTTCTTTTGTATCCCATACCCGATCACGACCATCTGGTCCAGGTTCTGGACATTTGGGGCGAGGGTGATGTTATAATTGGCGATTTGGCTAACGACGAGTTCCCGGGTAACGTAACCGATAAAGGTGAATACCAGGGTTTCGCCATTAGCGGCGGTGATGCTGTAGGTACCATCGGGCGCGGTGACGGTACCCCGGTGAGTGTTCTTAATGGCGACAGAAACACCGGCTAAGGGGCTTTTGGCATCATCGGTGACTTTCCCTTTGAGGGCTTGTTGGGCCAGGGTCGTCAGCGGGAACAGGAAAAGGAGGAAGATGGGAACACATAGGATCCTCTTCAATGCCAGTGGCAATGGGTGATGATTCATAACGTTTGAAGTGTTTAATAAAATAAATGTGGATGTGACAATGAATCGGGTCAATTAGGGTCTTCTTACCGGCTACAGTTTTTTCTAACGGGGATTGTCACATCGGATACGACGTTATGTAATTTAGGGATTTTTTGGAGTTAAATGTCGGATGGACACTATGAATTTTTTATGGAAGTGGAGCGGAGAGGTGATGGAGGTATTGTCAGATGGACAATATAGATTTTGGGGAGGGGGTAAGAAAGTGTTTGGGGAGGGGGTGTCAGATGGACAATATGGAGGGCTTTGAGGGAGGTTAAGGAAGTTTCTTTGGGATGTGGTGGAGTTATTTGGGAGGTATTGTCAGATGGACAATATGGGGATCTTTGAAGGAGGGTAAGGAAGCTCCTTTGGGAAGTGATGGAATTATTTAGAAGATATTTAAGGAGGTATTGTCAGATAGACAATATAGAATTCTTTGAAAGAGGTTATGAAAGCTCCTTTGGGAAGCGATGATGCGATGGAATTATTTAGAAGACATTTAAGGAGGTGTTGTCAGATAGACAATATGGAATTCTTTGAAAAAGGTTATGAAAGCTCCTTTGGGAAGCGATGATGCGATGGAATTATTTAGAAGACATTTAAGGAGGTATTGTCAGATGGACAATATGGGGATCTTTGAAGGAGGGTAAGGAAGCTCCTTTGGGAAGCGATGATGCAATGGAATTATTTAGCAGACATTTAAGGAGGTATTGTCAGATGGACAATATGGAATTCTTTGAAAAAGGTTATGAAAGCTCCTTTGGGAAGCGATGGAATTATTTAGAAGACATTTAAGGAGGTATTGTCAGATAGACAAAGTAGTTTCTATTGGGATCCTGAAAATAAATTTCAGAAAGAGACTTTAACTGTTAATCAGACTTCAAAAAATCTGAAATGCACGCGCCGATATACAGCACGTGCATTTCAATAATTATCAACCTACATAATGCGCTTTCAGGTATTGTTTCACCGGCGTAGGTTTCCTACCCAGCAACTTCTCCAGGTCAGCAGTCACCACTTCAAAATCCCCCTGCTTAATCGCTGCAGCAAAACCTGTACTGATCATAATCCCTATTTCAGGCACACCAATTTCCTTCATGTGCTTTTCGAAAGCAACAGGATCTACATCCGTATAAGCAATGTGTTTGCCAGACACTTCTGACAACATACCTGCTACATCTGTAAATGAATACAGCTGATCACCAGTGAGCTGGTAGGTTTTGTTCTCATGACCTTTATTCGTCAATACTACTGCCGTGGCATCAGCCAGATCCGGGCGGTATACATAAGGCACTCTGCCAGCACCTGCGGGGTAATGAATACCCGTATTCAGGGCCTGGTCGCCAATATAGAAAGGAATCACTTCTGCGTACAGGGTGTTACGCAGGAAGGTATAAGGAATACCACTTGCCTTAATATAATTTTCTGTCTGGAAGTGAGATTCCATCAGCACTTTGAGCGGACTCACAGCAGCATCCTTCATCGTCACACCTGTGTAAACAATTTGTTTTACACCTGCTCTTTTTGCTGCATCTACTACATTTGTATGTTCTTTCAGTCTTTCCATAGACAGACCTGAGATGAGGAGGACCTTTTCAATCCCCTTCATAGCATTGTCCAAAGAAGCAATATCATTATAGTCACCAATACGGATATTGAGGCCGAGTTTTTTCAGTTGCTCCGCTTTCTGTTCACTTCTTACGAATGCCGCCAGTTGATTAGCAGGCACTTTCTTTAACAGGCTGTTGATGATAGCCGAGCCAAGATTTCCGGCTGCTCCGGTTATTAGTATCATATTCCAGTTTTTAATTTGTTTACCAAAATTAGCTGAAGCTGTTTACAAATGGTAACCCATTACCTTTTGGTAACTAGTTACTAATTTGTAACTGATTGGTAATGTTCCTATTTTTGTTACAAAATATTAAGGATTGAAAACAGATTTTCCTCAGGTTGTAGCCCCTGCATTGACACCAGAGTGCCAGGCAATGATTATTGGGATCCGGGATACGCAGGAGTTGTTAAGCGGAAAGTGGAAGACGGAGATTATCGGGGCCTTGTATTACAGGGGGAAAATGCGGTTCATGGATTTGAAAAGGCAGTTGGCCGGTATAGCGCCGAAAGTGCTGTCAAAGGAGCTGAAAGACCTGGAGATGAATCATTTGATTAGCAGGACGGTGCTGGATACAATGCCGATTACGGTGGAGTATGAGTTGACTTTGCAGGGAAGGAGTTTGAATACTGTGATTGAGGCGATGGCGAAGTGGGGGATCAATTACAGGAAGCAGTTGTTTGAACGATAGATTTTGTTATCCGGATTTTGAGCTGACCTTGCAGGGAAAGAGTTTGAATACTGTGATTGAAGCAATCGCGAAGTGCAGGATTAATTGTTCGGGAGGTAGGGGTCATCAGCCACCTACTTCTGTCTCGGCCTCGTCACCAGCGAAAAAAACAAAGACAGTACAAGTGCGACCGTAATCACCTGAGGAACCTTAGCCCAGGTTATAGGTGGATCCATCATCCATTTGTAAGCAATACCTATGACGATTGTAAAAATAAAAGTGACGATAAATGATCTCATGCTGCGAAAATAGAAAAAATTAAGTGGAAAGCATTTCCTGCATGCACATTTTTTTAGCCGTAATCATGCCTGTGTCAACCATTCTAAAAACTGAGCGACTTTCTCCCGGCTTATTGTAATTGTTTCCGGTACGGGTATAGACAACGTTACTGACAACTTCCTTGATAAATAACTGGAAGCATCCTGCACTGATTTCCTGTGGACCAGGTATTGCCGGTTCGCACGAAAAAACAAAGGCTCCGTCAGTTTCGTCAGTTCCTCCATGTTCTTATTGAGCGGGTATGTTTTCTTATCGAAAGTTGTCAGGTAGACAATTCCATTTTTCAGGTAAAAGAACGCAATGGTATCAATCGCCACCGGGAAGATCTTATCTTTTTGGTATACCAATACGGCTCCTGGTTCTGATGGCTTCCGGTTTATAAAGATCTCTTCAAGCGCTTTGTAGGATGTACGCTTACCGGTAAAAGTGAGGTATTTATTAATAGCCGCAGCTACCGCTTGTTTGTCAAAAGGCTTGAGGATGTATTCGATCCCGTTTGCCCTGAAGGCATCTAATGCATATTCATCAAAAGCGGTGCAAAAAATAACGGGAATATCTATTTCTACCCTGGAGAAGATTTCGAAACTCAAGCCATCACCGAGTTGAATATCAGAGAATATGAGATCGACCTGCGTATCGTCAGAAAAGTATGCGATACCTTCCCGGACGGTACTGATGATGTCTATAACCTCAGCATCGGGGAAAGATTGCAGGATCGTTCTTGCCAGGTCCCTGGCGGTTACTTTTTCATCTTCTATTATGACCAGCTTCATTGTTGCTAAATTATTATTCATTCCGCTACTCAATACCTGGCTTTTATTCCGGCCGGCATTCTCATTCCATCACAGCCTTTATCCTTAAAGACTATTCCCGATTTTCCGTCCCCCACCAGTACCTCCTAAACACTCCCCTGCCCTACCTCCCACCCGGCCCGGCATCATTATACAACACCTTTATACTCACCATAAACAGCCCCCCATCCTGATGGATAATCACCTCATCATCCGAAAAGATCCTATACCGCTCAATCAGGTTTATCAAGCCCTTCCCACTAGATCCTTCTATCAATCTTCTCAGCTGTAAATTGTTCTGTGTAACAATCCGCCCTTCTTCAAGGAAAATGCTGATTTTCAACGGCGATGCCTCAGTTACTTCATTATGTTTAATGGCATTTTCTATCAAAGATTGCAATGAAAACGAAGGTACATAACCGTTTTGTAAAACCTCTTCCGGAATATCAACCGTAACGACCAATGCATCTTCAAAACGGATGCGTTGCATTTCAATATAGTCATTACACAACCTGATCTCATCAGACAATCTAGCTATTTTCTTTTGATGATCTGCCAATGAAGCCCGCATGAAATTCACGAGATGAGAAAGATACGCTTCGCCCGCCTCCACATCTTCCCGGTATAAACTCTTCATCATGCTCAGTGCGTTGAACAGGAAATGCGGATGAATCTGTTGCTTCAATAACAAATTAGCAGATTCCAGGTTCGCGGCTTTCAGTCTTGAATTTTCCAATTCCGTATTCGATTTTTCATATTCCAGTATGAGCAGGTTTTGAAAGATGGTCACCAGCCCATGGTTCATAGCCGCCTGCCACAACATAGACGGGATGTTTTCTATTAATGACCAATGATGATCCGGCATCGGCGGCACCGGCGAAACCAGGTGTTCCAAAGGTGCTGTGCAGAAAAAGAAAAGGAAACAGATGATATAACCTGTGATATAGCGCAGGATGTTCTTTTGCCTGCTGTTCGAAATCGGCATGCCATGGAACAGGCGCTCATATAAATAGATATTGACCATGCCCTGTATCCAGAAGCGGCTGCCCACAAACAAGGGATAGATCAAAGCATGTTGACGCCTGCTGAAGATGAACACGAAGATGTATACAAATGCTGTTATGCATAAGGAAATCAGGATGGTATACCGGAACAATTTCTTTCTTAACAGGTGATTTGCCATAGGATAAAGGTACTATAATGAGGTATAAACCTGCACATTCCCCCGCTATGAAACGGACAAAACAGGCAGTAAAACGGCAGCTTCCGCCTGGTGTTTCAAATTGTCCGGTTCGTAGTGAATGTGCTAGCCCTCCCCCCGCAGATGCGCCAACTTTGCTAAAAATTACAACAACAATGAAAAAACTACTCGTCATTTCGTTCGTACTGGCATCTGCACATTCATCCGGACAATCATTCGTACAGGGTATTGTAAGCCGGCTGAGTGTTGGGGTGAAAGCCGGTGCTAACTACAGTGATTATGTACATGCAGATTTTAAAACGGATCCATTGATTGGATTTCATGCAGGGGGAATTGTCAATTTCAGATGTACGCAGCAGTTATCTGTACAGGAGGAGTTCCTGTTTTCTTCCCAGGGAGCGAAGATAGCAGATGTAGATAGAAAAGTGTATTACCTCACTGTGCCGATCCTGTTAAAATACCGTACAAACCTTGGCTTGTATTTTGAGGCAGGTGGACAGACGGGTATGCGCCTGCACGAAGATGTGGAAGGGCTGGCTAAGCAACTGGATTTTGGCGCGGCAGCGGGCCTTGGGTATCAAAGTAAGATGGGATTGGGTTTTGGTGTGAGGTATGTAGCCGGTGTGTCAAAGGCAGGGATGAGTGGTGATTTTAGAAGTGGCGTGGCACAGGGAAGTGTGTTTTATATTTTTTAGGGGCGCAAATCTGCCCAGGGGAGGGTCTTAAGGTATTGTTGCCAGTTCGCTGTCTCATCAAATTGGTGATCTAGGTCACACTTATTTAGGTCCTAAGGGGTGAATTTTGCAGTATGAAAATGAAATTATTATTGGCTGCGCTGTTATTCATGAGCAGCGGACTTTTAAAAGCACAGAAGATGAAAATTTTATTTGTAGTGTCCAGTCATGCAACCAAGGGTAGCACTGGCGAGAAAACGGGGTATTTTTTAGGGGAAGTATCGCATCCATGGAAGGTACTGACTGACGCGGGATATGAAATTGATTTTGTGAGTCCGAAAGGCGGCAATCCACCGGTGGACGGGTTTGACCTGAACGATCCGGTGAATAAGGAATTCTGGGAGAATCCTCAATACCAGCAGAAGATTTCCCATACCATGACACCTTCCGAAGTAAATCCAAAGCAGTATGTGGCGATTTACTATGCAGGCGGACACGGCGCAATGTGGGATTTGCCGGAGAATAAAGAACTGGCGGCGATTGCAGCAAAGATCTATGAGGCAAAGGGTATAGTGGCGGCAGATTGTCACGGGCCGGCGGGATTGATGAATGTTAAGCTGAGTGATGGGAAGTACCTGATAGCCGGGAAAAAGGTGAATGGATTTTCAAATGAGGAGGAAGAGATTGTGAAACTGACGAAAGTGGTGCCTTTCCTGTTGGAGGATGAATTGAAGAAGAGAGGTGGGATTTATGAGAAGTCAGGTCCATGGCAGCAGCATGTGACGGTGGATCAGCGCCTGATTACAGGGCAGAACCCGCAGTCAGCGAAGGAAGTTGGGGAAGCGATTAAGGAGGCGTTGAAGAAATAGGTTTGGGGGATAAGGTATTTATATTTCAGGCGAATTTATAGCGCGCGCAATGGACAAGCTGAAGGAAGGAAGTGATAAAAGTGCGGATGAGGAAATAGGTTTGGATGCTATGCCGGGGAACGAAGTATTCCCATTCCCCACAAATTTATAAATAGAACAGCGGACCACCTGGTTAAAGGAAACACCCACTAACCTGAATAATGAGATAAAAGAGGCATATTTCTTTTTGTACTTTTACAAAATGGAATATGCCTCTGTTTTACGCCAGCACATCGAAGAACTGGTTACCCTCTCTGATGATGCATTTGAGATCGTGCTCAATGCCTTTGTACCCGTTTCCCTTTCCAAAAAGGAATACCTCATCAAAGTAGGGCAAAAAGTTGGCGCGGAATATTTCGTCGTCCGGGGTTGTCTGAAAACAGCCGCCTATGACGATGCAGGCAAAGAACATATCATACAATTTGCGATGGAGAACTGGTGGGTATCTGACTACCCTGCCTATGCAAAACACGGCAATGCAGAAATGGATGTACAGGCGCTGGAAGATTGTTTTGTATTATCGCTTAGCATGGAAGCCCGTGCTGCCCTGGCCCGCCAGGTACCTGAGATGCTGACCTTTTATGAAAGAAAAGCCCTAAGTGGCTACGTGGCCACCCAGAAAAGAGTCCTTTCCTTACTCAGGAATTCTGCCAAAGAGAAATATGAATTGTTGTTGGACCAATACCCGCAATTGTTTCAGCGGGTACCGAAAAAGATGATCGCACATTACCTGGGGGTATCAAGAGAAACCCTTAGCCGTTTACATAAATACGACTGATCCATTCCTTCATTACCCCGATTAAAAACAATAATTCCTCATCAGTAATAATATAAGCGGGCATCACATACATTACCTTGCCGATAGGTCGCAGCCAGGCATTGTTAGCAATAGCGAAGTCTCTAAATCCTGCCATCATGCTGTCATCCTTCAACTCGATCGCACCGATGGCTCCTACAATCCTTTTGTCAGCGATCGCAGGAGAACTTATTTTATCAAATTCAGTCTGGATAAGGGCATTAATTGCCGCAATGCGATCCAGGTAATGATCTCGTTCTATTATCTCAATACTTTTTAAAGCTACTGTAGTAGCCAGTGGATTGCCCATGAATGTAGGACCGTGCATGAGGGCCTTTTCATATGATTCTCCTAGGAAACTATTGAAGATACGGGTGGTTGCCAGGGTAGCCGCATGCCCCATATACCCTGCTGTAAGGGCCTTTCCAATAATCATGATATCTGGTGTGATCCCCGCATGTTCCGCAGCGAATAGTTTACCCGTACGGCCAAAACCGGTGGCTACTTCATCAAATACCAACAGTACATCGTATTGATCACACAGTTCTCTTGCTGCTTTTAAATATAGAGGTGAATAGATGCGGAAACCACCGGCACACTGTACAATAGGTTCAAGAATGAAACAGGCAATTTCAGTGGCATGTGCTTTTAACAAGCCTTCTAAAGCATCTATATCTTTTTGTAAAGTTGCAGTGTCTGCATGGAAACCACCCGCAGGTGTATCCAAAAAGAAACCACGGTGCAATACATCTGCAAAGGCACTGGAGAAATCGGAATCATCTCCTACTTCCATGGCTTTGAATGTATCACCATGATAGCCGTTTTTTAATGAGATGATTGAGTGCTTGCCGGTATGGCCGGTATTTTTCCAATATTGCAGGGCCATCTTGAGGGCCACTTCCACCCCTACGGATCCGCTGTCCGAATAGAATACGTGATTCAGACCAGCTGGTGCAACCGCTACCAGTTTATCGGCCAGGGCCAGTGCAGGAGGATGAGATAAGCCACCCAGCATGACATGGGAGAAATGATTGATCTGGTCAATGAGTGCGTGATTGATATCTGGATGATTATAACCATGGATCACCGCCCACCAGGAAGATATGCCATCAATGAGAATCCGGCCATCTTCCAGGATCATCTGCGTGCCATTGCCGGCTACCATGACGGGTACCTGCCCGAGGTCTCTCATCTGTTTGTACGGATACCATAATTTCATGGTGGCAAATGTAATGTATTAAAAAGATACGGGTTAGACAGCGTTGGTTAATATTGCGTTACAAAATGTAAGGCTTCCTTTCCTGCAGACCTTGAGCCAAACTCATTGCCCAAATATTCCCCTGATAGCACCCAAACAACATAAACACTTTATCCAATAAAAAAACAACCCCTGCTGAAAGAAAAAAGAGCCTGGTATGACTACCGGGCTCATTGCTTAAACCTACAACTGCGTTACACATTTTGTAACTATCAAAAAGGTATTACTGATAAATTCAAATTGATAAATGGTGTCGTATCCACTTTCCCATCAAAGAAATAATGATTCGACTTCTCCCATCTCCCATACTGCCTGTACATCACCGGCGTCCACAAGCCCGCACTCACGCCTAACAACAACAACTTATTCAGCTTATAATCTACCGCAGGCCCGGTTTTCAGATCCAATGAACTGAAGTTCGCATTCCTCGGCACATTCGGAGAGGTGAAATTGAAGAAAGATACAGATGACACCATCGTTGTTCCGAAACTGGCCCACAGATGATTATTCACCGTCTTCCGCAATGTAAGTTGCTGGGGCATGGTGATATTCAGATCAAAGCCATTTTTTAACTGTCGCTGGTACACCATCAATGGAATGACCGGCATACTTGATGTCGGGTCTATGATTACCTGTGCACCCAGCATAAATGTGGTCTGTTCCGTTTTTTTCAGCAGGAACATGCCATTGCCCATCACAGCATATTTATTAATAACGCCACCATCACCCGTGAGCAATACCAGGCTGGCCGAAGAAACGAACACCCGCCCGAACAGGGAATCTACCCTGCGGTAGGCCGTTGTCAGACCAATTGTATTCCTGGAAAGTGAGGGGTCTTTGATATCCACTCCTTTAACATCGGACAACTGGTAATTCGTACGCGCATAGTAGATAGAAGCAGTAACCATTCCCTGCCTAGCCCAGTTTTTGACCGGCAAATTGAGGAATACTTCTGTACGACGCTGTGCGAAATTTCCACTCAATAATTCACGCCCTTTGAAATTGCCTTCCAGCTGGCCCCTGCTGATGAAAGTTGTGGAAATCATAGCAGGTCGCAGGTTCGGATTCTTCAATAGCGCATCTACGATCATGGCCTTTTTGATGGAATCAACCCTGCGGAATTTTGCAAGTGAATCAGCCATGCGGGCTTTCATAGAGAGATCGCCTATATGGGGGTTCGGGAGCGAATCAATCACACGTCCACCTGCCGCAGAATCTGTCATCCTACCCACTGCAAGTACTTCACCTACGCTTCCAGGTTTCACACCCACACCACCCTTTCCATCCGCAGAATCTGTCATCCTACCCACCGCAGGTACTTCACCTACGCTTCCCTGTTTCACACCCACCGAATCCACCCCTCTCTCCCTCACAAACGCCTCCGCCAACCGCGCCCTCGCAGCCGCCCCCTGTCCATTCGACACCAGCGGCAAAATAAACAGAAATATTACACTACTAGCTATGCACTTCATGGTATGCGGGTTGCTTTTTCTTTTGTAATCTCATCTTCAGTTTATCAATTATCAGGTACATCGCCGGCACCACAAATAATGTCAGGATCATTGAACTCGTCAATCCACCAATGATCACCCACGCCATCCCATTCTTGACCTCAGAACCCGCTCCCCTGGCCATTGCAATTGGCAACATCCCCAATATCATCGCCAGTGTCGTCATCAATATCGGGCGTAAACGCTCCTCTCCCGCTTCCACCAGCGCATCTTCTACTTTCGTGCCCTTCTCTTTCAAATGATTCGTAAAGTCCACTATCAGGATTGCATTCTTCGACACCAAACCTAACAACATGATCACTCCAATGATTGAAAAGATATTCAATGTCTCCATACTCAGCGCCAGTGCCAGCAAAGCACCAATCAATGCCACCGGGATGGAGAACAATACCACAAACGGATAGATCACACTTTCATACAGCGCCACCATGATCAGGTACACTAAGAGGATCGCCGTAATTAACGCCAGCCCCAGGCTACCAAAGGCATCTCCCTGGTTCTTTACATCACCAAGGTATTCTATAGATACCCCTTCCGGCAATTTTACACCAGCCACTTTTTCTTTGATCTCTGTCGCCACCGTACCCGTAGGCCTGCCAGCCACATTCGCATTGACAGTGATGGAATTGAGGCGATCGCTGCGTTCCAGCACACTTTCACCAGTACCTTCTCTTACTTCGGCAAACTGGCTCAATACAAAACTCTGCCCATCATTATTCGTGAAAGAAAGGTTTCTTACATTACTGATATCAGACCTGTTAAACTTATCAAAGCTCACGAGGATATTATATTCATTGCCGGATTGCTTGAACTTGCTCTTGTCATTTCCACTGAACGCATTCTGCAATGCACCACCTACCTGGCTGGCATTCAATCCCAGCAATGTCATCTTCTCCCTGTCCAGTTTCACTTCTACCTGTGGCTTCGGGTCTTTGACTGACAACTGCACAAACTGTGTACCCGGCACCGTAGCTACGATCTTCATATATTGCTCCGCCACACTACGCACGTCTTTCAGGTTCACCCCCTTCACTGCTATCTGGATAGGCGCTGCACTGGCATTACCTGTGATGGAAGTCGGAGATGCCGTTATTTTCGCACCCGGCACACTGGCTGTCAGCTCCCGCTGCATCATGATCCCGAACTCCTCTGCCGTCATCGTTCTTTTCTTCGCGTCTACCAGTGTTACCGTCAGCTCCGCCCTGTTACTATTGTTCCCGGTACCCGCTACACCACCGGTCAGGAAACCGATGCTGGAAAATACCTTGTCCACTTCCGGCCTCGCCAGTACCTGTTTCTCTACCTGCCGGGTGAGCATATTCGTTTGGTAAATAGACGCATCCGGTGAAAGCTCCAGGTTGATCATCAGCTCTCCCTGGTCTCCTGAAGGAATGAAAGCAGCACCCACAAAGCCTTTGACAACCAGCATGATCGATCCAATGATGAGTATGATCACACCAGACAAGAGATAACGTTTTTTATGCAGGGAAACCCTTAATAACTTACCATAGTTCACTTTCACCACGTCAATGATATGCTCGAAACCCAGGTTCACCCGGCCCCACCAGGTATCTTTGGTCAGGTGTTCGAGTCTTCCGAAACGGCTCGCTAACATAGGCGTTACCGTGAATGATACAAACAAACTCATTAACGTAGAGATCACCACCACCAGGGAGAATTCTCTCAGGATCATTCCAATAATGCCCCCTGACAAAGCCAGTGGCAGGAACACCACCACATCCACCAGTGTGATCGCCATCGCCGTAAAGCCTATTTCATTACGACCATCCAGGGCCGCCTGCTTCCGGTCTGTTCCTGCCTCCAGGTGCCGGTAGATATTTTCCAGTACTACGATGGAGTCATCCACCAGGATCCCTACTACCAGCGAGAGCGCCATCAGCGTCATCAGGTTCAGCGAGAAACCCATCACATACATGGCAATGAAGGTAGGGATCATGGAAGAAGGCAAAGCCACCATCACAAACATAGAACTACGGAAGCTATGAAGGAATGCCAGCATCACGATGCCAACAATGATCACCGCCAATACCAGGTCTTCCATTACCGCATCCGCAGAGCGCAGGGTGTAGGTGGACTGATCAGAAGAAATGGTGAACTTTACTTTGCTGTCCTGATATTGCTTCTCAAGGGTAGCAAATGCTTTCTTTACATCACGACTTACATTCACAGCATTCGCATCAGATTGCTTTACGATCTGGATACCGATAGAAGGTAGTCCATTGATGTGGTTGATTGCTGTTGCTTTCGCTGTCGCATCTACGACCTCTGCTACATCTTTTAAATATACACTGCCACCACCAGGACGCTGTACTACGATCAGGTCACGGATCTGCGCTACCGAGGTCACGTTCGCATCGTACTGGATCGTTACCTGCTGGTTCTGCGTTTCAATACTACCCGCAGGGAATGACTGGTTCGCATAGTTCACCGCATCTGTTACCTGGTTGATAGTTATCCCATAGGCGTTCAGTTTATGCTGGTCTACGTTCACCTGGATCTCACGTTCATCGCCACCAATGATGTTCACCTGTCCTACACCGGATACGTTTTGTAAAATAGGACGCAGTTGTTTATCTACTAAGTCATACAGCGCACGGGGTGCGAGTGTCGATGTGACACCAGCTTTCACCACCGGCGCTTCCTCCAGGTTTACTTTATTCACCAATGGCTTGTCGATATCCTTTGGCAGGTCGTTCTGTGCCTGATCTGCCTTACGCTGGATATCGGCTTCTGCCTCGTCGATATTCGTACCGCTTTTGAAAGCGATCACTACCTGTGAAACGCCTTCCTGCGATTTGGACGTGATCTTATCCAATCCTTCTACTGATGCAAATTTATCTTCCAGTTTCTTCGTCACGGATGATTCCACTTCCGAAGCGGAGGCTCCTGCATAGACTGTGCTCACTGTTACAGTCGGCACTTCCATCTTTGGCAGCAGGTTATAGTTCAGGCTATGATAACATTCCAGTCCGAAAAGTATCAGCACCGTAAATATTACAAGTATTAATAGAGGCCGTTTTACGGCAATTTCTGCTATTGACATGAAGCACTGTTTTTTCTGAAATCAGGTGTGAATGCCTTCTTTCATGAATGTATTATTTTGACACACTAACAGGAGTACCATCTTTCAGGTTGATCTGACCGGAAGTAACCACGGTGTCACCTGCCTGCAAACCACCGATCACCTGCATCATCCCGCCCATTTCATTGCCGGTTTGAATGGCTTGCTGGCGTGCTACATTGTTCTTTACGATATACACAGCAGCATTCTTCGCACTCTCTGTCAGGGCTTCTCTCGGGATCACGAGCAGTTGTTCCTGCGTTTTCTTTGAGAAGTCAGCATATACGAATGTACCGGAACGGAGAATGGACTGCGTGGTATTGTCTGTCATGATCTCTACGAGGTAGTTGTGTGTCTGGTCGGCCTGCGGACTGATAAAACTAATCGTACCGGAGAACGCTTTGCCCGGGTATACATCCGTGGTGATCTTTACTTTCTGACCAGTAGCGACCTTGTATACTTCTGCTTCGGTAAGGTTCACCTGTACCTTTGCTTTGCTGAGATTCACAATGGTAGCGATCTCAGTACCTCCATTTACAAATACGCCCTGCTCTACCGGCTTCGCGCTGATAATACCACTGGTAGGCGCTTTGATGGCGGCATCTGCCATTTTCTTACGTGCCTGGTCTACCTGGTTCAGGGCAGTCTGGTAATTGTTCTTTATTTCATTTACTTTCTCCTGTGTGGCAGCTTTGCCTTTCAGCAGTTCTGTGTATGTGTCGAGGTCATTGCGGAGTTTGGCAGCATCGGTTTCTGCTTTCTGCAGTTCCAGTTGTGCCTGGCGTGTATCCGTAATGGCGAGTACCTGTTCCTGCCTTACCTGGTCGCCCAGTTCAAAGCGCACGGAAGTGAGCGTACCAGCTGTCATGGCTACAGCCTTTGCCTCTTTGAAGGGTGCGATGTTACCTGTTTTTATGATGTTGATTTCCAGCAGCTGTTCTTTGGCGACTGCTACCTTTACCGGTATCTGTACCTGGGTCACAGGAGCTGGTTTGTTCTTCTCATCCAGCTTCTTCTTATTGACAGCCAGTTTGTAAACGATCAATCCGATGATCAGTATAACGACTAAACTTACGATGTACTTCGTTTTCATATTACTATTTATAGAGCCAGGTAAAAGGTCTTGAGTGATCCACCCGCTTTTTCGAGATCGATGCGGGCGAGGAAGAAATTATATACGGAGCTCAGGTAATTGTTCTGCGCTTCTTTGAGTGAGTTCTGAGCATTGAGCCAGTCTGTCATATCCGTCGTACCTTTCTGGTATTGCAGGTTGGTGGTATTGAATACGGACTGTGCCAGTTCAATATTGCGCCGGTTATTGTCCATATTACCCTGTTCCTGGATCACTTTAGTCCAGGCATTCTGGAACTCCATGGCGTATTTACCTTCGTCTATTTTTAATTGTTCGATTGCATTCAGATGCTTGTATTTTGCCTGTGCAGATTGCGCATTGCGCTTATAAAAATCGAGAATGGGAATGTTGAGTTTGATGCCAATGGCGGAATAAGTAGCCAGTGATTTGAAAGACTCATTCAGGCTGTTACCATAACCAATAGCACCATAACGTGCATAGGCAGTGAGCCTTGGATAGATGCCGTTGCGCAGGCGCTGTTCGTCAATGGCATATAGTTTCTCATTGACCTGGGAGATGCGATAATCAACCCGGCTGGCCGCTTCAAATGTCCTGGCATCAGGGGTGGCAATAGCAAGGCCATTGAAGGACCTGGCGGCTTCGGTACTATCTACTTTGATGGTATCTGTGAGCGGGTAGCCCATTTCATACTTGAGCTGGTTGTAGGATAAGGTCAGGTTGCTTTCGGCTACATGTATTTTAGATACGGTGTTGTTATAGTCCACCCTCACCTTGTCCAGTTCTTTTTGCAGCACAGTGCCTTTATCTACCTGCAGCCTGGTGATGTCCATCTGTTCGTGGTAGTTATCCAAGTTGGTATGCAGGATCGCTAACTGTTCCCTGTATACGAATATCTGAGCAAAGGCGCTGCTGATATTATAGATGATCGTTTCGTTGTTTTGCTGTACGTTCAGTTCTGCAGATTCCTTATTGTATTTGTTCGCCTTGAGGCCGGTGAGGAGAGACTGGTCAAAGATGGTCTGGTCCAGCTGCGCCATCGGGTTGGTATTGAACTTCTTGGTGAACGCAACACGAATATCCTGGTCTCCGAAAATCCCGGCAGGGATCACTGTTTCCTGTACTTTCAGGTTATCATCGATAGAGCCCTGGATACTTACGCCTGGCAGGTAAGCGGCCAGTGCTTCACGGGCTTTGGCATCTGCAGCCTTCTTTTCATTGGCATATACCACATTGCTACGATGGTTTTTTAAACCGTATTCAATGCAGCCCTTCAGTGTCCAGTTATCCTGGGCGTAAGCCGTGCCAGTGATCAACATTAGTACTGCTACAAGTAGTTTCTTGTTCATCATATAGAACAAAACTACTTAGTGCCACACAGCTATTATTTTAAATATGAATGAATGGAACAAATCAGTAAATGAAATGTGCAAAATGGGAAATGAAGTGTCATTGCTCTATCCAGCGCAGGAAGTCCTGTGCTTTCAGCCGGCTGACGATGATCTTCTCCGGCGTTTTACAATTCGTCCTGATGGTCAGTCTGCGGTTGAAATAATGCTCGATATCGGTGATGCTTTCGCGGTGCAGGATGAATTGCCGGTTGGCGCGGAAGAAGTCATTGCGGTTCAGCATGTTCTCCAGTTGGTCGATGGTGTATTGAACCGTGTAGTCCTGCCCGGTACGGGTATGTAATGTCACTACCCCATTGGCGGCATGTATAAAGGCGAGGTCGGCAACCTTCACGGGCACCATCTTTTCCCGGTAGTGTACGAGAATGGTTTGCCGGTAGGCGTTTTCCACCTGGGTCATGGCCTTGTTCAGACTTTGCTGGTAGGTGTTGTAATGATCTTTGATGCGGTGAAATTTCTTCAGACTTCTTTCTACCACTGCTTCTTCCAGTGGTTTCAGCAGGTAGTCGATACTATTGGATTCAAAGGACTGGATAGCGTACTGGTCAAAGGCAGTACAGAAGATAATGGGCGCATTGACAGCTACTTCGCGGTAGATCTCGAAGCAGAGGCCATCGCCTAACTGGATATCAGAGAATATCAGATCCGGTGCCGGGTTTTCCCTGAACCAGCGAATGGCGGAGGCAACAGAAGGCAATACTTCCAGGATGCAGATCCCGCTGTCAATGCTGGTAAGGATGTCTTGTAGTTCCCTGGCAGTTTTACGCTCGTCTTCAATGATAATTACGTTCATGGCTTATCTCTTCAGTGATAATAGCGATCATGACTGATGACCGGTAAATGTACGGTAAAACTATTTTCGGTATGCACTATCGTGATCTGCTTATCAAACAGTAGCTGGAAGCGTTCGTTGATATTCTGCAAACCTAAGCGGGTACTCTCTACGGGATACTTTTTAGGTTGTAGTGTATTGCTGACCGTGACGGTTTCATTTTGTATAAAGATCTTGATCAGCAGGGGCATTTCTGGCGAAAGCGCATTGTGCTTGATCGCATTTTCGATCAGGAGCTGAATGGCCAGGGGTGGTATCAGGTAGGAATGATATTGCTCCGGAATATCGATCTGTACTTTCAGATCGCCTTCGAAACGCTGATAGAGAATATATAAATAGGAGTCGATAAAGTTCAGTTCATCGGCGAGTTTCGTGACTTGCTGTTCGTTGATGTTCAGCAGGTAGCGGTATACGTGTGAGAGCTGTACGACGAAGTCTTTGCTGCCTTTATCGTGGGCGATATGTTTGAGTGTACTGAGGGAATTGAACAGGAAATGTGGGCTGATCTGTTGTTGTAAAGAGAGCAACTGTGCACGGAGGTGTGCCTGTTTGAGGTGCTCGTTTTCCAGTTGCGCTTTTTGTAGCATGATGCTCACTGCCAGGGAACTCCATACGATGTGGCAAATCATACTGATAAAGAATGCACCAATGATGATGCGCAAAAAATCGGCGTAGGTGTTGTGAAATACGTTGTCTGTAAATATAAACCTGCGCGGCACCAGCATAACTGACAAGTAATTGAGGAAGCAGGCGACAACCATACCAGCGGCTATCCGCACGATAGGGCGGAGTTGTTTGCTAACGTTTTTGGGTTCGTGTAACCTGAGATAACCATGTACCATCCAGCTACAGAATATGGTGCCTGTTACCATAGCAAAGTACTGCAGGAAGGCCCGGTAATCCTGAACGTGAAAATCGTTAAGCCTCATCAGGATGGTTCCCCCGGCGAGGATGAAAATCATGATGAAACACCATTTTAACTGGTATGCGTGTGACATCTGCAAATGTACTTACAAAATATTCGCGGAGGAAGGTTCCGGTGATCAAATGCGCATAATCGGGCCTGAAGTGCACGATGGGGAGAAATGAAATGAACAGGAAGCTGTATCAAAAGTAATTTGAAGGCATTGAGGATTTCAGCAACCAAAATTCTCACCACCCGGTACCCGAAGTAAATCCGGGTAATCTTACTTTTGATACACGCTCCTGGAGCGGAGGGCCACCTTTCAACTAATACTCCTGTTTAGTAGGGCGATACAACACTTCATTGATATCGACATCTTCCGGCTGGTTGATGGCAAATGCAACGATGCGTGCAAATGAATCGGCAGGGATGGCCACATCCTGGTAGAATTTCTGGATGTTCGCAGCGAAATCCGGTTCTACAACACTCTGCGGCAGTTCGGTATCTACGGCACCCGGAGAGATGATGGTAGTGCGGATATTATACGGTTTTACTTCCTGCCGCAGCCCTTCGGAGATCACTCTTACGGCATGTTTGGTAGCGGAGTAAACCACGCCGCCGGCACGAACTTTATGGCCAGCCACGGAAGATACATTGATGATATGACCGGATTTCTGTGCCTGCATGTAAGGCAATACGGCAGCAATGCCATAGAGTACACCTTTGATGTTTACATCGATCATCTGATCCCATTCTTTGATTTTAAGACGGTCCAGTGAGGATTGCGGCATGAGGCCGGCATTGTTGATGATGACATCTACCCTGCCAAAGGTGTTGACAGCTTCGTCTACGAGATGTTTGACCTGGTCAGCATTCGTAACATCAGTTTCGATGGCCAGTGCCTGACCGCCTTTGCTGATGATTTCCTGCGCAAGACTTTGAATACGGTCTGCGCGACGGGCGCCAAGGATGACGATGGCGCCTTCTTCACTTAATAAACGGGCGGCGGCTTCACCCAGGCCACTGCTGGCCCCTGTGATGACAATTACTTTATTCTTCATGACATTATTGATTATAGTGTTCATTGGTAAGCTGTTCCATTATCTTATTCTTTATGATATTATTGGCGATACTGGTGATCGGTAAGCTGTTCCATTATCTTATTCTTTATGACATTATTGGTGATCGGTTACCGGCTCCATTACCCCATCCTTCATAACATTATTGATGATACTGTTCATCCGTTGCCTGCTCCATTACCCTATTCCTCATAACATTATTGGTGACACTGGTGATCGGTTACCTGTTCCATTACCCCATCCTTCATGACATTATTGATAATACTGTTCATCCGTTACCTGCTCCATTACCCCATCCTTCATGACATTATTGACTATACTGTTCATCCGTAACCTGTTCCATCCAGTCTACCGGGGAACCGTTCAGTTTTTCCTGTATCGCAATATGACTCATGCCGGTGGTAGCGGTGGCACCATGCCAGTGTTTCTCGCCAGGGGCAAACCAAACCACATCACCGGGATGAATGTTTTCCCGGGGTCCACCTTCTTTCTGTACCCAGCCGCAACCAGCAGTCACGATCAATGTCTGACCCAGGGGGTGGGTATGCCATGCGGTGCGGGCACCGGGTTCGAAAGTGACCAGGGCCATGGCTACGCGGGCAGGATCGGGTGGATTGTTTAAAGGATCGATTCTAACGGAGCCGGTAAAGTAATCGGCCGGGCCTTTCCCTGATGGCTGAGTGCCAGTTCTGATGATTTCCATGACTGTTCTAACAATTTTTCAGGACACAAAGTTATGGCAGGGCGGGATAAGGGCTGAATGATATTCAAATAGATAGTTAAGGAAATCAAACTGCGGGCCTTCCAACCCAGATTAGCGGCTCAGCAAGGAGGGTGACCGCAGTATTTCCCGGGGATAACCCGTAGATAACCCGCCTCTTTAAAGATGCGGGATAAAGGCGGCTTATAGGCGGGTTATCTGCGGGTTATCTGCGGGATATCTCCCCTTTTTAGCTGTCTTAAAACAGGGCACAGTCAGCAAAAGGACCTGTAGGAGAATCTACCTTTTGAAGGATAGGAATTTCAAAATATCATATGCCTCCCATTTTAATCATTTGTTTAAATCAATAATTTAACTTTACTTTGTACCATCATGGAAGATAAGAGCATTTCAACGGAAGAAAAGATCAAAGCAGCCGCCAGGACTATTTTCACCAGGAAAGGGTATGCGGCTACCAAGACCCGTGATATTGCCGAAGAGGCTGGGCTGAACCTGGCCTTATTGAATTATTACTTCCGCAGCAAGGAAAAGCTGTTCGAGATCATCATGGCCGAAAACCTGAAGAAGCTATTCGGCATCCTGGCTCCGATCCTCAATGATAGCAGCAAAACACTGGAAGAAAAGCTCGCCAGCATGGCTGCCAACTATATTGACATGCTCTTTCAAAACCCGGACCTGCCCTTATTTGTGCTGAGTGAACTGAGGCAAAACCCCGGCTGGCTAAGGGAAACCCTGCATGTAGATAATTATGTGCTCGGCTCCCACCTCATGGTCCAGTTAAAAGAGAAAAAACCGGCCATCGACCCGGTCCAGTTCCTGATGTCATTCCTGGGCATGCTGATCTTCCCATTTGCCGCCCGGCCTATTTTGCAGGGCACCGCAGCGATCGACGATGCACAGTACAACCAGCTGATGGAAGAACGCAAAAAGCTGGTTCCCATGTGGATGAAATGCATGCTTGAATAAGCTGCATTTTTTTTGCCCCGGCCTTAATCATTTGATTAAATAATGTGTTTAAATATGAAATACTACCTCCTGCTCCTATTGTTTTCGCTGCCTGCACGGGGGCAATTGACGCTGCCCGATTGCCATCGGCTGGCGGAACAACACTATCCCCTCGCGAAAAGGTATGACCTGATCAGCAAATCGGCAGCCTACACCATCGACAACCTGAACAAGGGATACCTGCCGCAGTTCTCCGTAAACGCCCAGGCAAGCTATCAGTCTGCCGTAACACAGGTACCCATTAGCATCCCGGGCATCAACATCCCCACGATGAATAAGGACCAGTATAAGGCCACCGTACAGCTGGACCAGGTAATTTATGACGGCGGGGAAATTGCCACCCAAAAGGCCCTTCAAAAGAGCAATGAGCAGGTTTCCCGCCAGCAATTGCAGGCAGACCTCTATGCGCTCAAAGACCGTATTAACCAGCTCTATTTCGGCATCCTGCTGGCAGATGAACAACTGCAACAAAATGAGCTGATGCTGGCAGATCTTAAACTGGGCCTCAAAAAAACGCAGGCAGCATTGGACAATGGAACGGCTTTTCGCAGTAATGCAGATCTGATCAATGCAGAAATTCTCTCCACTGAACAACGCAATATTGAATTAACCAGTAGCCGGGAAGCCTATGCACGCATGCTCTCCCTGTTCATCGGGCAGCCTGTGGACACACTTGAAAAACCCGCAGCACTAACCATCAGCGACAGCATTCACCGCCCGGAACTGCTCTCTTTTGACGCCCAGCAAAGCACCTTATTGCTACAGCACCAGTTATTGAAAGTAAGCACCCGGCCTAAAGTTGGGTTTTATATCCAGGGAGGCTATGGCCGCCCGGGATTGAATATGCTGGATAATAGTTTCCAGGCTTATTACCTGGGAGGGGTCCGCCTCAGCTGGTCGCCTTCTGCATTCTATACCTTGAAAAAGAAAAGGGCGCAGCTCCTCGTGAACGAACAGGAAATAGCAGTGCAAAAAGAAACCTTCCTGTTTAATACAGCCGTGACCGTGCAACAGGAGTCTGCTGCGGTGAACAAATACCAGCAATTAATGAGTGCTGATGAAGCAATCATCAAACTACGCAACCAGGTTAAAACCGCTGCCATTGCCCAACTGGAGAATGGAGTGATCACCGGCAATGATTTCCTTAAAGAAGTGAATGACGAAAATCTGGCCAGACAAAATAAGTCGCTGCATGAAATGCAATGGCTGCTCTCACAATATAATCAACAAACGACAACAGGTAATCTATGAAAAGCAATCTCACTATACTGATATTAGGCCTGGCTGCCATCACAGCCTGCAATAACAAAGAAGCCGCTTACGACGCATCCGGTACTTTCGAAGCAGTAGAAACCATCGTGTCTGCGGAAGCATCCGGCAATATCAAAACACTCGATATTGAAGAAGGACAGGTGTTAAAAGCCGGCCAGGTTGTGGCGTATATCGACAGCGTTCAACTCATCTTAAAGAAAAAACAATTACAGGCACAGGTGAGTGCTGTCCTCAGCGGAAGACCCGATATCTCTGCGCAGACAGCTGCCTTGCAGGAACAACTGAAACAGGCTGAAAGAGAAAGAGACCGCACAGAGAACCTGCTCAAAGCAGATGCCGCTACCCGCAAGCAACTGGACGATGCGGTGTCACAGGTGGCCATTGTCAAAAAACAAATCGCTGCTACACAATCTTCTCTTGGCATTACCACTGCCAACCTGAAAGATCAGACAGCTCCACTGGAAGCACAGATCCAACAGATCGATGACCAGCTGCAGAAATGCAGACTGACGAACCCTGTTGACGGCACCGTGCTCACCAAGTATGCCGAAGCAGGTGAAGTAACCAGCCCAGGCAAAGCCATATACAAGATCGCCGCCCTGAATACAATCATTTTAAGAGCTTACCTCACAGGCGATCAGTTGCCCCATGTCAAAACCGGCCAGCAGGTAAAGGTATTGGTGGATGATACAAAAGATGCTTATAAAACCTATACTGGTACCATTGAATGGATCAGCAATAAAGCAGAGTTCACACCCAAGACCATTCAGACCAAAGATGAAAGAGCCAACCTCGTTTATGCAATCAAAGTGCGCATTAACAATGATGGCTATCTGAAAATCGGGATGTACGGAGAGGTAAAACTATAAGGTATGGATGCTGTCATCGTAAATGGAATACGTAAAGTATACCAGGATAAAACAGCAGTGGATGATGTATCCTTTGCTGTAAAAAAAGGAGAATTGTTTGGCCTGATAGGTCCGGATGGCGCGGGCAAGACAAGTATCTTCAGGATGCTGACGACCCTCCTGCTGCCGGATGGCGGATCTGCCACTGTAGATGGTTTGGATGTAGTCAAAGACTACAAGGCCATTCGCAAACTGGCGGGTTATATGCCGGGAAAATTCTCGCTGTACCAGGACCTGACAGTGGAAGAGAACCTGAACTTCTTTGCCACTGTATTCAAAACCACGGTCAAAGAGAATTACGATTTGATTAAGGACATCTATATACAGATCGAACCCTTCAAAAAAAGAAGGGCAGGCAAACTATCCGGTGGTATGAAGCAAAAGCTGGCCCTGTGCTGTGCGCTGATCCACCGTCCTACGGTATTGTTTTTAGATGAGCCTACGACAGGCGTAGATCCTGTATCCAGGAAGGAATTCTGGGAAATGCTGCGCAAACTGAAGGAACAACAGATTACGATTATTGTATCTACCCCTTATATGGACGAAGCAGATCTGTGTGACAGGATTGCCCTGATCCAGGATGGAAAGATCCTGTCTATCGACACACCGGCGGCTATTGTAGCGGCTTTCCCGGATCAGCTATATGCCGTCAAAGCAGACCAGATGCACCGGTTATTGAAGGTACTGCAGGGGTCTGCACTTGTAAAAAGCAGTTATGCTTTTGGTGAATATGCGCATGTGACCTTTGATGGAGACCTGCGGCAGGAGCTGGATGCACAGGGGCTTACAGGCATCGAAATACAACCCACACCTGTTACTATTGAGGACTGTTTTATTAAACTCTTAAATGAAAAACAGTGATCGAAACAGATAAACTAACCAAACGCTTTGGCGATTTCGTTGCCACCAATGAGATCACTTTCGAAGTGGAGAAAGGTGAAATATTCGGCTTTCTTGGTGCCAATGGTGCAGGAAAAACTACCGCTATGCGCATGCTTTGCGGGCTCTCTATTCCCAGCTCTGGCAATGCGACCATCGCAGGATTCGATGTCTACAAACAAACAGAACAGATCAAGCAAAACATCGGGTACATGAGCCAGAAGTTCTCGCTGTATGAAGATCTGACGGTAGCAGAAAACATCCGCTTCTTCGGTGGTATTTATGGCCTGAGCAATCAACAGCTAAAGACCAAAAGCCAGCAACTCATTCATGACTTAGGTCTTGAAAAAGAAGCGAAGAAACTGGTCGGTTCCCTCCCACTCGGCTGGAAACAAAAACTGTCTTTTTCTATTGCTGTATTACATGAACCGAAGATCGTTTTCCTGGATGAACCAACCGGGGGTGTAGATCCTATTACCCGCAGGCAGTTCTGGAACCTGATCTATGATGCGGCCGACAGGGGTGTGACGGTTTTTGTGACCACCCACTACATGGATGAAGCAGAGTATTGCAACCGCATTTCTATCATGGTGGATGGGCGGATCAAAGCCCTGGATACACCCCGCAATTTAAAGAACACTTATCATGCAGAAAGCATGGATGAAGTCTTTTACGCGCTGGCCCGCAGTGCTAAACGTAGCGAATGACATGAAACAGTTATATACTTTTATCAGGAAGGAATTTGCCCATGTATTGCGAGACAGGAAGACACTCCTGATCCTCTTTGGCCTGCCGATCGTACAGATCCTCATCTTTGGTTTTGCGCTGACGAATGAAGTCCGCAATGCGAAGATCGTGATCTTTGACCAGGCACAGGATGTGGCTTCGCAACAACTGATCAGTAAGATCAAAGCCAGCAGGTATTTTGATATAGCCTATGCCGTGATGGACCGGGCAGGTATTGAAGCTGCTTTCAAAAAAGGCGATATCCGGCTGGCGGTCATTTTCCCGCAGGGGTTTAACAATGATTTGCTACATGCACATCATGCGCAGATCCAGGTGATCGCGGATGCGGCAGATCCGAATACGGCCACTACGCTGACCAGTTATATCACTTCGATCATACAGGACTACACGGCGACGCAGGAGCCCTACCAGATCTCGCCGCAGATCCGGTTCCTGTATAACCCGCAACTAAAAGGTGCGCCGAACTTTGTACCGGGTGTGATGTCACTCGTACTCATGCTGGTATGTGTGATGATGACAGCTGTTTCGATCGTGCGTGAAAAAGAAACAGGAACCATGGAAGTCTTGCTGGTATCGCCTTTTAGTCCGCTGATGGTGATCATTTCCAAAGCCATCCCTTACCTGCTGCTTTCACTCATCAACGTGACGACGATTTTGCTGCTCAGCACCTTTGTATTGCAATTGCCTATCAACGGAAGCATCCCTTTACTCTTTGCAGAAAGTACCTTATTCATCATCACCTGCCTCACACTGGGCATCTTTATATCAGTAAAGACCAATTCACAGCAGGTAGCCATGCTCATTTCCCTGATGGGAATGATGCTGCCTACCATCCTCTTTAGCGGCTTTATGTTCCCGGTGGAGAACATGCCCCTCCCCTTGCAGCTGATCAGCAATGTAGTGCCTTCTAAATGGTATTACAATATCGTAAAGGCAATCATGATCAAGGGGCTTGGATTCTCCGCCATCTGGAAAGAGACCCTGATCCTGGCAGGGATTACAGTGGTACTATTATTCGTGAGCTTTAAAAGTTTTAAAATCAGGTTATCATGAGAACGATCCGGTTTTTATTACAAAAGGAATTCAGGCAGATCTTCCGCAATCGTTCCATTCTGATAATGGTACTGTTCATGCCTGTGATGCAGTTGTTTATCCTGCCATTGGCGGCGAATTATGAAGTAAGGAATATAAACCTGGCCATCATTGACAATGACCACTCTTCCTATTCGCAAAAACTGATCAGCAAGATTACGGCTTCGGGCTACTTCAGGCTGACGGGTTATGTGTTTTCATATAAGGAGGCCCTGCATTTAATTGAGCAGGACAAAGCAGACCTTTTACTGGAGATACCACATGGTTTTGAAAGGAACCTGGTCAGGAATAATCATGAGCAATTGTTTGTAGCGGTCAATGCGATCAATGGTACCAAAGCCAGTCTGGGCGGGGTATACCTGAGCAATGTGATCCGGGATGACAACAATGAGATCCGTTTACAACTGGTAGCACCGGCACGTTTTCAGTCACAACCAACAGTGGAGATTGCAACGTCTAACTGGTATAATCCTTACCTCGACTATCACCTGTTTATGGTACCGGGTATACTCGCTGTGCTGGTAACGATGATTGGCGGCTTTCTAACGGCATTGAATATAGTAAAAGAAAAAGAGGTGGGCACTATTGAGCAGATCAATGTAACGCCTATTAAAAAGCACCATTTCATACTGGGTAAGCTGATTCCATTCTGGGTACTGGGGAACGTGGTATTTACCCTTGGCCTGATTGTAGCCAGGGTGGCCTATGGCATTGTGCCGGCGGGGAATCTCTTTCTCCTGTATAGTTTTATCTGGGTGTACCTGCTGGCGGTATTAGGGTTTGGTCTCCTGGTATCTACTTATTGCGATACGCAGCAGCAGGCGATGTTCATTATGTTTTTCTTCATCATGATCTTCATTTTAATGGGAGGGCTCTTTACTTCAATTGACAGTATGCCTGACTGGGCACAGGTGGTGACACGATTCAACCCGGTGAGTTATCTCATCGAAGTGATGCGCATGATTGTACTGAAAGGTAGTGGCGTGCGGGATGTACTGCCTAAACTGGGTGTGATATTGTGTTTTGCTTTTGTGCTGAATACCTGGGCTGTGCTGAACTACCGGAAGACTAATTAAAAGGATCGGAGAAGCGCGGATCACTGGTAAATGTAGAATCGGTAAGCATGTGCAGGAACGAGATGATATCAGATTTATCTGTAGCAGAAAAGGTGAATGGGCGTCTTAGAAAGGGAGACAATGTAGCAGAAGATATGATGTGCTCATTGTAATGATCCAATACTTCTTCAAGGGTCTTAAAGCGGCCATCATGCATATAAGGAGCTGTGAGGGCGATATTGCGCAGACTGGTCACCCTAAAATTGCCTTTATCCCCTTCCAGGTCTGTGAGGGTACGGCGGCCTTCATCTTTAAAAAGGCTATCCAGGCCATTGTTGGCAAACAGGTTGCTATAGGTCTTTGGTCCGCCATGACAATGGCTGCAGGCGCCGCTATAGAACAGGTCTATACCATGTTGTTCGGCAGGACTCGGTTTGTATGTGCCTTGCAGGTATTGATCATAGCGGGAATGATCAGAGATGAGTGTGCGTTCGAACTGGGCGATGGCTTTTACGATAAGATCACCAGTAATGCTGTCTTTGCCAAAGGCTGCTTTAAAAAGGGGTTTGTAAGCAGCTAGTTTGGGGATCGTGGTTTCCAATGGCTGGCCCATCTCATGCGCGCTGGTCATGGGTACCAGGGCCTGTTCTTCCAGGGAGCTGGCGCGTCCATCCCAGAAATAGTATTTCACCCACAGCATGTTTTCAATGGCCATGGTATTGCGGGGCTGCAACGTACCATCGTGGCCCAGGCTGAATGTCTTGCCATCAGTAAAGGCCAGCTTTTGCTGGTGGCAGGTACCGCAGCTCATTTTATTATTTGCAGAGAGGCGGGTGTCATAAAACAGGCGCCTGCCTAATTCGACACCTTCTATCGTCGTTGGGTTATCTTCAGGCTGGAATACATTGCCGCCAAAATAGGCCGGGTAGTCGATATGATAAGGCCTGGGGCCGTTAATGCAAAAGAGCCCGATGACAAAACCGGTTATGAGGAATAATGCTTTCATTCATTTGCAGATGCAGGTAGTTTTAAAATATCTTATTGCCGGTCTCCTGTCTTTTTAATTTTCCCGGTGTATGAAATTGCAAATGTAGTACGTGTGAGTTGTTCAGGTTTATTACTCCCTTCAGGTGGAACATCCTTTTCCACCACTTCGATGGTAGAGTCATTGACAAATTCATATTCACAGGTGCCTCCGCCATTATCGCCATCAGCATCGGTGTTAAAACCAAGAATCTCATCATCCAGCCGGGTGTAGGTAGTACTGTCAAAAGTATACAGCCGATAAGAGCCATGGTTAAAATCGATGATCATTACGTACATATTCCCTAATCGCCTCAGCTCATGCCCGGCATGCCTGCTTTTAGCACTTGTTGTATCGGACTTGAGATAATGGAAGAGCTGACTCCTGGTCAGTTCCATACCTGCGGCAACGCTGTCTTTAAAATTGGAAAATACCAGGTGCCTTTCTATTCCGGGTTTGTCATTAACTATAGGTGGTGTTGCTGCGGTATCAGCAGCTACGGTGGCAGCAGCTTTTTGTTCCTGTTGATGACAGGCGGCCAGCAGGAATAGAAATGGATAAAAGTTGGCTATTTTCATAGGTTAATTTGTCGTTTTTTTAACGCAGCGAGTATGGAAAACATCATCATTTCATTTAAAGTTATCACATCTGCCTTACTTATTTCAGGCATCCCTGCAAAGATAACGGGGATGTTTTTACTATGGGCGATACCTATCACTTTACAGATCGTGTTATAGTCGGGCAAAAACGGATAACAGCATTTCCTATGTCCATAACAAGGAGAGCCTTCATTATATCCTGGATTTTTCGGACATAAATTTATAATATTTCCTTAAACTCACCTTTCTGATTATTATTTACTCATCGTATTATAGCCGGATAACAGCATTTCCTATGTCCATAACAAGGAGAGCCTTCATTATATCCTGGATTTTTCGGACATAAATTTATAATATTTCCTTAAACCTACCTTTCTGATTATTATTTACTCATCGTATTATAGCCGGATAACAGCATTTCCCATGTCCATTACAAGGAGGGCTTTCATTATATCCCGGATTTTTCGGACATAAATTTATAATATTTCCTTAAACCTACCCCCCTGATTATTATTTATCTTCGTGACATGAAATATAGTACACCGGTTCAGAAGAAAGATCAGCCAGACGATTCATATAAATTTCAGCCTTTGCCAGCCCCGACAGGCACCTTCCCTTACCACCTGGATCTCCGGCAGCTTATCCCGGAGATCAGCCACCAGCAAATGACTTTTCACCTCGTAGGTGACACCGGCAGCCTCAGAAGCACTGATTTTCAGCGGAAAGTGATCACGGCTATGGAGGCCCAATTTGAACAGGACAATCCTCCACAATTCTTATTTCACCTGGGCGACGTGGTATACAACCACGGTGAAGCCAGCCAATACTACAGGCAATTCTTCGGGCCTTTTCAAAATTACCCGGCACCAATATTTGCGATAGCGGGTAATCATGACAGTGATGTGAACCCGGCAGCACCGCCTTATCATAGCCTGGAACATTTTGTGACCGTGTTTTGTGATACCACCCCGCAGACCGTTCCATTCAGTAACAATGCGGCAAGAAAGAGTATGGTCCAGCCAAATGTCTATTGGACACTCAAAACACCCCTGGCAAATATTATCGGGATGCATAGCAATGTACCTAAATTCGGCATTGTGACACCCGGGCAACAGGAATGGCTGAAAGGCGAGTTACGCAGCGCAGACGCAGAACGTCCTGGCAAGGCCCTGATCATTTGTATTCACCATGCGCCCTATTCTGCTGATACCAATCACGGGGCCAGTATCCCGATGATCACATTACTGGAAGAGATATTTGAGGAGACAGGGATCAGGCCGGATATTGTATTTAGCGGGCATGTACACAATTACCAGCGGCTGGTCAAAAAATACAAAAGCGGGAAGGACGTATGCTATGTGGTAGCTGGTGGAGGCGGGTATGATGAGTTACACCCTATAGCGGAGTTATCTGATAAAAGATTTACGAATGAACTGCCCGTTTTCGAAGGGGTATCATTAGAAAAATACTGCTATTACCAGCATGGGTTTTTGAAATTCAGTATTGAGAAACAGGAAGGGCAATTGCTCCTGTCAGGGAATTATTATTCAGTGGCAGATGATGGGGTAGTCACCCATGAAGATCATTTTGAAATTAAGACCTAGGCTCATCAATAAAAATAAGGGCTGAGAATTGCTTAAACGGGGCCACACTCCATCCGGGATACGAATAAAAACATTCATGAAAGAGGGAATTCACCAACGGTAATGAAACCCTTTTTCAGAAAAGAGGCTGCTTCATAAGTAAAATTAAGGCCCTTAGAATGGCTTAAACGAAAACGTTCTCCATCAAGTATATGAATAAAAACATTCATGAAAGAGGGAATTCACCAACGGTAATGAAACCCTTTTTCAGAAAAGAGGCTGCAATAAGTAAAATTAAGGCCCTTAGAATGGCTTAAACGAAAACGTTCTCCATCAGATATACGAATAAAAGGGGGCCATCTCAAAGTTCTGAGACAGCCTCCTAATTTTCACAATCAATTATTTGAAACATCGTTTCTGAAAGGAGAAGCCGGCAAACCTTCTTTGTTATACAAATTCACTTTCGGCACATTAGTCCAGCCATATCGTACCAGGGTGGGATGAGGTACATGCTCATTAAAGAGAACGATTTTATTCTTTTGGATCCTGGCAATGGCCGGGTAATATTCCTGCCCGTTGCTGATTTCAAAACCGGTGAGCGTATCCCCTTTTGCCACCAATCCCTTGCCGGTATGAGAAAAGGTAACGATGAGCTGATCCTTTTCCTGGGTGCTCTGCTGGAACATAGGCCCGCTATATTCTCCTTTTACGCCATAGGCCAGGCCTGCTGCGGCAATTGCCAGGCGTTCCCCTACCGGTTGTTTATGGGTCGGATGGATGTCTGCCGAATCACCGCAATCAGTGGTCACAATCAATGCCGTTTTTTTGACCTTTTTAACCACCAAAAACTGCGCTTCCCTGATCTCCGGCCTCATACCCTTATGCGGGGCAATCTGAACGATTAAAAAGGGCATTTCCGGCTGTTTAAAATCCGTGCGCCAGTTGGCGATCATGGTAGGCAGAATTTCCTGGTATTCCGCCGCCCGGTCGTTATTGGATTCTCCCTGGTACCAGGCCACGCCTTTGATCGCGTAGGGCAGCAAAGGATAAATCATGCCATTATACAACCCACTGATACACTGGCCCTGTGGTTTCCAACCCGGACCGGAAATGGTCTTTGCATAATTCTGAATCATGTCTTTCAGGTTCGGATTACTTTCCAGCGCAGCGATGCTGGTCCAGTCTTCGGCAGGGGTACCGCCAAAAGCAGAGAAGATAATCCCTACCGGCACCTGCATTTTTGCATAGAGGTTCTTTGCGAAGAAATAACCTACTGCCGTGAAATCACTCACCGTCTGCGGACTGCAAACCGTCCACTGGTTATTGACATCGGGGATGGTTGTAGTCGAATATTTCAGGGGTACATAATACTCCCTGATCAGGGGATAGTTGGCGGCATCCCGCTCCTGCTCCCAGTTGTAGATAGGTTGCTGTGGTGGCCGCGGCCCCAGCTGGCGTTCCATATTTGACTGGCCGCTGCAAAGCCAGACCTCCCCTACCAGCACATCCTGGATATGAATGGTATCCGGACCGGAGAAGATCTTCATTTCCGACCCTTTCGAAATATATGGCAATGGTTGTAAACTCAGCATCCATTTGCCCTGCACCGTCTTTGCGGACACAGACTGGCCATTGTATTGCACGGTCACGAGCGCCCCCTCACCGGCCGTGCCCCAGACAGGAACAACGACTCCCTTTTGCAATACCATGTGATCACTGAACAGGCTAACGGGTTTTAAAGTGGCATAGGCGTTTGAAAAGCAGGCTACAAACGCCAGTGGAATTATTAAAGACCTAAACATTGTAAATTCATTTAGACTGGGAAAATATATAATTTAGCGTTCATGTACGAAGTATTTCTCAGCAAAATCAAGGAAAAAGTGGCCCTCACCAGGGAGGAAGAAGCGGAGATAGCAGCACATCTGACCCATAAAACCCTGCGTAAACGCCAGTTTTTCCTGCAGGAAGGGGACCTTTGCCGCTACATTGCCATGGTTGAAAAAGGTGCCCTCAGAACGTATGTGACTGACATGGAAGGCCATGAGCACATCACCTCTTTTGCACTGGAAGGCTGGTCGCTGGGAGACCTCTGCAGCTTTCTGAAAGAAGAACCTGCTACGCAGAATATCGAGGCCCTGGAAGATTGCGAGTTATGCCTGATCAGCAAACCTGCGCATGAAACGTTGTTACAGCAGATGCCTAAATATGAGACTTACAACCGTATACTCATGACAGAGGCTTATATCGCCCTGCAGAAAAGAACCAGGGATATGATCAGTCTTTCGCCGGATGAACAATACAAAGCCTTTGTGAATGTATACCCCAACATCGTACAGCGGGTACCCCAACATATGATTGCCTCCTACCTGGGCCTGAGCCCGGAGACCCTGAGCAGGATAAAAAGCAGGATATCGCAGCATAAATAAGCACCCGCCAAAAGATGAACCCCTCCCCAATTTCTTGATTCAAATCATTGGACCCAAGCTCTCTCATGTGGTAATTTTGTATTACATGAAACGAAATCAATTCATTAAATCGATAATAACAGGAGTAATTGGTATGACAACGCTATCAGCATTCAGAAACTTCACAGATTCATTACAGGAAGATGATCACCTGATGCCCTTATTATTCATCGGTCACGGCTCTCCCATGAACGGCATTGAAGACACTGAATTCAGCAGAAGATGGACACAGATGGGCCAGGAAATTCCTACCCCCAAAGCTGTATTGGTGATCTCCGCACACTGGTATACCCAGGGTACTAAGATCACGGCTATGGAGCATCCGAAAACCATCCATGATTTTGGCGGCTTCCCGAAGGAACTTTTTGCCGTGCAATACCCGGCACCGGGAAACCCGGACCTGGCCAGGGAAACAGCTTCCCTGATCCATGCCTCCCTCGACCATGACTGGGGCCTGGACCACGGTACCTGGACGGTGGTAAGACATATGTATCCAAAGGCAAATATTCCTGTGCTGCAACTGAGTATTGACTATTCAAAAGGACCACAGTATCACTATGACCTGGCAAAAGAACTCTATGCCCTTCGCAGGAAAGGCGTATTGATCATCGGCAGCGGTAACATGGTGCATAACCTGAGAATGGTGGCATGGGATCGCCTCGATGATAAGGAATATGGGTACGACTGGGCACTGGACATCAACAACCAGTTCAAACACCTGATCAGCTCCCGTGAACACAAGGCACTGATCAACTATACACAATTGGGTAAGAGTGCCCTGCTGGCGATTCCGACACCGGACCACTATCTACCCCTGATGTATACACTGGGTTTACAATCTGCGAAGGACAACATTTCATTCTTTAATGATAAAGCGGTGGGTGGCTCTCTGACGATGACTTCCGTAAAATTCGGTTGATATGCCTTTGTATTATTTCGTGATGGCCCTTTTACCATTTTTCAAACAAGTGAACAGTATGGAATATTTGATTCAGGAGCCCCTTGTAAAGACAGCAAAGAAGAAGGCTTTAATCCTGATGCATGGTGTAGGCAGCAATGAAAAGGACCTGTTTAGCCTGGTCAGTTACCTGCCAAAGGATTATTATATCATTTGTCCGCAGGGTCATTTTGCTCTTGGCGGCGGCCGGTATGCCTGGTACAATGTAGATTTCTCCAGCGGCAAACCGGTGTACAGTATGCAGCAGGAAAAGGAAAGCAGGGAATTGATCAGGCAGTTCGTGGGAGAGATGAAAGCGAAATATCAGCTGGATGAAGTGTACCTGGGCGGATTTAGCCAGGGAGGGATCATGAGTTATACAGTGGGCTTGAGTGATCCGAAACTGGTGAAAGGGATTGTTATCCTGAGTAGCAGGCTACTGGAAGAAGTAAAGCCCCTGCTGGCAAAGCAGGCGCCGGCATTGCAGGTGTTTGTATCACATGGCACACAGGATGGCACCCTGGGGATACATTATGCGCGGGAGGCGAAACTGTTCCTGGAAGGGATGCAGGTGAACCTGAGCTATCATGAATATGCGATGGGGCATCAGATCAATCAGCAGGTGTTGGCGGACTTGAATAAGTGGTTGTCGGCGCAGGAATGATATTCAGGGGTGGTTGCTGCATTTTGATCAGGCGGATCGCAAACCCCACTCCTACTACGGCCATACAGGCTCCTACCACAACCGGGTACGTAAATCCATACCCCATCACAATCGGCAATCCACCCAGGAAAGCACCCAGGGAATTTCCAACATTAAAAGCGGCCTGGATAAGCGCAGCGCCCAGCATCTCGGCATCACCAGAGGTATTGATCATCAGGATCTGGATAGGCGCGGCAATCATCATAGACAAGGCCCCGGTCAGGAAAGTCAGGAACAGGGAAACGAACTGGATTCCTGAAAAATAATGGATCGACAGCAGGGTCAGCGCCATACACAAGAGGAGACCGGCACAGGTATATACCGGCTGAAAACGATCCGCCAGTCTGCCACCAATCAGGTTCCCCACGATCATCCCCAAACCAGCCAGTACCATGATCCATGACACGCTATCCGCTGAGAAATGCGATACATCTGTCATCAATGGAGAGATGTAACTGATCCAGGCAAACATACCGCCCGTACCCACCGCAGTAATCGCAATTACCAGCCATGCCTGCGGATTCTTTAACACTTCCATCTCTTTCTTTGCATCTGCATTTTCATTGGCAGGCAAAGCGGGCAACCATAATTTAATTGCGAGCAGCGTCATCAAACCAATGACGGCTACCAGTCCAAAAGTATATCTCCACAATAAATGGTGACCTATCCATGTACCGATGGGCACCATGACCAGGTTGGCAATCGTTAATCCGGAAAACATAACGGCAATGGCCTGCGCCTGTTTCCCTTTATCAGCGAGTCTGCTGGCTACAACTGAACCAACGCCAAAGAATGCACCGTGTGGCAGGCCTGCAAAGAACCTTGCCATGAGCAGGGTGACAGGACCTGGTGAAAATGCAGACAAGGCATTAAACACGGTAAAAATCAGCATTAAAAAAAGGAGGATCTTTTTCGGAGGGTGCTTTACACTCATCATGACGAGTAAGGGAGCTCCTACTACTACGCCGAGTGCATAGGCTGAAATAAGGTGGCCAGCTTCGGGGATTGTGATGTGCAGGTCACTGGCAATATCCTGCAAAAGGCCCATCATGACGAATTCTGTTGTTCCTATTCCTAATCCGCCCAACAGCAAGGGCATTAAACTCTTTTTCATATGGTTGGCAACGATATACGACGATCAGGGCGCGAAATTAGGCGTTTTTTTCTGAGGGAGATATAAATATTATCTATTGGGGGGTAGTTAATCTTCTGTGGTAATTACTAGCACTCATTTCATAAATAGGTTTTTGCAATTGATGTCAATACTTAAAGCGTAATTATGAAATGAGTGCTAGTAATTGTTCGTTAGGGCAGTCACCCACATCCAGTTAATTACAAAAAATATTACCATTACAACACCGATAATTATAACTAAACGTGCAAGTTTATCGGCAGGTTCTACCATGGCGGTAGTAAGATCATTCTTAAAATAACGGACATTCACCATCTCTCCTACGCGCCCCTTCCGCCTTTCAGGTTTGTCTGCAGGAAAGATATGCCTTGCATTGTTGATGTTAATTTCAATAACTGCATCATAGAACAGGTTACTTTCTGCATCTTCCGATTCAGTAATATCAATAATCATCCCCTCGCAAAGTTCGCCATAAGCGTGTATACAATACAGGTAGCGGGTTCGCTTCCATGTTTGCAAAAAGAACATGATAAAGCAACAGTCGGCTAATAAAAGCAAAATTAAAGACATCATTTAACTGCTATATAAAATTGAGGGAATAAAGGTAGAATGCCCTATTCATTTCACCATACTACTTATGTGCCATTAGTTACAGGGGGGCTTAACACTATTTAACTATCCGCATTCATCTGTTGGCACGATACTCGCCTTATAGTCATCGTTACTCACCATAAAACTTAAAGTTATGAAAGCAAAAATAGTTGTAATCCTGATGGTTCTTTTTACTGGTGCTACTATGCAGTTATCTGCCCAACACAGGGATAGAGACCGCTACAAAGGCAGAGACCGGGAAAGAGTAATGGTAGTAAAGGATGTGCCGGGGCATCACCGGGTAGTGGCTTATCACGGAGTGAATTATCATTATGCAGATGGCAGGTATTACCGTCCTGTAAATGGCGGCTATGAAAGATTAGCTGTGCCGCCGGCAGGTATTGCAGTAGATTTTGTACCAATTGGTTATAAAATGCGTATGCACAGAGGCGTTAGGTATTATTACAGCGGGAATGTGTGTTATAGGGAGCTAAGGCCTCATTCTTATGTTGTGACAGCGAGGCCCTGGTAAATAATGTGCTGCGACACAGGAGAAGCGGGGGCTGAAAAAAAGTAAAATGAAGCCACAACACTGCAAATCTCATTGGCATATAATAGCTTGGCTTTTGCGTGTAAATGTCATTCTCTTTCGGATGTAGTTAGTACTACTCTCTATTCGCTATATACAATGCAATCCTATTTGCAAAAAATATTGTATCAGTAATAAGCAACAGGAAGTGCCAGCTGTAATATGTAAAGCAAACACGCCAAATAAGGTAATCACAAAGGAGCCGGTACGAATGGCTCCCTGTGATGTACCTGTGTATATTAATGTACCCATTAATACTAAGTTATAATCCTGGCGTTTATACACACAATCCGCCACCAATAAGATTGGCCAATACTACAAGGAGATAAAATCTTTCATCAGGTAAGGTGCTACGAACGACGAATGGAAGGGAATAAACAGGGCCGTTTATCCCAAAAGAAAAATCATCTGTAAATGTAATACCACAAACTGGCATCTCCATACAACACATGTGTCATTTTTCATATGCATGCATATCTACAAATTAACAGCATTTGACTATGGATGAACAAACAGGATAGACAAACCATGTTCGTTACTCCTCCAAAAACAGGGATGATGGAAACGAACATTATTTTACGTCTGATGATTGTATTTAGTAGTGTTTGCAGGCAGGCATCTGCACAACACCATCACAGGGAAAACCTGGTAATAGTTGTATCGAAAATTATTTTACGCCTGATGATTGTATTTAGTAGTGTTTGCAGGCAGGCATCTGCACAACACCATCACAGGGAAAACGTGATAATAGTTGTATCGAAAGTAATTTTACGCCTGATGATCGTATTTAGCAATGTTTGCAGGCATCTGCACAACACCATCACAGGGAAACGTGATAGACGTTGTATCGAAAGTAATTTTACGCCTGACGATCGTATTTAGCAATTTTTGCAGGCATCTGCACAACAACATCACAGAGAAAATGTGATAGAAGTTGTATCGAAAATTATTTTACGCCTGATGATAGTATTTAGTAGTGTTAGCAGGCATCTGCACAACACCGTCACAGGGGAAACGTGGTAATAGTTGTATCGAAAATTATTTTACGCCTGAGGATAGTATTTAGCAATGTTTGCTTGCATCTGCACAACAACATCACAGGGAAAACGTGATAATAGTTGTATCGAAAATTATTCTACACCTGATGATAGTATTTAGCAATGTTTGCATGCATCTGCACAACACCATCACAGGAAAAACGTGATAATAGTTGTATCGAAAATTATTCTACACCTGATGATAGTATTTAGCAATGTTTGCATGCATCTGCACAACACCATCACAGGAAAAACGTGATAGAAGTTGTATCGAACATTATTTTACGCCTGATGATAGTATTTAGTAGTGTTTGCTTGCATCTGCACAGCACCGTCAAAGAGAAAACGTGATAATAGTTGTATCGAACATTATTTTACGCCTGATGATAGTATTTAGTAGTGTTAGCATGCATCCGCACAACACCATCACAGGGAAAACGTGATAATAGTTGTATCGAACATTATTTTACGCCTGATGATAGTATTTAGCAATGTTAGCGGGCATCTGCACAACACCATCACAGGAAAACGTGATAGAAGTTGTATCGAAAATTATTCTACACCTGATGATAGTATTTAGTAGTGATTGCAGGCATCCGCACAACAACATCACAGGGAAAACGTGATAATAGTTGTATCGAAAGTAATTTGAAGGCAAAAAATACGCTCCGCCAGGTATCCGGATCAAATCCGGGAAATTTCACTTATGATACAACTTCAGGAAGTAAGACCTCCTATTTATATTATGACTGCGAGACCCTGGTAATATTGGGGCAGACTAAAAGTAAAATGAAGACGCTGAGAATTGCGTCAAAGCCATTTCGTCTCCATCAAGGGGCTACCCTTTTTAATCAACTCCATTGCTTAATCATCCATCAGCTGCCTAAATACAATGAATTAATTGCTACTTTTGCAATATGACATTCAAGGAATATAGTGATTGCTTTGAGCTTATACTCAACAGGAAAGATCAGGAACAACCGGCCCCTTACGACAATCCTCACTACCTGGATTACACTAAACTGAATTGGACCAGGATGAACCGCTGGTTTAAAACCGGCATACTCACACCTGCATTTACCGCTGCCATTCAAAAAATCGATGCTTACCAACACTGGATCATTATTACTGAACCCTGGTGTGGGGATGCGGCGCATAGCATACCTTTCCTGGAAATGGCCAGTCAGCTGAATCCACTCATCAAAGTGACTTATGAACTGAGGGATACCGAGCCATTCAGGATCAATCAATACCTTACCAATCAAGGGAAGTCTATTCCAAAACTGATCATCAGGAATGCAGATAATTATGATCTTGCCACCTGGGGCCCAAGGCCAAAGGATTGCCAGGCCTTGTATGCAAGGCTCACGGCGGAGAAAGCGGATTATGATATGGTGAAAATGGAGATTCAGAAATGGTATAATGCTAATAAGGGGCAGGATCTGCAGGAGGAAATGACAGCTTTGTTAAATGGATTAAAGTAAATGAGTGCAAGCGATGAGGTAAACACAGATGGTTTTAGCGCGCTACTTACACTCCCCTACTGGACTACCCACTTTTGTCAATTTTGGCCTACCACACTAATCCAGCATCTCCTTACATTTGCGTATGCCAAAAAACATTATCAGCATCCAAAGCCAGGTAGCCAGCGGCTACGTAGGCAATAACATCGCAGGGTTCGCCATCCAGCTACATGGCATCGACCTCACCTTACTGCCTACCGTTTTCCTGTCTGCCCACACCGGCCACCCGGTTATCTTCGGAGAAGCCATCTCCCCCGCCTTATTGTCCGACCTGGTAAAAGGCATCGGCGCCATCAACATTCCTGCAGATGCAACATACCTCATCAGCGGGTTCTGTAACCTGCCCGATAATATCGACATCATTGCCAATGCCGTCATCCAATACCCTCACCTGAAATTCGTATACGATCCTGTATTCGGCGATTTTCACTGCGGCGGCCTTTATTTCGAAGAAGAAATTGCGACCTACTCCGTCAATAAACTCCTGCCACTCGCACACATTCTTACCCCCAATCACTGGGAACTGGAATTTATCCTGAAAAGGCCATTCAGCACACTGGAGGACTTAAAAACTGCTTTAGAGGAAAATGCGCTCCTGGAAAACAAAACAATCATCCTCACCAGCGCAAATCTGGCCGATACGCCGCCTGATGTTATGGAAGTAGTATTGATCCAGGGAAAACGAATTGCGCGCTTCCACGGGCCTAAAATCCCCCTGGAAACGACCGGCACCGGCGACCTCTTCACCGCCATCCTTACCTCCCAGCTCACACTGCAAAAAAGCCTGGACGAAGCCATCCGCATCGCCATGGATTTCATCAACCACACACTTGCCTACATGCAGGCTGCCAATGAAAAAGAACTGAGTGCCGCTGCCCTCATGAAACACCTGCACCTGCTAAAATAATTACTATGCACATTCACTTTATCATTCACGAGGCCTACGAAGCGCCTGGTGCATACCTTCTTTGGGCCAACGCAAGAAATTTCAAGGTCAGTTTCACACACATCTACGAAGGACAATTCCCCCCTGCCAATGCCAATGGTATCGACCTCCTCATTGTAATGGGCGGACCGCAAAGTCCGGATACCCTGCATACTGCCAGGGAAGAAATGCAGCTCATCAATGCCTGTATCCGGGCGAACAAAGCCGTGGTGGGTGCCTGTCTCGGTGCGCAGCTAATTGGGGAAGCCCTTGGTGCACGGCACGACCGAAGTCCGCATAAAGAGATTGGCGTACTCCCTATCGAGCTTACCAACGCGGGTATCAAGAGCGATATGATTGGTCACTTTGGTGCGATACTGGATGTAGGTCACTGGCATTACGATATGCCCGGGCTGACAGCACAGTGTAAGATCCTGGCGAAAAGTAAAGCCTGCCCCAGGCAGATCATTGAATATACGCCCCTGGTATATGGATTCCAATGCCACATGGAGTTTACGCCCGAAGTACTGGCGCTGCTCATTGCCAATAGTGATGAAGATGAGATTCAAAATGCGGATGCATCCTTTACAGAGATGAATGAGAAGCTTTTTATTTTTTGTGATAAGCTGGTGGCTGCTTATGAAAAGAGAAAAGGGTGCTAATTGTAAGGTGTTCATAAAAGTTACTTTATAAAAAGAACAAGGGTCTTTAAAATGTAAGTGTTCGCTAAACGATCGAAATCTTAGCTTATGAAAGAAACAATTATTTCCAATCTCCAGGCCGTTCACCAACGGATCAAAGCTGCCTGTGCGTTGGCGGGCCGTGATGTGCAGGATGTTCAGCTCCTGCTTGCTACGAAAACAGTGCCTCCGGAGAAAATACGGATGGCCATCGAAGCCGGCGAAACCCTGATCGGTGAAAACAAAGTCCAGGAGTTCCGTGATAAACACGAAGCCTTAAAAGACCTGCGCGTCGAACGCCATTTTATCGGACATTTGCAAACCAATAAGGTCAAAGATGTCCTAAAATATGTAAGTTGCATCCAGTCGCTGGACCGCCTGCCGCTTGCGCAGGAGCTGGACAAGCGCCTGCAAAGCGAGGGCCGGCGCCTCGATGTCTTTATACAGGTCAACACCTCTTATGAAGAAAGCAAATTCGGGGTAGCGCCCGATGCCGTCGAATACCTGGTCAAACAGGTACAGGCCTTTGATACCTTACATATAAAAGGACTGATGACCATCGGTTTGCTGGATGTGGAAGTGGAGAAAATGCGGCCTTCTCTGAGCTTGCTAAGAGAGATCAAAACACGTTTGGGAATGGAGCATTTGAAATTATCCATGGGCATGTCGCAAGACCTGGAACTCGCAATTGCCGAAGGGTCCAACATGGTGCGCGTAGGTACTTCCATCTTTGGAAATCGCTTTTTGGGCAAGGAAATCTGGAATGAAAACGAAATAATATCATGAGTGTATACGACCTTACTATACAGGAGACGGTCAATGTTGATTTTGAAGAGATCTTCTTTACAGCTGAAAACAAAGCTGCGCTCAGCCAGGTGATCAAAGAATATAAATACCTTGATGAGCTGAAGAAATATGGCTTGCAAATCGACAATAAGATCCTTTTACACGGACAATCTGGCTGTGGTAAAACAACGACAGCCAAGGCTATTGCTACTGCCCTGAAAAAGAAGATCACGATCGTGAACCTGAGTAATCTCGTATCTTCCCGGATTGGTGAAACGTCTAAAAACCTGCAATCGCTTTTCGCACTGTCGGCCAGGCAACAGTCTGTACTCTTCCTCGATGAGTTTGACCTGATGGGGAAGACGAGAGATAATAATGAAGACAATGATGTGGGAGAAATGCGCAGGCTCGTCAACTCTCTCATACAGGAAATAGATTACCTGCCGGCAGAATGCCTGCTGATCTGTGCGACGAACCATTATGAGATGATTGATCCGGCCATCCTGCGCAGGTTCCAGTTAAAGATCAAGTATGAATTGCCTGCGGATGAAGAGCTGGATGGATATTATGAGAAGATGCTAATGCCATTTCCGGAACATCTGCAGGACCTGGACAGGAAATATGGGATCTCTTATGCAGAAGTGAAGGATTACATTCATACGACTATGAAGAAACGAATCATCGCGGAATTGGAGGCGAAGAACCAACACACCCCAATTCAATAATATAAATTTAAAACGCCATCGCAACACCATGCTTCGCCCCTGGAAAATAGAAATACAATTAGATGCGCAATCCGAAAAAGCGATTTATCTCCAAATCGCTGATGTGATCATCCAGGATATTCAGACCGGCAGGTTAAAAGCAGGCGATGCGCTGCCCGGTAGCCGGCAGCTGGCAGCGGATCTGGGCGTAAACAGGAACACCGTAGTAGATGCACTGAATGTGCTGATCAACGAAGGCTGGATCGAAGCAATGCCCCGCAAAGGAGCGTTCGTAGCAGATGTATTGCCGACGACCACACCACATAGCCATAGCGGAAAGCAAGCTATCAGTCAGCCCGAAACCAAGGGTCTTATTCACCTCTATTTTGATGATGGCTTTCCGGATAGCAAGATTGCTCCCATGACAGAACTGGCACGCGCCTATAGGAAGATCTTTAATCAGAAAGCGCGGTGGCAACTGATGGGTTATAACAGCGAACTGGGTGATGAATCATTTAGAAAAGTAGTGGCCCAGATGCTGAACCACCAGCGCGGTATGCAGATCACGGCGAACAATATCTGCATTACGAGAGGCAGCCAGATGGCCACTTACCTCGCCGCACATTGCCTGCTGCAGGCTGGTGACAAAGTGATTGTAGAAAACCCGGGCTACCGGCCAGCCTGGAAAGCGCTGGAAAATGCCGGTGCACAGCTGATTCCAATTGCAGTGGATGAAGAAGGTATCGTGATCGAAGATGTCATTACCTGCCTGCAATCACACCCGCACATAAAGGCGATGTATATCACACCGCATCACCAGTATCCAACTACCGTAACCTTAAGTCTGCAACGCAGACAAGCCCTCATCAGGCTTTCCAATGAATATGGGTTTACCATTGTAGAAGATGACTATGACAACGAATTTCATTTTGGCTACCGGCCGGTATTACCCCTCGCGAGTTTTCCTGAGTTGCGGAACTATGCATATATCGGCACGATGAGTAAGGTCGTTGCACCTGCGCTGCGCATCGGATACCTTGTTTCCAATGATCCTGCATTTATGCAAAGAGTAGCGGGCCTGCGCAAGATCATTGATGTGCAGGGGGATGCTATGATGGAACAGGCAGTGCTGGAACTTATCAGTGATGGTACGATTAAAAAACATATCCGCAAGGCAACACTCTTTTATAAGAATAAGAGAGATAAGACGCTGCAACTGCTGAAGAAATACCTGAAAGGGAAAGCGAATTATGAAGTGCCAGAGGGCGGACTGGCATTCTGGATCGAACCTGTTGCTAATATTAACTGGCAAACAGTGGCAGCAGAACTCCTGGCGAAAGGGATCAAAATAAATACCCCTGATAATTATAGTGACAATCCCCATTTGAACGGGTTCAGGTTTGGCTATGGAGCCTTGTCGGAAATACAGCTGGAAGAAGGTATCAGTGCTTTGGCGGCGTACCTGCCGGGTAAAGAATAAAAAAGACAGCATAAAGGAGATAAGACATGCTTTCAAGCGATGGCATTATATCTTCTTTTTAACAATATTAAACACCTTCAATCCCTATTACCCACCCTATCCCATCAACCCTTTCGCCCCGGCCGTATATTCAAATATGCTCCCTTATAAGGCTCCTCCGGAGAATACACAACCACCGCTACCACCTTTTTCTTAGGATCCGTCTCAAACGCTATTCCATGCCCCGCATCCCATACCGTACACTCACCCCCTTCCGCTTTATAAGTCGTTGTCTTCGTCAATTGGTACTTCGCATTCAGGTCTTCCAATGTCGAACCTACATGCAAACTATCCTCCGTCTTAAACGCAGGCGATGTCACCCTGATCTGTTTAACCTTCGCCGCCGGGTGGTCTCCTTCCGTATCACGGGCAGATAAAATCGAAGTTGCATAATTCCCCTTATAGTAAATAGCAACTGATTTCTGCATGGCCGCATCTCCATCATCCGGCTTACCCAGCAATTTGATCACATCATCCATATTTTCACCAATACGGGTATTCCCTATTGCCTTGCCCGGTACCACCAGGTATGCATCATCAGCAGTCACGGGTGCAGTGGATGGCGAAGGCACTGAAGTGGCCGGTGTTGTTGAGTCCTGTGCTGCAACAGTACCCCGCTGGTTTGAGTGGCAGGCGGCCAGCAGGATTAAGGCTACAATGATATTCGGTTTCATACACTATGCATATCAATTATTATTCCGAAACAAAACAGGTATGAAAGATGGAGTTCTATCAAAAAGATTTCAAAACAAAGTATTCAAGAATACCACCATTCACCAACAAAAAGGAAAACCCTATATACAAAACATTCATGAATAACATCATTCACGAACAGTAAGGGAAGCCCCGTATACGAAACTATAATAGATACCACTATTCACCAACAGTAAGCAAAACCCTATATACAAAACATTCCAGAATACCACCATTCACCAACAGTAAGCAAAACCTATCACCAACAAAAAGGGGCCTGTCCAAAAAGACAAGCCCCTTATTATCTCAAAGAGATTTTTCACTCTAAAAAACCTCCCCATACTACTTAATCACCGTCACATTCCCCTTCAGCGTCAGCTTCGGTCCACCAACCGCCTTCCTGTAATTCACTATATACAGGTAAGTACCTTCATCCACCAATGCCCCCTTAAACCGGCCATCCCATCCTGAACCCACCTCCTTACTACTATACACCGTTACACCCCAGCGGTTATAAACACTCAGTTCATAATCAATCATTGCACCTAATACCCCCGGCCTGAAATAATCATTATTCCCATCTCCATTCGGCGTAAACGCATTCACCACGCCCGTTGTCTGGTTACAGGTCTTATAGTTCACCGTAAGACCCGCCGTCATTCCACCACAATCATTATAAATGGTCGCCGTGTAATAACCCGCCTTCGTCACCACATACCAGGAAGTGCTCGCACCATCCTGCCACTTCACACTATTCCCTGTACCCGCACTCACATTCAGGGTCAGCACCTCACCCTCACAGATGGTGGTATCCTTACCCAATGAGAATGCCTGGAGACCTGCCACCGTTACATTAATAGTATCTGAGGTCGTCTGACTACAATACTTATCCATCGCCTTCACAATATAGGTACCTGGTGTTTTTACTTCCCTGACCGGGTCTGTGCTGCCATCATTCCAGAGATAAGAAATCGCACCTTCGTTCGTTGCATTCAGCATCACTGAACCACCAGCACAAATCTCCTTGTCTATTCCCAGGTTAAGACCTATATTTCCTTTACTTGTTACTGACACGGTATCTTTCACCACACAACTATTCTTAGTGACCGTTACCCAGTAATCCCCTGGCTTACTTACACTGATCGTATTTACTGTGGAGCCATCAGACCATACTACTGTACCTCCATCCGGCTCTACCTCCAGTGTGGTACGCTCACCGGTACAAATCGCTACATCCGGTGTGAGGGTTACATTTGGCGCCGCCGCTACCGTTACCGTTGCATTGTCGCCCACGGTACAACCATTCAGGGATACCTCTACATTATACGTACCAGTGGTGCTTACAATTATAGAAGGTCCGGTATCTCCGGTACTCCACAGGTAAGATGCGCCCTGTACATAAGCATTCAGTTTTACCGTATTGCCTTCACAGATCGTGGCATCTTCAATCGCTACCACAGGTGGTTCATGCACCGTAACCTTGATTTCATCAGTTGCTGAACAACCATTATTCGTTACCGTAGCTGAATAGGTTCCCGCTGCACTTACTGTGATTTGCTGGGTGCTTGCACCTGTACTCCATTTCACATCATAGCCTGCGCTGGCATTGTCCACCCCGATATCCAGTGTCAGTGAATTTCCTTTACAGATACCAGTGTCTTTACCCAGGTTCAGGACTGGCTTATTTACATAGCGTAAGTTGTAAGTAACCGGATCAGATACACAACCTGTTACTCCGTCAGTTACCACGAATGTAGCCTGCACTGCACCATTCAGGTTAAATACATTGCTGCTTTGTGTAAGCGGCGCAGTCACTGCACTGGCCGGATATACGCTTTGCAAAGTGAATTTCGGCTTGCTCACCTTATTCTTCAGCTGCAATGCAAACTTCGGATTATCAGAACAGTTTACCGGCAATGCTGTGTCCAGTTGTGGTTTCGGACATGCGATTACTTTAATCACCTGTACTTTTTCCGTCGCCGCATTACCACATGCATCTTTTATATTCCATCTCCGGGTAATCGTGTACCCGTTACATATATCTACTGTATAAGGGTCTGTTGTCATGGTAGCCCGCTTAGGGAAGGCCGCATCACAGTTGTCCGTCGCATACAGCGCAGCTTCTGCAGGGATGGTACCACCGCAGGCCACGGTTACATCTGCCGGAGCCGTACCTATCACAGGTTTGGTTGTATCCTGTACTGTGATGGTTTGTTTCCATGTATTTGTATTACCACATTGGTCTTTCGCAATCCAGGTCCTGATCAGCTGGTAATTACCTGCACAAGCACCGGCAGCAGCTACACGGGATTGTGAGAAGCTGACCTTCACCGTACCACAGTTATCCGTTGCGTTAACAGTGGTAGGTGTAGCCGGTATGGCATCGCAATCAACTGTTATATCACCCGGAGGGTTTACGGTGAATACCGGCCTGGTCGTATCCTGCACGGTGATCACCTGTTTCATGGTCGCCTTGTTACCACAGCCATCTGTTGCTGTGAATGTGCGTGTCAGGCGGTAACTATTAGTACAGGAAGTGTTGAGGAATGCTTTCGTTTCAGAAAGTGTCACTTTTACATTCGCTGTACAATTGTCTGTAGCCGTCACCTCATCTAATGAAGGAACCTGGTCACAGTTCACGGTCGTATCTCTCAGCGTAACCGAGAAGACAGGTTTTGTTGTATCCACCACAGTAATGATCTGTTTGAGCACAGATGTATTACCACAACTATCGGAAGCAGTCCAGGTACGTGTAATCTGGTAAGTATTCACACAGGAACTACCAGATACATTCTGCCTTGTATCAACAGGTATTGCTGTAATAATACCGGCGGTACAATTATCTGTGGCGGTCAGGTTTACAGCCGGTGGCAACTTATCACAATCCACGGTGATATTTGCCGGCTGTGTTACGTTGAACACCGGACCGGTCGTATCTTTTACCGTAACGATCTGTTTCAGGGTATCGCTCGCATTACCACAATTATCTACTGCTACCCATTTACGGATCAGGTAATAATTATTTCTACAGGTACCAGGCATGTCTACCCTTTGTACTAAAGGCGGTACCACCATACTGCCGGAGCAAAGGTCATTGGCCGCGAGACTTACAGCTGGAGGAATGTTATCGCAGCCCACCGTAATATTGGCCGGTGCTGCCGTGGTAAACACGGGTCCTGTTGTATCCTTCACGGTGATCGTTTGCTGTGCGCTGGCGGTAAGACCACAACGGTCTCTGGCCGTCCAGGTACGCATCAGGATCGTCGTACATCCATCAGGGGTACTGATATTGTCTGCATAGGTCACCGTCAGTGCCTCATTGGTATACGGTGCATGACTGAACACCGGTGAGCCAAAGAGCGTGGTGAAGTCAGTTCCGGGTGAACAGGCTGCATTTTTAGAAGGCGGCACTGCAATCACCACCGGAGGTGCACTGATCCGTTGCAGTTTCACGACATTACTGAGAGAGCTGCCGCTGCAACCAGAGGTCACAACTCTTCTGAGCCATACGGTATCAGCCGTAATGGCAGCAGGTGTGTAGGTTGCTGTGGTACCACCGGCGCCGGTTGTAACATTGTAGAAACCGGTAATTGCATTGGTGGTACTCATCTGCCACTGGTAGGCATAGGTGCCATCGCCACCGCTTACGGTGCCAGTGCCCTTAAGACTGGCAGGTGTTTCGGTAGCACAAAGCACCTGATCGGCGGAGATGGTGTTGCCCAGTACTCCACCGATATTGTTCAGTGTAACAGTTGCAGGATTACCTGTACAGGATCCATTGCTCAGGACCCACTGTAAGGTAGCGGTTGTATTTACTTTTACGATAACATCACTTGTTGCACTATGCTTATCTGCAATGACAGCCGCGCCGCTGATCACCGTCCAGGTACCCATGTAGGTGGAAGTCGCAGCAGCCATGTGGAAGAGCGAATCGTTACAATGAGTCTGGGCAGCGCCTGCAACGGCGTTTTCAGGCATTGCCAGGTTACGCAGGAAGATGCTGTCAGTACTTGTACACAGGCCATTCGTTGCATTCCAGATCGCGGTTGCCGTATCACCTGCAGGCAGTGTGATAGTAGCAGTCGCGCTGTTAGCAATATCGATCGTAGCTTTAGAACCAGGCAGGAAACTCCAGGTACCGGTACCTGTTGCAGCCATTACGAACTTAGGATTATTACACTGGCTCATGGTATCTACGCCTGCATTGGCGGTACCAGACAGGGCGAAGTTAGCCAGCGTAACATTATCAGCACTGGTACATGCACCATTGGTGATGGTCCATGTCAGCACAGCTGTCACACCTGGTTTGATATATACGGTAGTAGTGGCGCTGGTGGTATCCGTAATTCTTGCAGTACCGCTGCTGATGCTCCATACACCCTTAGCGGTAGCGAGGGAAGGAACATTCGCCGCCATCACAAACACAGAATCACTACAATGATTGGCATCAGCACCTGCATCAGCATCAGTTGGTTTATCAGATACTGTTACGATGCCGCTGGCACAGTTGGAACCTGCGCAGGCAGCCGCACCTTCTGCTCTTACATAATAAGTGGTGGTAGCAGTAACCGGCACGGTGATCGTAGCACCGGTACCGATAGCAGTACCTGTACCACATCCGCCGGCATACCATACCCAGCTGGCTGCGTCAGTGCCATCTGCATTTTTTGCCAGACTCCCCCCTTCTACGGTCAGGGTAGTTGTACCAGTCTGACAGATGAGCGGGGAACCAACGGTTACGCCTGTAGGATCTACAGAACCGGACTGCACATTCAGTGTGAAAGGAATGGTATTTGTACAACCCAGGCTATCATTGCTGAGGGTGAGTTCGAAATTATAAGTACCGGCAGCAGTGGTAGTCGGGAAGCTGACAGCCACCGGCCAGGTAGTAATAGGAGTAGTTGGTACCGCCGTAAACCCAGTCATCGTACTGGTGATCGCATAATAGGCAGGATCGCCGCTGATGGCAGCAGGATTCAGGTCAAAGGTACCGGCAGCCGCACATACCGTAACAGGTGTGAGGGTTGCTTTCGGAATGTCTTTATAATGTATGGTGACCGTATCGTATGATGTACCACATGCCGCTTTGTTGGAAATGCACCATTGCAGCTGCACATCCTGGTAATTGCCCTGTGGTATGGTTACCTGTGTATTGTAAGCAGTGGTATCAGCAATCGTTGCGGTACCGGATAACAATTTCCATTTACCGGTTTCAACGAATTCACCGGTGAGCTCAGTATTCGGCTCATTCGCTCTCATGGTGAATACATTGGAAGTACCACACTGAGTCATTGCACTGTCTACATAAGCACGGGTTGCTTCACCCATATAAGTAAGGGTATCATAAGCATAAACAACACATGATCCATTGACAGAAGATTGCACTTTCCACTGCAGGTAAGCCGTTGTACCAGCAGTGTTCATTGTCACCACTGCTTTTGGATTATTGTGATTATAAATGACGTAATCATCAAAATTAATGTTACCTGTCGCACCTGAAATACCCGGACCTTCGAGACCAATTGTCTGCCAGGAACCCTTCGTACCGGTAGCCAGCGTGCGGTTCAATTTGAATGTACCGCCCGGGTTATCGGTGGCGCAGGAATACTGGCTGGTACCCGGATCAGGCACCGGAACATCAGTGAGTGTAAACGTAAATACATCTGAAGTCACCTCACAGGTCGTTTGCTTCACCCTTACATAGAACTGGTTATCAGTCAGTGTTTCCGGGTTATAGTTCACAATGGTCATACCTGTGAATTCAGGCATTAACTGCCCGGAACCCGGCACGCCTCTGTACCACAGGATAGAATCTGCGGTAGTACTCAATACATCATTCACAAACATACTGATCCTGTTGCCCACGCATAATGAAGTCTGGGAAGACCCGATCTGAACAAGCGGCTCATCATCTACTTTAATGGAAGTACTGTTTGAGTCTTTACAGAATTTATCATCACCATAAAATACAAGCCCATACACCTTGATAGTTGTATCGCGTATTAGTTTGATACTACGGTTAGGTTCATAATAATTTAATGTATCGCTCCATTCAAACTTGTCAAAACCACCGGATGCCTGCAGGTCCACCGTAGTACCTGCGCATACCTGGCTCTTGGTGAGCGAGAGTTGTGGCATAGGCAGGATGGTCAGTTTTACTGGGGCGGAAGGAGCCGCACAGGTTTCGGCAGAGGAGCCACTTTCATATAAGCGAACACGGAAATAGTAATCTGCCGCGGCCGTTTTGGTACCTACCAGCTCACCCTGCGCAATGACAAGGGTATCCTTATTGGCAGTACCATATGGAACATTGAACCAGGTAACACCACCATCGTCAGACATTTCCCACTGGTATTCCGCATGTGCATAATAAGATGCCGGGGTAAAGGAGGAGGTCAGGATTGTGGGGGCACCCTGGCAAAGTACTTCTTTCAGGGTTTGCGCGTTTCCTTCAATTGCAGCGGAGATAACAGGGCTACAAAAGGTAAATTCGATATCATCAATGCCAATGTTATTACCACAACCACCAGGCGCATTATTTTTAATACGCACCACAACATCAGATACGGTAGAAGGAACTGTAAAAGTACCGCCATATCGCTGCCATTGCCTGCCTGCCAGGTTAGAAGAAATAGCATAGGTTTTATATTGACCTAAGACCTGGCTGGTATCTGCTGCGTTCAGGATCTGGAAGGTCACACCCGGGTATTTATAATCAGGGCAGTTCTGGTTAAATGCGGTAGCGCTATCTAAGTTGATGAGCCATGCGCTGAAATTATATACAGAGTTCTTACAAAGACTGCTGATAGATTTGGAATAGAAGATGCGGGGATCTCCATCTGCGTTGGCAATCAGCATACCACCCCTGTTACTGCCCGTATGATCGTTGGACGTGATCCAGTCGTTGGCCCAATGGGTAGTATAGGAAATAGCGTAGTTGTTCGCAGCCATGCCTACTGTGCCGGAGCCATCGTAGGTGTAGGCAACAGCAGAAGAAGGAGAATATTCCTTTTTACCGGCATTGCTGGCCAGTGTACCAAAGTCTTCAGAGAAACCTGGCATCACGGCATTCCCCCCGTTACAGGTTGGCATCGTACAATCGAGAGCCACCAGGGTAACTGTTTTCCGGTACACGGTGCCATTGCTGTATGTCATAGCCGCGGTAAGGGTATAGGTACCTGGGTTGAGGAACTGGAGGGTGAGTGCGTTTGAGCTGAGCCTGGCTGTCTTATCCGTCGAAGTACTGGAGGAGTACAGGATGGAATAATCTACATTGGTACCACCCGGTGTTTGGATGGTCCAGACAGTTGGCCCGGTTTGTCCGGTAGCGAGATAGGCATTTATACTCGTGAATTTCACCTGGTCGGATGTACCATTGTTCGTGGACATACAGACGGTATCAGGAACATTCATGTAAATAGTTTGTGCGCTGACAATCTCAGTGAACACACACAGACAAGCAAATAAAAACAGAAACCGTTTCATCTTCAATTAATTAAGTAAAACACAACAATGCCAGCCGCATTAGTTATTCTGGGATAGGTCCTGGATAGTAAGATCCGGGAAGATGAAAATGTCCTTGTTCCTTCCTAAAACAGGAATGATATATTTTTTAATCATAGGCAGGGAATGCTGGATAATCCGTCCAAATTTAACAGTAAAAGGTTGTATTTAATAATTTTTATATGTTATATTTTACCCATCCAAAGAGTAAAAGTCAGTAACTGATTCATCTATACGTAATTAGGCTTTGGGAATTTTCTAGTGCTACTTTAATACGCATAATTTGATTGGGTTGCTTGTTAATGCTGGGTTTGAGGGGGGAATGTTATTCCTGGGCGATGCAAAGCTGTTCATTATCAGTTGAATAATAATAAATCCTTTGTGGGCAGGGCATCTATTGGTGCCGGATAGGGGATGCTGGTTGGATGAAGCGGAGGTGAAATTAGTGGCTGAGCGGCAGGGGCTGCGAAACAGTTTTTTGGGCAAAGACAGCAAATACAATTTGATAGTGGAAAGATTTTTTCCAGGTGTTTTTTCGTAGATTAATATTGTAAGTATCAGAAAAGGATAAACGATTTTTAGTTTAATCCTGTTAACCGCAAAGCTACAAAACCCTTATCACACAAGCCTTTCATGAAGATTTTGACATTTAATTCTTAACAGAAATTAAATATTTTTGCATGGAGGTAATATATGCCGACAGGTCGGTATTTGGGGGCATCTATATTACCTTATTTAATGAGATTAATACTAACTGTGGGTTTAGATCCATCACGATCAAAAGCCCTGATCAAATTGTTAAACCATCGTATATGAAAAATAAACACAAAAAAGCTAAACCCAGATCGGTGATGGCTGAAATCGGAGCCGTTAAGAGAGCTTGCTCTATTGAGTTTCACAATGATCCAATAGGCTTCATTGAAAAGGTCAACGCTTTTGGTAAACAATATTGTGAAGAACATGGTTTCGAACGTATGGAATGTCCCGAATAATCTAAAAACTCCCGGCAACCCATAAAGCCTGGCAATACTGCCAGGCTTACGAAACTCTCTCAAATAAAACCAACTTGTATGCTAAACACTCTTTCTGCAAATCAATACTGAATTAGCCGTCAACCATATACATGCTGCAGGAGGTTCGCCCACAAAAAGGTTGACAACAGGCTGAGTAAGATCCCAATCCCAATAACCAGGTTCACCAACCGAAAATTCAGGTTAAACTGTTCCGCTACTACACTGGCTGTAATGAAGGTAGGCATCGCTGCTTCAAAGATGCTAATCTTTGCCACATCGCCCCATACACCTGTAATGATAGCCGCCCCTAATACCAATAAAGGAGCCAGTATGAGCTTGTACAACAACACCATGGATAACTGGCCCCGTTGTTTTTCCCAACCGTTGAACTTCAATTGCATACCGATGGAAAACAAGGCCAGCGGCGCTACCGTTCCTGCCAGTTTGGTAAAGAGCGGCTCCATGGGAGAAAGGTTGATAAAATGAGGTAATATCAGGGCTGACAGGCATCCTATGAATGGCGGGAACGTAAACAGCTTTTTCAGGATCATCTTTACCTCTACCTTCGCACCTGATTTACGATCCCCCTTGATGGCTGAAAAAATACCAACCGTTGACAGGACTATAAACATCACCTGGTCACAGATGATTGCAATACTCAGGTACTGTTCCCCGAAATAAGCAATGATGAGCGGAAACCCGATAAACGATGTATTACTATACCCACTCGCCAGTTCAAGGGTACTCCTGGAACGCTGTCCATAACGCCTGCGCCGTACATACAATGCTGTTAACAAGGTACTTCCTGCCCACACAATCACCGTCGAAGCCATGGGAAACAACATGGTCAGCGACCACTTAATAGTCGGTATATATTTCAGTGAAACAGCCGGAAGTGCGAGATACAGTAACCAGATATTGATGCCTTTATGCGCATCTGCAGGTAATATTTTTGCCTTTTGCATCGCCATGCCTGCCAGGATGCAGACAGCGATTAATATGAAATTGTCCATTCTGCTTAGTCGAAAAGTATACTGCAAAATTGGAAAACCCCTGCCGGGATTAACTTGCAAAAAAGCAGCATAAATTTGTAATTTTAAGCCATGAAGAAACTTCGGCAGTTTGATGCGCTGGTGATTGAGGTCTTTGTGAAAGAGCAATTTCATCAACCCTCTCATTCCCAGACTTATTATGAGATCGTCTATATCTTTACCGGTAGCGGCAGGCATTACCTGAACAACAGTGTCGTCGATTACCGGGCCAATGACTGGTTCCTGATCTCACCGGAGGATACTCACTACCTGGAAATAAAGCGAAAAACGCATTTTGGGGTCATTAAATTCACGGATAGCTACTTTAGTGAACGCAAACCATTAATGCCCAATTCCCTGCTTAAATTCCAGCCCGAAATGATGATGCGGAATAAGGCATTCAAAGAGATGCGCCTGACCATGGATGAGCTGTCACAACAAAACCTGTTACGCACCATCAAAACCCTCATCGAATCCAGGAACCGGAAGGAGGTCCTCTCCTCCCCCTACATCTTTTACCAGGTCCTCTCCCTCTTTGCCCTCTTCCAGCAGCAATGGGGCAATATGAATACCCAATACAACTGGAACAACGATAAGCAGGCGCTCATCTCCTTCATTCACCAGTACATCTACAACCCGGAAATGATCCAGGTAAAACACCTGTCACAGACCTTCAACATCTCCCCGCACTATTTCGGTAAATACTTCAAAAACAACTACGGTATTCCCTTCCGCGAGTACATCGACAACTACCGGATCAAGCTCATAGAAGGCAGAGTCGCAGCCGGCCTGACACAACGGCAAATTGCTGACGAATTCGGGTTTACTGACGAAAGCCATCTCTCCAATTATTTCAAAAAAAGGACAGCAACCACCTTCAGAAATTATAAAAGGGACCACCAATAATAATCCCCCTGCTTTGGGCAGATACCGTCCAAACTACCCGGATCACTGATCAATTCATCAAATACCCCACCCCTTCCCGCTTTTAGGTGTCTAAGCGGCCACTGGCTCCGCTTTAGCTTTTATTGGATACCATCATTAACGGTTCACTCTAAGTACACTAGTATATCAACTCAATATCCCTGGGATAATGAAGTGATATACTAGTGTACTTAGAGTGCCGGAATAATGTAAGTAACTGAGCGAGTTCGGAGCGGTTACTGAGCAGTATTATGCAGGAACGCTTTTTTACAGACCTCAGAGCAAAAATAGTAACGTTTGCCCTGGTATTCCACGAAGATATTTTTATCAATTGCTATCATTCCGCAGATTACGTCTGCATCTTTTTTATAATCCATGCCTGTGGGTGCCATTGGCCAGGGTTCTTCCCTTTTGGGGGTATACTGCATGGCCCGGGCAACCATCCCGGCTATCCGGTCGCCACTATACCGTGCCACCAGGTGCAGGGCACCATCGATCCCTGCCGTCACGCCGGCGCTTGTGAGAATGTTTCCATTATCTACATACCGCACGTCTTTGACCAGTGTAATGGCTGGGAAAGTGCTGGCAAAATCATCTGCCACAAAATAGTGGGTCGTTGCCTGCTGATGATCCAGCAAGCCTGCTGCCGCCAGTAACCAGGTGCCTGTGCCTACTGACAAAAGAACAGACACGCTATCCTGGTACTGCCTGATCATGGAAAGCAGGGTACTGTCGTGCCGGAGAGAATCAATGACAGCAAAGGAGGCTCCCGGCAGGATCAAAATATCCGGTTTTGGCAGCTGCCGGATACTGTAGTCGGGCTGGATACCGATATGCCCTTCTGTATACACCGTTCCGGGTTTGCAGGACGCTGTATACACCTGGTATTCTCCCCGTGTAATTTCCCTGGCTTTGGTAAATACATCTGCCGGGCCGGCAAAATCCTGCAAGGCCATACCCGGGTACAGCAATACCGCCACTTTCACGACCGGTGTTTGTGCAGATAGCACGTTTACTCCTGTAAACAGGAGACAAATTAATAAGAGGATTCGCATCATTTAAATTTAATCGTAAACGTTAGATGGGCTTAGCTTTGAACCGATCGGTTCAGTGTGTATCGTATTTGCATCGGGAGTCGGTTTCTATACTAAGAACATGTTTAAAAATAAATCGGCGGGAAATTAGTTAAAAACGAATCGAACAATTAGTTTGGATTTACCGGAAACAAACTATGAGACCGAAGTACAAATTATTGACCGATTCGCAATGGCAAAGTATAGAAAAACTATTAACAGACAAAAGAAAGCGTAAATATTGTCTTCGAAAGATATTTAATGCTATTCTATGGGTTTGCGGAACGGGTTGTCAATGGCGCAATTTAAGCAGCGAATTCCCTTACTGGCAGATCGTTTACTATTATTTTAACAAGTGGAAGGAAAATGGATTCTTTGAAAAGGTTATGAGTAAGGTTGTAAGAAAGGAACGAATGAGGCAGGGCCGAAATTATGCACCTTCTGCAGCAGCGATTGATAGCCAGCGTATAAAAAGAAGTCCATCTATAAATATTGAAACAGGCATTGATGGCGGAAAGCATATTAATGGACGAAAAAGGCACCTGGCGGTGGATAGCCAGGGCTTACCAATAGCAATCAGCGTCAGTGCAGCAGATATTCATGACTTAGTAGGTGGATTTGACATATTGTGGAGAATAGAAAAAAATAGTTCAGGAATGAAGCTTATTCGTACTGACATGGCCTAAAGGGGTGAATTTAGTGATACTGTTGAAAAGTACTATAAATGGCATATAGAAATAACTCAGAAACCGCCGACAGTAAAAGGTTTTGTTCCATAGGTAGGTGGCAGGTTGAACGATCATTCGCGTGGCTGAATTTTTTCAGAAGGTTAGATAAGGATCATGAAAGGCTACCTGAATCATCTGTTGCATTCATCCAGGTAGCTTTCATTAATATCCTTCTAAAATGAGTCGTTCGGAATTTTAAACATGTTCTTAGCTTCAGTTATTATTGTTAATCCATTTCTTCTTCAAGCTTTTCAACACGCTTTAAAAGCAGCTCCATCTGCCCTTTCTGATAGTCGTTCTGTTCTTTTTGAAGTTTAAGCTCTTTATCCTTTTCTATCAGGTACAGGGTCAGCTCTTCGATTTTCTTTAAAAGCTTTGCTTGTACATCTCCAAGATCCACTCCATTTTCTTTGGCCTCGGTTGCAGACGGAATATCGGGAAGATGCCCGTGGCTGGTTATAAAAGTTTCCAGTTCAGGAAGTGAAGGTTTTGTATATTCCGGCGAGAAAACGTAGTCTGGCCAATTGTTGATTTCGACTTTGATTGCTTTTGCGCGGATTTTGCCGTTGACAGAGAGCTTTTCGCCGGGAGCACTGATTCCGATACCGACATTCCCGCCGGCAGTGATCCGCATTTTTTCGGTATTATCTCCCGTGTTGAAGCCAAGAAATCCTCCAGCCTTAGCGTCTCCACGATAAAAGTTTATCGAACTGTTTTGTTCTCCATAAAATGAATGTTCAATAGCAAAACTCTTTATATCACCCGAACCCTGAGTGTTATAACCCCTTACTCCAAGAAAGGTACCCTCTCCCTCAGAATTTCCTTCTGACAACCTTCCTAGTACAATCCCAAGCTTTTGGTCGTTAATAAATGTACCGATGTCCAACGCAGCCTTTGGCTGGAGGGTTCCTACTCCTATATTACCGGAATCACCGATTCGCAGTCTTGGAATTATATTGCCGGAAGACGGCTGATTATTAGTAAAAAAGTCCATACGCGTCTCGTATGAGCCACCTCTGGAAAACACAATTGCAGCTCCCCCGCCTCCCCCGCTTTGATACGTTATTGCATTTTGACTTTCGTTTGCCATTGTACCATTGATAGTTAATCCTTTTAGTAAATTGATATTACCGGGAATTGAGGAACCAAAAAAAGATGGGGCTATGGCTTCAAAAGAGGCAGCAGTTATGCCGGTTGTTGTATCCGACCCGTTCTTTGTCACATCCTGCAATGTCTGAGCATTTAGCGAAAGTATTGCGAATGCTTGAATTAAAACAAAATAAACAAATTTCTTCACCATGATATACGGGATATAATTAATAACGTTATGGGTCCTAACTCACACCTGTCCAAAATGAAATGAGGAAATAGGGGAAAAGGAGGAGGTTGTTTACCGAAAAAACGGTATGTTTTAATCGCGAAACAAAAACAGAGAACCTCCGTGATAAAAGTAAGTCTATTCAGCCGGATATTGGCACATCTTCCGAGAGAAAAATTCGATACATTAGTGAAGCAACATCAGAGCGATAAATACAGCAAAGGAATAAAGAGCTGGACACATCTGGTAAGTATGTTGTTCTGCCAGATCGCCGGGGCAGGATCAGTACGGGATATCAGCCATGGGCTACGAAGTATCACGGGCAATATGCATCATCCTGGGATATCGGGGGTACCGTGCAAATCAAGCCTGTCCAACATCAATCAACACCGGGGATATGAAGTATTCAAGGATTATTATTATGTTTTGCCGGACCATCTGATAAGCCGTCACAGCTTTGCCCGTAATAGCCTTAAACGACTCAAAAGAAAGATCTACCTGATAAAACCAAATGAGTGACTGCCAGCCATGTACCATGTTATGAATGATAAGAATCACTTAAAGAGAAGATTGTGAACATAAAATATCAGTGCGGGCTGTCTTAATCTCACATTTGAAACAGACCTACGATAAAATACAATTAAAATGGATTACTCTAAGAGCCAGATCATTGAAGAGATCAACAAACTGATACCTGAGCACAACTTCAAGCAAGAGCAGATTATAACTTCCGGGGGAAACTACTATGGCTGGGTAAGGGAGCGAATCGTATGGGATACACAGGTGATCATCAATGCGGTAAAATGTAATGAGCAGGCACTGCCTGATATGGAGAAGAAAATAACATTTCAGTTAGAACAGGAATTCAGGTCTATTATCAAGGTCGAGCCAATATTTTATCCTTATTCCAACCTGGAACTGATGGAAGGTATTGTGAATGGCGTGGTAGCACATTATGGTGTAAGTGCATTGGTGGGAGATATACTGCAGGATAAATCCTGTAAAGACGGCGGAAAAACTGCAGGGTATATTGTACTGACTGCTGTAAGGTTTCCAAGGATTGCCTGATATCCCGGGCAACTACTGAATACCGGAGCGTGTCTCAAAAGGAAGCTGAAAGCTTTGATCCTTTATCATTCATAATTTTGCGCCAACAGTTACCTGAACTCAATCCAGGTAAAATTTGCTTTTGAGACAGCTTTTTATTTATATGACAGGTTTATTAAGTTGGCCGTCACTTTTCTCCATCAGGTTTAAAAAACTGGCAGATAAAGGAATGTTTGCTATACCTATCGCCTTGTTTGTGAATACCCCTTGTTCATCCCGCTTTACTTTCCGTATATTACTGTTGGTACTGAAATCAGGTAGTCTCCTTTTATTTTAAGGGTAAAAAGTTCTCCTTCCCATTTGAATGATTAAAATCTTTCAATGTATGCATTACAAATGCACCCAGGGAATCTGGTGCTTGCTTATATTGTTCATACAGTTCTTCTGTAGCTTCCCGCTTTAATTATTGCGGTAAGCACCCACTGAAAACAACGGTAAACGCATTTGAACATCATTCTGGGATCCTAATGGCAAGCGATCAATAAGGCAAAGGTCTGTAACCTCCCGTTTTAGTTATGGGATTGATATACAAGTTTTATACAGCATGCTAAATGCTAATCCGATTAGCATTTTCTATTTGATTTCATCATTTTTTAGGGGTAGAGTGATAATAAATGTTGTTCCGATGTCCAGTGCACTATCTACTTTTATTGTTCCTCCTAATCTTTTTACATGCTTTTTAGTCAGGCTTAAACCTATTCCCGAGCATTCCTGATGAGGGTTAGAAGTCGTTACAAAGGGATCGAATATACGATCTATCATTACTTTGTTTATTCCTTTTCCCTGATCCTCCACGGTAAGTATTAGTATGTCGTTGTTAGTCTTTGCATGTAGCTTGACGGAGTCAAACCTATTTTTTGAGAACTTGATTCCATTGGAAAGCTGGTTCATTACAATCTGTATTATCACTGTTCTGTTAGAATATATTGTGTGAGGAACTTCGTTATCTAACGATAATTCCAGTTTTATATCTATCGCGTAATCTCTTTTGGTCAATATAAGAATGATATTTTCTAAGCATTCATGAAGGTTGAATGATTTTAAATCCTGTGCTATCTTCTCTTCATCGTCAAACTTTGGGAATTGTAGCGCATACTCAAGATAGGCCCGTAGCAATTCGCTGGATTTATGTATTAGCGGTATTAACTTTTCCCTCGTATCTGCATCACATTTAGGATGTACTAACGCTTCACAAAGTCCGTATATAATATTAAGTGGATGCCGCATTTCGTGAGTTGTTTCTCTGTCGTACATTACTTTACTATTAATGATCTTAGCTAATCTTTGATTATCTCTATTAAGTATATTGTACAAGATTATATAAAGTATAGAATGAGAAAGCACTAATGCTTCTTTAACAATTAATGATTCTAACGAAGTAGTATAGTCGTATGTCCATCCTGTATATATCGCATAACAGATAAGCAAAGCCATACTAGTGTTTCGTTAAATATCAAATGACGTAAATATAATGTATATTTGAAGAAATATTTCCAGAGATGATACGCTATACCGTTAAATTAACAAAGAGTGAAGTTGAAGAATTACACAGCATAATAAATAAAGGTTCACATACTTCTCAAACCTTTCGTATGGCTTATATTCTATTAAATTGTGATGAGGGGAAGTACTCGGAAAAAGTGACCAACGAGCAAATAAGTAAAGTCTTGAAAGTTGGGATGCGCACAATAGATCGGGTTAAGAAGAAATTTATTGAAGAAGGCTTTGAAGGGGTATTAGAAAGACGGCCTTCAAATCGTATTTACGAGTCTAAAGTGGATGGAGATATAGAAGCGAAGTTAGTCACATTATGCTGTAGTGAGCCACCTAAGGGATTTGCTAGATGGTCATTACGGCTCCTGGCAGACAAGATGGTTGAATTAAAGTATGTCGAAAAGATCTCTCATGTAACAGTAAGAAAGGTCTTAAAAAAAATGAACTTAAGCCCTGGAAATCAAAAGGGTGGGTAATCCCACCGCATTGTAATAGCGAATTTGTGGCAAAGATGGAGAACGTGTTAGATGTATATAAAAGGCCTTATAATGCTGATTATCCTGTTATTTGCATGGATGAGTCGCCAAAACAGTTAGTCGATGAAGTGAGACAATCAGTTGCCATGAAGCCTGGTCAGGAAAGAAGAGTAGATTACGAGTACGTTAGACATGGCATGGTAAATATATTTATAGCAAATGAACCATTGAAAGGGAAGCGTTTTGTGGAGGTAACAGCATTCAAAGCCAGAAAGGATTGGGCAATGTTTATTAAAGAAATCGCAGATAAGAAATATCCCAAAGCGAAAAAGATAACCCTGGTGATGGATAATTTAAAAACGCACACGGGTGCTGCATTTTATGAGACCTTTGAACCCAAAGAAGCAAAAAGGCTGTGTGACAGATTTGAATTCATCTATACCCCAAAACATGGAAGCTGGTTAAATATGGCCGAAATAGAATTGCACGTATTGAATGGACAATGCCTGAACAGGCATATATCTACAATCGAGAAGGTAAAAGAAGAGGTCACTGAATGGCAAACTAATCGAAACAATAAGAACAGCCAAATAAACTGGCAATTCACAAACAAAGAAGCAAGAGTGAAGTTAAAAAGATTGTATCCGTCAATTAATAATTAACCTAACACTAGTAATGAACAATAGCTTCCTGATGTTTCTGGATGTACGGATTTTATTTAGAGTATGTTTAAAAACTAATTCTACTTATTTTAGAAGTATACTAATGAATGCTACCTGGATGAAAGCCACAGATGATTCAGGTAGCCTTTCATAATCCTTCGACAATCTTCTGAAGTTATTGAGCCAAGCGAATGATCGTTCAACCTGCCATCTACCTTTCTGTGGCACAAAACCCCTTACTGTCGGCGGTTTCTGAGTTATTTCCATCTTCCATTTGTAATAATTCTCAACCATATCGCTAAACTCTCCCTGGTATGCTTTATCTGTACGAATCAGTTTCATTCTATGACTAACCTTTTCAATTTTCCACAGCAAATCAAAACCGCCAATTGAGTCATGAATATTTGCGCCGCTGACACTTATCGCAATTGGTAATCCTAAGCTATCAACAGCAAGATGCCTTTTTCGACCATTGATATGCTTACCGCCATCGATCCCGGTTTCTATACTTACGAATCCAGTTTTCTTTATACTTTGGCTATCGATAGCACTGACAGATGGTGCATAATTTCGCCCCTGATCTATCCGCTCTTTTCTAACCATTTTTAACATCACCTGTTCCAGCACACCTGCTTTTTTCCATTTATTGAAATAATAGTAAACTATCTGCCAGTAAGGGAAATCACTGCTTAGATTACGCCATTGACTACCTGTTCTGCAAATCCATAATATAGCATTGAAGATAGTTCGAAGGCTATATTTACGCTTTCTTTTGTCCGTTAATATTTTTTCTATACTTTTCCAGTGCGAATCGGTCAATAATGTGAACTTCGTTCTCATAGTTTGTTTTGTGGTAAATCCAAACTAATTGATCGATTCGTACTTTCCTAATTTTAGCCCATCAGAATTTTAAACATACTCTTAGCATCTTTTTTGTTTTGGGCGTTCCCCTTCGGGTCGGGCTTTCCGCAGTAGATGGTACTTTGCTGCAATCCCTAACGCGGAAATATTCTAACTGGCATCTATTCTATGATACAATTATAGCTCCATCAGTATTTCGACATATATTGAGGCCAACTAATTTCCGTATTATCGTCAGCGCTTCCTCTAATGAAATATCTTGGGGAAGATATCCAGTTATTCTGTATTGACTAATAGATAGACTATGAAAAACATGAGTAGTTTGGTATCTCATACTTATATGACTCATAACCACTCCCAATGTCTCATTCTTAAAATAATATGTTGGGTATTTTGCAAATATATCAGAAGTGAAACGAGTATGTTTAGACTGATAGGGGAAGCGGGAAAAAAGTTGATTTCGGATAGTTATATCCTCGTTTTTTAGGAATATAGTTGAAAGCGGAATTGAAACTAGGATCGTAATTACCAACAGTACAAAAGACAGACAAATAACCTGTGGTTTGGAAAGGGGTATAAAAAATGGTTTAACAGTTAATGATAAGCCTGCCATTTCCGTGTGTTGCTTTCGACAACTAACAGGTGTTTCAAAGTAACGATCAACTTTTTACATATTATATTTTGCAAATGTTTATCTTAGTTCCGTTTTTGCATTTTTTTTCACTTGTCAAAAAGCACTATATTGCTATTATAGAAAAGAAAATTCATCACGGTAAGAATATTGGACGTTTCCGGCAAATGCTGGGGATGAAGCAGGATTTGCTAGCCTCAATAATGGATGATGACTGGACGCAGATGAAAATCTCTCGTTTAGAAGGGAAGGAAGAAATTGAGGATGGAATCTTGGACGAAGTGGCAAGAGCATTAAAGATACCGGTTGATGCGATCAAGAATTTTTATGAAGAAGCGGCGATAAACATCGTGGCGAATACATTTAATGATGAGGCGGTTGCTTATGTTGAGAATTACAAGTGCAGCTTTAATCCGGTTGATAAAGTAATTGAATTGTTTGAACGCCTACTTGCAAGTGAAAAGGAGAAAACAGACTTGATGAAAGAGATATTACATAAGATGAAGTAATAAATCGTAGGAACAGGCCCCGGTCTGTTCGTTTTCGTGATCTAGTTAGCCGTTGTCGTGTCTCCTGACTTGATGAAGGTATTTTCGATGCCGTCCTAATTAAAGACGGCTTCTTTATTCTGAAATAATTTCATTAAATACTTTTATATGAAAAATTATTTTGTAGCTAAATTCAGAGTTCTTGTAGATGGGAAAGATCACTCTCTGGAGACCGTTAGCGGAGCAGGATATGACCCCAATGTTGCAAAAAGATCGGCCGAAGAAAGAGTTAGGAAAGAAAATCCCGGCAAACAGGTAGCGGCAGTATTGGTTGAGAAAGTTGATATGGATTTGGAGGAATATAAAAAGGCAATCGGTGGTACTCCACCTTGGTTAGGTGGTTCCAGAAATGAAGAATAAATCATGTTCCTCAAACTTCTCGCCACTGTCTTGTCTTCTGATTGACAACTAAGAAAACGGTAGGTTAAAAACCGGCGAGGCATAAGTTTACAATCCATCAATAATAGATCGCATGACAACAACTGAAATTGTCACATTATCAGGTATCGGACTAACTTTCTTTGTTGGAGTTTTTAACCTCATAATTACCTTCAGAAATGTCCGAAAGACCGCCTTTATTAATTCAGTGACATCGTCAAGAATTAAGTATATTCAAGAATTACGTGCAAGCATTTCTAAATTTTGTGGACTTGCCCATAGCTATGCTAATAAAATTTACAAGTTAGAATATAAAGAGGTTTGGGAGTTACATAAAGAGGCGGATAATTTAAGATTTCTTATTCGCCTTTACTTAAATCCAGAAGACGAATATTGGGACAATAAAATCATTAACCTCATTGACGAAATCTTGTTGAAATCTGACAAAGACCCAACGGAGCCTATTAACGAACTTATTAAAATTACTCAATATTTATTAAAATTGGAATGGGAAGGCGCCAAAAGAGAAAGTGAAATTGGAATAATTTCAGATATTGAGAAGAAGGAACTTTATAACAAGTATGTAGAACGACATAAAAAAGCCGCCTTAAAAAATGAAAATAGATAGTTATGATGACTTGGGAAGAGTTTCGAAAAACAAGAGAATTTATTGAGGGAAAGTCATTGGCGCTAATGAAACACGAAACAAAAGATGCTGCTAAGACAGGCTTTCCAATAAATAACTACTCAAAGTATTTAATAAACGGAAGAACATTCTATTGTATTAAATCCAATGTGTTTAAGGCAATTATTGAAGACTACTATTTCCAAGCTCATAAAAAATTTCCTGAAAAATTTGAAACTGGAAATGCGCTAGATGTAATAGACGCTATCTATCTTATGGAGCCAACATTTGATCTGGAAAGGTTTATTGATTTTTTGAAAAACGAACAGTTTGCCTATATCATTGAAAGCAAAGATGGGGAAATAGCAAATAAAATATTAAGAATAGATCTATTTAGGCAGCTTGATACTAATAAAGAAGGAAAGATGGAATTTACGGGTGGTATATTTCATACGTTCAAGCACTTTTCAATCGACAATTTGAATTTATCGACTGGAAAAGACATTCACAACATTCAGTATCCAGAGCAAATAATACATTTAGCAGCAGAAGCTTTCTTCATAGCTGAAGGAACTCATGAAAACCCGAAAAAACTTGTTTCAAAAATAGATTTGGATGACAAATACCGACTGAAATTTGTATTCTATTTAGAAGAAAACACACAGGTATATTTTATAAAAACAATACATAAGGAGCCGAAATAACATACGCATTAGCCCCAAACAGTTTTACGAAAGCCCAGGCTTAAAACCCGCCGAGACAAAAAATTACGCAAAACTATGATACAATTAACATAAAGTAATTAACGATATGCTTAATCAGGAAGATCGGTTGAACTTAGCTTTGGGATTGATCCGCACCGCTTACAATGACTATATTGCCGCACGAGTGTTATTAAATAGGAATTATACATTACAGGGTGTTATACTTTCTAGTACGGCTATTGAAAAATATTTCAAGGCATTAATCGTATTCCATTCAGGTAAGATCAAACCTGCACATTTCGATAAGTTTGATCAAATCAAAAAAGCAGTTGAAGAAATTGGCTATAATGTGCTAATTGAAAAAATGGATCCTCGTTTTATAGAAATACTTACAAAAGTTTATCCTCTTAGATATTATGATAATATTAAATCGCCCACTTCGATTGGCTTTTTTAAGAATCAATTCTTAGGAGAGTTGGATCAGGCTATTTTCTGGTTCGATAAAACACTTATTCCTTCTGATGATAAAGGAACCGTACTTTCTCCCGTGATTCGTGACTTCCGTAACAAAAATCCTGATCTGCTTGAAAATAACTGGGTTGCTCAAAATCCTGTTGACAAAAAGCGATTTATGGAAATCAATTGTGAAGGCTTCGCTATATATATACATCCAAGAAATCTGTTTTCGGAAATCAATGTTTCGAGCGTGAAATTGACAATTCCCTACGATGGCACAATGCATCTTATTAACGTTAATTAAAAAAAGCACTTGAACTGTTTGGTCCGAATGCGCCTTCCAGCCGTTGTCGTGTCTTTTGACCGACAACCAAGGTCTACCTATGCGGCAGGTTAAAAACCCGCCGGGACCCGACGAAAAAGGGCCAAAAAAATTTCAGGTTTAAATCCGCCCAAACAGAACTGCTTAAAAAATTCATTTTATACATATTCTCTTTCATTAATTCCGATACCACAATCTATATCAGATAAAATATTATAAAATCGGTTTAGATTTTTTTAGATCGTCTAAAAAATTATAATAATGGGGGAAAATCTATTGTTTGTCTTGCAAAATCTACCTAGGCGCAGACTAATTATGGAATATAATTCATAACTAGCTTTGGAGTCAACTACCAATTCATTGGATTTCATTTTTCTCGATTCGTTATTTATTTCTCATAATGATGGTATTCAATATATTATATAATAATGGTTTATTGATACATTCTATTTTTTTATCTTGTATAAAATTTAAATATTATAACTGGTTGAGAAATATAAAATCCTCCTAACAAAGTCGCGTTGTTTCCAAAATTTAAAGATTCTAAATGCTACTTTATTTAGCGTTGAAAAACTTGTATATTAATCCCTTAATTATTGCGGTAAGCACCCCACTGAAAACAACGGTAAACGCATTTGAACATCATTCTGGGATCCTAATGGCAAGCGATCAATAAGGCAAAGGTCTGTAGCTTCCCGCTTTAATTATTGCGGCAAACCCCCACTGAAAACAACGGTAAACGTATTTGAACATCATTCTGGGGGCCTAATGGCAAGCGATCAATAAGGCAAAGGATTACAGGATAGTAATAAATTCATAGGCAATAAAGATCTGCTCCTTATGGCTTCCTGAATAACCTGGCTGAATTTAAGATGAAAATAAGTTCTGAAATAACGTGAATCATAGCTGCGGTCATCGGAGTTAAATACCCAAGGAATGCCAGTACGATACCAATCGCATCTACGATGATGGTGCCCCGGAAATTGAATTGAATCACCTTCATGCATCTCTTTGCAATCCCGATGGCTACACCAACCTTGCGCAGGTCATTATTCGTCAGTACCATATTCGCGCTTTCGAAGGCGATATTGGAAGCGGTGCCCATGGCAATACCCACATTTGCCTCCATCAAGGCAGGTGCATCGTTGATCCCATCTCCCACCATGATTACTTTTTTACCGGCAGCTTTCAGTTTTTGGATATAGGTGAGTTTGTCTGTCGGCAGCAGGTTACCCACTGCTTCGTCTACACGTAATTCCCTACCAATTACATTTACGCTGGCGGTATTGTCGCCGGATAAAAGGATGGTTTGCAGATGATGATCGTGCAGGTCTGAAATGGCTTCCCTGGCTTCGGTGCGGATAACGTCTACAATCCGAACGCCGCCCAGCACATGCTGATCACTGCCGATCAACACGGTTGTTTCGCCATTCTGACGGGCTGTTTCAAGCCATAATTCCGCAGTACCGAGATCAATCTTATTTTCTGCGAACAAGCCTGTATTACCGATCATATAGTCTTTCTTCTGTTGGGAGAACTGCAAGCCTTTGCCGGGCAGGTAATTATAGTTTTCGTATACACCTGGTTCGATGTTTTCCCTTCTGGCCGCCTCCATGATAGCGTTCGCCAATGGGTGATCGGAATGCTGCTCTCCGGTAGACAGGAGTTGCAAGAGTTCGCGGCTGTCAATGCCGTTAAAACTGCTTACATCTGTTACGATGGCTTTATTGAGGGTGAGGGTACCTGTCTTATCCAGGAGTACGGTATCTGCCTGCGCCAGTTGTTCCAGGTAAACGCCGCCTTTGATCACGACGCCTTCGCGGGCAGCACGGCCTATGCCTGCCAGGATGGCGAGTGGTGTACCGGCAGCAACGCCACAGGCACCAGCTACGACGAGGGCAGAAATCGTGGCATTCATATCGCGTGTCACAATATAAGTGATCAGCGCACCACCGAGCGCGAAATAAACAAGCTTTGCAGCCAGTTTATCGGCAGTTTTCTCAATGGGTGACTGGTTTGATTGCACGGATTCCATCACGCCGATAATGCGGCCAAAAATGGTGTCTTCCCCGATACTTGTAGCAATGACTTCCAGGACCCCATCCTGGTTAATGGTACCTGCCAGCACTTCGCTGTTCGGTCCTTTCTCTACCGGCATTGATTCCCCGGTGATGGCAGCCTGGTTTACAAAACTGGTGCCTTTGAGTACAATACCATCTACGGGGATATGTGCACCCGGGCGAACAACCACGATATCACCGGGTTGCACATCTTTTGCTGTTTGTGGCAGCAGGGCAGCCAGGCTACTCAGGGCATCGTGTCCACGTTCTACGATCAGGTGTTCCAGTAGTTCGGCCGCCAGCACGAATAAGGTAATGACAAGGCCAGTGGTATACTGTTTTACGATCAGGGTGGCCAGGACTGCAATTGACATTGACAATTCCATGGTCATGTGGCGTTTCCTGATCGCGTCAAAAGCTTCTTTGAACATAGGATAGCCGCAGATCAGGGTAGCGGCAACAGGGATAATCATGTAAGGCAATACGCCCCACAGGGATAGCGCCAGCGCCACAACGGCAGCGGTTATCCGGATAAGGTCAGATAAATGATGTTTCATGGGGCAAAAGTACCCAGGGCGTGATTGGGAAAACAGGTAAAAAACGAAGAACTTTTAGTAATTTCCCGGCAAGATTTGGAACATTTGGAGTTAAGGTTTGAGTTCTTTGCGGTAGGATTCGAAACCTTTGCGTTAAGAATCAAAACCTTCTGTGATAGGATTTGAAACCTTTTGCAGTAGGATTCAAAACCTCTTGTGGCAAGATTCAAAACCTTCTCGTTAAGAATCAAAACCTTCTGTGACAGGATTTGAAACCTTTTGCATTAAGAATCAAAACCTTTTGCAACAAGATGCAACACCTTCTCCAATAATAATCAAAAACCTTGCTATATGATAAAAAGTGATTTCGCCCTTGCAATCATAGAATACTCTGCAGATCACACGCCTATGCACCGCCATGACTGTTTTGAGATCATCTATATCCTGGAAGGCCGGGGTATTCATTTAATCAATGATAACCAGTTCCCGTATGGCAGGGGTGACCTGTTCCTGCTCACCCCTGCTGATAAACATGCCTTCCTTGCACACAGCAAATCCTCCTTCGTAATTATTGATTTTACAGCCGCATTGTTTGGGCGCAATTCCCCTATCGGCCATGATAAACCAGAACTCAGTGATTACTTCCGCCAGCTGGAATATATCTTCCAGCACGCCGGGCATTTTAAAGGATTCATCGGTTTAGACGAAGAAGACAGGAAGTTTTCCGGCTCACTCGTTCAAAGAATGGTGATAGAATGGGAACAAAATGGTACTTTTAGAGAAGTCGTGCTCCAAAATCTTGTTTTTTTACTGCTAAATATCATTGCCCGCTATGCCCAACAGCCCGTGATCAGTGAAATACCCACACAGGTGGAGTCTGCCGGCTATGAAATGACCCAGTTTATACAGCATAATATCTATGATCATCAGAAGATCAGCCTGAATGGGATTGCGGAACATTTCAATTTATCTAAAGACTATATCGGGGCTTATTTTAATAAAAAGACAGGAAAGACCATCCGGCAGTTTATCCTGGATTATAAACTGGAACTGGCAAAGAGTCGCCTCAGGTACAGCAGGATGTCTATCTCACAAATAGCGGAAGAATTAGGGTTTACGGATGAAAGTCATTTAAATAAATTGTTTAAAAGACAGGAAGGCCTGACAGCCGGCCAGTTCAGGAAGACAGGCTTTAGTTTAAAAATTCCATCATAGTTACCTGATTTACAGCGATGCGAAAATCCCCCCGTTAACCTGGCTACTCATTGCATCGATCGCGCTGAAAGGAATTCTCAGCCCTTATTTTTATTTATGAGCCAAGCTCTTTCACTTAAAAAATCAGGCTGAACAGGAAGAACAGTAAAATTATCCCCAATGCAGCAGGGCCCATTATCAGGAATATCAAAATCAGCAGCAGTAAAAAAGGACTCGGTTGTAATAGATCCATATTAATCTTTAGGATTTTGATCATAAATATTCCCTTCCAGGAAGTACTTGTTAAATGCATTCTTTTCATCGCCAAAAATGAACTGACGGTCTCCATTCGTCAGGAAGAAATACGACCCTGCGTTGAGATACATCCTGTATTCCCTTCCGCTGATTTTTATGATGCCCACCAGCTGACAATCGAAACTATCATAACTGTAATGCCAGGTGCTGCCGTTGATGGGTTTAAATCCCCTGATGATACGTACCAGGGTGGCGGAATCCAGTTTCCATTTTTCGCAGAAAGTATATTCTTCCTTGCCGGGTTCCAGGTTTTCTTTCTTCTGAAATTTTCCGACCTCGATCTTCGCTGTATCTGGAATGACTAACAATGAATCCGGTCTTTCTTCAGGTGTATCTATTGGCACGGTATGAACGGAATCTACAGGTTTTTCCCTGGTAGCTGCCTGCCTGCAATGTACAAGCAACAAGACCACCAGGCACAGGTAGGTCAAATACTTCATTTATTGATTAATTTTAAAACAAATTCCATCTGGGTATCCCTGTTCTGCAGGAAGTCTGCAAACGTGGGCCACACTGTATAATCAGGAATGATCCCTCTGCCCTCTGGCTGGTCTGGCTTCACAAGGGCATCCTGTTCCACATGAACAATTGAGAACTTTGACTTGATCTTTGAATGCGGCAATTCATATACCATGGCCATGTGACCATTGTGGTAATAATAACCACCGGTCGTTTCCACCCCTACAACTGTTACATTCCTGGCATACGACTTTACCAATGATGCCATGTGAGAGCCTGCTGAAGCCACATTTTCATCCACCAGCATATACAGTTTGCCTTTATAGCCCGGGCTCTTTGGATGGTATACCGGGTTGTATTTTGGATGTTGCATATTCTTTCCGTTGATCAGTGCAGGGAAATAATCAAGCAGGAACTTTTTCCCTTCTACTTTTTCCACGGAGTCCATTTTGTGAGATGTGGAGATGCCCCAAAAGCATTGTTCATATGGAATATCCTTTCCAATAATGCTGTAAGCTACTGCATTTTCCTTAAAGTTGGAATCTGTGAGATACATCACGGGTTGTTCGAAGTTAGGATCGCTACCACCGGGGTTTCCACGCAGATCGATGATGAGATTGGGCACATTGTTGTTCGCCAGTAACTGGAAAACGCTGTCTATATACTTTACATACCCGGGAAAGCGGGGATCCTTATCATCATCAGCCATATTAAAAATGCGGAAATTGAATAAGCCGGTATTGGGGTTCAGCATTTTAAAACTATAGGAGGCTTGTACCCGCCAGTCGGTGATGCTATCCACGGGTGCACTGAAACGTTTGTTGAACATGTCGTTGCGCTGATCGTTGGTAATGGCAGGAACGGTGATCATTTGGGTAAGCGTGGTACCCGGAGCCTGGTATGCGATTTTAAAACTGTCACTGACCCCATATTCATACAGGTACCGGATGCCATAACTTCTGTCTACGCTATTGGATTGTTTCTGGGTAATGTTAAAGCCATCTGTTGTACAATATTTGTAGAAAGATTGCATCAGTTGTTGCGCAGGTACATCATTGATACGCAGTATTTCGGAACCAACGGGAATAGCGGCGCCAACTGTATTAAAGATCATTTTCCCTTCTATGTACTTCAGTGCATAAGGGAAAAATGCCTGCTGGCGGTTCAGGTATGCTACCAGTTCTTCACCTGGTTCGGTGTAGTTATGACAGCTCCCTTCAAAATCCGTGAGTTGCAGAATAAGGTGGAAGAATTCCAGGGTGGTCATTGGCTTTTTTACCTCTTTAAAAGCCCATTTGTAGATGCTGTCAATCTGCTGAGTTGTGCGATAGCGATAAAGGCCAGAATTAGCCCCTTTACGGATGCTAAGGAAGGTTTGCAGGTCAGCTTTCATTTCCCCGGGTGTAAGGGTCTTATTGTAGGTCTGGAGGCTATCTTTCTTTAATAGTTGCGCGCTTATGCCCTGCGAGAGGAACAGGAGCAGGATGAGTACGTTTTTCATAGCTACAAATGTAGGCATGATTTTGTTACGGGTATCAGTGAACCAAAACCGATGCGATATGATACAGCAAGATCCCAAAAAGAAACAGGACGAACCATTGGTAAAACCTGATCCGGAAACCACCGGAGGACATCCGGAGGAGCATATGGATGGGCCGATCTCAACCCTTGTACGCAAGGTAGGCGAAGCGATGGCATCTAATGAGGATCTGCCTGACAATGATGGCTCCGATGAAGAAATCACCAAGAATGATAAAAAATAAGTATATTTACAGTATTGGTGTACAGAGGATCATCTCTGTACACCCTGCTATCATACTTATGTTGAATACCCTATTACTATCCTGCATTTTATCTTGTAGCGATGCACCCAAAGAACGGGGCATTGATTCTACGTTTATAGTCGCTCCTGTAGATACCAGTACCCTGCCGACCAGGATGCTTCGTTTTGCCAAAACCCTGAAGGGAACTCCGTATAAATACGGCTCTACCAATCCCCGGGTAGGGTTTGATTGCTCCGGCTTTATCACGTATGTGTTCAATCACTTCAAAATTGAGGTACCCAGGAGTAGTGCGGGTTTTACCAACGAGGGCAAACCTGTATCACTGGCGGAAGCGCAACCCGGAGACCTGATCCTGTTTACCGGCACCGACAGCACGATCCGTACTGTAGGGCATATGGGTATTATTACAAAGGTAGGCGACAGTGTTGTGTTCATTCATTCTACTTCGGGCAAGGCCTTTGGTGTCACGGAGACAACACTCGATCATTACTATATGGGCAGGTTTGTGAAGGTGATCCGGTACCTTTAATGACTTTTTAACCACTGCAGGCGGCGCTCGTCAGGCAGGTGTTTTACTGTGAAGTTGTCGAACTTTGCTTCGAAGCCCTGCCCATCAGGAGATGCTGCCATCATGCCCACCATTACCGGGTGATTGTCCTGCAAAGGGCAATTGCGTGTCATTACATAATTCACGTCATCAAGGGAGTAGAAAATCTCTACTGCATCCAGTTTTCTCACGGCTTTGATCCAGATAAACGGGGGCACCTTTTCCAGTGTGGTCACGCTCCAGTCGCTCACCTTGTGGGTTACTACCGTGCTTACATTGAACTTGCCGTCTACGAACTCCACGCCAGTTTTAATATAGTTTTCCTGGTCGGTTCTGATCATGAGGCCCATCTGGTCAAAGCGGGCTTTGTAATTACCGGTCAGTTTGACCTTTACTTCGAATTCTCCGCCATAATTGCCATAGTAAAAGGGGGCATCGTCTACGGTAAAGCCATAGTGTGAAATGCGCCAGTAATCTGTTTGCGGTGTTACGAACATCGTTAGCGTCTTATCTTTAATCTCCCATTTGGCGGGTTCGTTGAACCACTGCATTTTCTCCAGTGTTTGGGCGGATACTGTTTGCATGCTGATGAGTGAGACGACTGTCCAGAGAATCTTTTTCATACTTATTGAATTATTACTTTTGCAAATGTAAATGCTGCTTATGCAAGGTGCAATGGTTAATAATAACCAAAATATACTGAATGATACGCTGCTGACCCAGTCTTTTTCGCCGCAGGATTCGCCGTTGGCCCAGTGCCAGCTGGTGGCCAGGGTCTATGCCGGGATTGAGAATGCGGTGGCGGTGCTGAGTGACCTGAAGGCGAACAGGAGTTATATCTATGCCGGGGCTGCGGGGGCTGCGCTGGGGCTGGAGATCTCATCAGAAATCGATTCCATCTGGGAAGAAGGCCTGTTCAGCAGGATACGGCCGGACGACCTGGAGGCAAAGCATGCCATGGAACTACAGTTCTTTCACATGCTGAAAGAACTACCGAACGCCGGGCGATACGATTACTATGTAAACAGCATTCTGCATATGCGGAATGTGCAGGAGGAATATGTGGCCATACAGCACCGGATGTTTTATATCAGGAGTGCGGATAATGGGAGTATATGGATGGCCTTGTGTTTATATAATTTCCCGCCACAACAGGTGGAGGGCGATGCCTATTTTGGCAGGATTGTGAATTCCAGGACGGGGCAGGTCTTTTTGCCCGATCAGCAACAGGTAAATGCGATCTTATCTGAACGGGAAAAAGAAGTACTACGTATGATCAAAGCTGGTAGTAGCAGTAAGGAGATTGCAGCCCGGTTTTCTATCAGTGTATATACGGTAAACAGGCACCGGCAGAACATCCTGCAAAAACTGCATGTGAACAACAGCATGGCCGCGTGCAGGATTGCAGACGCGATCCATCTATTGTGAGAATGCACTACATTTGCCTCATGAAAACAATAATTACCACCCTTATATCCCTTTCTCTCTCAACCGGGATATACGCGCAAACCTTGAAAGTACCTGCCGCAAGTAGCGGAGCCAGTATCACCCAGGCAATAGGGATTCACGATGTTACCCTGAAATACAGCCGTCCGAATATGAATGGTCGTAAGATCTTTGGCGGCCTGGTTCCTTTTGGATCTGTATGGAGACTGGGAGCAAACGGTATTCCTGTTATTACCTTTGAAGATGCTGTGAGCATCGAAGGTCACAAAATTGAACCTGGTACTTATGGCCTGTTCGCCATTCCTGAAAAGGATAAATGGACCATCATCATCAGCAAGAAATCTAACCAGTGGGGTTCTTATTCCTACAGCGAAGCTGATGACCTGTTGCGTTTTACTGTAAAACCATCTACACTGCCTTATGCAGTAGAAACTTACACCATGTCTTTTGACAATGTAAGCACTGCTGCTGCGGTTCTGGCCATTGAATGGGATCATACCCAGGTACAGCTGCACCTGACTGTAGATCAGAAGGCTGAGATAAAGGCAAGTATTGATGCTGCGATGGCGGGTGAGAAGAAGCCTTATATGCAGGCAGCGCAATATTATTACGACAATAATATCGACATTAAAAAAGCGGTTGAGTACGTCAATGAAGCTGATAAGGCACAGCCAAATGTATTTTATATCAAGTACTGGAAAGCGAAGATCCTGCTGAAATCAGGTGATAAGGCCGGCGCAATTGCCAATTCAAAAGAAAGCCTGGAGCTGGCGAAGAAAGATAAGATCCAGGAGTATATTAATCTGAACAACGAGTTGCTGAAACAGGCGGGTAAGTAATACCGGCTTGTAAATAAAGCGGAGGCTGTATCAAAAGTAACAATACCCGGATTTAATACGGGTACATGATGGTGAGAATTTTTATTGATGAAATGCTCAATACCTTCAAGTTACTTTTGATGCAGCCTCTTTTTCTTTGAAAACGGGTTTCTTGTTTGTTGGTGAATTCCCTCTTTCATGAATGTTTATATAAATAAATTCAGGCAGACACTTATGCTGCCCGGTTACAGGTATCAATGATGTCTGCTGCAATCTGGTTCAGGTCATGCAAATTTTGCGGTTTCACAATGTATTTGAGTGCCCCGGCATTTAAACATTGTGTTCTGAAGTGATGGGAATTGGAAGTACTCCAAACTATTTTGGGAATGCTTACAAACTTATGGATCTGGCCAATGCGCTCAAGCACCTGCAGGCCGGTAATACCCGGCATGTTGTAATCCAATATAATAAGGCAGGGCTTATCATCTTCTCTTGATGAGAGGTACTGTAAAACTTCTGGCCCGTTGTTGAATAATTTTACGCAAACGGCTGGCGCTATTTTGTGAATGGCTTCAGAAAGTAGTGTCTGGTCTTCAATGTCATCATCTACCAGTAAAATGGTAATCTGGTCTTTGCACATAAGTGTACGTCCCCCGGCTATTAGGGCGCCGCAAAATTAGTGATTTTTATTAATTTCCGTCCATGCAGGAGAAAACAGGTTTTGACCATCTCCGGCGCTTGAAGGCTACGGCCGACGCTGCCATTGACCTGATCCGGGTACTTAAAGTAGTACGAAATGAGGAGGGTACAATTACAGACTTTGTATATGTGATGAATCAGCCGGCGGCAGAAATATTTTATGGGAGACCCGGCTGGTCAATCCCGGATAAAAGATTTCGAGGTCTGTAAACATGGGGGAACCGGTTCAGCTGGAGATTCATGTGGGATCCTGCCTTTCCAGGGCCTTTTAAAGAGTAATTCACCTATTATTTCCCAATAGAGACACTTACAAACAAAAAAATCCTGTCAGGTAAAAGCAAGCAGCTTTTTACCTGACAGGATTTTAAATGTTCTGATACAACTACTCTTCTGCCAGTTTGTATACGGTAGAATAGGCATTAGCCCGGTCTTTCTTATGCCAGCAGGAGAAAGCAATGAACTCGTGCTCCTTCCCTACTACCATACCTCTCATTTCAAAATCACCGAACTGGCATACGATGGCGCGCTTGTCTGTCACCGTGTACGTACCCACCGAATCCTGGTCATGAGCATTCCGTTCGTCATACTTTGACTGGTCAATAATTTTAGTCGTAAGGACTACTTTGCTTTCTGCCTGGGAAAAACGTAAACTGGTTTTATAGAGATAGCCATCAAAGTTTCCGCCGGCAATCCAGTCTACAAACGCGTCAATAGGTCCTTCATACACCTTGTCAAATACAATTCTTTCGATACTCATAGGATAGTAAAAATATGGACCTGTAAATTATAAAAATTTATCAAATATCCTAATGTATAGTCGGGTATCATTTTGAATTTGACCAGGTGCAGGGCCTCGTGAGTATCCTCATCATTCGAAAATCAGGTCGAAAAGTTAAGTAAATTGAAAAATATCTAAAATACTCAGGGGGTCTTTGAAAATATTCACGAAATATAAAATGGGTATTGACAATAATAAAAATCCTGATAACTTTGTCATCAGATGACACGACATCGAACTTTAAAATTAGACTTTAATTAATACTTTAAGAAGCAATGGCAAATTATTTTAATTCTTTACCCCTCAGGGAGCAACTGAACCAATTAGGTGTTTGCGAGTTCATGGACATCGCAGAATTTGCTGACGGCGTAGCTGCCCTCAAAGGTAAGAAAGTAGTTATCGTTGGAGCAGGAGCTCAGGGTTTAAATCAGGGTCTGAACCTCAGAGACAGTGGTCTGGACATTTCCTATGCACTGCGCCAGGAAGCGATCGACAAAAAGAGAGATTCCTGGAAAAATGCAACTGACAACAATTTTAAGGTTGGTACATTCGAAGAGCTGATTCCCGGTGCTGATGTGGTAGTGAACCTCACTCCTGATAAGCAACACACTGCTGTGGTAACTAAGATAATGCCTCTGATGAAACAAAATTCTACCCTGCTGTACTCTCACGGGTTCAACATTGTAGAAGAAGGTATGCAAATTCGTAAAGACATCACCGTTATAATGGTGGCACCTAAATGCCCGGGTTCTGAAGTAAGAGCTGAGTACCTGCGTGGCTTTGGTGTACCTACCCTGATCGCCGTTCACCCGGAGAACGATCCTGAAGGTAAAGGCCTGGAACAGGCGAAAGCTTATTGCGTTGGTACCGGTGGCCACAGGGCTGGTGTACTGCGTTCTTCTTTCGTTGCTGAGGTAAAGTCTGACCTGATGGGTGAGCAAACCATCCTGTGTGGTCTGCTGCAAACCGGTTCTATCCTGTCTTTCGACAAAATGCTGGAGAAAGGGATCGATGCTGGTTACGCTTCTAAATTAGTACAATACGGTGTAGAAGTAGTAACTGAAGCCCTGAAACATGGTGGTGTAAGTGGTATGATGGACCGTTTGAGCAACCCTGCCAAGGTAGCTGCTTTCAAAATTTCTGAAGAACTGAAGACCATCATGCGTCCGCTGTTCCAGAAACACCAGGACGACATCATGAGCGGTGAATTCAGCAGCACGATGATGAAAGACTGGGCGAACGGTGATGCGAACCTCCTGAAATGGAGAGCTGAAACCGGCGAAACTGCTTTCGAAAAAACACCTGCTGGCGACGTGAAGATCGGCGAACAGGAATACTTTGACAACTACACCCTGATGGTAGCATTCATCAGAGCAGGTGTGGAACTGGCTTTCGAAACAATGGTGGAAGCTGGTATCAAAGCTGAATCTGCATACTACGAGTCTCTGCACGAAACACCACTGATCGCAAATACTATTGCGCGTAAGAAACTGTTCGAAATGAACCGCGTGATCTCTGATACTGCTGAATATGGCTGCTACCTGTTCGATCAGGCTTGTAAACCATTGCTGGCTGGTTTCATGAAGAAGGTTGATACTGACCTGGTTGGTAAAAACTTCAACGAAGGTAAAACTGGTTCCGTTGATAACGTAGAACTGGTGCACATCAACGCTATCCTGCGCGACCACCCGGTTGAAGTAGTAGGTAGAAAACTGCGTAAAGCAATGACTGCTATGAAGGCAATCAAAACTGCCTGATTATATTGTAAGAGGCTGTGCTAATGCGCAGCCTCTTATAACCTTTCCCAGGAGGTGAGCACCTCTTCATTCAGAAATCGGAATATGATGTCAGAGTCCGTTGTTAGTATTTTAAACCTGCACCTCAGGTTTAAAGACAAGATTGTATTAGATAATTTAAGCTGGAATATAGTTCGTGGACAAAACTGGGTGCTGAACGGAATTAGTGGAAGCGGAAAAACAAGCCTTGCCCAACTAATAGAAACACCGAAAGGAATCGACGGCAGCATTGAATATAATTTTGATAAGAACAGCATTCTTCCACAACAGGTACTCTACGTATCCAACTGGTACCACTTCAGGAATTTAGAAGGCGATGCTAATTTTTACTACCAGCAGCGCTATAACCGTAAACAGGCGAGAGAAACACTGACTGTAGAAGGCGATTTTAAAGTCTTTGGAAAAGAAAAGCATCTCCACTTAGCTGATGCCGATAAGATTATCGATGCACTCGGATACAGGGAATTGCTGGACTCACAGCTGATAGAGCTCTCCAGCGGTGAACACAAAAAGCTCCAGCTAATCAAGGCCCTCTGGCTCAAACCACAACTACTGATCCTGGACCAGCCATATGCAGGTCTGGACGTAGCCTCCAGAAAGAACTTAAATACCCTGCTGGAAGAATTTTCCTCCCAGGGGGCGCAATATATCCTGATCACCAACGATTCCGGCGTACCCGGTAACGTGCATATGTATGCCCGGATCATTGATGGTCAGTTAGTCACGTCGGCGACCAATGAACATTCATCTGAAATCCTGCACGAACTGGCGCCACTGCCCGCATTCCTCACGGAGAAACCCGTGTATCATGCAGACCAGGTGGTGAAGATGAGCGGCATGAATATTCACTATGGTGAGAAACAGGTGCTGAACAACATCAACTGGGAAGTAAAGGCAGGTGAGAAATGGCTGTTGCAGGGGCATAACGGATCCGGTAAGTCTACCTTACTGAGCCTTGTTTGTGCGGACCATCCACAGTCTTATGTAGATGGCCTCTTCCTCTTTGGCAAGCAACGTGGCAGCGGAGAAAGCATCTGGGAGATCAAGGAAAAGATCGGTTTAATCAGCCCGGAACTGCACTGGTACTTCGACCCCGCCGCGACGGTGTTCACCAGTATTGCATCGGGATTTTATGATTCTATTGGCTTGTTCAAGCAGTTGCCTTATTCGCAGACGCTGAAGGTGAGGGAGATCATTGATTTCCTGCACCTGAAAGAGGTGCAGCACGAGCTGCTCAATACGCTGCCCTTAGGGAAACAACGCCTGGCATTGCTGGCAAGAGCGATTATCAAGAACCCGGAATTACTGATCCTGGATGAACCTTGCCAGGGCCTGGACAATGACCAGACACAATACTTCAATAAGTTTGTAGACAAACTTTGCGCTAACGGAACAACCTTAATTTATGTAGGCCATTACGAATCGGCCCTTCCTTCCTGCCTGGAGAAAAGAATTTTGCTGGATAAAGGACATGTGGTAAAAATAGAAACGATTCAATAGCTGACATGACTAAAATACACAGGAAAACACTTGCAGAAGAAGTAGCGGATCGCATCAATGACCTGATAGTCAATGGTACCTACCAGGTAGGCGAAAAGCTGCCGAATGAAACGGATATGATGGCTTCTTTTGGGGTGGGCCGCTCTACCATCAGGGAAGCGATTAAACTGCTGGCCAATATCGGGATTCTCGATGTGCGCCATGGGGTAGGATCTTTTGTGAATGAGCTGGTGAGTTCCCGCGAACCCATCGATGTACGCCTGAGCAAGGCCGATACTAGGCACATAGACGAAGTACGCGCCTGGCTGGAGATCAAGATGGCGGAGAAAGCGGCCATGAACCGAACGGAAGCGGATATCCGCAGCATGGCAGATGTGCTGCAGCGCAGGGATCATTTTGGAAAGACGGGCCAGATCGAGCAAAGCATTGACGAGGACCTGGCCTTCCATAGCTGTATGGCCCATGCCACCTGCAACCCGGTGCTGGAAGACCTGTACAAGGCGACTGCCAAACATGTAAAGAGATACCTGCTGGATACAATGAGAGATACGACGATTATGACCGTGACCCAGGAACTGCATGCAGAATTATTAGATGCCATTACCCGCCAGGACTGCGAACAGGCCGTTGCCGCTATAAAGGAGATACTCGAATATTGAATATAACGTACATTTACGCCCAAAAATACCTATGAAAAAGGCCATGTATTTATTGGGGCTGGCTATAATTCTGACTATTCCGACCTATGCACAACCCTTCACGCAACTATTCCGGCAGGCCATAGAGTCGGGCATGTTCTCAGGACAAGCCGTGATTCTGAAAGATGGTGCTGTAATTTACGGCAAGCAAAACGGCTATTCTGAGAACAGCAGCAAAAGACCCCTGACCGCCAATACCCTGTATAATACAAGTTATCTTACCAAACAATTTACTGAAGAAATTATCCGCCAGCTCATCGCTGAAGGAGACCTCGATGAACTGTCTTCTGTAGACCAGTTCGTGGATATTTTTCCGCCTAAAACGGGCAAGGCCATCACCGTGGCACAGTTGCTGACCAAGCGTTCCGGCCTGGGGGATTATGAGCATAGCCCGGATTATGCAAAGATCAGGAAGACGGATTTTAAACTGCACGACCTGCTGCAGATCATTTCCTGGCAGCCCCTGTTATTTGATCCGGGCACGGGCGAGGCGTATTCCAATTCTGCGTATATAGTACTGGGTGCGGTCATTGAGAAGATCACCGGACAGTCTTTTGGAGATGCCGTGCGGACCAGGATCGGCACCCCATTGGGGATGACTTCAATAGCATATACCAAGGCAGAAAAACTGGCCAGTACGAACCGTGCCTATGGTCAGCTCCTGAACCCGGATGGTACGAAAACCAATGTGGATGATATTGAGAATGGTCATCCTGATGAAGGGATTTATACGACCCTGGATGATATGCTGAAATTCGTGGAAGCGAAACGGAAACAACAGCTCCCCTCCCATTATAATTATCCGCTGGACATGGACCTGACAGGGAGTTTGCCGACATGGACATCTGCAATAGGCTATACTGAAGACGGATATAGTTACGTGATCCTGTGTAATATGGGGGAGTCTGCAGATCGCATTGCACCGCGCGTGCGTTCGGTGATGAAAGATGGTAGCTATAAACCCTTTACGCCGCCTACACAGCTCACGCTGTATAAATGGATTACGGGGAATGGAATGCCTTATGTAGAGCAACATGTGAAGGAATTGTGCGAGTCAGATGGGAAGAAATTCGATGCTGGTTTTTTGAATGCGAATGGAGATATTTTTATGCAGGCAAAGCAGACCGGGTTTGGGATTGCCTTGTTTAAGCTGAATGTAAAACTGTTCCCGGGTAGCGCGGCTGCTTATGAATGTTTAGGGAATGCATATCTGCAGATAGGTGATAAGGCCAATGCGGAGGTGAATTATAAAAAGGTGATGGAATTAGATCCGAAGAATGGTCGTGTGAAAGACATCCTGAGTGCTAAATAGAATTTGTGCCACTTGCATGAAATTGAAATTTATAGAAATACCTGAGATCTCTCATGACCTTGGCCTGAAACAGGCAGCTGATGGGATCCTGGTATTCAACAGTGAACATGATGAATCCAGGCGGGTGCATGGGCGGCCTTTCCGTTCCAGCCATTTCTCTGTGATCTATATTTTTGAAGGGAGCTTACAATTTAAGGTGAACCTGTCGGCGTATCAGCTGCAGGCGGGGGAAATGATGATTATTCATCCCTCAGCGATCAGGGAGCTGCTGCAAGGTAGTCCTCATCTACGTTTTGGCGGATTGTTCTTTACCCCTGAGTATCTTTTCAAATCAGGATTTTACAAAAAGCATATTGAACTATTCCATTTTTTCGGAAGCGAGTTTGAGCCGCATTTACAGGCGGCTCCAGCTGCTTCCGAGAAGATGCGGCATTTATTTACCCTGTTGCTACAGCTGGTGCCGGATACTGATAACACGATCATTGACCTGATCTTCCAGGCGACTATCCTGCAACTGGGTATGACTTATAATGAAACGCACAGTCAGCAGGCGGAGATGGTACCTTCTAACAGGAAGGATAACCTGGTGTACCGGTTTTTGCAGCTCCTGCCTATGCATTTCAGGGAGGAACATGAGGTGGGGTTTTATGCGGGGAAATTATTTGTGAATGCGAAATACCTGACGCAGGCCTTGAAAGAGAAGACGGGCAAGACGGCGAGAGACTTTATCACGGAAATGATTATACTGGATGCGCGGGTGATGCTGGATAACCCGGCATTGTCTGTTAGCCAGGTTGCGGAGAGTCTTGGTTTTTCTGACCAGTTTCATTTCAGTCATTTCTTTAAGAAACATACGGGGCATACGCCGAGCAGGTATCGTACGGCTCAGTAGAAGCTTTTTTTTAAGAAACATACGGGGGCATACGCCGAGTAGCTATCGTACCGCCCAATAGAAACTTCCTTTTAAGAAACATACCGGGCATATGCCATCCAGCTATCGTACCCCCCAATAGAAACTTCCTTTTAAGCATATTTAGGGGGCATATCACTATATATCCACCCATTTTACGCCGGAAATTTGCATGTATAAATATTACGTACATTGAAACTGCAAAACATTCCGGTGCTATGCCTGCTGCTGTACGCGGCAACAGGCTATGCCGCACCAAATGACACTTTACCGCTATCACTTCAGCAGCTTATTGCCACTGCACAATCCCACAGCAGGCAGTTAAAACTCTCACAGGCAGCCATAGACGTGGCCAAAGCAATGTCAGACGAAGCGAAATTGTCAAAACTCCCCTATTTAAATTTTACTGCAGATGCGGGCTACCTCGGCAATGTGGCCGTGATAGGATTAGGGAGCATGCCTTCAGGATCTTATGAAATGCCTCATTTTTCTAATAACTATGGCCTGATGGCATCGTATATCGTCTATGCCGGCGATAAGCTGAATACGGGCATTAAACTGGCTTCTATTGAAGAAAGGATTGCCGGCCTGAATTATGAAAGAGCGAACCAGGATGTGAAACTGGTCCTGTCCGGCTACTACCTCGATCTGTATAGTTTATTGAAGCAACGCAGGGTGTATGAAGAGAACATTGCCGAGAGCAAACTCCTGCAGGACAAGATCAAAAACCGCTATGATGCAGGTACTGCCCTAAAAAGTGATTTTGTGCGAAGCGAGTTGCTGGTGGCCAATATGGAACTGGCCTTATTAAAGCTCAATAACAACATTGATATCATTAATAATAAACTGGTGGAGATGGTGGATTTGCCGGAGCATACGGTGATTGTGCCGGAGGAAATCAGTGGTGTTGATCATGAAGGTATGCTGGCAGGTGCTAAGGCCAAACTACCTGAACAGGAACGTGCATACCCTGGTTATGAAAACACGATGCCCGCCCGGGAGCCCAGCCTGCCCGAATACCAAAAAACAGCAGCCCTTTACAATCCCGATCTTGCTACGAATCGACTCGCCATTTCAGCTGCTGAAAAGAGTTTCAAAATGGTTCGCGCAGATCGCCTCCCCTCCATCAGTTTATTTGCCACCAGTAATTTTAACCGCCCATTCATATACGACCTTCCAGCTATTGACATCTATTCCAACCTATGGATGGCAGGTGTGCGCCTGAACTATGACATTGGCAGTTTGTATACAAACAAGCGCAAATCAAAAACCGCTGAACAGCGCATTACACAAGCCCGTATGGCAGCTACCCTGGGTGAAGAGCATGTACGCACCACTGTTTACGAGGCATACAAACATTACAGGGAATCTATTGATCAACTGACTGCCATGAAAAAAGAGCTGGCCCTGGCCAATGAAAACTATCGCCGTGTCACCAACAGTTACCACCAGCAACTGATGCTCATTACCGATGTCATGGATGCCAGCAATGCACGCTTATCAGCAGAGCTGCAATTGCAAACCGCACAGGCACATATCGCATTTACATACTATCAATTACTAAGAACAACAGGAAAGTTATGAAGAAAAAGAACCTTGCTTTTAATATATTCTTTGGACTGATTGCAGTAGCGGCCATCGTGATCGCAACCAGGTATTTCTTTCATCTCAGTACCAGGGAAATGAGTGATGATGCGCAGGTACAACAACTCCTCTCCCCTGTCAATGCCCGGGTGGGCGGGTATATCAGGGAGATCCGTTTTACCGAATTCCAGCAAGTACACAAGGGTGATACCCTCGTCATCATCGATCCAGGTGATTACCTGGTACAGAGATCCCTGGCTGAAGCAGGACTGCTCGATGCACAGGCAGGCAAGTCTGTGGCACAGTCTACCGTAAGCACAGTACAAAGTAATCTTTCAATTTCTGATGCGAACATCGGGGAGATCAGGGCACGGCTCTGGAACGCGGAAAAGAACCTGCAACGCTATGAGATCCTGCTGAAACAGGAATCTATTACCCAGCAGCAATATGACCAGGCAGCCAGCGATTACGAATCCCTGAAAGCCCGCCTCCTATCACTGGAGAATGTTAAAACCGCCTCCTCCCGCTCTGTTACGGAAGCCAGCAACCGGGTTTCTGTGAATGAAGCCAATATCAAAAGAGCGGAAGCGAACCTGGAGATGGCCAACCTGAACCTCAGCTATACAGTGATCCTCGCTCCCTGCGATGGCACGATTGGCCGGAAGACGATCATCGTAGGCCAGCTGGTGCAACAGGGACAGCCTATTGTAAGTGTGGTAGATGATAAACAGAAATGGGTGACAGTGAACTTCCGGGAGAAACAAATGCCACAGGTGCAGGTGGGAAAAAAGGTACGCATTCATATTGATGCCTTTCCTGACAAGGAGTTCAGCGGCCAGGTGCAGTCTATTGCGACTGCTACGGGAGCCGTATTTTCTATGGTGCCGACGGACAATGCGACCGGCAATTTCGTAAAGGTGCAGCAACGTATACCCGTACGGGTGGAGTTTACAGCAGATAATGACAAGGCTCTTTTATCCCAGCTGCGTGCAGGAATGAATGCCGTAGTGACCATTTCAAAATAAGGCTATGAATAATCGGATTGCGGCTTTAAAGCCCTGGGTGCCCAATAATGCAGGCTTGCTGCTTTACCTGCTCTTTGTGTTTACATTCCAGTTTTCGAATGGGGTGTATATGAGCCTGTTGGGCGAGATCATTGGTGCTAACCAGTTTTACAGGGAGGATCTGTCTTATGCTTTCCAGGCATCGATGGTGGGCATGTGCGTAGTATTTCCATTATTATTCAGGTTTAAGTTCAGGTATTTATCACAGGAGATCTTACTTGTTACGTCAGCAGTGACGCTGGTATTGATCCTGGTGAGTGTATATACCAGCTCGATCCCTGTATTAGTGGTGGCAGGTTTCTTTATTGGTGCATTTAAAATGGTGGGCACCTTTGAGTCCTTCAGTTCCATTCAGCTGATCATTACGCCCAGTCGTGATTTCGGGATCTTTTTCAGCGTGGTGTATACGGTGGTATTGTTAAGTGTACAATTATCCGGTTTGATGGCGGTATACCTGGCGGATCATTACAACTGGCAACTGATGTACTACATAATGAGCGGGATGCTGGGCGTACAAATTCTACTGGTGCTTGTTTTCCTGCGCCCGATACGGGTGATCAGGAAATTACCATTGGTAGGGATCGACTGGAAAGGGATGGCATTGTGGTCTATGCTGCTGATGACCATTGCCTTTGTAGCGGCTTATGGACAATTGGAAGACTGGCTGGCATCAGAGAAAATAGTTTATGCGACGGTGTTGATTGGATTGCTGGCGCCACTTGTTTACCTGCGAACGGTGAGCACGCGGAGAGCCTATATTTTACCCGTGTGTTTTAAGTTCCGGAACGTGAATATTTCAGTCGTGATGATCTTACTGCTGCAGATATTTCTGAATACGAGCAACAGTATTTTAAGTCCTTTTACTGCCGCTATCATGAAACTGGACAGGGTGAATACGATCAACCTGAACTGGTGGGTGGCAGCGGGGATCTTGTTAGCCGCCGTTTTTTCACTCATCTGGTTTACTAAGATTAACGGGCCATTCAGGTGGTTGTTTGCCCTGGGTTTTACAAGCCTGACCCTATATCATGGTCTGCTCTTCTTTTGTTTCAGTTCCGCGGCGGGCAAAGAGATTCTAGGGCTGCCTTATATGCTGAGGGGATTTGGGAACCTGATTGTTTATGTGGGTGTGGCTAAGTATATGATGAAGGATGTATCGTTCCCGCTTTTTCCGCAGGCGTTGTTTATTGTGGGGTTGGCCAGGAATGCGATCGGGGGCACGATGGCGGGGGCTGCGATTGGTGACCTTGAGCATCATAAGGTGACGGATTACCTGCTTAAACTGGCGGCTAAGACGGATGCCGTCCAGACCGGGCATATGCCGGCAGGGGCATTGTATGGTAAGTTTTACCTGCAATCATTGCTGCTGGCGGGCAGGGATATATTTGGTCTGGTAACAGTGATGGGAATGGTCATCGTAGTGGGTATTATTTTTTATCACTTCCAGCAACCATTTGTGCGGCGGATGCCGGGATGGAACTACGTCAGGAAAATGAAGTTCTATCAAAAGTAAAAGGAAGGGGGGCGGAATGCGCCCCCCGGTAGCCGGATAAAAAGGGGGTGTCTCACGTTTTTGAGGCAGCCCTGACCATCCATCGATATTTTCGATGGTTTAGATAGAAAAATAAGGTTTGGCCGATCCATCAAACTTCAGACCTTTGCAGAGATTTATGGAACAGCTTATTGAAAATTCAAAACCTCCCTACACCGTCCTGTTCCTGGCAGGATTTTCACAGATCATCCTGTGGGGTGGTTCTTATTTCATCTTATCCGTATTATCCGCACCGATTATGCAGGAAACCGGCTGGTCTTATCAGCAGGTATATGGCTGCCTTTCCCTGGCCCTGCTCATCTCGGGTTTGTTACTACCAGCCATCGGGAAACTGATCCAGCACACCACGCAGAACTATATCCTTCACTACGCAGGAATTGTGATGGGTATTGGCCTTATCATCGTCGGACTGGCAACAAGCTATGCCTTGTTTGTACTGGGTTGGATTGTCATCGGCATTGGTATGGGCATGGGCTTATATGATGCGCTATTTGCCTCACTGGGCAAGCTGTTCGGCGGCAAGGCAAGGAAGGTGATTGTCTGGGTGACACTGATCGCCAGTCTCGCGCCGTCTCTTTCATGGCCTTTTACCTCTTTTTTGTTACACGAACTGGGATGGCGGCATACCTGTTTTACATTGGCGGGGATCTTAATGGTCGGCATTTATCCTTTACATAAATATATCTTCAGACCCGTGCCGCCAAAGGTGCAGGTTTCCGCTGGTGGCAGCATTTCTTTCCGTACTCCGATCTTTTACCTCTTGCTGGCCAACTTCACCATTGGCGCCCTTATTACCACTGGGGTGGTAGTTCACCTCATCGACATCCTGCGTGCAAAGAAAATCGATATGTCTACCATCCTGATGATCGTGGCATTCCTGGGGCCTAGCCAGTCTGCCGCCCGTACCCTGGAAATGCTGATTGCTAACAGGAGCGCGGTAGAGATGGCCTTCATTTCCACCTTTGCCATGCTATTGGGTATCGGCCTGCTCTTCTTCCATCCCAGTCTTGCTACCATAGGAATAATTATCTTTGGGATCGGAAACGGCATGCGGTCTGTGTTGAGAGGCACTTTACCATTATCAATTTATGGTCCTGAACAATATCCCCTGGTCATAGGCCGGCTGGCACGCATGCCACTTATCGCACAGGCGGCGGCACCTTTTATCGGCGGGTTCATGATCCAGCAATTCGGTACTACCACTTATTTATGTTCGCTCTGCGCACTCTTATTGATCAATCTTGTATTAATCCGGTATATCAAATCATATGAATTACAATTTCAGAAAAGCTAGTCTGCATGAACAACCGGCCATCTGGGAGATACTGGCACAGGCCATTCAAAGAAGGAAGGCGGATGGCAGCAAGCAGTGGCAGGACGGCTATCCGAACCCGGATGTGGTAAAAGGAGACATCGAAAAAGGGCATGGATTTGTGCTTACGGAAGGCGATGAGATCCTGGGTTATGTAGCGATCCTCATCAACGACGAACCTGCATATGGCGTTATTGATGGGAAATGGCTGACGGAGGGCGATTTTGTGGTATACCACCGCGTGGCCATCTCTGAAAAGCACCTGGGGAAAGGGCTTTCGAAAATCATGCTCAATTATATTGATGAATATGCTTTACTGCATGGCATTCACAGTGTGCGGGCAGATACGAACTTTGACAATCCTAAAATGATGGGCGCTTTCGAAAAAAGCGGGTATGTATACTGCGGGGAAGTTTATTTCCGTGGCTCAGCCAGGAAGGCATATGAGAAAGTACTTACTCATCCTCATGCTTCAACTCCAGCAGGATCTTTTTAAATTCCTTGATCGCCTTTGTTTCATAGGCTTCTTTCAGCGAGATAATATTTGTATTGCGCACCAGTGATTTTTCATCGATAGGGATCGTTACCAGGTCTTTGTCAATTACACTCGTTTGTACTACGATGCTATACCACTTGCCTGTTTTCACGAGGTCCAATACGGTAGGAATATCATTGACCTCGATGGAGAATTTCGGATCCAATCCATATCTCGTAAATGTTTTACTGATGATATGACTGCTGCTGTATCCCCTTGTAGCAATGACCAGGGGCAGCTGGCAGATCTCATCCAGTGAGATGATCTTTTTCCTGGCCAGCTTGGATTCTTTCTTGGCCACCACCACCATGGGGCTGCTGAACAATTCCTGGTAATTGAAATGCGGTACATCTATGCCTTCATGAAAGGCCAGGCTGAAATCCAGTTCGAACTGGTCCAGGCGGTCGAACAATCCGAGGGAAGAATCGTATACCACTTTCATATTGATATGAGGGAACTCCGCGGCAAACTGGATCAGGGCTTTTGTAAAAAAGTTCTTCAGACTATAAGCCACGCCTACGGTCACGGTACCGATGTGCAGGTTGTTCAGGTCCCTGATCATCTGCAATCCATCTTCGGCCTTTTTCACTGACTGCTTGGCATAATCAGTAAACAATTTCCCGGCTTCGGTCAGTGTGATCTGTCTGCCAATACGGTTAAAGAGCGGCGTGTTTAGTTCCGTTTCCAGTTGTTTGATCTGCTGTGAGAGAGTACTCTGACTGATATGCAGCTGTTGTGCTGCTTCGGTAAAGCTGAGTAGCTCCTGTGCCTTCAGAAAGTATTTAAGCTGTCTATGCTCCATATTTGCGGTAGATCGGTTTACGCCCGAAGCTACGTTTTCGCTAAGATATAAGATCGGTCTGCCGGTGGTAATGATCAATATCATTATTCCCCATAATTTTAGTAATATGCAATTAAACACTAAATGTAGGCCATGGAAAGAAAAGTGATCCTGTACATAGCTACCAGCGTAGACGGATATATTGCCCAAGCGGACGACGACCTGAGTTTCCTATCTATTGTAGAAAAAGAGGGAGAAGATTATGGCTATGCTGAATTTATTCAAACCATCGATACGGTCATTATTGGCAGGAAGACTTATGACTGGATCCTGGGCCATGTGCCGGAGTTTCATCATGCGGATAAAACCACGTATGTAATTACACGGACGGCAAGGGAAAGTATCGGGAGTACGCATTTTTACACCGGCTCTTTACAGGAACTGGTCAGCCACCTTAAGAGGGAAGCAGGTAAAAATATCTTTTGTGACGGGGGCGCAGAGATTGTGAATGCGTTATTACAGGACAAGCTGATTGATGAATTTGTGATTTCGATCATTCCTGTGTTGTTGGGCAGCGGCACAAAATTGTTCCAGGATGGCCGGGGGGAACAATTATTAGAGTTGGTATCGGTAAAACATTTTGAGAAAGGATTAACGCAGCTGCATTATAAAGTAAGCCAATAAAGATAGGAGCAATGGAACTTCAATTGCTCCTCTTTATGCTTCCCCTCTTATAAAAAAACAACACTGGTATAAGAATATACCAGTGTATTGCATGAACTTTTACAAAAGGTCCTGTATAATTTGCGCTGCATTTGCAGGCACTTCATCCAGATTTTAGAATGGTTTATTATATTGCGCGATTTACAAGGGCTTATTTAGTTTTTGCTTTAGCAAAACGTTCGTTGATGACATCCCAATTAACAATCTTCCAGAAATTAGCTACATATTCCACACGTTTGTTCTGGTAGTGTAAATAGTAAGCATGCTCCCACACATCCAAACCCAGCAAAGGTTCTCCTTTCACAATTTCACCCAGCTCCATCAGGGGATTATCCTGGTTGGCAGTAGAGGTGATCTTTAATTTCTTTTCTGCTGTTGACCAGATCAGCCATGCCCATCCTGAACCAAAACGGGTCATTGCCGCTTCCGCAAATTTGGTCTTGAAATCTGCAACAGATCCAAACTCCTGTATGATGGCTGTAGCAAGGTCGCCGTTCACTTCTCTTTCGGATGGCGCGGAGAACTGTGGCCAGAAAAAACTATGGTTATAATGGCCACCACCATTATTGCGGATCACCGGCGGCAGTTCCCCGATCTTGCGGAACAGCTCTTCCAGGGAGAGGTCCGCATAAGGTTTGCCTTCCAGTCCTTTGTTCAGGTTATCGACATAGGCCTGGTGGTGTTTGGAATAATGGATGGTCATTGTCTGGGTGTCAATCACTGGCTCTAATGCATCATATCCGTATGGTAACGGCTCCAATTTGTATGTACTCATATGCTGATCGTTTTTAACAGTACGAAGATAGACAATTAACTTAATAAACCAAATGTTTATTTGGTTAAATAGTTTGATAAAGGATTTGTTCTATCTTTGTTATACCCAATAATTACTTTGTTTATTATGAAAATGACTTTGCCCGATAATGAGAGAGCGCTGCTATTGCTGAAGACGAAAGGTCCTCAGCCCCTGGTATCCTTAGCTAAAGACTTGAATGTGAGTACTGAAGGGGCTCGTTTTCAGCTCATTAAATTGTCTAATGAGGGCCTGGTAGAAACGCACACGGAATCGAAGGGAAAAGGCAGGCCGCAGCAGGTATGGTCATTAACACAGCTGGGGCATGCAAGGTTCCCGGATACGCATGCGGAGCTGACGGTACGTCTTATTAAGAAAATGCAGGATACCCTGGGAGAAGCGGCCTTGTTAGAAGTTATTGAGGCGAATGGGAAGGATGGCCAGCGGAAATACCTTCACCAGTTGAGCGGTGTTGAAGACCTGGAAGGCAGGGTGAGCGGATTGGCAAAGATCAGGGATGAGGAAGGCTATATGGCGGATTATTCCAAAAATGAGGAGGGGTATCTATTAGTAGAGAACCACTGCCCTATTTGTTCGGCGGCACAGGCCTGCCTGGGATTTTGCAGAGCGGAGCTGGAGACTTTTAAGACGGTATTAGGGGAGCATGTGTCGGTAGAAAGAGTAGAACATATTGTAAAGGGGGGCCGGCGTTGCGCGTATAAAATAAAACCACAATAAAAGCATTTAACAAAAAAGGGCCGCATCGCTGCGGCCCTTTTTAATATCCTTATCCTTCGCAACTCTTACAAGTTACCAGGTTCGCTACCAGTTCCTTGGAAACGCTCTGGCTGCGTTGGTAATAGAGGGTTTTCACGCCCAGTTCCCAGGCTTGTATCAATAACCTGTTCACTTCTTTTACAGGCAGATTGGAAGGTATATTCAGGTTCAGGCTCTGCGACTGATCCACATATTGCTGGCGGATGGATGCCTGCTGAATGATTTCCAGCTGACTGATCTCCTTAAATGTCTTGAATACTTCTTTCTCTTCTGCCGTCAGCTGATCCAGGTGCTGTACGCTACCGTGGTTCATCATGATGCTGCGCCAGGTTTCTTCATTGTCAATACCTCTTTCTGCCAGCAGGGGTTTCAGGTATTTGTTTTTACGCATGAAGTTACCTTTTGACAGGCCTGCCTTGAAGTAGTTGCTGGAGAATGGCTCGATACCAGGAGATGTCTGACCCAGGATCGCGCTGGAAGAGGTGGTTGGCGCAATTGCCAGCAGGGTGGTATTTCTCTTGCCATAACCTTTCAGCAATTCTGGTTCGCCATAGATCCATGCCAGTTCCTTACTTGCTTTTTCGGCTTTGGTCTGGATATCTTTGAAGATAGAAGATGTCAGTTGTTTTGCACGCAGCCCTTCGAAAGGGATCATGTTCTTCTGGAGGTAAGAATGCCATCCCAGTACGCCAAGACCCAGTGCACGGTGTCTTTTTGCAAAACGGTTAGCAGGCTCCAGGAAGTGATTACCTTCTGTCTTTACGATGAACTCCTGCAGTACTGCATCCAGGAAGAATACCGCCAGTTTTACAGCGTTGGTATCTTTCCATTCATCGTACAGTTCCAGGTTCATGGAAGACAGGCAACAGATGAAGGATTCTTCTTCTGTAGATGGCAGCATGATTTCGGAACACAGGTTGCTGGCGTGGATCGTCAGGTTCTGGTCTTTGTAGACCTGGGGTTTGTGCCTGTTTACATTGTCGGTAAAGAAAATGTATGGCAGCCCTTTTTGCTGACGGCTTTCCAGGACTTTTGCCCAGGTCTGCCTTTTCTCCATATCACCATCAATCATGTCTTTCATCCAGTAGTCAGGCACACAAACGCCATAGAACAGGTTCTGGATGGGATGCCCGATATCTTTGATAGACAGGAATTCTTCGATGTCGCCATGATCAATATCCATGTAAGCGGCGAATGCACCACGTCTTACACCACCCTGGCTGATGGTATCCATTGCCGTGTCGAACAGGCGCATGAAGCTGACTGCCCCGCTGGATTTACCATTGTCAGTAACCGCACTACCACGTTCACGCAGGGAACCGAAGTAAGCGGAGGTACCGCCACCCAGTTTGGTCTGCATGATCACTTCACCCAGTTTGTGGGTGATACCTTCGATATTGTCAGGAATGTGTACGTTGAAACAGGAAATAGGCAGGCCTCTTTCTGTTCCCATATTCGCCCAGATCGGGGAGCTTAAGCTCATCCAACCTCTTTCGATCATTTCTTTAAATACGTCTTTCAGCTCTGGTTTATACAGGCGCTGTGCAGCGGCTGAACAAATTCTTTCAATGGCACCTTCTACGGTTTCACCTTTCAGTAAGTAGCCCCTGTTCAGGATCTGCTCACTCTCTTCATTTTTCCACCACAGGCGGTTACTATCGTGTTCATTGGTAACAGCAGTTTCTGGGGAGGCTGTTTCAAATAAAGTCATCATTATCTATTAATCATCAAAAAGTTAAAAACAAATTCAAACCAGGTCTGATCAAATCCAGATCGGAAATCTTCTTATTAAATCCATCATTATCAAATCCTAGAACAAGTCGTGCGCGGAGATGCTCTTATCGAATTTAGTATATTCTACCGGACGTTTAGCAAAGAAATCGTCCAGGCTGTTAGAATAAATTTCTTCTTCAAACCACAGCATCTTACCACTCTCTTCGGCAGGTACATTGAAGATCGGATTGATGCCGATCTGCTGTAAGCTATCGTCTGCCCTCTTCTTCATGAAGTTAATGAGGTCCGCTTTCTTAATCACCTCAATATCACCTTCGTTGAAGATCCAGTCGAGCATTCTGCTTTCAGTCTCAATGGAGAGTTTTACGATATCTACGACCTGCTTTACAGCTTCCGGCGTGAAGATATCCGGGTATTCTTCCTTCACTTTACCGATCAGGTAAATACCTGCGTTTGCATGGATCTGCTCATCCACGGAAGTCCATGCGATGATGTTGCTCACGTTCTTCATCAGGCCCCTGAAACGGGTAAATGAGAGGACGATTGCGAACTGGGAGAACAGGCTCACATTTTCGATGAGTAAGCTGAAGAGGATCAGGGAGATGGTGTATTCCTTCTTATCGTTTGATTTCGCATTTTCCAGGGCAGCGGACAGATAGCCGATACGCTCCTGGATAATAGGTACTTTCATCAGTTCGGTGAACTCATCGTTGTACCCCAGTACCTCCAGGAGGCGGGAATATGCTTCTGAGTGACGGAATTCACATTCTGCAAAGGTGGAGCCCAGGCCATTCATTTCCGGTTTTGGGAAATGCTGGTACAGGTTACCCCAAAATGACTTCACAGCTACTTCTACCTGTGCGATAGAAAGCAGGCTGTTTTTTATAGCGCTTTGTTCTGGTATAGATAGGTGGGCATGAAAATCCTGAATGTCGGCAGTAAAATCCACTTCTGAATGCACCCAAAAAGATTTGTTAATTGCATCCGTATACTGGAGAACCTCCGGATACTCAAATGGCTTGTACTGAACCCTCTTGTCAAATAATCCCATGTCTGATTTTCTTTAAACTTTAAACAATGTCATAACAGATGATAATAAAAACACATCTATCATGTCCGGAAGCAAATGTCTCGATTATAAAAAAAAAGGGGGGAAAAAGAAATCAACATATGGGGATAATCAGTTTTTGGAATGACCATTCTCTTTACCAGGACTGATTTTGAGCAGATTTAAAAAATTGGGGGAAAAAGACCGCCAATTAACTGATACCTATGGCATCTGTTAATTGGCGGGAGTGGTTAGGGGCCGGTTAAATGGGAATGCTCCTCCATTTAAAACCTGATTGTACTTACTACCGGAAAATGATCTGATGGGAAACGCAGATCCCTGGAATCAGTTAATACTCCATAGTCCAGCACTTCTATATTACCGTTTACGAACACAAAATCTATTCTACCCTCGGTTACTACTTTGGTCCAGTTGTGGTATTTAAAATCCTGGAAGGTGCTGTCAGGGCCATAAGGAGGTGTTTTAGACACCAGTTTGGCATCCCGGAATTGTTTTACGATGGTGCCATAGGCGCTGGTTTCCGGGTTGGAATTGAAATCACCGGTGATAATTACAGGGGTATGACTATCAGACAATTCATGGATTTTTTCCAGGATCATCTTTGCAGCGTTTTCCCTGGCCAGTACGCCTTCGTTGTCAAAATGGGTATTGAAGAAATAAAACTCCTTGCCGGTTGCCTTTTCGCTAAGGCGGGCCCAGGTACAAATGCGGATATAGGCTGCATCCCAACCTTTAGATGGCACCTCCGGAGTGGGTGATAACCAGAAGTTTCCGGATTTCAGCAGCTCGTATTTATCCTTGTTGTAGAAGATCGCGGAGAACTCTCCTCCTTCTTTCCCGTCATTTCGGCCAACGCCAACATGTGCATAGGTACCCATGGCATTCAGGTCCTGCATCTGGTCGATCAGGGCTTCCTGTACGCCGAATACATCGAATTTGTGATAGCGGATCAGGTCGCGGGCCATATCTTTCCGGTGGGGCCATGCATTGGCACTATCGTAGGCAATATTGAGGCGCAGGTTGAAAGTGGCTACTTTCATGGTGCTGATCTGCTGATCTACGAGGTGAGGCGCAATTTCTTTCTGCCAGATCCGGTAGCCTACCGGCTTCATATGCAGCTGGTCCTCTTTGAAAATTGCAGGGTTCAGCGGCATCATTTTGCTGTATACATCTATAAAAGAAGTATTGGGCTGTGTGGCCAGGAATTTTTGAATGGCTTTGTTGCTCTTTACCGTTTCGGGTATTAACCTGGCACGGCTAGGGCTTGGCTTGATAGAAATATAGGAGATAGGGATAGCAGGCATCTTTGCCCGGATCATGGAAAACAGTGTCTGAAAGCGTTTTAATACCAGGGGTGCTTTCACGGTATCGGAGGCGAGGTCGTTTTCCCCGCAATAGATAACGATCTGTTTAGGATGATAGGCAAAGATCACATCATTTGCATAATGGATAACATCCAGCAGGTTCGATCCCCCGAAACCACGGTTTATAATGCGATGACCCGGAAAATAGTTGTTGACATCCTGCCAGTAGGTAAAGGACGAGCTACCTACGAAAAGGATTTCATTGCCTGTCGGAACATCCAGCGAGTCCTGTTTTTTGAATGCCTGAATATCGTTGTAATACGGATACTGCTGTTGGGCATAGCCCGTGCTGAACACACAAATGCAAATAATTGCAGCAAAAATTCTTCTCATGGAATATACTTTGGTATAGAGTGTTAGGGATACCCTAAACTTACCCCAGTGAAACAAAAAAAACCTATTGGTCACCACGTGAACGCATGACGATGGTAGTACTGTCACGTTTCACAATTTCTGTGTTCAATACGGTCGATAGCACAAAGAGTGCATCATCCAGGGAGGAAATAAGGATAGGTCCGTTGACCATGCGGTTATTTAATTCAGGATCTTCCATGATTATTTTCTTCCCGAAATTGTCTTCCAGGTAAATAAGGATATCGCTTACTTTAGGATCCATCAGGATCAGGCGCTGGTTTTTCCAGGCGCTGAACTTTTCGGGCGAGGTACTGATTGTTTCAGATTGCTGATGTTCACGATTGTAAGACACCAGTTGCCCGGGGTTCATGATAATATCGCCTGCTTTACTATTCTTAAACGAGAGTTTTATTTTCCCGCTTTGCAGTACGATTTCTGTTTTACTACGTCTTTGCCTGATGTCGAAAACGGTTCCCAGCACGGTCACGGTCAGGTCTTTTGTATGTACGAGGAACTGTTGGCTCAATTGTTTCACATCGAAAAATGCTTCCCCTTCCAGCCAGACTTCCCTGTTCTTATAGGTAATTTTTGAATTGGCGTTCAGGTCTACCCATGATCCATCCGGTAGGAGGACATGTTTTAACTCCCCGAATCCTGTACTGGCTACCATCTGGTCTTCCCCGCGGGAGTGCAGCATAAACCAGGCGCCGGCAATGATCAGGATACCGGTCAGTACCGCAGCTACCCTGAGCAGAACCCGGCGCAAAACTGGTTTGGTTTCCGTTAACTGCTGTATGTTATCCAAATGTCTTTCCCAACTGGCATCAATAGTTTCGTCCGTTGGCGTGTGGGTGACAAACGCTGTACTTTGCAGGTACAGGCGGGCATTGGCAATATTTTCCCGCTGCTGAGGCACAGTGGTGATTACTTCCTGCCAATACGCTTCCAGTTCTTTTGAGGGTCTATACACCCATTCCAGGAAATAGGAATCCGTAAGGAAATCGCTTTCCTTAAAGTGCATATATCTTTTTGATATGGCTTCTTTATTCATTCTAATATGTATAGTACAAGGGAGCGCCGATTTTACCCCAAGCAGTTAAAAAAAATTTAAACAAAAAATAATACATATAAGATGGTAAACTTCTCTTTTAATGCTAAGAGGCTCCTTGCCATGATCTTATAAGTTGCTTTAACTGATATATTAAGAATAGATGCCACTTCTTTATAAGACAGGTCTTCGTAGTACATGAGGAAGATGGCTTCCAGTTGCCGGCCTGTCAGTGTTTTAATTGCTTTTTGTAGTTTTATCTGCAGTTCCTCGCTTAGTTCGCTGTTAACGACCACATGCTCCGCAGAAAATTCGAAGTTCTCTTCTTCCGACTGGTTAAAGACCATTTTTTCATGCTGCCTGATTTTCCGGATAAGTACATAACGGAAGGAGGAGTACAGGTAATAATTGGGTGAATCTACATGCGATAACTTATCCCTTCTTTTCCAGAGGTCGAGGAAAACTTCCTGGATACTGTCTTCGATCAGGAATGTATGCGTGGTGAATTTCCTGCCATAGTTATAGAACCGCTTGTAGTATTCTTTGTACAACCCGGAGTAGGCGTCGATGTCGCCATTCTGAATATGTTTGAAAACCGGATTGTCCATCAGATAAGAGATAAAGTGATTGTGGAATAAGGGCACAAAATTATCAAAAAATAAATACCCCCCACTTTAAAGATAGCTTGTAATGTTAAGTAATTGTTACCGGGCTTTGCAGGTAAAATAAATTTTACACCTACAATATTCTGATTCTCACTACCTTGCGCAGGTTTATGGGTACGGAAAAAACAATACGTGTATTTTGTACACTCGTTAATGCAGCGAAAAAGTTAGCTAAGCGTGGGGTAATTTTTTCAATCGCCAACACTTCATCTGCAAAAGGAGTAATTCCACTTTATCTAAACGAAAAAAACGACAACTATGACGCTGCGCTATTTTAAGCGGTTACTTGTGGTACTGTTGCTGACTGTAGCTGGTCAGACGTATGCACAAAAAGCTGTCCCTGTAATTGATGCCTTGAAAGCAATCACCCGCGAGTACAAAACAGATTTTGTATATGATCCGCAGGTATTAAAGAAGAAAACTACTACCTACAACATCAGCAACTTTGGGGGAAAGAAGCTGGAAGACGTCTTGAAAGGGATCCTGTATCCGAACGATCTTGTATTTCTGTACGTAAAACCAAACTATTACACTATTGTAGAAAAGGACAGGGTTGGAGAATACCAGGCGCCTGTTAAAAAAGCTGATGAAGCTGAAAAGCAGGTGGCGCCTGTGATCCAGAAAGTAAAAGTAAACGGGATTGTAACTGATGGCGCCCAGCCGGTGCCGAATGTAACCGTGATGGAAAAAGGCACCAACAATGGTACAATGACCAAACCTGATGGTACTTATGCTATCACTGTAGCAAACCCTGAGGCAACCCTGGTTTTTTCCATGATAGGCTTCGCCACCCGTGAAGAGGCTGTGGCAGAACGCAGTAATATTGACATTAAACTGGAGGGGTCCAACAAACAACTGGGCGAAGTAGTGGTAACTGCACTGGGTGTAAAGCGGGATGAAAAAGCATTGGGTTATGCGGTACAATCTGTAAAGGGCAATACCCTGCAAACCGTAAAAGGTGTGGATCTGGGAACATCCCTGACAGGGCACGTTTCCGGTTTGAATGTAAAGAACTCTACCGAGTTCAATGGTACGCCCACACTGGAAATGCGTGGTGAAACTCCCCTGCTGGTAATTGACGGGGTACCCTATGGTAATATGACCATGCGTGATATTCCTACTGACGACATTGAAAGCATCAACATGCTGAAAGGCCCTACCGCTGCGGCATTATACGGTTCCCGTGGTGCAGCAGGTGCGGTGATGATCACTACCAAACGCAGTAAGGAAGAGAGCCTGAGCGTTGATGTAAACAGTAACGAGATGTTTAACCTGGGTTACCTGGCCCTGCCGAAAGTACAATCTTCCTATGGTCATGGACTGGATGGTAAGATTGCTACGGACTATGTATGGGGTCCAAAACTGGACATCGGCCAGACTGCTACCCAATGGAATCCTGTTACCAAGCAGAATGAAAGCATGCCCCTGGTATCCAGCGGTAAGAACAACCTGCAAAACTTTATGCAAACCGGCGCTATTACCAACAATAGTATCAGTGTGACCAGGGGTAGCAAGAATGGTTTTTTCAGGGCGGGTCTGAACCACATCTATAATAAAGGTCAGTTCCCTAACCAGAAACTCAACATTATTAATTATACCATGAGCGGCGAACTGAAAGCAGGTGACAAATTCACCCTCGAAAGCCACATGGGATATACCCGTACTACGGCTCCGCAACTCTGGGGTAGTGCTTACAACCAGCAAGGTTACATCTACCAGATCTTAATGTGGACCGGCCCGGATTATGACATCCGCCAGTATAAAGATTACTGGGTGACGCCTAACCAGAAACAAAACTGGCTGTACACTTCCTGGTATGATAACCCTTACCTGATTGCTTATGAGAAACTGAGAAGTACTGAACAGAATAAGATGAATGCAAGTCTGTCTATGACTTACAATTTCACAAGGGACCTGAAGCTCATGTTCAGAAATGGTTATGACTATTACAAGAACGAAGATGTTGTGAGGAATCCTGCAGGGATCAACTCTACCCGCGGTATCACCATCGGCAATACTTTTGGGTTTGACTGGAGTGGTAAAGGTTTATATGGCCAGAACCAAAGCTGGGGTAACAGTATTAACAGTGACCTGTTGCTGACTTATAATAAGCAGGTAAGCAAATGGAATTTCGACGCCCTGGGTGGTGCCAGTATTTTCTATTACAAACAAAGAGAACAGGGTGCCAAGACAAGAAATGGCCTGGCCGTTCCGGGCTGGTATTCCCTGGCTAACGCAGTGCCTAGTACTACTGCGGGTGTAGATGGTATTATCAATAACTATGGTACCTGGGCCAAGCAAACCAACTCTGTGTACGCGAAAGCTACCCTTTCCTGGAACAGTGCTGTATTCCTGGATATCACTGGCAGAAATGACTGGAGCTCTACACAGGCATCAAATGCACGTTCTTACTTCTACCCTTCTGTTGCTACGAGTGTGCTGATGTCTGAGTTCCTCAAAATGCCGAAATGGCTGGATCTGTGGAAACTCAGGGCTTCATGGACAATGACCAAAACACCGCTGGATGTGTATGCTAACAACCTGGCCTATACGATCAATAACAGCTGGGGTACACTGAGTGCGACTACACCAGATAACCTGTCTGGCAGCAACCTGTTGCCTACTACTACCAGGACCTGGGAATTTGGTACTGCTGCGTACCTGTTTAACAAACGCCTGCATGTGGATGTAGCTTATTTTACCAAGCTCTATTACAACAACCAGATCTCACAAACACTTGCTCCGTCATCAGGTTATGCAACTACCCTGATCAATACAAAGGAGACTTACGCACGTCGTGGTGTGGAAATCACCATGGATGGTACGGTGATGAAGAAAGGTAAGTTCATGTGGAATTCTATGGTGAACTTCTCTACACAAAACAGGTATTTTGTAGACATCGATCCGGTTTATTCTGCCAAGAACCTGTGGACGAAGAAAGGCGGCCGTAAGGATGTATTAGCATTAACAGAGAAAGCACTTAGAGATCCGCAGGGTAACGTGATCCACCAGGCTGGTTTGCCTATGCTGAGCAGCTATACACAACAGTATGGTTATACCGATCCTAATTTTGTATTCGGTTTTATCAACAACTTCGTGTATGGTCACTGGACACTGGGCATCAGCATTGATGGTCGTATCGGTGGTAAGATGTATGATTATATCTATTCCAAGATGTTTGATACAGGCTCCAACCCGGAAACCGACAATGTTCACAGGTATGATGAAGTCGTGAATGGTCAGAAGAACTATGTAGGTAATGGTGTAAAAGTAGTAAGCGGTTCAGCCACCTATAACAACAACGGACAGATCACCAGCGATACCCGTACTTATGCGCCAAATGACGTGCCTGTAAGTTACCAGGCTTATGCACGCAAATGGGGTAACTCTTACGAATATGGCGTGATGAACAAAAGCTTTGTAAAGGTGCGTGAGATTTCACTGGCGTATATGGTGCCGCAGACATGGTTTGGCAAATCAGGAATCAAGAATGCTTCCCTGGCACTGACCGGACAGAACCTGTTCCTGTTCACCAAATTTAAATACTCAGATCCGGATGTTGACACAGAAAATATGAATGCGCCTGCGCAACGTATGGTGGGTGTTAACGTTAAGGTTGGCTTCTAAAATTATAATAACATGACTAAGCATATATCTATCATAGCTGCGCTTGCTATTGGTTTCAGCAGCTGTACCAAAAAGTTCGACGATATTAACACCAATCCTGATAAGGCGACTTCCGCTTCTTCAGAATGGTTGGCCACGAATATTCTTTCTTCGGTTACATCCAGTGATATTTCCTTTAATAACAATTTCCGTCAGCCCTATACTTTGGGGAAATATATTGGCTGGACGGAGAAGGTGAGTGATTACCAGTATAACAAAATGGTAAGGGTGGATTTTGGGAGATTACTGGTGCTGCGCGATGTGGCGCCGATGATTAAAAATGCCACGTCTGCAGACCTGAAAAATACCTATGATGGTTTTGGACATTTCATCCGTGCATGGCAGTTTTTCCAGACCACGATGCAGGTAGGTGATATTCCTTATTCCGAGGCAATACAGGGTTCTACAGGCGTTATCCAGGCGAAATATGATACCCAGAAAGAAGTGTTCCAGGGAATCTTAAGAGAACTGGACCAGGCAGATTCACTGCTGACAAATGGGGTGAACTTCTCTGGTGATTTCATTTACAGTGGCAATGTAGATAAGTGGAGAAGACTGGCGAATAGTTTCCAGCTGTATGTACTGATCAATTTATCTAAGAAGACAGGTGATGCGGATCTGAATGTGATCAATAAATTTAAGACAGTGGCAGCGCGTCCGCTGATGAGGGATTTCAAAGATAACTTCGCGGTGACCTATACAGCATCTGCGGGTTATGCTTACCCATGGAGTAATACCGCAGCACAGCTGAACTCATTCCTGGATTACCCGGTGCTTTCCAGTTACCTGCTGGACCCGATGAAGGCGAGTGGAGACAAACGTGTATTCTATATGGCAGAGCCTTCACCAGCACAGATTACAGCGGGTTTGAGTGCCGCAGATTACAATGCTTACCTGGGTATTGATCCGGCGGATGAATTGGGTAAAATCGTTACCAATAACAATGCGGGGAAAGCTTGCCGGGTGAATAAGCGTTACGAACAAATGTATAATGCGGAACCTGTTGGTTTGCTGAACTACTGGGATATCCAGTTTATACTGGCGGAAGCTACTGTTCGAGGATGGATTTCCGGTACTGATGCGCAGACTTATTATGCAAACGGGATCAAGGGGCATATGAATTTCATTGCTAACTATGCACCAGCTTCCTATGCACATGGTATGGCACTGGATGCGGCATATATCGATGCATTTCCTGCTACTGTAGCGCTGACAGGTACTACAGAGAACCAGATCAAACAGATCATTACGCAGAAATATATTGCGGGTTTCTTCCAGAATTCAGATTACAATGCGTGGTATGAGAACAGGCGTACAGGTTATCCTGTGTTTACCCTGAATACGAGTACGAATCTGAATACACCTGCATCTTCATTTCCTTTGAGGTGGATGTATCCACAGAAGGAACTGGATTACAATGCGGCTAATATTACAAAGGCATTGGCAGATCAGTTTAATGGTGATGATAATCCAAGTAGTGCGATGTGGTTGTTGAAGTAAAGAGAAGGTGATGATAATCCAAGTAGTGTGATGTGGTTGTTGAAGTAAAGAGAAGGGCTGTATCTCTGGTAGATACAGCCCTCTTTCTTTTTACCTGATCAATATGACTGTTCCGGTCTGATTGACTAATTGTCCTTTATAATCCCGCCCCTGGGCTACCCAGGTATAGGTGCCAACATCACATCTCAGTCCCTCCCATCCGGTTGCTGTATTCGTTGTTCTGAATACCCGGGTTCCCCACCTGTCATAGATATCAAAAAACTCAAGGCTGGCTAATCCACGAAGCCCGACATGCAATACATCATTCACGCCATCATTATTGGGAGTGAAGGCATTTGCCACCACGAAATTCCTGCTACCTGATACGTTTACTACCAGGGTATCGGTGGTGATACAACCTGATTCAAAGGCCATACTGATATAATAGCGCTGACTTTGTGTGAGTGTTGCCACTGGGTGATAGCTATCTGTAGCTGATAAGCCGGTGACAGGCAACCATCCGTAGGTAGCGCCACTTATTTCCCTTGCAGTTAACAGAACCGGTACGCCGGCAGCGGTTGTTACATCTGCTAAGCGGGTATTGGGCGTTGCATTTACGATGGCTATATCCTGGGAAACAGATACCGGGTATGCAGGGCATTCTGCAATAAGCGCGGTAAGTGTTACCGTGTAGGTTCCCCCCTGCTTAAAAGTGATAGCTGGAGACGTTTCGTTACTGGATTGCCCATCGCTGCTGGTCCAGGTATAGGTGGCATTTCCACTACCTGTATTGGTAAAGTTCACCGGGGTGCCGGCGCAATAGGTATCGTAAGTAAATGCGGGCACCGGCAATGTGGCTGTTGTAATTGTTACTGTATTTTCAGCAGGCGCGGTACAGCCACGGGCATCGGTTGCCGTAAGGGAATAGGTGCCGGTGGTGTTTACAGTGATGGCATCGCCACTTTGCCCGTTTGACCAGGTATAGGTGCTGGCACCGCTGGTCGTCAGGGTGAGGGTACTGTTATCTCCACAAAGCACGGCGCCATTTGGTGTGGTAATGGAAACTACTGGTAATGCATAAATGGTGAGCGTACCGTTTATGTAGTTAAAGGTGTAATTATCGGCTGTTGCGCCGGCGGCTGTCAGCGTGTAAATGCCGGCTGCAGCAGTTGGTGATGCATTGCTGCTGATAACAGGTGTGGTGTTTAATACAGCTGCATCTTCCCCACTGATAAAACCATTATAGCTGAGGCTAAATGATGGATCTGCCGTATTATAACAACGGGCAGCATCATTGGCGGTGATGGTAACGAGGGCTTTTGATACAGACAGGGTACCATTTACATATGTTATAGCATAGTTGGCGGTTGTTAAGCCGGCTGGTATAATTGTATAGGTACCTGCATTGATAGCGCCCTGGGAGCTACCGCTGTAGGTGATATTACCGCTTAGGGCCGTTGCATTGTCATTGTTGACAAATCCTGTATAGGTAACACCGTTTCCACCTGTGTATGCATTCCCATTGTATGTTTTAACATCGTCCATGGCGGTAACGGTTAGTGTTGCTTTTGAGATGGACAGTGAGCCATTTACAAAGGTGATAGTATAGTTAGCTGCATTTATGCCGGATGGAGTAAGGACGTAGGTGCCTACAGTTGTAGCTCCTTGCGATGTACCGTTGTAGGTGATGTTGCCGCTTAAAGCTGTAGCATTTTCATTGTTGACAAATCCTGTATAGGTAACACCATTGCCACCTGTGTATGACAGGCCATCGTAGGTTTTGGCAGCATCCACGGCTGTGATAGTCAAGGGTGCTTTGGAAATAGTCAATGTACCGGCTACGAAGGTAATGTCATAGTTCAGTGAGGTTCTGCCTGAAGGAACGATGGTGTACGTACCTGTATTGACAGCGCCTTGTGAGGTACCTCCAAATAAGACGGGGCCTGTGAGCACAGAGGCATTATCTGCACCGGTAAAGCCCACATAGACCAGGCCTTTGCCACCGGTGTAGCCTATACCATTATAGGTTTTGGTATCGTCGCTGGCAATGATGGTAAGGGGCGCCTTTGTGATGGTCAGGGTGCCATCACTATAAGTGATAGAGTAGTTGGCCGCGATTAGACCGGAAGGGCTAATGGTGTAGGTACTGGCGTTCATGGCTCCCTGTGAGCTGCCGCCGTACACAACACTACCGGAAAGTACGCTGGCAGTTTCATTATTGACAAAGCCTGTATAGGTTACGCCATTGCCACCTGCATATAAATTGGCATCGTAGACTTTGGCGTCATTATTAGCGGTGACAGTCAGGCTGGCTTTGGAGATGGACAATGTACCATCCACATAGCTGAGGCTATAGTTTTGTGACAGCAGACCGGAGGGCGTAATTGTATAGGAGCCGACATTTGTAGCGCCCTGGGAGGTACCGGTATATGCAAGGGTGCCCGTCAGGCTGGCGGCGGTTTCATTATTGACAAAGCCGGTATAGCTCACGCCATTGCCGCCGCTGTAGGAAGCTCCGTTATAGACTTTGCTGTCGTTATTGGCGCTTACTGTCAATGGTGCCTTTGTAATCGTTAAGGTACCATTGGTATAGGTAAGATTATAATTTACGGCACTTAAACCGGATGGGGTAATGGTATAGGTAGTTGCATTTACAGCGCCCTGTGAAGTGCCTGTATATGCAAGGGTACCAGCCAGGATGGCCTGGGTTTCGTTGTTGACAAAACCTGTATAGCTGATGCCATTCCCACCGGTGTAGGGAGTACCGTCATAGACTTTGTTATCATTATTAGCGATTACTGTCAATGGCGCCTTTGTAATGGTAAGGGTAGCATTGGTATAGCTAAGATCGTAATTTGCTGCGCTTAAACCGGATGGGGTGATGATATAATTACCAGCGTTTACAGCACCCTGGGAGTTGCCGGAGTAGGCAAGTGTACCCGTAAGGGTAGCCGATGTTTCATTATTTACAAAACCAGTATAATTTACGCCATTTCCCCCGGTATAGGCAAGACCATTGTAGGTGGTAGTGGCATCTGCTGCGGTCACGGTTAAAGCGGCTTTGCTTATTGCCAGGTTACCGTTTGCATAAGTAATGGAATAGTTAGCAGCACTGAGACCGGATGGTGTGATGACGTAATTACCTGCATTCACTGCTCCCTGAGAATTCCCGGTATAGATCAGGGTACCACTTAGCAGGGAGGCATCCTCGCTATTTACAAAACCAGTATAATTAATACCATTGCCACCAGCATAGGACAGCCCATTGTAGGATTTAGTATCATCTTTCGCAGTCAGGGTCAAAGCGGCTTTGCCAATTTCCAGGGCTCCATTTACATAAGTAATGGCATAGTTGGCGGCAGAGAGGCCAGAAGGGGTGATTGAGTATGTACCTGCATTTACGGCACCCTGGGAGGTACCACTATATGCCACTACTCCACTTAGCACGCTAACATCCTCATTGTTTACAAAACCTGCATAGCTGATGCCCTTACCGCCGGTGTAAGAACCGCCGTCGTAAGTTTTAGAATCATCTGCTGCTGTTACAGTCAAAGCAGCTTTGCCAATTACTAACGCACCATCAATATAAGTAAGAGCATAGTTGGAAGCGCTGAGGCCTGATGGCGTAATGGTGTAAGTACCTGCGGCTGTTGCACCCTGTGCATTGCCTCCATAAGCAAGTGTACCGCTTAGCAGGGTGGCATTTTCGCTATTAACGAAACCACTGTAGTTTACGCCATTACCTCCGGTATAAGCTAAGCCATTGTAGGTTTTAGCATCATCAACAGCGGTGACAGAGAGTGGAGCCTTTGTAATCGTGAGTGTACCGGCAGTGAAAAAGATGTTATAGTTAGTGGAGGTGTATCCACCTAAATTTATATCATAACTGCCAACATTAGTTGCACCCTGGGATGATCCGGAATAATTAGCAATGCCATCCAGGTTGGCGATGCCATCTGTATAGGCGAACCCGGTTGCTGATTCTATACTACCTCCATGGAAATACGTACCATCATAGGTTTTACTGATATTGGCTACCTTTAGGACCAGGTTTGCTTTTACAATTCTTACAGTAAAAGTAATGTCAGGTGCAGGATAATAATCTCCATTACCGGCCTGTGAAGCGGTGATGGTCACTGTGCCTGTTTTTTTGATACTGATTTTACCTCCAACGATGGCTGCAATACTATTATCGGAGGATGAGTAACTTACCTGCAGCCCTGAACTGGCGGTAGCACCCGGATCAAAATCTGCATCACCGTATGTTTTAACAAAATCGAGAGCGGTAATCGTCTGTGAGAATTTCCCCTGGTATTCATTTGCACCGATATCGATGGTACCGCCATCGTTGTAACTATATACACGGGCATCGTTCTTAATATCGGTAGTGGAAGCGCTTAGGCCGGCGTAATAGCTATTATTTCCGGCATTGATCAGGGGGCTGGTGTTAATGAGTTGGTAATCTCCGAAATCGGCAGGTGCATCGGAAAGAACATCTGCAGTAGTAAAACCAGGGTTTGTAGCGCCGTCCAGGACTTTGTTGGCAGGATTTGCGGCCACGCCCTGGATCAATGAGTTGTTGGCGGTGTATGTACCTGTGATCCCGGTTTGGTTACCGTAGATCACGCTATTATTAATAGAACTGGAAGTGTAACCAAAAAGAACCGCAGCATTTGTGTTGTTCGAGGCAACCGTTGTATTTATTAAGGAGAGTTTTTCGCCGTAGAGGCAATAACCGGAGCCTTTGTTGCCGGTCACTTCACATCCTTTAAAAGTGATGGTACCGGAACTGCCGTTCAGGGCACTCCCAATGGACGAGGCAGTATTCCCTTTTATGCGTACCGATTCAAAAGTAACACTTGAAGAAATGTTATAGATCGCAGCCCCAACGGAGGCGTTATTAAATTTAATTGCTAAGTTCTTCAGGACCGTAGGACTGGAGTTGTAGTTAGCGATCCCGCCTCCGGCGCCGTTACTGGTATTGTAGGTAATACTGGAATTAACAAGCTGGTATTGTTTATTGGTGGAGGTATTAAAAATCGCAGCAATGCCCGCGCCATAGCTAGCGGAGGAATTTCTTGTAACGACCAGGTTAGACAATACAGGTCCGCAGCTACCCACCATGTAGATGCCGCCGCCGTAGGTATTCCAGACCCACACATTATCTACCGTCATGTAATCCGGTCCTGTGGCCATTCCCCTGGTGATGGTCAGGCCATCCAGGGTAGGCTTGCCGATATCATCCACACCGAGGACGACGTGATAGGCGTAGTTACCATCTCCGATTTCACCGGTAAGGATGGTGGTATTGGCGGTGATGGAGAGGTTCCGGTCAGCAAGTGTGGTTTCTGTGCCGGCAAAACCGCCATAGATACTTACGTCAGGTACTAACTTAAAGGTGTAGTTATGGGAATCGGTACTGGACCAGTCAGGCGAATAGGCTGGCGCATAGGTTCCCCCTGCCACCCAGATTTCTTTGACTGTGCCTCTTAAACTATTGGCATATAACAAAGCTGTCGATAGTTCACCCAGGGCGTTCGACCAACTGTCGCCAGTTCCCGACGAACCCTTTTTAACATAAAACCGCCCGTTGGCATCAGGGGTTTGGGCAAAAATAGTTAAAACACTGAAAATGACAGATGTAAGTAGGAGAAGAGCTCTCTTCATGTAGTTAAAATATTACGAAACTGTGGTCCCTATGGTATTCAAATTCAACAGGCTCAGACAAGTTTGCAAAGCTAACTATATTAATAAGCTCTTCAATAACACGATTATGTTACATGTATTTTATTTGTTATGTGCTATAAATAATGGCCATTGTTGTTCTTTTACCAGTACATCTGCCATACTAGGTCTGAAAAGCATGGATAGGGCATTGCGCTGGTAGGCGCCTAAAATGACCAGGCTTTCAGCTGCCTGTTCTTTCAGGTAATGGGCTATTTCCACTTCGGGTTGCCCTTTTAGCGGTACGAAATGTGCCTGGGGGGCATGCATATCTATCAGTTCTTTTACCATTCCTTCGTAGGGCAATTCCTGGGTATGGTTTGGTGTCTGAACGGTCACTACGTTCAGCGGCAGTGCATTGAACACTGGCAGGATATAAGAAAACATTTTGAAAGCGAAGATCGAAACAGGGGAACCGTCGTACAACCAGCAGATCTTCCGTACATCGGTAAAATGTCTGGGTAACAATAATACCGGGCATTTTGCATTTGCCAGGATATCTTTAACAAAGGGAGTAGGTGATTCTTCAGTGAAAGGGTTCATTGTTTCGCTGGCATCAATCAGGAGCATATCGGCATACCTGCTTTCTTTCAGGACACTCTGGGTAACAGCATCGCTGCCGCGGCGGATGTTGTAATGAATGCCTGCGTGCTGACAGGCATGTTCAAATTGCATAGATCCATCTATTGTTCTGCGTCCTCCCCCACCGGCATAGGCGAATTCCATCTTTTCAGAAAACACGCCTGTAATGGTCGCATTATGTTGCAACCCCATTCTGATTGCATATTGGAGGGTACTATCACTAAATTTGGACCCGTCGAAAACAGCCACTATCTTTTTCATAACCTTGGAATTTAAATAACGCTTTATTTATGCGCAATAAATACAGGATACCTGTATTCTGACATATAACTGGTGCAAAAACTTCTCTTAAATAAGTTAGACAAACCCGAACGCCCGAAGGCTCCTGTAACCAGCATGGGTTTGGAGATCTCTTGCAGGAAAACACTCATCTCCTGTTGTTCCAGTTGCAAAAAAGTGAGATCCCTGAAATGCCGGCAGGCCAGCTCTTTCATGTAATCTTCGTCCGGCATTTCCGGCTGGTGTTTTGGCGTAGCATACACCAGTGTGGTACTGCAATCACAAAGATCGCTGAAGAGGTAGGAAAACATTTTGATGGCGAATACCGATGAGCGGGTGCCATCATACGCAAGTATGACATTTTCCGGATAGTCGAATTTTTCCGGCGCCACGATGACGGGACATTCTGTATCATGCAGGATGTCGCGCAGGTATTCGCTGGGAACTTCCAGTCGCAGGTTCTCGTAAAACTTCTGGCTACCCAGGATCATGAGATCTGCGAACCTGCTTTCTTTCTGTAATTTCGAAATGGCATACGGCGAATGATCTTTGTGTATGCGGAATTCAATATTATTCCTGACACACTCATCTTCGAACCGTTGAATATTTTCATCTACTTTGTCTTCATCAATTTCAATCTGCAATGGAACATAGAGACCTCCGCCTCCGAATACATACCCTAAACCTGAAAAATCGAGTTCAGGTAAGAAGGCGCCAACCAATAGGATCTTTTCACTTTCATTCAATCTTTTAGCCAATCCAAATGCTCCATTAGAATAATGTGTGCCATCAAAGGCAACGATTACTTTTCTCATGGCTCTGAATTAAGAAATGAACAAATTGGGGAACGCCTTCAATTTCAATAAAACAAGCGGCAAAAATTATGACCGCCATCAACTTAGTAAATGACTCTGCTTAGTTTGTCTACGTCCAGAATAAAAATGACTCCTTTCTTGATATCAATCAGTTGTTCGTCTCTGAAATCTGACAAGGTGCGGGCAAATGACTCTTTGGCCACGCCTGCCAGTGCGGCAAGATTACTTCTGCTGATGCGAATGCCTTCGTTATTATATTTTTTATTCACTGCCAGTAGCGTGTCAGCGGTCTTTTTTCTTAGTGAATCATACGCTACTTTCAATAATTGTCCTTCCTTATCGTCTACGTTCTGTGCAAGAATTTTAATAAGCTGACTCTGGGCATAATTGTTTTCGGCCACTACGCGGTCGAAGTCTGCATTAGGAATCACGGCTAGTTCTACGTCATCAACTGCTTCCGCACTTTCGTGGTAACATGTTTTGTTGATGAGGGCAACGTGTCCGAGAAAGCCTTCATTATATAATGCGGTGATCAGTTCGCGGCCATCTTCGCAAACTTTAAATGTCTTGACCTTGCCTTTCAGGATATAGAACAGGCAAGAAGGATGATTACCCTCCTGGTAAATGAGTTGTTTGTTTTTGTAATAACGGATATTCCGGTTCTTGATGAGATCCATCAATGGATCGTCCAGCAAGAGATTACCCTTTTTCACAGCAGATTTTTTGAGTCTGCATTCTATCGAGTTTAACAGTTCCGAAGATTCAAAGGGCTTGGTGATATAGTCATCTGCACCAAGGTCCATGCCTCTCCGAACCTCCGCACGGTCGGATCGCGAGGTCAGAAAGATGAACGGGATACTACTGGTCTCCTTATTATTATTAAGTACCTGGAGGACGACAAAGCCATCTAAGATGGGGAGTGTCAGGTCGCAAATAATAAGGTCAGGATGTTTTTCTTCAGCAAGCAATATCCCCTCTTTACCGTCAACTGCCTCTAGTACCGTGTAATTTGCCAGCCCAAGTATTTCAACAATCTCCTCCCGAACAGCAGTGTTATCTTCGATAACAAGAATAGTAGACATACAGCTGTGGATTTTTTTTGAGTTCACTCAAATCTACGCACAATCGCAGACCTATTAATTGACTGCTGTCAACCACTTAGGAAATAACAATCTATGATAAATATCAGCTAATAGAATTAATATGACAGAAAATAGGGATTTGCAAGATTCGCCTTGTTATAAGTGAGTTCATCTTTGACATTTGTATGATATATGCCCCGATTAGCTGCATTTAATATCGCATGTGCAGCGGCAGTATCCCATTCCATTGTTGGGAACAAGCGTGGATATAAATCAGCTTTTCCTTCGAGGAGGAGCATAAACTTGAGTGAGCTACCCATGGAAGTCAGGCGAACATTGGAAAATTGAGCGATGAAGTCTTTGGTTTCGGCAGATAAATGTGAGCGGGAAGCGATGATGGTGATGTTGCTGCTATCTAATAACTCCTGCAGGCTGCGACGTTTTTCTAAAGGTGTGATCAAATGATTGTTCTTATAGACACCGGTTTCCTCACTACCATAATATAGGTCTCCCAATACGGGGGCATACACAACACCGGCAATAGGTTTATTTTTATGGATCAGTGCAATATTGACGGTGAACTCTCCATTTTTACTGATGAATTCTTTTGTGCCATCCAGGGGATCTACCAGCCAGAAATATTCCCATTGGGTTCGGATGCTGTAATCCGGGTGTGTTGCCTCTTCTGATAAGATGGGAATGTTGGTAGGGGTTAGATAATAAGTGATAACAGCATGAGCGGCTTTATCGGCAGCAGTTACGGGAGATTCATCTGCCTTTTGCTGTGTGTCGAATGTATCGGATCCGTACACTTCTAATATTACCTTACCGGCGGCATAGGCGGCTTCGGTGGCGATGGCTAATAACTGCTGTATCATACGCAAAGATAAAAAAGAGTGGGTAGAGAAATCCACCCACTGATTACCTTTGGAACAAAATGCTGTATGAACTTCAATCGAAGCATTTTAGCAATTCAAAGTACCACAGATTTGGCTCCGGAAACAATAATGACCATCACATCTTCACGGGGAATCAATCAATCATTATTGATATTCAAATCAGGTTATTCAAAAATGTCGAGGCACTGCATCGATTTGTAACCGGCAGCGACTTTACGACCTTTCCCAGTTTTAGTTAATAAGAAGTTGACAGTATTCCCAATTATTGTCAGACATGCAATAAAGGAGATTGCTTTGATGTACTTTTTCATGATTGTAAGGGTTTACGGTATGTAAGTTAGCATGCATAAGGATGTCGGGGAATGATGCTCCTCAATCCGGGTGTTGATAAGGGTCAGTGATGCTATTATTTGATTATCAGCGTATTAGTTTTTTCTATTTGCATTTATCAATATCAGCCCCTACCTTTGCGGCAATTCTCCTAATAAGTCCAACATGAAATTTGCATTCAGAACAGCCGTTTTAAGACACCAGATGTAACTACCCGGTTACTGATGTTCTGATCTATTCATATCTACACTCGCTTTTATTTTTTTATCTACATCCTGCAAGGGATATCTATTTTCTCTTTTTCATGAAACTGAAAGAAATCTCCGCATTCTTATGCATTTACATTATCTGGGGTACAACATTTTTGGGCATTTCGTATGCGCTTAAGGGTTTCCCTCCATTTATTTTATTAGGACTCCGATTTACTACCGCGGGGGTATTATTATTGTCATGGCTGATGTACAAGGGGGAACGTCCGGTACACCTGGATACCTGGAAGCAGAACAGTATTTCCGGTGTGCTGATTCTTACCATGGGTATAGGTAGTCTGACCTATGCGGAGCAATACATTACCTCTACGGAAGCGGCGATTGTGGCAGCACTGGAACCGTTCTGGTTTATGCTGATCGATAAAAAAAGCTGGAAATATTATTTTGCCAACAGGCTTTCAGTGTTGGGGATTATTATTGGTTTTGCTGGCTTGCTTATTTTTTTCAAGGATAGCCTGGCAGTGCAGGCAGGCATGGATCATGGCAGAATGGTTGGGTTTATGGTGATGATTTTTGGAACGATTGTATGGGTACTGGGGGCATTTCATTCGAAGAAACCGACGAAGGCTTCTTTGCTGATGAATGTATCGCAGCAGTTGTTTATTGGTGGGGTGATTAGCCTGGCGATTGCTTCTATGAAAGGAGAATGGCAGCTGATTAACTGGGGGGCTATTCCTTTGGCTTCGTGGAGTGCGCTGGTATACCTGATCTTTTTTGGGTCGATCCTGGCGCATTTGTCATTTATCTGGCTGTTGTCAATAAAACCGCCGGCTATGGTGAGTACACATACATTTATCAACCCGATTGTAGCGGTGCTGGCGGGTACACTGATTGCGGGGGAAGCCCTGACAGGCGGACAGGCGATAGGCATTGGGGTGATTGTGATTGGGGTGGCGCTGAATAATGTTATGCAGTTTAGGCTGGCGCCGGAGGCAAATTAGCCTTTTAACTTTCCCGGGGTTATTTATTTCTTGCTTATGAGCTTGTATCTTTCAATTGTATGGCTCCGGGCAGGAATGACGGTGCGGCGATTTTTTCTTCGGCCGCGCCTATGATAGGGAAACCGGGGGCCTGGCATGCCCCCGGCCTGACAAAAGTTACAATTTCTCAATGATCCCCAGTGATTTTTGAATCAGGGCTTCCACGGCGGCGCCGCCATCTTTGGAGAATTCTTTCTTCACCCTGTTGGCAACGATAACGCTGATGGAGAGGCAGTCGTGGCCCAGGATCCTGCCCAACCCATAAATAGCGGAAGTTTCCATTTCAAAATTTGAAATGAAATGTGCGCCGTCTGTAAAGGCGGTCAGTTGATCCAAAAGATCGGGATGAGACAGCTTTCCCCTGAGTGCGCGACCTTGTGGTGCATAAAATCCCGGGCAGGTGATGGTGATACCGGTATGATATCCATCCTTAAATTGATTTGCAAGGGCCTCAGAGGCGCTAAAAAGAGTTGGTTTGGCACTTCCTGGCTGAATAACCACTTGTTTGCCAAAAGCCGCTAAAAGGTCCTTTTCTGCCGCAGTATTTTCAAACTGGTACCAGGGCAGCAGGTTATCCAGGCCCAGGCCGTGGGAGGAAACGACGAAGCTATCGACGGGCACACTTCCCTGGAGGGAGCCGGAGGTACCGAGGCGGATTACTTTGAGGGCAGTGAGCTGACTTTTTATTGTTCTGGAGGCGAAGTCAATATTGGCCAGGGCATCCAGTTCATTGAGTACGATATCGATGTTATCGGTACCGATACCGGTGGAAACGACGGTAATTCTTTTTTTTCCGATGTAGCCGGTATGCGTTACGAACTCGCGGTGTTGGCGGCTTACTTCTACTTTATCAAAGTGTTTGCTGACAACCTCTACCCTATCCGGGTCGCCAACGGTAATGATAGTGTCGGCTAATTCCTCTGGTCTTACATCAAGATGATATACGGCTCCGCGGTTATTAAGGATCAGTTCTGATTCGGCAATTCGATTATTTTCCATGAAAAAAATATATTTAGTTTGAAAAATATTTGGCAAATATCAGAAATTTACTACTTTTGCAATCCCAATAATTGATGGGCAAACAAAAAAAATGGTATCGTGGCCGAGCGGCTAGGCTGAGCTCTGCAAAAGCTCCTACAGCGGTTCGAATCCGCTCGATACCTCTGGAAAAAGGGATCACAGTAATGTGGTCCTTTTTTATTTGCGGGTAATTTGGGAGTAAAGTATGGGATCAAGTTGAAAACTTGGGGGATTTGTGTGGTCAAGCATAAATTTTAGATAGTCTAAACAAGAAGAATTCAACATCTCTTACTCCTCTCATCGCATTCCTAAACGCTTTGATCTTCGCATTAAATGATTCTGCCGACGCATTGGTGGCCCGGTTGTTGAAAAAATTGAGGATGCCCAGATAATGGTGCTGGATAGTCCTGGCAAGAGTTTTAAAGGACGGTAGACCGGCATCTTCAACGTCATTGTACCATAATGCCAGCTTTTTAAACGCCTGTTCTTTACTCGTACAATGCCGAAAAACTTCGCCTAAACGTAATGATAATTGATACCCTTTATGGATCACAGGATATCTGGTGAACAACAATTCAGCTCTTTGTCTTTGTTCACGGGTCCAGGCTCCCGGGTGCTTAAATAACAGGTAACGGCTTCGTGCCAGTAATTGTTTAACGCTATCTCCGTTAGGTAAAATCTCCGGTTGATAAGCATGACCTGTCCTTTTAGCCTGGTCCATAGCAACATTCTCTTCTTCTAATGCCTGCCAGCGATGATGAATACGTATCTCCTGCACAGCTTCAAAGGCCAGCTTCTGTACATGGAATCTGTCTATGACGCGATGAGCATTAGGGAAGCATCTTTGAACTGTCGAGTTCATACTCGCTGCCATATCTAATGTCACTTCCTCAACCATCCTGCGTAATCGCTTTGGGATTCTTTTTAACACCTCTGTCAACTGATCTGCCTGCGTTCCTTTGATCATCGCTACGATTGAGCCCTTTCGGCCTTTAGCCTCTTTATTAGTAACGATCGTATAAAGTTCCCCATTCGCAAACGCCGTCTCGTCAATACTTAAAGAACGACCCATATTTTGCTCAAAGAGCATCCATTCAGCAGCGTGTTCTTGCTGCTCCCATGTGGAATAATCGCTAAGATGATGTTTGTATTGTTGCTGTAACTGCTTGCCATCAATCTGGAAGAAATGGCCTAAGACTGTTGGACTAACGGGGCTTTCGTCCAAGTGTTTCTTTTAAAAAAAGACCGAACTCTTTGGTAATACGAGCTCCGTCACTAACTACATCCCAGTCTCTGGTGATGATCTCATTAGTCTGTACATCTTCCCAGCGCCTTCGCTTGATAACCAGCGTTACTTTGTTTTCTCTGATTGGGAAATCCTGCACCCGGACTTCGGGTAAAAAGCCCTTGGAATGGAGTTTTCGATCGCTATACGCTGTAGGTGGTTCAATCTTTTCTTCCAGGTAAATATGAAGGCCGTTAGGCGATTGAGTAGTTTTAATCAGGTCAAAATACTCCAAAATTCCTTGTGGGAGGAGAAATTCCATCAACTGTCTGTAGTTCTGATCCAAGTCCGTTAATTCTTAATGAGCTGCAAAACAACAAATTTTTACTCTTCCCCCCAAGAATTCAACTTGATCCAAAGTATGGATCAATACCAAAAGTTCCCTAAAATTATAAAGTACCTGACTTTCATAATTTTGCAACAACAGAGCTGCTCTGACATACCTTTAAATTATTAATAATCCCATTTTAAATCATCACATAGAACCTTCAATTATTCTTCTACACAACTTAAAATCCAAAATAAACTATCAGGCAATTCTCTTCCATGAGATGAAAAATCAATTGGACGTAACAACATGTCACTTTCAGATGGATCTTTTGAATTGTAAACTACTGGCAACGATTTACCAATAAACTCCCGATACATTTCAGGGCGTATTCCCATTCCTGAAGCTTGATTATCGTACTTTTTCCCATTAACATAGAATTCATAATTAAACGCTAATCTTCCTTTATAATCGGTACTTCGTTCAACAATGACACCGTTTGTCCAATAGCCATCTTCATAGAGCCTATTGGCTCGCTGGTTTCCCATCCAGAGTCCAAAAGCAAGAAAGAGCATCGTAAAAACCGCCATTACGATTTTCTCATTATTGTTCTGCTCAATGAGTTTCTTTAGCATCATCTTTAGTCTTTTTTTCATCATTAATACCAATTAATATATTTCCATAGGAATTACCCAAAAAGAACGAGGCTGCATTTGCTGTTGCCTCGCCCAGATGAGGAGTCATCGCATTTGCACCTTTTCCCGCTGCGACATTCAAACTCCCACCCACAAAAGTCTCCAGGCCCCAACGAACAGTGGTCTTTTTCCCAAATAATGAATTTTTAAATCCTGTTTCTGATGTATACTCCAACCCTGAACCAATTGCTGCAGTCAAAAATGGATTTAAAAATAAAAAGTTTGCTCCCATATTTGAATAGTTGTATCTTTCAATTCGTACTTCATGGTTAATAACAGCCTAAAAATAGGTTAGAACAGCCGAATGTAAATAGTAAATAATAATGCAGCAAAATCGGTAACAATACTGTAGTCTCATTAACGCCGTTTAATTGCTCGATAAAAAGACGAAGTGATGATAAATCTTGGAATATAAAATAAACTGGCTTTTTACATTCTTCCGTATAAAACTCAAAATCAGTATTGAGAACACATCCAGTTAAACCGTCTGCAATCATTAGCGCAAAATCTGTGTTCTTTAAATCTGGCTTATGCATAATTATTTATGATTTACAATTTTTGTTCCTGCCCCAGTTCTTCAATTGAAAGAAAAAAATAAACGCGCACGGATGCGGGAAAGTAACCATAAAACCAATAAAAGCGACATGGCTAATACCATTCGTAAACTAAATTTCCGAATAACTAATACTAACAGACATAAATATCCAAGAAAAAATTACGGTAAATGAACGACTTACGTCTGATATATCAGATAAGTAAATGGCACTTTCTCCTGTAAATAATATTCTTATATCACCTAAAAATATCATTATAGTGCCGACCAACATACATAACGCAATAAGTATAAGGTTTGCTTTTATAATTACTTTCATAAATTAGGATATTTATCAGGCACTGAAAGATGTAAACCTGATGGAATTGTACTATTTTTTTGATCAGGACCCTTTCCATTAAACCCATACCTATACCCATCAAAAAGCCCCATCCGGCTGCATCATCCCCAAAAAATAATAATCCTGCGCATTTGATACCACTTCTTTTTTAACTGCCCTAAGATAAACTCCAATCGTAGATAACCTGGTTGCCCCAGGCTTCTCTTGAAATAGGTGTATCTTATAATCTGGCAGGTGCATTTTAAATTATCTCACAAATCTGGAATTCAAATTTACTGTCATAAACACCATCAATAGATGGGATGTAATACTCCCTATTTAAAAAAAACAGCAGTTCTTCCACTGCTGTATCGAAAAAGACAATCATATTTCGCTGATTCACCTTATACCTCGTATTATCTGATTTTATGGTAGACATAGCATTTCGATTTAAAAAACCGGCGACTACAAGAGACTCAGTTACATCATTAAATAATTCAGGAGTTGTTTTAAGTTGATGCTGCGCATCATGCCAAATAAAAACTCTATTATCAGGTTCGGTCTCAAAATTTAAAATCAAATCATACAGTGCTCCCAAATCTGGCCGAACCCGGAAGCCAAAGGGTAAACTGCAATTAACCTGATAACAAAAGTCTTTAAGATTTGTAACTGTTTCGCCATAAATGGGAATAACTTCATACCCACCTTTCCGACATAAAAACTGGGTATAACGGGTAATAAACCAGGTCAACTTATCCATATCATTGCATAATATGATACAGTCACTTTTTTCGTTTATTAAAGAATGGTACTGATCGGGAGACAATTCCGAATTTATTTTTGATACTTTCATGATTTTTTCCAGGGTAATTTATTAATAAATATTAAAGTAGACTCAAATATTTGTAACAAATAAAGAATCATAAGTCAATCAGACCCTGGTTACTTTACGGACAAAATTTAAATTTTGAAGATCTCTCCAATGAGGATAAAAAATGGCGCTGACACATTAAAGGATCCGGGGATATCTATACACTTTTATTTAATATCCTTTGTCAGAACGCCCCAAAAATCGACCTAATTTAAAGTTGCTGAAAATGAACTACATATGAGGTTCTCCCGAATCCGCTCGATACCTCAAAAGAAAGGGATCACATGTATGTGATCCCTTTTGGTTTGTGACAATCTAGGGTTTCGTGGATGGATTATAACAAAAGGAGGAGCTATTTTATTGTCAGCATCAACTTTTAAGGCGTCAGCATTGCCTCAACCTTACATCCCCCTATTTTAAAAATCAACCTGTAATCTCGCCCTGATCCCATTATTGTCAATTCCTTTACGTTCCAAATGTGTCAATCGGTGCACCCATTCCACTCTAAGGACTTTAAAAATGTTAGATACCCCCACGCTGGCTTCTATATATGGTTTTTTCCCCAATGCATTTATCAACAGGTTTCCTTTTTCATCCACAGGAAAATCATAAAACCCTTTCCCGGTATACGATTTAATACCTCTTCTCAGATTTCCTTCAAGTATTTTCATTGAAAAGATCTCTCTTAGTTCCAATTTTTTAAATAAAGGAATCTTATTCAGGAAAAAGCCGTTAAAGGAATGTTGCACATGAAGTGCCGCGTACCGATCGCTTCCAAATTCCATATAAGACATCAGATTATAGGAAAAAAGCTCATAACTGTAAGTTTGATTAGCCCTGGGGATTAACAGTAATGGGTAAGGCACCTTTCCAAAGATTATCCCGCCCTCCACCATAACATCTGTATTTCCAAACTGCGACAGGAAAAACCGCTTACTCACCGAGGATACTAAACGCTGGTAGTTATATCCCCTGCCTTTCCCTGTCCTTATACCCTGAGCAAACCGTAAGGTATAAATGGGATGACCATTGTTAATTGGCTTTCTATAACGCTTACCCTGGAAAAAATTCTCATGAGGAGCCCATCTCAGTTCAGTAAACAATTCCGTCGTATTCAGGTGCCTGTCTCTTCCCTGATTATTCTTAAAGGTCAAAACCCCGGTAGGTGTTAGCTGTTGATAATTTAATCCTACTTTAAATGAAAAGTGTGTACGTGTTTCATGAAAATATTCCATCTGCCATTTCCTGTTATACCACATCCTATCATTAAGGCCCCGTCTGAATGATAATAGAATATTGTCATCACTCACATATCTGAATTCCTGCCCCGGCACCTGAATGTCATAACTATTGGATACCGACAGGGATCGAACCGGAAACTCGTATATGGATCTGGGGGTAAGTGAAACCGTGGAAGTTAAGGCGTATTTAAATACCTTATCCTTTGTTCCGTATGCGCCATAAGCATCAAAAAAAATACGCTTACTGAAACTGTTTGTCGTACGGCCACCAAGACGTATTCTTGAACCTTCAACCGGGTTGAAACTGTAAAATGTAAAAAATGGGCCCAGTTCAAATAAGCCGCCATCCACATAACCTGATAGCAGGGAAGCACCAAATGCCATGGTACGACGAAAAGACCTCGATCTTTTAAGGCTATCTACATTAGCAAATGCTGCCAGTTCATTCTTCCCCAGGGGCTCCGGCCTTTCCAGCGTATCCGGGCCTGCCGACAAAGATGGAATAATAAAAGTTTTTTCTCCGAATACACCCATCCCCTGCTCAAATATTCCCAAACCAACTGCCATTTTGCTTTTAGCTAAAAAATATTTACCAGCACTATCTTTCCTGTAACTGAGCTCTAAATTTAAAGCCTCTACCCAGTTAATATTAGCATGATCATTTACATAGAGTTCCGCATGTTGTATTGCATATGTTCCATCCAGTGTGAAATACAAAAAACCACTAAATAGGGTCTCCTCCCTGTTTCTTGGGAATACACTCATTTTCAACTGCCAGGGATGGGTAGTTTTGATTGTGTCTGTTATATAATACCTGTAGAAGGTCGGTGCCATAGGTGACAGCGGACTCAAAAAACGACGGTTCCCCAGCGCTATATCATGGGAATAAAGGTCGGGATGCCCATATAATTTGTCCATAAAAGCGTCAAAGCCATCTTCATCAAGATAAAGGTCAATACGTGCTTCATTCACGCCCAGGAGCACCGAATCTTTTAGTTCCTGCTCCTTATAATTGTACCTGGTGGCCTTTTCCCTTATGAAAACAGGAACCAGTGACCGGCCGGGATAAGATATTGAGTCAATGTTCGTCTTTAAATACGGGAATTTTTTCAACAGTCGTGAGGAACCTACCTTTCCGTCGTCAATACTCAATGACATACACAATTTCTCATACTCATTAAAACTATAGCCAGCTGTGTTCCTGGCATTATTACTATCAAGATGAGAGATAGCCTGCCGGATAAACTCAACGGCCGGGTTATTTTTATTCCTGTACCTGGCACTCCTTCTTTTGGCTGTGATGGTTACTTCACTTAGCCCACTGGTTACCGGCTGCATGAACACCCGCCCCCTGAGCACCGACAGACTATCGATTGAAACAGTGTAGGTCCTATATCCCATTGCGGAAAACCGCAGTTTTTGCGAAAGAGAATCAAACCGGATTGTAAACGTTCCATCCGGGCCACCGCCTACTCCCCGTGGCTGAGCACCTAAAATACTGATACTCACCATCGGAATAGGTTCGCCGCCAACCGCATCGACAATTAATCCACTAATCTTTTTAGCTTGACCGTTAACCACGAAAGAGGACATCAATAAAAAAAACAAACATTTTACCGGCTTCATGATATTATGACAACTGTTCTAACTAAAAGTCCTAATCTCAGTAGCAAACTTTAAGGCAAATCTCTTATGTGTCCAGTAAAAAATAATCGGGAATACAAACAAATTGAATATGGAGTTGGTGATCAGGCCACCTATCACTACAATCGCTAAAGGTTTTGATGCTTCTGATCCAATGCCGGAGGAGAGGGCAGCGGGCAACAACCCGATCGCCGCCATCAAAGCTGTCATAATAACTGAACGCAGGCGTTCCTTAACCGCACTACGCAAAGCGGACCCCAATGATTCGAATTCTCCCGTATACTTCATTGCGTGGAGATTATGCTTGAACTTAGTTAATAATATTACCCCATTTTGAATGCAGATACCAAACAATGCAATAAATCCTATTCCGGCAGAAATACTAAAATTTGCATGAGCAACTAATAGCGCAAGAATACCCCCTATTATGGCAAACGGAACATTACTCAAAACCAGCAATGCGTCTCCCATTTTTCCAAAAAGGAGGAAAAGAATGAAGAAAATGAGTAACAAGGATAATGGAACGGCCAGTTGCAACCTCTTCGTAGCCCGCTGCTGGTTCTCAAAATCGCCAGCCCATTGAATTGAGTATCCCTTTTCTACCTGAACATTCGACTTCACCTTCTTTTGAGCCTCCGCAATCGTACTTCCCATATCCCTGCCACGAATAGAGAATTTAATAGCCCCATATCTCATTCCTTTATCCCTGTATATGATGCTTGGGCCGATATTCTTTTCAATGGCAGCTATTTCTCTCAAGGGTATTTTACTTCCCGACATCGTAGGAATCCTTAAGTCTCCAATGGCTTCTACATTATTCCGGAACAATTCCGGGTAGCGGACCCTCAGATCAAATCTGCGCTCTCCCTCAAAGATCTGGGTAGCTGCATCTCCACCAATAGCAAGCTGAATCGTCATGTTAGCATCCGCAGTCGACACGCCATGTAAAGACATCCTTTGCTGATCCAGTTTAATGTTCAGTTCAGGTTGACCCAGGTTATATAAAATACCCAGGTCAGCCACTCCTTTCACGCCCTGCATAATTTTTAACATCTGCTTCTCCTTTTCTTCTATAACCGCCAGGTCAGGTCCAAATGTTTTGATCACGATGGATCCCTTTACCCCTGATACCTCTTCGGCAACATTATCTGAAATCGGCTGTGAAAAGCTAAGATCGACACCTGGAAATACGGATAAACGTTCGTTCATTTTTGTAATCAGGTCTTCTTTACTCAGGCCCCCACTCCATTCTTCTTTGGGATACAGGTCTACCAAAAATTCCTGGTTATAGAACCCGGTGGGATCGCTGCCCCCATCAGGTCTGCCTGTTTGAGAGATGACCTGCTTTACCTGGGGAAATTCAAGAATTATTTTCCTGATATCATTAGATAATTCTACGGATTCATTCAGGGAAGTACTTAAAGGACCGGTAGCACGGATGTAGATGGACCCCTCATTCAGCTGTGGCAAAAATTCACTCCCCACAAAGGTGAAGGAAAAGACACCCGCTGCAAGCATTGCAATTGAAATAAAGAATGCCGTCTTTGGATGGGCAAAACAAACATCAAATACAGCCATGCAGACTTTTGTGATCCAACTAAGAAAAAATGTATGCTTTTCCCGCACTTCTTTCTTTAACAAAACTGCGGCCATGACGGGTACTAATGTGAAGGTTAAAATCAAGGCCCCCAGCAAGGCAAAACCCAATGTCCATGCCAATGGGGAGAACATCTTTCCCTCTACTTTCTCGAAGCTGAAAATAGGGAGCAAAGCCGCTACAATGATCATCTTAGAAAAAAAGATACCCTTTCCATTTACAAGACAGGCCCGTTTAATAAGACTGAGTTTACTCAGTTTATTAAACTTATCCATGCCGGATACTTTTGCTTTATAATCGAGCAAAACGAAAATCCCTTCCATCATAACCACTGCGCCATCAATGATAATTCCAAAATCGATAGCGCCCATTGAAAGCAGGTTCGCCGGCATACCTTTTAACCGCAAGCAAACAAAGGCAAATAGCAGCGCCAAAGGAATCACCACCGCTACAATAACTGTTGTACGCCAATCTGCCATAAATAAAAAGACAATCAACGTTACCAGCACGATCCCTTCCAACATATTATGCAATACTGTATTTGTAGCATAATGGATCAGTACTTCCCTGTCATAAAACGGCTTAATTTTCACATCATCGGGCAAAACCTCACTATTCAGCCGGGATACAGTATTTTTCAGGTTAGCGATTACCTCACTGGGGTTCTGTCCTTTCCGCATGAGCACTATTCCCTCTACAACATCCGGATCGGAATCTCTACCCGCCTGACCCAGCGGCGGAAGTGAAGATTCCGTAACCTCAGCTACATTCCATATATACACCGGCGATCCCCCGATAAATGCCACGATCACCTTTTTAATCTCATTAATATTATTAAGCTGACCTATTCCCCTGACTACAAAAGATTGCCCATTCTGTACAATCACATCACCGCCGACGTTCATATTGCTTTTCGACACGGCATTAAAAATCTCCAAAGGCGTGACCCCATACTCAATAGATTTCTGAGGATCTACGGTGACCTGAAAGGTTTTCGTCTGTCCGCCGAATGTGCTCACATCTGCAACCCCCGGAACAGCACGGATCTCCTTTTCCACCACCCACTGCTGAATAGTTTTGAGTTCCCTTATAGACTTCTTGTCACTTGTCAACGTGTAACGAAATATCTCGCCGGTTGGTCCATAAGGAGGCTGCACTACCGCTTTTACCCCATCCGGAATTGTCGCTGTTCCCAGTAAGTTCACTACCTGCATGCGGGCGAATGGAAAATCAACACCATCCTCAAAACTCACTTTTGTAACGGACAAGCCAAACAATGAGGATGACCTGATACTGATTTTCTTTTCTGCAGGATTCAGGGCCATCTCAATTGGCCTGGTAATAAATTTCTCTACTTCTTCGGCACTTCTACCCGGCCACTGGGTAATGATGGTTACTGTAGTATTGGTAACATCGGGAAACGCATCAATAGGCGTATTTCTGAAACTATAATACCCCCCGCATACTAATAGAAATGTCAAAAAGAAAATGAAGAATTTATTCTTTAATGAGAATGCCAATACAGCTTTAATAAGTTTATTCACCTGATAGAGAGATTTAAGTATATTCCGCCCATTAAGACACAGTAGCTTGAAAAAGGTCCTATATAAAGAAACACAAAGAAAATTCCTTATTACGCTTAGGACCTTTTGACAACAAGGGTGTCTATAATAAGTAACAAGGGGAGCAAACACAATAAGGAGTGGGATGGAAAATTTGTTAATATATTGTTAAGCAACCTTAATGTGATCTATTTGTTTTGAATTCATTAGTTATTTTAATCAAGGAAAGTCTATTTATATATGTCTGATCAGGACAATGAACTTTTTGCCAGGATTTGCGAAAAAGACCATGCAGCGTTTGAACAGCTATATCTCACTCACCACCGAAGACTTTTGGTTCTTGCATTTCAGTATTTAAGAAATGAAGAATTGGCCGAAGAGATAGTAAATGATATCCTTATGAAGATCTGGACAGATGCGTCCAGGTTGGATATCACCTACTCTCTCGGAAAATACCTGTCTAAAAGTGTCGTAAACCGCTGCCTAAATACGATACGAAAGCAAAAAGGCATAATGGGTAAGTTTGCAAAATATCGGGCAGATGTTCAGGACACAATGCAAATTGAAGACGAGGCAGCTATTCTCGAAGAACGCCTGATAAGACTGGAGAATATACTGGACACACTTCCTCCGCAATGTAAAAAAATTATAATGCTGAGTAAGTTCGAGAAATGCAAACAACAGGAAATAGCAGATCGACTGAACATTTCCATAAAAACAGTTAAAAATCAACTAACGATAGCATATGAAAAAATTCGCAATGGAACGATAATCACAGTTATTTTAGTAAATGTATTTGCATTTATTAGGACTATTTTCTAATCTGACGGTCTTTTAAGTATAATGGAAAACTATCACACACACATACCCTATCATCTTATTCTGGGGGAAATAGAGCAAAATCTGTCAGGCACGGAGGCCGAAGAACTCGAAGAGTGGATTAAAGCATCAGCCGAAAATCTAAATATCTACAACGATCTCCGATCCGTAGATGGACAACTGGATCTACTCCGTTTTTACCAGCAAACAGATAGTTTGGCTGCCTGGGAAAAAGCCAGGGCCAAAATGGTTGCCCCTGTTTCCAAAACTCAGATGTACCTATGGTCAGGAGCAATAGCTGCTGCCGTTATTTTGGCGATATCAGTTATCATATTTCGCCAGCGTACAGTTATCGTCTATGAAACTGCTTACAATGAAACCAAACAAATTATCCTCCCTGATAGCAGTACTATTCAATTAAATCAAAATTCAGCAATTAGCTTCAATAAAAATAAATACCATAAAAACAGATATATCAAACTATTAAAAGGCGAAGCATTCTTTTCTGTAGTTCACAACGAAGCCAAAGAATTCAATGTAGAAACAGGAAATATCATCATCAGGGATATCGGTACCAGCTTCGATATAAAGATGGACTCTGGGTTTATTCAAACAATAGTTAGCACAGGGTCAGTTTCTATGGAATACCATCCTACAGGTATCCTAAAAATACATAATACCCCGAAAGTGATATTAGCAGCTAACGAAATGGGCGTATTTAACAGGAAGACAAAAAGAATAACAGCCACCACCAATCTTCCCGCCGGATTGAAATCCTGGCAGGATAAAAAGCTTCGTTATGTCGAAACACCGCTCTATATAGTGCTGGAAGATCTCAGGCGGATTTATGGAACAAGGGTAATACTTGCTGACAGCACATTTAAAACTAAAACTTTGACAGCCTTACTCAACAACAAATCCCAGGAGCAAATCCTGCAAATTGTTGCCACATCACTTCAACTTAAATTAGCAGTCGTAAAAAAAGACAGTATCTTTATACTATCTCGATAACCTTAACTGAGATAATATTTAGAAGGAAACTAAGATGTCCAATCGGAAAGGCATTCAAATTATCGGTATCCGGCAATACTGGAGACCGCAGGCAACTGCGGTTATTTTTTTTATATGCTCCTTACTGTCAGGGCATTCCCTACTAGCCCAGCGTAGCTCTCTCAATAAAAGGATCACCATTTCATTTTTCAATATACCTGTTCGTGAGGCATTGACGCAACTGTCCGAAAAAGATGAAATACCCATTTCCTTTGAATCATCCAGGTCTGATTTCGACAAAAATATTAATAAGAACTTTTTTAATGCACCCGTAACTGAAATATTGAAAGACATCCTGCAGGAAACCGGGTACACATGGAAATACGTATCAGATGAAATTATTATAGTTCCACTAATAAAATCTTATACCATCAGTGGCCATATCCAGGACAAACAAAGCGGAGAAGACCTTATTGGGGCACACATCATTGTAAAACCAGTCAACCAGGGTACCGCGAGTAATAACTATGGCTTTTATTCTCTTACGCTGCCGGGTGGTAACTATGAACTGTTGGTAGGTTGCATGGGATACTCCAATAAGGTTGTAGCCCTCGACTTCTACGAATCTGACCGTGTATTAAACATCAAACTTGAAAAAAAGATCAGTGAACTAAAAACAGTAACAGTCACCAGCAAAAACGGTATTGATTCCTTTCAATCAGAAAGTCCGTTACAACTTCATTGGGATGTGATCCGGGAACGCCCCTTTTTTAAAGGGGAAGCAGATGTAATTGAATCCATTCAAATGCAAAATGGGGTAGTCGCCATTACTGAAGGAAGCAGCAGTATGTTTATACGGGGAGGTAGCAGAGACCAGAATTTATTACTTTTAGATGAGGCAGTAGTATATAATCCAGGCCACCTTTTCGGGTTAAACTCTATATTTAATCCAGATGCGCTGAAAGATATCCAGCTATACAAAGATGATATACCGGCAAATTTCGGGGGGCGTTTGTCCTCGGTACTGGATACCCACATGGATGAGGGCAACAACAAGGAATTGCGGTTAAATGGTGGTATGAGCCTGCTTTCTGCCAGGTTATCACTTGAAGGTCCGATCATCAAAGAGAGAAGTTCCTTTTTAATTGCAGGGAGAAGGAGCATCTCCAATTTGCTGGATGGCAATTTTGATTTATATGACGTAAGAGCAGCTTACTACGACTGGAACCTTAAAGCCAATTATAAATTCAACAACAATAACCGGTTATTCTTTTCTACCTACATTGGACATGACCGGGTGAAAAATAATGATGACTACCTGAATAAATGGGGGAACACAACAGGCACATTGAGATGGAACCATATCTTTAACCCAAAACTTTTTCTTAATGTTTCTGCTATTTACAGCAATTATAAAAACATGCTGAATATAAACCCCGACTCCTCAGCAGGTATAGCTAGTTGGGTAACTGGCATCCGTGATTTTTCGCTCAAAGGCGATTTCACTTACTACAGGAAGCCCGGCAATCAGATTCAATTCGGCTTCAGTGAAATTATTCACCTTTTCAACCCCGGTGAAGCAAGCAACGTGTCCTACAACAATCTACCACGTGCAAGGGCGGCTGAATTCGCAGTTTATTTCTCACAAAAAATGCCATTATGCTCAAAGGTTAATATATATTATGGTCTTCGCGCAGGCTTGTTCGACAATTTCTCTGCAGATAAACTTTATGATGACTATGATAATGATTCCAGTAATGGCGCAAATGTTACCTACCTGAGACTGGAGCCCCGACTAAAACTGCAATACCACATCTCCCCCCGATCCATGTTGCAATTTAGCTATAACCGGAATTACCAGTACCTGCAATTGCTGCAGAATGATGAACTGGCTTTTTCATCCCTGGAAACGTGGATCCCATCCAGTTCACACATTAAGCCGCAATTTTCAGATCAGTATTCTATCCTTTATAGAAGGAACCATAAAAATGGTTCCATAACAGCAAGCATTTACCTCAAAGAAATGGGTAATCAACTAGAACTTGTAGACCATGCCCAACTAATCTCCAACCCCTTCATTGAAGATCTCCTTAAAACAGGTCGGGCCAAATCCTATGGTGCAGAGTTCTCGCTTTTACAAAATATAGGCAAAGCACGCATAACCGCGTTATACGCATGGTCACGAACCCTTAGAATGTTTGATGAGATCAATAACGGGAAAACCTATGCCGCAAACTACGATGTTCCACATAGTGTTAAATTATCAGGCAGTTACCCCATAACAAAATCGCTTCAGCTAAATTCTTACTTTATTTATTCATCAGGCAGACCGGCCACAATACCCACCGGTTACTTCGTGCAAGATGGCATCAGGGTGCCAATTTATGCAGGACGTAACCTGGAGCGGATGCCAGCATATCACCATCTTGATATCAATATTTCATGGAATATTCCAGTAAAGCAATTGAATGGGCACGTATGGAATAATACCATCTCAATAGGCCTGTATAACCTGTATAACCGGAATAATGTATTATTATACAAGATAAATCCACAGCTCAATGGAGCAACCCTTTTTGATGAACAGAACCTTTCCGGGATAACCCCGGTATTTATCTACAATTTCAGTTTCTAGCATGAAAAAGCTACCACAAATATTAGTACTGATCTTTTTTATAGCACCATTTTCATCTTGTCAGAAGCACGATGCAAATGATAGCACACCCACCTATGACCTGATCATTGAAGGGGGAATTAATTCACTGACACATTATCAATTTATCAGAATTAGTAAACCTGCTGACCTATATAGTAAACCTTCGCAACCGGTTAGCGGTGCAAAAGTAGTTGTAAATGACGGAAGTAAAGATGTTGTATTTACTGAAATACCCGGAAAAGGGGTATATACCGCCTCCATAATAAACAATAAAAATTATAACGACCCTTATAAATTAACAGTAGCATATGAGGGGAAATACTATACGGCTACCGATTTGATGCCAGCCGTCCTTCCGGTTGACTCTTCTTACATTCCCCTATCAGTAAAATCAAAAGACAACGGATACCAGGTTACAATACCTAAACATATTTTTGGAGTATCGGTGGCCCAACGCTGGTTGATTATTTCAACGAACCAACGCTGGAGGCCTTCTCAATTCGATGGAAAAAACAAATACAACTATTCACATACATTCGGGGCTCCCAATGCATTAAATCCATTAAAACAGCAACAATACATAATAAATACAAGACCCGACGACAGCCTTAAAATCTATAAATTCTCCCTCTCCTACACATACAGTACCTATTTATACAACATCTTCCAGGAAACTGACTGGAGAGGAGTATTGTCCTCAACTCCTGCCAATGTAAAGGGGAACATTTCAGGAAATGCCAATGGTTTTTTTTACGCGATCGATGTAGATACCATCATTAGAGCAGTAAAAGATTTAAATAATTAATTAGGACTTATTTCCGGTATAGGTGTCTTTAATCCGAATACAAATGGATTACCTATCCGAAATTTATGCATTCTAAAATATTGTGGTTGTTTTTAACAACCTGTTTACTAAAAGGCTTTATTGCGCAAGCCCAGAGCGAAGATACACTTCGCATAACACTACCATTACTTGAAGATAGATTCGTGAAGAGCAATCTGCAGCTATTGGTACAACGGTATAATATCGACAGGACTATTGCAGGAGAAATAACAGCTAAGATGTTTGCCAATCCGAACTTTACTTTTACCAACGGTTTATATAGTAAAACAAGGGATACAAATGCACTTACACAACAAACATATGGTGTCAGTCAACTGATACAAACAGCAGGTAAGCGCAACAAAAACATTCAATTAGCAAAAATCAGCACAGAAAATGCCTGGAATGAATTCTATGACCTGATGCGAACACTGAGATATGGTCTTCGAAGCGCCTTTTATTCTCTTTACTTCAAACAGCAGTCTTTAATATTATATAATGAAGAAATTAGTGCACTAAAAAAGACACTGGCGGCCTTTCAGCAAATTTATCAAAAAGGGAATATGTCTAAAAAAGAAGTGCTGCGCGTTCAATCGCTGCTTTATTCCCTACAATCAGAGAAAACAGCTTTAGAATTACAGACAAATGATTTGGAAGTGGAATTAAGAACACTGGGGCAATTCCATGGAAACATTTATTTGCAGGCGAGAACATTGGATATACCATTTAAAAACATCCAATTGCAGCGAACCAACTATCCTCAATTACTGGATTCTGCAGTGGCCAACCGGCATGATTTGAAAATAGTTAAAGCTAACATTACCTATGCGGCAACCAACCTAAAACTGCAAAATGCCATGAAATACCCTGATATAAATTTCTCTTTAAATTATGATAAAAAAGCGGGGTATGGTTTAGGGTACATTTCCGGTGGTGTCGCATTTGAGCTACCCTTCTTCAAACGTAACCAGGGAAATATAAGATTGGCGAGGGTACAGCTTGAGCAAAATAAAACACAATTAAATGTGGAACAAAACAAACTGGAGAATGAAGTTTCAGGAAGCTACAAAGAGCTGCTGAAACTCGATGGCCTTTATCACTCAATCGACTCCACATTTACCTCAGATTTCTCAGAAATAATTCAGGGAGCGCACGAAAACTTTGAAAAACGAAACATCGGATTACTGGAATTCATGGACTTGTATGACTCATACAAAATTCATGTTCTGCAAATGAATGACCTGATGTATCAAAGAATTAATGCATTGGAAAAAATAAATTTTGTAACAGGAACTGAAATATTTCATCCCTAACACAATCTAAAAATGAAAAAATATATCATCATAACAACATTTATAGCAGCTATAGTTGGATGTAAAAGAAAAACAGCGGATCATGCACAGAAACGTGATAACGATGTTTCGACATATGCTATTTCTAACCTGGCAACAGATACTGTAAAACAAAATGGAACAATATTATCTATTCACCTCAATGGAAAAATACAGGCGGCAGAAGATAAACTGGTAAACATTTTCCCAATGATTAGCGGAATTACTGAGTCAATCAAAATCCAACAGGGGGATCACGTAGGGAAAGACCAGGTGTTAGCCACTCTTCAAAGTGCAGAGATCGCGGGGTTTAACAAAGATGCAGTAATATCCCAGGCCAATCTGAATAACACCAGGAGAGAAATGGAGATATCTGAAGATCTCTACAAATCTGGTTTATCCTCCCTGAAAGAAGTTGAACAACTTAGAGGGGAATATCAAAAAGCCATGGCAGAAAACAAGCAAAGCCTTGCTGTGCTGAAAATGAATAGAAGCGGACAAAAGCAGACTTACGAAATCCGTACACCGCTATCAGGATTTGTCATTGGGAAAAATATTTCTACAGGTACCCAGGTACGATCTGACAATACACAAAGCCTGTTTACAATAGCTGATTTATCAAAAGTCAATGTAGTTTTTAATATCTACGAATCTGACATTTCAAGTGTTCACCAGGGAGACAGCGTTAGAATTACAACATTGTCATATCCCGATAAAATATTTGAAGGAAAGATTGAAAAGATTTACAATCAGATAGACCAGGAATCAACAGTCATCAAAGCAAAGGCGGTCATCAATAATCCTGGGTTTATATTGAAACCAGGTATGTTCGCAAACGTAGAAGTGATCAGTCATCAGTCCAATATACTCCCATACATCAACGCCAACAATATAATATTTGACAAAAATCATAATTATGTGCTGGTAAAAGAATCATCTGATAAAGTACGGATTCAACAAGTAGAACTTGGAAAACGCGTGGAAGACAGGGTATATATTCTTTCCGGTCTAAAAGCAGGAGAGCGAATCATAGCTTCCAGGCAAGTTTATTTATATCAGGCATTAAAGCGTTAACCAATCATAAATCCAATCCAGTTTAACCATTAATTGAAAAACCCAGGCGTCTTCCGGCAAGCAAAGGAAGGCGCCTTTTTACATAAATAAAGGTCTGCAAGTCAAATCTACATTGAAAGGGAAATACCTCACCACCATTGTAACTAGAACTCATTTCATAAATAGGCATTTCCAGCTGATATTCAATACATAAATAGTAATTATGAGTTGAGTTCTAATTTACGATCGTTTAGAGTATGTTTAAAATTCTGATGGGCTAAAATTAGGAAAGTACGAATCGATCAATTAGTTTGGATTTACCACAAAACAAACTATGAGAACGAAGTTCACATTATTGACCGATTCGCACTGGAAAAGTATAGAAAAAATATTAACGGACAAAAGAAAGCGTAAATATAGCCTTCGAACTATCTTCAATGCTATATTATGGATTTGCAGAACAGGTAGTCAATGGCGTAATCTAAGCAGTGATTTCCCTTACTGGCAGATAGTTTACTATTATTTCAATAAATGGAAAAAAGCAGGTGTGCTGGAACAGGTGATGTTAAAAATGGTTAGAAAAGAGCGGATAGATCAGGGGCGAAATTATGCACCATCTGTCAGTGCTATCGATAGCCAAAGTATAAAGAAAACTGGATTCGTAAGTATAGAAACCGGGATCGATGGCGGTAAGCATATCAATGGTCGAAAAAGGCATCTTGCTGTTGATAGCTTAGGATTACCAATTGCGATAAGTGTCAGCGGCGCAAATATTCATGACTCAATTGGCGGTTTTGATTTGCTGTGGAAAATTGAAAAGGTTAGTCATAGAATGAAACTGATTCGTACAGATAAAGCATACCAGGGAGAGTTTAGCGATATGGTTGAGAATTATTACAAATGGAAGATGGAAATAACTCAGAAACCGCCGACAGTAAGGGGTTTTGTGCCACAGAAAGGTAGATGGCAGGTTGAACGATCATTCGCTTGGCTCAATAACTTCAGAAGATTGTCGAAGGATTATGAAAGGCTACCTGAATCATCTGTGGCTTTCATCCAGGTAGCATTCATTAGTATACTTCTAAAATAAGTAGAATTAGTTTTTAAACATACTCTTAATAGTTGCAAAACTACGTTTGAAAATAGGATTTTGCCGGTTCATATAGTTTGAAGCCAAAGGGGATAAAATTAAAATGTTACTTCGTGTCATTACAGATCGATTAAAGTACATTTACATGCGATACATTATTTCCATTTTGTTTTTATTGATAACCTTTAATACTATCGCCCAACAACGTATCAAAGGAAAAGTTACCGATGAACACGATCTGCCACTCCCAGGAACCACAATTACCCTAAAACACACCACAGATGGTAAGATCCGCAGCCATGCTATTTCCGATTCACTTGGTGCATTTGAATTCAGGAACATCCATGCAGGCAGTTATCATATCGGGGTTGCTTTTATCACTTATGGCAGCCAGACCAGGCAGATAACAATTGGTGATGGTCCGGTGGAGGTCCTTCTTTTTAAGCTATTGCCTTCAACCCAACAATTGCAGGAAGTCACCATCAAAGGCAAAAAACAGGCAATCACACTTTCAGCAGGAAATGCAACAATGAATGTTGAGCAAAGCAGCCTTGCCCAAAGTCAGTCTGCCTATGATCTCCTTAAAAGCCTTCCGGGAGTTAATGTAAATAAAGACGGCGAAGTATTGATCAAAGGTAAATCCGGGGTAACCGTAATGATCGATGGAGAACCTGTGGAAATAAGTGGCGCACAGCTAAAAAACCTGCTCAAAGGAACCCCGGGAACTACCCTGCAATCTATACAGGTCATGAACAATCCACCAGCTAATATGGATGCCGCTGGCACAGGTGGCGTAATTAATCTCGTTTTCAAAAAGAAGATAAAGAAAGGTGTCAATGGTACAATCAGCTCAAATGTAAGCAAGGGCTACTATTATAAGACCAATCAAAGTCTAAACATGACCTATGGCACCCCAAAATGGAATCTGAACCTGCTGTATTCATTCGATTTTGAACACAATCACAACCGTGATAGCATGTTTCGCAGCCAAAACCTGGACAATACTCCTGCCGGACAAACCGACAAACAATTTTCTATGAACCAGCTGCAGCTCAACCCGGAGAAATCAAACGCACATCTCGCGAAAATAGGTATAGATCATTATTTTGACGACAAAAACTCATTAAACCTAAACCTGTCTTTTAATGACATGCGCAATCCTACTGACGGCAGAACGGTCACCCGTTTTAGCACCGGCATGGTGCAGGATTCCCTGTTAAACCAACGCAATATTCTGCTCAATACCCTGCGCAATCTGGATTACGGTTTAAAATTCAAACATGCATTCAGTGACCTGAAATACCTGACTGCTGCTGCTCAATTCAATAATTTAAAATCAAACGGATCGGAAGATTATACTATTTTAAAAACCTTCAATTCAGGCACTACACCTTCAGAACTGCGCTACAGGAACTCATACCCTTCCAGGATAGACAGAAAGATCTTTAGAGTAGATTATGTACAGGAATTGACCCGGGGAGAAAAGAAATCAGGGCGATTTGAAGCTGGGCTCAAAAGCTCATTTACCAATCTTAATAATTCCCAGTTCAGCGAAAACAGGGTAGATCAATTATGGCAACCCGTTCCGGAGCGTGCCAATGACTTCCAATATAAAGAAGCTATTCATGCAGCTTATGCTGATATGAACATCGCACGTGAGCCGTGGACATTCAATGCCGGGTTTCGCCTGGAACATACCAATATTTCAGGCAAGGGTCAGGGCAATGCAAACACCGTTCACCAGAACTACCTGTCCCTATTCCCCAATGCGTTGATAGGATATAAAGTAAGCGACAATTATAATCTATCCCTCACTTATAACAGGCGGATTGAACGCCCGGATTACGATAAACTCAACCCCGCTGTTCGTTACCTGGACCTGTACACAACTCAGCAGGGAAATCCGCAACTGAAGGCACAGTTTTCTAATAATATTGAACTCAACCAGCAGTTCTTAAGTTTTATTGATCTTACACTGGGTTATAGCAGTATCAAAGATCCCATTTATTCAACTTATGTTAGCAGCCCCGGGGCAAGCTCTTCCCAGACCAATATAAACACCGGCCATCAGCAGCAATGGCAGGCCTCCTTATCATTCCCTGTTCCAGGTGTCGACTGGTGGGAAAATAACCAGAGTCTCTATTTTTTCACCTCCCAGTTCAATGACAATCTTGAGAATAAAAACCTTAAGGAACAAGCAAGCAGCTTTGGCGTATTTTCTTACAACGCATTTAAACTCCCGGCAAACTTCTCCCTGGAGCTTAGTGTATGGTATCAAAGTGGTGGACTGTATTCAAATTTTAGGTTTAAACCTATGTCAGAAGTCAACTTTGGAATCAATAAGAAAATCTTAAATGATAAAATAAACATTGGCGTATCGCTGTCTGATGCCCTTTACGGAGGGGTCTTCAAAGGTGATGTATTATCAAATAATGCACAGGTCTTTAAGATGGATTCCAGAACGGACTCCCGGCAAATTAAACTTAATGTAAGCTTCAATTTTGGTAGGAAGCCTAAGGCAGAAACACCGGCAAACGAGTCCTTAGAATCTGATCGCTTGCCATCAGGCAAAGGGCAACAAATTGAAAAACCTGCAAAACTATAATTTAGGTCGGCAGGGAATTTTGCATTCAAGAATATGGACAGGAGAAATTTCGTTTCAAGGAACAAAACCTCCGCTTGATTAGCATTATTTTCCGGTTCATAATGATAATTAAATCCTATTACCCGGATAAAGGTAAATTGTACTACACGAAAGGTGTAATATAGTTGACAATAAAACAGGACAGTTAAAACCTATGCCTATCATTTCTATGAAGGTAAAAATTTAGAGTATAGAGCTGGCTTAATACCAGCTCTATTCATTTAAATACAACGCATGTGGACCTGCTCAAATTTTCAGGAAGTGAGGAAATGATGGTGCCGGTGTTAAAGATTTGCCTTACTTTGTGCGATTAAAGAATACCTCTTTACTGTGATAAAGGACTTTGAAGCGTGATGATTGGCCTTTCCCAAAAATTAGCGGTTAAAGTATATCACATCACCCATGGATAATGGAAGTTAGCAATGATGTGTAGGTGACAGGTCCATAAGGGAAAGATATTTCTTAGATTAAAAAAACTTTTAATTGTCCTTTTTGCTTTGAAATCATACTTATTTATAATTGTTTTTTTTGCCATACAAATAGGTAATTATGCTGCCGCGAGTGATTCCCTCCTAAATCGCCTTGATGAGGCCATTGCTAACAAACAGTATTATGCTTCGCTGAAAGAAAAGAGGATTGCCTCCTACAAGAAATTGCTTTTGGGCAAGGTTTCAATGGAGGAAGAATACCTGCTGAATGAAAAACTGTACGAAGAGTACCGGAAGTTCAGAATAGATTCTTCCCTTTATTATGTGAACAGGAACCTGGAAATCTCCACCCAGCTTAACAATCCTGATTGGCAATATAAATCGAAAATACAGCAAGCCTATCTCTTCTCGTCTACAGGCCGGTACCTGGAAGCTGAAAGTATTCTGAAAAGTATCAAGAGTCCGCTACTCTCCCGGGAACTGAAAGAATTATATTACGAATTTTATTACCGGCTGCTGGAGCATTATACCACCAATAATCCCAATGAAACCTACAGCCGGCAGATCGAGGTTTACAGGGATTCCCTGCTGGCCGTTCTTGCACCTAATTCCGATAAGTACAGGATAAACCTTGCCCAGGGTTATATTTATAAGAAGGACCTCGCAGCGGCGGAAAGCTTATTGAAAAATGTGCTTTCAAGGTCCACATCGAGGGATGATGTCTATGCGATGGCCAACTACCTGCTGGGCGACATCAACATGCAGCGGGAAAAGCGTGACCTGGGGGTAGATTTTTACACCTTAGCCGCCATTGCCGACGTGGAGAACGCCATTAATGACCATGGCGCCATACAGAGCCTGTCAATTCACTTTTATTATAACGGCAACATAGACAGGGCCTACCGATATGCCAAATCAGCCCTGGAAGATGCCATATTCTGCAACGTTAAATTCAGGACGCTGATGATGTCCGAGTTTTATTCCATCATTAATGCCGCCTACCAGGAAAAAAGCGAACTCAGTCGGAAACAGCTTGAAAAGTATCTGATATTGATCAGCATCCTCACCCTGTTTCTTGGGGCCGCCATTATTTATGTTTACCGGCAGATGAAAAAAATAACCCGTGTGAAAGAAGCCCTTTCCCGCACGGGGGCAAAATTGGAATTGCTGAATATGGAGATACTTCATGCCAACGAGCAATTAAAGAATTCCAATGAAGAACTCCAGGATTCTAACCGGGTAAAAGAAGAATATATTGCCCAATTCTTCGATCTCTGTTCTTCCTATATTGATAAACTGGAAAACTACCGGAAAATGCTCAATACAAAGGCCGTAGGCAGGCAATTTGAAGAAATTGCCCGGATCCTCAAATCGACGGACTTTACCAATAGCGAACTGCACGATCTTTATCGAAACTTTGACCTGATCTTTATTCACCTTTACCCGGGATTTGTAGAAGAACTCAACTCCCTGCTGATCCCCGAAGAACGCTATACCTTCAGGGAGGGCGAAATCCTGAATACTGAACTGAGGATCTTTGCCCTGGAGCGACTGGGGATTACGGATAGTGTCAGAATTGCAGCCTTCCTACGCTGTTCAATCAGTACGATTTACAACTACCGGACAAAGGCCAGGAACCGGAGCGCCGTTTCGCGTGAAGAATTTGAAAGCAAAGTTGCAAAGATCGGCCGGCGGCCAACTGATAAAAATCCTACAAAACAGCATCCTGCTATTGCCTGAATTTCAATACCCGGATAGCAGGCAATGTGGGTGTTTTTATGCGCTTTTTCTACCGGTTCGCTTATTTCAACTCACATCAGTTCTACATTTATCAGTTAAAAACGATTAGTTAAATCATTATTTTCCAATCACTTACCTCTTAATTCCTTCTACATTTTCACCTACACCACTCCGTTTTACTCCTATATCGTTATAGTTTTATAGGCAGATACAATCAGCTCCTGATTTGGAGGGGCAAGTCTCTATTAAAAACAACGTTATTATGAAAAAACTGGTACTGGTCCTTTTGGTCATTACTTCTGCCCGCCTCTCGAATGCACAGCAGCAGAACACGACCAAAATGGACACATTCATCACTCAGCTGATGAAGAAAATGACTTTGGAAGAAAAAATTGGGCAGCTCAATCTCCCGAGCGAAGGTGACATTATTACAGGTCTTGGAACTAACGACAACATCAAGGGAAAGATTAAAAAAGGCCAGGTAGGTGGCATGTTCAATATTAAAGGAGTAGAAAAGATCCGGGAAATCCAGCGCGTGGCTGTGGAAGAAAGCCGTATGAAAATCCCTTTATTATTCGGTATGGATGTGATTCACGGTTACGAAACAGTATTCCCCATTCCTTTAGGACTTGCCTGTTCCTGGGATCTTGCCGGCATTGAGAAAACTGCGCAGATAGCGGCCAAAGAAGCCAGTGCTGATGGGATCAGCTGGACCTTTAGCCCGATGGTGGACATCGCACGTGACCCCAGGTGGGGCCGGGTATCCGAAGGCAGTGGTGAAGACCCCTTTCTGGGCGGACAAGTAGCCAAAGCAATGGTCAGGGGCTACCAGGGAAAGGATAACAGTTTTTCATCCAACACCAATATAATGGCCTGTGTGAAGCATTTTGCATTATATGGTGCCGGGGAAGCCGGAAGGGATTATAATACCGTTGACATGAGCCATATCCGCATGTACAATGAATACCTGTATCCGTATAAGGCAGCTGTTGAACAGGGCGTGGGAAGCGTAATGGCTTCTTTCAACGTCGTAGATGGCGTGCCTTCTCATGCCAATAAATGGCTGCTGACCGAGGTGCTGAGAAATCAATGGGACTTTAAGGGCTTTACAGTTGCTGACTATGGAGGCATCGGTGAATTGATCACGCACGGCTTGGGAGACCATCAAACGGTGTCTGCCCTGGCATTAAAAGCGGGCCTGGATATGGATATGGTTAGCGAAGGTTACAACAACACCTTATTAAAGTCTTTAGCCGAAGGAAAAGTTACGGAAGAAGATATTAACAACGCGTGCAGGAGAATGCTGGAAGCTAAATACAAGCTCGGATTATTTGATAATCCTTATAAATACCTCGACAAAACCCGGGCAAAAAAAGACATTTATACAAAAGAAAACCGTGATTACGCCCGTAAAATTGCATCAGAAAGCTTTGTACTGCTGAAGAACAATAACAATATTCTTCCGCTAGATAAAAAGAAAACCATTGCCGTAATAGGTCCATTGGCCAGTACCAAATCAAATATGGTAGGAACATGGAGTGTTGCTGCAAAACTGGATAAACCCCTTACCCTGATTGAGGGCTTACAGGATGTTGCAGGCAGCAATGCGAAGATCCTTTACGCAAAAGGTACTAACCTGATGAGCAGCCCCCAGATGCAAAAGGACGCGACCATGTTTGGGAGGGATATCCCCTGGGACGACCGCACTGAAGAGCAATTAACAAAAGAAGCCCTGGACATTGCAGCGCAGGCAGATGTGATCATTGCTGCCATGGGAGAAGCTTCAGAAATGAGCGGCGAATCAAGTAGCCGTACAGACATTGGCATCCCTGACATCCAGAAGCAATTGCTGAAAAAACTGGTAGCAACCGGAAAACCGGTGGTATTGGTGCTTTTTGCCGGACGACCTATGACGCTTGTATGGGAAAATGAAAATGTTCCTGCCATCCTGAATGTTTGGTTTGGCGGAAGTGAAGCAGCCCAGGCCATTGCTGACGTAGTGTATGGCGTAGTCAACCCAAGCGGAAAGCTTGTTTCTACATTTCCACGCAGCGTTGCGCAGATCCCTGTTTATTACAACCACCTGAGTACCGGACGACCTGCATCTGATCAAGGTTTTGAAAAGTTCAGGAGCAATTATATGGACGAGAAGAACGCTCCCCTTTATCCTTTCGGTTATGGCCTGAGCTATACCCAGTTCCAATATAGCAGCATTACGCTGGACAAAAAGGTGATGGATAAGAGCGGCACGATCACCGCAACGGTAACTGTAAAAAATACGGGTACACGGGATGGTGCAGAAACCGTACAGTTATATACCAGGGACCTGGTAGCAAGCGTTTCCCGACCTGTTAAAGAACTCAAAGGATTTGAAAAGATCTGGCTGAAAGCAGGAGAATCCAAAACAGTAAGCTTTACAATTAACAATGAACTCCTGAAGTTCTATAATTCAGAGCTGAAACATGACAGCGAAGCAGGCGATTTCGAGATCATGATTGGAACAAACAGTGACAATGTACAAAAAGAAACAATCACGTTAAAGTAATGAAAATGAGCAAAAAAATAAACCTCATAGGGCTTTTATTCCTCGTTATAAGTACCGTAAAAGCACAGAATATCCCGGTATACCAGGACGATTCCAAACCACTTGAACAGCGGGTGGAAGATGCATTGTCCCGCATGACCGTTGAAGAAAAAATAGCCATGCTCCATGCACAGTCAAAATTCAGCTCTACCGGGGTGCCACGTTTAGGTATTCCTGAAATCTGGACAGACGATGGACCACACGGGGTTCGTCCGGAAGTACTCTGGGATGAATGGAGCCAGGCTGGCTGGACGAACGATTCTGTAATCGCATTCCCTGCCCTTACCGCCCTTGCCGCAACCTGGAACAAGGATATGTCATCACTCTATGGTAAATCACTGGGCGAAGAAGCCCGTTACCGTAAAAAGGATGTCATTCTCGGACCCGGGGTCAATATCTACAGGACTCCACTCAACGGGCGCAATTTTGAATACTTTGGTGAAGATCCTTTCCTTGCCTCACAAATGGTCGTGCCTTACATCAAGGGTGTTCAATCAAACGGTGTTGCCACCAGCGTAAAACACTTTGCGCTTAACAACCTGGAAACCAACCGGAGTGGATACAATGTAAATGTAGATGACCGTGCACTCTATGAAATTTACCTTCCAGCCTTTAAAGCTGCTGTGACAGAAGGAGATTCATGGACGATAATGGGATCATATAATAAATATAAAGAACAGCATGCTTGTCATAATAAGTACTTGCTGGTAGACATCCTGCGTAAAGAGTGGGGCTACAAAGGAGTTGTGGTATCCGATTGGGGCGGCGCTCACGATACCAAAGAAGCTATTTACAATGGCCTTGACATTGAGTTCGGTACCTGGACAGACGGTCTTGCCAGTGGCCTGAGCAATGCCTACGATAATTACTACCTTGGAGTACCTTATCTGAAATTGATCCGCTCCGGAGAAGTGGGCACAAAGGAACTGGACGAAAAAGTAAGACATATCCTGCTCCTCGCCTTCCGCACGAACATGAACAGGAATAAACCCTGGGGCTCACTTGGTACCAAAGAACATGCGGATGCAGGACGCAAAATCGGCGAAGAAGGCATCGTGCTTTTGAAGAACAATAATAACCTCTTACCAATAGACCTCACCAAAACAAAGAAAATTGCTGTAATAGGTGAGAATGCAATTAAAATGATGACAGTGGGAGGCGGTAGCTCTTCCCTGAAAGCGAAATACGAAGTATTGCCTTTGGACGGGATTAAGAAACGCGCAGGAAAAGATGCAGAAATCGTTTATGCAAGAGGTTATGTTGGTGATTCAACCGGCGAATACAATGGTGTGGTATCCGGACAGAACCTGAAAGACCGCAGATCTCCTGAAGAGCTTAGCAGCGAAGCCATCAAAATCGCAAAGGATGCCGACCTGGTTATATTTATAGGAGGACTTAACAAAAGTGATTTCCAGGATTGCGAAGGGAACGACCGTAAAGAGTATGGTCTGCCTTACAAACAGGATGAACTGATACAACAATTGGCAAAAGCCAACAAGAACCTGGTGTATATTAATATTTCAGGCAATGCGGTTGCCATGCCATGGATCAATGAGGTGCCGGCAATATTGCAGGGATGGTATTTGGGAACAGAATCCGGCAATGCACTGGCTGCAGTTTTGTTTGGAGACGTGAACCCTTCCGGTAAACTGCCGTTTACATTCCCGGTTAAGCTTACAGACAATGGCGCCCATGCGCTGAGCGAATATAAAGGCGGTGATGAGATCAATTACAATGAAGGCATCTTTGTAGGATACCGCTATGCGGACAAGCAAAAGATAAAGCCTTTATTCTCTTTTGGATACGGGTTAAGTTATACTACCTTCCAATATGGAAAGCTGACAGCCGACAAGAAGCAGCTTACACCAGCGGAAACCATCACTTTTTCAATACCGGTAAAGAATATTGGGAAAAAGGATGGGGCAGAAATTGTTCAGCTGTACATCAGTGATGAAAAATCATCCCTGCCAAGACCTGTAAAGGAACTGAAAGGGTTTGAAAAGGTATATCTTAAAGCGGGAGAAGAAAAAGTAGTGACTATTACAATTGATCGGTCCGCGCTGAGTTTCTTTGATGATAAGAAGCATGAATGGGTGGCAGAGCCAGGTGCTTTTAAAGCATTGGTAGGAGCATCATCAACTGATATTAAAAGTGTAGTGGAGTTTAGCTTACAATAGGCTAATGCACTACCTGAAAAAAATGAGATCGCAGCAATGTGATCTCATTTTTTTTACGCCACTTTAAACAATAAAATCCCCCAATCACCCACCCTGTCTACTATTACAAGTAATATTCCCCCTCAAAAAATGCCGTAAATTGCTCTCCATAAAGGGAAACCAATCTATTAATTCCATGCTGCACCACTCTACCTGTCAGCCTGGAAAATGTAGCATTTCTTCAAAAAAATAACCCAAAAATGAAAACTACAATCTCTCTGATTGTTTGTGGGGTGGCCTTTGTCCTGTACTGTTGTTCTTGCCAAAAGAATACTGACAGCAACCCTCCCTCAACGAACCCCAGCTCACAAAAAGTAATGGTAAGCCTCCGGCCCGGAGGTGAATTTAGTGTCGATCAGTCTGCAGGAGAGATCGATCCCTCTGCAGGAAAGATCGCTTCAACTCCCAAAATGTTAAACGGCGGTATGATTGCCAAAACACTACGGGATAGCACCTACTATTCTGTAGAAATATGGAATGGTACTACTAAGTATGCCCTCGGTATCTTCGACAACCCCGACTCCATTCATTTCCTGCTCGATCCTGCCTATACCTACAGGGTTAGGCTGATCGTATTGCAAAAAGGAACCGGGCATGGATTTTACCATGATTTTTATGAATGGGGAGATACCTATGGCAATCCACAGGATAACGGCAAACCCCTGTTCTACTATCCCATTGGTGGCATCCTGCAAAACCATATGGATTACGCGCCCAATATTCCAAACTTTGCTTATGGATTTGGGGAAAATGGTACCGATTATCAAACCTTTACCAGCGATAGCACCGGCCAGATCATCACCCAGCCCTTAGGCGAGGCCACTACCTATGGCGGAGAAGTAAAAGCTTACACCGTCGACCCCTCCCACCCCAGTATCACCATTCCTATGCGCCGGCTGGTATTTGGTATTAAATACACCTGCCCCCAGCTCACACAGGGAAGGTTGGTCGTCACATTCGGTTATCCCAATTATTTACCCGGGAAAGTATTGTATCCAAACACGATCGACCATGCACTGGGCATTTATTCTGCCGTGGAATTCCTGGGAGCAGATACCTTAGCGAGGGGTAGCGGCACCATTGGCACCTACGATATCATTGCGGGTATCAAATGGGAATTGCCTGATGGCCGGACTTACGATATCGGAAGTAGCGCGACCACACTCCCTACGCCTGGCAGGAACCAGCTCCTCAACGTGCATATTACACTGCCCGTACTGGACAGCAGTGCCACATCAGGCAATAGTTCGCTAAGCCTGAAATATTCAACTACATCCTGGTCAACTAATACTCCCATCAGATTCTAAGCAATGTTCTTTATGAAAAATTACCTGATCATACTGGTAGCCTTTTTTGTATCCTGTAAAAGAGATGCTACCACAACGCCCACTCCCCCCACTAATGCTGAAAAAGTGACCATACACTTACAGCTACATGGAGACATCTCTACCAGCATTGGTGATCTTCGTAAATCATGGATCGCCGCCAGATCAGCCTATGATAGCACTATTTACGGTGTGAATATCAGAACAGGCCATGGCACGTTATACGCACAGGGATTATTTGACAACACTGACAGCATCAGTATCGAGCTGCTGAAAGACAGTTCCTATATCGTCAATGTAGCAGCCATCAAAAGAGGTAGCGGCCTGGGATTGTGGTGGCAACTGGCTACAAATGGGTATAAGGAATATGCATATCCTATACATCGCAGACTCCAGGATCGTATGTTATATGCTACGAACGAAACGATGGAAACAGGGTTCATCGACTCCCTGAACAATATGAGTATCGTCACAGATACCCTGGCTAACACCTTTGCTAAATATCCATTATCAGAAGCCGATACTTATTTCGGCAGCACCAATTACACTGCCCGTGATGCAAACAATACGACCATCAGTTTACAATTAAAAAGACTGGCTTTTGCAATCCGCTACGATGTTCACAACCTCACCAGCGGATATTTACAAGCCACCTATGCCGGGCAAATAAGGCCCGATACATTGCGAACCAACGATACGCTTCCCATCCGGATCTACACCGCTGATCTTTTCAGAACACAGGATTCTATTCCGGGAGCACAGCTACAGGTCACACTTACCTGGATAAAAGGGAATGGGAATGCAGTTGTTTTAGGCACGAAACCTGTCCGGCCCAAACGCAGTTCGCTGACGGCAATCTCTGTTTATTTGAATACAGATTCGTTGAATGTAAGCCCTAACTTTCAGTTGACAGATACTACCTGGACTGGAACAACAGATTTTGATTTTTAAAGACTACCAGGGGCTATCACCAACAAGTAGATGATGATAGCCCCTGGCTAAAGGCTAGAACTCATTTCATAAATAGGTATTCCCAACTGATAATCAATACATAAATAGTAATTATGAAATGAGTTCTATTTGATTGAATATTACACTAATCCTTTTTGAGGTAAATAATCTACATGATCAGCAGCATCATTTAAAAGCAGGTAATTATTTCCTGCAAAAATAAAGATCAACACTTTAAACAAGTTCCCCCCAGGCAATACCCCGGGAAAACCTATCAAAGCATTGATCATGTAAATTCAAAACTCCAATACAAACCTAAAAAGCTGTATAATAAAGCGCTTCAATCTCCGCTACAGAAGTATCCCTGGGATTCCCCCCTGTACACACATCCGCAAATGCCGCTTTCGCCAACATTGCTATATCCTCTTTTTTCACCCCGATCTCATTCAACCTTTGCGGAATATTAATACTTACTGACAAAGACTTTACTGCTTTAATAGCAGCATCAATACACTCCTGTTCATTTAACAATTCCGTGTTTACCCCCATTGCCTTTGCAATTCCCCTATATTTAGGAGCCGCTGCAGATACCGCATTATATTCCATTACAAATGGCAATAACAGGGAACAAGCCACGCCATGCGGTGTATCATAAACAGCACTCAACGGATGCGCCATTGAATGTGCTATGCCCAACCCCACATTACTGAATCCCATACCCGCAATATATTGTGCAAGCGCCATCCCTTCCCGGTCAGCTTTGCTCGCGGGATGATTGACCGCTTTTTCAAGATGCGCATGAATCAATTCTATCGCCTTAATGGAAAACATATTAGACATCTCCCAGGCTCCCTTCGTAATATAAGATTCAATCGCATGGGTGAGCGCATCCAGACCTGTAGCTGCTGTAAGACTTTTCGGCATAGTATACATCAACTCGGGATCTACGAATGCAATCTCAGGCACATCGTTAGGATCCACACAAACCATCTTGCGTTTTTCCGCCGCATCTGTTATTACATAGTTAATGGTTACCTCCGCCGCAGTACCGGCAGTTGTGGGCAGGGCCATGATAAGTACTGACCGGTTCTTCGTATCTGCCACTCCTTCCAAAGACTTCACATCATAAAATGATGGGTTCTTTGCAATAATACCCACACCTTTGGCTGTGTCTATCACTGAGCCGCCGCCAAGGGCAATGATGAAGTCTGCCCCTGAACTGTTAAATTTATCAACCCCAGCCTGCACGTTCTCAATTGTAGGATTAGCCTTAATATCATCAAAGACTTGATAAGGCATTCCAGCGCCCTCAAGAATTTTCTCTACCTCTTTGGCTACGCCAAATTTTACCAGGTCCTTATCCGTCATGAAGAAAGCTTTACTTAAGCCCCTGCGTTTGATTTCAGTGAGCATTTCATAACGGGCACCAGCTCCGTGATAGGAAGTTTCGTTTAAAACAATACGGTTTGCCATATTAGTAATATTTTAAAAAGTTTATTTAGGCAGGTTGAACTGATCTCTCAGCGCATCCATATCAGCCATTGTAGTACCTTCCGGTTCAAATCCCATAGCCTTTGCCGTCAGATAGATCTGGGCAGATTTAGACAGGGTGTCTACCATATCAAAAGCCTCCATGATATTTTCTCCTACCGCACATACACCATGTTTTTCCCACATCACCACATCATATTCCTCCAGCTCTTTTACGGTTGCTGCAGCCAGCTTAAATGAGCTCGGCATCGCATAGGGAATGATACCCACTCCACGCGGACAAAATGCCCTCGTTTCCGGGATCATACTCCATAACAGGTAAGTAAGTACGTCTTTTTCCAGGAAGGCCGGGTTATGCGTCATTGCCACCAGATCAATAGGATGCGTATGCAATACCGCCCTGTAATTGGAACCCTTACCTACCAGGTAATTGTGCATTGATAAGTGTGAAGGCAATTCTGAGGTAGGGCTAACAGGTTGATCAGCAATAATGACATATGAACGTCCATCCTCACTAATACGTATAACTGATCCATTCTCCATGGGCCACCTGGCCAGGTCACGCATCCGTTTGTTCGTACCCTTACAAAAGAAATATCCTCCCTTCAGGTGCTCCATCACCCTGCCTATCTGAACAGGTTCACTGATTGCAGGCATTTCCCTCATTTCAGCTGTCACCAGCTCTGTTATATTGATTGTAATGTTGCCGCCATTGCGCTCCGCCCATCCTTTCTGCCAGAGGTACCCTGCTACTTCAGCTACATCTCCGATTTGTTTTGCAATTACAGGGGAACATGCTAATATAGATTTCATCGTTTTTATTTTAATAGTAATTCAATATTAAGGCTGTGCCATCCCCACCACTATTACGGAAAGGATGAGGATCGTCAGGCCGGAAACCAATACCGCTATTGTCTTTCTGTTCACGCCTTTCCATTCTTTTAATATGCCACCCCAAACATTACTGAACAATACATTCAGCGACATCAGGATACTCCAGGAAAATGCAAGTAAAACAGGACTATCGGTCAAAAAGCTTTTACCCATTTCAAGTCCGAAGAACTGGGAATACCAGAGCCCTCCGGCCAATGCACAGAACAGCACATTCCGAAGCAGGTCCTGTTTGCTCAATGCCTCCCGCTCTTTAGGCGCTTTGTTTTTAATATTCTGCCAGCTACAATACGCCACGTTTGTAACAGCGCCACCCAGGGTGACCAGGAAGATCACAGGAAGCCCTGCATACAAACCATTCACACCACCAGCCAGGGCGGCCTCTTTTATAGGCGTACCAGCTTCCAGGCCCAGGGTAAAACAGGCACTCATAGCTCCCGCTAAAAAGGCAACAAGTAATCCCTTGCTTAAGGCAAAGTCTTTGATAGCCGCTCTCTTTTCTTCTTCAGTCATATTAGCAGAACGAAGACTACCTGCATATCCGATAATGGCAATCCCGGCAACGGTAATAGAGATCCCGATCAGCAACAGCAATCCTTCTCCCTGCAGGAAATTGGTATGCCCCATCATCGCAGGCAACAGGGTGCCAAATGCGGCACAGGTACCCAATGCAATACTCTGGCCCAGGGCTACTCCCAGGAAACGCATGCTCAAACCAAAGGTAAGACCCCCAATTCCCCAGAGTGCTCCAAAACCCATTGCCTTCAATGCACCTCCCGCGGCCCATAATTCCATGAGGCTACTTCCGCTGGGAATCGCTATGATACTGCCCAATAGCGGAAAAACAATCCACGCAAAAATCCCCTGTACCAACCAGAATGATTCCCAGGACCAGCCCTTTACTTTCCTGATGGGCAGGTAAGAACTGGATTGACTAAAACTACCCAGCGCCATGATCAATAATCCAAATAAACTGTTCATATAAATGGATTATCTTTTTGATGTAACGTCACGTTCATACTTTTGAACTGCAGGGATAAAGTCCGCTCCCACTTCCACTTCATTTTTCAAACAGAAATAATCCCATACAGCCGCCCATGGCAAACTTTTCGCTTCTTCCAGCAATGCCAGTCTCTCAAAGTACTGACCATTATCTTCATACCTGCGCAGGGCAGCCAGTGGCTCCAGGAAGGCCTGTAAGAATGCTTTTTGTGTCGCCCTTACACCTACCACATAAGCACCAATACGATTGATGGATGCATCAAAAAAGTCAAGCCCTACATGCACCCTGTTTAATGCATCGGCTCTTACAATTTCTCTTGCCAGCTCGATCGTATCTTCGTTTAGGGTAACTACATGATCAGAATCCCACCTCACAGGGCGGCTTACATGCAACATAATCTCAGGTGTAAAGAGCAACAGGGATGAGATCTTGTCCGCAACACTTTCGGTAAGATGAAAGTGGCCGGTGTCCAGCGTAACGATCTTTTGCCTTTTTGCACCATAGCCCAGGTAAAAATCATGAGAACCTACTGTATAACTCTCCAGGGCGATCCCGAACAATTTGGATTCAATGCAATCCTTCATGTGCTTATATTCAGCAGCGAATATCTCATCCAGGGATTTTTCCAGGATCTGGCGGTATTTATAACGATTCACCGTCAGGTCTTTGGAACCATCATGAATCCAGAGGTTCATAATACAGGGATCATCCTGATATTTACCAATGGCATCAGAGATTGCGCGGCAACGTTTCGTATGTTCGATCCAAAAATCACGGATAGACTTATCAGGATTCGCCAGTGTAAGATCACCACTTTTGGGATGACCGAAAGAGCTGGAATTAAAGTCGATCTTCAGGCCTTTCTCTTTTGCCCATTCCATCCACCCGGTGAAGTGTTCAGGCAGGATCTGATCCCTGTCAACCGTTTTCCCGCCAAAGTCACCGTAAATAGCATGCAGGTTAAATCTATGCTTGCCTGCGATATGCGTAATCACTTCTTCGATATCAGCTTTCACTTCCTGCATGTTTCGTGCACGGCCCGGATAGTTACCCGTTGCCTGAATACCACTGCCACCCTGGTTACCCAGGGTTTCAAAACCTACCACATCATCTGTCTGCCAGCAGTGCAGGGAGATGGATAATTGCTGTAAATGATTCAATGCCGCATTCACATCCACACCAAGCGCAGCATAACGTTCCTTAGCAATTTCAAATGCCTGGAGCACCATATTTTCTTTACTCATATTAGTTGTATTTAATAATTTCACGGAATCGGTTATAGGCAGCATTCCACTGTGCTGTATCCTTTGGCAGGTAGGTATCCTGCTTAATAGAATTACGAACTACCCGGCGTATTTCGGCCAGCGAATTCACGTAGCCAATACCTTTAGCCTGCATCATGATATTTCCTATTGCAGTAGCCTCTGTTGGCCCTGAAACGACCGGCATCCCAATTGCATTTGCCGTCATCTGGTTCAGCATGGTATTTTTTGATCCACCGCCAATCACATGCAGGCGTTGAATAGGAAATGGCGCCAGTGACTGCAGACTTTCCAGTACTTTTCGATACTTCAACGCAAGACTATCAAAAATGCAACGGATAAAATCTGCCTGCGTAACAGGTGATCCCTGCCCCGTATTTTCACAATACTCCCGGATGACGCGCAGCATACTATCAGGATTTGCAAAAGACAGGTGATCCGGATCTATCAGAAAGCGAAAGCTGTCAGCGGTTTCATTCAGCCGGTCAATTTCACTATAGGAAAGTTTATCGCCTGCCGCTTCCCATTCCTTCCGGCATTGTTCAATCAGCCACATACCGGTAATGTTCTTAAGGAAGCGGGTAGTACCATTTACCCCACCTTCATTGGTAAAATTGAGGGTATAAGATGCTTCATTGATAATAGGCTCATTTACCTCGATGCCCATCAGCGACCATGTACCGGAACTGAGATAGGCGAAATTCTCATCGGTAGTGGGCACTGCTACAACAGCAGAACCAGTATCATGGCCTGCTACCGCAATAACAGGGATCCTGGCAATACCACATTCCTTCTGAACGGACTCACTCACATAAGCAACTATTTCACCGGGCATAACAATGGGCTGCATCAGGGAGGTGCTTAAAGGAATGGCATCAAATAATTTCCCTTCAAAATTCTTCGTCCGCGGGTTCATTAATTGTGAAGTTGACGCGATTGTATATTCACACACCTTGCGACCGGTCAGCAAATAAGACAATGCATCCGGCATAAAGAGAATATCCGCCGCGGCTTCAAGCGCAGAGGATTGCTCTTTCCGGGCAGCATACAACTGGTACAAAGAATTGAAGTTCATTACCTGGATCCCCGTCGCATCGTACACTTCCTTTTTTGCAACAGTTTTGAAATATTCTTCGGGAATACCATTGGTGTAAGGATCCCGGTAGGCCCGTGGCTGGCTCAGGAGCATCCCATCTTTCCCCAGGTAGACAAAATCTACGCCCCAGGTATCAACCCCAATCGCATCAATCTTAATACCTGCTGCAGCTGCTGCTTTAAGGCCATTTTTCAGCTCCTCAAACAGGTAATAGATATCCCAGTAATATTTATTATCGATCCGGACTATATTATTAGGGAACCGGGTCAGTTCCTGCAGCGTTATGGTATCATTATCTATCCGGGCAATGCATGATCTGCCTGAAGTAGCTCCGACATCAAAAGCGAATAAGTGACAAGCGGCCATAATCCTTAGATTTTTACTATCCACAAACTTATGCCAGCCAGCGCCTATGGTGATTGATGGTTTTGGCGGAAATACTTTACAAAATGGCAACAGACCCATACAATATGATGATTTAAATCATAGGTCGAAATCCGGCCGTTAATTAAATTCACTACCAGAATTGAAAAGACATCCCACGTTAAGCATGCCAACATGAGATCCTATACACCATCCACGCATTTTCAATATTTGATCGCAGATGACTCAGATCATTTGTGGGGGAATGTTATCACCACCGTTGGGCATCAGCACATAGCTGCTCAGGAGGCTTATCCACCTGCCAATCATCCTGCGCGGTATTTGCTATCACCACATAAGGGGCGCTCCATAGAAGAATATCAACTGGTATATATTGTAAAAGGATCCGGCAGTTTCCAGTCAGGTAGTCTTAAAGAAATGGCGGTGAAAGAAGGGAATATCTTATTGCTGTTTCCCGGGGAATGGCATAACTATTATCCTAACAAAGAAACAGGTTGGGAGGAATACTGGATCGGGTTTTACGGCACCAATATGCAAAGCCGGGTACGTTGCGGTTTCTTTGATCGCCAGCAGCCGGTGTATGATATAGGGATCCAGGATGAAATAATACAGTTGTACCGGAAAGCCATCGAAACAGCGCAGAACGAGGTGGCCGGATGCCAGCAGCAGTTATCCGGCGTAGTCAGCAATTTGTTGGGGCACCTCTATTCACTCTATAAGAGCGCCAGTTTTGAGCAAACCGATCTAACGAAAAAGATCAACCAGGCGAAAACGATCCTGTCCGCAAATTATAACGTAGATATTCCTCTAAAGACCGTGGCGAACCAGATACAAATGAGTTATTCATGGTTCAGGCATGCTTTCAAAGAGTGCACAGGCTTCTCTCCGAATCAATATATCCTGGATCTGAGAATTCAAAAGAGCAAAGGGATGCTCACCAATTCTATTTTATCAATTAAGGAGATCGCCTACGAAGTAGGATTTAATAACTCCGAATATTACACAACCCTGTTCCGCCGAAAAACAGCCATGACTCCGGGAGAGTACAGGCGGTTTACACAGGGAAAAATGGACCAGGACAAAAAGAAACTTACCCTTTAAGCAAAAAATCCTTGCCGGCTTTATAGCATTCACCTTAGTTGTCTTCGGTGAAGCTTTTGTTCATTTATTACATTATAAGTTCACCATAAGTATACGATAAGTACACTTGTATATCCATTCGATATACAAGTGTACTTATCGTGAATAATAAGTGGCGTGTTAATACTCATATCTACTAAAAGACGCACTGAATATCCAACATTCTAACTACCTTAATATTGTACCCCAAAAAAACTAATCTATGGCTCTTCTTAGAGACAGTCTGCTATTTAACTACGTCAGCGGTTCGCTTGGCGATGAAATCACAATTTACAGGCGGAATAACCAGGTGATTGTGGCAAAAAAACGCCGCAAATCGACCAAAAAGCCGACAAAAAAACAGCTTGCACAAAGGAAAATGATGCAATTGGCGGCTGCCAAAGCCAGGCAACTCATCAAAGACCCCGAATTAAAGGCGTATTACCAGTCCAAAGCAGGCCCTGGGCAGAATGCATTTAATATGGCCTTGCAGGATGCTTATCATTCTCCGGAAATTCAGCATATTAAACTGGAAGAAGCTACCGTTGTAGTAACGGCGAAAGATAAATTCAGGGTGGCTGAGGTGGAAGTACGGGTGTTGGATTCGGCTGGTGTGATCCTGGAAAAAGGGAACGCGGTTTTAGGTAGGAATGGTATTGATTGGTATTACAAAATTGCAAATTTGGCGGAAGCGGAAAGGATTGTGGCGGTGGCAGTTGATATACCGGGTAATGAGACAGTAGCGGATTTATTGTTAGCCGGGTAATTGGATCAGCCCCTGCTTCAATGTAGAATCATCTCTCATAAACGCCAGCAGGTATAAAAATACCTGAGCCGGCGTGTAATCAACTTGTATATCTGATTCAATTGATCAAATTTGATGGAACCAGGGAAAATGAACAATGACATTCATCATAGGGGCAATGACGAATATTAACTATTTACAAAACTGTGTAAGCTTATCCTTATCACGAATATAAATGGTGCCCCTTCTTATTTCAATCAGCTGTTCATCCCGAAATTCAGCCAGTGTGCGGGCCAGTGATTCTTTTGCCACACCTGCAAGGGCGGCAAGATTGCCCCGGCTGAAATTTATTCCCACATCCGTATAATCTACAATATTGTACTTCTTATAAACCATCAGCAGGGCTGCAGCAGCTTTTTTACGCAGGGAATCATAAGCCGTTTTCAACAACTGTGCTTCCTTTTCTTCTATGTTTTCTGCCAGCAGGCGGATCACCTGTTGCCTCATGACTGCGTCATTGGCTAACACATTCTCAAAATCGTTATGTGGTATCATGGCCAGTTCCACCTCCCCGATGGCTTCTGCCGTATCTACATACCGTATCTGCTCCAGCAGGGCTGCGTATCCCAGGAAATCACCTTCACATGCCAGCTCTGTTATCAATTCCTTTCCATCCTCATCCAGGATAAAAGTTTTGACCTTCCCCTTTACAATAAAGTACAGGCAGGACGGATAATTTCCTTCCTGGTAAATAACCTGCCTTTTCCTGAATCGCCTTACATTGCGGTCCATTACCAGGGTTTTCAGCGGGTTATAGTCTGCTGACTCAGGGATACATAATTCCGATACCATTTGCATTTCATGCAGCTGCACCAGCCTGTTGTTTTCCAGCTTCTTTAACTGGCATTCTATAGAATTGAGCAGGTCAGAAGGATCGAAAGGCTTGGTAATATAATCATCTGCCCCGAGGTTCATTCCCATCCTTACATCTGAACGTTCTGTACGAGCAGTCAGAAAAATAAAAGGAATCTTACAGCATGCCTCATTGCTGTTTAAAATCTGCAAGACAACATAACCGTCCAGGATCGGTAATGACAAATCACATATGATCACATCAGGATGCCTGGTCTCAGCCATATGGATCCCCTGCTTGCCGTTCCCTGCAAAAATCACATCGTATCCGGCCAGCTGCAGGATTTCCACCAGGCTGTCTCTAACCGTTGGGTTGTCCTCAATTACTAGTATTGTAGGCATAAATGAGCTGTATTATAGAAATGAATCATGGGTGTATTAACATTAATTAAATGAAATGCAGAAAGCTTTATCAGTTCTTTTTTTCGAAGAATAAATCAAACATAGCCCCATTCCTGAACGGCGGCCTATACCCTCTAAGTATTATGTTATAATGACCAATCAGCTGTCGGCACTTTCAGGCACATCAATATACGGAATAATTGACTTTTCATATATGCATTCCATTGAGGTAAACATTATATTTCCGGGAAGCAAAAGTCTGGTTGTACTATTTACCGATTTTATGGAAGTAATTACTGCCAGGGTGATTGCTGGTATTCCTGGCCTTATGGTATTCATATCGTGGCTGAGCATCCCAGTGCCTGAAATACGCTGCAAAGATAAATAAATCAGGCATAATAAAGGCGGGTACAATGGAGCAAAAACCATCGGTTTCCTGTAATACGGATGGCCACAAAAAAAGCAGGCAGGAGAACCTGCCCGCCACACTAAATCCTATAAAAACCGTGATTATATTTCTATTTCGGGTTCATCTATGACCTGTTTTAATATGCGGGTAGATTCAACTACCCGCATATCAGGATGCTTCCAGTTTTCATTGCCGCACATACTGCGGTATGCAAAAGTTCACTGTTTTATTATTTTCAGATAGATTCAATGGAGGCCTGTCCATTACATTGTTTCTTTTTCTTCATTTGTGAAAGCATTTTTTTACCTTTTTCTGTTCTTGTAAAAAATGCGCCAACGGCAGCACCGGCAAGTGCCACGGAGGCAATAACTGAAATGGCCTTGGTGTAATTTTTCATATTGGGGGGGTATTAGGTTTACAATGTCAGGGCTTTATTTCGTTTACCATTACTACAAATATTTATTCCAATCGTAACCACCTTGTTAATCCATATTAAAGTTGCGCATTTCTACATCAAAAAAAATTAAGCCTCATCATTTCAAATATTGACATCCATCACTTTAAAAAAACAATACATTCAAAAATAACCACAAACCAGGCGGCTGTTAATTTTACTGAAAACAGACCGGGTAGTTAGCATGAATGTTACTTTTTTCTATGACCCGGATCATTGAAGGACCTCCCCCTGAAAAGGTAGATTTGTATAGTCATCAATCATCTTCCACTATGAAAATGTATACCCACACCCAAAGCCCCGGATATACTACAAAATGAGAATAACGATAACAGTGTAGTGCTCATTTCGGGATATTAAACAAACCATTCAAATGAAACAAGCTAATATTTCATCTCAGAAATTTCCAGGTATCAAAACCCAGGACCTGCCCGCTTTACAAAGGGAATATGGCCCTAACCTCGTGAAGGCAAAAAGAAATAACATGCTGATAAGTTTGCTGGCTAACTTATTTACAGAGCCCATGTTCTTATGCCTCATCCTCGCCAGCATATTATACCTGGTACTAAATAGCCCGAAGGATGCCATTACGATGCTTATTGCGCTGATCATCATCTCTGCAATTTCTATTTATGAAGATATTAAAAGTAAAAATGCTATCAGTGCGCTCAGGGAATATACGGACCCCCTGATTACAGTAATCAGGAATGGTATTCAAACAAAGATCCCCGTAATTGAAATATTGCCCACAGACATCACCTTGCTACAGGAAGGTGATGTAATTCCGGCAGATGGAGAAGTACTTATATCAAACGATCTCAGCACCAACGAAGCCATGCTGACCGGGGAATCATTCCCCGTATATAAATCTGCAGGCGGAGATAAATTCATCTACCAGGGCACGACCATTAATTCAGGTAGTTGTACAGCCAGGATAACTGCCACCGGGAAAAACACCCAACTGGGTAAACTAAAATTATCCCTACATACGCAGGATAATACCCAAACACTCATGCAGCAGCAAACCAGGAGTATTATGTACAAGTTGGCTACCGCCGGCATTTTGGGCTTTATCCTCATTTTCATCAATCAATTCCTGCGTACCGAAAACCTGGTCTTCAGCCTGCTCTCTGCATTGACCATTGCCATGGTTGCAATACCGGAAGAAATACCCCTTGCTTTTTCATCATTTATGGCGTTGGGCGCTTATCAGATGAGCCGCTCCGGCATCATCTGCAAAAAGCCGCAGGTAATAGAGGACCTCGGTATTATGACCTACCTCTGCCTGGACAAAACCGGTACACTTACCGAAAACAGGATGAAAATTGCCATGATCTATAACCATAGAACAGCGCAGCTATCAGCGGTCAATCCAGCGCCTTCTCCTACAAACCACGATTTGTTTTACGTAGCTTTCCTGGCCAGCGAACTGAATCCTTATGATCAGATGGAACAGGTCATTCATAAATATTTCGCCCACTTCAATACAGGGAAATACCAGCTACCGGCATTAATACACGAATATAACCTGGAAGGTACTCCCCCTATGATGACGCACGTATATAATATCAATCACAAGCTCATAGCCTCCGCAAAAGGCGCGGCAGAAAGAATTCTACAGGTTTGCGGTATACAGGATGACCTTATAGCAGGCTACCTGGATCAAATGGGGGAAATGGGATTTCGGGTACTGGGAGTAGCCAGTGCAGCAGCAGATGATAAAGCGCCTATTCCTGCTTCACAGGACAACTGGCACTGGCAGTTCGAAGGCCTGATCGCATTCCAGGACCCTATCAGGAATGAGGCCACCGGCGTGATTAAACAACTGGCAGCAGCAGGCATCAGATCCCTCCTCCTCACCGGCGATCATAAAACAACTGCAATCAGCATAGCCAGGGAAGCGGGTATCAATGATAATCACCAGGCCATATCAGGTAACGAGGTGATGGATATGAATAAAACAGATCTTTATAATCATCTTCAAACTACCTCTGTATTTTACAGGATGTTCCCGGATGCAAAATTAAAAGTCATTGAAACGTTAAGAGCATCCAATGAAATAACAGGAATGACAGGTGATGGCGTAAATGATGCACCTGCTTTAAAGGCAGCGCATATCGGCATTGCTATGGGCATGAAAGGCAGTGATACCGCCAGGCAGGCTGCGGACCTGGTGATTACTGACGACGACCTCGCAAAATTGCCAGTTGCCGTAGAGCAGGGCAGAAAAATTAACATCAATCTCAGGAAAGCCATCCGGTATATCATTGCTATTCATATCCCCATTATCTTAACCACCACATTGCCTACTTTATTATTTTTAAAAGGTACTCCCCTCTTTCTGCCTATTCACATTATAACCCTGGAACTGATGATGACTCCTATCTGTTCTATATTTTACGAAAAAGATCCGGTAGACCCGGCCTACATGAAACTGCCACCACAAAGAAAAATGAAAGAACTGCTCAGTTCAGGGGAGATCCTGATCAGCTCATTACTGGGCATAACAATAACAGCTGGAACCATGATACTTTTCTATTTTTACCTGCCACGGCTGCCACTGGCAGAGGTACGTACCATTATTTTCGTAACCTTATTGTTTGCCAATGTATTCCTGACATTTTCTAACAGGTCCTTTAATAGAAGTATCCTGCATACAATGCGTATACAAAACCCTTTATACGCCTGGTTATTGTTGTTTGTGACCGTGTCAATAGCAGCTATTCTTTTTATCCCCCAGGTTATTTCTTTTTATGATCAGGCGATGTTATCCCCGCTACGGATTCTTACCTGCTTAGGAATGGCCTTCGTGAGTATTGCATGGTTTGAGGTATACAAACTGATAAAGTCACTATAAAATTTTAGCAGGCAGAAAATTCTGCCTGCACTACAAACCGCGTTTATATGTCTAAATCAAGTCTTCTATCTAAGCGGGAGGAATAGTCCTCCCGCAAACAGATATTTATACCAGATTGCTATAATTGACTACATACTGCAATTTAACCATCACAGTGCTCAATAACATTAACATTCGTCATCTCCCGGGTGACCAATCTCAATAAATTCATCATCTGCTTATCATTTTAATTCTTCTCCACTTAAAATAACTTGTCCTATACAAATACCCCCAAGCCATGAGATCCCCCAATTATGAACTGCTAAACCCTGACTACCTCTTCGAAGTAAGTTGGGAAGTCTGCAACAAAGTAGGAGGAATATATACGGTGATCAGCACCAAAGCCAGTCTGGTACAGCAACTTTTTGGTGACAGATATATCCTGATCGGACCCGACCTGATCCGCCATGAAGCAAAAACGCCGGGCTTCATCGAAGACAATTCCATCTTTTACCGCTGGAAAGCACAGGCAGAAACTGAAGGCTTACATATCAAAACCGGGCGATGGGATCTCGAAGGTTCTCCCATCTTGATCCTCGTAGATTTCTCTTCCTTTTACAATAAAAAGAATGAAATTTTCGGAGATCTCTGGACCAGGTATAGACTGGACTCTATAAGCGGCCAATGGGATTATATAGATCCTGCCCTGTTTGGTTATGCTGCAGGAGCCGTCATTCACAGTTATTATAATTTCCATCTCAATGCCACCGATCACATCATCGCACATTTTCATGAATGGATGACCGGCGCAGGAATACTTTATATTGAAAAATACGTACCGCAGATAGCCACACTATTTACCACCCATGCAACGGTTCTGGGCAGGGCGATTGCAGGTAGCGGTATCTCACCCGATGCTATCCAGCCGGAGACACAGGCTGCTGCCTTCCACCTCACCGCTAAACATTCGCTTGAAAAAAATGCAGCCATGAATGCAGACTGCTTTTGTTCCGTGAGTGAGACAACGGCAGCAGAATGCCTGGCTTACCTGGGTAAAGCTCCTGACGTAATTACGCCCAACGGATTTAATCCGCCTGCCCCGGACATGGTCATCCAACATAAACAGGGAGCCCGCGATCTGCTCATAAATGTGGCTACCGCATTATTAAAACAACCCATATCCCCGGATACGATTTTAGCATTCTCCGCTGGCCGCTATGAGTTCCACAACAAAGGGCTCGACATATTATGTGATGCCATGGGCATGCTTAAAGATAAGCCGCTGGCACATCCCATTATATTATTCCTGTTTATTCCTGCAGGTCATACCGGCCCCAGGTCACTGCCATCCAATGAAACAGGTGCACTATCAAAAATCCTGACGCATAATTTATATGCGCCTGAAAAAGATGATATCTGCAATCGCCTGCTTGTACGAGGCCTGGATAATTCAAACACTTCCAATGTAAGGGTTATTTTTGCCCCGGTATATCTAAATGGTGATGATGGGATCTTTAACCGCACTTATTATCAACTTCTCCCGGCATTTGACCTGGCGGCTTTCCCTTCATATTATGAACCCTGGGGCTATACCCCGATGGAAAGCCTGGCTTATGGCATCTACACCCTTTCAAGTGATAAGGCTGGTTTTTCCCATGCTGTTGCCACACTCCCCGAAGAAGAAAGAAAAGGACTTTATATTGTAAGCCGAAATCATAAAGATGATTCCAAAGCCGCCGCAGATATTGCCAGTTGCATAGCACAGTATATCAACCTGGCCGATGATGAACGAAAGGCACTTTCAAAAAGTGCAGGTTACATCAGTAGTCAATTCAGCTGGGGAAAAAGTATCCATAAATACAAAGCAGCCTGGCACCTGGCCCTGGAAAAAAGCGTGCAACGCGAATATCTCTTTCATGACAAGCCAGCCACCCTGCCTCCCGGGCTTTTGACACCTTATATACCAGTACCTCAGTGGCGGGAGATAAATATTCAATCTGCCCCACCTGCACAACTACACGAATTATATCATGCTGCAGGTAATACAGAAAAGAATGTACCTGTCACCGCCTATTTCTGTATGGAATATGGTATCCATCCTGCGTTAAGAATATATGCGGGAGGACTGGGGATCCTTGCCGGTGATTACCTGAAAACAGCCAGCGACATGAATATCCCAATCATTGGGATCGGCTTGTTTTACAGGCAGGGATATTTTAAACAACAACTTACCGACAGCGGACAACAGCTGTTATTACGGGAACAGGTTGATCCCACCACCCTGCCACTCCGGGAGGTGAAACACCATTGCGGAGAACCATTGCAGATCAGGCTGAGTTTCCCCGGAAGACAGGTGGCCGTTAAGGCATGGAAAGCAATGGTCGGCAATAGTATCCTCTACCTCCTTGACACCGACATTCTTGCCAATTCACCTGACGATAGATTGATCACTGCCCAACTCTATCCTTCCGAAAATGAATACCGCCTGCAGCAGGAAATTGTATTGGGGATAGGCGGCGTCACCTTACTCAGGGAATTAGGACATTCTATCGATGTTTACCATTGTAATGAAGGGCATGCTGCCTTTCTTACACTGGCACGGATCAGTCAGTTCATATCCTCCTCGCACCTGTCATTTGCAGAAGCAGCCGAACTGGTCATGTCATCACAATTATTTACTACCCATACCTCGGTTACTGCCGCCATGGATAGGTATGATGAAACTTTGCTCCACACCTATCTCGCTCATCTTGCCAGGGAATGCTTCATTTCGTGGGAACAACTCTTTTCTCTCGGCACCACCTACGACAACAAGGTATTCTCCATGTTCTCCCTTGCAGCCAGCACCTCTCAGCTGATAAATGCAGTCAGCAATAAACACAAGGAAGTGACTGCGCAATTACTCACCCGGATCTGGAAAGATCACCCGCCCATTGATCTACCCCTTGTTGGTATCACCAATGGCATTCATTTCCCTACCTGGGTGGCGCCGGAATGGCAACAAATATTTCATGGAAAAGGAATCAATCTGCATAACGAAAACGGGAAATGGGAAAATCTGCAACAGCTCACAGATGCAGAGATCTGGGGCACCAGGTCCGCTATCAAAAAACGTTTTATCACACAACTGCTTATCCTGTTATCCGAACAGTTTAAACGGCACCATTACCCGGTAGAAAAAATCAATAATATCCTGGCTTTACTCCAGCCAGGCACCATGTTCATTGGCTTTGCCCGGCGCATCACGCATTACAAACGGCCGGACCTTTTATATTACGATATCGAAAGACTCACAAGACTGCTTTCATCCGCCGACCACCCTGTTGTACTGATAATAGCAGGCAAAGCCCACCCGGCAGATTTCGAAGGACAACAAATACTGGAGAACATCTATCACCTGACCAGCAACCCACATATCCTGTTCCTCGAGGATTATGATCTGCAAAAAGGTCAACTGCTGACACAGGGTGTTGACTGCTGGTTAAATCTACCTAACAGGGGTACTGAAGCCTGTGGCACCAGTGGCATGAAAGCATTGATGAACGGGGTGCTAAATCTCAGTACCCCCGATGGCTGGTGGGCAGAATTATATAGTCCAGAAACAGGATGGGCACTTTCTCCGGACACCATATCCGGCAACGCAGATTCACCTGATCAGCACAAAGTAGATGCAGAAGAGATATACAACCTGCTGGAACACCATATCATCCCACTCTTTTACAACAGGGATCAGAACAATATTCCGGTTGGCTGGACCACTATGATCAGAAATGCATTTATTCACAGTGCCGCCCGCATTTCTTCCGTAAGAATGATGGGAGAATATTCCTATTATTACAAAAAACTGTACGAACACACACTGGCATTAAGTATTAATAATTTTGAGCGAACAAAGTCAGTAGTAGCCTGGAAAGAAAAAATCCGCCAGGCATGGCATACCTTAAAAATCCTTCACGCCAACCCGGGAAAAGGGGAAATGCTTTCTTCCAGGGAAGGAGAAATGATCACCACTACGATTACAATTAACCCGGGAATCCTGGCACCGGAAGAAATAGGCGCGGATGTGATCTTTACCCCGAAACACGGAGACCAGCAGCAGCAATTTAAAAAGGAATTGCTCCTCACACAGCGAAGCGAAAACTGTGCTACCTATTCAGCAGCATTTCCGCTGCCTGCAAACGGGGAATTCAATTTAGCATTCAGGGTGTATGCCAGGAACTACCTGCTGATGTTTAAGACAGAATCCCCCTTCGTATTATGGGCATAAGAACGAGCCACGCTATTTACCATTTTCCTTTTGGTCTTATAGAACTCATTTCACAAATAGGCATTTATAATTGATAATCAATACTTAAATGGTAATTATGAAATGAGTTCCAGCATGTAAAAAGAAAGGGGATGTATTATCGGTATAATGAAGCCCCTGATCATCGCTTAAAATATTTTCCGGGAATGCAAATAAAACATTCATGAAAGAGGGAATTCACCAACGGTAATGAAAACCTTTTACAGGAAAAAGGGGTTGTCCCGAAGTGTCGAGACAGCCCCCTTTTAAAAAACGAGCGAATGGAAACAATATACATCAAACCGTATGTGCCGCTAAATCTGCTATATGGATCTGTTCTATTCCTTTCAATATAGCATCCGGCATATACGAAATACTGGTAACACCCAGTTTAACAAGGTAAAGGGCAATTTCCGGGAAATCACTTGCCGCCTGCCCGCAGAACCCTACAGGAATGATTTTCTCATGTGCCTTCCGGATGGTTTCCCCAATCATTTTCAATACAGCAGGGTCTTTTTCGTTGAATAATTCGGCAATCAGGGTGGCATCCCTGTCTATTCCCAGGGTAAGCTGGGTCAGGTCATTAGACCCGATTGAAAAGCCATCGAAAATAGCGGCCAGTTTTTCGCCCATTATTACATTGGCAGGTATTTCTATCATCACGTACACTTCCAGCCCATTTTGCCCCCTTCCAAGCCCTAATTTGGCCATATATTCCAACACCTTCTCCCCTTCTTCCACGGTACGGCAAAATGGGATCATCACTTTCACATTGGTAAAGCCCATCTCATCCCGCACTTTTTTGATAGCTGCACATTCCAGTTTAAATCCATCTTTATACAAATCATGACAATACCTGGAGGCTCCCCTGAACCCAAGCATCGGGTTCGGTTCTTCAGGTTCAAATTGCTTTCCGCCCAGTAAGGCGGCATATTCATTCGTTTTAAAATCACTCATCCGCACGACCACCTGTTTAGGATAAAATGCAGCAGCGATGGTAGCAATTCCCTGTGATAAGCGGTCTATAAAATAGGCCGGTTTATCAGGATAACTCCTGGTTAACTGTTCTATTTTTTCGCGCGCCACAGGGTCTTTCAGCTCATCGAACTTTACCAGCGCCATAGGATGCACCCCAATAAAGGAAGCGATAATAAACTCCATCCGCAGCAATCCTACGCCCGCATTCGGATAAAATGATAACCTGAAGGCCTGGGCGGGGTCACTGATAATAAGCATGGGCAATACGCTCTCTGGAAGGGAGATCTTATCCAGGTTCTCTCTTTCTTCCCTGAATGGCAGGATGCCTTCATAAATAAACCCGGTATCTCCCTCACAGCAGGACACAGTAATAGCCTGTCCATCCTTAATAGCCGTGGTAGCGTCCTTACAGCCTACGATCGCCGCAATACCTGTTTCACGGGCCACAATTGCTGCATGGCTGGTACGACCACCGGTATTGGTAATCAGTGCTGCTGCTTTTTTGAACACAGGATCCCAGTCCGGACTGGTGGTGTTTGTAACCACAATATCTCCCGCATTTACCTGCCAGGCATCTGCCGGTGAAGATAATATACGGGCAGTACCTGCTACCACTTTGTTCCCGACAGCGATACCCCTGCATACAATATTCCCTTTCTGCTGCAAATGCCAGGTAGAGAGGAACTTGCTATCATCTTTTTCATGTACGGTTTCTGGCCTGGCCTGCACAATATAAAGCAGTCCGCTCACGCCATCTTTTGCCCACTCAATATCCATCGGCCGCCCATAGTGCTTTTCAATTTTCATGGCCCAGTCAGCCAGTCGTAACACTTCTTTGTCTGATAAGACCATTTCCTGTTGCCGGGATAAAGATACCGGCAAATTTTCCAGCACACTACCATCTTCCGCAAGGCAAAGCATTTTCTCCTTGCTCCCTACCTTCTTCCTGATAATGGTGCCGGTAGGTTTAAATACCTGGTATTCATCCGGCACGACAGCTCCCTGTACGATATTTTCCCCCAGGCCCCAGATCCCGTTTATCAGTACTACATTTCTGAAACCAGAGTCCGGGTCCAAAGTAAAGCAGACACCGGAAGCAGCAAGATCTGATCTGACCATCAATTGAACACCTACAGACAGAGCCACTTTTTCGTGTTGGAAACCATGATCTTCGCGGTATTTAATCGCCCTGTCAGTATACAGGGAAGCATAACAATGAATAATGGCGTTCATCAATGCCTGCTCGCCCCTGATATTTAAGAATGATTCATGTTGCCCCGCGAAGCTGGCATCCGGCAGATCTTCGGCGGTAGCACTGCTTCTCACGGCTACCAATACCCGGTCTTTGTTACATAATCCACGGTAGGCAAACAGGATCTCTGTCACCACCTCTTCAGGTATCGAAGCGTTGAGGATGAGTTGCCGGGCAGCAGCACCTTTTTCAGCAAGATTAGACCATTCTTTTCTATCCAGCTCCCGCATCAGCTGTCCCAGTGGCTCCCATAAATTGTTATAATCGAGGAAGGACCAGAAAGCAAATGCGTTGGTAGCAAAACCGTCCGGCACAAGGATCCCCTCCTGTTTAAACACATTGTACATCTCACCCAGGGAAGCATTTTTACCACCCACCTCTGGTATATTTTTCAAGCGGATATCTGCAAAGTGCATAATAAAGCTTTCCATCTTATTACTATTTATTATGAGCAATAAAAAGTGGCCATTGATGTTCTTTTACCAGGATGTCTGCCATACTCGCCTTAAAAACCATAGACAAAGCACTACGCTGGTAAGCCCCCAGTATGATCAGGGATTCTTTCTCCTGTTTGCGCATAAAGAGGGGTATTTCCAGTTCCGCCTGCCCTTTTAAATAGTGATACCGAGCCTGCGGTGCATGCAGGGAAACCAGTTCTTTTACCATTTCATTATACCGGACTGTTTCCGGCAGATCTGCACTTATCACATCAAAGGGCAACCCGCTCAAAACAGGTAATAAATAGCTGAACATTTTAAAGGCATGGATAGACACCGGTGAGCCATCAAATAACCAATACACTCTTTTAATATCAGCAAAATGCTGGGGCAGCACCAGTACCGGGCATTTTGTACCTGCAAGTATTTCCCGTACAAAATGGGTAGGTGAATCTTCCGTATACCGGGTCATAGATTCACCGGCGTTCATCAGCAAGAGGTCAGCATACCGGCTTTCTTTGATCAGATCTGCAATAGCCAGCTCCTTATCCCGATGTATCAGGTAAGAGATCCCAGCCTCTTTACAGGCCGCTTCAAACCTGTCCACCGCAGCATCCCGCGCCTGCCGGTCCTCGCGAACCAATTGCTTCACACTATCGAGGGCATATTCCTTTTCACTATATAACTGGTAGATCCCGCGACTGGTATAAGTCGGATCTTCCAGGAATACACCTGTAATCACAGCATTATGCTGAATACCCATTTTCACTGCATATTGCAGGGTGCTGTCTGAAAACTTTAAGCCATCAAAAACAGCCAGTATCTTTTTCATAAGTATGCATTCAATGATGAGCAATAAACACAGGTTCACTAATCACCTTTATAACAGAATTGGCATGACTGGGCCGGAGGAAATTAGATATCATATTGCGGCCATACGCACCCATTACTATAAAGGCTTTATCACGTTCAAAAAGTAATTCCACCAGGCCCATTTCTACATTACCTTCTGTAGACAGGAAGTCCAGGTAATTATAATGTGCATGCATCCATTCGCGGAATTTATACCTTTCTTCAGGGCCTACGTCTTCGGGGTTAATACTGATCACAACCGTCTTCAGGTCATTGAACTGCGGAAAGAGATAAGTAAACTGTTTGATGGCATGAATAGAAGCCGCCTTACCATCATAGGTAAACACCAGTTCGTTGATTCCTTCAAAACTGGGTGGCATTATCACCACAGGGCATTCTGCATGGCTCAGTACATCTTTCACAAAATCAGAAGGAGTGTCTTCCCTGTTAGCTGTAAAGGAAGTACCTACATTCAGCAAAATAAGATCGGCATACCTGCTTTCCACGATCAGTTCTGCCAGTGGGTTACCCCTGTCTCTGTGCACAGCACATACTATTCCCTTGTTTTCACAAGCTGCTTTGAAACGTTGAATATTAGTATCACAGGTATGTTGCTTCAGTGAAATGGGTTCCTCTGTCACATTCAATCCTGCGTTGACGGCGGCAGTTCTGATCATACTGTCCGTACGCATTTCGGATTCATCATTTTCCAGGAAAATGGCCAGCAGTTTTGATTGGGCAAGCCCGGTGATATAGCCTGCGAAATCGAGGTTTTCGAGATGCAGATCAAGTGCATCTGCAACAAATAAGATCTTTTTCATAACGATGAGGTTTTCAGATAAAAAAGGATGCCAGTGCTGCCTGGCAACACTGACACCCACAATCCGGTTATTGAATTACCACGTGCCTTGTGCCATTTGCTTTTCGGGCTTCTTCTGTCTTTGGCAGGTATAACTTGAGGATACCATCTTTATACTTTGCTTCTACCCTATCTTTTACGATACTGGCAGGCAGTCTGAAACTCCTGGTGAAGCTACTGTAATTGTATTCCTGTCTGGTGGGGGTTTCTTCTTCATCTTCTGTTTCGGCACTGATAGTGAGTACATCATTGTCAATGTCGATCCTGAAATCATCTTTATCCATGCCGGGAGCTGCTACTGTAAGTTTAAACTGGTCTTTTTCCTCTGTAATATTTACAGCAGGTACGGTTGCAGTAAAAGTTTTACCGCCATTAAAATCGAAGAATTCTTTCCAGGGTTTAAAATAATCTTCAAATACGGAAGGCAGGATGGAAGTTGCCTTAGTTAATTCCTTAGACATAGTTACCTCCTTGTTTTTAATAATTGTGAAGAATATTGGGATTATGATTTCTAAATTTCAGGGCCTTTTTACAATATGAATTTACATTATCTTTTATACTGAAAACAATGATCCGGAGTACATGAAAAATTGATTTTCATCACCATGTCGCCATCGTTACGGATGCATTGTTCAATACCTGCTGAAACAATTTTTCGACATCATCTATATGACACAATGCGGTGCCCGGGCGTAAGGTGGCGGCTGTACCACAGGCAATTCCATAGCGTACTGCGCCCAGAAATCCGGCTCCTTTGGAAAGCTTCAGTACAATGCCTGCCAGCATGGAATCGCCGGCACCTACCGTACTTACAGGTTTTACAAGCGGAGCCGGAATCATCACCTGTTCATCTTTGGTTACAAGGATACATCCTGATGCACCAATAGATACAACAACTGCGGCACTTTGTCCCCGGTTAATAATTTGCCTGGTTGCCTGGTACACCTCTGTTTCGGTGATGCCAGGATCACCAATGTATGCACCTAATTCAGACAGGTTGGGTTTTATAAGATACACCCCTTCCTGGAGTGCATATTCCAGTGGCTTCCCGGCTACATCCACGATTAGTCTCGCCCTTCTTTTTTTAACAATCGCTGCAATCTCTCCCATAATTTCAGCAGGCATACCCGGCGGTAAACTGCCACTCACTACTATGAAATCATCTACGGAACTCTTACCTATTATGTCCAGACAGGGCCGCCATTCCTTTTCACTCACGGTTGGTCCCGGCATACCAAAACGATATTGCTGTCCGGTAGACACATCCATCACTACCAGGTTTTCCCTTGTCTTTCCACTAATAGTCACGTTAATAGCATCCAGGTGCTCTTTTTCTATCAGCGATGAAAAGAAGCGCCCGGTATAACCTCCGGATAAATACACCGCCGTAGAATGCTCTCCCAGATTCCTGATTGCACGGGATACGTTTACACCTCCACCGCCCGGTTCAAATACAGGTGGGGAACAGGCTAGTTTCTTTTCTGGTACAAGGTGCCCGATAGTGGTGCTTTTATCAATGGCTGGGTTAAATGTGAAGGTGATAATCCGATTCATAACACTGGTTTTAGTTTTTCAGGAAATCGTTATTTAACTTTATTGTATACATCGTCGTAGAACCTGATCTCACTTTTGTTATCAGGCCAGGCTACTTCATAGAGGATAAAGAGGGGCACTTTTTGCTTCAGGGGAAAAATAAGTTGTCCTTTGTCAGAGGCCAGCTCACAAACCCTGGCCGGGGCATTTTCCAGGAAGGGATGCAGACCGGGTTCAAGCATTGCCGCCAGCGAGTCTACATTCTCCACCCGGATACATCCATGGCTGAAATACCTGCCATTGAATAAGAAATAACTTTTATTAGGGGTATCATGCAGATACGTACTATAAGGGCTGAAAAAATTGAGCTTGATAATACCCAGTGAGTTGTCGCAACCAAATAATTGCCGTAGTCTATAAGGGAAGTTTCCCTTGTTCAGTTGTTGCCATTTGATAGTAGCAGGATCCAGGACCTTCCCTGTTTTATCCAGCACCTGGTAATTGCCATATTCCAGGTAATCAAGCGGAGCATCCTTAATAGCCGGTAATAATTCCCTGACAGCTATATCATGCGGCACATTCCAGTAAGGGAATAAAATGACCTCATGTACCTGGCTGATAAGCGGTGTAGTCGGCGTATTGGCTTTCCCTACTATACAACGTGTATAAAACAATACGCTGTCTTTATGGAGATAAAAGAGGTTCGCCGCAGGAATATCGACTACGATCACCTTCTGCTCCTGTTGAATACTATTCAGCCAGCGCCAGGTATTCAGGGCATGCCTCAGCTCATACAAGCGCTTTTCAACAGGAATATTCAGTTCTTCGAGTACCCCTGGCCGTAACTTTCCATCTTCCATCATTTCGAAAGTACGCTGCGCAATCCGGAGTGTATTCCGCAGGGTATCTTCGTCCGCAGCATAATCAAGCGTGTCCGTAAACCCCAGCTGGTAAAATCTTTCCAGGAGCGGGCGATTGGTACTGTCTAACAGATTGCTGCTAATGGGAGGAACCAGCCTGTTTTTATGCCGCTCTAGTAAAGCAAGCCGTTTCTTAAATTCCGCATAAACCTGGTTATGAGGCTCCAGTCTGCCAGCCAGGTCAGCCAAGCGACCTTCTGCAATAGCGGCCACTATACTGTCTCTTACATGTGTGCTCCTGGGCTGGTAACTGATGCCATCGTAGCTAACCCGGTTTTCCACGCTGCCATATGCGATATCAGCATAAAAGGCAATAGCGGCGTTCGTCAGTTCCCGTTCTATTGCCGCTGAATCTATCCTCCCCACGTTCGCATGAATGGCTATAATGGTTTTGTATGCATAGTCATGCTCATCGAGCCCATACAGGGATGCCCTTGCAAATTCATCACAGAGGATCTGCCGGTTTGCACTATCAGACAGCCAGGGTATAGACTGCCCCTGTGCCGGTGGCAGTAAGCATAACAAAAGCACCCATATGGCCAGCCAATATTTCATACCTTATGCGTAATGAGCAATGAAAACAGGATACTTATTCTCATGAATATCACTGATACAAAAACTTTTCTTAAAAATATCTGACCAGCCAGACCTGCCAAATGCTCCTGTCACCAATATAGGGTTCTTAATATCCTGCAGCCAGGTATGGAAATAATCTAGTTTCCGGAGTTCCAGCTGCTGGAATGTAAGCCCGTTAAAATGCCCTGCTGCCAGTTCTTTTATATAGTCCTCATCCGGTAGCGTATTATGCAATTTCCGGGTAGCATATACCAGGGTTGTACTCCCCTCACATAGATCCCCAAAGAGATAGGCGAACATCTTAATCGCAAATACAGAAGACCGGGTACCATCATAGGCGAGGATCACATTTTCAGGGAACCCAAATTTCTCGGGGGCAACGATCACCGGGCATTCCGCATCATGGAGAATATCCCGTATAAACTCATCTGCAACATCATGCTGCAGGTACTCGTAAAACTGCTGGCTGCCTATAATCATTAAATCTGCAAACCGGCTTTCCCGTTGTAATCTCTGCAGGGAATAAGATGAATGATCTCTATGCACACGGAACTCGATCCCGTTACGGGTACATTCATACTCAAAGCGCTCAACATTTTCGTCTAACTTATTCTCATCGATTTCCATTTGTATAGGCATGTACATACCACCTCCGCCTAGTACATAATTTTGTTCACTAAAATCAAAAGCTGGTAGAAAAACGCCAATCAGTAAGATCTTTTCCTGTTCATTTAGTCTTTTTGCCATTTCATATGCTCCATTCGAATAATGCGTGCCATCAAAGGCAATTAATACTTTTTTCATGGCCGTGGAGTTAAAAATGAATAAATGGGGAACAACTAAATTTCCGAAGATCCGGCACGACCAAAAATGATCTTCATCATCGAAAAACCTGATATTCATAGCTTCCCGGGCCGCAATATCAACGAAATAAATGACGAATGTCATTGATTCGGCCATCTCCGGGGGCTTACCTTCGGATAGAAATACGACGAGTTCCACAGTTACGATTGCAGTGTCGGTTCAATTTGTTGCCATCCCTTTTATATATAATATGTGCTTTTTTCATAACCAATAATTCATCGTTAAAGAAAGATAGTGACCGTAATTGCTACCTTTCTTTTTTATCAAATTGAATGATTGTATTCGCTATTCTACCAATTTGTCATTTTTCACTATAACTCATTTCATAATTACCATTTAAGTTTAAGTATTGATTATCGGTTACAAATACCCGCTTATGAAATGAGTGCTACAATCACCTGTACCCGTATTGAGAATTTCCCGAACACCGCCCAATACATCTCAAGGCCAGTCCGGCATTGTTTTTCGGACTGGCTTTGTAATATCCGGGCGCTGCTGATCCGGATTACTTTTTGATTTGACAGGAATCATTTCTATCCTTTGATAATGAACGTAACTTTTCATCCAACTACACCCCAACAGACTGGAAATGCGAACTGTTTTATTAACGATTTAATAAATTCCATATGAAAAATTCAATCAACATATTTTTCATCAAAGGAATTCAGATTAAGCTGCACTGGACATTCCTGTTGTTCATTGCATGGGTATTATTCATGCAGGTCATCGCCAGGGAACCTCTTCATATTGCACTGGTGACGATGGGTGAAATACTTGCCGTATTTATGTGTGTACTGTTGCATGAACTGGGGCATGCCTTTGCCGCTATCTATTATAAAATTCCCATCAGCGAAATCCGCTTACTGCCTATTGGTGGTCTTACCCTTTTCACAAAACAACCCGCCAATCCCACGCAGGAAGTAGTGGTCAGCCTGGCAGGACCAATAGTGAATCTATTGATCGCCCTGGCCATGATTCCTTTTATACCTGCAGGAACCGAATACTGGAATTTCAGCAATATGATCAGCAGTATTCACGCCGGCAATTTCTTCCATTTCATCTATAATATCAATGTATTGCTGACCCTCATTAACCTCCTGCCCATCCTGCCTTTGGATGGAGGAAAACTCTTAAAGGGCCTGGCAGGCTTTATATTCAAACCATACCCCGCGTTCCGCCTTACCCTGACCATCAGTACAGCAGGGAGCCTACTGCTGACCATAGCCGGGCTGCTTACAGGCAACCTGTTATTTATCTTATACGGCTGTTTCCTTCTTTTTACATCCACAATTGAAAAGAATAATTATACCATCAGCTTTTTACTGAAAGATGAAACGGTGTCAGATGTTCTGTCGCAGGACTACAAAACCATAGATATGCACGCGGCACGCGAAGAAGTGCTGGCAACCATTTGTTCCGGCAACGACAGGTATTATGTATTGACGGACGATACCGCGCTGGTGGGCATCCTGGATAAGGAAACGATCTTAAGCAAACTCTTGTCCGAAAAGAAAGACATGGCCTTACAGGACATTATAATTCCGGAGCTGCCGGCCATTAGTGCAGATAGCAGGATAATGGATGTATGGGCCGGATTACCGGGAAAAGCAGATTTGATTGTACCCGTCACTTCACCGGCAAAGAAAATAATCGGGGTCATCAGCAGGGATAATATCATTGGCTTTCTGCTGAACCGTATGCAGGCCCAACATAAAAAACAGTGGCACTGGCAATAGGCCCGGCCCTGATGTATACAGGAGCAGGAAACTCATTGATGGCATAAAAGCGCTACGCCAATAAGTATGCCACCAGTCAAAATGAAAATACTTTACTGGCGGAAATACGAAAATGTGACGCAGCAGATCATAACGATAAAAGCGTTACTTAAAAGCTATCACCTTAAATATGCCACAATGAAAAACGAAACCAACACGCTTGTCTATCTCGTAGAAGATGATTCAGATGACCAGGAAATATTGGTAGCTGCCATTCATCAGATCAACCCCTGCATCACGATGCAGGTATTCGAAAATGGGAAAGAATTAATGAACCGGATAGATGAAGATAACTGTTATGATAAACCCGCTCTCATTATAATGGATTACAACATGCCTTACTTTACAGGTGCAGAGGTACTAAAAAAACTAAATACCCTGAACCGTTTAAAAGGCATACCGAAAGTGATCTGGAGCACCGCCAGCGACATCCTTACCAGGAATGAATGCATCAGCAATGGTGCAAGTAATTATTATGAAAAGCCATATAATGTTTCAGGGTATTCTCAGTTAGCTGCAAATATGCTGGGATACATCATATAAAACCTAAAGTTATGAAAGCACTTGTTTATAAAAGTACCGGACAGGTAGCCCTTGAGGAAAAAGCAAAACCGGGAATCATAGCGCCGACAGATGCCGTGATAAAAATAACAAAGACGACTATATGCGGTACAGATCTGCATATCCTGAAGGGAGATGTAAAGGAAGTTGCCTACGGCACCACCCTGGGCCACGAAGGAATTGGGATAGTAGAAGAAACCGGTAATGCTGTCAGCAATTTCAAAAAAGGAGATCATGTCCTCATCTCCTGCATCACCTCCTGCGGCAAGTGTGAATACTGCAGAAAGGGAATGTATTCGCACTGCCGGGAAGGAGGCTGGGTACTCGGCCATCTCATAGATGGTACCCAGGCAGAATACGTACGAATTCCATATGCCGATACCAGTTTGTATCACATACCTGCTGATACGAATGATGAAAGCCTGGTTATGCTGAGCGATATATTGCCTACAGGCTACGAATGTGGTGTGCTAAACGGGCAGGTACAACCGGGAACCACTGTAGCCATAGTAGGTGCAGGACCGGTAGGCCTGGCAGCACTCACCACCGCACAATTCTTTACACCTGCAGCTATCATCATGATTGATACAGATAATAACCGCCTGGACGTTGCCAAATCAATGGGGGCTACACATGCTATCAACAGCAGCCAGGAGAATGTGATCGAAGCAGTCATGGCACTTACGGATTACGAAGGGGTCGATACAGCTATGGAAGCGGTAGGTATACCCGCCACCTTTGAATTATGCACCCAGCTGATAAGGCCTGGTGGCAAAGTGGCCAATATAGGTGTACATGGCAAATCTGTATCCCTGGCGATGGAAGAACTGTGGTCTAAAAACATCACGATCACTACCCGCCTGGTAGACACCTGTACAACGCCTATGCTGTTAAAAACGGTGAGCAGTAAAAAGCTGGATCCCTCCGCTTTTATCACCCACCGGTTCACACTCTCCGACATAGAAAGCGCTTATAAAACGTTTGGGAATGCCGCCAAAGAAAAAGCATTGAAGGTGATCATTAATAATGAATATTAAAAACTATATACAATGAAAAAGATACTTGCAGTAATAGATGCGGTAAACTTTAAGGAATCACAGCTGGATGTCATTACCTCTATTACTTCCCTGCAGGAGAACGCACTGACCCTGTTGTTCCTCGAAGACACCAAGAGCGCCAGCCAGCTATTGTCTGCCACCTCCCTCGAAGGCTTTACAGCAGGCTACTATGAAAAAATAAGGGAAAGTGAACATGAAAAACATGAGTTAATTGAAGATAACTATACAGCGATAAAAAAAGCCTGTAAAGAAAAAGGGCTCTTCTGTACAATTAAAAACATTAAAGGCGTAGCAGAAGATGAAGTGATTAACGAAAGCCGCTTTGCCGACCTGCTCATCATCGGTAAAGCCCTCTCTTTCCCATTCCTGTATGACACCGACCCAAGTGGCTTTGTCAAAAACATACTCATTCATGCAGAATGCCCGGTGATGGTGCTGCCGGAAACCCCACACCTGATTAATGGAGTAGCACTCTGTTACAATGGCACCTACGCTTCTATGTACGCCATCAGGGAGTTTGCGGCCTTATTCCCTGCATTGCTGCTCAAACATACCGAAATATTATACGTGTGTGAGAAAGGTGAGAAAAACATTCCGCAAAAGGAACACCTGCAGGAATACCTGAAAACATATGACACCCATCTCAGTTATAAAATACTGAACGGGCAGGCAGACAAGGCTATACAGGAATACCTGGACGAAAAGACGAACCTGATAGGCACCTTCGGCGCATACGGCCGCAGCAGGGTATCCAGGTTCTTTAGCAGCAGCAGCGCTGACAATATATTACGCAACCTGAAAGGCCCCGTATTTATTACGCATCCTTCTGGACATTGATGATATCCGGGGGATCTGCTTCCCCCATATTTCTTAGCACTCATTTCATAAAAAGTAATTATGAAATGAGTGCTAATTACTTAACTGGTTTAATTTCCTTATATCCAGCAGGTAGATCACGCCATGCCTGATCTCAATGAGATGCTCATCCCTGAAGTCTGCCAGGGTACGGGCAAATGATTCTTTGGCCACGCCGGCCAATGCGGCAAGGTTGCCCCTGCTAAATTTTATCCCTACATTCTGATCACCGGCTACATTATATTTATTGAATACCGTCAGCAAAGTGTCTGCGGCTCTTTTCCGCAATGAATCATAAGCCATTCTCAATAACTGCAGCTCCTTTTCTTCAATCGTGTGGGTAAGCATTTTGATCATCTGCTCCCTGGCAAATTTCTGCCCCATCAATTCTTCAAAATCCTGGACAGGAATGACCGACACGATAACCTGGTCGATGGCCTCCGCAGTATCATTATAACGGCTCCTTTCCAAAACAGGGATATAGCCCAGGAAATCGCCTTCCTTAAACAGCCCCGTAATCATCTCCTTACCATCCTCATCTATCCTGTATGCCTTCACGAATCCCTTCAGGATAAAATAAAGACAGGAAGGATGGGTGCCTTCCTGGTAGATAATCTGCTTATTCTTAAAAGTCCTGATATTACGATCCCTGATAAGATTCTTAAATGGTTCCGTATCTTCTGCGGGCAACCTATCAATGGTTGCCCCACCTGCTTTCAGGGCAGCAGACCTGGTGTGAGCCGCCTTTTTTAACTGGCATTCAATAGCACTCAGTAATTCTGACGGATTAAATGGTTTGGTAATATAATCATCCGCTCCCATTTCCATTCCTTTTCGGATCTCTGCACGTTCTGCTCTTGCTGTGAGAAAAATAAAGGGGATCTTAAAGGGTTTCTTTTCGTTGTTTAACATTTGTAAAACAACAAAGCCATCGAGGATAGGTAAAGACAAATCACATACAATCAGGTCTGGCTGACGTGTTTCCGCAAGTATAATTCCTTGCTTTCCATCAGCTGCTTCCAGCACCTGGTAGCTGGCCATTTCCAGCACCTCTGCAATATTTTCCCTGATTGCCTGATTATCTTCAATAACAAGAATAGTTGCCATGTCCGGGGTGAATTACGCTGGTAAATAAGGGGTGTATTTTACTTAAATAAGGGCTTATGTGTCAAGTTCGGTTTGATTGATAAACGCCAGGAAAAAGAATAAATTAATTTAATAAAAAGCAATCACTTGTACAAAAATATAGTAAAATTCTATTCCCCTAATAATATATGAAAAATACGATCATATTCCGGTGGGGGGCCCCCGGTTATTCCCTTTTTTATGGCCATCCTGATTAAGGTCAATCTAATTTTTCAAAATTGTTCATATTTTTAAAATCTTGCATTTACAATCAAATTCACTGAGAATGAGAAATAAAGTTATTATACACCTATTATTGTCAGCCTGGGGACTTCTATTCTTTTCATTTGTTAATGCACAGACAACCATACCACAGAGCTATTTTAAACTAACTACCTCCAATGGCCTCATTGTTTCGGTCTATAATGAAAAAGCAGGAGGTATCGACTACGTCTATCCACATATTTTTACCAATACTGATTCAAGCCATTATGTAAATCCCTTTATAGGGAACATAAAACTGAGCAGCGGGGAGAAACCTCTCCGAACAGGTTACGTGCAGAACACACATGTAATTTTGTCTGAATTTAAAGACTTCAGCGTCTATTATACAGCTTCGTTTAAGAACCACGATAAAGTCTTTTATATCGTTGTCCGGGGCACAAAAAAGAAAATCGAAAACCTGAAATTCGATGCTGAAATGGGAGCCGGGAAGCAGGTATCAGGCATAGATCATCTTGAAAACTCCCTACAGGACTTACCCTGTATAATAGCGGGTAATGCGCTTTCAGGTTCCCTTATCAAACAATATAAAGGTGATATCTATGAAAAATATTTTCTATACTCATTTACTGATTCCCTGCATAAAGACGGCAATATTGTAAAAAAAGCAGTCAAAAATATCATGTCTTCTCCCGGCTCATTAATTGACACCGAAATACAATATATGAGGAAGTTGATTGACAACTGTAAATTTCCTTCAACCTTGTCTGGAAAAGAACGGAATATTTTAGAACAGTCCGTAACGATGCTGAAAATGTCGCAGGTGTCAGATTATGAAATATTTCCATACTCCCACGGACAAATCATGGCCTCTCTACGCCCGGGCTTATGGCATACAGCATGGGTGCGTGATGCTGCTTTTGCCATACAGGCGATGACCAGGCTGGGCATGTACAACGAGGCAAAAAAAGGCCTGGAATTTATGCTGAAAGCGCCCTCCAATAAGTATAAGCATTATATCTATAAGGATGGTAAGGATTACGGACCCGGAATGGATTACCAGGTATCACTTACCCGCTATTTTGGTAACGGAAATGAAGAGTGTGATACAAACGACGAGGGGCCGAATATAGAATATGATGACTTTGGATTGTTTTTGATTGCCTGTTTAGACTACGTGAACCGTAGTCAGGACTGGGCATTTTATAAGAAATGGAATAATATAGTCACACATAAAGTAGCAGATGTGATCATTCATTGTATGGAATCCAATAATCTCATTAAAGCGGATTCCGGCCCCTGGGAGCATCACCTCGCATTGACAAAACAATACACCTTTACTTCAAGTGTCTGTGCCCGCGGATTAGAATTATTCAGTGATGCACAAAAGAAGCAGGAACTACCCTTTGAGAAATATAAAGAAGCCGCTGGAAAAATAAAACAGGCCATATTAGATCATATGCTGGTTGATCATAAATATCTTAAGGGGAATGCTGATGACATGAATATTACCGACCACGAATATTGGGATGGCGGTTCCTTTGAACTTTTTGCCAACGGACTAATAGCCGATACCAGCCTCTTTAAATCCCACATGGAAGCATATGATCAAAGACTAAGAATAAAAGGAGAACGACCTGGCTATATCCGCCTCGAAAGCGGTGACCCTTACGAGAACCAGGAATGGGTTTTTATCAATCTCCGGATTGCTTATGCATATTTGAAATTTGGGAGTACCAAAGCTGCTAAACCACTGATTGATTATATCACCGAACAAGCCACTGTAAATCACAACACGATTCCTGAAATGATCAGCAATAAATCCCAGATGGACAAAGTAGCTACCCAAAAACGTGAAATCGAGGTTTGGTGTAATTGCGTTCGTGACAATAGTGATATGTATATAGGCATGGTACCCATGGTGGGCTATGGGGCGGGAGCCTATACATTGTCCCTGTTGTCATTTTATGGAATTAAATAGTAACAACATGGATATAGAAGTATGCAGCTCTTATGATGAAATAAGTGTAAAAGCAAAAAATATAATCATAGAAAAGCTTTGTAGTCAAAGAGCCCTGCACCTCTGTGCTGCAACCGGGGGAAGTCCTACCGGGCTTTACAAAGAATTAGCAGCAGAATATATAAAACACCCCGGTCTGTTCGACCGGCTTCATATTACCAAACTTGACGAATGGGGAGGTATAGACATGTCTCATCCGGGAACCTGTGAAACATATCTTCAAAAATACCTAATCCAACCGTTAAAGATAGCAGGAGACCGGTACCTGTCATTTCAGAGTAATCCGGAAGATCCCAAAGCAGAATGTAATAAAATCAAAAATGAATTATGTCGTTTGGGAGGGATAGATATCTGTATTCTCGGGCTGGGAATGAATGGGCATCTGGCACTGAACGAACCCGGTTGCGTTCTGGAATCTCAATGCCACGTTGCCCAACTTGATCTTCAATCCCTAGCACATCCAATGCTGGGCGATGGAGAAAGACCAAAATATGGTTTAACCTTAGGCATGGCAGAAATTCTGCAGGCCAAACAAATTATACTCCTTATAAGCGGAGAAAAAAAGAAAGATATAGCATTGAAGCTGCTATCTTCAAAAAGGGTAACAACCTCCCTGCCAGCATCATTTGTCTGGTTGCACCCTAATGTTAAATGCCTGGTAGACAGTGAAGCGTATACAGTAATAGATTGATAATAAATAAACAGATGATCATTCAAATGAAAAAGCAATTATTCTTCTTAATAATAACAGTTTTTCTAACTCTTAATATTAAAGCACAGCAACAGGAAATCAACACAAGAGTTGAAAATCTTCTGTCTCAGATGACCCTGGGCGAAAAAATCGGGCAACTGAACCAGTATAATGACGATGGGGCAGCTACCGGACCAGTAACAATAGACGGAGATAAAGAAAACCAAATCAGACGCGGTGAATTGGGGTCCATGCTGAATGTCTTTACAGTATCCCGTATGCGTCAGTTTCAGGCGATTGCCCTGCAATCACGCCTGAAAATCCCGCTTATGTTTGGGCAGGATGTCATCCATGGGTACAAAACAACTTTCCCGATTCCATTAGGGGAAGCTGCCAGTTGGGATCTGGACGCCATTAAACGCTCCGCGCGGATAGCAGCAACAGAAGCTTCCGCAGGCGGCGTGCAATGGACATTTGCGCCAATGGTTGACATCAGCCGGGATCCACGCTGGGGAAGAGTAATGGAAGGCGCCGGGGAAGACCCCTACCTTGGATCACTCATCGCAAAAGCAAGGGTAGAAGGCTTTCAGGGAGATAAAATAGGTGCAATAAACAGTGTGATGGCATGTGCCAAACACTTTGCCGCCTATGGAGCTGCTGAAGCCGGCCGTGATTATAATAGCGTGGACATGAGTGACAGATTATTGTGGGAGGTATATCTTCCTCCTTACAAAGCTGCACTGGACGCTAACGTTGCAACTTTTATGACCTCCTTTAACGATCTGAATGGTATTCCAGCTACCGGCAACACCTATCTTTATAGGGATATACTAAAAGGGAAATGGAACTTTTCAGGATTTGTAGTTTCTGACTGGGGAGCCATTGGTGAAATGATTAACCACGGGTTTGTCAAAAATGGCAAAGAAGCAGCCCTGGCAGCAATTACCGCCGGAACTGACATAGATATGGAAAGCCGATCCTATAAGAACAACCTGGCACAGCTGGTTACTGAAGGCAAAGTAGATATTGCATTGGTAGATGATGCCGTAAGGCGTGTTCTGCGTAAGAAGTTCGAATTGGGCTTATTTGACGATCCCTATAAATACTTTGACGAAAAGCGGGAAAAGGTGGAAATGAATAACCCGGAACATACCAAAGCCACAAGAGAAATTGCGGCAAAGAGTATTGTTCTGATGAAAAATGAGCAGCACCTGCTTCCGCTCTCCAAAGAACTAAAAACCATTGCATTTATTGGCCCTTTAGTGAAGGAACATAAACAAAACCTGGGTTTCTGGTCAATCGAACTGGGTAATGTAGATTATGAAAAATATATAGTATCACAATGGGATGGCCTGAAAAATAAAGTTGGAAAGAATACGAACCTGCTTTATGCCAAAGGCTGTGACATTGAAGGTGAGGATAAGAGCGGTTTTGCGGAAGCCATTGAAACAGCAAAAAAAGCTGATATAGTAATTCTTAGTATCGGAGAACGCCGGGATATGAGCGGAGAGGCAAAAAGCAGGAGCGATATCCACCTGCCAGGAGTACAGGAAGACCTGGTGAAAGCTATCCAGGCCACAGGAAAGCCCGTGGTGGTGCTCATTAATGCGGGCAGGCCACTGATATTCAACTGGACAGCTGATCATATCCCTGCTATTCTCTATACATGGTGGCTTGGCTCAGAGGCTGGAAACGCTATTGCCGATGTTTTGTTTGGTGATGTGAACCCCGCAGCCAGATTACCTATTACTTTCCCCCGTGAGGTTGGACAAATTCCAATTTATTATAGTCATTTCAATACAGGGCGTCCTGCGGAGTGTGATGATTGTACATTTTACAGATCTGCTTATACCGATTTGAAGAATAGCCCCCGATATGCATTTGGTCATGGCCTGAGCTATACATCCTTTGAATATAAGGATCTGCACTTATCCAAAACTAAAATGGGTAAAAATGAAACCATTGAAGTTTCGTTCAACCTGTCAAATACAGGAAAGTATGATGGAGAGGAAGTTGTTCAGCTTTACCTTAGAGATAGGGTAGGTACTGTGGTCCGCCCGGTTAAAGAGCTAAAAGATTTTAAGAAAATAATGCTCCGGAAAGGAGAAACCAAAACTATCACATTTGTCATTGACAACAGTAAACTTTGCTTCTATGACAGGAAGTTGGAATACAAATCTGAAATGGGAGAATTTGACATTATGATCGGTTCCTCTTCTGATGATATCCGTTTACATAGTGAGTTTGAATTGACTAACTAAAAGCAAACAATTTCAATAGCGGGAATCTGGTTGAATGTAAACCAGGTTCCTTCCTGCTCCCCCACAGACCCGTGCAAGGGGATTTCCCGCGCACGGGTCCTTCATGCAGCGCTATTAAGCTGCATCATCCCGCACCATTACTTAAAAAACAAAACCATACAAGCCGCTGCCAGGATTACACTACAGGGAAATGAAGATCCCGCTCCCAGTGGTGCCAGGGCCAGCAGGTAAATGCCCGCAACCACTATCGACCATTTCTTATTATACAAAATACTCAGCCCAACCAACAGCTGAAAAACCATCAATATCAAAATATATAACTTGATATGGATTAAAAATACATCTCTTATAAAATATTCATAGACCGGCAGCGCAGCCACCAGCTCATAAATATTATACCTGTCCGGCTCATAAATAGCCTGCCAGGCATTAATAAGCGCCGCAGCCAGGAACAACAAGGCCACTAAAATTGTACCCGCCTTTTTATACCAGATACTAAGCAGTAAAATGATAATGGCGCCCACATTTGAAATCACATAAGCGGCAGAAAATAAATTAGCTCTCATATTATCAATTTTAAGAACTCAATCTCCATATTCAAATCTCCCGGTCATCTCTTCAATAGCAATCCTGTATACCACCGGCCGGATGTTTGAATTAAAATGCCCGTAATCGTCGGCAGCAGCTACTGCAGCAGCATGATGTTCCTTTGCGGATTCAGTATATTGCAGCAACCTGCTCATCAGGAATTTCATGGAGTAAAACTTTTCCTTCTCATCCACTATCTCCTGGTACTGCCCCCAGACGATCACACTCTCCCAATGCGTAAGACTGGTGATCACATCTACCTCGAAACAAACCTGGGGATGACTCCGCATCATATTTATCTTCATTCCCTCTGCAGAATGTGCAATGATCGCCTTTCCATTGTAAGCATAACATACCGGTACCACCAATATTCTTGGTTGATTACCACACCCTATCCGGCCCATCATATTCTGCTGCAGGATAGCTTGCATTTGCTGGTCAGATAACTTGCCTATCATACACTTATGTTTAGAGTCATAAGTTATGATGATTCTAAATGAATAACATTAACATTGGTCATAGGCAAAAATGATACACGCGGCAAGGCTATTCTTCAGAATCTCTACAGAATTCAATCCGAATTTTACCACACCCCTATTGATTGTCAGCAGTTTGCTGCTTACAAATTACTCTCCTCATATTTAAAAATAAAATTCCTTAAAATATCCTTAAAATCAGCACTTTAACACCCTTTTCACGACTTATCCTTTTACTTCGTATTGTCATTTGATAAGGAAAAAAATCGCACCTGTTGTATGAAAGTATTATTACTTGCATTGTCATGGCTATGGACATTTGCCTCCCCTGTGTGGGAAACCGATTTTGATAAAGCCAGGCAAGCGGCGGTAAGCACCCATCACCTGATCCTATTGAATTTTTCGGGATCTGACTGGTGTGGACCCTGTATCCGTCTTAGAAATGAATTCTTTGAGCAGAACGCCTTTCTAACCTTTGCCGACCAGCAACTAATATTGCTCAATGCGGACTTTCCCCGCTCCAAAAAGAACCAGTTAAGCCGGGAACAACAAAAACGAAATGATGCCCTCGCGGACAAATACAATCCCGAAGGTCATTTTCCTTTCACCCTGTTGCTCGACGAAAACGGGAAAGTATTAAAGACCTGGGAAGGCGCTCCCAATACCTCGCCCGAAGGTTTTGTGGACCAGCTTAAAACCGCCTGCCATGCTGCCGGAAAATGACATCGCCTGCCTCTCCGACCAGGTATTCAGGAAAGTGCTTAAGCTCATGGGTAATCGTTTTGAGCTGACTGTCGTATGTGAAAATGAACAGGAAGCCGCAGCACATATTCATGCCGCTATTGCCGAAATACGCCGTATTGAAAGCCTGCTCACTACCTTTCATGAAGAGAGTCAGACTTCCCTCATCAACCGGAATGCCGGCATACGCCCCGTCCAGGTTGATAAAGAAGTCTGCGATCTAATTATCCGCGCGGGCAAAATATCCAGTCTCACCCAGGGAGCCTTTGACCTTAGTTACGGATCGGTAGACAAAAGTCTCTGGAATTTTGATCAGCATATGACAGCGCTTCCAGATCCGGAAACTGCCCGGAAGATGGTCCGTTTAATTGATTACCGGAACATCTGGGTAAACCCTGCGGCGAATGAAGTGATGCTGCGCGAAAAAGGCATGCGTATAGGGTTTGGCGGTATTGGAAAAGGATACGCCGCTGAATGTGCAAAAGCCCTCCTGCGCAAAAGGGGTGTTCAAAGCGGCATCGTCAATGCTGCAGGCGATCTCACTGCCTGGGGTACACAACCAGGCGGCAAGCCCTGGACCGTGGGCATTGCAGATCCTGATAGCACGCACCATCCTTTTTCCTATCTCAACATCTCTGATCAGGCCATTGCCACCTCCGGCAATTATGAGAAATATGCGATCATCAACGGCAAAAAATACTCGCATACTATTGATCCTAAAACCGGCCTTCCGGTCACCGGGATCAAAAGCGTATCTATTATCAGCACCAATGCTGAAATCGCCGATGCGATGGCAACACCTGTCATGATCATGGGTATCAGGGCAGGGTTGAATATGATCAACCAGATGAAGCAGATTGCCTGTATCATCATTGACGATCAGCATCAATTATTTACTTCGGATAATATTCAATTACGATGATAAAAAAAAGCGCACAACTGATCGTACTGGCCGGCATTGGTATTATGCTGTCTGCCGCCTGTACCACGGTCAAGGAATACCAGAAGAACCGCCTGAATGATGGTGAAATGACACTGGGTAACCGAAAAGTAGAAAAGACAGAACTGAGTTTTGAATCATACCGGGAAGGCGCCTCCGGGGCTAATGGAGCTAAAAGCGGCGGCGGATGTGGCTGTAACTAAACTTGTGCAATGAAAAAACTGAACCTCGCTGTACTGGCAATGTTTACAGGCATATTGTTTGCAAATGCACAATCACCTGCTGATACCGGTACCTATAAAAACAGGAAATTACAACTCGAAGAAGTTAATATCGTTTCGAGCTACTACCACCAGGATGGCGACCACGCTGCAGTAACCGGGGGCATTGGCTCGCAGAATCTAACGGACCTTTCTAATTCTATCCAGGTAACGCTGTCGAAATATGATACTCATAACCGCAAGCATACCCTGAACCTGGAATTAGGCATTGACCATTATACCTCCGCTTCTTCTGACAAAATAGATCCTAAAACGATCTCCTCTGCCTCCTCTGCCGATACCCGCTTCTACCCTTCCATTTCCTGGGAAATGGAAAATAAAAACGGTACGACCTTTGGCGCAGGCCTATCTTTCTCTCATGAATTTGACTACCAGTCTATCGGGGCCAACCTGATGTTTGCACAAAAGACCCGTAATAAAATGGGGGAATTCTCTCTTAAACTGCAAACCTACCAGGACAACCTGAAACTGGTATACCCAATCGAATTACGCACCGGTGGCGGTGGCGGATACCGCGAACACGAAGACTATGCTACCGCAGGCAGGAAAACCTATAGCGGCGGTATATCCTGGTCGCAGATCGTCAATTCCAGGTTCCAGCTCATGTTCCTGGCGGATGTTATTTACCAGTCAGGTTATCTTGGACTACCTTTTCACAGGGTCTACTTCAATGATAACAGCGTACATGTAGAGAAACTGCCCGATAGCAGGCTGAAAATACCCCTGGGGATCCGGGCAAATTACTTCCTGGGTGACCGGGTCGTGCTGAGAGGCTATTACCGGTACTACCATGATAACTGGAACATCAATGCGCATACAGCAAGCCTGGAAACTTCCATCAAACTTTCACCGTTCTACTCACTGACACCTTTTTACAGGTATAATCACCAGACCGGCACAAAATATTTTGCAGCTTACCAGGCGCATACCAGCGCAGATGAATATTATACCAGTAATTATGACCTGGCTGGGTTTGATAGTCACTTCTTTGGTACGGGTATACGTATGATCCCACCTCACGGCGTATTCGGAATGCAACGCTTCAATATGCTGGAATTAAGGTATGGACACTATACACAGAATAATGGCCTGCAGGCGAATATTATTTCCCTGAACCTGAAATTTAAATAAACAAGGCATTATCGCCCACATAAAATAATGCAGGTAGCATATGTTACCTGCATTATTTTTTTAGTCCGGGAAATAAAATGATGCAGGTTGAAATGCCTCCCTTCACAATTTTTTTACAGCTGGAAATAAAAAATCATAATAATATTTTTTATTTTAGCCCCGGATAGATATCGCGACAAACCATATATTTATAATATAGCTAACTCAATAATCCTATCCTTTATTTTCCCTTAAAAAAACACACCGGTACGTTAAACATAATTCTATGAATGTTTTTAGTTCTGCTGCTCCTGAATTGGACTTGAATGCATTGTTCGATCATGCTTCTATTGGAATCATGGTAACTGACGAAGACGGATATATTATTAAAGCGAACCCTTTCTTACTCAAAATGTTTGGTTACGAACTAACCGAACTCGCAGGAAATAAAATTGAGGTACTGGTACCTGCTACGCATCGTGGAAACCATGCTGCTAAAAGAAATAAATACATGGCACATCCCGAAAAAAGGATGATGGGCAATGGCGTTGAATTTGAAGCTGTCAAAAAAAGCGGTGAACTCTTTTGCGTAGACGTAAGTCTCAGTCCTCACTTCCAGAACGGGAACAAATATGTCACCGCATTCATCAATGATATCACCCTGCGCAAAAAGGCCGAATCAGACCTGCTGGAGGTTAAGGCCAAAGACCTGATCATGGAAGTCAACCTCCTGCGTGAAATGCAGTTAAACGAGCTGAAATCTAAATTCGTCTCGATGGCCTCGCATGAGTTCCGGCTGCCCCTCAGTGCCATTCTCTCCTCTTCATACCTGATTTCGCAATATGGACAGAAAGGCAATTTCGAACAACAGGAAAAACATGTCAACAAAATACAGCACGCTGTCAGCCTGTTAACCGGTATCCTGAACAACTTTCTTTCGATTGAAAAGATCGAAGGAGGCAAAATTGAACCTTCTTTCTCCGAAGTAACCGTTACAGATTACCTAACCAATATAATAGAAGAAATTAACCCCCTTACCAGCCCCGGGCAAGCCCTTATTTACGAACATACAGGAGATCCTACCCTCCAGACCGATATTGTGCTGCTCAGGCATATCATGACCAACCTGCTGTCTAACGCCGTAAAGTTCTCTCCCAAAAATGAAAATGTCTACCTTTTTAGTGAATGTACTGGCACTAAGGTTGAAATCAGGGTCGTAGATCATGGGATCGGCATTCCTGCAGAAGCACAGGCAAATATCTTCGACCGCTTCTTCCGGGCCGCCAATTCTGCAAGTATCCAGGGTACCGGCTTAGGACTAAGTATTATTGCGAGCTATGTAAAACTGCTGAAAGGCAGTATCACTTTCGAAAGTGAAGAAGGAAAAGGCACAACGTTCATTTTGACTTTTGCAAACAAGCCTGCCAGGTAGGCTGGATTTCTTCTCTCACCAAGAATGGCCATTGAGTGAAAGCTCATTGGCCTACAATTCTAAAATTTGTTTACAATTCTCTGACAAATATCCTACCTTTATCCCCGAAGACGGTTTTACTCCAACCCGGATGACTACTCCACTCATCTCCCCGTCCTTTCCTAAATAACTAAAAATGAAACACCTGAAAAAATTCACAGGTCTGTTAGGATTCCTGACGGTACTCCTCACCATGCCACTCGGCCATGCATTGATGATTGTAATGGAGAAAACCTTTGGCCATGAACATGTTTACCTGGCCGCCTTCCTGCTAGGGTTCGCAGGCTTACTGCTCCTCCTCTATGGTAGCAGGCTAAGATCGGAAAACAAAGCCACCTTTGCCGGTTTATTTGCCGGCTTATTCATCTGGACAGGCTGGATAGAATTCGGCTTCGTTTACATTGCACACCGCTACAATGTACAGCCCCTCATCGAAAACGGGGTGGTCGTTACCAAACCAGAATACCTGATCATGCCCGCATCGGCAGGCTTTCTCGTGATCATGATCCTGCATTACCTGTTCAGTACCAAAACAGGATGCGTATTCTTTTCCTGGCTACAAAAGTATTTACGGATTCCCGTTCCCCGCAACCAACCTATTAAAACACAAAAGAACTTTGCCGTCATCACCACAGTAGAATTAATCGCCTTACTCTGGACATTCTACCTGGTATTACTATTCTCCTATGACCAGGCCCTCCTGGGCGACCGTCATCCCGTTACCTACCTCATAGCTTTCGGATCATTGTTATGGTCACTCTTCCTGCTCCGCAACCTGTTCAGGATAAAACAAATGGGATATGCCATCCGCTATGCCATCCCTACTGTCGTGATATTCTGGAATTTCGTGGAGATCATGGGGAGATGGAATATCCTGAACGAGATCTGGGTAAAACCGTATGAATACTGGTTCGAAATGAGTTTAACACTGGTCATCTTCGTGGTGCTCTTCGGCGTATCATTGCTGGAGAAACGAACAAAACTGGCGACCGCATAAACGAGGTGGTATCAAAAGTAGCCTGATGGAGCGCATTTCATCAAGATAAAATGCGCTCCATCAGTTACCCGAACTAATTCCGGATAACTCCACTTTTGGTACAACCTCAAACCCTTCCCACAATTTTTTTTCATTAATACAATTTGTCTACAGAATAGCCTTTCACTTTTGCACGAGTAAACTCAACTCGTGTATATGAAGTTATTACCGGTCTTAGCCATCTTATTACTATCAGGATGGACTTATTCATTTGGCCAGCATAAAATAAAAGGGATCGTACTTAACAAAGACAATCACCAACCCGTTGCCTATGCCACGATCATTGTAAATGACCCGCTTAGTGGTAAAATTGTAAATGGCACCGTCGCCAATGAGCAGGGGGTTTTTGAAGTCAGCAACCTGAAAAAAGGCAGCTATAATATTACTATCGATTTTATTGGTTATACCCGCCAGGAACTGAAAGGGATCAATGCCCCCCATGACCTGGGCACCATCTATATGGTAGCTGTGGGTAAATCCCTCAATGAAGTAGTGGTTAACTCCCGCGCCCCCACCATCGAAAACAAAACTGACCGCGTGGTATACAACGTGGCTACAGATATTACCTCGCAGGGAGGCGTAGCCACCGACGTACTAAAAAAAGTACCACAGGTCACAGTCGATATTGATGGAAATGTAGAATTACAGGGCAATTCAAACATCCGTTTCCTCATCAATGGAAAACCCTCCTCCATGTTTGGCAACAGCCTGGCAGATGCATTGGCCGCCATTCCTGCCAGCCAGATCAAAAGTATAGAAGCCATTACCAGCCCCGGTGCAAAATACGATGCACAGGGAACCGGGGGAATCATCAACATCATCCTGAAAGATAATCCCATGCAGGGTATGAATGGCAACATTGCCCTCAGTGCCGGCACCCGCCTGGAAAACGGCTCCCTAAACCTGAATTTCAGGAAGAATAAATTTGGCATGAATGTGTTCTTCAGCGGCAATGAACAACTCAGTTCCCATACACCGTCTACCCGCACCCGTTATACCTACGATACAGCAACTAAATTAACACAGGAAACAAATACCGATTTTAGCAGGAAGGCCTACCAGACCGGACTGGGTTTTGACTATGGCAAGCTCACAGGCGGCCTGTCTTACAGCTATTTCGGCAACCACTCCATTGCCAGCACCTACCAGCAACCCGGCGATATCTATTTCACATCAGATACCCGCAATCATACCGGCTCCCTGGACTGGAACCTTGGCTATCGACAACAACTTAATACCGGCGAGCTGTTCCTGCTTTACAGCGGCAGTAACGGTAACCCATATACCAGTTTTGTTCAGGGCAATACCCGTAGCTGGACACCCGGCACTGATCTGCAGCATAATTTCTCAATAGATTATTCGCATCCCTTCAATGAAAACTTTTCTGTCGAAAGCGGGGCAAAAGTCATCCTCCATCATTTCAACAACACTGCCACTTCCCTGCCGGATACCACCCAATCCTATGTATTCGACTACCGCATGAACATCTATGCAGCCTATATCTCTGCCAAATTTTCGCTCTTCCACACTTTAAATGTGGTAGCAGGCGGCCGCTACGAATACACCACCATCGCTATGGGCAATATCCCTTCTTATGGTGAGTTCCTGCCTTCGCTGAACATCTCACGTAAAATCGGTGAAGACCAAACGATCAAATTAGGCTTCAGCCGCCGTATAGAAAGACCTGACAAGGAGCTGAATCCATTTGTAAACCTGAGTGACCCCTACAATATTACCATGGGCAATCCCTACCTGAAACCAGAAATAGGCAATAACACAGAACTGGGTTACAGCCGTAATTTTAAATCTGGTGGAAACATCTACCTGGCCGTCACCGAAAGGATCAATACAAATGACCTGAAGAGCTATACGGCCTACTATCCCAGCTACCAGGTAGGCGACTCCCTGTATAAAAATGTAGCCCTCACTACGCGCGTAAACATTGGCGAGGAATATAACACAGGCCTGATCATTACCAGCTCCCTGCCAGTTACAAAACGCCTGAACATTCGTGAGAACATGATGGTATTTAATAAACACGTGGTGAACCATCTTGACAATGGAAATAAAACGGATGGTCTCAGCTGGCGACTGAATCTGAATGCTGCCTATTCCTTCCCGAATGATCTCGTTGCGGAAGCATTCGGAGAATACCGCTCTGCGTGGAACAGTATACAGGGGCGTGTTCCGGAAGTGATTAATTATACATTCGCATTCAGAAAACTCTTCTGGCACAAGAACGCCAGTATTGGCCTCACAGCGACCAATCCATTTAATCAATACATCCGTCAGCTCACCACGCTCAGTACTGCAAACTATACAGGTACCTACCTCCGTATGGTGCCTTATCGTTCATTCGGGATTAGTATGACGTACAAGTTTGGTAAACTGCAATTCAAAAAAGAAAAGGAACCCGGAGAAGACTATTTAAACAACCCACCAGCCATGTAATTTATAACAGGAAGGCATGGATAATATTCAGCTAACACTGGCCCTAATCCAATATTTGCCCAGAATCGCCCGATAGCTTTGCTGCTTCAAATTCATCGTTCATGTGGAAGCAATTTCTGATCCTGCTGGGGATCATCCTGGCAGGAACCAATGGATATGCACAACAGCACCTGGAGGAATATTATGATAGTTGGGATCATTGCAGAAAATGCCATCTTCACAGTGAACCAGTTTAAACATAACCTGCAACAGCATAATGATGTGGATACAGCCATCAACTATGCGATCGCATTAAGACTACGGCCTAAACTGATGACAGCAATTGGCGCCATATTGGCACTGATGCCGCTGGCCCTGGGGATAGGCATGGGCGCCCAGATGCAGCCCCCCCCCTGTCAATCGCTGTAATTGGGGGGATAGCCGGCCTGCCTCTGCTCCTCCTCGTACTGCCCGGTTTATTAAGATGCTGGATGCTGAAGCAGTCAAAGTAACAGCAGCTGTCATTTCTACCTGGCTCACATAATCCATTCTTTCGAAACTAAGTGAAACTTTCTTCAAAAAAAAATGGTTATACTGCAATCTTTTTATCTGGTTGCCCGATGCTACAACAATCCGTCACAGGCAAGTTTATATGCCACTGGTATGGACAAAGGGTTTGAGACAAGCCTGATACGCCACTGGGATAAATAAAGGGTTTGAGACCAGTCTGAAATGGCAGCGGGAACATTTTTCATCGGTGTTTACAGATGATGAGGAGTTTGAGTCTGAGCAGAAAATACCCATTACTGCCCTTCAGAAAATGGCAACAGACCGAAAACCAGATACAGATAAGATAATAATCGAAATAGTATATGGAACAGGTAGCAGGTTATTCGAAGCCTGCTATTTCCGACACCATCAACTATTTGAAAAATATTCATACGAATAATCCTTAAACATGAAAAAAATCATTTTAGCAATTGGCTTACTCAGCATTTCCTGCTACTCATTTTCCCAGGACAAATTAAAGCGTGCGGTAGCACATTCCAAAGATTATATAGTGATACAGCTGGGTTATGCAGGCATGACGGGTACCGGCGTGAGCACCCTTCACATGGGCCTTAACCGGACAGTCAACGTTGCCCTGATGTATGATATTCCATTATCAGCTTCAAAATTCAGTTTGGGTGCAGGCCTGGGAGTAGGATCAGATAATTACTATTTCAAAAAAGAACGCATCGATATCACCAACACCGTCGCTCCTGCCAGGCAGGCCTCAGATAATTACAAACATTCAAAATTAGCCAATACCTACCTTGAGATTCCCCTGGAACTACGATTCCACCAGTTCCCGGACGATCTGAATAAAGGCTTCAAGGTAGGCATTGGGGTGAAAGCCGGCTACCTGCTGAATGCACATACTAAAACAACATCAGATGCAACTGGCCATAACGTAACACAAACCGAAAGTAGCAAATACTGGTTTAACAGCTACCGCCTCGCCGGAACAGCCAGGATCGGTTACGGTAATTTTGCCCTGTTTGGCACCTATTCACTGAGCCAGATCTTTAAATCCAATAATACCTACGCACTCAAAGGTTACTCTGTAGGCCTGAGTTTTGGAGGCTTCTAAAGAAACGAAACCACCAGATAGAAATCTGGTGGCAATTCCTTCCTGATCCAGCCTTCCAGCGATCCTTTGTTGCGATACCTGTGGAGATATTTAAACACCCGTACAAAACCATCCTGCAATATTTCTTCGCCTTCTTCCCGGTTTTTAGCATACCACATCATCTTACGGGCATAGAACTGGTAGAGCCTCCCCTGGGATGCCCTGTCGCCTGCAATACATTTCCTGATAATCTCCTGCTCAGTATCGGTCAAAGGTTCGTTTCTTTTAAAGACATACAGTGAATAAAAAATAGTTGGGTGGAAAGAAAAATAAAATACGCAGGTGAATCTGTGCGAATTCTGGATGAACCGTTTTAACAAAATGTTTAAATACATATACAGTTTTTCTCCAAAATTGCCAGGTATTTTACCATGGCAAACCATATGACAATGCCGTACTGAATCTAAGAAATCCGGAAATGAAGGAATTAAATCTGAAAACGGATAGTGAGAGCAGGTCCGGTTTTCATGCACCGAAAAGTGCTGGTTCTTTTGCTTTGGTGAGGTTAAGATTTGAAACACCAGGTACTTACAAAGGAGTGCCTTTTGATGTGGAGAGAGAGAAATCAGCAGTGACACTATTGGTGAATTAAAACAACTAACAGTGAATTGAAAAAATAACGGCTTGCTACTTAGAAAAGTGCAAGCCGTTCTGCTATTTTAATGGTAGGTTCTATTTACTTTAATGATTGGTTCTTTATATGTTCTGATGATTGTTTCGGTATATGATTAATGAATGATCGGTTCACTCAGTCTTGGTATTGTTCTGAACCCGGTAAAACTTAAGTCGGCAGAAATATAGCCGGGCTTAGAGGTCTGCGGTTTTACCAGGTCTGTACTCAGGTACTTCTTATTACTATCGCATAGCAGTGTCACTACTACCGCATCGTCTCCCATTTTCTCTTTCAGCCTGATGGCACCGATCACGTTGGCACCGGAGGAGATGCCCACAGCCAGGCCCAGTTCTGCAGCCAGTTTTTGTGCTACAATGATCGCATCCCCATCATTTGCCTGCATGATCTCATCTAACTGATCCAGCTTTACAATAGCAGGAATAAATTCGTCAGAGATGCCCTGGATACGATGACTGCCTACCTTATGACCGGTACTTAAAGTCGGTGACTCCGCAGGTTCCAGGGGATGAATTTTCACGCCCGGGTGCACGCTTTTCAGGTATTTTCCTACACCCATTACCGTACCTCCTGTGCCTACACCCGCTACAAACGCATCTGGCTGTAAGCCCACATGAAGCAGTTGTTCCCAGATTTCAGGCCCGGTAGTGGCAGCATGTGCTTCGGTATTATATTCATTTTCAAACTGGCGGGGCAGGAAATACTGATCACTATTTTGACGTAAATCTTCTGCCAGCCGGATACTCCCCAGGAAACCACCCTCCTCTTTACTTACCAGGCGAACGGTCGCTCCAAAACTCCGGATAATATCCTGCCTTTCCCGGCTCAGCCAGTCAGGCATCATGATGATGACCTTGTGCCCCAGTGCACGGCCGATAGCAGAAAATGCAATCCCTGTATTACCACTTGTTGCCTCCACGATCATATCCCCTGGTTTGATCAGGTCCTGCAGATAGGCCTGCTTCATAATATAAAGGGCCATACGGTCCTTAATACTCCCGGTCAGGTTATAATGCTCACACTTTACGAATATGTAGCCAGGACGGCCTTTATATTGATATTCGAGTTTTAGCATAGGCGTGTTACCAACCAGGTTCCACAGCTCCCCAAATCGCTGATCAACCACAGATACTTCCGACAACATAATGGTGAATAATTTTTAACAAATCTCTGAAATGGAGCTGATTGTGTCAATCGGTAAGTGATTTTTACAGAAAATTTCCGGAAAAGTGCCAGATAATTGTATTATTTTTCGGTTATTCTTCTATCAGCAGGCGTCACACCGAATTTTATTATGGAAAAGAACCAACTTGACGACATCGATATCCAGATTTTAAAGTTATTGCAGCAGAATGCAGAACTGACGAATAAGGAAATTGCCACCCGGCTGCACAAGTCAGTGGCGACCATTCATGAGCGCATCCGGCAACTGAAAGAAAGCGGGTATATTACGAAGATCGTAGCCCTGCTGGACAGGAAGAAGATCAACCGGAAACTGATTGCCTTCAGCCATGTATTGTTACATGATCATGCTGCTGCAACACTGAGTACCTTCGAAAAAGAAGTCGCCAAATTTCCCGAGGTAATGGAGTGCTTCCAGATGACGGGCACCTTTGATTTTATCCTGCGAGTCGCTACCAGCGATATGGATACTTATCATACCTTTTACCGGAAACTGGCGGCATTGCCCAATATCAGTACGGTACAGAGTTTTTTCGTGTTGTCCGAAACAAAGAGTGAAACTGCTTACCCTTTGTAAACACAAATGCCTCATTCTTATTGCAGTTTGAATTATTTCTGCAATAAAAGTATCTATACTACCATTGTAGTATCTTTGCGCCCGACATAACAAAATAACCTATCCTATATTTTATGAAAACCATTACCATTCTGGCTGCAATGCCACTTCTCATGCTCATGGGGAGTTGTAAAAAAACCGAAACCACTAAGATCATTTCCACCGGTCCGATTGATTACAACGCTTACGCAAATGGAGGTGTTCATCTTGAAATCGTGAACTCCGATCCTGCCACCTACAATGACGATGAGTTGTATGTTGGGGTCATGGGCGCCACCACCGGCTCGAATTCAACCAGTGCCTACATTGATCTGAAAACCGGCAAGACCGTGCCATTGAACAATCTCAGCGCACTGCCGCAGGTAGTGAATCCAAACAATCCAACTGACGGGGGTAAGTTTATCGTCATCGGCACCAAAATGTCTGACATGCCTGTAAACCCTGCCACTGGCCGTCACTCCATTCCTCTGCCTTTTATCCAGAGCGGACGGATCCTGATGTCTATCGGTAAGCCAATCTACTATTACATCAACCCGGGAGGTACCAGTTTAGCAGCACCTACCAAAAGCACCAATCCCAAGGATCAGAACTACGGTACCGTATTCGATTTCATGGAGTTTACGTATTACTCTAACGGTACTGCGGCCAGGGTATATGCAAACACGTCCCGTGTGGATGAATATGCGATCTCTATGGGCTTTGAACTCAATGCCCTCCAGGGAAAAACAGGCACGGTACAAAGAGCCGGTGAGCTCATGACAAAGCAAAACACGATCCAGGCATTTTTGAATTTCCCGAAGCCGGAAGCGTATAATCAGTGCTACAGGAGTTTCTTCCAGGACATCATCAATCCGGGTGGGATCACAGATGCTGCGGGTAATAAGATCTTTACCCAGACTGCCGCCTACGCGCAATTTCAAACCTATATTGACAGCATCTGGCAGAATTACAAGACGAAAGATCTGTTGCTGGTATTAGGCACTAACAATGTAGGTAAGACAGATGCTGATTTGGTAATTAAAGGAAGAGTAGACGATAACAACGTTTTCAATTTCACACAAACGACAACTGTCAATGGAACGAAGGTAACAAAAGCTGGTACCTTACCTATCAAGCCAACGACTTCAGATGTATTAGGTGGTACTGCCAGTACTGGGGCTTTTAATAATTCAGCACTGGATGGAAAGGCAGGGCATGAACTGGATAATTCACTTCGTGTCACCTTTGTAGCAGCATTAAACCGCCACAGCATAGTAGCTGATGCTGCAGAAGGGAAGATCCAGTATCCGGAGGATGTGTCTAATTTCTATAAGCATGCGCCCTATAATTATTATGCGGCATTCTGGCATTCACAGGGTGTTTCCTATAATAATCTGCAGTATGCATTTTCTTATGATGATGCGGCCAACCAGTCATCTACTATTGTAGGAGACAATCCTGCATATTGTACATTGTATTTTGGACCGATTATCAGCAAGTAAAAGATGCATGAAAGAGGGAATTGCCCAGGGGCATGAAAACCTTTTTCAGAAGAATTATTTTCAGCGGGTATAAGCCTGGTTTTAAAAAATAAAAGCCTTCGGATCGTTTTGATCTGAAGGCTTTGTTATATCACTCCATTTTCAGACTCTTCACCGGGTTCATGAAAGCAGCTTTCATTGCCTGCCCGCCTACAGTCAGCAGCGCCACCAGCAAAGCCAATACCCCGGACAATAAAAAGATAGAAACGTCAATGTGTACACGGTAAGCAAATGAATCCAGCCAGCGGTTCATTGTCCACCAGGCCAATGGCCAGGATAACAGGGTAGCGATCAACACCAGCTTCATAAAATTACCTGACAGCAACATGGTCACATTATAAGCAGATGCTCCCAGCACCTTTCGGATGCCCACCTCCTTAATACGTAATTGAGACGCATAAGCCGATACGCCAAACAATCCCAGGCAGGAAACAAAGATGGCGAAGAACGAAAAGACCCTGAACAACTGCATCATCCGATCTTCCGAAAAATACAGGCGGTTCAGCTTATCGTCCAGGAAGGTATAAGTAAATACCGCATTCGGAGATAATGCCCTGATCTTTGATTCCAGGAACTGCAGCGTTTGTTCTGCCTTTCCTGGCCTTGCTTTCACGACCAGGTAATTCGTACGGAAAGGTTTATATTGAATCACCAAAGGTTCTATGGGTGCATGCAGGGAAGCAAAGTTGAAATCTTTGATAATACCTACCACGGTGCCTGTATCTGTATCTAAAATAAATGATTGGCCAAGCGGCTCTTTCATCCCCAGGTTTTTCACGGCCGCTTCGTTTAATATGAACTCATGGTGTTGAATATTGGGGAACTGGCTTTGAAAATCCCTGCCAGCCAATAAAGGAATATTTAGTGTAGCCAGCAGCGTTTCATTTGCCCACATCGCACGTACAGAAAATTCCTGCACGGGGGAAGCCGCATTTAAAGGCACCATATTATTGATACTAAAACGCTCTCCCGGCAGCGTAGAGGTAGTTGTAAAATTGGCAATACCGCTGTTTTGTTGCAGGTCATGCATCAATGAACCAAAATGCTCCCACATATTTCCATACATGGTCACGGCTATCTGTTGTTCTTTGTCAAAGCCCAGGTGCTTGTGATGGAAGAGCTGCAGTTGCCGGTACATGACCAGTGCACTGAAAATCATGAATACGGAGATGGCAAACTGGAAGATAATTAATCCTTTCCTCACGGTATATACCGGCGAAGCCACATCCCGCTTACCTTTCAAGGCAGGCACCGGTTTAAAACTGCTGACAAACCAGGCAGGATAAGCACTCGCCAATAGGCCTATCACGACTACCGATAGTATTAAAATACCGAGGTTAGTGAATGAAAGCAATTGATCAATACGGAGTTGCTTACCGCTCAGGTTATTATAAACAGGGAGAACGAGTGCAAACATCAGGAGGGCCAGTACAGCGGCTATCAGGGTGATGATAAATGATTCGCCCAGGAACTGCCGCATTAGCTGTGGCCTGGAAGCGCCGATCACTTTCCGCAAACCAATTTCCTTCATGCGGTTAAATGCCTGTGCGGTAGAGATATTGATAAAGTTCACCGCCGCAATCAGTAAAATAAACAAAGCGGCAATGGAAAAGACATATACATAGGTAATGCTGCTGTTGGGACCCAGCTCCTTCTCCATATTGGAGTGTAGGTGTATATCAGTAACCGGGATAAGACTTAGTTTGCGACCTGCCAGCACCTCCCCGGCAGTTTCTCCGCCAGCCGTATAATACCGCACCATAAAATTGAGCAATTTGTCGTTTATGCTAGCCAGTGATGCCCGGCTGTTCAGCACTAAATAGGTATAAAAAGCATTCCAGGTGCGTCTTTCCAGGGTATTTTGATCCACGTAATGTTGGAGGGTATTCATAGAAAGCAGGTAGTCAAACTGCAAATGCGTAGGAAAAGCGGGTTTGCTTACAACGCCTGTTACCTTTAGCGGCAACTGTGCTACATCGTCCATGATCACCTTGCCCAGGGGATCTTGCTGGCCAAAATACTTATGGGCCATCTCTTCGGTAATGACAATAGCATCAGTGGCAGTGAGTGCAGTGTTCGCATCTCCTTTTACAAAGTGAAGATCAAAAGTGTTGCTGACATTGGCATCAGCAAAGAAACCTTGTTTTTCTTCAAATCTATTTGTAGCGTAGCTGAGAACCTGGTTAGGGTAAGGGCGGTAAAAACGGGTAACTGCTGCAACTTCCGGAAGCTCCCGGGCCATCTGCAAACCAATAGTTGGCGCAGTGGCCGCCCATTGCCGGGTATCTTCGCCCTGGCCATGCAGGTTTAACCGGAAGAGGCGGTCGGCTTTCGTATAGCCTTTGTCATACCGCAGCTCTTCCTTTACATGGAAGATGATGAGCATAGCACACATTAAACCCACTGCCAATCCCAGGATGTTGATGACAGAGAACAGGGTATTTTTCCGGAGATTGCGCCAGGCAATCCTGAAATAACTTGTAAGCATAGCTGATGTGTACTAAGAGAGTGCCAATCGGTTTATGAACTGAGGTTCAGTTTATTAAAAGTAAGATATAATTGAATGTGTTCAGTTTTGGGTGATATATGTGTCCGGTATTGAACATAATATACTACCTGGGAGTGGGCTGGTGTCACAGCCAACAATCCCTATATGAAATTCCAGGTACTTCCAATCCAACTTTTAAGAATGCATGAAAGGGCTAGGGTAATGTGGTCCATCATTGGGTCGGGTACCAGTTTGAATTTTCATTTTCTAAGACCAACCCGCTGCTGGTGTAAATGTTTTACTTTATTTTTTTGCAACACTGTATCTTTTACGACAGAGAAGTATTACTTTTGCAACACTGTTGCGCAGCAATGCCTATCGTCATGGGAAAAAAGACTTTAGGCGTTGTGGTAGTACGAGCTTCATTATCAAGTGTGTTAAAAACGGGAATAGCTTATGAATACTGATTACAGGAGCAGGTGGGATGCCATTGGCATTGTGGCTTCTTTTGCCTGTGCCATACATTGTGTTTTACTTCCACTGATATTTACCACCCTCACCTTGTTTGGCGTTGAATTCCTGGAGAATGTGTACCTCGAAACATTGACGATACTGGTGTCGATGTGTGCCGGATCATGGGCGCTTTTCAGGGGATTTAAACACCATCATAACCGCACTTTAATCATTATCTTCTTTACGGGCCTTACATTGATGATAACGGGCAACCTGCTGTCTTTTCATTTTGCTGAGATCATCTGCAAACTGGCGGGCAGTACGCTGATCATCATTGCTCATCTGAAAAATGTACGGGAATGCAGGCATGAGTAATTCCAAAAACCCTTGTACCAGAGTAAATTGTTGCTTACATTGCTGCCCGCAATGAATGCGGTGCTGCAGGTATGGAAGGATGGAAAGGGGGAATGGAAAATACGGTGGCATATAACATAGAGGTGAAGGAATCTGCATTGCGTCAATGGCTGTATGATTTTTTAAAGTTCATACAGTATGTAATGGACATGGATGAGTGCTTATTACATGTTGGAGGTATTGGAGGAATGGAAATGAGCAATTGAATGTAGTGGAAATTGAGTTTGAAGCGGATGGCGTATGAAAAATTCGAGTTTGAAGAAAAATAGATTTAAGTAAAATAAAATGACGACCCAGCTACAAACCAAACCAGTAACAATAATTACTGGTTTTTTAGGTGCAGGAAAAACCACCTTTCTGAATGAACTGCTGATGGCGGAAAAGAAAGGAAAATACGCCATCATTGAAAATGAATTCGGTAAAGAATCGATAGACGGAGAACTGGTTATGGAGATCTCGGACAACATCTTCGAGATGAGTAGCGGCTGCCTGTGCTGTAACCTGAATGAAGACCTGGTAGACCTCCTGATCGATCTCTCAAAAAAGTCAGGGAACTTCGAAGAACTGATCATAGAAACCACCGGTATTGCCGATCCTTCGTCAGTGGCGCTACCATTCCTCATTGATCCGCTCGTTAGCCGTTATTACCAGTTACAGCGGGTGATTTGCCTGGTGGATGCGCGGAACATTGCCCACGAACTGGCAACTACCGAAGAAGCGAGAAAACAAATCAGTTTCAGCGATGTGTTATTGATTTCCAAAACTGATCTCGTTACTCCTGAAGAGCTGGCGACCTTGCAAACCCTGCTGAAAGATATCAATCCATTTGCAGTGATCTTATCTGGTACAAAGGAACATTTTCCGCACCAGGAAATAATGGCCTATACCAGGAATCAATCAGAGCATTACAACGGAGAAGAGCAAACCAAAGAGAAGCATCACCATAGTTTATCATCGCTGACACTCACTTTTGATGAGCCGTTTGATATTCCTAAACTGAAGCATACCCTGATGGTGTTTATGGCGGTGCAGTCGGCAGATATATACCGGGTAAAGGGGATTGTGTATGGATTTGGAGAGACAGAGAAATTTGTACTACAATCAGTAGCGGAATACCTGGCCATTGCACCGGGTAAACCATGGGAAGATGGGGAGGTGAAGAGAAGTAAAATTGTGCTGATTGGTAAGAATTTAAAAATGAAGGGGTTTGAGCAATTGCTCTCACATGCATTATATGCAGCGCCAGGAGAAGGTAGTGAATCGTTTTAAATTTAATTCATCCGGCCGCGGGCTCCTTCCCAGATCTCCCTGTTGTTGTCGTTGGCAACTACAGGGGGATTCAGTTACATCCCCCAAAATAAACTTTATAATTAATCCTCCTGAATTGGCTACCTTTAGGATCGTTAACTACACAATAAGCGAATGAGATTGATCAGGAAAATAATAGTGGTTTTATCGATACTGGTGATTGCAATAAGTAAGGCATTCCTGTGTCAGTCTAATTTCACTAGTCTCCTGGATGAAATCTACACCAATCCCGGCAGGGATTACCTCTATCACAATCTCTTTCAACCCTCTGTACTTCAGCATTATAGCGCACCTGCAACCATTCAGCTGGTGGCCATCGGTCAAACAGGTGTACAGGCTGATTTTCATTGGAATGAATTGGTATTACCGCCTTTAGTTTCCAGTACGCCTGTGCTGACTGTAAAACAGGCATACCCGCAGCAAAGTGATGTGCTGTCCACCAGGACATTACCGGGTATATTCTTTCGTGGTCCTCCCCTGACCTGATACAATCAATCGTGTTAATCCATTTTGTGCCGACTTTACGTAGCACAGCTATTCTATTCATTTATTAAGGAACAAACCATGTATGTATCATATTTAAAGTATGAGCCAATAGCGGCTATGCTGCTGTTTTTGGCGTCCTATGTTTCAGCGAATTACGAGTTTTCGGACGAGGGTGTGGAAAGGGAGTCTGATGAGGGGATTGTTATCACTTACGATACGACGAATATAGCGGCGGATGTGTTGAATACGCTATCTGAGAGGATTTAAGATTGGAGGATGTAGTTCTTCTACAGAACAGCGCCACGCTTTCCAATAAAAACGTACCATCCAGCCGGTCGCAATAACAGCGATCGGCTTCTTTTTTTTGAAAAGAGTTTTCATTCCCGCTAGTGAATGCCATCTCCTGAATGTTCAATTGCCACCACTATTCCCCTGGCAAACCTATTCCAGCTGCACTTCCCGCACCCGCTCATTCCCCGGCAAATCCACCGCCACCACGATCACCGTTCCTCCCGCCGGCAAAGCTCCTGCCTGGTAATACCAATGCACGCCATTCCTGCCTGCAAGCGCCCTCCCTCTCTCCTGCACAACACCATCGGCCCCCACTATCCTTACCTGCACTTCCGCTACCCTAAATTCATCCTTCACCTCCACCACCACGGTCGTATCTTCAAACTGGATATTCTGTATCTCCGGCGCATGATACGCGTCCTTTACCGCCATATTCCAGGCGTTCTGCCCCGGTCCGGCCAATGACTTATAATAGGCCTTCAGCTCCGGATCCTGTAATATCACCTTGGCATAAGCCGCAGCTACGCGCATCTTATACCTGGCCTCCAACTGTTTGGTAGTCGGCCTTTTATCGGATTTTCTGCGCTTCTTAGCCACTATAATCTGGCCATTGCGCTTGTAAATAGTTATTTCATTGCCAAGGCTTCCCTCGACACATTGCAGTAGAATACTGTCTTTAATCAAAGCCATAGATTTGATTTTTGGGGTATTGAGGATCAATGTTAATCCTGCTATCAATATTAATTACTCCAGGCAAACTGAAGGGGTCTCATCAATTTGAATGTTATAATCAATTTACGAAATTCCTATGAATAATCAGTCTGTCTTTTAGTCTAAATAAGCATTAAAATGTCACTTTTAAGTCAGTAGAAGGACACTTCAATATCGATTTGATATATAAGTGTCCTTTTACCGTCCTTATAATGTCGCCATTATATACTATCTCGCCTATTGGAAAGAGGGTGCCCCGGTATTGATCGCGAACTCCCTCTTCATATCGCATGCTATCTCACCTAATGAAAAGAGGGTGCCCGGTATTACTCCGGAACTCCCTCTTCATATCGCATACTATCTCACCTAACATAAAGAGGGCGCCCCGGTATTAATCCGGAACACCCTCTTCATATCGCATGCTATCTCACATAATGCAAAGAGGGTGCCCCGGTATTGATCCGAAACTCCCTCTTCATATCGCATGCTATCTCACCTAACGCAAAGAGGGTGCCCCGGTATTACTCCGGAACTCCCTCTTCATATCGCATACTATCTCACCTAACACAAAGAGGGCGCCCCGGTATCACTCCGAAACTCCCTCTTCTTAATATGATCCCCTATTACAGCTTAATGATAATAACAGATATACGCTACTTCTGTCTCACACACCACCTCAAATGAGGTATTAGCCCCCACTTCAAATGCATCCCCCTTTTTATGGTGCAGCCATTCCCCGCCACTCACCTTTGTACTCATCTTCCCGGTAATCACTTCCATCACCTCCGGAGCGCCGGTATTAAATACATAGGTTCCCTTTTTCATCACCCCCACAGTTGCCTTCCCTTGCTCCGTTTCAATACCCAGGCTCTGTACTTTCCCCTCAAAATATACATTGTGCGACACCTTATCTGCCGTATTCGAATTACTCATAATTGTGACTATTTTTTTAGTGCCACTAAATTAATTTTTTCATTGACAGTAATTTGTAAAAAATGAAAAATCTACTCCCCTGTCACAAAAAACTTGTTGCAACAAACCTGGAAGTCCTAATTTCGGCCTTTATACTATTAACCCTAAGAAAGACCCTCTTAGTTTTCGCAGTAAGCTCCTTGTTTGCCCTGGGCTTTTTTCTATTCTACATTTTCTTTCTTAATTCACACCTACACGCTCTGCTATCGCCGCTTTCATTTTATCATAACTCATATCAATATCCGTTGGTGCATAATAAACAAGATTCCCCTTCGTATCAATCACAAAACTTTGCGGTAAAAAACTAACATGAAACTGCCTCCTGAGATCATCATTTATAATCTGCACCCAATCCATTCCCTTTTCTTTTATCATCTCCCTCGCCTTATCCTCCGGAGAACCGGAACAAACAGAGATGATCTCAAACTGTTCCTTTGGATATTGTGCTTTCAATTCCTTTAACATGGAAATCTCCTGAATACAGCCCGCACAGAAGGTTCCCCAGAACACCAGCAACACCGTCTTCTTACTATAAATATCAGCAAGGGATACACGATTATTATTGATATCTTTTAAGGTAAACAGTGGCGCTTTTCGCTTGATTTCCAACCCCTCTCTTTCCAATAGAAAATTTTTAATAAAAGCACCCTGCTCACTCTCCCGGAAATTTGCAGGGAAGATCGTCGCAAACTTTGACAATAACTCATCAGGGGCTAATTCATACATCGCCTCCCTCATAAACAGGGAAAAGGCAAAATATTCATTCGAATGCTTCGTGATGTACGCCATTCTTTGTTTATACGCAAGGGTTCTTGCTGCTCTCACCTTTTCAATTTCAAGCGGGTTGGTATATAATTTCTCATCACTTCCTACCCGGTCATGTATTTCTCTGAAATTCGCAAATGCATCCTTAATAAATTCTGCTGATTCTGCCGCTTCCTTTTTATTATCCTGTGCATTCACCAGGGTATATTTACTAAAAGGATTTTCTCCTGCTGCTGGTGCAGAGATCTTTACAGAAGCAGGTAGATCACTGGCATACACCTTTAGCGAATACCACTTCTCTCCTACCTGTCGCTCTGCCAGGATCTCTGCAAGCACGGTATTATAGCTTGCTGAAATAGTGGCCCTGTTTCCCTTGATGATGGCTGAATCAGGTACCATCTCTCTTTTATAAATATCCCAGTGATAGAAGGAGATTTCTTTTGCACTTGTACTATCAGGCAGTATAAAGGTGACCTTGAATTGCTTTTGCCCAAAGACCAAAACGGGAACTAAAAATAAGGTTAGCAAATAAATGGTTCTTTTCATGATGACGTGTTTGAGGCAGGAAGATAGCGGATGAAATGTTAGTATATCGTTAATGTTGGCCGCAAAGAACCCGGACTGATCCCTGTCATAAAAAAGAACTTGAATCGGAAGTTAACAGCCCCGATGCATCTTGTTCATATGTGTAATCCAGCTTATTCCGTGTACGTATACAGAATAGCCTGGACAGATCAATTTTAAAAGAAAAATGAGCTTGTATCAAGAATAAAAACACCTCTTGAAAATCGTTTAAAGACTTCCATCGGGAACCCGAATAAAAACATTCATGAAAGAGGGAATTCACCAACGGTAATGAAAACCTTTTTCAGAAAAAAAGGGGCTGTATCGTCCTTATGATACAGCCCCCTTTTTTTCAATATTTTGCACCCCTATTTCTCCAGCTTAAATCCTTCCACGATCTTTGGTCTGTTCGCCGCATTTGCCACGCTAAAGCCAGTGGCATACATCCACTTCGTCATCTTCGTGAGCTTCCCTATATTAATAGTCGCCGCTTCATCAGCTGGTGTATGATACAGCGGATGTGTCAGTGTGGTAAAAAATATCGCAGGAATATTCTTCCTTACATAAGGCAGGTGATCACTGCGGAAATAAAATCCTTCAAAATGAGTAGCCTTATCCCATGCTGTATCCAACTTAAATTTCGGTCCTTTCTCATTTTCTGCCAGCGCAATACTCGCCAGGTCTGATGAATTCAGATGAGGCGGTGTGATACCCAGCAAACCCGCACTATCCGGGGAGTTCATACCGATCATATCTGCGTTCAATACTGCCACCAATGATTGCGCCGGTACTGTAGGATGCTCCGCATAATAATAGCTGCCCAGCAATCCGCGTTCTTCCGCACCATGCCATACAAACAAAGCGCTGCGCTTAGCCGGCAGTTGGTGGAATGCCCGGCCTATCGCCAGCAATGCTACACAGGCAGTGGCATTATCATCAGCCCCATTCAATATTGAATCTTTACCCGGCTCTACTTCGCGCACCCCATCATGATCTGTATGCCCGCTGAACAATACATATTCTTTGGCCAGTGCAGGATCAGTACCTTTTACTTTTGCCACCACATTTACAGATGGATAAGTAAAAGCTTCGCCATATATATTCGCCTGGAAGGTCTGGTTCGGTGTACGCACCAGGTCCAGCGCTTCTTTCTTCACCCATACGATCGGGATATCCTTCAGGAATTGCCTGGAGGGCCTGCCGTCTATACGATAGGTACCGCGGGTACGGTCAGGAATCGCCCTGTTCCATGCCTGCTCCGCCCTGTCATCTGATACAAAGAGGATTGCCTTTGCTCCTTTGTTTGCCAGCTTCTGTGCCCAGTCACGCACCACAAAGGAAACATATCTCCAGGGAATCACTTTGCGCGGATCGCTCTGGCCCTGTTCTGTAAATTGCAGGGCTACCACCTTTCCTTTTACAGCAGCTTCATCTGCATTATCAGGGTTTGTGACATACACGATCGGCGCATCTACAGCGGCAAAGCAAGGCTCCCATACGATCACATCTTTCCAGAGATCAAAGGTGCGGTTACCAATTTTAACAGTACTGCGATCGCTTACACGCTCACGAACCAATGAATAAAACTGGAAATAGGTACCATCATCGCCTGCTGGTTCCAAACCTGCTTTACGCGCCTGTTCTGCCACCCACATGGACGCTTTCAGTTCATCCAGGGTACCTGCTTCTCTCCCCCTGAAATGATCATCCGCCAGGGTAAACAGGTCCTTCCTGATCTCTTCCTGCTGAATAGCTGCGATGGCGGTGCCTTTCGATTGTGCATATGCCTGCCCGCCGGCGCATAAGATCGTACTAAGGAAAAATGAAATGAATAAATGCTCTTTTCTCATGCGGTATTACTATTATATGATTAACTGCCTGCAAAATTACGGAATCTGGCTCCAATGAGAACAGCACACAATTTACTACCGTCATCACCTGTTCACCGGCCGTACTTAAGACTACATATAACTGGCATCATCCGGGGCCGGGTTTTATGAAAATAACCGATACCGGGTTGGGGAACACGCAATAAGTTAGTTCAAATAAAATACATTTAAAATCAATGTGTTATAAAAGTATTGGTGTAAAACTTACAATTATCAGTTCTGTATTGAATTAAATGCAATGAAAAAGATAAAAAAGTACTACACCTGTGTCATAAGTTAGCATACATTTACGTAGTTAACTATAATAAAAGGAATGCCACGTTTTTCAACGATCACCTGCTAACGGACGGGTACAGAGAAACCTGCGAGCCTGATATAAAAGACTACAATTCTAAATTCAATAACACTTATGAAAAAAATTCTCCTACTGGTTGCAATAGTCGCAACATCATTCTATGGTTACACCCAATCGATCGATCAAAAAGTGGAGGCACTCCTAAAGCAAATGACGCTGGAAGAAAAGGCAGGGCAGATGACCCAGATCAGCGTGGAAGCCTTTTTGAAAACCACCAATGGCGTATTGAACGAACCCCATGAATTTGATATGGCAAAGCTGGAAATGGCCATTAAAAAATATAAAGTAGGTTCTATTTTAAATGTCGGCGGCAACGCCCAAACGGTAGAGGTATGGCGGAAAAGAATTGAAACCATCCAGCAACTGGCCCTGCAGGAAAGACTGAAAATCCCCGTACTGTATGGTATAGATGCCATCAGGGGGAATAACTATACTTTAAATTCAGTGATGTTCCCACAGCAGATTGCGCAGGCAGCGTCTTTCAATCCTGCTATGGCTAAGAAAGCAGCTGCGGTGACTGCTTATGAAACCCGCGCTTCCTTTATTCCCTGGAATTTTAGCCCGGTACTGGACCTCGGCAGACAACCCGTTTGGCCCCGCATCTGGGAGACCTACGGCGAAGATCCGTACCTGGTAGCAGAAATGGGTAAAGCGGTGATACAGGGATACCAGGGAGATGCCCTGGTGACTGACAAATACCATGTAGCTGCCTGTCTCAAACATTATCTGGGTTACAGTATGCCACTGAGCGGCCATGATCGCACTCCAGCCTGGATCCCGGAGAGAGAACTGAGAGAGTACTTCCTGCCACAGTTCGCAGCTGCCGTAAAAGCAGGTGCAAAGAGTGTAATGGTGAACAGTGCTGAGATCAACGGACTGCCCGTGCATGCTAACAAACATATACTGACCGATATACTGAAAGGTGAATTAGGATTTAAAGGGCTCGTGGTGAGTGACTGGCAGGATATTCAATACCTGTACCAACGCCACAGGATCGCGAAAGATAATAAAGAGGCCGTTATGATTGCCATCAATGCAGGGATTGATATGAGTATGGTGCCGACTGATTTCACCTTTACCGAAGCATTGATAGCCCTGGCAAAAGAAGGAAAGATCCCGATGACCAGGATTGATGATGCAGTAAGAAGGATCCTGAAAGTGAAATATGAAACCGGACTGTTTGAAATGCCGGTGGGCAACGCGAAAGACTATCCGCTGTTTAACAGTGCTGCCCATAACCAGCTGAACTATGACCTGACTGCAGAGTGTATCACATTGCTGAAGAACACTAATAATATCCTCCCTTTGAGTGTAGGTAAAAAGATCCTGGTAGCGGGTCCTTCTGCTAATTCAATGCGTTCTTTGAACGGTGGATGGTCAAGGATCTGGCAGGGTATCACCAGCGATGAAACCGAAAAAGATAAGAACACGATCTTAGAGGCCATGCGGAATGTATTTGGAGCAGGGAATGTGGAATATAGTGCCGGGGCTGATTTTGATAAGACACTGGACGTGAAAGACGCTGTAGCGAAAGCGGCGAATGTAGATGTGATTGTGCTTTGCATTGGTGAAACCAGCTATACCGAAACACCCGGTAATATCGGGGATATCAGGATCTCTGATGCCCAGATAGAACTGGCGAAAGCATTGGCAGCTACTGGTAAGCCGATTGTGTATGTGCTGACAGAGGGTCGTCCAAGGATCATTTCTGCCATCGAGCCATTGAGTGCCGCAGTGATTCACGCCTACCTGGCAGGGAATGAAGGTGGAAATGTAATTGCGGATGTGCTGGCGGGTAAGATCAACCCTTCCGGTAAACTGCCATATACATATCCAAGGTCTACCAATAGCCTGGTGAATTATTATCACAAGTATACAGAGACCTTGCAGTTTGACGAGACAGCGGGGTATAATCCACAGTGGGAGTTTGGATTTGGTTTGAGCTATACACAGTTTGCCTATTCAAATCTGAAACTGAGCAGCGAGGTATTGAGTGCTGCTACCAAAACGATCACTGTAAGTGTAGATGTGACCAACAGCGGGAAAGTAACGGGTAAAGAAGCGGTGTTATTGTATGTGAGTGATGAGGTAGCGAGTATAACACCAGAGGTTAAACGCCTGCGTGGGTTTGAGAAGATAGAGCTGAAACCGGGTGAGACAAAGACGGTAAAGTTTGCGATTGATAAGGACAGGCTTTCTTTTATCAACTGGCAGTTGCAACGGGTGACAGAAGCAGGAGATTTTACAGTGAGCGTGGGTGGATTGAAAGCTGGATTTAAATACGAGTAGTTTTTTATTGTTTATTTGTAAAAAAATGGGCTGTCTTCTAAAGTTAGAGACAGCCCATTTTTATTTGGGTTCCTGACGGGAGAGAAAACTTTTTCAAGCCATTCTTAGGACCTTCATTTTACTCATGATACAGCTCCTCTTGCATTAATATCATACCTGTTTATTTAAAATCTAAGCAGCTTCGCCTGCTCAGGAATAATCAACTTCACCTGCAAGGGATTATAGGCCTTCAGCTGTTGCGGGATCAGCTGCTCCCTGTTTCCACCTGGTTTTATATGTGTAATTACCACCGGGAAATCCTTCAAAGCGGACGCTCCTGCCAGTGAAGCCAGGTCCTGCAATTCCGACATCAGCCAATGAGGCGTCAGGTGTCCGAATAACAATTTATCTGCTTGCTGATTGGCAAAAGATACTTCTATAAACAGGCCCTTCAATTGTTTGGATTTCAGCAAGGGTGCTACCTGTTGCCATAATTGATGTAGTTTGTCAGCATGCTCGACGGAATCTGCCCCTGTATCACCCAAATAGAGCACATAGGCCTCATTATGCCTTACAAGGAAAGCGGTACTCTGGTATGGGCTGGAATGTGCCAGCGGGAAGGCAGTCACCTGCATGCCTGTATTTTGCAATGGCGCTTCTATTCCAGGGCTTAGCTGGGTATAATGATACTTGTTCAGCAAAGGCTTCTCCCCTTCGTCCGCAAAGTTCGCCCAGCTCTTCCAGCTGAAATATTTATCCTTCAGGATATCCAGGCAATAATCCAGGCCGTAGATCTGCTTGGTACTATCATCCGGAGAATTGATGACCATCCCTGCCAGGTGATCCAGGTGCCCGTGGGAGATCAGGAATCCCTTTATATTTCTTTTTAGTACATCGGCAGCATTCCCACTTAACAGTTTTGCGTGTATCGCTTTTTCGATACCGTAATGCAGGGTGCCGGCATCCAGGCATACATAGTTATCACTCCCCACGGGAGCGATCATATAGGCGGACAGGTTACTTTCGTCCGTACCGCCCTTCACACCCAGGGGGATGACCTGGAAGGATGTTTGTGCATATGCAAACTGGGAAAATACGATGGTAAGTGCAGTGAATACAGACTTCATGATTATTTTTTTAATAAGGGGATAATATGCTCCCAGTTCAATGCTTTTGTAAAGTACAGGATAATTCCCTCCAGAAATATTTGAATGTATCCCGGGCTTTCTTATAGGCCGCTAACATGGAGGGGCTGTCTCCTTCAACAAAAAAGATTCTTTCGTTACTCATGGTTCCTGCTAAAGTTTGAGCGGATAAATTTAATTACACAGTTCTAAGGGATGGAAATTACATAAAAATTAGAAATTGTACCTTTATTTACATGTCTAACGAACCCACTTTCCTGGAGCTGTATTCGCAGCATAGCAGTTTGCCAATGCGCCTGATCACCCCGACTTTTGGGAGGATCCCTCCGGACCGGCTGGCGCAATTCGGTCTTACTCACCGGAAGCCACATTATTTCCTGGTGTTCATGCTGGCGGGGCATACCAGTCATGGGATAGATCTTAAAAGAATCGACATCAGGGCGAAGGAATTACCTAGGGAAAGAAAATAGGTGTGGTAAGATCCCGTTTTCGCTTTTTTGAACAATTTTTATATCTTACTATTTTAGGGTTGTAAAATAACGTATCGAGCAATCCAAAAAGCTATTTATAGGCAATCTTGTAAAAATCCGTTTCTTTGTTATAGTTAACCAGTAGGCTACTGTTTCGAAAGATCTTTTCAGCCTATCCTGCATAAGATATCTTGTATCATATACCTATCGTCTGGGATTTTATAAACTGTTTAAAAACGCAACAAACTGGCCAACTAAGTTTGTTGTTTACATTAACTGACGGCAACCTAGTGCAAAAAGGAATACCGATAAAACTGATTGGCAGACATCTTAAAAATAAGCATCCAAGCAGTCCGACAATGAAGATTAAGTGTTGCTAATCGGACTAAACTTTCACTATTGCATTTACGCCATCCGGCGAAAGCTATGTATATTTGGCCAAGAGGCTCAAAAAGGAACGATCTGTAAAAATTATACCCTTTTGAAAAAAGCGTACAATAGCAAAAATACAAGCATTATGCGCAATTCCGAAAACTACAAACTACGAAAGTGAGTTACAGTTACAAACAAAAGATTTTTGCGGACTTCATGCTAAAGAAAATTGGCATGAGTAACTCTGCTGACATAGAAGCTTACCTGCAACATTTGGAAAAACTTTACGGACGAATGGTGAGTTTTCCAAGCGGTCGGTATTACAGCGGGATTGGCTGGCAATATTCAGTAAGTGATTGCATTGACTTAATCAAAGCTGAACTTGATTTAAAAAAGTCACCAAAGGCAATCAAGTTAGCGAAACAAAAAACATCATTTTCGGCTACAGACATAGCAAATTATGAATACTGTCCGGCAAGCTTCGCGATTAGTAATTCATTCATAATTGAACAACCTTCAGGCGAAGAGTTCACCGAAACTGGCAAAATAATGCACGAGCAACTACTTGCTGCAAAAACCACTTGGCAAGAAGAATATGGAGTGGATTTTTCATCTAATGACTTGGACGGTTCTCCTTTTCGTTCAAGTCGGCTCATCTTCTCTGGACATCAAGATCAAGACCGAAAGTTTGTAAATGGCAATTGGGTTGGTGTACCAGACTATATCTTCCAAGATAAAGAAAACAACTATTTTGTCGTAGAAGAAAAGTTTCACTATAAGCGTGACCCAGCAAAGAACGAGGGTTTTGTTGGGAACGATAGTCAATGCGGACTAATATACGATGAACTTGCAGCGAAAGAAGCAATGAACGAACAAGAGCAATGGTCAAAATATAAAGGATATTTCTTCAGTAACCACATTGTTCAGGTTGTTTCCTACATAAAGAATTTGTTAGATTACCCTATTAAGTACGGCTATCTTTTATATTGGTATTACGACAAAAACAATGACGAACCATACATACACAAGGTTGTTGGGAAGTTAATTAATCTTAACGACCAAACAGAAGCGCTTTACAATAATGCTGTAAATGGTGTTCAACAGTTGAAGCAAAACGGAAGTTCTCCCTTTCAAGTCGATCGACTGAACATGCGGAAATGTGCAGGATGTGTCGTCAATAAATACTGCGGACACAAAACGAAGCGTTATTCAAATCTGACATTTCCATATGAACCGAGCTTCTTGAACTTATTTTTTGCTACTTTCCCTGATGAACTACGAAAGACGACTCTTTAGAACTAAATGCCCAACAAATGACGGAACAACTACCCTAACAATTTCGAGAACATAAAGTATTCGGACAGCTCATCAAATAAGTTGATTTTTATAAATCGCTGTAAGAATTAGTAATGAATTGGGGAGACACAAAGAACAAGATCAATTATAAAACATGAAACGTATGTTTACTCATCAAAGCAAAGAACATTCGCATCAATCCACGAAATTTGCTCAAAGGATGGATAAACGATTATTATTCGCTTTTGCGAGAGTTTTCCGACTGACAATGCGGGGGCTGAGTCAGGCAATCAGCCTACAAATCGAGTTTGGGGGAATTATCCTGGACCCGCAGGGGAATACACGGATGGGGCTTTCGATGGCGGGGAAAGTCAACAGGAATGATTATGGAATTACGTTTAGCAGGCTGTCGGAGACGGGAGAAAAGTTATTGGGCGAAACGGTGAGTATTATTGGTAGTGCAGAATTTCTGGAGGGTTAAAGCCCTCCAGAAATAATCGTATATTTCATTCGTATAGTCGTGTGCAAAATAAAGTTTGTAAACCTGCCTATTTCAACCGGTTCCTTTCATCCTCTGCACCAAATTCTTTCTCTTCTTTTTTCAATCTAAAATTACCAAACCTGTAACGCAATCCTATATTCAAGCCCATTTCACCAGCATCAAATACCCTGTTTTGAGCAATGCCATTCAGCATGCACCTGGACTTAATAATATTAGTATTAAATACATCACTACCACTCAGATCCAATAATAAATGCTCATGCATCAGGATGAAACGCAGGCCCACATCCAGATGAGAATATGCCTGGAGGTTATAGACATTTTCTACACTGGATGAATTGTATGCAAATTCGCAGGAGCCTAAGATGGTCCTGGAGGAATTCATAAATACCTCGTTTTCGATAGCAAGGTTGTAATTCCATCCTTCTGAGGAAGGTACAGTACCTGCTACCAACATTTTGCTTTCCTGGTATGTCAGTGAGCCCTGGATGCTGCTTTCCAGGTTCTTTATTTTATCCAGCAAATAGAATACATGCAGACCGATCAGGTTTTTGTTGTAGGCATTCTTTACCATGATAAACTGGTACTGATTATCTGCTGTCACCATATTCAACTGGGTGATGCCATCATTCTCCCTGCTATAAAAAATACTGGTATGCAATACACCGGCGTAATTGTGAGACAGCTCTACATTGTGCACATAGGCCGGTTGCAGGGTAGGATTACCGTTCACATAAGTATACTCGCTCACCAGCCAGCGGAAAGGGTTTAGCTGGAAATACGCCGGGCGATCCACTCTTTTGCCATAAGTCAGGGAAAAGCTATGATCCTCATTGAGCTTGTAATTGACATATACGGTTGGGAAGATCTTAAAATAGTCCGTATTCAGTTGTGCGAATGTTTTATCATAACCGCCTTTTAACTCCGTATATTCACCACGTACCCCGAACTGGTAATCCCATTTTTTAAAAGCGTGTTTATAACTCGCAAATACGGCCTGCGTATTTTCCCGGTAGTAAAATAAGTTAGTCTGGTTGGAATCCAGCTGCCAGGCATCCTTCTCCCAGTTGGCAAAGGACACATCATCTTTATTTTCTGTAAAGCTCAATTTTGCCCCGTAATTTAATTCCCCGTTGCTAAGTGGGAAAATAAAGTGTGCATTGATTGTACCGATGTGGCTTGACTGAAATCCTTTTGACAAAGACTTATGTTCGGGATCAGAAATGACTACCTCGTCAGCGTCTTTGGTTATACTGGAAAAAGGCATGTCCTTCCTGGCGCTATAGTAAATATAGTCGGCTGTGAGGATCATCTTCTTTTTGCCGGCGGCATCAAAGTTATGCGTGAACTGGGTATTGACAGTATGGTTATTGACTGTTTGTTTTGTAAGACTGCTGGATGTCAGTGAGGAGTCCAGCTTTTCTTCTTCATTAAATATATCCAGTTTTGATTTTTGCAGCATGTTGGGATGCTGGTAAAATCCGGTATAATCAAGGCTGAAATTGCTTTTTTCAGAGAGTTCCTGGTCGAGGCCGAAATTGCCTGACAACTGGCGGTTATACTGCCGCTCAGGTTCCTCAGATTCCCATTTCTGGGAAGGGTAATGAATGGTGTTCTCAATGCATTGCTCGTAAGAGCCATCTCCCCAGTTCAAACCGGCATTAACCTTTGTCTTCGGCCTGGTGTAATAAAAAGAGGTACCGGTCTTATACATGGGGAATTTGGTTTGCTTGAATTTCATGTATACATCTCCGTTATATCCCAGGAGGGCACTTTTTTTCATCACGATATTGACCAGTCCATAATTCCCTGCTGCTTCGTATTGGGCAGAGGGGTTGGAAATAATTTCGATGTCAGCGATGTCAGATGCCGGGAGATTTTTCAGGTAATTCATCAATGCATCCGGGGGTATGTGGGAGATCTTTTCATTGATCATCAGCGCTACGCTCCCCTTCCCTACCAGCCGGATCTCATGGTCATTGATGGTGATGCCGGGGGTATTTTGCAGTGCGGTATAAGCATCCATCCCTTCAGACATGATACTTTTCTCTACGTGAAACACCAGTTTGTCGCCCTCGATCTCAACCAGTTTTTTCCGGCTATTAACAACGATTTCTTTCAGGCTTTTTTCTTCAGTCAACTGGAGATTGATCACCGTATCCTGCTGGGGCAAGTGGCCAATTTCCTGCCTGGTATAGCCAATGGCGGATATAAGGATCTTGCCGCCACCGGCAGGCATCCCTTTTATTATATATCGCCCCTCACTATCTGAAATAGTTGTATTAATTAAAGAGGTGTCTTTAAAAACATGCAGGGTAGCAGATTCTATGGCCTGGTGTTTTTTATTGGTAATCTGCCCGGAGATAGTCTGGCAATAAGAAGTTTGTAAAGTAAGAAACGGAATACAGGTTATCAATAACCTAAACAGTGCTTTCATGTTCGCAACGTATAATTAGAAGGTTAAAGGTAAAACCAATGATTCCCCAGAAAAGATGATCACAATCAGCGGAGCTTACGCTATTATCGCAAAAAAGGCGTAATCCTTGTCAGGTTCCGTGCGGACTTAATGATTGATTTTAGTTAAGCTGATAAGCCCGGAATTCGTTATTTTAGCGGAGCGATTGCATTAACCCATGAATCCCAATACCCTCAACCTGACATTTGTTTTGAACCCTATAAAACCGCCCCATGAAAAGACAGCTACTTTTTACATTATTCCTGTTTTCAATGTGTACCGTACGTGCGAATACAGCTCCGCATAATGATTTGCGTCAGTATTTGTCGCGTAGCGAGTACTTTATTAGCTGGCACAGTCCTGCTGGTATGTATGAAAGTCCGAACCGGAAGCACCGGCTGCGTGCCTCGTTTAGCGGCCAGGCAATGGGCATTAATCCCCAGGGAGCCGGGGAATGGTCATTTAGTCTTGCATTGAATGCAGATGACCATGTTCTTTATAGACCGGTGGCACAACCAATGGTGCGGATGGAGGAGAATACGATACGGTTTAATCATGCTGATCAGTTTACGGTGGCGTATGTAAACAGTAAAGCAGAAGGACTTACTTCCCGGGGGCATGCTATTTTATACGGATTTATTCCACTTGGGGAATGTGCCAAAAATATCCTGGTGTTGTCTTAGTAAATTTTTCTTTAACACATCAGGACAATCTTTGTGTTCAGCATCGTAGGTTACGTACCAGTAGATATTTAATGCTTCGATATTCTCCCGGATCATTTGTTTTTTCCAGGCGATATGAGCGGGGGTTTTGCCAAACTGGTTAGCATTGACGATTTCATCATTTAAGCCTTCCATTTTATTGGAGAAGCTGCCGTCCTTTTCAAGCTTGCCTGAATGCCCGATATAGATCATTTCTACCCGACCTTTTTTGAGTGCATAGATAATGAATACCCCGCCTTTATCAGTGGGCGCATTGCTGACTGATTGAAGATTATTTTCTGGTGTAAGGAAGAAATGCCCCTGGTCTTTGTATTTATTTAAGATATCGAACATGATGCAAAGGTAGGATATAAATAAAAAGGAAGCACATCATGGGTGCAAACGGGAAGTGGTTCTGTGATGGATATAATAAGCGGCTGATGCATTTAAAAGAAAAATATGCGTGGCCGCATAAACAGGGGCAGTTTATAAAAGGAACGCATAATTGTTCTATTTACAGGCAAATAATGTTAATCATTGAAAGAGAAAAACGGTTTTGATTTAATTTTTCCTTAATTTAGAATTATCAAAGACACGATAGTATAAACGAAAAAACAGATCGGAGTTTTAAGAACGTATATTTTTAATTAAACCTTTGAAATGACTTACCTGGCTGTAACAGGATAGCCCAGGATTGACCCCGGAAATTTTAGTGCAGGAGTAATATTTTCTGCCGTAGGGGCACCTTATCTATAATAATGTACGATTAAATGTTAGTTCCATGAACATTCATTTCACCTTATCCTAATTATATATACTGCAGGCACAACCTATCTCCAGCATAGTCTGGCAGGTAATTCCATGTTAAAGGACTGCAAAAAACTGTTTTGTAAACGTCTAAAAATCTACGCAGCATTCAATGCATTTAACCGCTTCCTTATGCTAGATAAGAGGAATGGGGGTTGAATTGTAATTCTATACACACATTTTATTATTCACAAAAATTAAAAACTATGGATGGTTTTATCGGCGAAATCAGAGCTTTCGCCATGGATTACGTGCCTACAGGCTGGCTGCCTTGTAATGGCGCTACTTACACTATCATTTCTCAGCAGGCCTTATATGCAGTAATAGGGCTCTATTACGGTGGCACAGCGGGTCAGAACTTTAAGGTACCGGACCTGCGGGGCATAACACTGCTGGGAAAGAATCCGGCAGTAAGCGGGTATAATGTGGTAGGCGCTACAGGAGGTGCTGACACGGTTGCCCTTACTGGAAGTACTATGGCGGCACATAATCACCAGCTGAAGGGAGTAACCCGTACCGGTGCCGGGCAAACGACAGCAGCGCAATCACAGCCTGGCCCTACCGTTTATTTAACCAATGCTTATGCGCTTGGTACCAGTAAAGGTGTCATCGCCTATTCAAGCACTGTCGATACGAATGTGCAACTTGCGCCGCAAGCGATTAGCTATAACCGGCTGACACCAAACGTTACGCCTCACTCAAATGTGTCTCCTTACCTTGCACTCAACTATTGCATTTGCGTGGAAGGTTATTTCCCGGTTAATGGCAATTAAAATCATTGTTTAAACTTACCTCAAAAACATTACTATGGACAATTACCTCGGCGAAATCCGCATCTTCCCCTATTCCAGAATCCCTTCAGGATGGCTGCCTTGTAACGGACAGGAATTAACGGTAAATGGTAACCAGGCACTGTATGCTTTACTGGGACAAAAATATGGGGGAAATGGTACCACTACCTTCAGATTACCCAACCTCAACGGTCGTACGATAGTTGGCTACGGAGCCAGTGCAAGGGGCCCGGTTTTCCAACTGGCACAATTCGGTGGCACAGAAAAAGTAGCGCTTACTGATCCTACAACAATACCTCCACACATGCATTTGATGTATGGCAGCAATACATATAACATTGGAGGAGCTAACAACAATTACCTGGGAAATCCAAATGTACCAGCCAGCAGTACGCAGGCTGCAAAAAATACGGCACAAGTCAACCTCTATGTGCCTCCGGGCGCCGCTACCGTAGATTTTCCGGATGTAGTAGTCAGCACGGGAGCCGCAAACCCGCATGAGAACAGGATGCCTTACCTGGTATCGAATTATTGTATTGCCACTCTTGGAACCTTTCCTCCGCGCAATAATTAAACTGCATTTAACCTTAAAAAACTGATCATATGGAATGTTATATCGGAGAGATCCGCGCGTTTGCGGGAAATTATGCACCTGAGGACTGGGCGTTGTGTAATGGAGCGACAATACCCATTTCTGGAAATGAAGCTTTGTACTCCCTGTTGGGGATAACATATGGTGGAGATGGTGTTACCAACTTCAAGCTCCCTGACCTGCGGGTAAAATTACCGGTAGGTGCTGGCACCATCAGCGCACAGGGAGGCACGGGCAATTATGTGCTGGCAGCTACCGGGGGTACGACCGCGGTAACGCTTACACCAGCTGACCTGCCACCACATACACACGCCTTTACAGGAATCAACACCCCTGCTACCAGCAGCTCGCCTTTGCATAATATGCTGGCAGCTTCAAACGGCAATAACAGTGTAGTGACCCCTCCTTATCCGGACGTCAACCTGTATACGACGTTGCCCTTGCCTTCAGGGGGAACGACTACTCCGAATGCTACGCTCGGCGCTAGTACTATCGGTAATACGGGGGGTGTTGAGGCACACCAGAACATGATGCCTTACCTCTGTGTGAACTTCATAATTGCGCTTACCGGCTTATACCCTCAGCAGGCTTAACCCTGAAAATGCGTAGCGCTATTATTGCTTATAGTGACCAGTTCATACCACTGGCATACACACTTGCGAGACAAGGTCAGCAAGTGTGTATCTTTCCGGCTTCGCAGAAGGATGCAATCTTACACAGGATAGTGGCAGGTTTTAATCCTTCTGTTAGTTTTTGTACCTTCTTCATCCATTATGCAGAAGGTTGCGTCAAAGACCAACCACTCATTAAAAGGTGTTGCACAGCTTCATTATTTTTCGCGCCATCCACTTTGGGTGTTACGCCCTTATCTTCCACAAACCTGTTTGCCAGGTAACCAGTACCTGCAAATATGATCAGGAAGAATGGGACCAACCCGATCAATCCTAAGAGGAGATCTATTTTGAAAAAGATGATCTCCATGGCGATGGCTACAGCCACGCAGATGATGCCGGCCTTCTTAGCTGCTGATTCATGGGCATTAAGGCAATCTTTACACCTGGAGATACCAACAGGAATTTTCTGGTATTTAACGGATCTGTAAACAATTATATTCGTTCTATCCTGTTCTTTGAACAGGTTAATAAAATAATTGTCTTCCATATCCGAAGAATGCCCTGTTTCGCAATACTGGCATTTGGTTTCGGTGGGTTCCAACCGTTTTCTTGCCTGGTTAAAAACGTACATAGCTATAGTTGTGGTTTAGTAGTTATCATCTTCATCAGTATTCGCATATACCGTAAACGCCAGTAAATAGTACACGATAGCAGCCGGTGCCAAGGCGATAAACATTGGAATAAGCAATTCGATGTTTATATAGGTGGTTCTGCCACTGAGATACCAGGTATAGGTATACGGGAAAATAAAAGCGAGGATCATTGCAGACAAAACACCTGCAAGGGGTTTGGATCTAAAGCCAAAGAAGCCCGCTATACCTGCAATACCGGTCATTGCTATCACTCCCATGAGCGAGTGAACGCCAAAAACACCGCCAAACAAAGCGCAAAGCATGACTACAAGCAGGGCGATCCCTTTTGTTTCCTTCTCTTTTTTGTCCCTGATGGCTTTTTCTACAATCCATTTTTTGAATGCCTGTACTTCGGCAACAACTAATTGCTGGGCAAGAGCTTCTGAAAAGCCTTCATTCATTAATCTCCTGACGGTGGATTCTAAATTAAATTCGGAATTCAAAATGGATCGTCTTATCTCCTTCTTTTGTTCCTGGGATAGGGTTTGATTCATAGCTAATATAGGTATGGGTATAATATTGTCCGCTTATAACAGTAATAGGGTTCACTATAATATATGCCGCAAAACTAATATGAATTCCGGAAATATAAAGGATAATTTAAAATATTTTATAAGAGGCTGGGGATCAGGCAAAGTGGTGGATGGTGGCTTCCTCATTGGAGGTAATAATGCTTTTTTGAGTGTTCTTATTTTGGTAAAAAGGTTCTTTGTATCGGAAACGGAATCAAGGGTGTATTGCAGGGAAAAGCATATCCCGGTGAATGAAGGGTTTGAGCAGGCAACCTGATGTTTTTTTATGGGGAATCATCCAGATCCCAGATAGAAAAATTACAAGAGGATGAGCTGTAGATATTTAACATAAAGCATACAACCAAAATCGCATATAATACGTAGTTCCTATATAAACTTTTTTATATGCAGATTCGTAAGCTATTTCTCCTGTTGTTAGTAATAACAGTCTCGGGAAGTTCATTTATGCCACAGCCACAGAAAAACATTACCTGGACTGCTATTGGCGATTCCTTTACTTATTTAAATGATCACCTGGAAGAGAGTGAGAACCGGGTAGAGAAAGGCTGGATTACCAGAACGGCAGAACTGGTGCCGGGCCTCACCTATACAAACAAGGGCCAGAATTACCTGACCAGTGTTGAAATTGCCTACAAGATAGATGACCTGGGTATCCCGGCATCGGATCTGTATACTGTGTTTTTGGGTACCAATGACTGGTGGCTGGGGGTAAAACCGGGTACAATTGACGATTATACTAACAATACGGGGATTGCCACTTTGTATGGGGCCTTCAGGGTGATTATTGATAAGTTACGCAGCCTTAACCCGAAAGCACATATTATACTGCTGACCCCCATGCAGCGCGGAGATTTTGTGTACCTGCGTAATCACAATTTTAATAGCTGGGGTTCATATAAGGATCAGGAAGGGCAAAGTCTGGAGACATTTGTAAATGCCGTGAGAGCTATTGGCAAGGCGGACCACCTGGAGGTATTGGATCTGTATAGTGAGCCGCAGTTATCGATCAGCAACGCGGTGAAGTTTAAGCTGCTCAGGGATCCACAAACGCGGGAGTACAAGGAATATACTTATCCTGATTATACGAAGATTCCATTTGTTGTGGGAGACAGGTATCCTTATCCTACCAATGCGATAGATGTTACTTATGATGGGATCCATCCATCAGATAAGGGGGGTGCAATCATTGCCGGCTTGTTGGCTAAGTTGATTGCGGGAATCCAGTTTTAAAGGGGATTGTTTGTTGGGTACCCGGGATGGGAGTTTGAACCTGCCTTTCCCGGGGGATTGCCATCTACTTCTAATTTATTCAATATCAATATTTAGTGTTTTCATGCAAAACAAGCGATCTGCGGGCTTGTTGAGGGCTGGCTATGCCTATATCGAATTGGTTGACGATGATTTGCAATAGTTTTATACCTTTGCATCCCAATTGATTTTTATGCGTGAAAATTTGAAAATAGGAATATTAGGAGGTGGTCAGCTTGGTAGTATGCTTTTAAGGCATGCGATCGATTTCGGCCTCAGCGTTTCAGTAATGGATAAAGATGCAAATGCGCCTTGTGCCCGTTATACATCTTCTTTTACCAACGGAGACCAGAAATCTTTCGACGATGTGATAGCATTCGGGAAAGACAAGGATGTGATCACTATTGAAATGGAAGCGGTAAATATCGATGCATTACGCGAACTGGAAAAACAGGGTAAAAAAGTTTTCCCGACGCCTGATACGATCCAGGTGATCCAGGATAAATATACACAGAAACAGTTTTTGCAATCCCATCATATTCCTGTAGTACCGGGGGTTCCTGTAGCGGGTAAAAAAGAATTGCATGAAGTAGCGGACAAGCTGCCTGGTTGTCTTAAGAAACGCCGGGATGGTTATGATGGATATGGTGTGATGGTGTTAAAGACAAGTGCAGACATTGAGAAGGCATTTGATCAGCCGTGTGTGCTGGAAGAGCTGGTGGATATAAAACATGAAATTGCGGTAATTGTAGGAAGAAATGAGTACGGGGATGTGCAGTGTTATGATCCGGTGATGATGGTATTTTCAGAAGAGAAATTTATCCTTGAGTCGCAGGTAGCGCCGGCGCAGTTAGATGCAGGGCTGGCAGAAGAGGCGATCGCGCTTGCTGAAAAGGTAGCGGATGCGCTGCAACTGGTAGGGATCCTTGCGGTAGAAATGTTTGTTACAAAGGATAACAAGATACTGGTGAATGAAATGGCACCGAGACCGCATAATAGTGGTCACCATACGATCGAGGCAAGTACGACTTCACAATATGAGCAATTGATTCGTGCGATCTTAGGATTGCCACTGGGTGATACTAAGCTTCACCAGCCATCATTGATGTTGAATATCCTGGAGAACGAAGGATTGCGGGCAGACAGGGAGGAGAAGTTCAGTTCATTGCTGGCGATACCGGGCGCGCATCTTCACTGGTATGGTAAAATAGGTAGCAGATTGGGCAGAAAGGTAGGTCACGTAACGGTTACAGGTAGTACAATGGAAGATATTCTTGCAAAGGCTGAAACTATTCGGAAAATTTTAAATTAATACATATGAAACAGGTAGAAGTAGGCATTATAATGGGCAGTAGTTCTGATGCGCCTATTATGCGTCAGGCAATAGAGGTGTTAAAGAAGTTCGACATCGGCTATGAGTTTAATGTAGTGTCTGCGCACCGTAGTCCCCAGCGGATGTTTGACTATGCTACTACTGCAGAAGAGCGTGGTTTGAAGATCATCATTGCCGGAGCGGGTGGTGCTGCGCATCTTCCCGGGATGGTTGCTGCAATCACCACTTTACCTGTTGTGGGTGTGCCGATAAAGTCTTCTAATTCATTGGATGGCTGGGATTCTTTGTTGTCAATAGTGCAGATGCCGGGTGATATCCCTGTGGCGACGGTGAGTGTGAATGGCGCGCGGAATGCGGGTTTGCTGGCGGTGCAGATACTGGCGACAAGTAATGCAGAATTGAGGAAGAAGCTGGCGGAGATGAAGCGCGAGAATAATGAGAAGGTGGAGAAGATGAATGAGACGCTTGATAGGTCTTAAAGATAGTGAAAGGGGCGTCTCTAAAGCATGAGACGCCCTTTTTTTTGATTTTAATATACGTAAGGAAAAATGGCTGTCGCATTTTAATGTGTGCCATTTAATAGACAGTGCTTTTCCAGCAGCTCCTGTACCTCATTACCGTACATGGGTGTAAAACCCAGTTGAATAGCGCGCTGAAGATCCACACATGCTTTATCCGGTTGTTTCATCGCAAAATAAATGAGTGCTCTGTTACGGAAAGCATAAGAATTGGCCGGGTAATATTTGATTGCGCGCTCTATATCTTTGAGCGCCTCTTTCAGATCGTTCTTTTTGTATTTTACATAGCCTCTATTGTTATAGGCCACACCATCGTTCGGAGAAAGTTCAAGGACCATGTTTAACATGTCGATCGCCTTTTGGTATTCCCCGATATTCGTGTAGCGGAAACCCAGATTACCGATAGCTGCGACTTCATTGGGAGAAAGGCGAGATACCTTGCAGATTGAGCCTGTATGGAAGGTCAGCCCTACGCAAGATAGCGCAACCCAGATAAATTGGGTAACTTCGACAGCTACTATGGATGGCTTTTCAAAGGCCGTTCAGATTTCGGCAGGTATATCCGGTGGTGGTGGAACAAGTGACATTACAATATTATTAGAAGAAGATACAATAAAATGACGAACGACTATAAGGATATTAAGTTTTTATCACTCTTGTTCATTGCAATTGTGGTAACAGGAGGTCTGATCCTTACATCAGGATTTTACTATTGTCTGTTTTTTGCCAGTTCTTTAGGAATAATGACTGCTTATGCAATCAATGAAAGGAAACGAATTTTTAGGATAATGATAGACTTAAGGGAGATTAAATTCAGTCGAAATCTGGTTTATATAATCAATATCATTGTCGGCTATCAACATCACTATAAAGAACATCCATTATCTTTCAAAGGTGGTTTTTGGGTGGTAGCTCTTCTTCAGGTTATCAGTCTTTTTCTTTTGGTTTATTGTATAGAAGATAAACCAAAATCCTAACAGAATAAATAATAAACAGACATTTATTGTATGAGGCTCTTGTGGCAACGGCGCTACAAGGGCCTTATTTATTGGAAAATATTTGAACTATTAGCTGATCATTTAAGGGTATTTAATAAAAAGCAATGGCATAAGATATTGGGTAACAATAATACCTTTTATTTCATCTGGAGCCCTTTCAGGGTCTGTTTACTACAAAAACTAAAACCAAGGGCCGCCCCAAAAGCCTATCTTGACTTTTTGGGCAGCCCCGAGGCTATAAAATTCCCTGTGTTGAAGGCTCATGATGGTTGGCAGAAAAAAGGAATCAAAAGTTATATACAAATCCACAACAATGAGAATCACATTACGATCCATTGTCCTTTTTTTAGCCTTCATTTTATTTTCCTGCAAACATATAAACCAGCCATCTGCCTACTTTTGAGACACCTCTTTCCTACCTTGTGCACATTAGTGGAGCATTTCTCCATTTCTTTGTTAAAAACCTGCTGCACATAAGTTTAAATGCGGATGAAGACCCCTTACCATAGCAAGACCACGTTTTATTTATACCGTTTAACAAAAAATAAGTTTGTTAATTGGTTTATTTTGAATAAGTTTAATAATTGTCATGCTGACATTATTACTAACTGGTTGTTCTTTTCCCTAAAGAACCACGTTAAATGTTATGAAAAAACTGATTCTGTCTATTGGAATGTTTGTTGCCGGTCCTTCCTTTGGCCAGCAATGTAAGACCTTCTTCCTGTGGGATGACACGCTGCCCATAGCGCAACGTGTCAATGACGGGCTTAGCCGGTTAAGGCTGGAGGAAAAAGTTGGGCAAATGCTGAATGCTGTACCCACCATCACACGTCCTGGTATACCAGCCTATGGCTGGTGGAATGAAACTCTTCATGATGTTGCCAGCACTCGTTACCATATAACTTCTTATCCGCAAGCAATTGCAATGGCTACCACATGGAATACGGTCTCACTATACCTGATGGCAGGTTATTCGGCCACAGAGCAGGGATAACAAGGCAACAGCACAGCTATCTAGCCGGAAGGAAAGATAGCCGGTGGCAACGGGAAATGGACAATGCCGGTACAGAAAAAGTGAGATCGCATACCATGATGGTCCGGTAAATTAGCGGCGGGATAATACAACGGTTTAATACACATGTTAACAGAATAAGATGAGAGCAAAACACCTTTTGATCTTAATGATGATCAGCGTGGGCAGCTACGCCCAACAATATGAAAAAAGCAGTTCCGGCATCACCACAGCGGTTGCGGGTAATGAAGTAAAGATTCAGTTTTATTCGCCTTCCATAGTAAGAGTCGTTAAGTCGCCTATAAACAAACCGTTTTCCAAAACGAGTTTGTCTGTAATAGCGACACCGATAAAGACAGTTTTTACGGCAAGTTCGGGAAGTGGTTTCATCATCGTTAAAAGTGATAAACTCAGTGTCAGGTTGAATACAAAAACGGGTGAAATCCGCTATCAAACTATTGCGGGCGAAGTCCTTCTCAGCGAAAAGCCCAATAGCGCTTCGTTTACACCTTTTGATGATGCTGGAAACAAGACATTTTCCATTTCGCAGTCTTTCCAGCTTGCAAAGGATGAACCTATTTATGGGCTAGGCCAGCACCAGAGAGGGAATTTGAGTCAACGCAATCAAAAGTATAGTATGATGATGCAGTCTAATACAGATGACCCCATCACTTTTTTCCAGTCTGTAAAGGGTTACGGCGTATTCTGGGATAATTACTCGCCCACTACTTTTGAAGATAATGCAACTGAAACGTATTTTAAGTCGGAAGTAGGCGACTGCATAGACTACTATTTCATATATGGCGGCATTGCTGACGGCGTGATTGCAGGCATGCGGGAACTAACCGGTCAGGCGCCTATGTTCCCGTTGTGGACTTATGGCTTTTGGCAGAGCAGGGAACGGTATAAATCGCAGCTTGAAATTGTGGATGTTGTGAAAAAGTACCGTGAGCTGAAAGTGCCTTTAGACGGTATCATCCAGGACTGGCAGTACTGGGGCGATAATTACCATTGGAATGGCATGGGTTTTCTAAATCCGGAATTTCCGCAGCCTGAGAAAATGGTAGCCGATATCCATGCCATGAATGCGCATGCGATCATTTCTATCTGGGCTTCTTTCGGGCCCAAAACAAAACCTTATGAAGAGCTGAACGCCGGAGGCATGCTTTTCAATTTTAGCACCTGGCCGGAAAGTGCTAAAGACGTCTGGCCTCCGGATATGAACTATCCTTCCGGTGTGCGTGTATATGATGCCTATAATCCTGCAGCAAGGGATATTTACTGGCGATATCTAAACAAGGGCTTATTTTCTTTGGGGCTTGATGGTTGGTGGATGGACTCATCAGAACCCGATCATCTGTCATTTAAGGATACTGACCTTGATCAGCAATCTTTCCTGGGATCGTTTCGTAAAGTACGTAATGCATTTCCCCTGATGACTGTAGGCGGGGTATACGATCATCAACGGAAAGAGAATGTTGAAAAAAGGATATTCATCCTTACACGCTCTGCATTTGCCGGCCAGCAGCGATATGGAGCAAATACCTGGTCCGGCGATATCACATCCTCCTGGGAAACATTAAAAAATCAGATTCCTACCGGGCTTAATTTCTCTTTAAGCGGCATTCCTTACTGGAACAGCGATATTGGCGGTTTCTTTCTAGGCAGTTTCCATAAAAAACTGGAAGACCCGGAATATCGCGAACTGTATGCAAGGTGGGTAGCCTTTGGTACATTCTGTCCTATGATGCGTTCTCATGGTACAGATGCTCCCCGGGAAATATACCAGTTTGGCAGCAAAGGCACCAGGGTATATGATGCTATAGAAAAATTCATTCATTTACGTTATAGCCTGCTGCCATATATATATTCCACTTCCTGGGATGTTACAGCCAACCAATCCAGCATGATGCGGGCACTTGTAATGGACTTTGTGAAAGATCACAATGCATGGAATGTGAATAATGAATTTATGTTCGGAAAATCCATACTTGTAACGCCTGTAACCCAGGCACAGTATCTGAAGCAGGTGGTAAACGGAAATGATACCGCCTGGGCTGAAGACTTCAGCGCCAATAAATCTACATCAGTGTATTTGCCAGCCGGTACAAGCTGGTTCGATTTCTGGACTGGGGAGCAGGTAGCAGGTGGTAAAACATTGTTGAAAGAAACACCGCTGGATATAATTCCCCTGTATGTAAAAGCAGGGGCCATATTGCCACTAGGTCCACAGGTACAATATGCTGAAGAAAAAAAATGGGATAACCTTGAAATACGCGTATACCCAGGGAGTGATGGCCGGTTTGTATTGTATGAAGACGAAAATGACAATTACAACTACGAGAAAGGAATATACTCCACTATCACTTTTAAATGGGATAATAAGGCCAAAACGCTTACCATCGGAGAGAGAAAAGGTAAATTCCCCGGCATGGTCGTGTCCCGTAAATTTACTGTTGTTCTGGCCGGAACCAGCCAGGCAGGTCATCCAGGAAAGATAGTCGACTACAACGGAAATGCCGTTAATGTAAAACTATAAGAGCGGGTAGGGTATTATGAATTGCAGTCCTGACATTACGACTATAAAATAGCTGTTAAAACCGACTGGTCTTTATATAATGCGAAGCCAGATTATCTTTCAGCGTTCCTTCAGAAACTTTAAGCCAGGGCCGGAACAGATAAATGGAAAGTATACTGTTAAAGGTTGTGATATACTGTTTCTACAGGTCGGGTGATAGGGAGTTTTTCGCGGGAGGAATGGCAAGCTAGCCAAGCTATGACTTTCTACTGATATACGGGGCTGTCTCAGAACTCCGAGACAGCCCCTTTTTAAGCTATTGAACTTTGTGAAGCCCTTTTTTTAGATAATTATCATCATGATATAAATCCATCATTTCAATATTCCCTAATTCTATCTGTACAATTTTGATAGCACCTGAATAGTTTACAGGAATGGCGGGTGCCATTGCGCAATAAATGAACAATGTGTCTTTTTGTTGCTTATAATATAGCGCATCAACTCCCTTATAGATATAATCAGCGGATTCGTTCGGGGTAAAATTTTCATTCTTTGACCCGCTGATAAATACCATCTGATGATCTGCGCTTATTCCCAAATTCTTAAAGTAAATAAAAGCTTTTGCGCCGTTTTCCGGGTAGTTAATTTCAATTATATTAGATGTAGTGTAAGCATCTTTTCCGGGAATGGAGAAAAACACCAACAACCCCACTAAAATTATGAAACTGCTTAATATAATTATGAGATACTTATATCTTTTCATTTTACCTTGGTTTTGAATAACAGCCTTTTTCGACCATCATTCCTGTATAGTTTATTTCTCCATAGTAGGGAGCAGGGCCATACTGTGCATTTCCTACCATTATTTTAAACGCATTCCACTTGGTATACTCCCTTTGTTGCAACGCGCCGGTTAATCTCATATAGGTATCAAAAGTAATACTACCAATATTGCGCTACCTTATAATTCCTATAAGTACTACGTTTCATAAAATTCACATCTGATTCCAGGCCTGTTCATTTCGTGAAATCTACGTTAAGGCGTTGAATTATAGTAACGGCAGGTTAGTCTACCTTAGAAATTTAATCCGAAAAAATTATACAATTCAAGTTTTTAAATTAGTGGTATATTCTTTCCAGATTCTTTCAAATTCCTCCATCGATATTTCCACAGGTAGGAATTGAGGATCTGCTTCTATCTCTTTCGTGCCAGGAACAGGAGCGTCTCCAAGACCACTACCACCAAACTCAAAATCCAGAGATGCTAACCCAAAGCTATTGTCAGGATAAACTTCAATTTTACGTTGCTCATAATCATCATCGCCAATTTCAGAATATATCAGTACTGGATCATCTATTTCATCATGTATCCATTTTACTTTTAAGTATCTCATGATAATATTTTAATAAAATAAATTACTTTTTTACCGGTGTAGGAGTAACAGGTTTTGCTACAACAGGCACCTGCCCACTTCCAACAACTCGCCCGCTAAGGTTTAAATTTACACCATTGGGAACAACAAATATATTCTCTCATCCTTTTATTACATTTAATCCGGTCACATCAACGGCAACATAGTTTGTGAATCGTGAACCTAACCAAGGTATTCTCAAAAAAGCTGCTGACAATTGCGCTGGGTTTTTAGTACCGGGAACAATATCCGTAAAATATCGCCCGTCACCATATCTGGCATCTTTTGGATTTACTGCCTTTAATGACGGCCGCATTTCCTGAGAGTTCGCTATTCCTTCTTGCCCTTCAATAGTAGTATAATGATATAATATTTTTCTTTGAAGGCTTAACCATAGTAAGAGCGTAAAATCAAAAAGCACAACAATAAAAATTCAATGGCACAACTTTTTAAGACAATCAATATTTTACTGTTTAGGTTCCAAATGACCACTTTTTGAATAAATAAATATGGAAAAAGGTGTTACGAAAAACAGAAAAATGCATTCTATTGATTGTTAAGAAGTTAATGGTCACATGAAAAATCACTGGATTTCTTCTGCAAGGTTTAACATCTGATTAGCAAAGGGTATGAATATGGGAAACCGTAAAAATCATAAAATCCCGGCTTCTATATTTGTATCATTCTAATCATTGAAAGTAAATAAACCCAAAAACATTTGCTATGGAAAAAGTTCAAGCCATTAAACCTGGGCCTAAGCCCAAAAAAGAAGATGGTACCGTAGACAAAAGAAGGAGAGTTGATCACCCCAACAAACCTAAACACCCTGATTTAAAGCCTCATAAGTATAATGGTACCCGAAATTTGGACCGGTAATTAAGATTGTAAAAAACATCTTAAATTGCCAAAATAATGACAAAGCAAAGCAGAAGAAAATTCACTGGAGACTTCAAGGCGAAAGTAGTCATGGAAGCCTTAAAAGAGCGTAGTACAGTTGAAGAACTAGCTAAGAAGTATGATTTGCATCCCACACAAATCAATACATGGAAACGAGAGGCGGCAGCCAAACTTGCCAGTGCGTTTGATTCAGAATCTGGAAACAAACAACAGGAACAACAAGCTGATCAACTGGAGAAATTGTATGCACAGATAGGTCAGCTTAAAGTTGAGAATGACTTCCTGAAAAAAAAATTGTAACCAGGTCATTATCCAGCCGTCGTTCCATGCTTGAACCAAATCATCCATACCTTAGTATTCGCCGTCAATGTGAGCTTTTAAAGCTGCACAGGAGTGGTTTGTATTATGTTCCTGTATCGGAGACAAGCGAGAACCTGGAAATAATGCGCATTCTTGACGCGCAATACTTTCTGACACCTTTCTATGGGGAACGTCGATTGATGGCTTTATTGCGTCTAAAAGGGTATAATATTAACAGAAAGAGAATAAGACGTCTGATGAAATTGGTAAACTGGAACACACTATTCCAGGAACCCAACACCAGTAAGCCGGATAAATCTCACAAAATATATCCTTACCTGCTCAAAGGCATCGATATCAATAAAGCTAACCAGGTTTGGTGTTGCGACATTACATATATTCCGATGAAAAAGGGCTTCATGTATTTATGCGCCATTATTGATGTACATACCCGCTACGTAGTCAACTGGGGCATAAGTAATACCATGAATGCAGAGTGGTGCAGAGATATTGCAGATGTTGCAATTTTGAAACACGGTAAGCCGGAAATATTTAATACAGATCAGGGCAGTCAGTTCACCAGCGAAGTGTTTACCGGTCTGTTAAAAGAACATGAAATCAAAATAAGCATGGACGGGAAAGGTCGGGCACTGGATAATATATGGATCGAACGACTGTGGAGGAGTGTTAAATATGAGCACATTTACCTGAACGTACACGAAGATGGTCTTTCGCTCTATCAGGGACTGAAAGGATATTTTAATTTTTATAATCGTACGCGTGTGCATCAATCATTGGATTATTCAACCCCAATAGAAGCCTATATGGCCAAAGCCGCATAATCCCCTGCCGGGGGCTTGTGCCAAATGATTCACAGGGCAAAGCCCAGTAAATCATTTAACACTTAAAAGCTTAAAAGGAACGATTACCGGTCCTAAGACTGGGGACCACCATAATAAGAAGCATCAAGACCACCCCTTATGTTGTCCCCCTCTCTTAGGCTATCGATAATTTATACATATTTATTTTGAAAAATACTGCCTCTGGAAATATTCCGTTGGCTCAACTCCGTTTGAATTACTACAAGGTCAAATACCAAGCACACACCAATACGCCAACCAAATTCAGCAATCAAAAGCAAACAGGCTTGCAGAAAACAAAAAATCAAGACGCCAGTGCTAACAACTAAAGTCGATAGGCAAAAACAGCAGCCCAAAGCTCAAAAAATGAACCCAAAATATCGCCTCATGCTTTAAAAATCTAATAAAAATTTGCTTTAGTAGCCTATCAGCAAATTCATGAATACGTATGCCGTTTAAAACACGCTCATGTAAAGCTGCCTATCAAAGAAATACTGAAAAGATCATCGAAAAAACGTAACGTACATGGAATCATAATCCCTGAACCAAATCAACTGGCAGCGCCATGACCTTTTTAATAAATTCTTTCATGAAATTGGAAAAATATTGATTTCTAATATCCAGCCACAAATCTTCACGGCTATTAATTTGCGAATATTGTTGAAAATACAATGGCCACCACTCCGAAGACTTGAATTTCACACCAAAATGAGTTGCCAAATCCGGGCGCAATATTTTCTCCCGATGTGCTACAAAAAAATCAGGCTTTTTTACGATCCCATAAATAACACCCCCTAATTCAAAACTATATTTCACGTAACAGTTCTTCAGGTTTGGCAACTCAAAATGATGGTGTTGCGAGTCAAAAGGTATTTGGAATTCCGTCCCTATTGATGCCATTTGATCGGTCAACTCAATTTCAAGCTGCGCCAAAAGTGTGTCTATTGACCTGGCGACAACAAATGCATTCCTAAAATTTTCCTCGCTCTCATTGATAAACTTGGCCAGCATAGCCTGCTCATCTAAATTTTCGCTACCCATATATTTTTCGGTTAATTTTCGTTTAAGGTCTTCCAAGAAGTACCGGACCCGCTCATTGTGTGTCCTGGAAACAAACTCATCTAAGAGCGGAATGATATCCCTTTCATAAGTTATCATCACCAATCTACCCTGCTCCTGTAGACGCTGTAATTCCGGTCCCGCACTATAATCCGTTAATATTTTTGACTTAGGAGCCAAATATACAAGCTGATAATTATCCGTTTTACAGAATGTCTTTAAGTATTCCACATAATCCTTAACCTGGTCCTTTTGATCAGCAGTCCACGGATATATCTTATTTTCAATACCCAGCATTTCACTACGCTGATCATAAGACAATACAATATCTACTCTTCGGTTGGATCCGGTTGTTTCTTCGCATTGTACCGACACTTTAGTGAAATCCGAATAAGTGAACCGGAGATTGAATCTGTTTATAAAAAGCTGTAAGTAAACATCCCCCTGTGCATGGCGTCCATTCGGATCCAGAAAGTACGCCAGTATTTCAGATACTTTATTCTCATTCCATAGAACAAAATCTAACGTATTAAAACCCAACGCCAACTTCTTCGCATAAATAGATTCATACTCACGAATAAAATCCTGACGGGCTTTTATAGCAGATAAAAAGACGGGGATTGAATTCAGCATTAATAATGCAATTTAAATATTAATAACGTAACGCTTCAAGGGTTTGAAACTAACAAATGCCATTAGACCGAATCGTGATAGGAAAATCTCCATGAAGATATTTCCACGAATTCTCACTATTATATCTTACCACATATCCATCAATTTCATAATAATGGCTAGTTAGATCGAAGTTACATTGGGTAGGACTTCTAATCCCATACCCGATGCATCTACTATACTTTGCACATCGTCACGGTTACAGTTCACCCCAGGTTGAACCTTAATAGGTAACAGTTTGCCCCACGGACTTATAAAGTCAAGTTCTATAAATGGAATATCCCCATGAAAATGTGTTACAAATGGAAATGGGTAGTCATCAGAGTAACGTTTTATCAAATATCTTGTTTCACATTCATCTTCGAAACCAGCATCTATATAAAAAGTTCCAAATTTTGAAATTGCCTTAAAAACCAATGGTTTTCCATAAACCTCACTTATTCTATCCATAAGTTTTGCCAAAAGATTTTTATCCGCGGCATATGATGAATTGGGATAATAAACCTTTCTAAAATCAGAATGGCTGGTAGTAATATCAAAGATCAGTTTAACGCCTGCACCCATTTTTCCAAAATGCTGCCACATACCTCTCCTGATGTCTATTTCAGGTTCCTTATTTTCAGTTAAAGAAATATAAAACAGATCTTTCATCAACCCCTCTTCCATCGTCGAATTATCAATCGGCCTCTTGAACCCCTCAATGTCGTGATCGGAGTAAAATAGAGTAAACTCAAATTCGTGTTTCCGTTTTATGGTGGAGGTTAAACGTAATTTTCTGTTTGTTAAAATTGATTGCAGAGCAGTCAGGTCAGTAAAGTGCGCATATTCACCAGCTGGTGCAGGAGGATAATAATGATCATAAATAATTTTTGTCAAAGTGGTATCAATAGGTACTCCTATGCCAGTATTACCAATGTATTGGGGGTAAAACTTGATTTGATTTTCGTTAATCAACGGGCATTTCTCTTCCTGTAATATACCGTTAATCAATTCAACAAGACCCGCCCTCTCCCTTTTGTTTAACACATCAGCTTCCCGTAGAAGCTCTTGGTATCGATTATCTCTTTCTACCTGTTCTCTTATTCCTTCTACGAACTTTTTAGGTATACCATACTGATCATAATAAGATTTTGAAAGGTCTTGGTTATCATTCATTTGATGTTCATTTTACCCAAATGTAAACAAGAAAGTCATTATTCGACAATGCTTTTACTAAGACATTCGTGCAATTAAAATTGTAGGGTCAAGTAGTGGCGCGCCGGCTTAATAAGCTGCGTTTCCACCACTTGACCCTACAATCAGATATCGTTAATTAAATAACGCCCTGTAAATAAAATACTTTAATAACATGACAATCTCTAAAAATAAATTTAATCATTTTATTTCCTCTCCAAAGTGTGCCTATACTATACAAATAAATTCCGATACCCAAATACCATAAATACCCAAACAAATAAATAAAGAGTAGAAATTAATTATACAAAGTAATTATCATAAACCGGAGTTTGTACATAAATCGGAATCGAGAATGTGCGCTCTAGAAATAAAATAGCCTGATAGACAATGTAAGATGTTTTTTTGCTGAATTTAACATCGGATTAACTAACTGAAGTCAGCAGATATAATCTTTATTTCAGTTTGCTCAAAAAAATACAAACTAGTTGGTATTTCTCAATTATGAAACATTGGCGATATTAGCACGGTCTTATTTTCCAAATTAATATTTCAAGAATACGATGAGTTTTCTTACTAAGTTTTCATCCACAAAAAAAACAGTTTCTGATCAACAGAAGGGAGGAAAAGAAAAAATGGTCAGACAAAAAGCTGCTATTTACCTACAATATGTTGCATGGTTCTTTTCCATCATTTTAATACTAGGAATTATTTCCTCGTTATTATTCACAACCACGACCTCTGCATTCTCCACAGCGTTGATGTGGATATTGGGCGTCTGTTTATCGGGAATTGCCATTGGTTTTCTCTTTGGTATTCCTAAAATACTACAAGCAAATAAATCCAAAGAAGCGGAAGGGAATGTGGAGAATAGAGAAACCAATGGTGAATACCAACTGCAGGTAAATACTAATCTAACAGAAATATCCGACTGGTTGACTAAAATCATTGTAGGTCTTGGTCTGGTAAATTTATCAAAGTTACCACCTTACATATATTCAGTTGCTACATTGTTAGCTGATGGTGTTTGCTTTAAGGAGATGGGTACAGCATTGGCTTTTGCATACGGATTGCTCATTTGTTTTTCTGTATCTGGTTTTTTATTTGGATACCTGGTGACTCGTCTCTTTTTAACCAATGCATTTTCTAAAGCAGATCAAGAGGCGATCAAGAAGGTAATTGAGGAGGCCGTAGGCGGGCAGGTAGCAATAGTAAGCGAAGGCGTAGCTTCTGCCAAAGCTCAATTGGCCAATATTGAGAACAACCAGAGTATACTATCTCAAACGCTTTTCCCAGAGGATGAACAGGCTGATGGGAATAATCAACAACAAGCAGAAACGACAAGTAGCCCAACGACTAATCCTGAAACATTCGGGTTAAAGAAGGAGGAAGCATTGTCAAGATTGCTAAAAATGGCTGATGACTACTTGACTATAAGTGATCCCGATTGGGCTGAGCGAGTAAATCAGAAAGATAAATCAGCAAATCGGATGGGTGAATATGCGCTGAAACATAGCATTCAAAAAGATGATATTGCAAACATAATCCGTACTAATGGTAACGAAGGTTTAATCATCGCTTTGGCCACCATGATCGCAATGCGCCCGGAAAACCGTGATCTCAATATATTATTAGATTTAGGAAAATTGGTTAGCCGTCTCCATGTGCGTTATCGGGTATTGGTTGCATTAGGTACATTAGCATCAAAGAAACTGATTCCTCTTGACAGCAAGAACCATATACTAACATTCATACAAAAGTATAAGGCGGGTGCCGATACTTCCCTTATGGAAATGATAAATAACACAACGTCGTTGGTTCAATCATCATTATAAAACCTATATAATGTTTTTTCAAAAATTCTTAAAAGGTATCAATGAACTGAAGGATGAAGAGGCTAAAGCTTTTTTGTTAGACGGTCATGGAATAGTAAGTAACTGGTGGAGGGCAAAACATACAATTAATAATCAAGAGATCCAAGACCAGTTAACAGAAAAAAATATGATTCACCACTTAAATAATTATGATACACCTTTACCTGCTAATCATCCATATGCCTCTCTTGGAAAAACTTATGGACATGTAACGCCATACATTTCAACTACAGCTGGTTCAGTACAACGCGATGATTTTTATCAGACTAATATTGTCTTCCCTGCTTTGACTACTGCGCTGCGCTTCGCTACAGACAATTTTAGGTCTGAAGGATATATTTTTTATGGATATCTGATTACCATTCAGAAGAAATCCATTGAACTGGTACAATTCTCTGAAGAGGTCAGGGAACTGCATATTTATCCGAGATATCTCCCCTATCACCATGAAGGAGAGCTTATGGCAAAGATCCATATACCTGCAGTACAATTAGAAAAGGCTGAAAAATATAATGGGCCGGCCGCCCTAAAAGAACTAAGACAATCCAAACTTCCTTCTGCTGTCGATATAATCAACAATCCAAAATATGTTGATCCGTTAACGTATACGAACATAAAAGAGTTGATCTGATGAGTATTTATACTGAAATATTGGGGCTAAATCCTGAGGATTTAAACAACGTAGCTGACGCATCCATAGGTTACGCCAGTTATCTTGCTTCCATTATGGAGAATCCGGACAATAAGGGTACTAATACATTACCTTGGATTGCCAGTTCTTATTTGCTTGCGGCATCTCTTAAATCGGTGATTGATCCACTTGAATCTTCTCAGGTATACAGTTTAGCTGCTTCCTTCTACAAACTAGCAGACAATCCCTACTGGAAGATTGCTGCCATTTGTGGTTATGATAATGAGATAATAACCTACAAACAGATCGCAAATGACAATACTACTTTCTCGAACTCCTTATTCTATGATCTCCTAAGTTATATCTTGTTAGAGAACAATACATCTTCGCTTTTCAGAATGTCCGAACGTTGGGGCCAGCAGCCTATAAGTCGTCTGGGAATACCCTTGGGTTATTTCTCGTCGGCGATAGGAGAAATACAGAATGGACGTCCAAACGATGCGAATGGTTTTAGTAGCCTGAAGATACTATTAAGCAGGGCTGCTGAAAACATCGCCATACTCAGAGCAGACAACTACCATTGGGGTAATTTTAAAGGCACGTTTCTAGCTGTGGAACCAGAAATACTGGCTTTCTGTATATGCTTGTGCAAGATCTGGACAAATCGTAATATGCCTTCGGATGAGCTTCTCAGAGGAACTGAAGGCGAGGATATCGTTTTCATTCCTTTACGGATCGCTATTGAAATAACTGACAACCGCTCCTTAGAAAGACCATATAGCCATAAGGTGTAATAGTTAAGATTAAATCTGACAGTCAGTTATAAATTGTGCAAAGTTTTGAACTTGATTCGTTATTACGGCTTATCGAACCTGTTTTAAATTGAGTATGAAGTATTTGTGGAATTTAGAAAGATAGGTAAAATGCAAGACCCGCTCTTCGAGCGGGTCTTGCATTTTTTGTGCCCAGTAGCGGTAAGTTTTCGAACCGGTTGGCCTTGATTATTAGTAACTTAGTTGTTGTTGGACCTGGACCTTCAAAAATATCTCATAAATAAATGAGGGACCCTCTTTTATTTTACAAAAAACATTGTTCTGTTATTCAATTCTTTAGCAACTATTTCCATATTTAAATATGGCAAGAGATAATGCCAATTATGTCATATATCCACTACCGGAATCGCAGCTGGATATAACGCCAGAACTATATACGCAGAATCCCGGATATAATTAATCCATAAAGGCTCCTAAAATCTTATCTCTCTGTTTATCAGTCCGGTATCTTCAAACATCCTCTTTTTATTATTAAATCATTGTTAACATTTATAATATAAATGATTCCTCCTCTCCCTGCCAATTACCTTTGTCCGTAACACATTTCAATTTTTAGCAGCTTTTATTGTTGCCCAAATTGTCAAATGCTACCATAGTTGTTACCTGATCTTTATACCATGAGAAAAGTTTTCTTATCCCTATATCTGTCACTGGCAGGTATAGGCCTATTCCGCACTTCGGCGCAGACGGATGTTCCCTCTGAGCGTAAGAATTTTACTGCCATTACGCCCAACACTTTTGCATTCAGCAAGGTGAATAACATCCCCACAAGTTATTTTACAGGGCAGATCAAACCTTCCATACCCTTGTATGAAAAACAAATGTCGGTGCTGAAATTCAGTCTGACAATGGATTTCATTGGAGGTAATGGTATAAAGGTAGATGATCCCGGCTCCAACATCGGCAGAGGATGGATGTTGAATACCGGAGGTATTATCATCCGTAATATTAAAGGTGTTCCTGATGATTACTTAAACGTAACACAGACCCCGGGCACCGGCGCGGTAGATACCAAATATGATGGTATGGCCTATACCCCCGGCCTTATGCAAATGAGCAATACGGATGCGACTACCTCAAATACACTTGTTCCATATTATTATATGTTAGGTATCGGCGACAATGAGCATGATATCTTTGAATATAATTTTCCCGGGCATAGTGGTAAATTCTACATCGGGAAAGATCGTCAGATCCTGACCACCGACAGCACAAAGATTAAGATCATTCCTGACTTTTCCGGCACGATGGCGGGAGGTACACTGGCTTCTTTTACTATTATAGATGAAGCAGGTATCAAGTATACTTTCTCTACACCGGAAATAAGTAAGAATTTTGCTCAGGATGCCAGTATTCAACCAGGCATTTTTTGTAACAAAGCTTTTGCCTCTGCCTGGATGCTCACTAAGATAGAGGTACCCGGTACACAGGAAAGTATTGTCTTTAATTACCGGCAGTCTGACTACTCTTCTGTAAATGGAGTTGCAGAATTTTTCAGGTATGCCAGGAGAACGAAAGCATATGATGCTGCCCTTAATTACTCTAATTACGTTTATGGCCCTAACACAATGCTTTATAATACGACCTCGAATCATCTGGATATTCAGACGATCCGGTTCTCCGATAGTACAAAGATCAATTTTGACTACCTCTATAGTTCAAAAATTTTACCTGACGATGTGATCAGAGATATAGAAATAGTGAGTGATCAAAAGGAGCGCATCAAGAAATATGCATTCAACTATTCTTTTTGGGATAGTGGTCCTACCAGATACAGATATATCAATTATAATCAAAGCTGGCCATGGTATAATATCACATGGACTCCTGACCGTACCCGGATACACCTTGAAAGCATTTACCAGCTTGGTAATGCTGACGAGGTAATGCCAATGGCTGCCTTTAAGTATTACCTGAGTGATGCCGTAAATGAAACGGCCCTGTATGGTTATAATGATATCGATTACTGGGGGTATCACAACGGAAAAAACAATGCTGATTATCTGCTGGAAATCCCTTCCCACGGATATGCAGCGGCAAACAGAGCGCCTGATATTAATTATGCTACCATGGGTGCCCTGAAGCAGATATATTACGCCACCGGCGGTAGCGAAGAATTTGAATATGAGCTGAATGATAAATTTGATGGCTCCGTCAATCGCATAATGGGTGGTATCAGACTCAAAAAGCGCTACCTGCATGATGCTGTAGACAGTAAAAATGATATCATTAAAACCTACAATTATGTAGAAACAAGTGGGCGCTCCTCCGGCTTCCTGGGCGATGTACCCGTTTATACTTATCAGATACCACATTATACTGCCGGCTTTCCCGGTAATACCCCTTCATGGGATTACGTCGATACCATCTCTGTCAGCAGTGCTATTAACCCGCTTTCTTCCGTAGAAGGTAGTTCGGTTGGATATAGAAGAGTGGAAGAAGTGTTCGCCAATGGCACGGGTACAAATGGGAAAATAGTATATGAATATTCCGACCTCTCCTATGCCACTATATGGCCTTCACAGGATTATTATCCATACACACCAGTAGAGCGCCCTACCTGGGCACTTGGGCTGCCACTGGTAACAAGTGTTTATAATGCCGCTGGCCTTGTTGTAAAACGGACTATCAATCAATACAACATCACCCAGTCCTATTATTCAACTGAGAACTATCGCTCACTATACATTGCAAAGAAAGCAACTACTGACATTGCTACACCGGTATATACATTCAGAAACTACTATCCGCTAATGGGGCGTGCTGATCTGATACAGACAAGGGAACTGGAATATGCTGACAATGATACCACTCAGGTGCTTGAAAAGACAACCAGATATCAGTACAATAGCCTGTATCATACGGTGGTAAGATCCTCCACTGCTAATTCTATGAAGGACTCCATCATCAATTTAATCCGCTATCCCTATGATTATTCTCTGGGTACGGGCTCCTTTACAGCTGGTATGATGGATCAGAACATCTATGCGGTACCTATTGCCAAAGAGACTTATAAAAAGATCGGTACCCAGACCTATCTCACCAATGCACAGCTGACCACTTTTACAAATCTTGGCAATGGCCTCTATCGTCCTGCGATTGCTTACAACGCAGCATTGTCTGCTCCCGTGGCTACTACCGAAAGCTTTACCAATACGGTACTGCTTGATTCAAAATTCAATTACAAACAGCAGGTGGCTTATCTAAATTATGATGCCAACGGCCAGCTGTTGTCTTTAAATACCAAACAACATCAGCTACAGGCTGTCTTATACGACAAGCATAATAACACTGTCGCCATTGCCGCCAACGCTACTACCGGAGAGATCGCCTTTACCAGCTTTGAACCGGAAGAAAATAATACAGCAGGTTGGGTATATAACAGCGCTACTGTTTCCAATACAAGTGCTAAAACCGGGTATAGCTATATCGGTGAAGTGACCTCGCCAGTACTTTCCTCCGGTAATTACAAAGTTCGCTTCTGGGCCAAGGGTAGCGGTAGTATATCAGTAAACGGTACCGCTGTAGCAGTTTCAAGCACATGGAGCTTCTACACTGTAGTACTGAACAGTATCACTTCTGTATACATCAATAGCAACGGTGCCAGCATTGACGATATCGCTATTTCTCCTGTCAATTCCACATTTGCTACCTATAGCTATAAAGAACCCACTGGAATGACCAGCCAATCTGATGACATCGGAACTATGAATAAGTTCGTTTACGATGGCTTCAACAGATTGTCTGTAGTAAAAGACAGGGATGAAAATATCCGTAAGCAGCATGAATATAAAACCAGCGCTTACCTGAATAATTCACTGTCTGTTACCTATTCTGTTTACTTCTGTTCCAATGGTGGTAAGCCCGGAGCCCCTGTCACCTATACTGTACCTGCGAATATATATGCTTCGCTACTCTCTCAGGCTGATGCAGATGCAAAAGCAGCAATGGATACAACTCTCAATGCATTGTCATACGTCAACGCACATAGTGTATGTATTCCATTGTACAGAAATGATGCCCAGAGTGGTTATTTCATGAAACAGGGATGTGCTTCCGGCTATGGTACATACGTACTTTATACAGTTCCAAAAGATAGTATCCTATCAGAAATAAGCGTTGATGATGCAAATGCCAAAGCAAAAGCAGCACTGGCTATTGTAGGTCAGAACTATGTGAATGCTGTAGGCACCTGCCGTACAGCCATTACACTCTCTTATTCTAATGAGATCACAAACGATAATTATCATGTAAAACTGGTAAGCCGTACTGATGCCAATCTTACCTACGACTTCACAGTAGGTTATGGTCAGGGCGCGCTTGGTTCTGTGATAACAGGTACCTATGAAATAGTAGTATACGTTCCTTCAGGTACTACCAACACCTATAATTTCAGTGCTGGCTGCGGAGGTAATGTCGGATCCGGAACACAGATAGACTTCCCCAGCGTAGACATCAAAACCGGTTGTGCCACGATTACTATCTATTAAATGTTCACCCAAATCACTACTGCAATGTCAGTTAAACATAAATTAATATTACCCGGGGCCTTATTGTGCTCTCTGGTAACTGTACTAAATGTCTATGGTCAGACGCCGGATGGATCATTACCAAATACAGGCACTGCCGTTACTATACCTGCGGCCTATACCAATGGAATACCAAACTATATCCGTACATGGGTGCCCGCAAAACCTATACAGGATCCCACCTTTGTCAACAGTACTTCCAACACCGTAAGGGATGTAAGACAAATGACCGATTATCTGGATGGACTTGGCAGACTTGTGCAAACTGTAAACAAGGGCTATAGTGGTACCGGCAGCACGATCGCCAATACCGGTAAGGATTTCGTCATTCCTAAAGTATATGATGTACTGGATAGGGAAACGTATGTATATCTCCCCTATATACAACAGGACAATAACACTTCGGATGGTAATCTGAAAACAGATCCATTCAATGCACAAAGTACATTCTATAAAAATGCGATCTTAAATCCTGGCTCAAAGGATGAAACAATATTTTATATGGAGAATGAATATGATGGCTCTCCATTAAATCGCATCAACAGAACGTTTAATGTCGGTAATACATGGAGCCGTGCCGGTGGTGCAAAAGCAGCAAGCGTACAGTACCTGTATAATAAGGTAGCCGATTCTGTAAGGATATGGCGCATTGCAGCAGGTGTAACTATTCCTGCTTCCAATAGTTTTTATGCAGCAGGTCAGCTTTCAAAAACGGTATCTATTGATGAAAATGGGAATACGACAGTATTTTATACTGATAAAGAAGATCGTGTTATCCTAAAAAAAGTGCAGAAAGAAACCATTACAACTGCACATGGCGGCTGGCTTTGTACTTATTATGTATATAATGAGCTGGGAAGCCTGTCCTTCGTTATACCTCCGCTTGTCGTACAGCGTATTATGGGCAACTGGATGATCAGCGGCTCACTGGCAGATGGCATGTGCTACCAGTATACTTATGATGAGTATACCAGAAATATCTCCAGAAAGACGCCAGGCAGTGGTGAAACACAACTGGTGTATGATAATTTCGATCGTCCTGTTTTTGTACAAACAGCTGCACAAAGAGTGAAAACAACTCCTGAGTGGCAGTTTACTTTTTATAATGATCAGAATCGCGCTACCGTATCCGGCACCTATCCTACCGGTAGCACCAGAGATCAACTGCAACAACAGATGACAGCTACGGCCAGTACTACGCGCAATGTATCCTATTCAATACCACAGGTAACAGATCTGGTGCTGGATACCCGTGTAGCCGGCATAACCGGTTATATCGCCCGGGGATCTATCACGTTGAATCCAGAATTCACCAGTGAAGATGGGGCCAACTTCGACGTTGCAATTGATCCGACTGCCACCACTTCAACTATCCAATCCGTTGTCGAGGTCAACACCACACCTAATATCACCGGTTATAATGCCACTGCTTATGACTATTATGATGATTATAACTATGCCGGTGCAAAACCTTTTGCCTCTGCAGATGTATCTTCTCTGGATGCAAGCAGTGATAAATATCCTGTGGCAGTTAATCCTAATACTTATAACTATGGTATGGCCACTGGTTCAAAAATAAATGTACTTGGTACTAATCAATGGCTGATCACCAGCACATATTTTGACAATAATGGCAGACCAGTACAAACACGGAGTGACAATGCCGTAGGTGGAGAAACTACCACTACAGCCATATATAGCTTCAACGGAAATTTATTGAGTGATTATACCCATATCACCAATCCACGCAGTGCTGCTACTCCTGATATAAAAGTAGTAACAAGTTATACCTATGATCATGAAGACAGACTGAAGGAAATCACCAAGAAGCTGAATAATTCAAACGACCTCACACGAGTTGTGGCAACAAATGATTATGATGATCTGGGTAGATTAAGAACAAAGTGGATCGGTAAAAAAACAGATGGTACCTACATGGATTCCCAGACATTCGATTATAATCTGAGAGGATGGGTGAAGGCAATTAACAGTAATTATGTAAATACCTCCGGTAGTACCAGTAACTGGTTTGGTCAGGATATCAGCTATGATTACGGATTCAGTACCAAACAATATAATGGAAACATAGCAGGTGAAAAATGGAAGAGTAAATCAAATGGTATTGCCAGGGCATTTGGTTATAGCTATGATAACACAAATAGTATGACCGGTGCAGAATTTAACCAGCAGAATTCAGGTAATACTGCATGGACAAAAGATCAGGCAGACTTTACGATGAGCAACATGTCCTATGATGCTAATGGTAACCTGCTTTCACTAAACAGACAAGGTTTAAAAAACACGACAGTCGCATCCATAGATAAACTGCAATATTCTTACCTTACAGGCACTAACCAGCTGCGTATGGTAATAGATAATGCAAATGATGCCTCCAGCACACTGGGAGATTTTAAAGAGCCGGATGCTAACCATACTTCTAATACTTCCAATCCTGATAATGATGTAGACTATCAGTATGATGCAAATGGCAACCTCGTCGTTGACAAGAATAAAGGCATTGAAAGTACTACCTATAATTTCCTAAACCTTCCAGAGCTGATCACCTTTACCGGAAAAGGCACTATCCAAAACGTATATGATGCCAATGGTTTAAAATTGAAAACGATCGTAACGGATAATACCGTATCACCTGCCGTTGTAACCACGACAGATTATATAACAGGTGCCATTTACAAAAACGATGTACCGGTGTCTGTAGACCATGAAACGGGCCGTATCCGCGCTATTGTACAGAATGGACAGACTACCGGCTGGACTTACGATTATTTTGAAAAAGATTATCAGGGTAATATCCGTATGGTGTTGACCGAACAAACAGATCTGAGCATCTATGCAGCTACTATGGAAACGGCTAGTGCTACAATTGAGACAGCCCTGTTTAGTAACGTAGATGAAACAAGAACAGAAACACCTGTGGGGTATCCGGAGGATCATACCACTGTTGAGAATGCAAAAGTGGCCAAACTAAATGCAAAACAAGGTGGTAAGAAGATAGGGCCGTCTCTGGTATTAAGAGTAATGGCCGGAGATACGATCCGTATCAGAACAAAAGCCTTCTACAAATCTGATGGTCCAGCCAATCAGCATGACGCACCCTTAGACGATATGGTGGTTGCGCTGGCAAATGCATTTACGCCCGGTAGTAACGCTGGCGATATGCATAATGTGGCAAACAATACAGGAACTCCGTTCAATTATAACTTTAAGCAGTCATGGAAGGACATGCGGAAGAAAGACCCGGAACTTGCAGGCCGGCCAAAAGCTTATCTGAATTACGTCTTATTTGACGAACAGATGAAAATGGTGGATAATAACAGTGGTTATAAACAAGTACAAAATACACCAGATGCGCTACAGGATCTAGCTGTAGAAATATTGCCTGTATCAGAAACAGGGCTTATGTATATATACACCAGCAACGAAACAGCTACGGATGTGTACTTTGATAATACGGTTGTAAGTCTTTCATCCGGACCTTTGCTGGAAGAGACGCATTATTATCCTTTTGGCCTTCTCATGGATGGTATCAGCTCCAATGTATTGAAAGGCACTACCTATGAGCGGAATAATTATAAATATGGAGGTAAACAATTGAAGTCAGGAGAATTCTCTGATGGCAGTGGTTTAGAGCTGTATGACTTTGCTGCTCGTCAGCTGGATCCTCAGCTGGGAAGGTGGAATTCGCCAGATCCATTATCTGATGAGGGTACCGACTGGACACCATACAGATATGGATTTAATAATCCAATGAGGTACACTGACCCAACGGGTTTGTTTGAGGTAGATGGAGAAGGCAATCTTTATTTCTCAAAGGATGATGAAATTTCTAAATTATTGGAATATGTGACAGCAAATCCTTCAGGAAGTTTCGGGGATATTTTTAAATTTGTAACTGATTCGAGAAATGGATTTGTATGGGATCTGCCTGAAGTGGTGGTAAGAGGAAATAATGATAAAGCATGGCAGGATGCAAGGAATCAAATTTATAATGAAGTGGCGGATGCGCTGAAATTGTTAGGAGGAGGACCAGAAGCTCCTGCTACAAAACCGAAGGCAAAAGCAAATAAAGCAGCATCTGCATTACCATCTACTTTATCACCTGACCAAGCTACAGCGGCAAAGATGTTTAAGGGAATAACCTTCGGTGATAAACTGGATATCAATTTAGCTATTGCTCACCTGTGGAAGAATAAGGAGGAAAGTCCCAACCATCAATGTGCTAAATATCTCAGAGAAGGATTGGAAGCTGGGGGTATGAACACCACTGGACGCCCGAGACCAGCTGAAGACTATGGTCCATTTTTATTGGCAAAAGGGTTTAAATTTGTGACCTCGGACATAACGAATTACACACCCGTAAGAGGAGATATTGCTGTCATGCAATCATTTACTCTTAACGGGAAATATACGGCGTACGGTCATATTCAGATGTATACAGGTACTGCCTGGGTATCTGACTTTGCTAATAAAGTTGATTTTTGGCCTGGTTCTGGCTATAGGACCGCAAAACCTCCAACACAAATCTTTAGATGGTAATAAATATGAAAACAAATTTCCTTACATCCTTTTTAGCCTGCGTATTAACAGTGTTTAGTTACGCATGTTCCGCTCAGAGTCAGGCACCAGTAGACAAAGCTGCCGTTATGCTCAAGCAATTTTATACTGCCTACATTACTGTAATTTCAAACGAACATAACAACGACAAAGAAGAGAAAATCAGGAAACGGTATGCTACTGCGAAGCTATTGAAGAAGATACAGGACCTGACAGACAAGGAGGAACTTGATTATGATCTATTTTTGAATGCACAGGATGCTGACACACACACACTTCCTTATCTGAAAATAGTAAAGGATCCTAAAAAGCCAGATACATATAATGTATCCTATGGTGATTCTTTTACGAAAAACGTGACCAACATTAAAGTGCATGTCATCAAAGAAGGAGAGAATTATAAGATAGATGATGTCTTAAATTAAAGCCTAAATGAGTAATAAAGACAATCATAAAAGTGTGCGGAAACACACGAAAATGCAATACAGAAAGGGGCTTAAGGGGATGTATTGAATTACCTTTTTAGTTAATGATATTGCTAATCCTCTTGAATAGTCTTTAATTTTGCTTAAACCGCCAGCTCTATAAAAGGGGATGACGGCCAACTGGGTTTAATTTGACATAGCTAATAGATTATAGCGGAAAGGTCGGAGATATCTCCGGCCTTTTGCTTTTTAAGGTGGTCTTTGCCTTTGATGAGGCTAGGTTCTGTGATAAGAAGGCCTCAATTCAGGTTGATGTCCAGCTCAGTTGCATTCCGGGAGATCAGCCTATCTACTCCAGGATATCCTGCTGGTAAAGCTGTCCTTTGTTTACGAACACGAAAAAAGAAGCGCAGCGAAAGAAATTGCAAGTTAACCTACTGTCCATTTTCTTGTTACGATTCCACCCTGTCTATTGTGGCAAAGTCTTTCTTGCAGCGTACAAGAACGAGGCAGCGCATTGCGTAAAAGGGATTCATCAGCCAATTGTGTCAGAACAATTGTTTGATGATGTTCAGGATGTATTGAAGGGCAAAAAACGTAAGGTGAGGGTTAATGCCTTTACGGAAATCGATATTCACCTACCTCTTAGGGGATTTCTGATCTGCCAGCGTTATGGGAAACCATTAAGGGGAAGTGGTTCCCGTGGTAATGGAGGCATATACTATTATTACCACTGCCAGTCAGTCAAACTATGCAAGGAGCGGTTTCGGGCTGAAACAGCCAACGAGATCTTTGTAAAGCAACTCAGCAAGATTGCCGTGAATGTGGACCTTGACCCCCTAAAACAAGAAAAGGCCGGAGATATCTCCGACCTTTCCGCCATAGTGCCCAGAACGAGGGAAGAAACGAACCTAATATTTAAAGATTTAATCATGCTTTGCCAATTCCCTTAACCTGACAAGTTGGCAAATATTACAATTATATTTGAAATCCACATTACATTAATTGAGTAAAAAGATGTGCCCCATTAAGGGTAATGTTAAATTTTATACGGAAAACATAAAATAATTTAAAAATATGAAGGTTAATTATAGCAGATTGATCATTAATAATATTATTTGATTATCAGATTGATTTTCAGATTTTTAATTAATGGCATAACTAGTATTTATATGGTTATATGAGAACTTTGTGTATCTTTGATGTACAACAACAAATTATCATGAGCGATAAGGACATCCAAAGACTGAAAGAATTAGCAGAGAAAAAGCTGGCTAATGGTATTTCGAAGGAGGAAGCTCTTCGTTCATTACAACGTGCTGGGCATCTTGATAACAATGGCAAGTTTACGGCTCAATACCAAAATCTAGCGCAAGCCGTACAGAATGCCACCAAACAGTGAGTTAATTTTTCATGTACGATGTTCGATCTAACCTTGTAATAGGGTTTCACGGTTGTGATAAAGCTACAAGAGACGAATTAATAAATAATCCTCAACACATTAAAATTAGCGAGAAGCCATACGATTGGCTCGGTCATGGGTTTTATTTATGGGAAAATAATTGTGAAAGAGCGTTGCAGTGGTCCACCAACAAAGCCTCTCGTGGGGAAATTAAGGAACCTGCAGTAGTGGGAGCAATTATTCATCTAGGATATTGTTGCGATTTTCTCGACTCCAAATATATTGGGCTTCTTAAACCTTATTACCTGGCAATGTACGAGTCCTATACTCAACTTGGCCAAAAAATTCCAGTAAACAAAGATCTACCTAAGGATCCACATAAGGACCGACTCTTGCGAGAACTGGATTGTGCTGTTATTGAGTACATGCATGCCGAGATTACCAATAGCTATAAGAATGACCTAGATTCCAGAGGAATTACAGATATCAAGCTATTTGATACCGTGAGGGGAGTGTTTACAGAAGGTGGGCCAGCATTTGACGGAGCAGGTATCTTGGAAAAAAATCATATCCAGATTTGCATAAGAAATTTCGATAGTATTAAAGGCTTCTTCATTCCAAGACAGGAGGCTGATTTCTTATCTTGGTCATTTGATAAATATTTGTCACCTGCTTCTGAGGCTTCAGAAGTAGTAGCATAATAGACCTATGGGGCGGTTTTGTTTATTAATCTAGATTTTTCTTATCTGCCTGATATTGCAAAATAAGGTCCAAGTAAATGAATTATTTAGACCTTATTTTACATCAATCCTACATTATTAAGTTAATATTTTATCAAACATTTCGGCAAAAATTGCTTGTCGCTTAAGTCTATCTTCAGTTATATTTCCAATAGAATTAATGATATCTAAAGCTTTTTTAAAAACTTCCACAGCTTGGTCATTATGCGAAGACATCATTTCAATTATTTTATCACACTCCTTTTCGATTTGTTTGGAATTCAAGGCCGGAACATTCTTACCAAATACTAAGACTCTAACTAATGGCAGCATATGCCATTTGTATTTTCTTGAATTTTGAGGAATATGATTTTTGGCTACTAATAAATGAAGTCTATAAAGAGTTAAGCAACCAGCATAGTATACAGATTCTTTTACATTATCATCAAAGATAATTTCGGAAAATTCATCATACATTATTTTTTTATAACGAAATGCCAAATCAGGTCTTTGGCAAAACATAGCAGTAACACATTTAGCTGCGACATCAATCGGGAAAATTCTTATTAAAGGAATTTCTATACCTACATATTGTTTATCTCTTCTTTCAAAATAAATTCTACTTTCTTGACCTTCATATGTATTAAAGTATTGCTCAACTTTTTTCGCAATTGGTCGAAGTGAGAAAAACTGAGCATCATCTACCTTTGTTTGACTGTTAGTCGCTCTAACTAATTCAGAAAAGACATCCTCATTTGAAGTTTCGACTACTTTCAAATTTACCATGACCTTATCATCAAGCTCTTAATTCTTAATAATACTCCAATAATTGTGTTAAGAATCGAATTTGGAACACCAGATAAATCCATTATTGTAATAGGTTTGTCACTTCCTATCCATTCTAGAATCAAAGAATCTAAATCTTTTTCCGTTTTTCCATTTTCGTCAGGAGTCCAATCCCCTGGCTTAAACAAAAAATCAAATCTTGGTATTCTTAGTTTGGAACCTAAAGAGTGTAATTGTTGACTATTAGTTAATGGAGAGTCTATAGGATGTTGGACACGATCTCCATTAGCAGTGTTGGTATTTACTGGCTTAAAAACAGGTGGAATCGCTTTGGCCGGATCTCCTTTTATCTCATTACCTTTATCATCAATTTCAAACGCTAAAGGCTTACCTGGTTTATCCGGATAAAACTTACCTAAAGTTTTAGTGTATAGATCATGCCACAAGTGATTTAGACTAAATGGAATAGGAGAATCGACATTTAAACAGTCCGTATTTATTCCATTCTTGGGATATGTTATTAAACTTTTAATTTTTGCGTTTGTAATTCTTTCTAACACTGTATTGTAGTCCTTCTCACTGCTAAATTGGCCAAAGCTGATTCCAATCAATTCTTCAAAGCTAAGAGCCCAGAAAGGGATAAATAAATCTTTTTCAAAACTGCCTTCAGTTTTATCTGCATTTACCTTAAAAATGTGAGCTCTGTCTTTCAATGCATTCCCATATTCTCCATGTAAGTCAAAAACTATTACCCTTGCAGAAGGATAATTTACAGGATCAGAAATAGCATTTAAGATACTTGCCACTGTAGTAGATTTACCTGAACCTGTCGTACCGACAATGGCTGAGTGACGAGTAATTAATTTATTGATATCTATTAAAGCGGGAATAGATTCAGCTCCTGCGATATGCCCTACCTTTACAAAGTAAGGTTTTTCTGGCTGCCCATAAATTTTTTTAAGATCAACCTCTGAAACAAGGTGAACCTCGTCACTAATGGTAGGATATTGCGATATGCCTCTTTGGAATGAACCGTTCCTTTGACCTTCGCCAATAAGCTGAACTTTGATCCATCTATATCCATAAGGTTGCGTTAATACTTGGTTTTCTGGAACAGCACTGGCCCCAACTTGAGTTACGATACCAAACAAATCAATATATCCAATTGGAATTTTTACAAAGGAACCAATTTGTCCAATCCGATATCCTTCTCCATCAACATAGGTAAGACCAGACGGCGCTGTGTTGTCTAACGCGATATTTAGCGATGTGCCGCTTACATCTTGGATAGTACCTAAATAAGTGGATTTAAACGCCATCTTGCTTTATTTTAAATTGTTCCTTACCAATTAGCTCCTGAAGAAAATCTCCTAATACTGCGAAATCTCCCAGTAGGAATTCATATTTCACTATTTTCTCTTCGGTGTCTTTTCCTTCGCTATCTTTAATAGGTATTAATTTTTGTTTCACAGCATTTGCTATATTCTCTTCGGCATCGTATTCAGATTTAGTAGGTTTCCATTTTGCCCTTAGTCCTCCAATTATCGCCTCATCAAAAGTCCATATACTCAAATTGGATCTGTTTTCTGCTAACTCAGTTGCCTTTTCATAATTATTAGTGGTTGTAACAACAATTTTGTCTTCTTTATCCTCTTCTTCCTTGATTGTGGTGAGATTCCCAAATAATAATGCAATAACCATTGCAGTTGGATTAGCACGTAAAGCGTTTAGAATTGTATCGTTTAAATGTTCATCGCTGAAAGAATATCCAGACATTATAAGGACCGCTGAATTCTGCCTTAGAAATTTATTTAGTCTATCAATTAAGGCTAAATATGGCATCTTTCGACTTTGATCGTATTTTAAATGAGACGGATGAATAATGTAAGAATCTGTTCCATTGAGACTTGTTGAACGATATACATCCTTATTCTCCCTTAAATACCAATTGATTGAGCCATGTATTTTCCAAAGCCTTGTCCAATGATTAGGTATTACTCCATCTTCAACTGCTCTTAAGTCAAAAAATGGAAAGCGAGTTCCAACAAAACCATCGAAATAGGGAACCTTTAATGATTCAAAAGCTTCTTCCATCAATAGATCATAATTTGTTGTAAATATTTCAATTGGTGTGTCACGCTCAATATTATTTACCCATTTCGCTAATTTGTGATATGGTGTTTTGTTATCAGGCAAATTAACGTCCAGCTTTTCAGCAATTTTCTTGCACACTAATTTTTCCAGATCTGCTAATTCAGATTCTCCAAATCCTCTAATATCTGATGCTCCTTTTGAAATCTGCATCATTCCTCTTAAAAAACTCAGGATATCTTCTATCGTTGGAATGGCTTTTCCAGTTTTAATAACTTCTTCAATCAACTTTGAATAACTGTAAGCTAAACTCCGCTTTGTCTGCGGTATTTCCTCTGTTTCCTTGTCGATTTGCTCTTTAATGTATTTGGTCAACCCTGAAACATCAGGTATTAAAGGCCATTCTTTATCAGGCATAGCTACAGCTAAAGGACATCCTGCTGATACGAAAAAACCTACAGGCTTCTTATCTTGTGATAATGTCTGCCTTAGATATTTGGATTGACGAATTGGATCATGAAAGCTCATTATGTTAATTTTAATATTTGCATAAGAAATTTAGCTAACTGTTCCTTGTTAGGTACGATTTGTCTTTTACATTTCTTCAACATGCACCTTACTCTTTCCATTCTGCTGCTTGCTAACTCTTATCTGCACCGGTATTCGTTCCGTCATTTCCTGTACATGGGAAATCACTCCAACCTTGCGCCCCTGATTATGCAGGCGCTCTAATGCATCCATTGCTATATTTAGTGTTGCCGGATCTAGCGATCCAAATCCTTCATCAATAAACAAGGATTCCACTTTCATACGGCTGGAAGAAAGCGATGCCAGCCCTAACGCAAGTGCCAGCGATACAAGAAAAGATTCTCCACCAGAAAGAGAATACACAGTACGTATTTCATCACCCATATCCTGATCTAACACCTGTAAACCTAGCGAATTGGGTATACGTTGTAAGACGTAGCGTTTACTTAAAATGGCTAAATGAACATTCGCATAACTTAGCAATACATCCAGTGTATATTCCTGGGCGATCTGGCGGAATTTCTTCCCGTCCGCAGAACCAATAACCTCATTCAGTTTTGACCAATTATCTACTACCAATGATTGGGTTTCTATAGATTGTAAGAGCGTTCCTATGCGTTGCTTATTAGTAGCATCTTCGCGAAGTCGAAAGGTTATTTCGTTACTGGTCTGATTATTTTGCTCTTGGTGTAATTTGGCTTCTGTATGTAATGTTATCAGTTCTTCAGCTGTGCGTTCTGACATCCTTTCTTGTCGATGCTTATCTAAATTCTGTTCCCGCTCAGCCAATACTGATTTCGCTTGGGTTACGGCATCATCTATGGCACGTAGTGCTAAGCGCTCTTTTTCTATCCAATCCGGCGTGAAAGACAATAAGCGATCTAATTCAATTTTTGATAGGCTGGTTGAATGTTGCTGATTGTAAGAATTGAGCCAGTCTTGAATTTGCTCTTTAAAGGATGTTTCCTGTTCTGAATGTACAGATAGTTCTTTTCCTGTTTCTTCATACTGAGTTGTGGTACGGGTGAGACTAGCCAGCAGAATTTCTTTTTCTGATTTTTGTTGATCCAATACCTGCCGGGCTTTAGTAATTTCGTCCTTGAAAGCTTTTTCTATAACTGATATAGGCGCTCCATTAAAAATAGCTTTCCTTTTCCCTGAAAGATCGTTCCATTGTTCCCGTATTTTTAATAGCGTTTGCTCTTTTTGACTTGTTTCTTCTGATAGATGAACTAGTTGTTCCTGTATACCTTTCAACGTGGCAGCTAGTAGGTCCTGTTGCCGTAAGCCTTCTTCTAATTGTTGGATGTTGTGTTTCCATTGCGCTGCAAACTCCTGGATCTGTAGTACAAATTTATCAGGATCATTTTTCCAGTGTTGGAACCATTGTTCAGAGGTAAAATAAACAGCAAGATGTTGCTGAATATTTTCAAGACCAGTCTGTGCTTTTTCTCTTTCCAGTTTATGATTATCTCGTTGCTCCTCCAGAGATTTTAGTGTTCTTTCAGTATCCTTTAACGCATTAGCAATGTAGGTAAGCTGCTTGTCAGATTCATCAAGCATGCCTTTTTGCTTTTCCAGCTGCTCTTTTTTATTATTATAAGACAATATTGTATCCCGTAACTCACGTTGCTGGTCTTTTTCTTGTTGTAGTTTTTGGTGTAGCCATGTTGCTCTTTCGTCAAAGGCTATGGATGAAGCCAAAGCATTTATTTTAAACCTGCCCCATATTTCTTCTAACTGCTTAACAGATTTTTCTTTTAGTGAAAGATCTTTCTCCTGATTGGCTATCGCTTTATTTAATTGATCGCATACCTGCGTCAGACGGCTATGTGTAGTAAGGCTGTCTGTATAGGCTGTTTCTATTTTCTGATGGCTTATTTCCAACTCTTTAAGCACATGATCCAGTTGGGTATTATGCCCGGCATAAGGATGAGAAGTACTTCCACAAACAGGACAAGGTTCATCAGCTACCAGTTTTGTGCGCAAACTTTCAACGTTTTCTGCCGCAGCCAGGCGGGCTTTTTCCAGCATACTTAATGAAGTATTTCGCTGTGTTACGTTAGTTTCAAGTAATGCTTTCGTATTACCAAGTTGTTCGAGATCTGCTTTTAGTTGTTTCCTGTTTTCTTCAAGTTGTTCTGTAATAGTAGCTTGTTCTATAATTGCGCTGCTTAGTATTTTCCAGTGCGCTTCTGCTGCAATAATGTCTTCAATTATTTCATCAAGGGTACTTTTTTCCTGGTCTAAACTGGCAATAGGAATTACAGAAAACTCTTTTTTCTGACTTTCATATTCTTGCCTGTCCTGCTGTAATGATGTCTGAAGGGTTGTATATTCATTGCTCAATCGCTGCCGGTCCTGCTCTTTCGCCTTAATTTCTTCCTCCGCGGCAAGCACGAGAGATAAACGGCTTTGTTGGGTATTAAGCAAAATACCTGCATCATTTAGCTTAGATATAATAAGACTATATTGTTCCGCAATGGGCTGCCGGGCAGTGTTGCTTTCGTTCCATTGTTGCAACTCTTTAACCTTACTTTCTAAATGGTCTGCATCAAGTTGTTTCTGCGTAAGTTGTTGTTGCTGCTGTTGCAACTTTTGGCTGGCAGTATTAAACTCTGTTTGTGCCTGGGATATCTGGCGTTCTTTTTCTGCCAATTGCACATCCAGTGTCTTTGCCTCATTTAAAAGTGGCAAAGCTGCCTCTTCTTCCTCTATTCTTGCTGTGAGGTTATCCTCTGCTTGTTGTAGCGTAATATCCAGCGCGTCTTTTTTTTGTTGTAATGCATCTAGCTGGACCCTAATTTGTTCCAGGCTGACTTTCTTCGCATTGATTTGACCTTGTACAGTACTTAATTGGGCAACTACCGGTCTTACTGATTGCACACTCACAATCTGCTGTAGTTGCTGTTCGCGGGGAATGGCTTCCTGTTTAACCGCAAAGGTCTGTTCACTGTCAAGTTTTGCAGCATCTAATCTGGATTGCAGGATGTTTAATTGTTCATGCCAGGAAATCTCTTTGCTTAATTCAATCAGTAACTTTTCCTGGGCTTTTATGGCTTTTTCAACTGTGTTCTTTTGTTCTTGCAGGGAAGTTAACTCTTCACTGGTCATTGTTTGTATCCCTTCCCGTTGTGTATTAAGATCCCGTAGTTGCTGCGCCTGCTCCCTATGATTTTCATAAATGCGCCTGGATATTTCAGAATAGATGTGCGTACCTGTGAGTTTTTCTAAGAGTGCTGATTTTTCGTCCTTTCCTGCCTTTAAAAAGGCTGTAAAGTCACCCTGCGCCAGCAATACAGAACGGGTAAATTGTTCAAAGCTTAATCCCACCAGGCGCTCAATTTCTGTCAGCAGTTCAGTTTTTCTTCCCGGAACAGGTGAATTGGTACTGATGTTTTTAAGCACCACGTCAAAGGCCTGCAAGTTTCCATCAGCCCTGTTTCGTGCTCGTCTTACTATCCAGGTCGCGCGATAAGGCTGGTTATCTACCCCAACAAAATCTACTTCAGCAAACCCTTCTGCTGTACCATCCCGCAGTATACCACGTACATCATTCTGGCTGATGGAAGCTCCCTGTACATCGTATATGTCAACGCCACTCTCAGCTTGCTTGTATCTCGGCGTTTTGGCATAAAGTGCCAGGCACAATGCATCTAATATAGTAGACTTACCTGCCCCGGTAGGACCAGTAATAGAAAAGATTCCGGCAGAACAAAGTGGTTCCTGTGTGAAGTCAATTTCAGTAATACCTTCCAGTGAAGCAAGGTTTTTTATGCGAATGGCAAGTATTTTCATCTCGTTAATCGGTTAGGGTTGCTTCCTGAGCGATTGCATTGAACATTTGAAGCAATTCTGGTGGTACAGTATTGTTATATTTTGATTGGTATACTTTGGAGAAAACTTCAAGCGGTTGTAAGTCATTCAAATTTTGACTTGCCACTATTTCAGGTTGAGTATCAGTAGTTGTTAAACTGGCGTATCTGACATCTATTTTTGCTAAACGCACATGTTTCCCGGCCAAAGACGTTTCTACTTTATGCCGGAGAGCTGGCTCCGGGCCATCCAGCAACACTCTTACTTCAAGGTAAGGTGCTGGTTCAGCCTGACTATTGCTATTTGGCAACTGCTCTAATGCGGTAATTACTTCAGTAAGTTTGCTATGCACAGCGGGTGAACGTAATAAGGGAATTACTACTGGTACCGCAATGGCGGTTAGTGCAGTAATGCTTTCGTCGTTTAGCTCAAAAACAATTACCTGGTGGTTATAATTAATTTCAGAGAAGGACATGGGGAGTGGGCTACCGCAATAGCGAACATGTTCTTTTCCACCAATTCGTTGTGCTTTGTGAATATGGCCTAATGCTACATATTTAATATCCTCATGGAAAGCTGAAGCAGAGATGCATTCCACGCCACCCATTATCAGCCTTTCCGTTTTATCCTGCTCCGTTATTTCCGCCTGTTGCGCATGTAAATGCCCCATCGCAATAATTGCTTGTCCGGGCTGTTTATTTTCAAGTGCGTAGTCATAAGCGTCTTTATATAAGGCCGTAACACCTTCTGTATATGGATTTTCACAATCTGCAATTACCGGGTAATCTCCCATCCGCAAAAAAGGTATAGCCAGGCACCAGCCCTTTATATTACCTTGCTTGTCTTTTAGAGGTATAGTCAATTTTCCGTAAACAAAGTTTCCTTCTGCATCTTTTTCTACCAGTCCGACAATATGTATGTTAGAGGATTCCAGCAATGGGGTGGGAGATTCTAAACGGGATGCAGAATCATGGTTCCCGGCTGTAACTACGATTTGCAACGCAGGATTGCTCTTGACTGCGCGATTTAAAAACGTATAAAACATTTTTAGCGCATTGGCAGAGGGGTTAGAGAGATCAAATACATCTCCACTGATAAGCAATACGTCTATTTGCTCATTGGTCAGGGTTTCTACCAGCCAATTTAAAAATTGTTGATGCTCGTAGGTTCGATCATACTCATGGAATAATTGGCCGATATGCCAATCGGCGGTATGCAGCAATTTCATAGCAGGTTAATTACTACTAATATACGTTATATTTCAATCCGAGTTACGTATTCTATATTTTATGCATCTATGAATCGTTTGGATTTATGATTTTTAGGTGTTTCACTTTATATTATAACAAGGCTATATTTTATAATGCATAACACAGCAGGTATGTTTTGTAGATAGAGACCATTAAGAGGTATCTCACATTCGGGCTGTAACTTGCCAAGGTTTTGGGACAAGAAAGTAGACGTTCTATGTCCACTTTCTTGTCTGCGGACTTATTTGCACGTTAGTAAGAAGGCGCTCATTAATATTGTGAGCCCTTTGGATGATTTGTGGCATAGCGGAAAGGTTGACTGGTAATAATATTTATTTTGTATTTGCGCCGTAACAATTTTAAAAGCGAACACTACTTCTTTGATTATCGATACTGATTTTTTTAGGCAAAAGCCGCTTAACGCCGTATATTTAAGTGTTAGCTGCCATATTTTGACACACCATAATATTCGACACAAACCAAAACTTAGAATATGAAAAAATTAATTACAATTTTTCTTTTTGCTACAATGACATTAAGCAGTTACGCTAAAAAGTTTTCTTTTAAATTAACTAACAACACAGCAGTACCAATTCAAGTTTCTGCCCAGATTATAAAAGGTGTCGAAAAAGACAATCCTGACTTTTTGTTTGTATTAAATCCGAACGAATCAAAGGAGTTTGATTTTAAAGTTAAAAGCGGGGAAAAAGTAAAATTTATTGGACTTGGCGGAGGAATAGAAACTTTACCATTGGTTAAAGCATATGATGTTTTATCATCAAATGAAAAAAATGAATATCAATTGGTCGTACCCGTATTGGACAAACTAAATGTCATAGAAGTTAACGACGCAATATCAAAATTGAAGAATGATAACATATTGAGAATTTTAACCGATACTCTAAAATATTCTACAGATGAATTACCCCCGTTAGGCACATTTTTATTCATCAATTTAAAATCAAAGACTGTCTTACCATTGACCGCTGCAAACTGGTGGAAAAATGACAATTTATTACGCAAAATAAATAGTCAGTATTATAACACTACAAATTTTATTAATAGTAGTAATGCTGCGAGTCTTAGTGTTTCTGGTGTTCCCTTTCTGAAAAGTCTTTCTACTTCGTTTAGTAGTTCAAACTTAATGGAAGTAATTTGGGATATTCAAAATGCACATATTGAACAGTGGCAACCGAATGATAAAAACGTATTTCAAATTTTGCAAGACCCAACAAATGACTTTTTTATTAAATCTTGCGTTTCAGATATGAAAGATAAACAATTAGGTGGTGGTGATTATCAGTTAATTTTCATTTCGTCAGCGTATGTTGTTGACAAAATAAAGTTATCGGCACGAAAATATAATGCTGTTTCATTCAATGCAGACATAGACTTCCAGATACCACCTACAGGTGTAGAAGTTGTTCAACCAATTGGTGTTGACGCAAGCTATAAATATACACGAGCTAAAACCTATTCTAATGTTGATTCTACGCTAAACGTATATTTAAAGTTTTTAGCACAAGACTACACACCTGCTTTAAATGCCTATTTAACTCAACAAGATAGAATTCTACAAAAAAACTCTGCTTTAGCTAAAGCAGAAAGCCTAAAAACTTCAATAACACAGCAATACTCTGCCTTACAAAATATTGACAGCACGTTAATAAAAACAAATTCAATAGACGTCATTATACCTATTGCAAGTACGACAAACGAATTGACTTTAAAACAAGAGACATTTGATTCAACAAATAAAAATATCACACCTCAACTTGATTTAGACTTTAATAGAAAGGCTAATCAGTACAATTCTGTTTTGAAAAGTTTAAAAGAAAATGTGATTAATTACAAAAACACATTAGAAAGTATTGACAAATTAAGTCAACAAGCTCAAACAGACTACCAAAAAGTATCGAATTTATCCACAACAATTGAAATAGGCAGGAAAGAGTTAGAAGCTTTGTTAGATAGAGCGAAGCGGTAATACGGCAGCTAACAAAAGTATTTGCAAAAGCAGGGCTGGACAACGTAACATCAGCTAAGTGGAAGTATCAGCAGCAGTTCGGGCTCGACGTCTAATGTTCAGCTTTAGTTCTTAACTTCAATAACATATTTTCAAGTGGGCATTTGTAACGGGCTGGACATTCAATGAATTCTATAATGGTACCCGAAATTTGGACCGGTAATTAAGATTGTAAAAAACATCTTAAATTGCCAAAATAATGACAAAGCAAAGCAGAAGAAAATTCACTGGAGACTTCAAGGCGAAAGTAGTCATGGAAGCCTTAAAAGAGCGTAGTACAGTTGAAGAACTAGCTAAGAAGTATGATTTGCATCCCACACAAATCAATACATGGAAACGAGAGGCGGCAGCCAAACTTGCCAGTGCGTTTGATTCAGAATCTGGAAACAAACAACAGGAACAACAAGCTGATCAACTGGAGAAATTGTATGCACAGATAGGTCAGCTTAAAGTTGAGAATGACTTCCTGAAAAAAAAATTGTAACCAGGTCATTATCCAGCCGTCGTTCCATGCTTGAACCAAATCATCCATACCTTAGTATTCGCCGTCAATGTGAGCTTTTAAAGCTGCACAGGAGTGGTTTGTATTATGTTCCTGTATCGGAGACAAGCGAGAACCTGGAAATAATGCGCATTCTTGACGCGCAATACTTTCTGACACCTTTCTATGGGGAACGTCGATTGATGGCTTTATTGCGTCTAAAAGGGTATAATATTAACAGAAAGAGAATAAGACGTCTGATGAAATTGGTAAACTGGAACACACTATTCCAGGAACCCAACACCAGTAAGCCGGATAAATCTCACAAAATATATCCTTACCTGCTCAAAGGCATCGATATCAATAAAGCTAACCAGGTTTGGTGTTGCGACATTACATATATTCCGATGAAAAAGGGCTTCATGTATTTATGCGCCATTATTGATGTACATACCCGCTACGTAGTCAACTGGGGCATAAGTAATACCATGAATGCAGAGTGGTGCAGAGATATTGCAGATGTTGCAATTTTGAAACACGGTAAGCCGGAAATATTTAATACAGATCAGGGCAGTCAGTTCACCAGCGAAGTGTTTACCGGTCTGTTAAAAGAACATGAAATCAAAATAAGCATGGACGGGAAAGGTCGGGCACTGGATAATATATGGATCGAACGACTGTGGAGGAGTGTTAAATATGAGCACATTTACCTGAACGTACACGAAGATGGTCTTTCGCTCTATCAGGGACTGAAAGGATATTTTAATTTTTATAATCGTACGCGTGTGCATCAATCATTGGATTATTCAACCCCAATAGAAGCCTATATGGCCAAAGCCGCATAATCCCCTGCCGGGGGCTTGTGCCAAATGATTCACAGGGCAAAGCCCAGTAAATCATTTAACACTTAAAAGCTTAAAAGGAACGATTACCGGTCCTAAGACTGGGGACCACCATATTCCCTGCCTTCGCAAATACTCGAACGTTGGCTGTAATTAGGGTTTGCTGATATAATGATAGAATATTGTTAATCAACATAATATGGCTTGTTTTTTGCTATAGAAGTGTTTGTATATTGAAAGATTCATCTCCAAAACCGTGCAGCAATGATACGTTACACTCCTGCAAATCAGGAACAGTCATGCTAGATGCGACAGTGTCAGAGCAACAGATCGAATATCCAACAGATATCAAATTATTAAATGAGGGGTGCCGTCAATTGGAAAGGATGATAGAGCGGGGATGTCAGGTAGCAGAACTGTTGATGCCGCGAATGTATCGGAGAATTGCGAGGAAGCAATATTTGAACATTGCCAAAAAAAGAACAAAAGCAAACGAAATGCTTACGTTCGGCGCGACGTAGTTCTGCTTTCAATCGCTCATTTTCCGATAATAAGTCTTGTTGGCCTGATACCTCGTTGCCGCCCTCTCCGGGCGTTTGCCGGACGACCTTCTCTGCATTCTTCCATTGATAGACCAGGTTCTCCCCAATACCCATGGATTGAGCTACATCAGAAACAGAACGTCCAGAGGATACCATTTTGATCACTTCTGCCTTGAAGGTGGCATCATGCTTCCTGCGCGTCTTTTTTTGTCTTTTTTCGTTGTCATTGCTTCGTAAAGTTAAGCAAATTGACTGTCCGGTTTTACTGGTGCATCTCATACTACGCTATAATCAGCTTTGCAATACGATCCTACCTAACATCGTAAATTTTCGTTACTTAATGTTCTAAAGTATATACCGAGTCACTATAAATAGACTCGATTTCATTCCCATAAAGTAGAAATCCTGTAATATTTAAAGGGGATACTTTTAGTAATTTTTTTTCTTGTAAAATAAATTTCTCTCTCATTTCCATTAACAATCGGCCGAGGGCATTCTGCCCAATTAATTCATTGTTATATCCATTCTTTGAGGCACCCCAAAATTGATCCTTTGTTGAAAATTCAACAATAGACTTGGTGCCTGTTTGTTTTAGTAACTCGCTGAATTTATCCCAGTTTTGGCACAGCTTAACTTCTAGACACCAACGCATAACTTTTATCTTAATCTGCTCCCAATCTTGTCTAGATCTTTCAAGATGTTTTTTGCTAATCATTTTAGCCGTCATCGGACTATTTTGAGATATTATCTCATATTGAATGTCTGGAAATAGGGAAAACCTCATCGCCTGATAAAGCATTTCACTATTGGAAACAATGTTATCATTGACAAAAAGAGGAAAGCCTGGTGCCATATTGGAAAGTCCTCCGAAAGCCTCGTTTGTCTTACTAAAAACAACAGACTCTGAAATGATATATGTTCTAAAATTAGTAATATCTCTCTGCATCATTTTAGCTATTACCTCTATTTTTAAGATTAAATAATGGATACCAATTATTCCCCCACCAAAACACTATAGGGCAATTATTAGGAATGTTCCTATAAGTAAAAAACATTGTACCTAATCCAAATGTTTTATGGCTTTTAATAGTGTAGCCTAAGGGCCTAATCTGTTTAACTGTTAATGTTTTAACTTGACTTAAAATCTCAATGCCTTTTCGAAGAAAAATGTTTTCAAGCCTTATTCTGTTAGCAGCTGAGGAAAATAACGTCTCAGAAATTGGAGTTCCTTCCTTACGATAAGCTCTATCCTCATATTTATCTGCATCTAGAGAAGTAAGGTAGGCCTTAATTTCGTTTGGTTGATCTGCTATTGGAATCATCAAATTCAACTTAGAATTGTAAGCTTTAGCGTTATTTTCGATTTCATATGCTCTACTGAACTTAATGTATTTTTTAATTTTATCATCAAATTCCATCATTAGCCGATATTCTGTGTTATTCGCTCCCCAACTGTGTAAACATGTAAAGCATAAACTTACTTTAATATCTTTTTGCTTAATGTATTCGTAATTAGTAATTGCTGCATTGTGAGCATTAGAGGATTTTAACCAGTTACAAAGATTGGTAAATAATGTATTTCCTGTAGCTAACACATCATCTAAATAAAGATAATGAGAATGTGTTTGTCCACAGTTATCCAAAGTCATGTTATAATTTTCTTGCAAAACCTCACCCAACAGATCAATTAATTCTTTTTGGCTCTTACCATCTTTTTGTAAGTCCAAAATTACAGTGTTAACCATGAGTTCTTCTCCAGATGAATATCCATATGTTTTAGTGAGGTAGTTTATAGCTACTTTTAAAAAATTTTTACATTCATCTTTTGTTAAATACGTTTTTTCAAAAATGATACTTAATTCCTCAAGTATAAATACTCGATCAGCTTCATCAAATTGGCATACCCATTTGACGACGTGCTCCTCTGTCATTCGATTATTTTCATAATCGTTTAAGATTGTCGAGATTTTTTTCGATAAATCTCCAAGCATTATCCAATATTATTTATATAATTTATACTGTTATCAGTTATCCAGTCGCCAACTAAATTAGATTACTAGATTATAACTCACAAATCTATTAAAATTGATTGTTCCCAGATTAACTTATTGATGAATAGGTAATTTATTGAATTTTAATCCCTTGTTTTTTATTTCGCTAAATAAATTACATAAAATAAGTGAATCTATTAATATAAGGTCCATTTATTTCTCTTCTGGAACGCAATGGCTCTGTAATTAATTGATTTACAGGGTTATTATTATTCTGCCACGTTGATAACTCACTGATTTTAATGTGATTTACTACAACTTATTTTATAAATTCCATTGAGATTTTTCGGGCTTTTATGGGATGTCAGGATCGGGAAAATTTAACGGATGATAAATAGGCTATAATACAAGCTACTTATTCCAGCCGCGTTTTTCTAGTTCTGGACAGTTAAACTAATAGCCAATAGGGCACCATTTGTTATATGATGCATAGGTAGTACCTTTTCCTGTTGTTCCTGATTTCTACCTTAATGAGTTATGAATCTTTCATAAGTTAACTATAAAAACTAAATTCCGTTGCATTTAAGAACATGTTTAAAATTCCGAACGACTCATTTTAGAAGTATATTAATGAAAGCTACCTGGATGAATGCAACAGATGATTCAGGTAGCCTTTCATGATCCTTATCTAACCTTCTGAAAAAATTCAGCCACGCGAATGATCGTTCAACCTGCCACCTACCGGTTTGTGGAATAAAACCTTTTACTGTCGGCGGTTTCTGAGTTATTTCTATATTCCATTTATAGTGCTGTTCAACCGTATCACTAAATTCACCTCTGTAAGCCATGTCAGTACGAATAAGCTTCATTCTTGAACTATTTTTTTCTATTCTCCACAATAAGTCAAATCCACCTACTGAGTCATGAATATCTGCTGCACTAACACTGATTGCTATTGGTAAGCCCAGGCTATCCACCGCCAGGTGCCTTTTTCGTCCATCAATATGCTTTCCGCCATCAATGCCTGTTTCTATATTTATAAATGGACTTTTTTTTATACGCTGGCTATCAATCGCTCCTGTAGAAGGTGCATAATTTCGGCCCTGCCTCATTCTTTCTTTTCTTACAACCTTACTCATAACCTTTTCAAAGAATCCATTTTTCTTCCACTTGTTAAAATAATAGTAAACGATTTGCCAGTAAGGGAATTCGCTGCTTAAATTGCGCCATTGACAACCCGTTCTGCAGACCCATAGAATAGCATTAAATATGTTTCGAAGACAATATTTACGCTTTCTTTTGTCTGCTAATAATTTTTCTATACTTTGCCAGTGCAAATCGGTCAATAATGTGTACTTCGGTCTCATAGTTTGTTTCTCGTAAATCCAAACTAATTGATCGATTCGTTTTTAACTAATTTCCCGCCGATTTATTTTTAAACATGTTCTAAGATACTTGCTTCTTCAAAACCACCAGAATTTTGGTCCATTTCAGTAGGCTATAGATTATGGTATTATCAGGTAATCCTGAATTGGTAATATTTATTATTCAAAGTGAAAGTATGTTCCATATCATTCTAATCAGGATAAAACTGACTATTACGATATGAATAGTAATTGAAAAACTAACCTTTCGCTATAAAATTATTCCAGTATAGTTATCCTGATTGAATTTATTAGCACGCGTTTCTTATATGACGTTAACGCTGATCAAAACAAAAAGCCACCTATGCTAAATAAGTGGCTCAAATAGAATAAAACTATTTCTTTTACTTTTTCTTATCTGCCAGCATTTTCTCTAGCAAAGCAATCTTCTCATCTTTTTCTTTTAAAAGAGCAGCATTTAACTTCTTTATGTCCTCCATTGCCTCGATGTACTTATCCATAGGATTAAACGTACAGTTAAAATAGTCGCGGCCAAAGTGGGTCGAGTTCGCAGTGGCCCCTTCATAATTATGCTGAATATTATAAATGGCAGCATCCTCATTAAAATTCTTAATCGCGTCCACCGGCACCTTCAACGTCTTAGCAATCAACTCCAACTGCTCCGGCTCAATGGTTTCTTTGGTTTCCAATAAAGAAACACTCTGCTGGCTGATATTGAGGGCATCAGCCAATACATCCTGTTTAACATGCAGGATTTCTCTAAGGCGTTTTACCGCGCGTCCTTGGTGTACTTTTTCAGGCATACTGGTAATTGTCATAGTCACAAAGATATTGAAAACTAATAATTTGGTGTCCTACTTCATCCGGGCTGGTGAGATACCAAGGGTTATTCCCGGTTAACTACCCGGTAAAATACAACTATTTTTTGTTAACGCACAGGCTTGCTTAGTGGGGTACGGTTACCGGGGATGGTAATTTACCATACGAATCAGGTATCCAACAGCCGCCAGTAGTGCAATACTCTACCGGAGCTGTTATGGACAACCATCTCCCTTAACACCATTAAACTAGCCAGTTATGCCAATCTCATTTGAAAACAACACTATTACCCCATTACCACCGGCTGCTTTAGCTCAAAAAAGCGCCCCACAGACTATAGAACTGTTCCTCGGTATGTTTGCCCATGAACTACGTACACAAGTAGCCGGCACTGTCCAGGTTTGCCGGTATATCCGCGAAGGCAGCAATTCGGAAGCCTTCTTTCAGGCGCTGGAAACTACAACTCTTGATACCCTACATGTATTGGATAATATGCTTGCTACCGTAAAATTCCATAACGGTAAACTGGATATTACACCTGCCTACTGCCAGATTGATTTCCAGTTATGGATAACACCGGTCGTTCGTCAACAGGAAAGGACTGCGGCCCTGCAACAAAAGGATATTTGCCTTATACTGCATCCCTCGCTGGAAAACATACAGGTTACCACAGATCCTGTAAAACTTGGGCAGATACTGCAAAATCTGCTTTCCAATGCTCTTAAATACAGCCACCCCGGCACTGTTATTACCGTAAAGTGCCGCCTGGAAAATAATGTAATCTGCCTACAGGTTATCAATCAGGGCATGGAAATCCCGCCGGATAAAGCCTCCCGTTTATTTATGCCATACGAGAGGTTAGACAATGGCCTGGCAGGCACCGGGTTAGGACTGTTTCTTAGCGCGCAGTATACACAGGCTTTGGGCGGTGCTCTTGCTGTGCAAAGCGAGCGGGGAAATACCGTTTTTACTGTAACCCTTCCCGTTTACCGGTAAACCGTTCTCAAAATAACATCAAAAAGTACCTATGCGCACACATCTACCCCATCTGTCCAAACAGCAGATCATACAACTGGCAAAGCTGATAGAGAAAATCCTACTTGTTCTGCAACCGGAACTAATCTGGTGCTTAGGCACCCGTACAACCATTATGCAGGACTGGAGTTGTTTTTGGCCGGGTGAAGATTACCGGGAAACGATATTCCCGACAACGTTCGACTTGCTGATCCTAACCACGGATACAGAAAAACGACCGGAATATGAACTTATCCAGTTAATAGAGCAGCAAGCGGCATCATTACCCTGTGAAATCACCTGTATGGTGCAGAAGTATGCAGCATTTATGGAAGGGCTGCCTGCCGGTTATCGTTTTGACACGACCGTTTACCGTAAAGCCGTACCTGTTTACAGCAATGGAAAACCATTGACTGCAGACCTGCCCGTTGAACCAACGAAAGAAGAGCTTAAAAACCGGATTATCACCCAATGGACCCGATGTTTTACTACCGCCCAACGGTTTTTCAAGACAGCCACTGATTGCCAGCAAGACAACTGGCCGGAGCAGGCAGTATTTAACCTCCATCAGGCAGCGCAACATACCTGTATGGCAATATTAAGAGGAATCACCGGTTACCGGTCAACCACCCATAATCTATCCCGCTTACTAGCCCTGATTGATAACTTCAGTATGGAGCCATCCGTTATTTTCCCCCGATTGACGAGGGCAGAAACGGAACTATTCAACCTGTTAAACAAAGCCTATTCGGATGCCCGCTATAAAGAAGATTATACTGTATCTGCTGAAAAGGCTGCTATCCTCATAGACAGGATAAAGGAATTAATGTCCGTAGCCGAATCCCTTTACCAGAAAAAACTGCAAGAACTGGATAGGGAACAACCAATTGTATTTCCTATAACAACTACACATGAGACAACAGCCTAACCGCCCCACTGTAAATCTTGAAAGATCAGGGCCAAGCCTGACAATAGAAGTATTCCTGCCAGCAAGATTCCAAATGGCTTGTAAGCAACTGGGAGTGGATGAGCAGGAAGCTATCCAGTTCTGGATAGATCATATCCTGATTGTCTCCTATTTACTAAAGGAGGAAGAAGATATCTATTCTTTAGCTACATCGGTGTTTGCTGCCTATACGCATACAATTCACATTACGGCAATACCGGACAAGGTTAAAAGAGAAATATGTATATACTATACCCAGCAGACAATCGCGCTGATAAGCGAGGCCGATCATACAAAAAGCTATACAGCCCTGATCAAGGAATGGTATCAGCAATTGGACAAGCACAATAACCGGCAATAAATAATAACCATATGAAAAAGCAACTTACCCTGCGCCACACGCACGACAGCTATATTCTTACGGAAATTACCCAATGTACCTTGCAGGCATTGGTACAGTTTTACGTTAACCACGTATCGGTAAACGATTTTCTACATACCAATGATCCTGTAATCGTAAAAGCCACAAAGGTATTTCTGTCCTTTACAAAGGAGGAAGAGAGGGATAAGCCGGGATGAGGTACCCGGCAAATAAGGGATGCACAATTATTACCAGTTTTTATTATATTAGTAGTATGCCTACGAAAGAAACTTCCTTAAACCCACCCCGCAACCATGTTGCCCCTTTACTGGTACAAAAATTCCAGCATGACTACGAGGAAATAATGCAGCACTACACCTTATTGCAGCAACTGGAAATTACCGAACACCTGCTAAGTCTTGTACAATTAGCCCGTCAGGAAGGTGTTCATAGCGATCAATTCTGGCATCAGTACAAAGCAAAGGATTTAGCGTTACTGAAACGCTATGGTAAGACACTTAAGCCATACGTTAGCAAAAGCTTTCACGCCTATTTTTACTACGATACTGTGCTGGCGCAGAAAGAGATTTATTCCAGTGAGGTATACAACAGCTTACCGGGAGCTGAACAGTCCTTATCAGCAGATGAAAGGGAACAATTTCTCCAACTCTGTCAAAACGTGCTGGACTGGGCCATTCATTTCCTTTACCTGCAAAAAGAGCCGGAGGGGCTTGAAATAGAAACTGTAACTGCGCCTTCTATAGAAGAACCGGATAAAGAAGCGACCCGCTACCGACAATTGCTCACCTTATATTACCTGCTCAAAGCAGGCTTCCAGACAGAACACCGGGATAATGGTAATATCAGCGATATAGTAAGACTGGCTCACCTGCTGACAGGGGTAAAGTTTACCAGCTTGCAAAATTCAGACATCTATAAGAAATACGCTAAAATACCCGATCACAAAGCTGGAATGCAATTGCTGGCAGACCTTCAATACATTCGCCCTTACTTTACGGTTCTTCACATGGAGAGTGCTGTTGCCCTTATTGATGAAGATATCCGGCAGCATGAGAAACGGATCAGGAAATAATAGCCACCGCTTACCGTTAATACAAACAGTTTATCGTTAAACAGCATCCTCACTTGAAGTCTACTAACCATTTTTAAAACATAGGTATCCCTATAGGGGGATACCAGCCTTCTTTCTATTCTCATCTTTGCATACAGAACGGTAAACGTAAAAAATCACTTCCGTTTACCGGTAAACCCAACTTGTATGTCAACAATAACACCTGATTCAAAACAAGCACCTCCTGATCCAGTAGCAAGGGAGAACGCAGCAAAAACGACTATAGCTCCGCAGGACCTGTTAAACCGCCTATCTGGTGTGTTACCCACAGAAAAGGAGGGATTACAACAATGGTATAAATTATTGGCTCATCCACTAATCATTGTAGCGGGCCTCTGCCTGCTGGCTTATTGGTTATACACACAAAGGCACCCGCAACCGCCAACCCAGGCTCCTGAAAAAGAAAGACTGAAAAAACAGGTAAAGAAGTGGAAGAAGCGGTACAAACAAGACCATAACAAAGCTATTAGCGATAACCATCATACTGTAACCGGTATCTCGCTGATGGATTAAGAACTTAAAAAACACATCACCATGCAAAGTGCTAACAAACCGGCTACAACCAGTTCACACACGATTCCCAACGATGTTTTACTGGACATCATTCGCATACTATTCAATAACCGCTTGCACTGGCAGGTAGAAGGCATTAATGAGCAGGAAGGTACCCTGCTGGTGCAAATCAGCCAACAACAGAGTAACCCTAAACACCAGAAAGCCATACAAAACATCATTGGCATATTGGGTGATTATAATTATTACGTTAAAGGCACCCCACAGGATGAAGCCATCGACTATTAACAAGATCGTTTACCGTTAAACTGAAATTATGACGACCACTTGTCAATACTGTGGCACGACGATGCAAGCCTTACGAAGCACCCGTAAATATTGCAGTGATACCTGCAAGCAATTAGCATTTTACAAACGGAACGGATTGGCGTTAGCAGATGCAGAGACTAACACCTTAACCGGTAATGAACCAGCAGTTTTGCAGGCAGAAGCAAAAACAGATGTAGATAAACCAGATTATATGATAAGGCAACAAGACCAGCCCTACCAGCAGGTATATTCCCGGCTGCTGGAAGCGGTACAGGAATGCCTGGATAGTAATAACTACACATTTATATTTGAAAACCCGGATCAATATTGGGGAATCTATGCCATACAGCCAGTAAAATGGGTAAGCCTTCGATTGCGCTGCCTGTTGGAAAACATGCTTCGTTTAAGTAATATGCCTTCTATACCCAACGATATATTAGTTCTTTTGCGGGATTCGTTTGCTGATATGGTGGCGGCACGTCCTTACCGGCAACTGCCTGCTGATTATCCCTACACCGCGCTGGTAAAAGAGATCATACATAACCTTGACCGCATTGTTTATAACGTTAAGCCGAAAGGTGATACCCGCTTTCGATTAACGCTTAACCGGAAAGCGTCCCTCATTGCCTGTCGTTTTACGCTGGCGGCTATGGTGCCGCTGGTAAAGTTCCGTGAACTCAGCTTTTCAGAATAATCATTTCATAACCTTAAAATCTATCTATTTTATGCAAACAGTTATTACAAAACGCGAATTACAGGTTCCTGTAGATGTGCTGATCCGGGTAGCCGATGTACTACTGGAAAACGATATCACCAATAGTATTACTGGCACTGATGAAGAGGATGGTTACATCACTATTGAAGTGGAATACGAAAAAGAACAGCGGGCTGCCATCCATGAAGCCGAAGACATTATCTCTGATTACCATGAGAATGAGGAAGACGAGGATGATGACGAAGAAGACGAGGATGAAGATTAACACTAGTTTTACCACCACCGAAGGATTACCTGTAGTGCTGGTTCTCTTTACCCAATAACTTAGCCCTTACTCTTACAGAAAGGTAAAATTTCAACACTAAATTATAAGGTATGATAAAACGTGACGATCTACTAATCATGCGGGCCATAGCACTCTGTTTTAAACCCTTCCTAAAACCAGAAGAAGCGCTGATTTATTGTAACCTTGGCCGAACACAATTTGCTAAGAACTGCGAAGAATATGGGGTTTACAAAACCAATAGTGGTTATTACAGGAAAGAAGATATAGACAAGATGTTGTCTGGTGAAAAGGCGGCAGTGCAGGCAGCAACGCTGCAGGTCAAATTAAGAGTTGCATAGTAAAACAGGGCTATTCAAAATCGAATAGCCCTGTTGCTTTAGCCTAAAGGAAACCCGCAATATTAAAAGATGGCAAGTGACTGATTGCCTCCGATTGATCTTTGGGCTTATGCCTTTTGTAAGTCTGTTGTACCTGCCTTGTAGTTGTATGCCCCATGAGATACGCGATAGTCACATCATCCACGTTCTTATCCTTTAAAAGTATAGAGAAACTTAACCTTGCGCATGACCATGTTACATATTTATTGACACCAGCACGTTTAATCCATTCTCCCAACACCTTATTAGCTCCATTTGCCGTAGGCAGGCTGAATACTTTATTGGTAGAAGTTGTCTTGCCTAGCGGCAGTTGTTTAATCTCTTCCAGAATAGCATGAGCTATAGGGTGCAGGGTAAGCACCACAGGCTTGCCTGTTTTCTGCTGTATGATCCTTGTAATTAATGTACCACCTTGTAAATCCTGCCATTCCAGCCTTTTCACATCCACCCATCTCAGCCCGGTACAACAACTAAACAAAAATGCCAGCTTCACCTGCTGGTTAAAACAAGGAGTGTTAAGTAAGGCAACGTATTCCTCTGATTCCAGGTGTTCCTTCAACGCAGCACTTGGATTACGTACAGCCGGAATATCCTCGGTCGGGTTATTTCTAAAATAACCATCCTTAGTAGCAGCTTTCACCACCCATTTGAAACGTGCATAATAGTTAGCCGGAGTTTCGCCAGTCAATGTATCCAGCAAATGCCGCCGGAACCTTTTGCAGAAGTTTTCCGTAATATCTACCGGCGAGATAAAATCACTTTTGATATAAGCCTTGAACTTGGTAAGACAGCAGGTCAGATGCCGGTTGCCTTCTCGTTTATTTAACTTGATATAATCCTCAAAATACTCAACGAAGTTTGCCTTGAACTTATGAGCGGGTATAACCGGTGTGCCTACCGCTTGTTGCTCGATAGTTAACTGGCTCTTTTTAGTCTCCAGTATCTTCAGTGCTTCTTTGTTGAAATTCTTTTGAATCTGGTTTTGCGGGTTGGCATAAATAAATACGCCGGTGGAAGGTCGCTGTCCGGGGCCACGACCTAAATCATAAAAGAAATAGATCTTATCTCCTTTCTTATTGAGCTTTTCTCCAATGTTCATAGGGTTTCATTTTTAAAGGTTATGGGAGAGAAGCCCAATGAGTATGCCATGCCAACAATAAAAACAGGGTAACTAAAGCCAGCCACTATCCGGTGAAAGTTTGTGAAAGATAGCGGGAATAACAATCTTGAAAATAATTGTGAAAACCATCCTGTACAAAATGGCAGAACTGCCATATAGGCTTGGGTTTCACTGCCAACGGCGAGTGTCATCGTGAGGGTCAAACCGGGTGTCAAATGTGCCTTTTTAACCCAATTTTGATGCAAAAATCTAAAGGATTGATTCCGGTTGTGTTCCGGTGGAGTGCCTGCAATTTTGAGTGTCATTGCGAGTGTCATTTGAGTGTCGTAAATAGTGGAAAAAAGGGCTAAAAAGCGTGAAAAACCGACACTCGCGAAAATAAAAAAGCCTTACAAATCAATGACTTGTAAGGCTATCAAGTGCCCAGTAGCGGAGCGTTTTCGAACCAAATAATGTTGATTGTCAAGTCTTTAATGAAATAGATCTTATCAGATAAAGTGTCATCTATTATAATTAAGTTAATGTTATGACTACAGCAAGCGTATGGTCAATGACATCCCAAGGATCATAGGATCAATGCAAATTTCAATTTCAGCAGACGGATACTCCCACACATTGCGCACGGGATCTTGCAGCTTCGATAGCCTGTCTAAAGTTAAAGGTTCTCCTTTTTCATCACCTGGCAGGGCATTAAATATTTTATTATATATAAAGATTATCTCATCGTAAACAAATGTTCTGTTAAAGTCTTTATTACAGTATAGCATCCATTTGTCCACTGTATTTCTTTCTTGTACAACCGTGTCGAAGTAATGAAGAAAAGGTAATTTCAACTCATGCCACACTGCTTTTTCATTTTCACCGGTAGGGGTATCTAAGCTCCGAAGTAATTCTATAAGTTCAGAAAATGAAGCCTCTGAGTATTTTGAGATTGGTAGTTCTTCGAAATCTGAAGCATATAAAACTTTTGTGGCATTTACTTGAAAAATGTCATATAAAATTTTACTTTTTTCGTATAACCCTCTATCATTCGTAATGAAAAAATCGCAGTTCATGGCAAAAAATGCGTGAAAACTATCTCCGGATAAATCTAATAAACTATTCTTTTTTCTCTTTTTCCCAGCTTTCTCTGTAGTTACACCAAGCAGCTCCAATACACTATACGCAAACCGGAAATGATACAAATAGTCTTCTTTATTCTGCTCAGTGACTAATGATCTTAAAATGTCTGTAAATTTTTTACCTATTGGAGATTGCTCCAATTTGTCATTAAATGCCGCACCCCAATTCCTATAGTTGTAGTTAGCAGTATTCAACGTCTCTGTTGCATTTTTCCGTAACTCGCTAAATTTGCCTGAATCGCTTATTAGAGAATACATTGCATACTCATTCCCAACTAGTAGTTCATCAAGTTTAACTGTGGGTGCGTTGGTCGCCTTAACCTTATTGATACTATAAGGACTGCCATATATCGCATCACTAATACCAGAAATTGGTAATTTCAAATAGTGGTCAATAGTATTTAACAATATTCTCTTTTCGGGAAAATCGTCCATGTCTGCGATAGATGCTCTTACATCAAGCGGGGCTCTCAAAGCTTGATCATATATCTCATAATTCTGAGCCTGAAAAGCTTCAAGAGGGGTAGCAATTTCAAATACTGATTTTTTATTTACATAATCATATCGCATGTACAATTTCCCCACATATTTCTCCATAAACTCTAAATCCTGATCCCTTAACACAATCTCAGAATTTCTTAAATCGTCCAGATGCGCTTCAGAAAAAGCAATGACTGTATTTTTCTTAACATTTTCAAGCCACTCATAGATTTGTTGGTTATACTGTTTTGACGTTGGCTTTAACATCCGGAAAACGTTGCTGTCACAATAAACTCGTATCATTATTTCGTTTTTGGGTAAATTATGCTTCAAAACAAAGTCTACAGAATATACTGAGACCAAATCAAGTATCAGTCAAGCGGATCTAGTTAAGGTCGCCATTTTTCTATTACTTTACAAAGCAATATATCCACAACCTGTGGAAAATGAAGAATATAGAAATACTCTTACTTATATGGTAGAACGGTTCACGAGATAGAATTAAAATAGCTTGTTACTTGAGCCGTCTCTATTGTTTAGAGAATGGTTCGACCACTAGGAGGTATTTATTCTTCAGTAATTCGTTATACCAGCCATAGATCAATATAGAATATTTGGTAACGCCATGGGAATCATTTTATCTGCCTGCCCATCTTCAAATAAAGAATGTCAAGTCCTAGAACCTGGGATGCTTGAAAACTCGACTACTTTACTGGAATCGAACTTTTTGTAATTGAATAAGAGGAAGTTAGAGTGAAAATGAAAATCACCTAAAACGACAAACCCGCTCTAAGAGCGGGTCTTGCTATTTTGTGCCAGTAGCGAAGTGTTTTCGAACCTATTTATAAGAATTATTACAAAGTTTACCTTAATGGATTAGGTATTTTCAAATATAATCAAGCTTAACATCGGATTAACTTTTGAAAATCTTTAGAGTATTAAATTTAAATGACCCATCTGGACGCTCAATTATCCTAGTAATGTACACAAGAAACTACAAAAATCTGCTTGAGATATTAATCTAGCATGATTGGCCTCATTAAGTAAACAAGGGAATATTAAATTATTCGCTGCTATGGCTCAAACCTTACGTTCATGCCGTTATAAAATACCAACTACTTGGTATTTTTAGTTTAATTGAGAATTCATATTATTGACATTCACATTTTACCCCAAATTCTATGAACTCATTTATATCTTTATACTCGGAGGTATTTGAAACCGCAAGTCATTATTATGATAATATTGTAAAGGTCCATGTGGAGAGACTTACCGAATTAGACAATATATTGCCCCCTAGTTCTACCTTTCTGATGCTAATTAATACAGCAACGTATAATTATGAATTTATTAGTAAGAATATCCAATATGCTACCGGATTAAATAGAGAAAGCATGTATGCAGGAGGTATTAAATATCTTCTAAGCAAAGTGCATAAAGATGATATCCAGGTTTGGATTACAGCATTACAGGATTTGATGACGTTCTGCATGACCAACGTAAGTAAGGGGGACCGAAAAAAAATGAGTTTTCAATATAATTACCGCCTTCAGGTAAGACCAGATAAGATCATCAATATTGTTGAGAATCAGATCCCACTTGAATTAGATGATATTGGCAAACCTGTCATTGGATTGGGCCATTTCACTGTATACGATGATGGGATATTTCATCCTATCAAGGCGTATGCAAGAATGTTGAATAAAAATGAAGAATATGAAACCTTGTTTTTCAAAAATTATGGCGTCCAATATTTACTAGGTGGGCTTTCCAATAGGGAACAGGACATATTAAGATTACTTGCATTGAAAAAGACTAGTAAAGAAATAGGAACAAAATTATTTATAAGCCATCATACCGTAGATACCCATAGACGTAAAATATTAAAAAAACTCAAAATTTCATCTACATCTGAAATTCTGTCTTATTGTAAAGAGAATAAATTATTATAAGTCTTCTTTTAACTAAAATACTCAGGTTGAGTATTTTTAGATTTCTATACATATATGACCTTTGTTTTAATGAGTGATGAGGCGTGATATGTTCAAAGCAATTAAAACTTTGTTATGGAAAGAAGAAAATTTATTAAATCCATTGGCATTGTCAGTGTTTCGTTGTCAAATATCCCTGTTATTTGTTCTGCTCAACAGTTACCGCCATTAAGTCCTCAAAATGGTGGCAGATCGATTCTGCCATCTTTGCTAAAGACAGGTGATATTCTATTATCAACTACCAACCAACTTTCATCAAGAATTATTAGAAATCAGACGGACCTTCCTATTAGTCATGCCAGTATTGTTTATAATACCAATGATGCAAATAATCCAGAAATAGCAGAGGCCGTTTCATCAGGTGTTCGAATCATATCCTACAAGGATGTTATGAAAGATGATACACTTTGTGTTGCAATAAGAAAAACAAACTTGTCCAATCAAGATATTAAAACGCTTCAGGAATGGTTGCTTACAAAAATAGGTAGTGATTATGATTTTGGTGGTGTATTTGAAGAATGGTTAGCCCTTAAAGCACAATGGATGAATAATTTAAGATCTATTGCTCTTGGCAATCCTAAAAAATTTTATTGTTCTGAGCTAGTGAATGAAGCTTACAAAGGAATTGGAATTAATTTATTAAAATATAATGGTCCTTACCCCAACCGCAACTCAGCTCCTGGACGTTTTGTAGAACTTACCTGGTTCAATGAATTGGATTACATAGGCCATCTAAAATATTAGTTTGCTGATTTGAACTGATAAAAAATTTCCAGCATAAAGATTTTAGTTGGGCTTCACCATAAAACATTCATACGTATTAAAGTTTACTTATAATTAATATTTTTAATTTTCTAATATTTAACAAATTAATAAAATGAACTTAAAAGCAATTTCCCTTGTTTTTTTGTGTTTATTTCATACACACAGATACATGCTCAGAACACTGATTCAAAACTAGTAAAAGTTATAATTAACTTTCGTACGCATGATGATAATAAAGATCATGACACTAAACTCTATGTCAAAATAAAAAATAAAGTAACGTTATTTCTGAGTAAAGAGATAGCCCAGGGGGACGATCTGGGTGGGGATATGGAGTTCAATGATCCATCTAATCATAGTTTTGATCTCGTTCTAACATCCTCCAATATTAAAGCCTCGGAATTGACAGCTCCATTTGTAACAATTGGCATACAACCCAATGGAAATGACAGATGGATTTTTGATTACACAGTTAAGCTTGAATTCAGTGATGGAAGTACATATACGACAGATAGCCAAGGGACGATTCTAGATCAGAATAACAGAAACTATGAGGGGATTTTTAAGAGTTGATTTTTTGAGAATATAGCTCTTAAAATTCGAACTCGTGAAGTTAATTTGGGATTTTAATCTTATCAACCTTAAGTTGAAGACTCTATAAAATATAAGTGCAGGTTTCTCCAATTCTCCTGTGCTTTAACAAAAGAAATTAGCAGGGATGCAGAAAGACGCCCAAAATAATAACGATATGTAATAATTTAAAGTACACATTTATGAAAAAGTACGAGAACTCAAAAATTCAGATTCAGGGAATAAGAAAATCAAAACTTGTTCTTTCCCGACTATCATTGGCACCTAGCAACGAGACAGGTGTAGCAATTACTACTTATGGTCAGGGCCAGGTAACAGGCGCATTATATACTGTTCCTGCTCATGCAGAAATAACTGTAGACTTCAAACTGAAGCTCATTTGTGTTACTCCTGAAGATGTTCAAAATCTAAATAATCTTATTAAATCATTGTTGGACGCCTCACACCAACACCTCTATGATGAATTGTCAAAAACGGAGGTTTCTGGTGGAGCAAGTTTCTTTGGACTCTTTGGTTGGGGAGGTGCCTCAGCATCATATAGTAATACAAAACATACGATGGATAGCTTCGGCCTTAGTGAAAGAAACCAGGAAGCTATTGTTGATGCAATGATGAAAATTGTCACACAACCTTCTGAGTTTAATTATTCTGGAACAATTCATAATAAAGATTATGATTATGATGTTACAGGGAATATTTTTGGAATAGTCATGGATGCAGTAATTCAACAAAATCAATTTCAACGTCAAATACGCTTTCTTGCCCCCAACCTTCATCTTGAATCTTCTGATGGAACAAGGCTTAATACTCTTCCACCGTTGTATCAGTACAACAATTAGAATTGAATTAAAAGTGGACATATAATGCATAATATTTCAAAATTAATATTCAGCATCTACATTGTAACAATGATGCTTAGCTGTTCGTCATTGTATGTCTCACATATACAACAATCCTCACGAAGGGAACTTAATTCTCAATTTTCATTCCCATCTTCGACCTGGTTATTGGATGATCTTAGTCCAGATGAGAATACTGTACTAATAAGAAGAAAGGCCACACCTATTTCAATTCATTTTGAAGCCGCAGGTAACGGTTATTATATTTTGGAATTACACGCCAATAGGGGAAAAGTTAGGCCCTTTATTTTAAATTTGATTGGTACAACTGAGGAAATTACATCTTCCGTGGATATTCGGTGGTTTATAAAACCTAATCGAAAAACAGAAACTGTAGTTATTCGATTATATTTAATTGAAGAAACTAAATTTGGGAAGACATCTATAAAAACACTTTTAAAGGAGTATCGTAGAAAATATAACAATCAACGAAAATTAAATAAAGATTAATTTAATTTTCGGGTTAAAAGGAAGTGTAATAATTTAGGTGCAATCTATTTAGTTAATGAAGATTTATAAACAATAAGAGGGCGCCTCATTTTTTTATGAGACGCCCTCTTTCCGCCTTTGTGCCCAGCAGCGGTAGGTTTTCGAACCAAATGTTACTTATCATTAAAAATATACATTCTTAATCATTGTTGTCCGGGTAACTCCGGGGTAAAATATTCCTGTATGCTTTGCAGTCAAGGCATACAGGGTTAAAATGTAATGTTGCGATTTCAAGGGGAGCTCCCCTCTATTTAATTACGTGGAAAAGGCAAATGACGCATTATGTGTTTTCCTCCATGCTTTATAAGTATCTTTTATAAACTCAAGCAGGTCCACATAACTCATTAAATGCAATCGGATTACGGTAATCATATTCGCAAATGATTTTTTTGTAGCCGCCTTTTTCCGGATCACGACCATTAGCAACTGAGCGATTAGCACACAATAGACCTGCATTTTGATAGCATTATCGCTTTCTCCCCAAAAGTATCGTAATGGGAAGTTCTGCTTAATCTGCTTAAAGAGCAGCTCTATCATCCATCGATTTTTATAGATAGTAGCTATCTTGGATGCCGGTAAAGTAAAATCATTGGTTATATAAATATATCTTTTCCCATCTTTGGCTTTATAAATAACCCGTCGCAGCTTTAGCCGTTCAGTCACAGTTCCATTTGTTTTAATACCCACTGTGATATATTGCTCTTTTATAACGCCAATGGCTTGCTTTTTCTTCGTTTTATCCACCAGCACTTTTGTTACATGGAATACAGCATTGTCTTTCATTCGGCTAACGAACCACACCTTTTGAGCAGTCCATTTGGCAAAATGGTGATATGTATTATATGCCTTATCAAAAACTATCCAACTACCTTCCTTCAACTTCAGGTGATACAGGAACTTACGGTCATGCTCTTGGGCAGGGGTAATCCTCACAAACTCTGTGACTCCGCTAAATGCATCCATTAGGGTATGTACTTTGATGCCTCCCTTTTTCCGGGAACCGTCCAATCGGTTACGGCCTACACCTTGTAGTATCTCACTGAACAATGAAATCGTTGTACTATCAATGATTTTCAGATTCCGAATACTTAACCCTTTCAGTCGGCTGTCCGATATAAATGAGTTATATTTCTTCAGTAATCCATAATAAATCGTTTCAAAGACCAGGTACTTACGGTTGGTATTGGCATCCGAAAGGGTACTTCTAGCAGGAGCCTTGTCAAGACCGAGATGGGCTAGTTTTCCTTCACAGGCCAGCATACCCTCACAAATTTCCCGAAGTCCATTGCAATAGCTAAATACACCATATAGCAGGCTAACCAGGTGGATCCGCAGTGGCAAACGCTTATAATATCGGTTTGCCTGATGTTTTCGATTAGCAGATTGTATTAACCCGGTAGGTATTAATTCTAATATTTGTGACAAAACCGGGTGTCCGGGAAATTTTCTATCTTTATCCAAGTTTATGTTTTGAGTGTGGTAACCCAAAATTATAAACTATTGGGGGCGTAATTGCCCCTTTTTTATTGTTAAGCCTTTATTTTACCCGGACAAGAGTGATTCTTAATATATTTAAAAACAGGACATACATATACCCGTAAGACATTAAAAATGCTTTTTACCAGGAATTCTTGTGGCCTTTGCAAAAATTGAATTTATAGGGGGATTTTACCAAAACGAATGTAATTGGCTTACCTGCTATTTAAAAAATACAAACCAGTGGGTATTTTTTAAATAGCAGAATTACCTGATCTTACAGTATCCGTATTTCCTAGATAATGATCTAATATATAATTAGATGTAACCAGAATTTTGTCTATAGGTGTATAACAGTAACAGCGAATATGAATTAAGTAGCATTGTTTAAGGACGGATGTAAAAATTCTTCATTTAAATACATTATTGTCCGGGTAAAATAAATAGATAGCATACAAAAAAGGGGGCAAAGCCCCCAATAGTTTATAAGTTTGGGTTACCACACCTTAAACAAATAAACTTGGATAAAGATAGAAAATTTACCGGACAGCCGGTTTTGTCACAAATATTATCATTAATACCAGTGACGCTGATACGGGATGCTGCTTATAAGCATAATAGCAACCGTTATTATAAAAAGTTGCCGCTGCGCGTCCACCTTGTTAGTTTGCTGTATGGTGTATTTAGTTATTGTAATGGTTTGCGGGAGCTTTGTGAAGGCCTGTTAGCCTGTGAAGGGAAACTTTCCCATCTGGGATTTGATAAGGCCCCAGCCAGAAGCACCCTTTCAGATGCAAATGGTAGTAGAAGTTATCTGGTATTTGCAACTATCTATCAGCATTTACTAGAAAAGTACCATGGAGTTATATCGGACAGCCGGCTAAAGGGATTAAGCATAAGCAATCTCAAGATAATTGACAGTAGCACGATAAGCTTGTTTGGAGATATTCTGCGTGGAGTAGGTCGTCCTAGATTGGATGGTGCAAGACGTAAAGGTGGAATCAAGGTGCATGCTATGATGGATGCCTTTAGTGGAGTCACTGAGTTTGTGCGTATGACCCCAGCTAAAGTACATGACCGGCAGTTCTTGTTAAAGCTGAAGTTACCAAAGGAAAGCTTTATCGTATTTGATAAGGCCTACAATGATTATCGGCAGTTCCATTTATGGAGTAAACAGCAAGTTTGGTTTGTATCCAGGATGAAAGAAAACGCAGTGTATCATGTTTGTAAGGTATTGACAGACAAAACCAGAAAGCAGAAAAATAAAGGAGTGCTAAAAGATCAGCTCATAACAGTCGGATACAAGCAGGAAAAGGATGTGATACGACTGCGTCTGCGACGAGTGACTTACAAGGCAGAGGACGGACGAATATATGTGTTCATAACAAACAATCTCAAGATCAGCGCCGGTCAGGTTGCCCGCATCTACAAATACAGATGGATGATTGAGTTGCTATTTAAACAGATAAAGCAAAACTTCCCATTGAGATATTTTTGGGGAGATAGTCAAAATGCTATCAAAATCCAGATCTATTGTGTTTTAATAGCTCAGTTACTAATGGTTGTTTTAAGAAAAAAATCTGCAACGAAAAAGTCGTTTGCCAATATGATAACAGTCATCCGGCTACATTTAATGAGCTATGTTGAGTTATTAAGTTTTATAAAAGATACTTATCTGGCATGGCGAAGGGTAAATAATCCTGTATTGAGTTCCGCTTAGAGGAGGAGCTATATACTATATTTATTATTTAAAAATCGGATGTAATCCCTTTCCCGAAAGGATTACATCCGATTAAGTATATTTTTTACCGGACAATACTGATTTAAATACTATTATATGAAACGAACAGTACTCACCTTTATCCTCTTACTGACAATGCTCAGCACCTATTCCCAGGATATTATTAATGGCTGGTATTATCTGCCTGAACCCGCAGGAAATATCTGGGGCATTGGTTATCACAAACCACAAAAAGGCAAAGCTCTGAGTTATGCCGGCAACATGCAGGAGGTGAAGGAAGAAGAGGATGTCATAGTACTTCCGGGGCCTAAATCCACTTATCGTTACATCACCCAGCTGAAAAGCCTGATTGCCACCTCTCTGTTTCATGGCAATAAAGCCATCAAATATGATATTTACTATTCTACGCTTAAGCAGGTGCTGCTGAAGTCAGACATTTTCAAAGACTTTGATAATGGGAATTACTATGTAACTCAGGCATTAAAAGCGGATTCGGTTGTTATAAAAGGTAAAGTGGATAAGGATATGGGAGGCAATACTGCTGATGCCGAAAAAATAATAACCAGTTATGTTAATCCCACCCAGGGGGCGTTTAAAGTAGTAAATACCCTGAGCAATAAGGATACAACCAAAAGTACCGGTATTGTTTCGTATTCTAAAACTGATAAGGATTCTTTTACAATAGTGATTACTGAGCCTGATGTGTTTTTTGCAGTTAAACTGACACAGGTGCAGAATATCGGAAATCCTGAGAAGAAAATTGAGATAGGTAAGGAAAATGATTCTATTCCTAATATATCAGAAGAACCTACTGATGTAATTTACTGGCATTATACTGTTAACAGAGGGCTGGATGTTGGAATAAGATTTTATGTTAAAGATGATGTTGGTATTGCTGAAGCTTATAGCCATTATGGTGGAAAGTCTGAATCAATTCTCTTTAAACAAAGTAAGAAAATTTCGGACAAACCTGTTCATTTCTTACTGGAGGGCTCAATGTTTACACCTAATATAGTGAAGGGTAAACATACAGCAGTGGATTATCTCATTACTGCTATAGGTTCGTTTTCTTATATTCCAGCCAGTAATAGTGTAATAATTGACCAGAAGAACGTGGACGGTAAGTTTCGTACTGCAGTATATCATGTAGAAGGAAAATATACGACGTGGCCTTAAGCCTTTTATTTTGTTGGATATGGTAGATCCAACTTATTATTCAACATCATATAATAACGTGGATGTTTTTCAACATGAGTTCGGTCATTTCCTGGGATTTTTTCATGAACATACACAACCTGCGGCACCTTATCTCATGGAGAAGATATCATGAAAAATATAGCCACACGCTACATTACAGCTTCCCCAATCGGCAAAAACCATTCATTGGTTCGATATTCCCCGAAAAACTGATTTTCTCAGAAACTAACATCGAACCACAAAACCTCATGTACTATTAGAGCTGATAACGCGGTCCAGAGCGGACCTCAACTCCCTAATACAAAAACGCCGGAGATATAATCTCCAGCGTTTTACCTTGTGCCCAGAACAGGCACAATTATAATTTCATAATCAACGAGTTGTAAATAATTTTAGTCATTTTTTTTGACAAAAAACTGAATTTCAGCATTTTACAACGCTTACCGTTACTTTTTGTCGCTTATGATCTGCCTAAACAAAAATAGGATTTTGACACAAATAACTAGTCAAAAAATAAATTTATAATTTTCCCAATTTTTCAGCAAGGTTCAAATCTAAACAAGCAAACATCTCATATAAAAAATAAATATAACATTTTCCACTACAGCTGATTTGATCCCAGATCAAAGTATAAATCTCCCATCTTCGGGGCTGACCGATATTTTTCAGGCAAAGAATCACATCTTTAGTCAAAAGGTAAGAGTCATAAAAATTTACTGGGCGTTATTTGACGCTCGTTTGGCAATAATCCTATACACAAAGATAACAATATCCAACTTAAGAAAATGGCCCACCTGGGAACTGCGGTATCACTATTTGAAGACTCCGGTCTGCCATTGAAAAAAACAATAAAAGACATTTCGTGGCGAATAGCAGTCAAAATAAGTTCCAGCACGAAACCCGTGATAGGAACTGTCGCCAATGACAATATAAATGCAAACGCCCAATTCTGAGTAGGGCTTCTTTTAACGGGCAATTCATATGCTATCATGACCATCACTATAACGAAGCCAACCGTGGCACTGATGATGTCATAGGGCTCTTTAGGGCCGGTTACAGCAAGTACTGCAGCTATGGCGCCTGCGGCAAGTGCTGCCGAATCCATGGGATTATGTTGATTACTCATGTAAAAAACACACAATTAATATTATTCATCCTAATTGCACGAGGGCCCAGTAACACGGTAATCTGCAATGTGGAAGTTGAAAATGGCTGAACGCTTAAAATGAAGGTGGTTGGATCACAACAGGGATACGGGAATTCACAACTAAATTCCTAATATCCAAAAATATGACAATTATATAAATGTACATGCAGCCGAAAATAGACTTGCTTTGAAAATCGCCTATTTCGGGATGGATTAATATTTGATGTAGATGGAAGAAAATAGCATATGCCTTGGTATAATGGAGATTAACCCCCAACTTATAAAAATCAACCGGTAAAACTGCGCAATAAAGCAATCGAAATTGAGAATGCTCTTCTGGAGGAAGGAATGCCGGAAGGAGTTGTGATAGCTACAGGCCTCAAACTCATCCAAGCATTATTAATCAGTAACTTCAGTCGAGCAATTACTTTTTCTTCAAATATTAAAAAATCGCTCATAAATTTTCCAAGGTAAATACCTTACCTTTTTCAAAAATGTTTTCCTCGTTAAGTTTCATAATAGCTTTCTCAACGTCAGAAGTAAAATATACTGCAACCAAATCTTTTCTAGCCCTTGAACATGAAACATAAAACAGGCGCCTGGTACGCGGGACAACATAATCTTTTCCTTCCCTAACATTTTTCTTATCAGTATCTGACAGCTCTGCAACACCAAAATATTTATCATAAGAGAACTGCGCGTGTGTTCCCTCTTCATCATCAAGAATGGTAATCACCCTGTCGAATTCTGCACCTTTCACTCCTTGTTGTGTTGCAAACGGCGATTGTTGATCGAAATACTTTTTATAGCCCCAAAACTCCTTTGCAGGACATGCGAAATATGCTTTCATTGCATCTACCTCATTTGCAACGGAATTTTCTTCTTCCTCTACATCTTCTTCTGATGTCTCGATTCGTTCGACGGTTTCATTTATGTGAGCCAATATTCTCTCGTCAACCTCAGTTAGACCATACTTTATAAGCACATTGAATACATCTAAAATCGTTCCATTCGAGCTCTCTTCCAATAACGGCACGAGTGTATCTATCCCGGTTTTCAGAAACTCCAGGGCCTCTCGTACTTCTGCGCCCTTCATACTGGGGGCGGAAAGCGTAGGACTTTGCGAACGTAAGATACTGATGATGGCAGCGTTTTCATTTGCTTTGCAAGCCGAGACGACTGGTAAAACAAAATTTAAAAATGGCTTTATTGGCCAGATAGTTCCGTCCATAAAGCCTTCTTTGAATGAAGCGTAATGATCGTTCATTGCCGCATAAAGGCTGGGAAACTTCAAGCGTTTAGCTGCCATTCGGTGAACGATCACAAAAATTTTAATTTTTTCTTCCTGCAGCCAATTGTCGTCCCCTAACATCTTTGCGCAAATGGACTGTACTTTCTTAAGGTTCGCCGTTCTTTGCTCTTCGCCTTCAATCGGCAAAATAAATATTTGAGCACTGCCCTCAACATGCATAGGTTTACCATCAACAACCTCCATTCTTCCTCCTATTTGTTCGAGTCCATCTGCCGGCTTTCTAATTTTATTAATGACCTTTAACACCTGCTGGGAGCAACGAAAGTTTTCAGGTTTTGTTATTGTTTCCCAGTTGTTAACCGGATTAATTTCTCCAATACCTGTTGGATATATTCTTTGCATAGGGTCACCAAAAAATCCCAGGCAAAATTTCTCACTATTTGTACTGTCTACAAGTTTCAATGCCTCAACAATTTTGGGAAAAGTATCCTGGCTTTCATCAACAAAAATATAAGGAAATTTTTGGCTAATGATCTTTCTTAGCACTTCATTTTCCATTATACTGGCCGTAACAAGTTTAATTATATCTTCGTGGCCTAATATTCCTTTAGCATAATTACTACCGGTACCATAGTTAAAATATGGCGTTTTATCAAGGCCCTGGGCCTGCGCTTTTAACCTGGCTAAATCTTTTGCTATTTTCTTCCGAGTCTGTTCGCGGGTACGAGACTTTGCAGATTTCTCCTCAAGCTCGTTGCATTTTTCTGTTATTCTTCCTGCAACCCATTGCTTTATATCCTTCTGAAAAGGTTTAATGACCGTCCACAAAAAGCTGTGTATGGTAGAGACATGTATTAGGGGTGTATTGCCAACATCATCCCAGATTTCTTTAGCTGCAATCTCAGTATAGGTTATACAGGCAATCTGCTGGCCCCGCATTCTTAATGCATTACCATTGGTGCTGACCACATGACTAAGGGCCTTTACCAAAGAAGTGGTTTTGCCTGATCCTGCGCCAGCGATCATATTAAAGCTTACCCGCGGTACTCTTTCAAGGCAATCGTGAAGTTTCAGATCCGCATCTGTATCAGGAGAGTTTATTCTTCTGGTCATTTGTTAAACTTTGGTTTTGTAAGGAAGAATTGATTTCTCCATTGAGGGATTGATCGGGGGGGCACTTGGTGTTATTTGTGCTGCAAGCCAAACCAAACCCTGTTTTATGTAAGTAGGGACATTCCATTCTTTCGGGTCTTCAGCCATAACACCTAAGGCAAAACTTGTTTTGTTAAATGTGGTTGATTTTACACGCTTATGGATTTTTTCTGCCAACTCCAAAACAGTGGTTGGTTGTCGTTTAAATCTTAATCCAAGATGGCTCCGCTTGATATCCTGACACCAGACCGTATTTTCTAAAGCAAAGGCCTCTTCGAGAGTTCTTCCCGCAATCTTAGCCTCATCCTTATTCAATTTTACCAAGATTTCTCTTTGATATGTAACCAGCACAGTAGTTTTTGTGGCAGGCCCTGGCTCCTGTAATAGTTCAGTATCCTCCACAGCCAATAATTCCTTTATCAATGTTTTTTTCGGTAACCATTGTATCAGCGTCTGATTGGAGGTAATAGCATCGGCAGTGTTGGCCATACACGCCTTCCCAATTTTATATTTAACCGTGGCCGGTTGGCCCTCTGTTTCACCAGATGTATTTTCTATTTCAAGTTCAAACTCTCCAATTTCACCATCTTCTTCATCCACTTCCTCGTCGATTTCTTTACCCACCTTTTCATCTACTTTTTCATCCTTGCGTTGATTTACACTGTCAAGGTCCGTTACTATCAGAGCAGGGATTCCCAAAAATTCCAACAATCTTTTAAATCGGAAAGCGTAAGCACCTCCCACTTCCAGGATACTAGCATAAGAGCTTTGTAAATCTGTTGCACATTTTTCAATCATCAGAGGTAGTAATATCCTTTCTACTGTTCCTTCAACCAGAATTGCAGCATCTGCGAAAAACAGATCGCAGTGGGTGAGTTTCATATACCTTTCCAAAAAGTCGCTATGAGGATTGTCCTTGTAAAATCTTGAAACGTTTAACGAAGTGGAATGCTGACCAGTACCTGCATCTCCTTCCCTTCTAAAGTACCTTATAGGTTTGAACCCTTTTTCGAATAATATTTGTGCAGAATGCGTGGTTAAAATCAACTGAGTACTGTAGTATTCAGCATCCTGACCTTCGATTTTAAGAATATTAAGTATTTGTCGTATAAAAACCTGCTGTAGTTGGGCATGTAAATGAGCTTCCGGCTCTTCGATAACAATTAATTGTAATAATGCCCTGTTCTCTTCTTCTTCAACCCAACGGGCCTGAATGTCTAACAGTTCCACCACCATATAAATAAGGTTTTTAAACCCTAAACCACTATAATTATCGGGCAATGTTACAGAATCATCTTTACCATCCAGTGAATAGTGGACTTTTGTGTCCTGGCTCATTATCAGGGTTGGATTAAGGGCTGATCGGATTACCAGGTGCGGATTTAGAATGCCGGGATAACCTAGCTCCTTTAGTTTTTCGAGTGTTTCTTTAAATACATTTTTCAGATGATCATTAAACTGAACCTCTGAATCAAACAAAGCGCTCAATGCAGTGTGATCCTCTTCTCTTTTCTGAAGATTTCTTTTGTAAAACCTACTTAAACATTTCGAAAGATCTTCGGAACGTCCGTTAGCAGCCTGATCTGAAAGATATCGCTGTGCGTGCAAAATATCAATACGTACTAACGATTTAACCAGTGATTTACCCTTATCCGGAGGAAAAGAAAAAGGTTTATACTCCGCCTGCTGCTCAAAGTCATCATCAAACTTCGAACGATCCAATGGAAAGTACTTAAATTCATACTCATCCTGTAAATCTTTTCCGAGGTAATCAACTAAATTTTTAGGCCACGGCGCGTAGCTCTTATTTGCATCTTCAGCTGCATATTGAGAAGCTTTTTGTTTTACTTCGCTATACCTTTTGAACGTCTCCTGGCTATTTTTAGGTTGAAATTGAATTCGGGCTCCTAAAACTTTCCCTTTATAAGACATCTCTGGTAAAAGATCTAAAACTCGGTGGAGGTCATTGTCTTCAATTGTAAACCATAAATCTAATGTTATACAGGGTAGCTCAATTTCATCCTGAATACTTTTTTGTGGGTCATCGCCCATTTTATTTATTTCTGCCCAACAATAACTGGTAAAATCATATATCGACAAAACATCTTTTTTTCCATTAATAAAAATATCTACTGCATGGGCTGCAGATGTTTTACCGCTATTATTTGAGCCTACAAATATTGAAATATCAGGCTCAATCTCAGTTACAGTCTTCTTCAAGCGACGGAAATTTTGAATCTTCAAGCATGCAATCTTCATAAATGCAGTTGTTGTGATGGTTAGGAGTTAAAAGTGCTAGAAAATGGATAAGTGAGGAGGGAAAAGGCTTAAAAATTAAAGAGGATAAGAAATTAATGCCGTGGTCAAACATAACTGTAATGAAATTAAGTAAACCTTTAATAAGATAACCAACAGGCGTCAATGGAAATGAAGAACCCGGAGTGATTAATACAATCTTCAACTTTAATACATCATATAAAAACGTATCTTATAACGTATTTGTTCGTTGAACATCAGGCTAAAGAGACAAATACTACGAAAATGTTACAGATAGAGAAGTTATGGTATTTGTAATTGTAGTGTGAATGACTGTTACCTTTGACTGAATCACATGTTTTTGGGATTTGATTATGAAGTTGCAATAAATTCTACAATTTTATAATCCAATAAGGTGAATTATAGTTAATAATCAGGTACTTAGAACGAATAAATACAGGAAAAATACTAATGTTTTTAGTAATTTGCAGTTTGTGGTAACATTGACAAAACAATCACCCATCCGGCCCTTGCGGGAAATGGTCATTTGGAGGATATAACAGAGAAGACTGGGAGTTTTATAAGAGGATACGGGCCTCACAACTTGATACCACACGACTGACCCTATATACCGGTGCCGCAGGTCAATATTACGCCGACGATTATATAAAGGTTATAAGCCCGACAAAAGCCTGCTGAGTACTGCAAATGAAACTGGTAATTATAATGATGCCTCATATGTACTGCTTTATACACCGCCGAGATCAGACGGCGGTCATTGGAAGTTCCTGTTCGCTGGCGATAGTGAAAATGGCACATGGGAATATATTTTAAAGCATCATAGAGACGAGATATCAAACGTTCATGTCTTATTCGCTCCGCATCACGGACGCGATTCAGGACGTAGTTATGACTTTCTGAAAATAATAAAACCTCGATATACCATTTTCGGAAACGCCGCTGCGGAACATTTAGCCTATGATTGCTATCCGCAAACAAGGATCACCAATAATCAGGCGGGGTATATAATTTTTGATATAATGCCCGACGGCTTTACCATCTACGTTAAAAATTTTGACTTTGCTAGGGATTATAGAGCGCACCGTGGCTATGGCTCACCTGTGTACTCTTCGAAATTTCAGGCATATCCTTTATATCCTTTAGGACAATTTTCAACCAAATGACATTCAAAGCATACGACATATTTTCCTCATTAGTTCGGGCTTTATGATGCAGTTGGGTTTACAGTATTTCCTAAACCTGCCTTATGATAAAGACTATGTGATCGGGTATACAGCTATTGCATTCTTGCTCGGTTATATAGTAAATACATTAGGTTCATGGTTGGAAGTAATTTATTTCTTTACGTGGGGTGGTAAGCCGTCAAATCGGCTTCTTGATGGGAAAGGCACATGGAAGATCAAATTATATCATCACGTAGCGCTCAGAGCAAATTTAGTAGGAAAGGCAGCAGGTGCAAATCCCAAAAACGATGAACTGTTTGCTATAGCCATGCGCAATGTTGCTGGTGTGAAAGACACCCGTATCGAAGATTTTAACGCTATCTATGCTTTCTCCCGAACATTGCTTACTACAGTGCTGATCGGCGGCATACTGATATTGATAAAAAATAGCATGGACTGGCACTACCATGCAGTCGTGATACCTGCAATCATCGTTATGTGGGTACGATGTAAGCAGCGCGGATATTACTTGCAAAAGAAGTGCTAAATGTGTATTCAAAAGCAAATAGCTTGTAACACCTGAGAAAATTCTATTATATTCCCAACAATACAAAATAAACTGTCTTTGATTTGCTAAATATTTAGGCGAAATAAAAATATTGTCTTTCCATTGCGTCGCAAATGAGCATAAACGGTTAATATATGACACCTGCAAACACGAAGAACCAGCACCGCTATATAAAATCAGAGAATTGTACTTTATAGTGCCGGGACAATCTGCTCATCCATTCGCATTACACAATGTTAGAAGTCTTTGTTGACAAAGCCCAAGCTATCCGCAACTGCTGAGGGTACGATTCACTCTACCGCTGGATATGGTAAGCCGTCCGGGCGGTGTTCTACAACATATGGTAGAATCCTTTCGGTTGGTGTACAACATTCTCTATGAAAAAAGACTGAAGCCCCGGGATGCAAAATCCCTTGCAATATCAGAATAATTACTCCTAGTTCTATCCGTTATCCGTTATGTCATGGTATTTAGCATCAACCGCTTCCGGAAATAGGCCTTTGAAATTGCCTACTGTATCGTTCGACAACTAAAAATAGTCTGAAGGTTACCCTATTTCAATAGGATCTATCCCCATACTTTTGCAATGATCAATTTGAAAATTAATCTCTACTTTACACTGCTCAACCGGTCCGTCCCCCAACTTCTTCAAGTCTTGAACAATAGGATCATGGCCATCAATGACGAATGATTCTCCAAATACCTGGAGTCTTACTTGATATAACATCTCATTGGCAAGCGATAATAATTCCTTGGCATCCAATTAGGTGAGATTATTTTAATGATTTCAAAATCATCATCGGTATGGTTATACTCTTTGTCTCGCTGCTTTAATATATTGTCTATCAAACATGCCGGTTGCTCTAACCGATTTTTCCAGGCGACAATTTGCTCAGCCTGCACTGAAGTACGGTCGCTATCTTCATCATTACGCTCAAGTGCAGCCAGATATGCATTTAAATTGAACAACTCGGAGTTTCGCTTTGCAAATAACTTAGCACACTCGATAATAAAGGTTCGCCAACTAATTTCCACCAGCTAACGCAAAAACATTCGCTTGTTGATAATTTCTACTGCAATCCCTGTCCGTTCACGTGTTAAATAGCTGACCGTATTATATGCCGTTAAAGCGGTAGCCAATATGCGATACATAACCTCCGTCCGCCTACGTTAATTAATTTCCTTACTTCTAGTACTCATATCCTTTTACCATCAATTAAATAGCATCATTTTCTCAACATAAATCTGTGCCGTCTTCAACCGGCTCCAAAAACAACCGTCTCAAGGTATTTACCGTCCACAAAGATTTACCGATAATGGTAATTGCCACCTCTCGATAATTATCATGCTTCATTTCGAAATATGCCAAAGCCCGTTTAGCATTCTTATTAGATTCGCTGAATTTATGAGCAATAAGGCTTGAGCGGAGATCCTGCAAATGCTTCAAAAATGAAAACATGTATGGCAAATCATGCCCTTTATGTTTTATAAAGCGCTCAAATTTGGCAATACCTTTCTCCATCTCAATCTTCGGCAGATCTTTCACCAGCATTTCCTCGTTCAAACTGTCAATTGTAAACTTTACTACTGTTAATATTTGATTACAGAAGGAAACAACACTATTATCGGCCGGCAGATGCAGACCGTTAAACAAATGAATATCGGCACCAGACGGTTGCTTATAAAAGTGCCAACCGTACTTTTCGAACCACGTTTTATTGAATGACTGGTATTCCTGCTTAAATCGTATATCTAGAGCGTCCGACTTTCTAGCCCAACTACCATTTACCATGGTGTCATAATAAGAGCCACTGATACCCATTCCGTCCTCACGGACTATATTATAATGTTTCCAGTGCAATTGCTCCTTTTGTGGAAGCATTCTTAAATCATTCAAAAAGACAGTAACATATTCATCACCATTGTTATCCATCTTTAGGCTAAAGGCCTGGCAGGACAAATTGAAACCATTTACCTCATATTTCACGGGATCATTATAATATTTCGTCAAAACATCCTTCTTGAAAAAGACGGGGCAGAAATGTTCATGCTCTTCAGAATCACAAGGAACCCGTTTCAAATCCCCATTGTCATCATAACCTATGATAAACTCTTCATGATCATATTGAGGATCATACCAAGTATTATGTATCCGCTTCGGATCATATTTTATGATCACCTTACCAAGAAGCCAGCTTTGCATTTGTCCGGAGCCTGGCACGACGCGGACCAAGTGATTATAGTTTCCATCATCAGTTACGTAATCTTCATCCCTGTGAAACCTTACATATTCCGCTATCGGCAAGTCTTCCATAACTTCAAATGAGAATGCGATTGAAAAATGCATCTGCCGGACAGAGATATATTCTATTAGAAAACGCTGTTTCACCTTTACTCCTTCAGGAGTAACTTTTAGCACTTCCTCTTTATTTCCTACTTCATCGAAAAAATAATAAGACCTTTTTTGTTTAGATTCACCTTGCTCATATAGCTGAAAATAGTTGACGAATTCTTCCGACACATCAATATACCGTTCATTTACATAGCTAAATCTCTTATAATATAAAAAAGGCTCAAAACCTTCATTACAAAACGGCTGATAAATACAGTCGTTCTCATTAGCTGGGCCAAATATGCAGGGTCTACCCTCGCTTCCCTTTTCAACACCCCAGCTACGATCCTTGAGGAAATTCTTGAGTTTTGATGGTGCAACCAAACAGCAGAAAGTCCATCCCTCAGTACCGTTGCCGTCGCGGCAAATATCGATCCACCCATCTTTAACAAATTTCCGCTCCACCTCCCTAAACCCATTTTCCAACAAAAAGACGCTTTTTTCCATGTATAGCCGATTTAAAATTCAGTATAATAAAATCCAGGTCCGTTCCAGTGATCCGCTGTACAAATAACGATGTTGCATGCGCACTCTTTTTGCGTACTTAAAGAAATCTGTAAAGTAAGGAGGAGGCCATTGACCTCCTCCTTACTTAAATCGGATTGCGGACGTCCCTATTCCCACATAATCGCCAACACAATCTCCGCATTAAAGCATATGTTATTCCTCAACAATGCTAGATGCCCGGAAAGAAGCCATCTCCTTCTGCACTAGTAATAATCCCATCCTCGTAGTAAACAGTATGAGTTGAATCCTGTCTGATAAATCCGTCTGATACCATTGATGCCAATTCATCGTTTATCATGTTTCGCTCATAGGAATATGGGCTACTTTCCAATACTCGAACAAGCAACACTGTAACCATTTGTGGTGGTGCTCCGTCTACTTTTGGATTGGACTTCAACAATTCAACAATACTGTCTCTGAGCATTTGTTTTTTTGGACTCATAATAATTAAAATTACCTGTTTTATCCTTTGCTGAGATTACCTGCCATAGCTGTATAGTAAGCCGCCTCAGATGTTAGATGAGGGCGCTGCAATTTAAAAAAATTAAGACATCCATCGGTTAATGCCATGTTAAAAACAGCCAAATAAGTATACACACCTATGAACTCTCTATTAGGAGATTTTCGGATACTTCGAGATTATAGATTACTATCAGTCGTACAAACTTTAATTTGCCCATAATAAAGCCGCGATGGCCTTTCTTCTTCATTATTCGTGCTACTCTCAGTCTGGATGCATACAATCCCTGGGATTTGGGCTCCTTCGCTATCTTGGGGCTTCCATACCGACCTTTACTTTGATGAAAGATTATTTCAACCTTTTCACTAATATGCTCCCTATTTCTGACAAGTAAAGATGGTTTCCTTGTAAGCCAATTATAATAACCACTGCGACTTACTTTGAAAACCATACACATCGTCTCAACATCAAATTCTGACTGATGGTCCTTTATGAACCTGAATATTTGTTGTCTTCCTTGGAGAAGATGATTACCGCCTTTTTTAGGATTTTGATTTCCATTTCTGCTTGTTGTAAAGCTTTCTCAAGCTCCTGGATCTCTTTCTGCTCTGGTGTGAGATCCTGCTTCCCATTTCCCGGGAAATTGCGGTTGCCTGCTTCGTCATGCTCTTTGGCCCAACGACGGACCATGTCAAGTAGCAGAAGACTAATAAGACAGTCTATGCAATTATATTGATAAAAACATGGCACATATAAAAGATGAATTGCCATTTAAAGATGCAAAGGAACTTTTGCATATATAATGCAGGGAATGGTGGTGGAAATTTATAACACGGTTTGGGTGAGCTGTATTGGTTTTGATCCAACCGGTAAGCTTATTTGTATTAAAAAAATAATATATACCCTTGTCGATGAAAGGGAATTCTATAGGAATTAGGCCATGGAAAATAATATTAACTTTAAGGGTATAGATTATAAATGATATAAAGAGCGTATTCTTTGATATATATTTATACCTTAGGAATCAAAACTTTGCCCACAATATGGAATTATTATTTCTATGGATAGAAGACTTCAGGAGAATCCGGCAACAACCCTTTAATTTTAGCGGACAGTTTGATTTCACGATAACTGATAGTGGAAATAGTAAAAGTAGGTCATACATAATAGAAATTGGTTTAAATGAAAATTATCAAAACATTTTTCCGCCCCAGGTATCCAACATTACGGGAATTGTCGGAAAGAACGGTTCCGGTAAATCTACTTTAATGCATTGTTTGAAAATGATGTATGGCCAGTTGCCTCGCTTACTTTCTCCCCTTATTTTTTCATTTCTTGACCTGGACAAAAATACTATCTATACTTATTATTATCAGAAAGGTGGACTAAGCAGTATGGTTACGCTTAATGTAATTCTTCAAGGGACAAAAAAGGTTCAGGAGCGTTATATTGTGGCAGAGGCAAAGCCATACTCATTGGTAACGTTAGCTGGGGAGCATGGTAAAACAAGGGGGCTGGATTTTGAATTTGCTAATTTTCCTTGTGCTTTCCTGAGTAGCAATTTTGACAGCCATAGAGAAGAAGTCTACAACGGAATATTGAATCAGTCTACCAGACAGCGTTTGGACGACTGTCTTCAACATTATATTTTGTCTGTCGAAAGGAGTGCGGTAAAGCAGGGTAATAAAAAGAAGCCGGCCTTAACAATCGACCCTTATCCCTCTCATTTGAGAGATTTCTACAAAAATGAATTGCGAAGTAATATCCGGTTTATTGCATATGCCAATAAAAGAAAAACAGGTAGATTACCCAATTTGCCTACGACGATTGTGATCCGGTGCAATTTTGAAGATTATGAATATCTGTTAGAAAACTTTCAACGGTCAAATTTCTTTATAGACCGACAAAATCTGGAAGCATTCCACAAAAGAGCCGGGGATAAACTATTTCAGTATAAAGACAAAAAAAAAGCATTTTATGACCTCATTTACCTCAGCGCATTTTACTATGCGCTGAGGTATCGTTTATTTAAAACCAATCACTATACACCAGGGGACATTAATGGCACGATTCAAAGCTTATTGGAAACATCCGTCGAATTATTTGCAGAGATAGGCCGGATTATGGATGGGTTGGCAATTAATGAGGAAAACAAAACCGAAAAATCTAAGCTTATACATGATCTATTAGGAACGAAATTATTTTCTGCATTATCAGAAGTAACCTTAGAGGACGACCCGATCTATCGCAATGACTTTTCAAGTTTCCAATTTAAAGTGGATGATAAATTATGGAACTTGCTCGACATTATATTCGACTTCAACTATGGAGAGGAAACCAGTTTTTTAGACTTTAACTGGGGCGATGGATTAAGCACGGGTGAAGAAGCACTGCTGAACCATTTTTCACGTCTGTATGAAATTAAAAAGAAAATCAGGCAGAAGCCCTTGCTGCTTTTGATCGATGAAGGAGATCTTTATTTCCATCCGCAATGGCAGAAGCATTATATAAACGATTTGGTGAATGGTCTCAAATTTATCTTTTCCAATAATAAAGTACAAGTCATCCTGTCTACGCATTCGCCTTTTATTGTTTCTGATCTTCCCAAGCAAAACTTACTCTTCCTAAAGAAGAACATCACCGGGCAGTGCATTGTCGCAGACAATGAAATCCAAACTGAAACTTTTGGTGCAAATATTCACGAACTATTTACAGATTCTTTTTTTCTGTCTGATGGTCTAATGGGGGAATATTCTAGGTTATTCATTGTAAATCTGATCGAAGAAATAAAGAAAGAGAAAATAATTACTATAGAGAGATTTAATAATACCTATAAGAACAAGGTGGGTTTAGTTGGCGAAAGCTTCATTAAAACCAAGATCCTGGAACTAATAGCTTCAAGAGCCGATTTTAACCTGATCAATAAAATAATAGATGACCGGTCTGCCGAGTTAGACATGCTTAAAAAAATCAGAAATCAGAAATCAGATGATCAAAATAGAGACTCATAATCTTGATCAGGTAGCACAGGAATACTTTGATCAGGTCAAATTTAAATGCCTCGAAAGGGCCCGTTTTTATAAAAAAGTATTCAATTTCTTGTACGGAAGTGGTACACTAAATGCCCTACAAAATGACACGTTACACGGAAAAACAAAGAAGCGAATTGCCAACTTTTTGTTAGAACATAATAAGATGAAAACTCTGGCGCATTTTGGCAATTTAGTTCCAGCGAATGTATACCAATGGGTGAACGACCATGAACAAACCATTTTTGGCTTATTGGAATTCTTAGATAATGTAGACAACTTGAGACAATTGATATTAATTCATGCCATAAACTCCTATGATGCCGATTCCGATGTACAGAGCACGTTTAATATCAATTACGGCCAACACCAAAATACTATTTTTCCGATTATCAATGATATAATCGATTATGCCTTCTTTGACGATTTTGCTTACAACATTGCATCTTCTGTTGGGATCAATTCGTGTCCTTATTGCAACAGGATTTACATTAATACGGTTATTGATAAAAACGGCAAGCATATTATAAGACCAACATTCGATCACTTTTTCCCGCAATCAAAACATCCTTTTTTAGCACTGAGTTTTTTTAACTTAGTACCCTCTTGTTATTATTGTAATGCCAATCTGAAAACGGCGACAATTATCACTCATCAGACGCATCTGCATCCCTATTTGGAAGGCTTCGATAATGGGTGTAGTTTCAGAGTGGTTATTTCAGGGCTGCATCCGAATATCAGTGATCCGAGAAATTATAAGATAGTACTGCAGTCAGATATTCCTTCCTATTCTCCTAAATATCGAAAAATTTTCGGAACAAGAAATAGTGATGGAACTCATAATCTTAAAGAAGGGAATACCAATCTTTTCAAATTGGAAGACATCTATAATTCCCATACAGATATTGTCGGTGAATTAGTACTAAAAGCGGACAGGTATAGTAAGGGCCAGTCAAAAGCACTTTTTTCATTATTTGATTTATTGGGAACCAATAAAACGGAATTCTATCAATATTATTTTGGTAATTATTATCACGAAAATTTATTTCATAAAAGGCCGATGGCCAAATTAACTAAAGATGTTTTGCAGCAGGTGCTGCAAAGTTTCTTTTAAGACAATTGGCTACCTTGACCCAGCGTGCCGGCGGTTTCATAAAAAATACCATCCCTACCTACGATAGAATCAAAAAATGTAAAAGCGTCTACACTTTTATTTTTGCATTTTGATCAGAAATACCGATTTTCAGAAGAATTTTGATAATATAACATTTATATCAATGTTGAAGACCAGAAATATCTTTATCGACACACAGGCTTTTGTTTCAAATAATTTCTTTCAAAGTAAAAATCTTCAACGGCTAGCCCATTGGGGCAGCCTTAATATTGTAAATCTTTTTCTGACTGAAATTACCAAAAGTGAGATACAGAGTAACATAAAAGGGGATCTAATTAATGCTAGGCAAGAAATAAACAGATTTAAAGAGAATATTTCAAAGAGAGCAAGAATACTACGAAATCTGCCTGATTTCAGGGCATATATTGAATTGCCGGAATTAGACCTTGAACTAGATTTTGCTAAATTATCAAAAGAGTTAGACGAATTTATTGAGAATGGAAATGTTGAAATGATCCCTTATGAATACGCTAATTTAAAAACAATAATTACTAAATACTTTAAAGAAGAAAAGCCCTTTTCTGCAGGCAAGAAAAAATATGAATTTCCAGACGCTATTGTATTGTCTGCGTTGGATAATTGGTGTTCGGAAAAAAGAGAGGAAATGTATGTAATTAGTGATGATGCTGATTTTAAGGGGTATTTGTCAGATAATTTGATTCCAATTTCTGATGTTAAAACAATCTTGGACAAAATCAACAAGCAGTATGATAAAGATTTGTCTGACTGGCTCTCTGGCTTATTTGAAATATCACGAGATCAAATCATTAAAAAGTTAAAGAAAACATTCAAAGATAAGGTGAAGGATGAAATTTGGTGGGATATAACAATAAATAGCATTAAGGTTTTAAATACTGAATTACATGACTTCTCGATAGTAGATAAGGAAAATGATGGCTTATATATTTTTCAATTTGACTATGACATCGAATGTGAGATAGATGCAACTTATGATGATTATTCAACTAGTATTTATGACAAGGAAGATGATAAATATTATGGGTTTGAAGAAAGCAGGGCGAAAGTCAAGATTGAAACAACACAAACTGCGGAATTGGAGATAGAAGCATACTACGACAGAGATGTCACACCGGAAGATACGGACATAATGGGCCTCTCAATATCTACAACCATTCCTGATTCCAGCAACATTACAGATGAGTTACCTGGATTTCTATATGTCTTTTAGTTTTGCTAAGGGGTACATTATTTTGTCATGATTGAACTATCGTAAATTCTAACTAATAGTATATCAATCCCCTTTTGTCCATGCCCATGTTTGCCCAAACATTTAAATGATATGGTATCTTACGTTTTATCAATAGATCGTATAATAGATATTCAAATCTTTTACTGTCTCTAGGTGGTTGTGGTTGAAAAATGGTCATTCTGTGTAATTTCTATTAAAATATGAGATTGCATTATTAATTTATTTGAGTTGGTGCCGAAAACGCAACGGGGTTATAAATTTCCAAGCCATTTATAAAAGGAGTGTAAATTTACTGCCGATTATAGCCAATAGATATTCTTTCCAATAATTATATATTATCAATTAATCTTGATCTACTAACAATGTAGATGCCTTCACCCCAAGGAATTTCGCAATCTTAAACAGCGTTGCTATATTGGGCTGACTATCATTCGTACACCAACGAGAAACCGTCTCAGGTTTATTTTTCAAAAAGGCTGCTAACTCCTTATTAGTCTTTTTCTTTTCGACTAACACTATTTTTATCCTATTGTATTCTGTTTTTTTCATTCTTATATGGCTATAAGCAAATTTAACTAATTGGAAATTAGTCATTAAAGTTACTTTATAGTCATTAAATAGTCTTATTTAATCAAATAAATAACAATTAATAAAATAAAAATGATTATTATTGTTATGTAAATAGCAATAAAACCATTTTATGTTTATTTAATCTCAATTGTATTCGCATGAAAATAATGATATTGAACAATACTTGTTAAAGAAAATTGTAATTTCGCGAACACAAAAATACTATAAGCGTGTTTGCTTTATGTCTGGTGCTGAAAACTACGACCTTTCAAGGACTCCAGGTGATAAGGTAAATCGCTCACACTATGGGTGTGGGCGTTCTTATTTGGAGTCACGGGTGTCGTAGCCCTTCAGCGCCGGTAAGAATTGCCTGCACCTTTTATTTTGCCCGTTCCTCCCAAAAACTTCCCAAAAATTTCCAGTTATCTTGTTAAGATTATATCCCGCTATAGGATTAGATTTTCTATGCCTTTTACCCTCTAAATATTTTTTATGTTAGGAATTAGCACATTATCTAAAGCCGTTCCTTCAAATGGTATCCTCTCAACACATCTTTTTATAGGAATGCTTGCTCATGAAATGAGATCTCAGATTTCAGGTATATGTACAGTTAGCAAAATGCTTTTGAGCGAGAATGAGAGTAAGGAAGATAGGTGTTTTTATCTCTCTCATGTTAATGCTTTGAGTATGAATGTCCTGCATGTTTTAAATAACATGATGGCTACAAGCAGATTCTATAACGATAATGTGGCAATTAAAATGGCTCCAGCCCGAATCAATATTCGCCACTGGTTAAAATTACAGATTCGCCAGTATGACCTTATATCAACCTTGAGTTCTGTAAAAATTAAAGCACATTTCCGTACAACGGTTCCGGATTATATAACAACAGATGAGATAAAATTAGGCCAGATAGTAAAAAACCTAATTGATAACGCTTTTAAGTTTGCTCCTTCCGGTACATGTATTTCTATTAGTGTCAGTTCCCTGAGCGATGGACGACTTTTATTCCAAATTACTGATCATGGAAAGGGTATTCCTGCAGAAAAAATTCACCTTTTATTTCAACCATTTCAATCTCTTGAAGTCGGCTTTTCAGGTACAGGGCTTGGTCTTTATGTCAGCAAGTTATATGCAACTCTACTAGGGGGCGATCTTTTACTTGGTAAGAATGATAAGCGCGGAACTTCATTTTTATTCATGATCGATTCACAATCCAGCATAACAACTAAACAATAATTAAACAATATGGACACAATTACTTTCAAAAATCTGCCAAAGCTCCACATGAATTTACTAGCGCAGTTAGTTCAAAATATTGTGAATGCTATTAATCCGGCAAAGATTATTTGCTATGGGTATCGTATAAATACCATAAATCATTGGAGTTGTTTTGGGGAGCCAAATATGTTTGGTGATAAACCTATTCCCACTTTCTATCTTTTGATCTTGACTAATAGCAATGAGAAGCGATCAAACCATGAAATATCTGATCTTACAGAGCAATGTGCGACATCATTGGGTGCTAATGTTGCTATAATTTCCCAGCATTTGGAAACTGCTAATAATGCTTTCGAGAATAACAGCAGGTTTATATCAGCGGTATATAATCAGGGTACAATATTATTTAACATTGATGGATCGGTAATGCCCGGAGCAGCAAATGAACGTGATTGTTCTGATTTGAAAGACTTGATTAATGATAGCTGGAATAGATATTTTGGAATGTCTCAGCGATTTTTAACTACAGCGGACTTTTGTTTTACTAATGGGTGGTATGAACAGGCTGTTTTTGACCTGCATCAGTCAGTAGAGCATGCCTGTGCTGCTGTACTGAGGGTTATGATGGGATTTCGACCTACTACACATAATATATCCAGGTTGTTGGGGCTGATTGGCAATTTCTCACAAGCTCTTACAATGGTATTTCCTCGTCAGACAAAGGAGGAAACGGATCTCTTTAATATTTTGAATAGAGCATATTCAGAATCCAGGTATAATGATAAATACGTTGTGTCTGTAGAGGTAGCAAATATATTGAGGGTAAGGGTGGCTGATTTTTTAAGTATTGCTCAGGAGATTTATGACAAGAAGCGACTTAGCCTGGAAAGTAATCAGCCAATTAGTTTTCCATTAAAATATGATAAAAAATGAGCCGACGTAATTTCAAAAACACTGAACTCAACGAAAGGGCGCAGAAGTACCTAATTTGTATAGGAAAAAAATTATGTGATTTACGCAAGAGTAATGGAAAAAGTATAAGGGCTGTTGCAAAGGCAACAAAAATGTCTCGTAGTATAATCAGTAAATTAGAAAAAGGACAATATGAAAACTTTGGCCTGAATAGGTTCAGTGATCTCTGTAAATACTATAACGTGCACATGGTGGATATCGTAGAATGTGACTAGCCTTCAATATTATATTAACCATTTTTCCTGTGGCTTCAAATTGAAGTGAAAATTTTTGAATTGTTTTTAATAAGAAATCAATTCGTAATCAATAGAACATGCGTTTAGTATGTTCTATTTTTTGTTACTGAGTGTAGTGACATAAATTGACATAATTCGACAAATTTCAACATAATTCAGCATAATTCTTCCTAAAACAACCTAAATGGGAAAGTGGCATTTTACGGTGGTCTACCTTTGTTTTATATATCATCAGCATGAAACAGGAAGCCCAACACCATTTACCCATTAAGCTAACATTAGATGACGCAAGACAATTGCTACAGGCAGATATATATGCTTATACAGATGAGGAAGTTACCCTGATTGTTGATTTCATATATCGGTTAGCTGCCATTGACCTTACCATTTATGAAGAATCTTTAAGAAACGATACACCAGTTATTCACATTAAACCATATGATGATGATCACTCAACGAAAAGCATTCCTATATCCCAGGGTAAGCACAGACGAACAGGCTGATGGCTACAGTCTTTCTCATCAGGAAGATGTACTAATGCGTTACTGTGAAAAAGAAAATATTCAGGTCATCGGCGTTTACCGGGAAGATCATTCCGCTAAAACATTTGACAGACCTGAATTCCAGAAGATGTTAAATGTAGTCAGCAAGAACAAAGGTATTGTGGATTTGATCTTATTCTCCAAATGGGATAGGTTTTCCAGGAATGTAGCTGCTGCTTATGAAATGATCGGCAGGTTAAGGAAATATGCTGTAGAGCCTCAGTCCATAGAGCAGCCTTTGGATATGGAAATTCCGGAGAGTAAAATTATGTTGGCTATTTACCTGACTACACCAGAGGTGGAAAATGACAGAAGGGCATTGAATACCTTACATGGTATGCGAAAGGCCAAGAAGGAGGGGCGCTATTTAGGCATTGCCCCATTGGGCTATAAGAATGGGCGTGATGCGCATAATAAGCCGCTGCTTATTCCCAATGAAAGGGCAGATATCGTTAAATGGGCATTTGAGGAGCTATCCAGGGGAATCTGGGATATTGACACGCTTAGACGTATGGTGAACCAGAAGGGAATAAAGATTGGGCGTAGCCAGTTTTGGAGCCTGGTACGTAACCCTGTGTATTGTGGCAAAGTCTTTCTTGCAGCGTACAAGAACGAGGCAGCACATTGCGTAAAAGGGATTCATCAGCCTATTGTGTCAGAACAACTATACGATGACGTTCAGGATGTATTGAAGGGCAAAAAACGTAAGGTGAGGGTTAATGCCTTTACGGAAATCGATATTCACCTACCTCTTAGGGGATTTTTGATCTGCCAGCGTTGTGGAAAACCATTAAGTGGAAGTGGTTCCCGTGGTAATGGAGGTGTATACTATTATTACCACTGCCAGTCAGTCAAACTATGCAAGGAGCGGTTTCGGGCTGAAACAGCCAACGAGATCTTTATAAAGCAACTAAGCAAGATTTCCGTGAATGCTCCCATCATTGACTACTACTGTCAAATTATTCGCACCGCCCTACAGACTGACAATAAGAAACAAGAGCTAGAATTAAGAACCATACAGACCGATATTGACAAGTACTATCAAAGAATACAAAATGCGCGTTCTATGAGATTAGATGATGAGTTTACGGCAGAAGAATTTAAGGACATAAAGACAGATCTAATAAGAAAGATAGAAGAACTTGAAAGGAGGAAAACGAAGTTGCTATCAACTAAGGATAACTATCTGGAATACTTATCCCATGGAGGAGAAATCATAAAAAACATAGCCGCCCGCTACGTTACAGCCTCCCCAATCGGCAAAAAACAAATCATTGGTTCGATATTCCCTGAAAAACTAATTTTCTCAGAAAATCAACTTCGAACCGCCGAACCTCATGTACTACTAGAGCTGATAACGCGGTCCAGAGCGGACCTTGACCCCCTAAAACAAGAAAAGGTCGGAGATAACTCCGACCTTTCCGCCTTTGTGCCCAGAACAGGAATCGAACCTGCACTCCGTTGCCGAAACAAGATTTTGAGTCTAGCGCGTCTACCAATTCCGCCATCTGGGCAATCACAACTGTCCTTCAGTTGCGGGTTGCAAATGTATGTAATTTTTTCTAATTCCAAACAAATTTTATTTTCCCTACAGCTTATTTGTATATCGGAAATTTCCGATACCTTTGCTAAAGTAAATGATCCAAATGATGAGCACAAATAACCTCTTTCAGCCTTTCCAACTTAAGTCGCTGAATATCAAGAATCGAATAGTAATGGCTCCCATGACCAGGGCATTCTCCCCAAACGGGATCCCCGGCCAAAACGTAGCCGAGTACTATAAACGCAGAGCCCAGGGCCAGGTTGGCCTCATCCTCTCCGAAGGTACCGTTATCGACAGACCCTCCTCCAACGCATACCCAGGCGTTCCCCATTTCTACGGCACCGAAGCTCTCAACGGCTGGAAACACGTTATCGACGAGGTACATGCTGCCGGTGGCGCTATGGCACCCCAAATCTGGCACCAGGGTATTCAACCTAATCATCCATCTGGTTGGCTACCTTCTGCTCCTTTTGAAGGCCCTTCCGGCATTTTAGCACCCGAAGGTATCAATGGCAAGACCCTCACCGAAGAAGATATCGCCGATATCGTAAAAGCCTTCGCCCAGGCTGCCGCTGATGCAAAACGCCTTGGCTTCAATACCGTCGAACTCCATGGCGCCCACGGTTATCTCATTGACCAGTTCTTTTATGCCCTCACCAACAAACGCACTGACAAATACGGCGGTCATACCATCGGAGATCGTACACGCTTTGCCGTTGAGGTCATCAAAGAGGTGAGAAAAGCAGTAGGAGAAGACTTCCCCATCATTATGCGCCTCTCCCAGTTCAAACCCACCGAATACAATCACAAACTCGCCGCTAACCCTACCGAAATGGAAGCATGGTTAACGCCAATGGCTGATGCAGGTGTCGATATCTTCCATTGCTCCCAACGCCGTTTCTGGGAACCTGAATTCGAAGGCGATGACCTCAACTTCGCAGGATGGGCTAAAAAACTGACGGGTAAAGCGACAATCACGGTTGGCTCTATCGGCCTTTCCAGTGATTTCATGGGCGCTTTCAAGGGTGAAAGCTCCTCCCCCAGCTCCCTGGATGAATTGCTACGTCGTTTTGATCGCGGTGATTTTGACCTCGCAGCCGTAGGACGTCCTTTGCTGGCAGATGCTGAATGGGTCGTGAAGATTAAAGACGAACGTAATACTGAACTGAAAGGTTTTAGTAAAGAAGCCCTGGCTACCCTGGTGTAATGATTATAAAAGCCAAAGCCTCCCTGGTATAATGGAAGGCTTTCAAAATATTATCCATAAAAAAAGGTGGCATCAAAAGTAACATTACCCGGATTTAATTCGGGTACCTGGTGGAGAGAATTTTAATGTATTAATTGCTCAATATTCTCAAAATACTTTTGATCCAACCACATAAAAATATTCATGAAAGAGGGAATTCACCAACGGTAATGAAAACCATTTTCAGAAATAAGAGGGTGTCTCATCAATAAATGAGTCACCCTCTTTTTCTTAATACTAAAATATCAAACTATGGATGAATTTCTCCATCACAAAAAATAGTCCTTAAAGCAAATGCCGGGGCAAAAGGAATATTGTGTACTTACAAATTTGTTCTTCTCCCTGCTTATCAGCAATGCACTCTTCTTTCATAGTTCATGAAAAGGTATTTTGATACTGTCATAAAATGTGGCTCCACTTTCACCTTCTTCTTGCTATTTACGTCCACATCAACCCGTCTATTGGCTCAGGAATTAAAATATAACCATTTCGGTTTACAATGTTATTGACTTCATCAGCATGTGAAGGCATTTCTAATCCAATGCCTAATTCAGGTTATATGAATCAGGTAATTCCTCATTGTTCTTCATTATTGAAAATTTCCAGTTGTCTTTATCGTTTATATAGATTGTAAACGTCAATTGGATGCGGGCGTATAACTTCTTTTTCTACTTCAGTAGCTGGGCCCACATAATCTGGTGAGCCTTCCTGAGTTGCTGTTACAATTCAATTAGGATAAACCCGGTTAGCCCAATATCGCTTTGCCGTAAATATGCACAGCATTAATCCTAATCAGTACCCTGGAAACCTATTTTGCTGTCTTAGCCGATTATCCGGTTAATGACGGAAAAAGTATTCTGCCACCTAAAAAAATACAAACTACTTGGTATTTTTAATTACCTCAAACAGTAATAAATTGCAATTACCCAAATGATGGCTGTAAAACCACAACGCAAAGTAATTATTCATTATGGCCCTCTATTTAACAGTTCACCTATTCTTTATACTGATGTATCATTGATCGGAATTGAGGTAGCATAAATGTCTTGTTCAGAGACATAAAAAAGTAAGCTTATCAGATTAGCATAATGACATAGGCATTTTTCACCCTATTCATCTATCGAAAACTTCGGACGTTCTTGCCTGCTGCATCCATTCTATTGTATGTCTCGCCCTTTGGCAGCATATTCAATATAGATCTCTTGCATTCAAATGCCGATTTAATCCTAAATAAAATAATACATGACAACATTTACAAGAAGGAATGCCTGGAATAACAACGGCACATTCGACAATTCAGACCTTTTGTGGTATGCAAAGGCTGTCCACGTAATGCAGTCGCTTCCTGTTAATCATCCTAATAGTTGGTGGTTCTACGCCGCAATTCATGGCGAATTCCTATTAAACCCGATACCGCCTCCACCGCCACTCCCTGATTACACCTATTTGAACTGGGTAAATATCTCATACATTTCTCCTACTGCACAACTAAATACGCTTCCCTCTCAAAATTTAATCACCCTTTTCTGGAACCAGTGCCAGCATGGTACATGGTATTTTCTACCCTGGCACAGAGGTTATTTAGTTGCAATTGAAAACATTCTTCGTGATATAATAGTTAATCAATTAAATGGTCCTGCCGACTGGGCATTGCCATATTGGAATTACCTGAATAAATCTGAGAACAAAATTCCGCCCGCATTCACTGCTCAGTTTTTACCTGATAATACACCTAACCCTTTGTTAGTACCACAGAGGTATGGACTACGTGTAGATGTAGGAAATCGTGAAAATGAAGCCAATGATGAATGTCAATGGGATACGATTTTTTCCGAGGATTCCACTCCTGCCCAACCAGGTCCGGGTGACATATATGGCTATTATTATGGTGGCGGCGAAACCGAATTCAGTCACGATCCTAATTCACCGGAAACCGGCGACCTTGAACAAAATCCTCATAATTTTGTACACGGTATGGTAGGTGGTCAAAATAATAAGAAGATGCTTGGCTTGATGGGCGTACCAGATACAGCAGCACTTGATCCGGTTTTCTATTTGCACCATGCGAATATTGATCGTATGTGGACAGCATGGAATGTAACTGGGGAAAACGAAAATTCTACTGAGTCCAGTTGGCTGGCAGGACCTTCATCACAAGGCAATTCATTATTTGCCATGCCTTTGGATGCAGCCGGCACTCCATGGTATTACTCACCGGAAGATGTAATTAATACCAGGGAATTGAAATACTCAGGATCTATATATTCTTATAGTTATGATGATTTGTCGTTAACGTCTTATGATAAGACTCCACCGAAGAAGGTGCGTGAAAATATATTAGGAAGACTGAATAAATTAGGTGTAATCGGAACTTTAAAAGATATTAAAATGCCGAAGATAACGAATAGTGAATTAGTGGGAGCAAGCAGTGATCTACTTAAACTAAGCGAGGGTGAAGTGAATACAACTGTTTTGCTCGATACTAATGCGTGGAAACCAGTTTCAAAGAGCTTTCTAAAAGCGTCTGTTAATGATATACCTGATGAAATTTTCATTCAACTAGAAGGTGTTAAAGGCGGTGGAGATGCAAACTTTCTTTCGATTTATGTAAATCAAAAGTTTGTTAAGTCCATTTCTCTTTTTGGCCTTCTCGCTGCATCGATTAAAAATGGCATTCATGGTGATGCTGGTCTTACTTTCAAGATCAATATTACCAATATCATTGACGATCTGCAACTCGAAAACAATGTTGTTGATCTAAATTCACTGGATATCAGGATAAAGGCTAAAAACCCCATTCCTGATGGCGATGAAATTAGAATAGGTCGTATAGGAATTTATCGTGTAGAGAAAAAATCCTAGCATTATTTATGAAACTTTCAAGGAGAACCCGGATTCAAATCAATCTGCTAATCGTATTCATCAGCATTTTTGTTTGGGTGTTGCTTATAATGAATCCTGGTCATATTATGACCATAGAACATTGTCATGTTTCAGACTCAGGCCCATCTGGAACATCCTTAAAAATGCTGCTTGATATGAATCCATTTTCATCGCAATTAGTCGGCTGGGGATTGATGGTCATAGCCATGATGCTTCCAAAGTTGATTACACCCATCCAGCACATCTACAAGTTCAGCTTCAGACGCCGTCGTTTCTTGTCAGCGCTGCTATTTGTATTAGGCTATACAACGGTTTGGATGATGGCGGGCATTGTTATGATTATTGCACGACTTGGACTTCAACTGTTGATGCCCAATTCATATTATTCGGCAATCGGGCTAGGGATCATCGCAATCATCTGGCAATTTTCTCCTATCAAACAGCAATACCTTAACCGTGGGCATGATCACAAAATCCTGGCTGCATATGGATGGCAAGGCTATCAGGATGCGTTACTTTTTGGAGTAATGCACGGTGTATACTGTGTTGGTTCTGGCTGGGCAATTATGTTATTTCCCATGTTATTACCGCACGGTCACAATCTTGCTATGATCATAGTCACCTTTATAATGCTTAGTGAACACCTGGAGCATCCTCAGGTTCCACGTTGGCGTATCAGTTTTCCTGGAAAACTGGCACGGATTATTATTGCCCAAACACAATTAAGACTAAAGCAACAGTATATTTAACAGAGAGGTTCCTTTTTATTTACGGCAATTGTTCAAAATTAATTTACCCAAGCGGATGAACGGAGTAATCTTATATTTTTTCGTACCAGATTTTCCAATCATTGACTACAAACAGGATATAGGATCGATAGCTGCAATCCCTTCTGGTGGCTGCTAATAATAGCCTATCCTAATGGTAGGCTACGATCATATTGTTCTTATCATATCAGCAGATGGGCTTACCTCATCTGCTGATATGATAAATTGGGCACTATGTAGTTTAAAAAACAAACAAGAATAGCTATAAATTATATCAAAATCAGTTGCAATGAAAACTGGGGTAATGGCAGCCAGAAGTTTTGATTTCATTGTTGGAAGAAAAACATGGCCGCCTACCTTGAACAATCCCGGTCTGGAAATGGAGTACATGCATGGATTTTCTTTGAAAACCCATGCCTGGCAAAAAAGTCAGAAAGTATTACTCTCATTATTGACGAGTCATATATCCCGCTGAAGAAGATTTATAAGAAAGCTGTGTGTTATAAATCGCCACAAACGGTTTGATGGAGTAGATTGTGGAAACCCAGCAGATTATGCCTGGGAGCTGCAATTTAATCCCACTAAGTGCTGCCTGAATTAAAAGTAGTTTGACGCTGAAAATATATTTCACTCCTTTAAAAACTTTCAATATCTTACAATTATGAAATGATATATTGTTTGTGTAAAGTAGTTCCTTCAATTATCCTTTAACCCTCAAAATTATGAAACGCCCCCTCTACAACCACGCTATTCTCATTATTTGTTTGATCTTTATGGGCTGCGGTAGCCCCACTTCTGTAACACAGCAGGCATCTTCCTTTGATAGCAGTATTGTATTCAGTCCATTCCCCCCGGTTGAACTGGATAGTAACGCTACGCCGGCACAGCTGGTTTCTTTTGCATGGAATGAATTCCTTGCCTTGAACTGGAAGTCCTCATACAGTAAAAATAACAAACGCGATTACCCTGATACCTCCTGGTCCTACGCGTCTGACAAGCTCCCTTTTCCTGATCTGGTAGTTTGGGAAACATATGCGCACCGTTCAGAGCTACGGCCTTACAGCGACAAGATGCTCCCTTTCGACAATCCGCCTCATTACAGCTTCGGCGACCAGCTCTATCCGCAGAATGCACAAACCAGTTTTAAGCTCTTCCATAACCTGGACGAGAATAATGAGATTGGCTCTTGTGATGTATTTGCGCATGTGAACAAATACCAGCAACAATACCAGGTACTTTACCAGGCAAAAGTGAACAGGCAGGAGTATCAATATATTTATGATAATTATCCAACCAAGGCCCGTTTACTGGCAGCAACCACCCATACCACCCGCTTGATCCAGGATAGCGTTGCTGCTTATTACGGAACAGGTGCTCCCTGCGATTGTCCTCCCGGTAAGAACATCCTTTGCCTTCCCTGTGGCGGCAGCCAGGGTGCAGGCCCAGGCAGTATTGAAATTAAAACCGCCTGGAGAAGACTGACAACGGAAGATGATCCCTCAAGGTTCTTCACCCGTACTGTTATTACCTATAGCTTACGAGGAGATAGCATTATTTATGTAAATGATACTTACGGCCTGATTGGTCTGCATATCATTCACAAAACCCGCAATTATCCCGCTTTTGTGTTTGCTACTTTTGAACAGGTAGATGTAGAAGATGCTAATATGGGCCTGGTGACACTGAATAGTAAAGGGAATGATAGTGGCCCACTGCAGACATATAAACGCCTGCATCCCATCACTGATATCGCAAATGAATCTACAAAGTATGTACATGACCAATTGAAAAAACGGAACCCGAAGTCCATCTGGCAATACTACCGCCTCACTGGTGTACAAGGCAAGCCTACCAAAGATTCCAGCTCCTTCAATTACTTCCTTGCTAACTATGTAATAGAATCTGATTCCACATTGGCTAATTTCCACGGCGGTGGCATTGGAACACCCTTTAACGATAGCACGAACCTGTTGTACCAGGGAAAGCGAATCACCATGGGAGGCTGCCAGGGATGTCATGGTGTGGCACAGCTGCATGCATCCGGTGATTTCTCCTTCCTGTTGGATACAGTGGGGAAACCGGTATACAGGCCAGATATTGGCTTAACTAGTTCCAAGCTACAGCTGTATATCAAAGCATTCCGGGCATTCAGCCCTGCACATAAAGGATCAACTAAATAGGACAGACAGGAAGCAATAGCTGAACATAGCCCAAAAGAGATAGCCGGAAGGGCATCCAACAGGAGTTACATTATGCTAAACGTGGCTTAAATTATGAATTGGTTGATAGAATCAGATCTAACTATAAAAATACACTAAAGAGGAAAGACTCGTAATAAAGAAGTGAAAGGGTGACTGGTATGCTTTGAAATACTCAAAGCACACGTATAAGTGCTATCCTCGCTGAGATCCAGCTGGATATACCACATATGGCAGGTCCGGGCAGGTATCTCCCTGCCCGGCAATTTCACTTCGCTTCCTGTTATGCAACAAACGAAGAAAAAAAGAAAGCATCTGATAATATGTTGCTCCATTTACGCTGAAAACCTATTGTAATATTTACTTAATACTCCCATCATCATGCATTAGCTGCGGTCCTTCCGGCCTGTCCATTACATTATGAATGAATAAGTCATAACATGCCAGCCGCTCTTTATCCGTCAGCCTGATCTTATAACGATCCAGCTGCTTCTGCAGGTTAAGAATATTATTTTCCATCCTATCATCTCCGATAATAGTAAACCAGGTAACTCCTTTTAACAGGACATAGCTTTGACTATGTGAGATATTGGCTGCAAATCCTATAATGCTGATATTACCCTTTACTGCTATCTTTTCCTTCAGGACACTATTCAACTCCTTTGCCAAATGAGTAGTATCCTCCGGCGCATGATCCCAAAACTGACCGTTCGTGATCAGGAACTTTAAAATAATGCTATCCGTGGCAGATAATTTTTTCTGTGCTATCACTGATGTTCCCATCAGTATTAATAGCGCACAGATCATGAGATTTTTCATTTAGCAATCATCAATTTATCACTCTCTTTTTTAAGAAGAGCCTGAAAATATTACAGCTCAATAAAAAAAGACACCTGGCTGAATCAGCAATATGGGCCAAATTGAATCCGGCGCTGCATAAGGATATCCCGGGCTTAAACAGCTGACAGGCAGTGTCAGTAACAGGCTGTTTGTCACCCAATCTCCGAACAACGGATCTGTAGGATAGATCGACAATACTGAAATCGTTCGCCAAAAAACGTATGCAAACGAAATCAGGCCAGCATATGTATAAGCGCCTTTTTTTTCGTAAAATGCTATGATCGATAATAAAAAATAGATACTGCCAATACTGCGCAACTAACAACCAGGCGTTTTTTCAGGTTAATCGCTTATGAAACTATCGATCAACCATTGATTACCCACTTTTTTCAGGTGAAACACTGTGGCAACAGTCATCTCTCCCTGGGTATTAGTTGCAATAATTGTAGTTGCTGCTGTTGAGGTTTTATCTTCCCTATAATTATACCGCTTTTTATTGTTTATATATTTAGCCTTTTGAGACGGAGTCATACCGTCTGAAAATTTCTTAATATTTTGTAATGCTTTAAGATTATCATCATTGGGAATGAGCAGCTTGTTCGCTTTTATAAGATCAAAATTATCAATAGCAGAAAGGAAGTCTTTTACTACATCTTTGGAACTTTTCTGAGCATCACAGCTTATTGTTAATAAGGTAATACAAAATAAAAATAAGTAGTTCATAGTATAGTGTTATTTGTCTGAATGAATTACTGCTTGTTATAAACCGGGCATTACTTCCTTATAAAGGATCTCCCCACAATTCAGGCCTATATAGGTATCTTCTTCATAATAAAAATTTCACACGGGTAATATGGGTGGCAGATGAATCTATAGTAAGAGGACTGTAGGCTTGATCATTCTTTTTGCCAGTATTGCTCCCGGTATAAAAAGGCTGGAATTTGGTAACGCATAAAATTGGCCAATAAGATAATGGTACAAATTTAGCAACAACAATTTATTATTCATAATTTTTATATATAAGGCAGAATATTCATTTAGCTTTGTCCGTTTCAACAGACGTATGGTGATGAAAAGCATTGTTTAAGTTTTCAAAAAAAGGCTATATGGATAAAGCTTTTCATGGCTACTTCTACATGATAAAGATGCCCTTCCAGCCATTGCAATGGGCCTTCTCTATATTTGTTGTACCTGGAGGATTTACTTATTTTTCTTTAAATTTCTGATCATACTTAATAATTGGTTCGAGAGCGTTCCGCGACTGGGGCACGATGAAAAAGGGTGTAACGCCAGAGGTAATACCTTCGGCGTTTTTGTTTTCATTGAGATTCGTTACTATTCTTGTTTTATAAATGAAATTCGGACAATAATGTTATTCTGGAGTTAGTTGTGCAACTTATAATATTTGAGATGTTAAATTGTAATTATTCAGCTTTTTTAACACCCCAAAAATTATCATGACACCTTATCAAAATTTGGGAAGGGATTCAGGTATCCCCTCATATGAAATTGGAAGCACTTCAATAACTGTCCAATTTAATACGGGGGCGACATACCCATATGATTATAATAATCCGGGTAGCTCTCATGTTGAACAAATGAAATCACTCGCGCGGGCTGGACGAGTCTTAAATAGCTACATAGGTAAAAATGTTAGATCCAACTATGCTGCTAAATTGAATTAACACTTATTGCGAACTCAATGCAGTATCAGTGGATGCGGAGTTGACAAATCATTTAATATAGGGTTCGTTTCCTCCCCTGTCCTGGCAAAATAAAAGGGAAGACCCGCTCTTAAAGCGAGTCTTCCCTTTTATACAAATTCAGCCCACAGCATAACTCATTAATTTTCAACACCATTATTATTCAATCATTAATTATCGCATAATAATTTACATCACCATATATTACTGCCAGAATTATCTAAAATTTCCGAAGTTTGCGTTTCATCAAAGCCTTAATACTGTGCATACAGCATTTGGTAATTTATTTCCGGAAATCGCTCAAAAGGAGACCAGGGGGATAACTATTGTAGATGAGAAAATCACTGGGCTTCCGCACGGAACTTATGCATTACTCGAACTGTATTGCACCGATCTGGATTGTGATTGTCGAAATGTATATATTAACGTAGTTAATCAGGCATTCGATAAACACTTAGCCACAATCAGCTATGGCTGGGAAAATCTTTCTTTTTACAAAGAATGGATGGGGGCGATGATGAAATGCTTATTGAATTGAAAGGACCAGCATTAACAACATTTGCCACTCAATCTCAATTTGCCCAAAAGTGGCTCAAAATTTTCAAAGACATTATCAATACTGATGTGGCATATGCCAGCCGTTTGCAACAACATTACCAGCTGCTGAAAACTTCGGTTAAAGACAAACAAGAGAGAAAATGATCTACCAATTTCATATTACATTAAAGAAAAGTGATCCATTAGTATGGAGAAGAATTGCCGTTCCTGCCGATTATAATTTATACCAATTACACATGGCAATTCAGGGTGCATTCGGCTGGGAAAACAGTCACCTGTTTCAGTTTTCCCAAACTGGCTATATGGATAAAATTTTTTATGGTTACCCGGGAGAGGATATTGATCCAGAGATCACAACTATTGATGCACGAAAAACAAAGGTAAGCCGTATATTCAAAAAAGAAGGTCAGTCCTATTGCTATATCTATGATTTTGGAGATAGCTGGGACCATCAGATCATCTTTGAAAAAAAGCTCGCAAAAGACTTAAATGCCCCGTATTGTCTGGATGGAAAAGGTGCATGTCCGCCAGAAGATGTTGGTGGTTTGCCTGGATATTATGAAATGGTGAAAATATTAAACAAAAAAAGTCATCCGGAAAAAGCCGAATATATTCAATGGCTTGGCCTCGTCGCAGGAGAAGAATGGAACGCAGAATTTTGCAGTATAAGAGAAACAAACAAAAGACTGTTGCTGCTAGCAAAATGATAATATTACAGGCTTTTATTCAAATTTAAAGACGGCAGAACATGCGTAGAGAATACAATGTAAGTTCTTTCGATTTAATGGACTTGTGATTTATAGATCGCTATATTGATAACATATTTGCGATTAATAAGTCTCCACCAGTGATGACGAAAATAGAACAATAATTTTTTTCAATATCCCTTTGGTTAATATCTTCCACCATAATTCGTAAATTTAACGCATAGGGCTGGCGATTTATCCACAAAAGGTTGTTTAAAACATAGAATAGCACTTAAAATGAATCAGTCTCTTTCTCCTGAAAAATATATTAAAACGCGTGCCAGGACCTTAAAAATAGATCGTTGTCTGGTAAATGGTGATTGGAATAGCAGCATGTTTGCTCATGTGATCATTATACGAAAGCATACAAATGGGAATTTCACCTTTGCTGGTTACCTGGTTGATTTGTTATGTCTTGGTGTTAAAGATACCTTCTATGGTTTTAACCACTATGAAGAGGAAATGGAGGAGCTGTTAGAGACCTATGGGCTGGAAAATGAAATGGTAGAAATTGAATACGCCCTGGCACATAACATCATATTTGCAGGAGAGGAACTTGCATCAGAATATCATATTCCACAGCACCGGGATTTCGTTAATATTACAAAGTATTTACTGGAAGAGGATGATGAAAAAGTTCCTTTGATAGAAATTCATACCGGGGATAAAGATGGATTGCCTCACTTAATTGTAACATCTTCAGATGCTAATCTGTCAGCTTTAGCCTGCCTAAAAAAATTTGCTGGTGAGGGGAATTATCATTACACCGTATTAGGAGAAGAAGGCTTGATTGAAGGGGGAGATTATTTCGGTGAGGACGATGAGGACGATGAAGATGAAGAATTGAATGATGATTTCCTGGATTGTCATTTATGGACAGAGGATGATTGGAGGTCATTTATTAGTGACCTCACCCAGGAAAATTATAGCCTGTTTTTGCAAGAGTTCTCTTATATCTTCTTAATGGCCATCACGAAACCTGGCCTGAAAGAAAGGGGGCTGGATATTACTCATGAACTATCCATAGCTGATAAGGGGGTAGATTGGAATGAGAACGGGGAGGAAAATGAATATATAAAGACGCCAGAGGAGGGAGTCGCTATTGAGAAGATATATAACCAGATTACAAAGAAAGGAGTATCTTCCAAAGAGATAAAAAAAGTTTTATCCACGATCCAGGATTGTATCAAAAAGTGGCCAAACAACCCTCTGTTTAGGAATTATCAGTACAATGCATATTTACTTTTGGACGATATTGATCGTGCTGAAGCTGAAATTTTTGAAACCTTGAGACTTTTCCCAGACTATTTAGTAGGCAAAACGATATATGCCGATTACCTCATTGCTTACGAACGAATAGATGAAGTGCCAGATGTATTTAAGTCAAAAAGATATCTTTTTGAGCTATATAGTGACCGTAGTTCATTTCACATTAATGAATTTATGCATTTTTATACGTCCTGGCTATTCTATTATACTTCAAAGGAAGACTATGTAATGGCTGATTTTTATGCCCGAATATTGGAAATGATGCCAGAAGATTTGTTGAGAGACAAGCAGCATAGTTTATTGGATATGATGGATATACAGCGGACTATGCTTGTGCTGAAATTGGTGAGTAAATCTAAGGAGAATACCGAGGAAATGGATAAATTGATCAGTATGTTGATAAATGATCAGGCAAGATAAAATAATCATAAATATTATTGTCTCCCAATATTGTAATTGATCTGCAATAAATGACTGCTGCAAATCTGTAACGGGTTGCTTCCGGCGCTCAAATATCCCTTCATTATTTCATCGGGATTAGATTGAGATAATTCCTTACACTTCCCCTTTTCCAATTCTGATTTTAAGTGGCCCTTTTTGTCATTCAAGGGTACAAAACAAACGCAGGCGAGTTGCTTGCGTTTGTTAGAACGAAGCGGAACGCTTCGACGAGATGAGACTTGCAGAAAACAAATAAAATAAGTAATAGTTACTCAGGCAACCAGCTTGCAGAAAATGGTATTACGTCAATGCGCATTGCATTCTGTTGAAGCGGTTCTTCTATCAAGTCCAGAATTTCATTGCGCAGGGTGTCTGCAAGGTCGCTTTCTTCATATTGTTTTTTTGCTTCTTCGCTTTCAAAAAATTCAAATGTCCATAGTGTATCCGGCTCATTTTCTGCGATGCAATGCACCCAGTGTCCACCCTTGTTAGCGATTCTCATTCCATCTGTCGCCAATCTACGAAGTTCATCACCTTTGCCCGCTTTTGCTACCATTTTAATCACGTAACCAGGTTGTGGCTTTTTGTTTTGCGTTGACATAAACTTGTGCTTTAAAATTTACCACGCAATATTATGGCTGGCAGAAGGTAGATAATAGTATAAATCGGTCGTCTTTATATTTGAATAATTCTTTGGGCACCACTCCGGAAAATTTTTTTACCTGTTTAATAAAATGATTTTGATCTGCAAAATCAAGTTCGGGGAAAAGCCTTCCTTTAGCAATATGTTCAAGCGACGCTCTAAATCGTAGAATATTACAGTACATTTTCAATGAAAGTCCAAACTGCTGATTAAAGTATCGATTGATTTGCCGGCTGCTCCAAAATACCATCCCGGAAAGTTCCTTTACGGTTATTTCACCCTTTGAACAATAAATTAAATCAAACAACTTTTGCTTTCTACTGTCAATTTCTTTAGGTAAAAGTGACTTAACTTTTTGAGTAGCCTTTTGGCAAAACGCATCAAAATCATTTAAATCTTCGGAATTAAACCCCCAAAAATCATTGGCTAAACATTTTTTATTATCCAATAAGTCGGCAAATGGGAAATTGAAAATGTATTCAGTTGCTGGCAGTTTGAACCCGATTGCGAAAATCAGGGTTCCAGCCACAATTTTTGCTGTGTGAGGCCGTGTGCCTATGCCCAGAACAGTAATAGTAAAAGGTTCTGAAGCAGATTTAGACAAAAACATATCAATTCGCCCGTCGGGTAATGCTATGGCTTCTTCTGTATTTTCTGAAAGGTTTTGAAACAACCAAAAATCAGATACAAAATCGGCAAGTGATATATCGGGTTTGATCGATTTGTATTTCAGGCTCATTATTGTTTAAAAATCGGTTTAAGTATTGTATGCCATCCTTGTCAGTTGGAAATTGACAGGATAGCTTTACCTACAAAAATAATACTTAACCGTTGGCCTTACCATCAAGTTTACAATAGTCCTCCTTCAATACCTTTCAATTCGCTAATTGACAGGTGTCTTCACCTCAAACCGTAAATCTCATTAAAAAATTCCCATATTTAGTTCGAAGTTTTTGTCAGTCAGGGACACTTGAAACGGCTAAAAATATTTGGCTTACAACAATTTATACTTTATATCAAAGTCAATTTTTGCCCTTCTTTTTCGGTTGCTCGAACCTCCATGCTTACTTTAGGGTTTGTCCAACCGACAAATCCCGGCGCCTAAAAATCCAGGTGAAAAGCTACCTGGATTTCTGGAAATAGAAGAATTTTTACAATTTATTGCGGTTCCTCTACTATGCAAGCACCATTTGCATTAGGATTTATCCATTATATGACGAAAGTCACGTTCTCAAATCTTTTTGGTTCTGCCATATTCTATTTTGGACTTTTTTTATTTGTTGCCCGATTCTTTCAGGGGTTAAAATAAAGACTTCCTTTTATGATATCATGTTGGAGGGTTTGCTATCTGCAGGCGCATTAATAAATGCTGTCTTACAATATGCACGCATCATCCACGAAAATCTTGTGAAAATCATAGGAGGCGTCTTACTTATCATACTGCTACAGGACATTGAAAAACCTGTTTGAAGGAAACATGCTAAAATCATAACAACAATTATAATGTCTAATTCTAACGAAAGTTCAACGCCAATTACTATTCAGACAGCTAATCCAGGACCTTTAGGGCTATGCGCATTTGGAATGACCACCATTTTACTCAATCTTCATAACGCAGGATTTTTTGAAATGAATGCCATGATCTTATCTATGGGCATCTTTTATGGCGGTATCGCACAGATCATAGCAGGCGTGATGGAAGCAAAGAAAAATAACACCTTCGGATTTACTGCTTTTACCTCATTTGGCTGTTTCTGGTTATCCCTGGTCTTTCTGCTGGTTTTTCCCAAAACTGGTATGGCAGCGCCGGTATCCTCCAATGGAATGATTGCTTACTTTTCAATTTGGGCATTATTTACTTTCATTTTGTTCATCGTCACTTTAAAGTTGAGCAAAAACTTACAAATAGTCTTTTCTACCCTTACTCTTCTTTTCATACTATTGATAGCGGCAGAAGCGACACAAAGCGCTACCATCAAATGCATCGCTGGAATAGAAGGTGTAATTTGTGGCCTTTTTGCCTGCTATAGCGGACTAAAGGAAGTATACCTGGAAATGTAAAAAGAATCAATACCTAATGAGACCGTTTTCAATGAAGGCAGACTGTCTCATTACTTAGGGGCCCTGTTATAAGAACCAATTGGTTCGAAAGCCTGGGGCTAAAAAGCATAATAACAATAACGCCGGAGATAATATCCCCGGCGTTATTGTTATTATGTCTTTTAGGAACTGCCTCCTTTTATTATTAAGGAATACGGTACACTACAGCGTTCATATTTACACCCGCGCCTACAGCCGTAAATACGATATTAGTTCCCGGGGTAAATTGCTGATTTTCAAACTTACCCTTCAATATCAAATCAAATAGTGTAGGAAGCGTTGCCACGGAGCTATTTCCCAGCCAGGAAATCGTCATCGGCATGAGATCAACCAGTGGCTTATGTTCTTCTCCTCCATAGATATTAAAAAGCTCCCTGAGGATGGCTTCATCCATTTTTTCGTTAGCCTGGTGAATAAGCACCTTATCAACATCTGAAATCGTAAGCGCTGCTTTATCCAAACAATCCTTAATCGTCGATGGAACTGTTTTCAACACATTTTCATACAATTTACGCCCGTTCATTTTTATAAATAGAGCATTACTATCAAAATCAGGATTGTAAGAAGCTCCCATCCTTAAAACGTACGCCAGACCATCTGTATATGATTTTGACACATGAGAAAGAATACCAACAGGATGAATGCTATGTTGTGCTTCCAGTATAACAGCACCCGCACCATCCGAAAAGATCATACTGTCCCTATCATGAGGATCGCACACCCGTGATAAAGTTTCTCCACCGATCACCATCACTCGTTTGGCATTCCCGGATTTTATAAAAAAATTAGCCTGAATAACCCCCTGAAGCCATCCTGCACAGCCCCATGTCAAATCATAAGCTACTGTGAGCGGGTTAATTATCCCCAGCTGATGCTTTACTCTGCATGCTAAGGTAGGCACAAAATCACTGTGACTGTTTGTTGCTTTGACGTCACCAAAATTATGAGCAACAATAATATAATCCAGGCTTTCCCCGTCAATGCCAGATGATTTTAACGCATCTGCTGCTGCGAGGCTCATGATATCAGAAGAAACCTGATCGTCGGAAACATATCGACGTTCCTGTATCCCGGTAATCTTGGCGAACTGCTGAATGATATCTTTATTCTTCTTCGACAACACTTTACCATCCTGGTCGTAAAAAACATGATTTAGAAAATCATCATTTGAAACCCGTAAAGTTGGTATATAACTTCCACTGCCAACGATTACCGCATTCATATTTGTATCCATAATATTTCTTAATATTAAGCGCCCGGATTGCTTGCTATCACATGACGGTTGATTTTACTATTGCTGTCTATGCAAAAGTAATACATTAAAATTTATCCCCTTGTATCTAATTGTTTTTGAATAGTATATTAGTTTCTACCGTTAGAATTGTTGAATTCGAACAACGCTTCATAAGCGTGTTTTCAAGGGAAATATCATATAACTTACTCATAATCATACTTTTGACCAATTCATTACGCCCAGCTCCCCTAGCCTCCTGCAAGCAGCTTTCCTGCATGGGGTTGCTCTGTTTACGGCTTCGCTAACCGGTAGCAGACCTTCGAACTTATAAGGGATATCCGTTCCACGGCTAGCATTCTTATCTTTTCCCAGGTACTGTTGGGTAAGGTTTTTCATTTTTCGGTTGTCAGTCGAGGGAAAGAACCAGATGTGTACCTATAACACCTTTCGATTTTATTATATTTCGGAGGAACCTCTACCGTCACGCGAAAAAATATAGTCAATCTATACTTTATGCACCAAATAAAATATAAAAGCCAGCGCATATGCGCTGGCTTATTCCCCGGTATTACATTCCTGTAATATACTGTAATTGAAGCATTAAGGCCCTCAATCTTAAGAGCGGTAATGGTTGTTGTGTTAAATTGGAGAATATTGTCAGGTCAAAATAAAATACACCACTATTAGTTCCCGGATTGTGCGTGCCAAACCAAAGATCAATACTCCCCGCCCAATCCGTGATCATCTCACTCAGTTTTTTATCATTTGTAGTTGCAGCGGGATTAACCTGGATACGCTGCAATGGTTGCATCATGACCGGCAAGCCCACATAACCCGTAGCCGCATTCGGTTGATACATATATTGACAACTCATCAAAATGCTGATCGTATCCTGTGAATTCTCTTCCAGAAGTGCATCAAAGAGATTTGTCAACTGCACAGCAAGCGACGCATAATTATGTTGCCCTGCAGGTGCATTGATCGTTGATATATCTATTGGTGTATCAATATCAATTGTTGGATGATAGGGATTTGAGAACTCAACTAAGCCAGTGGTGTATTTAAATGGATCGCTGCTTGGTTTACCGGGTACCAGCTCTGCATTCCGGCTAATAGATGCAGTAGTAGAAGCATCCTGTCGTGCAAGGATATTCATAGCCGGGATAACCACCGTTCTGTCCTGTATCACCTGTCCTTCTGAGGCAGATAACACCTTTCCATCTTTCGTATAATAATAACAGTAATCCCCAAAACATGCCCCTGTGTAGGTATGGCACTCATATCCCATGATATTGACAACTGGCTCGCCAATTCCTTCCGGTGGCAAACCATGCAATGATACAATCAGTGCCTGCACTTCGTTTATGGTGGCTATTCCTTCCTGTATGTAGAAAGAGTAAGGCAGTACCTCTATGCTACTAAGTAATTTGCTGTTAGCTGACATTACCAGCATATTGCTTTGAGCTGCATTCACCACATTTGCAAGTAGCGCCGTGTAAGATGTAAGTGCAGTTGACACTGTATCAAGCAATGGATCATCGGCAGCGGTACCTGCAGTTACCTGTGTAAGCTTTGATTCCAGTACGGCAAATACTGACGGTGATACCGTGATAAACTCAGCAAGTTGTGAAAAAGCATCTTCAATACCCCTGAACATTTTAAAGCTGTTATCTGCAACATTGAAGTTGATCGTGAATTCCAGCTGATCCTGCGGATAATGGATCTGCAATGCATATTCAATGTTATAGTTCCAGGTTAGTAGCTGGTTGATATCCGCCATGTCAGGGGGCACGCTACTCTCCCCTGTCTGGCTGACCATCGAAGGCGCGGTTGGAAATTCCCGCAGGATCATCGGTACCTGGATCTTACCTAAATCTGCCCTAAGAGGACTGTTGTTAGTTGATAAAGGTGTAACAAAACTCAGCCAGGTGGACGCCTCGTATCCTTCAATATTTGGCAGTGTACTAATCTGGTGTTCAATTGAACTACCTGCAAAACTCAGGTCCAGGTCTACATACGGTAATAACTCATTATCGCTGCCTCTAACAATCTGCGGAGATGAGATGAGGAACGGAATAGTTGCTGCGGTACTGGTTTGCAGTGGCAGTTTAGGCGATGTAAAGGTTATAGAATCGCTGTCATTTCCTTCATTGATCTCCGCCATTACCACTTTCGTAAGTGGTGGCAGTATCGTATTTCCTGTCATGTCTGTAAAGCCTTCGCTGATCGTCACTGTCGTACTGCCTGCAATAGCCTGCCCGTTTAGGTGAAGGGTCACCCTGCGATTATTGTTCGCATCAATTCCTGCAGTACCTACGATAAGTCCGTCGCTTATTGTAAAGTTGCTACTGGTGGACGCAGCTGATTCGTTAGGTGGGTTTGAAAATACGAGGTGTAAAATGGTATTATCTTCACTATCCACCATTACATCTGCAAATCTGAAATTACGGTTAATGCTGCCATAGAGGCGTGGTGTTATATCCGTCGTTTCATCTGCGCTTACCGCAGCATGAAACTGTATGGCTGCCTGAGTTGTGTAAGCATTCGTCAGTTTCACCAACAGCTGTTGCTTAAATGCTTCTTTTACTGCATCTGCATTTGGAGATTCCCCTTCGAATACCGGCACCATCCAGTCCTTTACTATATCGGCAAGCGTTTTTTTGCCAGATAACAGCTCTTCCAGGTAAGTGGTATTCTTTTTATTATCGACCAGCTGAATAGCAGCCGTAAATTCCGGTGACAATACATCGTCAATACTGCTGAAGAACAGGTAACCCCACTGGTCCATGTCTATGCCTGTAAAATCAGTGTATACAGAAGGTGTGTTAAAGTCTATCCCGGTTTTTTCAGAATAATAGTACAAAGGCACCTGTTTGCGGGATTCCAGTTTGTTCGAAATAGGACGTGGTGCAAACATGTCAGGATCCGCAGCGTCTGTAACATTATAAGCTATTGGTGTCAGTGACGCGTGATCCAATCCAAGTCGTACTGCCCAGGTTTCTTTGTTGTTGCCAGCATTTAACCGGTCTGTGCCAGTTGCTACACGCAAAATATATTTCCCCGGTTCCTGCAGTGCTGCCTCAAATCCGGCAGAGAAAGTATCCAGGCTATGAGTATCACCACCCTGGGTATCGGTTAGCGGAGAGACCTCTGTTACTGCCTGGAGGATGCCTCCGGTTGTTTCAAAATCGCCGGCAGCTGCATTCCTGCCCCGTTTTATATTAAAAGACAGGTCAAGCCGGAATATTTGCGTCGGGTTCAGGTTTGCCGGATCAATTGCAAATGTCAGGATGTGCGAAGCTGCTGGTGAAGCTACATCTGTAAGTCCCTGAGACCTGTTTTCGAGGAACAGATAGATGGAGGAAATCCAGTCCTGCACCAGGCTTGCTACCTGCGCTGCAGAGAGAGTATAACCTTCATTCAGCAAGGTCGTATCAACGGTATAGGCAATACCATTGGGGTCTGTAAGCTGGTACCACAACTGTGTATATACTGACAGATCTTTTTTTGCCTGTTCTATAACAGTGGAGGTTGTCTCGGCAGGTACTTCCGGATAACTGAACTGTGCTATACCAGTATATGTTTCCGTGTTATCTGCATTTTTGACATTGTTCACGCTTAACGTTACAAGCGTATTCTCAGGCACATTATCAACCCCTATTGTCACCGTTTGTTTGTCTGACCCAAGGGTGATTTTAAGGATGCTGATACCCTGATCCAGGCTATAATTAGCAGGGTCAATAGCAGATATTTCTTCAAGCGGTTCTGTGAACCATGCTGTAATTGTTGTAGCATTGGCAACCTTACCCCATAGAAGCCCCTGGTAATAACTGTCACCAAAAGAGAGGTTTACCTGTAAGAGAGGTGCCTTATTAATATCCGGCACTACTTCCCATGCTGCAGCTACAGATGGCCATTGATTTAATCCGATCAACGCATCTGTGTACCCGGTAAGTGTCGGTACCATATTCAACTGGCTATTGCCGGATGGCTGGGAAAGCGTCGTAATTAGCCTGTTACCATACAGGTCCTGCCATGCATAATCTATCTGCAACAAACCACCAAGGCCACGATAAGGGCTACCCGCCTGATCCGGCATTTTCCCTGCACTGAGTAAAATATTTTTAGCAAACTGGCTGTAAGGAATGGATTGAGAATAAGTCCAGGTATCACCTTCTGCCAGTTCTTTAGGATAACTCATCTTGTCATTGGTATCCTGGTCCTCCTTTTCTCCCGATGGAGTGGCCGGAAGTCCGAGATTGCTGGCAGTAAAATAATTGTTTTCAGCAACCTGGTAAGAAAGCAAATTATAAGTGTTAAGCAGGAACAACTCACCATAATTATTCGTAGATGGATCTGCCGGTATTTCGGCTGGTACAGGGCGCTCTGCTGTAACGCCAGCTACTCCCGGTGCGACAGATGATGTACGGATATTAGGGCCACCGCTAATTATTACCTGTTGATTGTCTGCAAAGAGGCCGGGTGTTTCCTGGTTTTTCCCTCCCAGTGCCGCCAGATCTTCGCTATAATAAGATGCTATGCTGCCAAGCGTATTACCACCATTACCGGTTCCTACTGTGACTGTAATTGCAGGCAGGTACAACGCAGTATAGAGTGGTAAAGGATCTGGCCAGGTAGTTTGTAAAGGATTGGCTGCTTTGATGGCAGCGGCACTGGTACCGAAATAGGAAGCTATTGCATCCAGGCTTCCGCCAGGTGTACTACCCTGTGGTCTTACCTCATAAACACCTTCATCTACAATAATTGTTTTTCCGGCCCTCAATACGAGTTTCTGATTATCGGTTACTACGTCGGCAACATTACCATAATACTTGTATGCCAGATCAGATAATGTCTGCGTATTGTTGGTAGAAACGCTGATCGCTAATGGATCGGCCTCTGCAAACAATACTGCATGTGTAGTGTCGATTGCTTCTCCGGTAGCCAGCACATTCATATAGTTGGTAACGTTATTTTGTAACATCTCATCAACCGGTGCTGCGTATAATACCAGCAGGGAAATCGTTGCTTCATTTTTATCATTGAAGATCCTGTCCGGCAAACCACTCTTCGTACCTGCATCGTAATAATACAAGTAATAGCCACCGCCCCTTGTAATACCAGCTTGCCATAATAAACGAATAAAATCAGTCGGTTCATTCAGTAACACCATTTCTTCCTGTTGCGCACCCAAAGCCAGGAAAGATCTTTCCATGCCTGTGTCAGGACGTGTTTCGGTAGAAAGATTTACCTGGGCAATGCCCATCGTCAGACTATTTAATGCATCTGTCTGTATGCCTTCGGTAGTTGTGCCATTTGAGTTCACACCGTATGCCAGTGTCAATGTAGAGATCAGCGACTGATTATTGCCGATACCGCTTACCATTTTCTCAAGCAATTCTACATTGCTGCCGTCGGCACCCATGATCTCATAAGTGGTGGATGTATTCGGGCTGTCAGTGACAACTGGCACTTTTTTAACGGTAAAGGATACCAGCGACCCATACCCATAATATTTTACGGGGGTATTCACCATCGTACGACTTGCTTCATCATAACGGCCTATCAGCATTTTCATTCTTGGATTCACAGCGCGGGTTACAGGATCAGGCAGTTGCAACAAGGTGTCTGGCAGCTGCCAGAGACTGAGCGCAGGTACCCCTCCCGCATCTCCACCATAAGGCATTGTGAAGGTCGATGCACTACCCCAGTTGATCACTGATGTGAAAGGATAGGTCGCCTCCCTGGTGATGAAGGCATCCTGCGCTCCCAGGAGCGAAAGACTGATATCAAGTACGTTCTTTGTTGCATATTCTTTTACCGCCCTGATCTGCCGATCCTCAAATGAACCAGGTATTAGTGACCATACCAGCTCATTCGGATTACTGCCGGCAAACGAAAGCCAGCTAAGCATAGATGTGCGGGATAAAGTGATATTGAAATGATCGGTGGAAAGTTCGGGCAACTGGAACTGCTGTCCGGTTAATGCATACAAACCAGCAAATGAAGGTAGCGACAAAGTACCACCATTGTCTGTCACCCACATACCCTTATATGCCGGGGTAATGCCATCCGTAGGAAGGCGGAGCCCAGCCATATAATACCTGGATGTCATGCCTGATAAATGCTGCAAACCATTGGTAGCCTGGATCTCATTAATCAGCTCCCCTACCTGGAATTGCTGCAGGTTGGCGATGTTCACATACCCTCCGGCCTTATCAAAGAGGTCTGCTACATTTGCATTTTCAGCAGGCGCCGCCAGTTGTTCCTGTGTAATATTGTACCTGGCAGCAACCGTATTCAAAGTATCTCCGCTTGCAACGGTGCTATTGAATGAAGGAATTGTAAAAGTAGCAACAGGTAACAACAGACCTGCGAGACTGGTAATGTTACCATTATTTATCAGTTCTGCAACAGGTACACCAATAGCCTGTGCCACATCATTCAGCGATTGACCTGCCAGGGTTTTATAAGGATCTTTACCTGGATAACTGATCGTAACACCTGCTGATAAAGTATTGGCAGTGTCCTGGTTGGCAGCTGCCAGATCTTTGCCGGTAAATCCATTGTAGAAAATAGATTGGCCTGCAATGTTATCAAATGTATCTGATGCCAGGGCCACATAAGTACCACCGGTGATCCGCAATTTTTTCCCTGCGGTCAGGGTAGCTGAAACATTGTCTGTAAAGAGATCTTCAACGGAATAAATATTTGTGCCAGCTTTATCATTGACCCGGTTGACAATGTCATTTACCGTTTGATTATCCTGCAGGTAATATTTGTAATCTTTCAGTGATTCTCTGGCTGATTGTAACATTTGCCTGCATATAAGCAGGAAATAATCGCTATAGATAAAATTAGCCATAGATTGACCATTATTGTCATCCAGCGCGAGTTTGGTCCGGTAAGCAGACTGCTCATCTTTTTCTACCTGTACAGCCAGTTGGTTAAAATATGTTCTCAGGTAGGTCGTATAGGCTTCAGAGGTACTATTGTAATCTTCAAAGCTATAGGAAACACCATCATAACCGGTACCATATTTAGGCAGGGAAAGGATCATGCCAGGAGGAACGGGGAAATAGGTGGCATCCACTTCTCCGGATGTAGGTGCGTTCGCGGTCACAGTAAACTGGTTATTCAAAAACGTGCTGACATCGTCCGCGGTAATCGGAGTCGGATTTGAAGTATCGCTTAAGAAGTCAAGTAATGCTGCCAGTTGCAAATCAGTAACAATGAGTTTATCTACTTCTTCGCCTGTCAGCGGGCCAGGCTGCATAGCAGCAATAGCCCAACGTAGTACCTGTTTGGCCAGCAGTTCGAAAGAGGTATCAGCACCTGCACCATATGCCTTTTGTACGCCGTTGGCTTTATCATCCTGCGGTGGTGGAACAGATTCAATAAAGAGCATAGCGATATAGCACGCCAGTTGTTGATCCACATTTGAGGCATTGTCACCTGCCATAGTAAGGCCAAATCCGATATAGGCAGTCAGCGGTACGGGGGAGCCTGTCTTTTGCAGGTTAGACCATACAGGCTTCGTATCGGCAGAAGCAGCCATCAGTTCCTGCTGGTCATAATAAAATCTTCTCCTCCTCCTTTGCAGAACAGGGGCACCAGCAGCAAACAACCGGGCCTGTTCAGTAGTAGTCCATGGCGGAGTACCTCCAATAGCCTTGATCGTGATACCTTGCTGTATCCTGGCAGAGAAGCTGAAGCTGATCTTTATCTTGAAGATTCCAAGATTAATGGTGACGCGCAATGATACGCTTACACTGGCAACAATAGACAGTTCTATAGGCTCATAGGGAGCAAAGGTGATCTGTACCAGTAACCTGATATCTATATTCAGTTCTGCTTTTACAATAGCAAAATCTACAGAGCCGTAAAGCTTACCAATAATACCAACCGTTCCCCTGAACCAGAAGTAATAAGACGTTTCCAGCTGGGTATTGTTACCACTGCCATCGGTGATCTGGTAAGGATTCCATTTTGCCAGGATCCCTTCCAGGATAGCTACTGCAGTAAGACTAAAACCGGCCTTGAGGATACCTGCATCAAAAGAATAACCGAATCCGAATTGTATACCAAAACCAAATACCAATACCGGGTTGAAAGTACCATTGGTAGCAGCGGGTACCCTGTTGGTAGTGGCGCTGGACAATTTACCGAAATAAACGCCGGCAGACCCCATTACAGGAATGGGAATGCCAATAGGTGTCCAGATGAGTGTCTGGAAAGTAAAAGAGCGGGAAAAGTCTTCTTTCCAGGGGAACCCGATGTCAACCTGGAAATCCCCATTGGTAAATACTGCGATTCCGAATACAGGAAGTGTAATATTAAACTGCCCCATATTGATTTTCCGCATCACATCAGGCAATACGATTTCGGCCTGGTATACGCCGATGGTATCACTGATTTTTTTATACATGATCTGGAAGTCCAGGCCCTTAAATATTTTAGCGGGCTCCCCTGCCAGGGCAATACGCAGGGCATACAGGTACGGATCATTGAAAATGATCTGCATGTTGATAAAATACTCTGCAGCAGCGGCAGTGGAAGCTGCCAATGCGATGGCATTTGATTTATCGCCGCCTAGCTGCAACAGGCCAAAGTCCATCCCGGTGAGCCAGGAACTGTTGGCATCAAAATGAATAGCTGGTATTTCTCCTGGTTTAGTATCAGGCAAGGAGGACATGCAGGCGATCGCAGCCTGTACATTGTCGGCAGTTTTAAAGCAATCCAGCGTTACATGTTGACCCATTGCCAGCATCCGGAGGTCCAGGTACTTGTTGCCCTGTCCGGGAGGTGCAGGCGTCGTTTCCGGTTTGGCAGCATTCCATGATGGAATATCTCCCCATGCAGAAGACGCATCGAGGGTAACAATCACCCCATTATTATCAGGGTTCGGATCATTACTATTATAGGAAACTTTGATACCATTTATCGTAACAAAGCCCAGGTTAATTGGTCCGATTCCTACATTGAAGCTTACCTTTTCAGCTGTAAAATCATATTCCAGTGACAGGTTATTCAAGGGGATACTATTCAGCACATTCCAGGGTGCAGCCAGCCCAAAACTGGTACCGGTGGCCCAGGATACCATCAGTTCTACCAGGCTTCCTATTGTAGTGGTTTCATTGAAACGGAGCGTAGCAACCTGGTGTACTTTTCCATCCACTGTCTTTTCTTCCACCTCTCCGGTCAGAATGCCCCAGGTAATACCATACGCCTGGTAGTCAGGATTAAAATTGTAGAATGCAGTAATATTGATGTTATTCCAGCTGATATTTGCGGAAATGGCACCATAATAGCCGGCGGTTTTTGCCGGTTCTTTTTTCCCATACCCGATCTGTGCAGTGCCCGCAATGGTTATCCCGATGAAGGGAATCGTCCAGGGCTCAGCAGTGCTGGCACCAAATTGCCAGTAAGCGGTAACTGTGTTAATATTAAATGAAAGTCCTTTAATACCATAATTAAACCCATCCGGCGGTGTCCAGGAGGGAGCAATGTAATAAGCAAGCATGTCACCTATCTTCACTACCCCGGAAGTTTGTTTACTGGCAAATGTCCAACCTAAACCGGTGGCATACATTCCGCTAAGTTCCATAACAATCTTCGCCGAATCTGGTAACACCGTAATCTGCCCTCCTAAAAATACCGTGTTGGTGGAGTTATTACTATTGACATTAAAAGAAAGGTTGTCAATACTAAAAATATTGGCTATCACAAGTGGTTTATCCGGCTCCAGTACGGCACCTATTTCGTAATACTTCTGGGCAGGCGTATAATTGTAGTTAAAAGCAGTAACGGAAGTGGCCAGGTCCAGCTCCCCACCAAATAGTGCCAATAGGTCACTGAGTTCAATAACACCGTCTGTAAGGCCTCCATACAATGAAAAATCAGGATACCCTCCTACCATGGTAATCGTACCTTTACCAATCGTAAATTTGCCGCTTACAAGGAAGTTAGTAGTGCGGTTGTAAACGTCTGCCACATTATAGATGCTAACATCCACAGTCGGCGCAATCGTGAACAGTGGATTTTGGGAAATGGTCCATGGGCTGTTCGTCGTCATCTGAAATGCCATATAATCAAAGCTGAAAGCAGCCGAATTGTACATTAACTGCACCTCCTTGAGCCCGAAACCAGCCAGCTGGCTGAGTGGAGCTGGTAGTGCCTGTACAAGATTAATGCCCCCTGCAGCCTGGAAAATGGTCGCAATACCCGGATAATTATCCGCAAATGATGCTGTAAGTAGCCAGCTACTGTCACCCACCGGGTATTCGATCAGCAGTGTAACACTGGTATCATAACTGTTTATAGTACCAAGTATTCCACCCTGCACAGGGAAACCACCTTCATTTACTTTCATGGTAAAGCCGGGCTTACTAAAAAGTATCCACGGGATATTTTCTATGGTCCATACCTGGTCTGCATTAGCAGTAACCTGTGTGATCACAGGTCCTGATTCGGCTGTATAAACCAGTTCTATGGCCATTTTTATATTGAGGAAGGATATGGTAGTAGCTCCGGAAACAGTCACTTTGGTAATTTTTCCGTCTCCGTCTTTTTCAGCGACAATATTTTCTTCCGGTACGGAAATATTGAACATATTGCCTGTTACCTTTGCAAAAAAATCGCTGAAGTAAGTGCTGGGGAGTGCGCTCAGCAGGTTGATGGTTCCGTCGGACCATCCTGCAAGAAGCTGGTTATACACATCCTCCAGTGTAAGTGGCTTTGCCACTTCAAGGATCTCAGCATCATCATTCCCTGATATATAGATACGCTCTTTAATTAGTTCACGCCTGAGTTGTAATGCAAGGGAACCGGAAGCATCGGCAGCAATACCTTGCCGCTCAGCATACAGGCTACTGTCGCTTTCTACCAGTATGAGTGAGTCTACCCCCACAAGCCCCATCATCAGTTTATCATGAATATCCTTTTGATAATAGTCGCCCAGGATAGCAAAATATTTATAGAGGTCAGTAGATGGGGTGATTGATGCCAGCGTAGTATTAGTAATGACATCCAGGGTTCTTGTATAATTGCCGGCAGCACTTGCCGCTTTTTTCTTAAGGAATGAATGAAACTTAAGATCCCTTAAAGCGGCTACCCATTCCTGACATTGCTGCGTTATGCCAGAAAAATTACTTGCGGCGAGTGTGGATGGATAATTAATGGAAGCATTTGTTCCGGCTTTAGGAACCTGCATAAATGGTTTTCCTAAACTGATCAGCATACTGGAAGTTCCCTGACCTTCGAATATGCCGGGCAGGTTTGAATTGCCGTAGAAATAATTATAAACATCCTGGGGAACAGAACCAATAGAAATAACAAAAATCTGTTTAGAAGAGGCGGCGGCTAAAGCATCAGTTATCTGAGTGGAGATATCGATATAGGCCCCATCGACATAACTTTTGAATAGTTGCAGTTTGTAGTGATTATCTATCGATAATTTAAGGTATTGGGAAAGTTCATTAATGACTGCGTTAAGGTTAGCAGGACTATAAGTGGAGGTCACATCATCATCAATATAAGTGGCCGAAATTGCGTTTTTTAGATTCGTTAAAGCATAAATACTGTTGTTAATATCAGTACGAAGAGCGTCCAGGTATTGAAAAATGTCAGAATCGGGTCTTGCAGGGTCACTGAAATGAAGAATGACCAGTGGTTGCTGTCGTTCTTTTATGATATTGAATGCGGACAGGACGAGGTTAAGACTCATTTCTCCTGCATTTGTGTTAAACTGGTGAAGTCCATAAACCGGCCATAGGCTTAGGGCAGGAGCAGCTGCTACATAGGCATTATAAACAGCCTGGACATTTTTTGTACGGGTAGATAAAGCGGGTTGGAACGCTTGCAGGATATACCAGTTCCAGATGTCAGGAGATACATTGGCTACGGATGATGCTGTGAATTTATAAACGAGGTTATTGAATTGCAGGGATTCCCTGGACAGGTTAAAAAAGTCAACCTTCTTCGTTTTTTGCACCCCACTGGTAACCCCCATGGTAATGATCTCCCAGAGGTAGGGTTCAAGTCTCAGGAAATATTTAACTGCCAGCAATTCTGCAAAATTAGTGGTCATACTATCCGCTCCACCTGTAAAACCAAACTTCATTTCGGGGGCCTTGATAGCGCCGGTAAACGGTTTGAATGAGATGTTTTCACAAGTACCGTAGACAATCTTGGTTGTATCAATTTCCAGCGGATTCAGGCCAGGTAATAAGATCGCCAGTTTTTGAGCAGTCAGGTCACCACCTGCGTAATAGACAACAATTTCTCCGGTATAAAGGGTAACATTAATAATGCGCTTCATGATGTTAATAGTAGTGGCCTGATGTCCAAAGTTGGGAGTACCATCTACATAGAAGCGTAGTTGCTTCTCTTTCCGAATGAGATCAATCATTTCTGCGATTGAAATACCTGTATATCTGTCGCGTATTTCTGTAGCCTGGGTAAAGAGAGCCACTAAATCCTGAAATAAGCTCATGGTATAAGTTATTAGTTGATTGAATTTTCCAAATATCTGTTGTCAAACTGTGGTAGTTGCTGTCTTTTTCTTATACATCGCATACCAGCCCAAACCGCTGGCTTTTCCGCCGGAGTCGGGGTTTCCGAAAAGGTAAAACAGTGTAGAGCCGTTTGGGGGAACTTTCAGCATACCGAGGAACTTCAGGGCAATTTCGGTAAACATAAGGAGGAATGAATTCTGCGAAGTATTGTAGGCGAGCCGGATCTGGCCTATTGATAGTTTCATTACGTTTTGCAGGCTGATTAATTTGGCGCCGCCACCGGTACCTGGCAATGATATACCTATGGAGGCTTTATAGTTAGCACCTTCTTTGCTATGAGGTGACCATGCGATTAAGAGGTATGAATCCAGGCTTATCTTTCCAGCCAATTCGCCAGGAGTGCCCATATTCAGTTTAAAGCGCAGGCCATACCAGCTCCCGGTGCTTACATCCGACAATGCAATGTCTGGTATTACTGCGAGGTAGCCTTTATCACTAAGCGTAGTGAGTGGCTCGGCAATTACCAGGCCCTGTAGATCCAGCGCGAAATTCAAAAAGATGCTGTTATTCCTCGCCTTACTGTGACTGGTGTCAAAGCTGATCTGAGAAGCATCCAGCACCATTGCTTTTGATGAAGGATCGGATCCGGGATAAGTCATTAAAATTCCCAGGTTATTGAACCTGAGTCCCTGGTTGGGATTATCTTCACCGGGGTTATTACCAAAAGAAAATATATCAAATGCAGGAACAGTATCTTCATTGCCGATCAGGTAATAATCTATAAAACCGCTCATCGCAAACCAGGACCTCATATTTCCATCATTGTCTGTATTAAGCGTGCTGAGAACAACGTTTGAGATCTGGATTTTATGAATAATGTTGTTATCAAAATAGAAGGAGTTATCACCCTGGCTGGAGATATTATAGATCGTCTGGTTGTCAGTGATCTGGAGGCTTCCCTTTAGTAACACATTGTGGTATACGTTATCCGGAACACTCATACCGGAAACCTCCATTTTGAGCAGCTCGTTAACTGTTAGTTGGCTAAGACTTTCAAAGCTCCGCACCGATGTATTTTCAAAAAGTACTTTCAGTGTCAGCAGGCGGAAATCGTAGGTAGTGGCGGTGACTGGCGCGATTGCCTTGTCCGTGCCATCATCAACAAAATCAGGATCCAGGTAATAGATCAGACCAAATATTGTACTGACATTATCCAAAGCTGCATTAGCACCATTTTTTACTACAGGGCTAATTTCCACAGCAAGATGGTGAGCATTGAATGCATTGGGCTCAGTAACCCCTGCCATGATACCGGTAAGGTTATCTGGCAGTCTGCTGATATCCATGCGTAAGAACAATATACCGGTCCAGTTTTCATCCCGGGCAATGGAATTGAACTTTGAATAGTATTTATTATCACCGTTCAAATTTGCCTGCTTAAAATAATTTTGCAGCCATTGAGAAAGTATTACCAGCTGATCATTATCCGGAGGTGTAATGGTACCGTCGTCCATTGTATTGCTGGGTGAAGCAAAGGTTTCTTTCTGTGTCCATTTAGAGGGGTTAGCCACCAGGCTGTCAATTACATTAGCAGGATCATATAGTTTTCCTTTTTTAGCCTTGATCAGCATCACGTTCCTGTAGTCATTATACTTGTTCTGTTGTCCCACGTTTGCGGTCATTTCCCAATTACCAATGCTCATGGTATTTAAAAACGCCGCCTGACCGGGAGTGTTGCCATTCGGCTGGCCAAGGTAATCAGCGTTGGCCACTACCAGCATCAGATCTCCTGTTTGGAGCGCTTCAACAAGGGGTGGTTCAGGATTTAAAAACTTTAGAAAGAATTCTTTACCGGCATCAGTATTTTGTCCCAGTAATACTTCATTCCATTGCATTTGGGCGCCGGAAGAAGTAAGCGTTACCAGTAAGCCGGAAGGTGTAGTGGATGTTTGTGATATTTCATTTTCCAATCTATTGGAAGCAGCCAATAAAGATTGCGAGGTGGAAAGTTGACCCACATATTTTCTGCGGGTAGGGCTTACCAGCTGGTTTTCAAAAGTCTCGATCTGATCCTGTGAAAAAGAGTTAATACCATCTCCACTGATAACTCCGTTATAAGGCACAATCGGGAAAGTGACGCTATCATCCGCAACAAATAAAAAGCCGGGAGTTTTATGCCCGAACAGGTCAGAGTACTGTGGAGAAATAACTTCATCGTTACCAAAGAGCGATGACCCTTTAGGTTGCGCCACATAATAAATAGAATTTCCAGGGGTGGAGATAAAAGTTGCCCATGAGGTGTAAAAAGTGTTATCGAGTAAAGGTGCATTAGCTACCTGTGGTGTTTTTACAGGAGACGCTGCATCGAAAGGGAATTTAGGCGCGAAAGCAGGTTGATTGGAAAGGAAGCGGATTTTATCACCATCTTCCTTATCAGATTTTGGTGTTATGCTAAAGAACTCGGTTCCCTGCAATCCTCCAATCAGGTATTGGGTGCCGGTGCCGCCGGCGTTCATTTCGATGGTAAAGTCGCCTTCGGGAGTGACGAGGAATCTTTGTGTAGTGGAGGAAGTGGCTTCTCCTGCAGCGAAGACCAGCCGGGCAGGCAAGCAATCAACACCAGTTATCTGCGGTAACAGGTTAATAGCGGCGCCAAAAACAGTTCTAAAAAAGGATGCCAGTCTAGTCGTATTCCCATCAATGTTGGTACCAGTAAAATTGAACCAGGTACGTCTGCTTGCATAACTACCGCTGATGGTGCAGGCACCTATTCTGCAGGGATCATATGCAGTGTTAAATACATCAGTAGGATCAATACTTGTTTTAAATTGAATGAGGTCAGTAGCGCCCTTAGTAGTATCGGCCAGCGGGATCCATTCGGAGATTACATCGCGATCATTTGTTGCCATGGGGTACAAAAACTGAAAGCCCCACTGAAAGTCATCATACAATGATTGCCGTTGTATATAAATAGTGAACTGAATAGTTCCTCTTAATGGGCCGGAGAATGAAATATTCCCGATAACCGGCGGACGCGATTGCGGGGCAGAAGGGCCGGAAAATCCGATAGTATTATTGTTTAGTGAGCCGTTGAGCTGGAGCACAGTATCATCTGTCCAGGAAAGAAGCATCCCGTTGGCGATGGTGAGTGACAGGCTGGTAGTAAGCGTTGCCTGTAAACCACTGCTCACCGCCGTGCCGTCGCTATTGATGCCCATTAGCGGAGCAGTAGCAGCGTTAATATTGCTATTATCCTGGAGCCATATAAAAGCGCGGGAGGCCCCGGCACGAAACAATACATTGTAAATATTGGTTACAAACACTTTTGCATTGGCAGCATCTGTAATGACAGGTGGTACAGCGGCAAAAACGAAACTACCGGAATATACTGTACTGGCCAGTGCTTCCTTCAATTCTATTGTATCAACATCGGGGTTGATGCCTGCTGGTATTACAAATGCAATAAAGCCAACATCGTTCCCTTCAGTATCTAAAAGATATAACTGGTCGATCAATTGTTTTCTGAATAAAGCCATGACGCTTAGATTTCATTTGATGATAGAGAAGATGATGGGAAATAAAAATCCTCCTGGCCTTCGCCAGTAAAATTTATTTATCCTGTACAGTATATTGGTAGTGAAGAAATGCCTTGTTCACGGGGCTGTTAGCATGAACAAGGCATATGAAATATGTTAATTAGTAAAGCTTGTAGCACAAGCAGCTGCGCGTTGTGTGCTGACACCAGCTGCATTATACCCGCTCATGAAAATTGCGATAGTATAGGTAGTACCTCTGCCAATACTCACATTATTAAATGCAGCTCTTCCTGAAGAAGAATCTGGTGAAATTGGGATAGAAGCCAGGGGTGCAGTGCTATAGAAAGAAGGATTAGCCCCTTTCCAAATAGCAGCCCATGCACCATTTGTTTGAGGCAAGAGGCCATCTGGCAGGTCAAACTGGAAAGATACAGAAGTGGTGCCGACATTAATTCCTGAAATAGAAGGGGTAAAAATAGTGCCCACACCTTCGCCGGAGGATGCTGCCGGAATAAATGCAGAGGAACAAACATTACCATACTTCTGTATGTTGCCGGTTGCATTAAGAACCTGGCCAACAGCATAACCAACAATGTAGCTATTGTTAGTTACATTCAAGCCGGTAAAGGACGCAGAACCAGATTGTGTGTTTGAAGGAATCGGGAATGTTTTCAAGGGTTCTGTGTTCCATGGAATGGCGTTGGAATTTTGCCAGATAGCGATGAAATTGCCATAAGTATTAGGTTGATTTCCTGGCATTGTGTTAAAATCTACATCAATTTCATCCGCAGAAACAAAAGAAATGTTGAGCGTTGTGGTAAGAGAATTGGCAGCGGCGGCTGCTACAAGCACTTTCTGTGCTTCATCTGTTTGTGTTTCCATCGTGTAAATTTTTGGTTTTAAAAAGGAGGATTTCTTGATTTTATGAGGTAGTGGTAGAGGTGCTGAAATTAAGTATGGCTGCGGCCATTGGGTTTTCTTTTCCCATAAAGTAAATGAGCGTATAATTGGTGTTAATGCCCAATGGAACGTTATTGATGCCTATGCTACCTTCGTTTGCATTACTGTCGATATCTACAGTTGCCAGTGGGGCACCGGCGCTGTAAGGTGATGCAAAGCCTTTCCATAGACCAATCCAGTTGTTATATTTCATAGGCTGGTATCCGCCCAGCGTTTGATAATGAATAGAAAGAGAATTAATGCCGATGTAATTGAGGCTAATAGACGTTTGTGTAGGTGCTGCCAATAGCCCGCCAATAGAAATAACACTGCTGCAGCATATATTTGAGATATCGGGCCCCACACTATAGCCGACAATATAGGCACTTCTTGTAATGGTAACCCCGCTAATTGTCATCGAGCCCTGTTCATTGTTTTGCCCTATTTCAGCCATCGCCAGAGGTGGAACTGTCCATGGAATCATGGAGGCTTCCCAGATGGCAACAAAATTCTTATAGGTCTGAGGCTGGTTGCCTGGCAAGCCTTTATAGTTTACAGTAACAGTATCTCCATCATAATAAACAATAGCAACACTACAGGAGTAAAGAGTTGTATTATCCAACTCAACCAATAATCGTTGGGATGCAGGACTAGCAACAGCCGCTTTTTTAATCAAAATCACATCTGGTTGGGGCTCATCATTTTTCATTCGTACTTTAGTTAGGTTAGGTATCTCTTAATAAATAATTATAGGTATCTCGTAATAAATAATTAGCTGTGGTTCCAATTTGATTAGATAGCAGGAATTTAGGGCGTATGAAATCGTCACAAGAGATTAGTTGACATAAATTCAGGAATGGCATTGCAACCATATATTGAATCTATTTAACATTATAAAACTCTTGTCTGATTAAATTGAATAAGGTAATCCTGAAAATGTTTGTTAATTCTATATTTGCGTGTCTTTTCCACACTCTTATTTTGGGCGTTTGCTTACGATTGACTGTTGTGATCTTTTAAATTTTTCATAAATGGTGAACTATTTCAGACAAGTTTGCAATTCAACCAGCCATGTGATTCTGCTATGGGGGGAATGCTGCATGTTTGAAATATGTATTCTTTTAACAACGCGGATGATGATTTGTTTATGAGAAGGGCATTTATTTTTTTGCTGCCAAAGCTTCAAAAGCAAAAAACATATATTTGTATGGAAGTTGGGCTATTCATTTAAAATCGAAATAAAGAGTTTCACCAGTAAATTATGAATAAAAACAGAGGGCCAATTATACCAAAGGTAAAATTCTCCCTATCTAATCCGGGAACCGGGCGCTGAGTATTCCTATTGATCAAATTCTCAATGCCTTCAATTTACCTTTGATATAACCGCTATTCACAATAACCGAAAAAAGCCAAAGCACTCCTACTCTATTCTCTGATGCTTGTATTGTCTTCCAGGCATAGGCGGGCAATTTCATCCTTCCGTTTAAAGCTAACCCCATTATGTTGCTTCATATAAGTAAACAACTCTTTGGTCGCCTGTACCATTTGAGGAGTGCCCCCGATCCGATCGTGAAAACTAATAGACATCTGCCTGCGGGTATTTTCGGCTTCCTCATATAACTGATCAAATTCCATCTTCACCTGGTTTACGAATTGATCAGTCGAAAAATTCTTCCCCTCAATTAATAGAATATCATTACACCGGATTGTGTAAGGAACAGTGACAAAATCCTTCCCGTTTACTTGTTGGATAAATGGTTCATCACGGCTCAAATCGTCAATATGATATAAAAATCCCAGTTCCTGCAAGATCTTCAAGGTATTTTCACCCCGGCGAAGCCAGTTCGCATTATAACCGATAGCTGTAAACCCTGTTACCTGCTTAATGGCATCTACTCCGTCTTTGATGAATTTCTTCTCGTCTTCATAAGACATGGTATATTGAGTTGACCAGTTCATACCATGGGCTGCAGCCTCATGCCCCCGCTCAACAATTTCTTTCGCAAGCTTTGGGTTTTTAAGCACGGCACTACCTACCATATGAGATGTTATTTTGACACCTAATTTGCCCCAGTTATCCAACATGCGGGGAATTCCTTCTTTATACCCGTATTGATACCAGGTTGCTGATGGCAGATCCTTATAACCTTTCTGCATATTTTGAGGAAATGGACTTTCCGCATTTTCAGGTTGTCCACCAGCTTCGAACTGCATAGAAACCGAAATCACTAACCGGGAACCATCAGACCATTTTGACTTCCTGGCTTGAGGTGCAGCAGCTGTATCTGTTGTGGGTGTTGCTACAGCAGAAAATGGAACAGGGCCAGCCAGCAAACCTGCGGCTGTTATTAATCCGCCTTGACGGATAAATGATCTTCTACTACTCATAATTTTATTAATTGTGCATGAAACGATCAAGAGAAATATTATTGCTGGCTATAAACTGCAACAACAAAATAAGTACAAGGGCATGGAGCATCTGGGAAGGAAGGGCTTCCCAGTTTTCAATCAGACAAGTACCAAACATTAACAATAGCATCAGGATAATTCCCGCCAGCACAGCTTTACCGGAAAACAAGCCCAGCATCAATAGTATACCTATTATGAATTCCGCTATTGGTAAAGTATAACTAAAGGGCATCACCAGCCTTTGAGGCAACATAGATTTTGCAAACGTACCAGTCATCCATTGGCTAAATCCCGCAAGTTTGGGTAGCCTGACTAATCCGTGTCCAAAAAGGCTTACTCCAGCCACCAGGCGTAACATGAGATAAGATAAATCAGTCATAATGTAATTTTGATACAAAATTTCACTAAACCCAGCTCTTAAACAAGGATATATACAGGAAAATGTTGTATAATTGCAGGTGTGGAAACAAAGAATTTATATACTGCCTACGAACTCGAATTATTAGAAACTTACCATTACAACGCCAGGGCACATAAAAATACCTTTTTCGAAATGGTATTTGTGCTGGATGGAACCGGGATCCAAATCATCAATGAGCATCAACTTCCATATGCACCTGATAAGTTGTTTCTCATCTTTCCGCAGGATCAACATAGTTTTCAAGTGGATACTTTCAGCCGCTTTTTCTTTATCCGGTTTAGCAACGACTACTTAAAGCTACAAACGAGTCAAAACATTAAGGACCTGGAGTATATTTTCAATAGTTATAATCACCTGCCTGGATGCATACTAAAAACCGTTACAGATAAACCTTTCATCAGGGCCACCGTGGATGCATTGATCAGGGAAAAAGAAAACCAGTCTCCTCACCAGGAGCAGATCATCCAACAACTTATTAATACTATTATCACATTTGCAGCCCGTAATCTCACCTTACAGGAAACAGGAGTTTTCAATGGAAATATAACCAACGTAATGCCGGTGATTAATTATCTGCACCAGTTTATATTTCAACCTGAGAAATTGAAAATTGAACAAATCGCGGCAAAATTTAACTTATCGCCGAATTATATCGGGGAGTATTTTAAAAAACATACTGGCGAAAGCCTGCAACAATATATTACCCTGTATAAAATAAAATTAATTGAGAGCCGCCTGCGGCTTACTGATATGAGAATTAATGAAATTGCATTCGAATTTGGGTTTACGGATCAAAGCCATTTGAACAGGATATTTAAAAAGTATAAGGGTGTGGTACCTTCCGTATATCGTAGAGATAGTAATCAACCTCATCCTGAGCACTGGTAGGGGTTATCGTAAGGGAAATCCTCCTTCAAAAATGCATTTTAAAATTGTATGCGCCTTATTTGAGGTGCATTCGGCGGGGAAAACAGTCTCCAGTTTTAATTTTCCCATCGGAATTTATGGATAAGATTTGTTATCGCTAACCAGGTAACGATATTGATCCGGAGATAACACTATTGATGCAAGACAAACGAACAAAGGCAAGCCGTATTTTTTAAAAAGAAGGTCTGAGAAGCCTGGAAAGCACTATCGTATTACGTACTATCTGGTTCGTTTCTTATCTTTTTTAGGGCGTCAAGGTCTATAATGGTAATATCCCCAATACTCCATTTTAGGAATCCAAATTTATTTTTGAGTATCTCAACCTTTTAATGAGCTTTCATGTTAGAAATGTGCATGTGGCTACATTATTCGTCCATGAATATAATGAGCCTATTAACCTGAATCACTAAATGCTTAATTTAATGAAAAAAAAATTATTATTTGCAGCCCTAACCTGCGCATTTGCCAGCTTTGCTATTGATACTAAAGCCCAGGAAACAGCACAGGCCACCGCAACGGCTACAATTGTGACGCCTATAAGCATTACAAAAGACGTTGATATGAATTTTGGTAATGTAGCAGTCCGATCCACTGCAGGAGGAACGGTAGTATTGACACCTGCAGGTGTCAGAACATCTACCGGAGGAGTGACATTGCCTACCGATGCTGGTACAGTAGCAGCCGCGTCCTTCACTGTTACCGGCGTTGATGGTTATTCCTACAGTATCACATTGCCTACTTCTGCTGTCACTCTCACAAGTGGAGCAAACACCATGACTGCAACAACCTTTACCAGCGATCCATCCGGAACAGGTACCTTAACAGGTGGCACTCAGACGTTGAATGTCGGAGCTACGCTCAATGTGGCAGCCGCACAGCCTGCAGGTACTTATGTTTCAGGGGCGTTTGATGTTACCGTTAATTATAACTGATTTTATTGTAAATGCCATATCCTACTGTAAGATTAACAAAACTGTTATGTCCAGGCATGCAATCCTGTATGCCTGGTACATGACAAATTCACTTGTTGGTACTTCTGGTTCCTATATTATGCGAACGACTATATCCAATGGAAAAATTTTCCTGTGTTATTTTTTTCAATTTTTGACCTCCGCTACAGGTTATCTTTTTTTATCATCATTAGGTGCATATGCGCAAGGTAATCTGCTGGTAACTCCAATGCGAATGATCTTTGAAGGAAGGGAAAAGATGCAGGAGCTAAGTCTTGCGAATACTGGTAGTGATACAGCGCGCTACCTCATCTCATTTATCGAGATTAGAATGAATGAGAATGGTACCTCTGAAAAGATTAACGAGCCTGACTCAGGCCAAAAGTTTGCAAGCCCTTTTATTCGTTTTTTCCCACGCAGTGTTGTGCTGCCGCCAAACGATGCCCAGCTTGTTAAGCTCCAATTGATTAATACCAGTCAGCTTGATAGTGGTGAATATCGTTCGCATCTTTACCTGCGAGCCGAACTACAAAAAACTCCACTTGGTGAGGAGACGGAGCAGAAAGATTCGGGGAATCTTTCTGTTAAGCTGACACCGGTTTTCGGATTGTCTATTCCTATTATTATACGTGTAGGTACACAAACCGGGAAGGTCGATATTGCTGATCTTTCCATCGGCAAATACAACGGTGCTCCCCTTCTAAATATTGAGTTTGAACGTCAGGGAAATACATCTGTTTATGGAGATGTTAAAGTGGAATATGTATCGGCCCAGGGTAAAGCCACCCAGGTAGGATTGGTAAGGGGAGTGGCAGTATACACGCCTAACCGCTCACGTCAGCTTAAAATTCCATTGGTTCAAAAGCCTGGCATTAGTTACAACAGTGGGAAGCTTGTAGTGGATTACAGTATAACCATACAGGGCAGGAGTAAAACTTTTGCAAAGCGGGAATTACAGCTCAAATAAAAAAGAAAGAATGAAATAAATCGACAGGAATGCATATTGCATCAATTACATCTAAATGAAAACAAACGGTAATAACATTTTCCGCGTTATTATTTTGTCGTTACTGCTATTAACACCCCTTTTAAGTTTAGGTCAGACAAGCTGGAGAGGCACTGTCAGCACGGCATGGAGCAATGCGTCCAACTGGACAGCAGGTGTTCCGAATGCGACAACAAATGCTATTATTGGAGATGCCAGTTTTACTGGCACTTTCCAGCCTACGATCAGTTCGAATGCGACAGTTAACAGTCTCACCATAAGCAGTACAAACTCCCCGGTTTTAAGTGTTAACAAGAATCTGACAATATCAGGAAATCTTATCATTAATGCAGGTGGATCCATTACACAAAGAGGTGTTACTGTGACAGTAAAAGGGAACTGGACCAATAGTGGATCTTATACAACCACCCAGAATAACGCACGTGTGAATTTTGCGGGGGCGACGCAATCCATTAACGGAGGAACCACCACTTTCCGGAGACTGGGAATTGGCGTTGGTAGTGTGGTCACTTTCAACACAAACGTGAGCGTATCTAACGCACTTACTGTAAGTGGAACATTCATTCCTGCGGAAAACGCCACACCGTACCTCGTTTCCGGTGGCGGTACCCTGCTCGTGGATGCAACCGGTATTCTGAATGTAACTGCATCTACTTTTGCAGCCAATTATTCATTAACCCCTACCTTAAATGCAGGTTCTGTCGTAGTATATAGTGCAACAACAGCCAATCAGACTGTACGTTCCGATCTTTCCTATTCTACTTTACGCATAAGTGGTGCATCTACCGTAAAGTCTCTGATTGCAAATTTAAACGCATTAGTTTCTTCGACATCAGCTGCCGGCAGGATAGAAGTATTGACTGGTACGCTTGACCTGGCCACATTTACAGCTAACAGAGGTACGACAGTAGCTGGTGGTGACTTAGTTGTGTCCTCCGGAGCAAGCCTCCGGCTTAGTGGGGCCAATTTCCCTGCAAATTATGGTACGAGGGAATTACAGCTGGGTAGTACGGTCGAATATTATGGAGATGCCACGCAGGTAGTGTCTGCTCAGACTTATGGCAACTTAATTCTGTCCGGCACCACAGGAACGGTTGTAAAAACCCTTCCTGCTACTGCCTTCACAATTGAAGGGAACCTGACAAGTTCTCTCGGAACGGCATCTTCATTAAGCTTTACTGCCGGCGCTAATATAACCATAAACGGGAGTGTCAATATAGGAACCGGCACGACCTTTAATGGAGGTAGTTTTACCATCATCGTCTCGGACAGCTGGACTGTGGCAGGAACATTTACCGGCGCTACCAGTACCGTTCAAATGTCAGGAGGAGGTACAGCCATCCATGGAACGGGTACGCATAATTTCAATAACCTGACAATTGCAGCATTCAATATAACGGCTGACGCAAACGCCAGTATCACGATAGGTGGCAACCTCGCGACTATTGAACCGGGCACATTTACACATCTGACCGGAGGGACACTCACCATGTCCGGTGCATCCAAATCTATTACAGGTACAAATATAGTTTTTGACAACCTTGTGATCACCGGTAGCATCTCAGCTGCCAACGTATTTGAGGTGAAAGGAAACCTAACCGTTTCTGGAACTTTTAATGGAACAAATGGTGAACAGAAACTGACCGGAACATCCAAAACAATATCAGGCGCAGGTACTGCTACCTTTGGTACATTAACCACTAGCGGAACGATCACGACTGCCATTTCCTTTACCATCAATACATCTCTTAATGTCAGTGGGTCCTTCAGCGCTACAGCCGGTACTATTACTTTCACCGGTACAAGTATCCTGAACGGTACTGCTAACCTCTATAATATAACGATCAATGGCACTTCTTTACAACTTTCTTCCAACTCAGTGATGGGTGTTGCCAATGCTTTCACTATTAGCAGCGGAACTTTTGATGTAACATCTACTACCCCCAACACTGTAAATTACAATGGTTCCCTGACCCAGACTGTAACTGCGGGCACCTATTATAATCTGATTATTTCCAACACGGGAGTCAAAAGCGCCGGCGGTGCTATCACTGCCAATGGTAGTTTCAGTATCCTTACCGGCAGCACCTTTAATGCACTCACATTTACACATACTATTGTTGGTGACCTGAGCAACAGCGGAACCTTTACCGCAGGATCCAGTAATATTACTTTTTCCGGCACGTCTAATTCCGCTATTACTGGCGCAACTACATTTAACAACCTTACTGTCAACAAAGGAAGTGCAAATACCGATGTAAATGCCCTTAATGATATTAGTGCACTAATTGTAAATATGACATCCGGAAGAATAATTACGGGAACAAATACCCTCACTATTACAAACACCCGGAATGGTAATGGGATCATCTTAGGCAATATCAGGCGGCAGCATGCTTTTACCAGTGGAACAGCCTATGCATTTGAAGGACCGGATAACACCATTACCATGAATGGCACGTTATCCCTTACAGCAATTACTGTTTCAGTAACATTGGGAGCTATTAGTGACTTCCCTTCAGGGGCTAGCATAAACCGTGAGTACACGATTGCGAAGACCGGAACTTTCACATTGACCGGTGCTACTATAAGATTACATTATGAAGACGGGGAATTAAATGGTAACAATGAATCCAGTATGAGCCTTTGGGTGAACCCGGGAAGCCAATGGATTACCACAGGCAAAACGGCAAACAGTACTACTTCCAATTATGTGGAAGACAGTAATTTTCCTGATATAGACGGCCGGTTTACTTTATCTGACAATGCCAGTGTTTACCGCTGGAACGGCTCTGTGAGCAATAACTGGGCTACTGCCGGGAACTGGACAACTGATCTAGGGTCGGCTACTATCCCACCGGGCGTAAATGATATTGTGCAGATTGGTATCGTTTCTTTTACTAATCAACCAGTCATCAATACAAGCGTCAATGTAAAAAACGTTGTATTGGGCAGTCTTCAGCCTGTTAGTATCACGCTTGCCACCGGTGGAAGTTTAACTATTCAGGGTAACCTGCAGGGTATCTGGGCGGGTAATGCCAGTCATACCATTACAATGAACAACCAGAATCTGACCGTCAATGGCGATATATCTATGGGTGATGGCACCAGCGGACATAACATCAATATTAGCTCAGGTACAGGATCCCTCACGGTTGGAGGCGACCTGACCCAAACCACTGGGGCTACATTAGGCTTTACCAGTGCAGGGGTGCTTTCTATCGGCGGAGATTACAATTATGTAAGCGGAACATTTTCTCCCGGAACATCTACCGTGATTTATAATGGAAGTACCACACAAATAGTGGCGGGTCTAACTTATAATAACCTGACCGTCCAAAAAGCTTCCGGTACGGCTGTTGATACGGGGCGGATTACTATTAACGGGGATCTTTCTGTAGCATCCGGTGAGTTTAATCAAAGCAATGTTGCGACCGTTGCCGGAAATGTAAGCATCCAATCCGGCGCCATCCTCACCGTACAAAATACGACTATGGATGTCGGCGGTAACTGGACCAACAGTGGAACGTTTTCCTCTACGGGTAGTACAGTTAATTTTACAGGTGCTGCAGCACAAAACATATCCGCATCGGGTTTTAACAATCTTAACATCAACAAAACATCAGGTGTAGCAACGCTGACAGGTAACCTGCTCCTTAGTGGAAATCTCACCATTAGTTCCGGATCACTGAACCTGGTTACATTTTCTGTGAGCCGTGCGGCCCTTGGAGGCACCATGTCGCTGGCTTCAGGTACCACTTTGCTGGTAGGAGGTGCTGCCAACTTCCCTGCAAATTATTCGGTATATTCAATAAATAGCGCCAGTACCGTTCATTATAATGGCACCGTGGCACAATCAGTGTCCGGACAGAATTATGGAAATCTCATTTTTAGTAATGGCGGAGGATCCGCAAAAGTACTGGCCGGGCTTACAACTGTAAACGGCGATATTACCATTAACAGCGGTGCTACCTTAAATGGCGGAACTTTTCCCTTAAGCCTGTATGGTAATTGGATTAACAGTGGAACATTTACGCCTTCGACCAACACTGTTACACTTAATGGAACTGGAAAAACTATTACGGGCACCACGACTTTTAACCGGGTCACTGTCTCTGGCAGCTATACGGTGAATGGTAGTGATATTACTTACAACGGCTTGTTAAATGTCACTTCCACTGGTACTTTTAATGCTGGCGGTGGGTTAGCTACAATAAATGGCGATCTTACTAACAGTGGTTCATTAACCAGCACCGGAACCACGACATTTACCGGCACCAGTTTGCAAACCATCCGCATTCTGAATAGTCTGGTGTCCAATTCCAATGGTATCATCAACTTCAACGGGAATGTATCTCCTGTGTTAAACTCCACCAGTTCCCCCTCATTTGCTACGGCGAATATTAACAATACTGCCGGCGTAACAGCCAGTGTGGGATGGAATGTATTTGTGGCATTTAATGTCAGCAGTGGTGCGACCTTTAACGGAGGAGGCAGCACTCATAATATATTTGGCAGCTTCACAAATAACGGTACTGTTACCAGTAGCGGAAAATTGAACTTTACACCTTCTACACCCCAAACCATTAATTTGTCAGGCACCGGTTTTACCAGCACTGGTACCGTCTTGTTCGGTGGTACGGGAGCCATCACGGTCACAGGCACGCCTACAGCATTAAATACAGTAACTATTTCCAATAGCGCAGGCGTTAGCCCGGCTGCAAACTGGACGCTGAATACAGATTTCCAGATCACAAGTACAGGTATTTTTAATGCAGGTAGCAATACCTATAGTGTGGCAGGAACTGTGGAAAGCAACGGCACACTGAATGGAGGAACCTCCACTTTTAACCTGAGCGCTGCAGCTGGTCATATAATCGGGAGCCCCAATACCACCTTCTATGACTTGAACATTACAGGTGCTATCACCGCAGAGTCGGATTTTAATGTAAGCCATAATTTCAATAATAATGGTACTTCCTCTTCTTTCACAGCCTCTCCTGGAACACTGGTCATGACGGGTACAGGAGCTTCGGTAATTTCCGGTACACCTACATCTTTTGCGCTGGCTCAGTTACAGATATTAAAAGACCCGTCGGCAACAGTTACAGTTTCCAAATCCCTGACCAGTGTTTCCTCAATAGATATTACCACCGGCACGCTCGACATCGGAAGCACTACTATCACCCAGGACGTAGGGAACCTGGCCATTGAGGATAATGCCCGGTTGATTATCAGGGGAAATAACACCTTACCGGTTTTTACAACTTATAACCTCGATACATTGAGTTATGTTGAATATGGAGGCCTTACCCAATCTATTTCCAATGCAACAGCGTATGGGAATCTTACCATTTCTACAGCTGGTAGTAAGACAGCAACCACCATTCTGAAAGTGCTGAATGACTTTACATTAACGAACGGTACTTTTGTACCAGGCAGTTTTGCCGATACAATCGGGGGCCACTGGACCATGACAAGTGGCACCTTTACCGCCACCGGCTCTACAATGGTGTTTGCAGGCACGGGAACACAACAGATCAATTCAACAGGTGCCTTTCAAAATCTTACGGTCAATAAAACAACTGGCTTTGTAAATCTTGCCTCTGATAATACCATCAATGGTGTCCTTAATTTTATTCGTGGAAATATCCGGACGGGTACTAACAAGGTAATTATACCGCTGGCAGCATCCGTGACGAATGCGGGGCAGGTGACAGGGTGGGTATTTGGTTATGAGCAAAAACAGGTTACCATAGCTTCTTTAAGTAAAACATTTGAAATAGGCGATAGTCTGAGTTATTCGCCGGCCAGCACCGTATTTACTACGGTATCGGTCGGCGGCACCATAACGGCGAGAGCAGCAACCCCCGATCATCCTAATATCGCCACCTCCGGACTTGATCCTAATAAAAGTGTAAACCGGTATTGGGAATTCACCAACTCAGGTATCACCTTTACAACCACTTCAGTAACGCTTAACTGGGTAGCAACCGATGTTGATCCGGGAGTAGTGACCGCGAATCTGAAAGTAGCCAGTTATAACGGAAGTACATGGACACCTGCTGCTCTAAGCACACCATCTTCCACTTCCATCACAACTACAGGACTAAGCAGTTTGGGAACCTATGCTGTGGGCGAACTGATAACAACCTATAACTGGACAGGTGCCACCAGCACCAATTGGTTCACGAATGGCAATTGGTCCACCGGGCTTCCTCCAACTACTGCTAATGATGTAGTTGTACCCTCCGGGCTGACTAATTACCCGGTTGTGAGTGGTAACACAGCATCCACAAAAAACCTGTCTATACAATCAGGAGGGTCAGTGACAGTGACCAACGGCCTGCTAAGAATAAGCGGAACAATCACCAACAGCGGCTCGCTGCTTAGCACTGCAGGTAGTATAGAGATGAATGGTACTTCCGCGCAGGCCATTTCAGCAGGCGTCTTCAGTACCAACACTGTTCTTAATCTTACAATAAACAATACTTCTGGTGTGACACTTGGCGGCACATTCAAAGTTACCGGCATTCTGAAAGTAACCAGCGGGCAATTAAATACAGGTGGTTATCTTACCCTGGTCTCTACCGCAGCTGGTACAGCGTTGATAGATGGCACGGGTGCAGGCCAGGTATCCGGCAATGTAACCATGCAGCGTTACCTGTCTTCGAGCTTTGGATACCGGTATTTCAGTTCTCCGTTCCAAGCGGCAACAGTTAATGAGTTTGCCAATGAAGTTGACCTGAACGCGACCTATCCTGTTTTATATCGTTACCTGGAAAACAAGGCCTCTTCCGGCTGGACAAAATATACAACTTCCTCGGGGGTACTGAATCCACTGGAGGGATATGCTGTCAATATGGGGGCATCCACCACTCCAATAACAGTAGATATGACAGGAGCAGTGAACAATCAAACGATCAGTGCCACATTATTTAACAATAACCAACCATATACATTGGGCTTCAATCTGGTGGGGAATCCTTATCCATCACCGATCGACTGGGATATAACTGGTGGGTGGACCCGCAATAATATCGATAACGCTATTTATTACTTTAATGCAGGAGCAACAGACCGGTATACGGGCACGTATAGCTCTTATATTAATGGCATATCCAGTGATGGAACTGCTAACAACATTATTCCGGCTATGCAGGGCTTCTTTGTGCATGTAAGTAACGGAACATATCCGGTATCCGGCACCTTGGCTGTAAACAACAATGCACGCGTCAATAATATTTCTCCTTCCTTCCACAAAGAACGACCAAACCCGGCCCCACTGTTACGCCTCAGTGCAGGATTTACCGAAGAAGGGCTGGAGGCAGATCCATTAGTGATTTATTTGGATGCAGCCGCAACTAAAAGTTTCGATCAGGAGATGGATGCATTGAAGATCATGAACACCGACCCGCTTGTACCGAATCTTTTTATCCCATCTCCTGGTGGAGGAGATTTATCAATCTGTGCATGGCCTGCGGACAATAAGGACACTATTCCCCTGGGGCTTATTACAGAGCGGGCAGGTATGATAGTATTTCATATGGTGAATATGGATCGAATACCTGCAGACAGGCACTTCTTTTTATATGATGCTATAACCGGTGCTATCGGCGAGGTGAATGAGCAGTTACAGTTTCGGGTTTATTTATCTCCCGGTCATTTTAAAAACCGGTTCTACCTGGTGGCAGATGCGAAAGATGGACCTCCTGCGACAGGTTCAAGCGCTATCTTTCAGGCCTATAATACGCATGGAGAGTTGTACGGCTTTTTTGATAAAGTACCTGGTGAACATTGCAGAATTGCTGTCACAAATATACTGGGGCAGACTATTCTCCAAAAAGATTTTTCCGGAAATGGGCACCATTTACTTGGATCAAATTTAACCAATGGAATTTATATCGTTAGTTTTTATACACAGCAACAAACAGTTGCAAAAAAAGTATTTTTCTATAAATGAAAAGAATAAGATGGAATTACCTGGTTAGCGAAATTCAAAAATTTATTTCTGGCATTAACGGCAGTATTTGTCTTATCATAATATTTATTCTGGGCAGTTATAATTGTGCAATGGCGCAGGAACCACCTCCGAGGCCAATATCAGTTTATGTTAATCCCGCCCAGGGGCTAATCTTTGGAGCCTTTTTCACCGGTAGTTCCGGCGGAACGATAACTGTTTATGCAGATGGCTCCAGAACAGTAAGTGGTAGCGTCATCCAGGCGAACCTGGGTTTCCCTTTTTCTCCAGCCATTTTTGAAGTGGAAGCAAACCAGGGAACGCTAGTTTCTATTCTTAATGGCCCCAATGTGACACTTAACGGAAGTAGTGGAGGTACACTCACCCTTCAGCTTGGGCCGGCGAACACCACGAGTCCATTTATTGTCAACACAACACCCCCTGCCCGTATGCAGATAAGAATAGGAGGAACACTGATTGTAGGCAACCAGTCAGCGAACCCTGTAGGGTCATACAGTGGAACTTTTAACGTCACTTTTATACAGGAATAAACAGTAATGAATAGTATAAGGCATATAAAAAAAATTTTCCCTGCAGCATTTATGATGTTTTCCTTATGCTATTCCCTGTTGGCTAAGGGCAAAAATGGACCGGACAAAGAAGAACCTCCAGCTTATGAAACATCAATATTTCTTGTGGTGCAGGGCATAGGGGGTACTGAAATACCTGCGCTGGTAAATGGCGATACAGCCTATCTTTCAGTCTCGGACCTTTTTGATTTTCTGAAGATAAAAAACACCCTATCTCCTTCCGGCGATTCTCTCACTGGCTTTTTTATACAGGAGAAAGATACCTACCTGATAGACAGGGCAAAACGCCAGATACATTACCGTGACCAGGTATTCCCTTTACGTAAGGATGTTTTGCTGCGTTCAGGTACAACCCTTTACATGAGACTTGACTATTTCAGCAAAGTATTCGGGCTTACCTCCAAATTTACCTTCCGTAATTTATCTGTTCGTATGACTACCAAGGCCGAGCTTCCTGCGATAAGAGAGCTCCGTTTACAGTTGATGCGACAGAATCTAAGTAACCTGAGAGGTGAGACCAAAGCAGATACTTTCATTGGGCCCAGCAATTCCCTCTTCCGTTTGGGTATGATGGACTGGTCAGTAATAGCTAATCAGCGCACACCCGGCGCCACCAGTACCTGGGTAAACCTTGGATTCGGCGGTACGATTGCCGGCGGCGATGCTATGGTATCGCTCAATTATAATAATTTTGCACAGCAGATGACCGAAGATATAAAAGGGGAAAAGGAGATCAGACCATTTGACCAGCGCCAACAGTACTACCGTTGGCGGCATGTAAACAACGATCAGCCTCTTCTCCGGCAAGTGATCGCAGGTAAGATCTTTACCGGATCTGTCTCTTCAATTTTCGCCCCTGTTGTAGGTGTACAACTCACCAACACTCCTTCCACGTACCGGCGTTCTTTCGGATCCTATACCATCAGCAATACGACTGAGCCAGGATGGACAGTAGAACTATATGTAAACGATGCTCTTATAGACTATACAATTGCGGATGCTTCAGGCTTTTATACCTTCCAGGTTCCGCTTGTATATGGAAGTTCTCAGGTACGTCTGCGTTTTTATGGTCCCTGGGGTGAAGAACGGATTCTTGAAGAAAGCATCAGTATACCATTTAATTTTCTTCCAAAGAAAGAGTTTGAATACACTTCCAGTTCAGGTTTTGTTGAAGATAGCCTGCATAGCTTCTTTTCACGTACACATGCTTTTTATGGCCTGACCAGGCATATAACAATCGGTTCGGGTGTGGAGTACCTATCATCGTTGCCTGCAAACAAAAGCATGCCTTTTGCGACAGCATCCATCCGGATGACCAGTAATCTTTTGTTCAGCGGAGAATACACACACAATGTGAGAACCCGTGGTATGATAAGTTATCGGACTCCATCCAACTTTCAGCTGGATGCGCAATATACAAGGTATAAAAAAGGTCAGAAAGCCATTATTTACAATTTCCGTGAAGAGCGAAAAGTGATGATTTCAAAACCTGTTTTAGCCAGGCGCTTTTCAATGTTTACACGGTTCACATTTAATCAGCTTATTTCACCGGGAGCTAACTATACAACCACGGAACTGCTGCTTTCCGGATCGATCCGCAGGGTAGGCACAAGCTTTACTACCTATGCAGTTTTTGCAGGACAGGATAAACCTTTTATTTACAGTGACCTGGGTGTAAAATTCCGTGTACCAGGACAGGTAATGGTCATGCCCGAAGTACAATATGCCTATACTACAAGTAAGTTGTTGTCCGCACGCTGCGAAGTGGGGAAATACGTATGGCGAAATGGATACCTGAATATTTTGTACGAGAAAAACTTCAGGAGCCAGATCAATAATTTTCAGATTGGTTTCCGCTACGATTTTTCATTTGGTAACATTGGTCTTTCGGCCACCAGGGGAAATAATATGACCACCTTGGTTGAATCGGCCAGAGGTAGCGTCATCTATGACACGCAATCCGGATATGCGGCCATGTCTAACCGCAGTATGATAGGCACCGGTGGTTTAGAGATACGAGCGTTCCTTGATGTAAACGGGAATGGGCGACACGATAAAACCGAACCCTGCGTTCAGGGATTGCGTGTATCTGTAAATGGAGGACGTATCATACAACATATGAATGATACAAGTATTGGAATTACAGATATGGAAGCATATTCACGACAGCGTATAGACCTTAGCCGAAGCAGTTTTGAAAATATATCCTGGCGGATAAGCAAACCTATTATCAGTGTTTTTATTGAACCTAACCAAATAAAGCTCGTTGAAATACCTGTTATAGTCGTAGGTGAAGCTTCCGGCCATGTGCTGCTGAAAAATGATGGCGAACCCGAAGGCCTGGGTCGTATCAAGGTGAATTTTTACCGGGCAGATGAGAGTCTTGTAGCCACAACAATGACAGAAACCGATGGTTTCTTCAGCTATATAGGGCTAGCGCCAGGAACTTATACCGTCAGGATAGATCCTGGTCAATTAAGGACGCTGGGAGTAGAATCAACGCCCAGGGCTTTAACCATAACCATTCGCGTGAGCAATGATGGTGAGGTGGTTGAAAATCTGAAATTTATCCTGGAAAAAGTGGGAGATTCTGCCAGTTATTTCAATAAGAAATAGAGGAAAAATTACATTGAGAATTAATGCAAATGAACACTCTCATTAGCGTTTTAATGATAAACTATAATGAATCTACCCAGAGCGGACTATGCCCGTTATGGAATTGATGAGTAAATCTCAGGTAATGAATTTCTGCTCCTCTTCATAAGACGTTGTATATTGAGGTGGCCAGTTCATACTTTCTCTTCAAATGACTTTGATTCAGAAGAACCTCTCTTCTTCATCCTTAGCAAACCGGGCTGCACATTCCTTGCGTACATATTAAAATACAATACGGCATTTGTTACAACCGTAAAGGTAAAGCAAAACTACAGCGATCAATTTGTTATCTTATTTAATGCCTGACATTTACCTTGCCAGGCATTAAATACCAAACTGGCAGATCATTTCTGATCTGCCAGCATCAATACTATTTCCTGATCCTGTGGTTTAATACGATACAAACTGCCGTTAGTACTTTTCTCCATCCTACCCCTTGTTGCTACTAACCTGTATGTATGTCCTTCAAATTCATACAACGCGCTGTTATCCGCAATTTCCCTGAACGCTGTTTTTGCACCCTCTGCTACATAAAGGTCCAGGAACCAATCGTCCGCCGGATGCTTTTTACCTGTGATAGTCATTGAATTTTCATTCATTACAATCTCGAAAGAACCCTTACCCACCGGCCAGGATGCACGGGCTGCAGTGTTGCTTATATTTGTAAAGACCGGATCGCCTCCGTGAACAGGAACTTCCCGCTCACCTTCCTTCCTCATTAAACGAAACCCTTCCGGCACCCCTCGTTTACCCCATTGGAACCCATCTACCAGGGGAAGTGTGTAAAAGAAACTCTGATTAATAGTCGTTACATCATTCAGGTATTTATCAGGTACCGTTTCGTTGAACAAGTGGATATCGGTGATGCGCAACTCCCCGTTTTTCCAAAGCAGGTTAAGCCTGTAAAACCGGCTGTTGTACCAGACTGTTTTCATATCACTGTTGCCCAGGTCCTTACTTACTGTAAAGGTCGTAGCCGGAGTAACTTTGTAGTTCTTTTTAAACCATTCGCCAGACTTTGCCATGGTCTCCACGCGAACCTTACCCTCTTTCCGCAAACGGGCAATAATTGGCAGCTGCAATTCCAGGCCTTTTTTCATGGCTTCCCAGGTGAATGAATTTTCCTGACCAGCCTGCGTATAATTATAGCCCAGCGAAGGGTCATTAGCAAAAGCCTGGAAAAACCAGTTGACCCACTGTTCATTTCCCCCTGCATGAGTATAGACAGGTTCCAGAGTGGTCACGGTACTACCATCGGCATACTGCCTGATAGGATCACTGCCCAGCATTCTGAACACAGGCACAGGCAGCTGTTTTTCTGCATGTTGTGCAGGCATATACGCATTTAATCGGCTGGGGTAATATGCCTGGTTCCAATAGCCTCCCCATAAAGTAAAGCCGTCTGTACCAACCTGGTCTTTGCAGTTTGCCGATGCGACGATCTTATATTTATCGTACATGTAATTCAGTGAGTGGGCATCGATTACCCAGGAAGCGATGGATTTTGGATAATATCCAAATATCTGCTTAAAGTCCGCAAAATAAACGTCAATGATCTTCTCTCGTTCAGCAGGTGTATAGCCCACAGAAAAACCAACGTCTGAGTGCCAGTCCCAGGCATATTTGCCCCGCCATTTGATACCCGCTTTTTCTATCAGCGCCTGTGGCAGTTCCCACCAACCTCCTATTTCAAATTCATTCTTTGGCAGGGTCTTTAATAAATCCTGGTATCGCTTATCGATCAGCGCATCGTATTGCAATAAAAAAGTTCCGCCCAGGTGATATTGTTTCATCAGCTTTACCTGGTTGACAACAGTTTGATACAGTACATCTTTAGTGACATTAGCATCCCGGGGTTCGATGTCCCGGATGAAATTAACGATATTGACGATTCTAGGCTCCGCGGCTGGCTTTGTTTTACTTTGCCGGGCATATACGCTGTAATCTGCGTGGATGCAAAAAACAGCCAGCAAAAGGATAAATTTGATTTTATGGATCATAACGTGGTTTGTATATCGCAAATTTAAGGAGAATTGCGCATCCTTGACCACTCCATTCCCATTTATTGATTAAGGCTGGTGCCGGTCTTCGTCTGCCCTTCGTCCATCAAACCACCTCATTCAAATTTCTTCAACCACTTCCGTACCGGCTCATCGTAAAATTTCAATGTAACAAAGCCTACTACAATCGCTATTAAAAAAGTCAAAACACCATATAAAACATTTACTTCTAATGCTACACCAGGGTTCCTGCTTACCCAGCCACTATATACGTAGATAAAAGGGAAATGTGTTATGTAAACCGGGTAAGAAATGTCTCCCAAAAACTTACACACCTTAGATCCAGGCACTCCCTCCATATTTCCACTTGCCCCGATAAAGACGATCAACGGGAACATTATGATAATGCTCAGGGATTCATACAACCCATTTTTCCATACATCTTCATTTCCACCTATTCTTGGCATACAAAGCAAAAAAGCCAATAGTAAACTACTCAACAGGAATGCATGTTTGATCTTACCAGGCCTGATAATTCTTGACAATAACAAGCCGGCAAAGAATGGGTAGAATAAACGAATAAACCCAATGGTGAGTTGTTCTTTATTTAATGACCATCCCCCTATCACATCTCCACTTCTACAAGTCAGCGTATAATATACCAATCCCACTCCGGATATCGCTACCAGTACCGATAAAGCGGACCTGGATAATTTACGCAGCCCCAATCCATAAAGAATATTAGCCACATACTCATAAAACAATGACCATCCCGGACCATTTAACGGATGCATTTCCTGCCATCCGCGTATATCCATAGAAACAGGCATGGGAAGCAATGTAAAACCCAGCAACATAGTTAATAATACATTCCAGGCAGGAACGGTATGAATAAGTGGCCAGGTGGGAGAATCAGAGAAATAAAACAGTGCCGCACCAATCAACATACCCATGATTACCATGGGCTGAAGCCGCTCTAAACGCCGTCTGAAAAATGTGCCAATCGTCATCTTCGGCCAACGGTCATCATAGGCATATCCAATTACAAAACCAGATAATGCGAAGAAGAAATCAACTGCCAGATATCCATGATTGATTATCATCTCGTGGGAATTTGCTGCATTAGGCTCAAAAATATGCATCGCCACTACAATCAGCGCGGCCACACCCCGTAATCCGTCTAATATGGGATAATGAGCTTTTGTTTTAAGAAAATTAAGACCTGTATTCATAATATTTTGCAAGTATTGGTCGCAAAAGTAACCATGCGATTATTATACTTGTTGTCGGATTATACATTTTACTTGTTGAATATTTGTATTTTTGGCCATTATGAGGGGGAAAATTACCAATAATGTAAAATATTGTCATGTAAACATTGATCCGGATAGATCTTTTTACTTCGATCATGTTCATATCATCTGGAACCAACAAATCACTTTGCATCAACATGATGAACTTGAAATATCCTATATTATTACCGGTAGCGGCACAAGAGTGATCGGAGATTCCGTAGATATTTTTTCAAAAGGAGAAGTTATTTTCTTACCTCCAAACATGCCGCATGGCTGGTATTTCAGTGAAAATGATCATGACGAAAAAGGTAAAATCGAGAATATTACAATCATTTTCCGTGAATCACTATTAAATGGCTTAGCACAGGTATTTCCTGAATTACAAGAGAAAGTAGCTGCTGTAAAAAGAAACAAACAAAGCCTTAGCTTCAGTGGAGAGACCCTAATGGCTGTTCAAAAATGTATGGTAACAATGGTGTCTCAAAATAGTATTGACCGCTTGTCGTCTTTTTTAAAGCTTATATCCATCATTGGCGATACACCCGAAACATATGTTGTAGGAACCCGGTACCAAAAGGACAGCGTTGCAACAAAAATGCAGGAGATCAATAGATACATGGTCAATAATTATCAACGGGACATCTCCCTGGACGAAATAGCTAAACATGTTGCCATGAATCGTTCCTCTTTCTGTACCTTTTTTAAAAAGGAACATGGCAGGTCGTTTTTTACAGCCCTAACAGAATTTAGGATCAATTGCTCCTGCCTGATGCTGCGCCAAACGCCAATGGCGGTTGCCGATATTGCAATGGCGGCAGGCTTTAATGACGTACCTCATTATAACAGAACTTTCAAAAAGATAAAGGGCATAAGCCCTAAAGGCTATAGGCTACAATGCCAGGATCACCTTATCTGAAATCTATTTTTTAAACACCGCAATTAATTATCTTTATTACTCATCACCTGTACCTAATACCGAAGAACTTTGAACACTATTAAAAAAGAAAACCCCATTATCTGGGTTAAATTTCTCCTGATTCTCCTTGTCATTTTTTACGCATGGAACCTCGCCAACACACTTCATATCGTAGTCGATTATGTTCAATGCAAGAATTGCCATTTCAGCCTCTACCTATTCCTGAAATTCTTTTCATTGTACTACATTCCCCTTGCGTTCTATAAACTATCAAAACCAAAGAAACTCTGGGGCTGGATCTACATTTATGCTGAACAACTCTTCTCCTTGCTCATTCATGCAGGAATGGCCTATACTTATTTTGCCGGACATGGCAGCATCAGTGGTTTCCTGCTCCCCTTAATGATAAGGGGATTCTTTGTATGCTGCTTATGCATAAACCCGATGGCGGAATATTTTGGTGCCTATGTCGGGTACCGGCAAATAGCCAGAACCGTTATAGTACCTCTTGCAGTGATCTATATTTTAATAATGTACCTGTTTTGACCAGCTAAAAATTTCGAAAACCTGTAACAAGTGCCGGTTCAGGTTAATTTTGAGGAGCTTTCGAATCAGCACTTAGTCGCATTAAATTATGATGTAAGGTTGTATCAAAGTAACCGGATGAAGAGAATTTCATCAGCAAAAATTCTCTCCATCCGGTACCCGAATTAAATCCGGGTCATGTTACTTTTGATACAAGCTCTTTATTTGTTACCTGAAAAAATAACTCACATGCGCAAGAGCCGCAAACTTAGTACCAGGCGTAAATGCAACGCCATTAAGCGGCTGCTCTCCTCTTAAACGCGTCACCGTTTCAAACTGCGTTTCCTTCCATCTTACATTAAACACGTTATTAATTGTCAGCCCTACTTCAAATTTTGCCTTCGTATAATTTAATACCAGGTCATTTACAAAATACCCTTTTGCTGTCAGGCTATAATCCTCATTAGCCGGCCTGTCTCCCAGGTAACGATACCGAAAACTACCATTGATCCCGTTCTTTAACTGCCAGGTAATTCCTCCTGTACTGCTCCACACCGGCGCCAGCGGAATATAGTTCCCTCCCTTCGGATCATCAATTGAACGCCCATGTGCATAGTTTACATCCGCATCTACATACAAGGCAGCAAGTGGCTGAAACCGCCCTGAAAAATCAAATCCTACACGACGTGTACGGCCACTGAATTCAACCGTTCCCCCATCTCCCGCATACACAAATTCCTTTTGCAGGTAACTATACCACAATGCCGCATTCAATAACAGCGTCCTTGACAATTTAAGCACCGTTCCCAGATCCGCTCCATATGCAGCAGGCAGGGTCTTCCCTCCTTTTTCCACCACCACTACACGGGCATCGTTGGAATGAAAGCCCTTACCCAAAAGCAGGTAGAGCTGTGCCTTCTCGGTTGCCTGGTAATAAAAATTCAGCTTCGGACTAAACACATTATTGTTCGCCTTATATACACCCGCGCCCTTTAGCGTCGAATCTTCCTCCAGTTTATTATTGTATTTATAATAGAACTGATCGAATCGTAAGCCGGCATTCAGTGAAAAGCGATCATTCAACTGTAAAGTTTCATTTACATATCCACCTGCACTAAATTCAGTAATATCCCCCAGTTTAAATGGGGCTACTATCGTATATCTATTGATCGTATGAGATAATGAGGAATTTTCCGTCGCATCAAAACGTGCATTGATACCAGCTTCGCTGATCAGTTTAGCATTCCCTACATAGCTTTCGTGCAAATAGCTGCCATTATATCCAAATAAATTGCGGGCCTCTTTCTGCCTGATCTCATCGCCATTTACAGTATCTTCCAGGAAGAAAGTGAAATTAGTGAACAGATCAAATTTATACCTTGAATAATAAACCTGGTTCTTGATGATGTCATGATTAGGCAGGGTGGTACGTAACTGTATATTCACATTTGTCCGGGCAGTAACTCCACCTTCATTGGGATCCAGCTGTCCGAAAAAACCAACCTTTCCCTCCTCCACAGCACCTTCCGGTATCTGACCAGAAGCATCCCACTTACTGTAAAGCGAAGAAGCGGTCAGGGTCAGCCAGTTATGCTCATTAAGCTGGTCATGGTATTTGGTAAAAAAATTGAAGCGCTTAAAATGCTGTGCATGATCAAAGTAGCTATCGCTGTAACGATACTCTGAAGCTGCATACCAGGATCGATTATGAGCACCCGCCTTCTTTTCCAGAAGGTTGATCATTGCCAGGGCACGGTAAGTATTATACTGGCCACCTTCCAGTTTCACCATATTGGAACTGATTGCATCCACCGTATTGAAATTTACAAACCCCGTTACGGCAAGGTCACCTTTCTCCGCATTATACATTCCCTTTTGGTAAGTAGTGCTTTCAATCGTTTCAGGTATAATGAAATGACTGTCAGCATAGCCCTGCCCATGCGCATGTGAAACCATATTGATAGGTAGTCCGTCTACACTCATATTAATATCAGTACCATGGTCATTATCAAATCCACGCAGAAATATCTGTTCTGCTTTTCCACCACCCTGGTGCTGGCCAATAAACAATCCCGGAACAATACGCAATACTTCCTGGGAATTAGACACTCCTCTCATCCGTATATCCATTTCACTGAGTGCCTTGTATGGGTTCCCGGTATTCGCAGTAATGACCACATCTGTCAGCTGCGTTTGCCGGCTGGCCATATTAATCACCTGTCCATGCTTAAACTCACTTAAGGGAAAAGATTGTTGCTGATATCCTACTGCTGATATGGTAATAAACTTTGCTTCAGCCGGTATTTTTTTAAAAGAAAAACGTCCGTTTTCATCAGTGATGTCTGTCAGGTTGCCAGGAGTCAGGCGTACCGTTACCCCGCCTGAGGGAATATGTGTTGTACTGTCAATGACCTTCCCGGAAAGAATTTGTTGTTGTGCAAAAATGGATTTAGTAACCACGATGCTCATCGTGATAACAAGTAATAGCTTGAAGAAATTCATTTTAAAATTTATAGGACATAGAAATACAGATCAAGCCAATGGCTTCATCAGAATAAGTGTAAGTAATTATATGCCTATAAACGGGGTGGCGGATAATCGATATCCAGGAATGAAGACAGCGTAGCTGCATTGAACAGGGCATATACCCTATCAATTACCTGCCCTGCAGGAAATTCCAGTTGTACATGTAGTGATGTGGTATGAGAGAGATCTTCCTGGCCTGTCTTCTGATTATTTGTAGTATCCTCTTTGCCAGACTGCTTCTCAGCTTTTATTATTTCAAGGCCAACGTGGTTGTTACCATAAGTATGATGGGCTGACTCTAAGTGTTCTTTCTCCCAGAATGTATGGGCAATGCCATCTGCAATCAATGGGATGTAAGGGGAAAACACATAAAAGAAATACGAAAACAACACTAAAAATGACAGATCCTGTTTCAGTTTCAATTTCATAGGTATACCCGTATCACCGGAAGGGATCTCCGATGATACATTCAGGTCACGCAGGAAAAGGAACCAATATAACTTTCTGATCAAGATCGTGGGTAATGATGTCTAATAATAGTCAAAATATCAATACTTTCGGCCTGCAAGTTAATATTATAGCTCAATATCATGCTATCAGCGGGTAAATTAATTATTGTTTTGGGGCATATCCAGCCGGGCGAGTTACTCCGGCTGTTAAAGTCAAACCTGGCATCCTCCTACCTGATCGAGGGCTATCAGCATATATTGCCCTACGGTTATGATCATATTGCATTTATTATTGGCTTACTATTATTAAGCCCTAAATTAAAACCGATCTTATGGCAGGCAACCGCATTTACGATCGCTCATTCTATTACGCTGGGCCTTGCCATGTATCATATTATACAACCGCCCCTCAACCTGGTTGAACCATTAATTGCCATCTCTATTCTTTATGTAGCGGTGGAAAATATCCTTTCTCCCAAACTAAGGGCTTTCCGTATAGCCATTGTATTTCTTTTTGGCTTAGTACATGGGCTGGGCTTTGCAGGTTCACTGTCTCAACTAAACATCTCTCATGAACATTTCTTCACCTGCCTCATTATGTTTAACCTGGGCGTTGAATTAGGGCAGCTAACAGTGATCCTGATTTTCTATCTTCTCATTGCCCGATGGTTTGCAGCTACACCCTATTACCGCAAATATGTTGTCATTCCCCTATCCTTCCTCATAGCAATGATTGCTTGTTTTTGGATCGTGCAAAGGGTCTTCTATCATTGAATGAGCGTCAGCACAACATTATAAGCAGATTTCTTCTCCCATCGCGATATCAGCCAGGCAATAAAACTCAGGGAAAAGATATCGCTGTTTTCTACCTGCTCAGCCATGTCTGACACTGTCTTTTGATACCCCGGATCAAACACCACATCAGGTTTTTGCAGGTATTTTTCCACCTGCTTCAGGAATAAAAGTACACGCTCTTCCGCAGTCGTCAGCAGATACTTCTTATACCGCCGCCGGAAACTGATTAGCCGGGACATAGCCAGCTCCGTATTAGAAAACTGCGCATGCACCATTATTTCCATCAGGTTCTTCCGAATGGTCCATAACATCCCCATTCTCTTTTCATACCAGGCATCTGTGCGTGTCAGTAAAGTCAGCTGTTTTAAACATTTCTTATCATTCACCAGGGCCAGGAACATCGTCAGACAGATACGTAAATCCTCCACATCTTCCGGTTTCGTCGTTTGTTTGGTATTGGAAAGCGATTCCTGCAGGATTGCAATCGCTGCCTCAGGAGATGCTGTAAAAAACAGGTTGAGCGCCGCGAGTAACTGGTGACGTAAATAAAACAGGGCGTGATAGCGGCTATCGGTCACCATCAGCTCCATCATTTCCTGCAGGTAGGCGCTACTGTGCAGGAAGTCCTTACGCCTCAGGTGGAAGTTTGCCAGCAAATATAAAATGGATATATGGTAAAAGAGGTTGGCCTGTTTCTTATGTTCCTGCGTTTGTATAAACTGGTTCGTCCGCTTAATATAATGTTCTATCAAATCATAATTCTGTTGTATCGCCGCATATTCATTCGCAATAAAAAGAATCTGGTAAACAGATTTATAGGTCATGAGATCCCGGGTCGCAATTTTGTATTTCCGGATGGTCGCTATCATCAATGAGGTTAGGTTGACAATCTTCCCTTCCAGCTGAATCTCCTTCAGTTCCTTCCTCAGAAATGCGTAGGCCATATTGAGTTTCGCCTCCCGCTGCATCTGCTCCTGGTTTTGCAGGAAGCGTGCAGTCAGCGCATCCAGGTCTTCAGCTCCCGGCAGGTGGGCATACTGTAGTTTCAGCAGCAACAGTTCATTCAATAGATTAAACTGCTCCGACTGTTCAGCTAGTCGCTCGGCCTTATCCAGGCATTTGAAGGCTACCCTCACCACATCATTTTCTAATAAAAATCGACTTACCACCAGCAGGCGAAGCGCATCATAGGTATCAGAATGACCGTTTTCAAAGGTCTTCTGAGATAAAAAGAGCAGCAGGTTATCCTGCAACCTTTTACGTAAGGCATGGTATGCGTCATTATTCTTTTCCGGGTGATAAAGCTTTTCCATGCCTTTTATATCGTCAGTTTCTATCAAATCCAGCAGTACCAGGTTCTTTACATCTCCTCTTTTGTTTTTCCGCTGTAAAAACTGCTTAAAAGACTGTTTTTCAACATTGTTTAATAGTTTAACTAATTCCGATAATGAGTCCATAAAAGTAAATAATAATATTCCAAAGGTATAAAATCACCCATTTATATCATCAGTAATTTACACAATCTGCCTTTTCTGGTGTTGCTTAACACCCGACATTTGTTTCATCATCACAAAACGAAATCATATGGAACCGCTACAAAACAGAACTGAAGAAAATTTATACAGTATAAAACAAACGGAGAATGGCAGAAACCCTTTTAAACCAACTGCCGCATTCATAGGAGCGAGTTGGTTCGCCTTATTAACCGGCGCTGTCAGCTATTGCATTGGCTTATGGAACGCCAATATGCAGTTGAATGAAAAAGGCTATTATCTCACCATCTTACTATTTGGCTTGTTCTCCGTAATCTCCGTACAAAAATCCGTCAGGGATAGAGCTGAAGGAATTGCTGTTACGGATCTTTACTACGGTATCAGCTGGTTTGCGACCATAGCAGCCATGCTTTTATTGACAATTGGATTATGGAATGCAAACATGGCGCTGAGTGAAAAAGGTTTCTACGCCATGGCATTCTGCCTGAGTATGTTTTCAGCCATTGCCGTTCAGAAAAATACCCGCGATGCAAAAATGGTCGGGACTAAAGAACAGTAACGTAGCGGTTACGCCCCCAGCCCCACAGTTGCCAGCAAGCGCTGTGGGGTTATTTATTTAGCCACTTCGGAGAAAAATCTCCCCATTTCCCGGATATACTGTTTCTTTGCAGCATGCTACAAATTCAGCAACTGATCCAAACAGGACAAATCGAAACCGCCATTCACGAAACGGAAACAATGCTTGGCCAACTGCCAGCCTCCGGCTTCCAATACATCATCGGCAAAGATCTGTTACACCTCACAGGACCACTAACGGCCTATTTCAATTATTTCTATACTGTCATGACTGAAGACGAGGAACTGGAGGTAAAAGCCCTTTACCTGGAGATGAACAGCTTCACCATACAATATGACCAGTGGTTCCTGCATTTACTCGCATACGAGTCTCTCGCTCACCACGATAACCCAGACTGGCTCGCAGATTTCAGTGGCGAAGCACAGAAAAGGCTCAACATCACTGGCTTCGAAGCTTTGCAGGAAACCAATAAGCAATACATGCAAACCGAAGGCTACCGCGATGATCAATTACGGCAGGCATGTGAGCTCCAGGAATATCTCATCATACTCAGGCTGCAGGAACTTGCGCTAAAAACCATCAGGACTAACAAGGGTAAAGCTCCCTGGGCCAATATACCCGTACTGGTAGGTGCGCATGATTATGAAGATCTGATCTTTACCATCCAGTAAGCCCACAAACCTTACCTTTGCAACATGTCGCAAAGCGTATATTTAAGTAACACTACTTTCCCAGCAGGCAATCATACTATCATGATGGAGAGGGCATATGAAATGCCCCTTCTTTTACAACCCCTGCTTATAAGCGGAGGCTTCATTGACAATGACATACTTTACTATGATGCCAGACCCGGCATAGAAAACATAAAAAGGTTTTACAATTTCCTGGATGCGACAAAACTGATCATTCATAACAAACCCCACTTCATAGCATCTAAAAACAAACTATTCAAATACCTGGACGGCCTGGAATATCCCTATTTTAGCGTGGATGCCAGGCAGGTGTTTAATATGGAAGAGATCCCGCCTGCGCAACAGGCGGCTGTCTGGCAGGCAGATATTGCGTATAACAATGCCATTATCACCAGTGCTATCGACAATAACGATATTTCCCTGCTGTCTTACAACAAGCTCAAACACGTCAGCATGGCTTTCCAGTCATTCTCCGAACTCCTGAACTACGTTGATTATCATTATGGATGGGGGCCTATCTACCAGGCAGCACCCAGGGAAGAAGCACCTTCCATCACCCAAAGGAATGGAAAATGGGGGCTGCTGGCAGCAGATGGAACCCTGCTCATAGATTTTAAATACGAGAAAATAGAACACCTGCATGACGATGTGTTCATACTAAAAAAGGACGGTTCTTATAGTCTTGCAGAAGATGGAGAGCAGTTCGACCTCATCATACATAAAGCCATTCCTCCAGGCTTTGCCTGGGCATTCAAAGGTTCCGAAGTATATCTCATAGATCAATACGGCATATCAAGAGCCAATAAATCCCTTGTGCAACAAGAGGCGAACAATGATATTTATGATGAGGAAGTACGCGAAAAACTGCTGGCATATGCGAATACCCCTGATGGGGATATGATAACAGATGCCTATACACCGGTAGAAGAATTGTATAATATCGGGGTAGATGCTTATAACAGGCATGATTACACTTCGGCAATACATTACTACACACTGGCTGCCCAAAAAGGATATGCTTATGCCATGAACAACCTGGCATTTATCTATTACATGGTAGATGGCTATATAGATAATGAACAGGCATTTTACTGGTATGATCAGGGAGCTGCTGCAGGGAATACCAATGCGATCAATGGATTGAGCCTGTGTTATCAGCATGGAATAGGCACGCAGCCTGATATAGAAAAAGCCATTGACCTGCTGTACCTGGCCGCAAAAGATGGTATGGCTTCGGCCCATAATAACCTGGGATTGCTGTTATATGAAAATGATCCGGAACAGGCATTGTATCATTATCACCAAGCAGCAGCATTGGGAGAACCGGACTACGATTGGCTGGGATTCCTGTATAAAGAAAAAGGAGACATCGCAAGGGCTATAGAATACTTTAATACAGCGATAGACAATGGTTATGATGACAGCCATATCGAGCTGGCCCGGATCTACCTGTTTGAAGAAGGCTTTATTGACAATGCCCTCGCAAAAGAACACATTGCTGCAGCAGAAAAAGCAGGGCTTGAAATACCGGATGACCTACATTCATAACCCGGCTTTTTCAACATTTAGTTCTCCTGGTTAAATTTAACATTCCTTATACAATATGAATACTAACTTACACAACACCCGGAAACTTCCATACCTGCAAAACTGAACCTATTTTATGCGAAAAATAATGGCTGTCCTGGCTTTGCTAATTTCATCCCTAACAAGTATCAAAGCCATAGCCCAGCATAAATTCACCATTAGCGGCATCATTCGCGATAAAACTTCGGGCGAGACTTTAATCGGTGCCTCTATACACGTTCTTCAACAATCCAACTACAGCAGCACCAGCAACAACTACGGATTCTATGCAATCGTGGTACCTGAAGGCACCTATACCCTCGTCGTCAGTTATACAGGATATAAAGCGGATACAATATCTATTCCCCTGGCGAAAGACCTTGTACGCAATGTTTCGTTGAGCCCTTCGAGCGGACTACTTTCAGAAGTCGTGATCACTTCCCAGGCCTCAAAAGACAGGCTGAGCAGCGCCCAAATGGGTACACAAAAACTTAGTACTGCCGAAATTGCAAATGTGCCGGTATTCCTCGGGGAAAAGGACATCATCAAAACCATACAACTACTACCCGGTATTAAAACAACCGGCGAAGGCAGCGGCGGCTTCTACGTGCGCGGTGGTAACATCGACGAGAACCTGTTACTGCTGGATGAAGTGCCGGTGTATAATGCCACACACCTCTTAGGTTTCTTCTCTACCTTCAATTCAGATGCGATCAAAGATCTTACGCTTTATAAAGGTGCCATGCCAGCTCAATACGGTGGCCGCCTTTCCTCTGTAGTAGATATCCGGACCAAAGACGGTAACAACCAGGCATTCCACGGTAGCGGCGGACTTGGCATTATTTCATCTCACCTGAACCTGGAAGGACCGCTTGTAAAAGATAAGGGTTCATTTATGATCAGTGCCCGTCGTAGTTATGCAGATGTGTTTTTGAAACTGTCTTCAAACGAAGATGTCAAAAACTCTAATCTTTACTTCTACGATGTAAATGCCAAGCTGAGTTATAACCTGGATGATCATAACCGGGTATTCATTTCCTTTTATAACGGGAAAGACAACCTGAAAATATCAGACGACTTCGCACTGTACTATGGTAATACAACAGGTACATTCAGGTTAAATCATAATTTCAACAGTCACTTGTTTTCCAATACCACAGTCTCCTATAGTAATTATCATCACAACGTAGAGATCTCGGACAAATCAAGCAATACTAAGATTGAATCCACCATCAGGGATTTCGGATTGAAAGAAGATTTTCAATACTTCATGTCAAACGATGACAGGATTAACTTTGGGATCACAACCACACACCATACACTTAATCCTGGCCTTATTGATGCCAGTCAGAATTCTACCTACAATTCCCAGATCCTGGATAAGAAGTATGCGCTGGAAAGCGCAGCTTACATCAATCATGAATTAGGATGGGGCAAGCTGAAAATTAATTATGGATTGCGCTTGTCTGTCTTCAATATATTTGGTCCCGGAAAGTATTATACATACAATGCAGAGGGAGATCCTGCTGATTCCACTAAATATGATGCAGCAGACCTGGTAAAGACTTACATCAATCTTGAACCCCGCGCAGCTGCAAGTTACCAGCTGGATAGTATCAGCTCATTGAAATTTGCTTATTCGCGCAATACGCAGAACCTGCACCTGATCACTAACTCTGCCTCCACGCAACCCACAGATCTCTGGATCCTGAGCAGTCCGAATGTACAACCGGAAATAGCAGACCAGGTGTCATTGGGTTACTACCGGGATCTTAGTAAAGGTCGTTATGAATTCTCATCGGAGATTTACTATAAACAATTACAAAACCAGATTGACTATAAAGATGGTGCTGCCCTCTCAGTCAATAACTACGTAGAGTCGCAGCTGCTATATGGGAAAGGCAGGGCGTATGGGGTAGAACTTTTTCTAAAGAAAAAAGCCGGCAGACTGACAGGTTGGATCAGTTATACATTATCCCGCACGGAGCGGCAGATAGAGAAGATCAATGAAGGGAGCTGGTATGCCGCACACCAGGATCAGACGCACAACCTGGCTATTGTAACCATCTACCAGTTGAGTAAGAAAGTAACCCTTTCTGCGAACTGGGTGTACAATACCGGTAATGCAGTCACCTACCCAAGTGGAAAATACGAAATCAATGAACAGACGGTGTTCCTGTATACAGAGAGAAACGGCTACCGGATGCCCGCTTATCATCGCCTGGATATTGGGCTGACCATAGCTGGAAAGAAAAGAAGGCGCTGGAGTAGTGACTGGAACTTTGCAGTATACAACGCCTATGGGAAACAAAATCCCTACTTCATAGAGTTTAAAAATGACCCGGCAAATCCAAACCGGACAATCGCGCAGCAAACAGCGCTTTTCCGTTGGGTACCTTCTATCACCTATAATTTCGCATTCTAGTATGAAGACGATATTCACCGCTATATTCATCATCCTGTTATTGTCTGCCTGTACAAAGACGCTTGATATAAAGTTGCGGTCAACTGAGCCGAAAATAGTCATCCAGGGGAATGTTACCAATTCAGGAGGGCCTTATTATATAAGGATCAATAAAACCGTTGATTTTGATGCGAATAATGAATACCCTCCTGTGGTCAATGCCACAGTTAGTGTATTGGATAGTAATACCAGAAGAGTGGATTACTATAAATATACCGGTGTAAATGGCTATTATATTTCCAACAATCTCTTTGGGCAGGTGGGGCATACTTACAAGCTAACAGTAACGGTTGATGGGGAAACCTATACAGCATCTTCCACGATGCCCAATTTTGTAGGCATCAACCAGCTGGATTTTGTACAGACAAAGATTCTTAATAAAACCAGGATCCTGCCCCAGGTAACATTTACGGACCCGGCCTATGAGAAAAACTACTATGTTTTTTCACTGGCGGTAAACAATGTAACTTATAAAGCCTTTTATGCGGTGGATGACAGGCTGACTGATGGAAATGAGATGGTGCAGCAATTGTATATGGATAGTTCGTATATCCAGAAAAGGGATTTTGTGACGGTAATATTGTCAAGTGTAGACAAGAACGTCTATAATTATTTCAATGTACTCCAGGCAAATAGCGGCGCCTCTCCGACTACGCCTTCGAATCCGCCATCAAATATATCGAATGGCGCATATGGATATTTTGGTGCAGAGGCGGTTAGCATGGTATCTCAATCTTTTTAAATAACTCATTATATGAAATTCCATTCCCTGGTATTCTTAAGTTCCCTGCTGTTTTCGCTAAGTGCAAAATCACAGATCGTTTCTATCCCTTACCAGGATAACATGAAAGTACCTGTGATAACATTAGGAATAAATGGTGGTACTTATCGGTTCATTTTTGACATGGGGGCAGAGGTAAGTATCATCAATTCAAAATACATTACACTACCGCAAACGGGGAAAATAAAAGTGGATGATGCAAACAATGCATCTAAAACGCTTTACAAGAGTAAAGTAGAATCGCTGGTATTGGGTGCTAATAAGGAAATTGCTTTTAGTAATGTAAATGTGTACAGTACAGAGATGAACGAGCAGGTATTCACCTGTAATGAAATAGCGGGCATATTGGGGATGGATCTCTTAGGAAGTTATGTAATAGAATTGGATCCTGCGAATAAAATAATATCATTTTATAAAGACAGTCCTATAGATAAAAAGGAGATGTTGCCTTTTGGAAAAAAAGGTAACAGGCCATCGGTAGATGTAATGATAAATAACCAAGTGATAAATTTATTATTAGATTCTGGCTCTGCAGGGTTTATAAAGCTTTCAGATAAAGCTGGGTTGAAGTTTGATAGTGATGCTGCTCAAAAAATGACTGGATATAGCGGGCTGGGATTGTATGGGAGAAAGGAAGGAGTGATTAGCAGTGAGGTGATAAAGGCAGATGTAAGTGTGGGCGGTACTACTGATCACAACCAGGTGATCTTAATTGAGCCAACAAACAGTAGCAAGCTTGGGTTTGAATACATGAAGCATTTTAAGGTGATTGTTTCAGTAAAAGACAGGATGCTTGCCTTGAAAAAGATAGAGGACTTTCAATATACAGATATGTTGCTGAAGTTTGGATTTTTGATAGGGATTGATAAGGGCGGGTATGTGATAACGAAGAAAAATGTGAGCAGGATGGATGTGGAGATAGGTGATAAGGTGATTTCGGTAAATGAGCAGGCATTAGGAGATCTTTGTGATATTAATAAGGTAAAGGAACTCATTGAGAAAACGGAGGTAGCACCCGGCTTATTGATAGAAAGAGGTAGACAGCGGTTAAGGATCAGCCAATAAATTACAGGTAGGCTGGAGATTGACTTTTAGTGCACCCATACATATATTAGGCCCTATGTATGCGGCGCCAGCCTATTCAATCCTGAATCCAAACACTGCACCTTAAATCAATCCAGTTTCCTTCAATCGTTCAAACGCGATTAACACCCCCGGCACCTGGTGCTCCTCCTTCCCATACATCTCTGAATCAAAATACTTCAGCGCCCCTATCTCCGCCGAAGGCACAATTTCCTGCTTCAGTTCATGCAAAAAACAATCCTGTTCCATCATCAGATCTACTTCCCCAAATGCCGGCGCTGTAATATGATAATACCACTTTAGCTCTTCCTCCGGAATCGAAATATTCAACTCCTCCTCCACTTCCCTTCTTACCGCCTGCAAAGCAGTTTCCCCGGCATCAATCTTGCCGCCAGGTAAATACCAGGCCCCCTTATTTTTGCTAAACCCCAATAGTAATTTCCTGTCTTTTACGACGACTAAGCCGGCTGTATGTATACGTTTCATCCCACAAAAATAGCCATTCACCTCTTAGAATCAAATCACACGTTCATCAATACGAATACCTATTCCTGCATCCCTAAAAGCTTTTTCCTGGGATTGGCTCAACCTGTTCCGCATTGAATAGAAGATCGAAGCTTTAAATTATCTCAGTACTTTGTATTTTTTCCGATATTTGAATCTACACCAAATCACCAGTATGTTATATATCGCACTGATTCGGGAAGAAAAACAGCCCCACGACTATCGCGTAGCCTTTACCCCATCACAATGTCAATGGATTGCACGTCACTACCCCCAGGTTACCATCATCGTTCAGCCCTCACCATGGCGCTGCTTCAAAGATGAAGAATACGAACGAGCCGGCATCACCCTGTCAGAAGACCTGTCTCACTGCCAGATCCTGTTCGGTATTAAAGAAGTACCTGCCGAAAAACTATTGCCAGGCAAAACATATTTATTCTTTTCTCATACACGAAAGAAGCAGCCGCAGAACCAGCAAATGCTTAAAGCCATCCTGGAAAAGAAAATCAACCTCATCGATTACGAATGTCTCGTCCATCCGGATGGACAACGGATCCTGGGATTCGGTTTCTTTGCCGGCGTAGTGGGTGCACACAATGGCCTGCTGGCCTATGGCCGTAAAACAGGCAGTTTCTCACTCACACCCGTGTATGCCTGCCATGATTTCAAAGAACTGATCAATCATTACTTCGGCGCAAAACTGCCCCCGCTAAAGATCGTGATCACCGGCTCCGGCAGAGTGGCCGCAGGTACACTGGAAGTAATGGGCTTGCTAGGCATTAAATACCTCCCTCCCGAGGAATATTTAATAAATACCTATACCTACCCCGTATACACCCAGTTAAAGGCCGGTGAACTCTACCTGAGAAAGAAAGATAAGACCTACAGCCGGGAAGACTTCCATAATCATCCGGATCAATATGATTGCAGGTTCCTGCCTTACGTGACGGCCTCTGATATATTGATGAACGGGGTTTACTGGGATGAACGCATCCCCCCGCTCTTCACCTGGGCCGACCTCGCAAAGGACAATTTCAGGATTAAAGTGATTGCTGATATTACTGATGATAAACACGGTTCCGTGCCTTGCAATATTGGTGATTCCACCATCGAAGACCCTGTTTATGGCGTGGACAGGCATACAAAAGAGCTGATTGCTCCTTACCAGAAAGATAGTGTAGATATGATGTGCGTGAGCAACCTGCCGAATGAACTGCCGCGGGATGCATCGCAGTACTTCGGAGATCAGCTGATGAAGTATGTATTTGATGATTTGTTAAAATCAGAGAGTACGGTCATTCATAATGCGACGATTGCCTCTAACGGGGCGCTTACAGAGCGGTTCAGTTACCTGGAAGAATACGTATCAGCATAAAAAAAGAAGTTGTATCGAAAGTAATTTGAAGGCATTGAGAATTTTCTTAACAAAGAAACGCTCCGCCAGGTACCCGGATTAAATCCGGGAAATTTTACTTTTGATACAACTTCTTTTTACTGGATATTTGCGTTAAAGACCGTCTGCGTCGGGTAAGCAAACCGGATATTCCCCTGCGCAAACTCCTTAAACATTCGCATTGAAAACCGTCTGCGTAGGATAAGCAAACTGGATATTCCGCTGCGCAAACTCCTTAAAGATCGCCAGGTTAATCGCCTGCTGTATATCCATATACTTATTATAATCACTCGTCAGCACATTATACACCACCTCAAACTTCAGACTATAAGGTCCATAGCTGGCAAAATGCGCCCTGTCAAACGCAAGTCCTTCCTGCGCTGTGATAATGGTTTTTAACAAATCAGGAATCGCTTCTAATACTGCTGCCGGCGTTTCATATACCACATCCAACATGAACGCTATCCTGCGCTTCTCCATCCGCTTGAAATTATGAATACGGGAATCCGTCAGCGCCTTATTGGAAAAGATCATTTCCTCACCATTCGTACTACGGATGCGGGTTGTCTTTACCCCAATCTCCATCACCGTACCACTCTTATCCCCTACCAAAATCGCATCTCCGATTTCAAAAGGCCGGTCAAAAAAGATCACGAAATAACAAAACAGATCACTCAAAATATTCTGTGAAGCCAACGCGATGGCCACACCACCAATACCCAAACTCGTGATAATCGTCGTCACATTGTAACCGAAATTATCCAGGAGAAAAACAATCGCAATACACCACAGTACCAGGTTGATGATCATCAACACTCCTTTCACTTCGCTCCTCTTAGGGTCTGCATAATGCTTTTTCTTCAGGTAAGAAATCAGTGAATACTCGATCAGCATCGTCAATACCCGCAATACAAAAAAAGTATTGATCAGTACTATCACACCACGCAGGGCACTGGCCAACTTCTCAGGCAAGCTGAGGTAATGAATACCTCCATAAATTACCGAGATATACAATGCCGGCATCACTGCTCGGTCTATTACGCTGATGATAAAATCATCTACTGTGTTGACAGTGCTTTCTGCCCACTTTCTTAACCTGTGTAGTACGATACTTTTGACAATGCGCAGGACAATCAATCCAATGATAATAACTCCCAGCGCGATGACATAGGAATACAACGTATTCCCCCAAAAGACCTGATTTAAACCTTCCATGTTGTGATTGAAACTAAATATTGGCAATTAAATTTTACAAATACAAATAATAAGGGTGTAATAAAGCGATAAACTCCGGTGTATATTCATTCGCCCCATTCCTGATGGACATCGTTTCTTCGTAACGGGCAATTTCCATCTCCTCCTCACCCTCTTTCCGATCAATTGCTAAAGCCGTTTCAAAAACCACTCCCCGCCCAAAGATCGCTATCGTCCGGAAATGTTCATGATTTACACTATGTCTTATATGTACTACCTGGCGCGCGAAAAAACCTTTCTTTAAAGCTAATTTTTCAAACGCTGCAAAAGGTGTATATGGCAATAGTACAGAGAAAACGCCATTATCAGAAAGATGCTCGTCTATCACATCCAATAGCGCAGGGTAACTCAGTGTGGTAGCATGCATTGCCTGGTTTCTTAACGGATCAGGACTTTTTAAATCCCCTTCGTAAAAAGGAGGATTGGTGATGATCAGGTCAAACTGGCGCTCTAATTTTAAGGTACGGGCATCACCCACCACTACCTTCATCCTGGAAGCCCAGGGCGCAGCCGCAAAATTGCGTGTAGCCTGTGCCGCAGCTGCGGTATCTAATTCCAGCGCGGTGATAGATGCATCGGTAAATCGCTGCGCCAACATCAGGCTCAGTAATCCTGTACCCGTACCAATGTCTAAGATCCGCTTCGCCGATGTGATCTTCGAAGCCGTATACGCTCCCTGCAAACACGCATCGGTACACACTTTCATGGCACAGTCTTCCTGGTGAACCGTAAATTGCCTGAAACTAAAAAATTGATTTGCCATGTGATGTTTAAAAAACGACTTCTTTTGAAGAGCAAAGAATTATGCAATGCGGCTTTAAAAAGCGGCTCTTGCTCCAGGCACCGCATCCAGTCCTACAAAATCCTGCGCCTGGTATTTATAATATGCTGTGATGGCAATCATAGCTGCATTGTCCGTACAATATTCAAACTTCGGGATGTAGGTCTTCCAGCCGTACTTTTCACCATATTGCTGTAAAGCCGTTCTCAGTCCGGAGTTGGCACTCACCCCACCCGCAATACCAATTTCTTTAATTCCCGTTTCCTTCGATGCCTTCTTCAGCTTATTCATAAGAATACTGACTATCCTGTGCTGGATAGACGCACAAATGTCCGCCATATTATTTTGCACAAAATCCGGATCGGTTTTTTGTTTCTCCTGGAGGAAATAAAGGATGGAAGTCTTCAAGCCGCTAAAACTGAAATTCAGTTCCGGGATCTGTGGCTCCGGAAATTTGAACTTTTCCGGGTCTCCCTGTTTCGCATATTTATCAATCAAAGGTCCACCCGGATAAGGCAGGCCCAGTAATTTCGCACTTTTATCAAAAGCCTCGCCGGCAGCATCATCCAGGGTTTCACCAATCACCTTCATCTGCAATGGACTATCTACCCGCACGATCTGGGTATGACCACCAGATACCGTGAGACATAAGAACGGAAATGAAGGAATGGGATCTTCGATGAAATTGGCCAGTACGTGCGCCTGCATATGGTGAACAGCAATGAGTGGCTTGTTCAGTGCCAGTGCCAGTGACTTCGCAAAACAACTACCTACCAGCAGGGCACCGATCAGGCCGGGGGCCTGGGTAAATGCAATGGCATCCAGCTCCTCTTTCTTTATCCCTGCCTGTTTGAGGGCATAGTCCACCACCGGAACAATGTTTTCCTGGTGAGCACGGGAAGCCAGTTCAGGCACGACCCCACCATATTGCTCATGAATAGTTTGGTTAGCTATATAATTGGAAAGGATCTTTCCATCTACCAGCACAGATGCGCTGGTTTCATCACAAGACGACTCTATCGCGAGTATTTTTACTGACATGGGTGCAAATTTAAATGAAAATCTGCTTATGCTTAAGGGAAAAGAAAAACCGCTTCTGCCTGCGACAGAAGCGGTTTCAATATTTTTCATTTTATCATCAGGTACTCCTGATTGCCACCACCGGGTCCAGCTTCGATGCTGAATATGCCGGTATAAACCCGGCTATAATCCCTACCACCGTACTCACACTCAATCCTACCATAATATTCTTAAACGTCAGCGCCACCGGGAATACCCCCGTGCTATTGATCAATATTGTGATGATATACACCAATAGCAGGCCCAATCCACCTCCCACCAGGCACAACATGATGGCCTCCAGCAGGAATTCCATCAATATGACCTTCTTCCGTGCACCAATCGCCTTTTTCAGGCCAATAATATTCGTTCTTTCCTTCACCGTCACAAACATAATATTGGCAATCCCAAATCCACCCACTATCAGGGCAAACATAGCAATCACCACCCCACCCAGGTTCACCTTCGCAAATACGGACTCCAGGTTCTGGGATATCGACGTGATCTCATTCAGTGAAAAATCATCATCTTCCGTAGGCCGCAATCTGCGGATAGCCCGCATTACCCCCGTCAGCTCATCCATCATTTCCTTCACAGAAACGTTCGACTTTGCCTTCACAATGATAAAAGGATCCCCATATTTCCGCTCATCGACCACCGTTCTACCAAAGGCATAAGGCACCATGACCGTATTATCATAGTTAATGGCATCCATCCCGGCACCTTTTTTCTTCAGCACGCCAACCACCTTTACAGGTCTGCCAGCTATGCGGATCACCTTGCCCAATGCCGCCTCCGGACTACCAAACATTCCATCCCAGATATTTCCTCCCAGAATGGCTACATTGGCCCCGTCATTCTCCTTGCCGGCAAAAAAACGCCCGCCAATGATCTTCAGCGACTGAATTTTAATGTAATCTTCCGTCACGGGCAGGAATTCTACCCCTTCCATAGACTCCCCTTTATAATCAAGTCTTTTATTGCCGGAAGAAAACGCAAACGCCGAATATTCGACCGTATGGGTTCTTTCCATTATATAACGCAATTCCTTGTATTCCGGCTGCGGACGGTTCACAAATTTCCACCACGGCATATCCGGACCTCCACCCCATGGCCATTTCTGGATGAATATCACATCAGAGCCCAGGGCTTCCATCCCTTTGCGGATATTATTTTCCAGGCTATTGGTAGCAGTAAAAACGGTGATGATACAGAATATACCTATAGTGATACCTAAGAGGGATAAAAATGTACGGAGCTTGTTCATTCTAAGCTCCTGGGCTGCCATTTTCAGGCTACTCCATAATATTTTAATCGTGGCAATCATAGCGTTGTGGCAATCATTGATCAAATGTAAAGTAATGATAAATTGTGAGATTACATCCATTTCACAATTCATTCGTACCTTTGCACACATTTTTGGTACAAACGCATATGAAGTACGCAAGCGAAATCAATAAACGAAAGACATTTGCTATTATAGCCCACCCGGATGCCGGTAAGACCACCCTGACTGAAAAGTTCCTGCTTTTCGGGGGTGCTATCCAGACTGCGGGTGCCGTAAAGTCTAACAAGATCAAGAAGCATACGACCTCCGACTTTATGGAAATCGAACGGCAGCGTGGTATCTCCGTCGCTACCTCCGTGATGACTTTCGAGTATCGGGATATGCTGGTGAACCTGCTCGATACCCCGGGTCACAAGGACTTCGCGGAAGATACCTACCGTACCCTTACGGCAGTAGACAGCGTTGTGCTGGTAATCGACTGCGTAAAGGGGGTGGAAGAGCAGACCGAAAGGCTGATGGAAGTATGTCGCATGCGCGATACCCCGGTGATCATCTTTGTCAATAAGATGGACCGTGATGGTAAAAATCCATTTGACCTGCTCGATGAACTGGAAGAGAAACTGAATATCAGGGTACGTCCCTTGAGCTGGCCGATCAATGGCGGTACGGATTTCAAGGGGGTGTATAACCTGTATAACAAGAGCTTTGTATCCTTTGCGCCTAACAAGAAGGCAACGGATGATGATATTGTGCCGCTGGCGGACCTGAGCAGTGATTTTGTCGATAAGAACTTCAATGCTACAGATGCTGCACAGCTGCGGAATGATGTGGAACTGATTGAGGGTGTGTATGATACCTTTGAGAATACAGAGTATTTGCAGGGCAAAATGGCACCGGTGTTCTTTGGTAGTGCGGTGAACAACTTCGGGGTAAAGGATATGCTGGATACCTTCGTGGAGATTGCGCCTACGCCAAAAGATCGTGAGGCAAGTACACGCATGGTACCGGTGGCGGATGATAAATTCAGTGGATTTATCTTTAAAATTCACGCGAACCTCGATCCAAGGCACCGTGATCGTATCGCGTTTTTACGAGTGTGTTCCGGTAAATTTGAGCGGAATAAATTTTATCACCATGTGAGATTGGATAAGGATGTACGTTTTAACAACCCTTATACCTTCCTGGCCCGTGAGAAAAATATAGTGGATGATGCGTTTCCGGGTGATGTGGTAGGTTTGTTTGATACGGGGAATTTTAAGATTGGAGATACGATTACAGAGGGTGAGAACTTCTATTTTACAGGGATTCCAAGCTTCTCTCCTGAATTGTTTAAGGAGGTGGTGAATAAGGATCCGATGAAGACGAAGCAGCTGGAAAAAGGCCTGAGGCAGTTGACAGATGAGGGTGTGGCGCAGTTGTTTACGCAGCATAACGGGAACAGGAAGATTATTGGTTGTGTGGGAGATCTGCAGTTTGAAGTGATCCAGTATAGGTTGTTGCACGAGTATGGGGCGTCTTGTATGTTTAATACTTTGCCGTTTTATAAGGCGTGCTGGATTACGGGTGAGAAGACGAAGGTAGAAGAGTTTATCCGTTTTAAAGGGGCTAATGTAGTAGAGGATAAGGATGGGCACCTGGTGTACCTGGCGCAATCTGAGTGGTATTTAAATACGGAGAGAACGAATAATCCGGCGATAGAGTTCCATTTTACTTCTGAAATACATAAATAGCAAAAATATGGGTGAGGGCAAAACCCTCACCCATATTTTTTGAGTGCGGGATTAATTCCTGGATGCTTCACCCAGGAATTAATCCCGCAAATTAAGTGCAAATAACTATTTCCTTTTATACTCCAATATAATCTCACTAAACGTCTTCTCCTTCACCCCTTTAAAATGCACATCCAGCTCATCCTCTTTCTTCCACTTATATACAATCTTCTGGGGGTAATCACAGGCCGGGTTCTCCGCCACAAAGCCATTGCTTTGTAACACCGTCACCTTAAACGGCACTGGTTTGCCGCTCTTCGGATCTGCCACCGCAGCAATTGTAAACACCAGCTCATTCCCACTCCTCACCAACTGCATATTATCCATCTCCACGCTATCTCTACCGGTTATACGATGTGTCTTCCCTTCCCAGGTATGATCATCTTTCTTCACCCACAACTCTGTAAAAGTACTGTGCTTCGTCGGCATCCGCCAATACCCGAGAATATGATCCACATACTTAAAGTCGGCCGGCTTTACCTGTGCAAAGCTGTTCGTGCAAAGGATGCAGAACAGCAGCAGGCAACTACTGTGGTACCACAGCTTCTTCCCCATACATTTGTGGTTTATATTTCAACGAAGGCGATGGCAGGAAAGGACCAATATTCAATGAAGCCCATTTCTCATCCACTCTGCGGATTGTTTCATCATCAGCAACTACGATATTTGGCCAGTCACGCTCAAAACCATCCAGCAGCCTTGTTTTGAGGGTACCATCCATGCCTACCCCAGCCCATTCCTTTCCAGGCTGGCCTGCAACAGGATTACGTACTACAAAACTATCCCTTCTTGGATCCAGGTTATTACAGAAGCGCCACAGGGTAGTTGCCAGATCACTTACGTCTACAGTATGTTCTACAAAAATGATCATCTTGATGCCCAGCATTTCAGGCAGTGCATACAGTTGTTCATTCAGTTCTTTAACGTGTAGCGGACGTGCTTTTTGTACGGCCACAAACAGGCAAGGAATATCCATTGCCAGCAGGCTATCATTGATCCCTTTAATTTCGGGGAAACGTTTTTGCAGTTCTGCTTTATTGATAGCAGCGGGTTTGATGTCTCTTACATGACTATCCAGTAATTCTTCATCATACTTGGTCGTTGCGTCGATACACATCTTGCCACCAAAGCCCATTTTAGAGCAGGAGTGATCCAGTACATCCATCGGACCCTGGCTGAAATAGATGTCTGTAGCAGGATTCAGGTGCTTAAACATATACTGCGCCAGTGATTTATAATCACTGATAGTGGTATGCTGATCCGCTACCACCAGGATCTTATTGAACATCATCTGACCCGCGCCCCACATGGCGTTCATCACTTTCTGCGCCTGGCCCGGATATTCTTTCTTAATCTTGGAAATCACCAGGTTATGGAACACCCCTTCTACCGGCATTTCCATATCGATCATTTCAGGCACCATCGCCATTTTGATCGGTGCCAGGAAGATACGTTCTGTAGCTTTACCCAGGTAAGCATCTTCCTGCGGAGGAATACCTACGATGGTAGCAGGATATACGGCATCTTTACGATGGGTGATTGCAGTAACATGGAAACGGGGATACCAGTCTGCAAGGGAATAGTAACCGGTGTGGTCACCAAATGGCCCTTCCCAGATCAGGTCTTCTTCCGGATCTACATAACCTTCAATTACGAAGTCAGCATCAGCAGGTACTTCGATGTCTGGCTGGGAGATACATTTAACCAGTTCCACTTTCTGCTTGCGCAGAAAACCTGCCAGCATATATTCATCCACGTTTTCAGGCAGAGGAGCGGTAGCGGAATAAGTATATACAGGGTCACCACCGAGAACAACGGCTACCGGCATGCGTTTTTTCAGCGCCTTGTATTCGTTGTAGTGTTTAGCGGAGACTTTGTGTTTATGCCAGTGCATACCGGTCATCTGGCCATCGAACACCTGCATACGGTACATGCCAACGTTGCGGATGCCGGTGTGCGGGTCTTTGGTGTGAATGACAGGGAGGGTGATGAACGGACCACCGTCTTTAGGCCAGCATTGGATCACCGGGATTTTGGAGAGGTCCGGGTGAGCCATCACCACTTCCTGGCAGGCGCCTTTGCCGCTGACTACTTTTGGCATCCAGCTGGCGAATTGACCAAGTTTAGGGAGCATGGCGAGTTTATCGAGAATGCCTTCTTTCGGTTTGGAAAGCATTTTGAAGAGGTCTTCGATTTGGTGGGCGATGTCGTCGAGTTCGTTGACACCCAGCGCCAGGCACATCCTTTTGAGGCTGCCCATGGAGTTCATGAGAACAGGGAAGTCGGTACCGGTGTTTTCAAAGAGGAGGGCTTTGCCGCCATCCGGAGATTTGCTGATTCGGTCGGTGATTTCGGAGATTTCCAGGATTGGATCTACGAAGGTTTTGATGCGGACCAGTTCTCCGGCCTTTTCCAGTGTATCTATGAAGTGCTTTAAATTCTTATATGCCATACGGATCTTCGAAAATTTGTACGAAGATAACACCAAAATAAATGGTTTTACCCCTGGTAAAACCATTTATTTTGATAGCGATGACGCAGTGGGGAGCCCCGGCAAAACGCTCCCCCAAAAAACCAAACACTCCACCCCAGCCTAACCATTTAATTCCAATAACGACAACACAATCGGGCCCAAGCAAAACACTCCCCAAAAACCCAACACTTCCCCAGCCTAACCATCTATTCCAATCCCACCATCCCACAAAGACTTCACCCCGAAATCATATCAACAAAAAAAGACGCTCCAACCTAAGGTCAAAGCGTCTTTCGGGGGCAGCTGGCCTGTGGCCACCTAAAACTCAATTCAATCTCCCCATTTAATAATATACTGGTTATAAGCTAATATTTGCATTAATCACCACTCTAGGTCTCTTCACATATACAACTTCCTGTGCAGGCGGTGGCGCTGGTGCATAAACAACTACTGGTGCAGGTGCAGGCGCACAAACTGCTACCGGTGCCGGTACTGGTACCATTACTCTTGCACCTGGGCGGCAATCATAATAAGCACCGCGATAACTTTTGTTGCAATCCTCCCAACGGCCAGCATGAACGCGATACCCTCTTTCATATCCATTTCCACGATGTCCATTCTGTGCCTCTGCACCTACTACGGCTCCTCCTATCAGCATCATCATTAATACTATCTGTTTCATACTGTATGATTTAGTTTTTGGTAAAATTGATTGGAATTAAATTATAGGAATTAATATATACTTAAACGTTAAAAGTCACATCTAAAGTGTGTGCCGGGGCTACATAACTATACACATGGTGGTGATAACGATGTGGCCTTGGGCGCGGTCTGTGCGGCCGGTGATGCCAGTGGTGATGATGTATCACCCTGTGATGCGGATGCGGCGGCAAAGGAGGACGCGGTGGCAAAGGAGGATGCGGCGGTAAGTGCAGATGATGCGGATGCGGTGGCCTTGGTGGCTGTGCATTCGATACAACGAACCCTCCTAATATAAATAAGATGATGAATAATATCTTTTTCATGATCCTACGGATTTAGTAAAAAAATTAGAGTCAGGCGATTCGGATCTTCATGAGGAGAGTGGTAACAAATTATATAAACAGGGAGGAAAAGCATACAACCATCACAGTGCTTCTTATTCTTTACTCTCTTCGCGATTTCTGAATTCGACTATCTCAATGATCAGTTGCATATCGCTTTCTCTTTTTCCTGTTTGATTATGAAATTTCAAGAAGTATGCCAAAAACCAAATTCCCTGAAGATCGTTGACCAGCACCAACTTACACTTACTAAATCTTTAAGGAGCTTCAATTTTTGTGTTTCGTTTAGCGACGACATGGTCCAGTTCGTCCACTAATTTGTTGTACAGGTTTAGTTGTTAGTGTCTTTGAATAACATTTGGTGTATTTGAATAAAAGTTTTGTGTCCTGGGTAAATCGCTGGTGTCAGTAAAATTCTGGTCTCATTTGAAAATCTCTATTCTCTATTGAATAGCGCTGGCCTCACTGGAAGATCTCTGGCCTCAATTTAAAGTCTCTGCTATATTCGAGAATCTCTATTCGCTATCGAATGGCGCTATACTCACTGAAACATTTCTGGCCTCTATCGAATGTCTCTGCTATATTCGAAAATCTCTATTCTCTATCGAATGGTTTTGGTCTCACCCGAATGAGTTTAAAATACAATATTTTTCAATTTCCACTGCAAAATTTTTCTTCCAGCCCTGCCCACTAAAACTTCGGACAGTTGGACACCTTCTGTTTACCCCAATGATTATAAGGCCCTTTGCCGCCACCAAAGCGGTATGCCAGCGTAAACCCGGTAAATACATACCAGTCATCATACTTCTGCGAGCCTCTCGGAAACCCTTCCACAGGATAAGTTCCAGGTCCTCTATACGCATACTTAACCGTCTTCGCACCATAGGTAGCCAGCAAAGTATTGTAATCTGCATACCCCTTGCTCACATCATCCAGGTAGTCCGTAAACGTCTTGCGCAGGCCCACTTCAAAACCTGCTACCAGGTTGTCACGCACCAAAAACTTCACACCTGCGCCAAAAGGAATTGATACACTCGTCAGGTTATATTGCTTACGGTCAGGATACTGCTTAAGCCCCTGCCCTTCTGTGTTCAGCCCTCTCAGCCTGATCACATCCCCATTCTCATCCCGGGTAGTCGGATAAAAATTAAATACCCCTACACCGCCAAACACATAGGGAGTCCATCCCTTATCATCAATATCAAATAAATTCAATTCTAACCTAATATGACCTTCCAGGATAGGCGAGCGGAAACTCAGGTTCCTGTTTCTTAAATCTACATTTTTGTTGGTGCTGTCCGCTCCTGCAATGCGTGCATAAGTAAAGCCTGCACCCAGCGTAACATGTGGAGAGAGATCCCTTTTTACAAACAAGCCAATATGATAGCGTGTATAACGCATATCCACCTTTGATTGTGATAAATCCCCGCTGTAATTACTAATCCCTAATGCACCCCCCACCTGCCAGTACTGTCCAAAAACGGCAAAGGGGAGACAAACAAATAAAGTAACAAGTACCTTCCTGGAAATAACGCTCATAAAATGGTTTCTCAATGCAATTAGATTTGGCATCAACTTTCGTGATTGATTAGTGACCTTTTTTCATCGCATTTCGATAGGTATCTGCTAGGGGGAATATCAGGACATTGTTTTATAACGAAGGAGACTGGCATAAAATTGTAAAGCAGGCATTCTCATTCAAAACAACCGCTGCAAAATAGTACATTTTTGCAGGCTGAACAAAACAGGAAGAAAACATGTCGAATTTAATGAAGACGGCCACAGGGCCCCTCCCACATCCCTCCTTCACTTGCCCTGGCCAGTTACAGGTGATTTTTAGAAAAAAATATAAAATGAATATATTATACTACTCACTTCCTTACCGTTCCCACCACATACGTTCACTTATAAATGCCCTAAAACACTCACATATTATCTTTAAATGCTGAGTGTTAGCGGGTTTACATGTATACATTTGTTGAAACGTTTTTTTTATTATCTGCAGCGAATGCCTTACTTTCGAATAACATCATTTTATCATAAAATACTATCAGCGTTTTGGATGAAATGATCCGTTAGGATGCACCTCATTTAGCCCTTACCGATCGCTCTTTTAACAAACTTCGCTATGAAACAAAGACCTCCCGCTCTTGAGCAAATGGAGCTGTTAGCACTCAAAGCACTATGTTTTGCAGATGATCACGTCTCGGAATCATTTGAGATGAAACACGTTTCCGATTGGCTCGGAATTTCCTACTCTTATTTCTATCACAGTTTTACACATGTAATCGGGGAACCTTACTGGCAATATGTAAAACGACATCGCCTCGAACTCTCTGCAGGCCTGCTCAGGCACAGCGGATACAACATCAGCGAAATTGCCGAACGCTCCGGGTATGCAACCGTAGCAGCTTTTACAAAGGCCTTCACCCAGTATTTCGATCAAAGCCCGCGCGGCTTCAGAAAAATCCCCACTTTACCGAATGAACAACGCACCCTTCAATTGGTAGATTCCATTATCAAGGCATTTGATAAGAAGGGTGACACACTCACAGCTTACTTCAATTTTGAGCGAACTGAATTGACGTACCTGCCTGAGAGTATGTTGTATTATACCATCCTGTCGAGAGGACAGGATCCCGTGGTACAGATGATTATGAAGATGACAAGGGAGGAAATACGCTTGCGGAAGATCCTGCAAATCCAGGATTTGCCACAGGCAAAGGTAATTACGAGTACCCTGGATGCAGTGCCGGTCACTTCGTACGAGCAAATGAGTATGTTCGCCGGTATCTTTTTGCCCTGTAAGGACGTGACGATGGGATTGATGACGATGGCGCGGACTGAGAACCTGATGGAAAAGCGCATACCGGCAGGGCATTATATTAAATTGCCGGTGCCGATGGATTTCGCCATGGCAGGGATTCCGATGTATGAGTTCATCGACAGGTATGTGAAGGAAGGAGTGTTTAAGATGAGCGGGAATCATTTCTTTATTTCGATGGTGGGGCCGAATGAGAGTGAGATTTATATTCCTTATCTGAAGCAATTACTATAAAAAAATCACTTTAAACAACAACAACAAAACAATAATAATAAAGGTTTTGCCGGCCAGGCAAGACCTTTTTATTTGTGGATTGGCCAATTTATTGCTCTTTTTTCCCTTCCTTTATAAAACAATATAAAGCCATCCCATGAATGAAGTAAAGCTACCCTTTAATGCAAGACTTGCTTTCACCCTATTGTCGCTTATCCTGCTGATGTACATTGCCCGGCTGGGACATGAGCTGCTGGTACCGCTGGCCTTTGCTTTTCTGATAGCTATCATGCTGCTTCCTATCGCCAGCTTTCTTGAAAAATGCCGCTTCTCCAGGGCCCTTGCCGCACTTACCTGCATCTTATTAGTCGTGATCCTGCTCATTGGTGTGAGTATGCTGCTCACTACGCAAATGGGCACTTTTGTAGCCGATTTTCCACACCTGCAACAACAATTGCTACATACGATTACAGATCTGCAAGCCTGGGTCAATATGAAATTTCACATTAACTCCGCCCGCCAGATGGATTATTTAGAACAACTGGCCATGGGCACTTTAGGCTCTGCTACTGCTTTTGTAAGTACAGCACTCCTTTCATTGTCTTCCCTGCTGATCTTTATTATCTTTGTATTATTATATACCTTCTTTCTCCTCCTCTATCGTTCATTGCTCGTTACATTCCTCATTACCGTGTTCGATTCAAAATACCGCGAGACCTTGCTCAGCGTGATTGTAGAAACACGGCTGATCATTAAGGGATATGTGATGGGCCTGATGCTCGAAATGGTGGTAGTGGCTCTTGTGAACTGTACCCTTTTCTGGATCCTGGGTATCAAATATGCGACACTGTTAGGTATCATGGCTGCGATCTTTAATATTATTCCTTACCTGGGAATTTACGTGGCCACGGTTATCTCTATGTTGCTTACACTGACGAATAGTTCATTGGCGACCACGATACAGGTAGGCGTCGGATTGCTGGTGGTGCACTTCCTGGATAGCAATGTGCTGCTGCCGCGAATTGTGGGTAGTAAGGTGAAGATCAATGCGCTGGTAACCATCCTGGCAGTGGTGGCGGGTAATTTACTCTGGGGTGTACCGGGCATGTTCCTGGCCATTCCGTTTATTGCGATCCTGAAGATTATTTTTGAGAATATTGAACAAATGAAGCCCTGGGCCATTTTATTGGGGGATGCAGCACTGAAAAAAGTAAAGGTGCGGCATACAAGTGAGGAGGAAACTAAAGCAGCGACAGAGGTGGCACCCGAAAAGTAAAGCATGAATCATCAACATAAAGAGATGGAAGTTCCTGTACTGGAAGCAGACCACTTACAACTGCGGCCAATCAGCGAAAAAGACATCGCCGCATTGTTCAATCTATTTTCTTCGGAAAAAGTGATCCGTTTTATGGATATAGAACGCTTCATCAACGTTTCCGAAGCCGCCCAGTTAGTTGCCTTTTTCAGGGAAAAACTGCTGAGTGGAGAAGGTATGCGCTGGGGCATTTACCAGGAAGACAGCGATACCCTGATCGGTACCTGCGGCCTACATCATATTAACAGAACGCATTACAAAGCAGAAATGGGCTATGACCTCCTTCCCGCCTTCTGGGGCAAAGGGATCATGACCACCTCCCTGAACCGCTTATTACAATATGCCTTTGAAGAATTGTCGCTGAACCGGATCGAAGCGGTCGTAGACCCGGCTAATAAACTATCCCTCCTCCTGCTGGAAAGATTAGGGTTCCGGCAGGAAGGCCTCCTCCGGCAAGCTTTTTTTCAAAAAGGCCACTTTGTAGATACCTATATGTTCAGCTTACTCTCCAGTGATTATAACTACGAATTGCATTATTAATTAATCAATCGCAATAAAAGGCCCGCTATAGCTAACTGCTATGGCGGGCCTTTGTCATAATACTACGCTAAAAATACGGATAACCCGCCATTGAGTCACTAATAACCCGCAGATATCCCGCCTCTTTAAAGAGGCGGGATATCTGCGGGTTATAGGCGGGTTATCTGCGGGTTATCTGCGGGATATCTCCCTTTTTTTCATAGGTTGGGTCTGACCCTGATTGAGGGTTACATTTCGATAACTAAGCCTGTTCTAAGACAAAAAACTGGATTCTTCAACAGCTCATCCCAAAAATCACCCGCTTTCAAAAAACTTTATATTTTTGCCCCCATGCAATTCAGAAACGCCACCACCCTCGACATGCCCGCTATTGTAGCCATCTACAACAGCACCATTGCCGGCAGAATGGTCACTGCCGACACAGAACCTGTATCAGTAGAAAGCCGCATGCCCTGGTTTCACGTACACAACCCGGAAAAACGCCCTTTATGGGTAGTAGAAGAAAATGGGATCATGATAGGCTGGGTAAGCTTCCAGTCCTTTTATGGCCGCCCGGCCTACGACGGCACCGCCGAAATAAGTATCTATTTAGATGAAAATCAACGAGGTAAGGGTTATGGGAGGACAATTCTTGAATATGCGATGGCACAATGTCCATCGATTGGCATAAAGACATTACTGGGATTTATTTTCTCCCACAATGAACCGAGTATTAAATTATTTGAAAAACTGGGTTTCACTTCCTGGGCACATATGCCCAATATTGCCGTTTTGGATGGCATCGAAAGAAGCCTGGATATTCTTGGTAAAAGGATCTATTAGGATACCAGCACCACAATCTTATACACACATCTGCGAGCGCCGCTGATAATATGGTCAGCGCGCTCCACCTCCACACCATCCCCCATCAGGTGCTTAAAAGTCTTCAATTCCGAATTACAAATATTCGCACAATTCAGCGCTGCATTACATATAGGACAATGATTCTCAATAAAATAGAATCCACCCTCCCCATCTTCCTGCCATTCCGCCAGGTAGCCTTCCCGGGTCCTTAAAGCCGCAAAGGCCTCCAGTTTCTCCGCCACATCCCGGATACCAGACAGCGCATTATAATACTTCTCATGCCGCTGCTGTTCCCTGGCCGCCACTACCTTATCCAGCGCCTCTTCACCCAGCTCCACGCGGATCGTTTCTAATAATTGTAAGGTAAACTCCGCATGGGTATCCGGAAAATGTGCATGCCCCACCGGGGTCAGATCCCAGATCTGCACAGGACGACCGACCCCCTTAGATGTCGTCGCCGACATCACCAGTCCTTCTTCTGCCAGTTTCAGCAGTTGCAGCCGGGCGCCCTCTCCTGTAATGTTCAAAGCAGCGGCCAGCATAGCGGCCGACTGAGGCCCCTTCGTTTTCAGTAACTGCAAAAATCTATCTGCCGTTGCCTTCGTGATGGGTTTATAATTTTCCAAGTATTTACTTGTTTTATTCTCAAATGTCGTAATTTTGTAGGAGTTAAAAAAATTTGTTGCGACAATCAACGAGCTCCACGGTCCAAATAGCCGGAAGCTAAACGATAAATACAAGGACACAGATGAACGTTTTGATCTTCAATGGAACGATGGATTCAAGTCCATACACCACGGCAAACCGACTTTCTGCCTATTTTGAAGAACAGTTCCGCCAGAAAGGCTACACTACAGAAGTATTCAGTCCAAAAGGCGGTCATATTCCGTTCTTTGAATATCCAAAAGGCGATATGCCCGCATCCGTAAAAGCTATGTGCGATGCCTTTTGTAAAGCGGATGTACTCGTCTGGCTCACTCCCCTTTACCACGGGAGTATGACCGGGGTCATGAAAAATGCACTGGACTGGTTAGAGATGACGAGCAAACTCAGTAATCCATATTTAACCGGAAAGGTCGTAGCTTTGGTGAGTTGGGGAGATGGTCACCAGGCAATGCAGGGCATCAATGCCATGGATTCCGTAGCTAAAGCATTGAGAGCGTGGGTACTACCCTACTCCGTTCCTATCATGAAGGAACACCTGTATACGGCAGATGGAAAGGATTTTACCGAGCCATATAAGAATAAGTTCGATCGCCTCATCTCCCTCCTGGGAGAATCAAAGGTTTTGAAACACATACAGTAATAGGTTAATATCATAAAAAAGGAAGCAATTATGATCACAGTATCAGATAAAGCTAGCGTATATATTAAGGATCTGATGGTCAAAGAAAACCATGCACCCAATACCTTTGTTCGCGTAGGCGTGAAAGGTGGTGGTTGCTCAGGTCTGGAATATGTACTGAAATTTGAAGAATCAGAAAAACAGGAAGGGGATCAAATCTTTGAAGATAAAGGTGTTAAGATAGTAGTACAGATGAAAAGCCTCTTGTATCTTTACGGCACAGAACTGGACTACAGCGACGGTCTGAACGGTAAAGGGCTATTCTTTAACAACCCGAATGCGACCCGTACCTGTAGTTGTGGCGAGAGCTTCGCTGTATAATAATAAAATAAAAACAGCAGGCAGCTTACTTAATTAATCCGGAAAATGAGAAATAGCAACGAAATAATTGACGACATAGCCAACAAGGAATACGAGTTTGGCTTTACCACCGACATCGAGATGGAAATGGCTCCCGTTGGCCTCAACGAGGATACCATCCGCTACATCTCTGCTAAAAAGGAAGAACCAGAATGGCTCCTGCAATGGCGCCTGAAGGCATTCGCTGCCTTCCAGAAAATGCAGTGGCCCAGCTGGCAGCATTTCAAAATGCCGGAACTGGATCTGCAAAAGATCTCTTACTACGCCGCTCCAAAAAGAAAATCATTAAAAAGCCTGGATGAAGTAGATCCTGAAATCCTGGCTACCATGGAGAAACTCGGTATTCCACTGAATGAGCAGAAAGCGCTCTCCGGTGTAGCTGTAGACGTGGTGTTCGACAGTGTATCCGTTGCTACTACTTTCCGTGAAAAATTAGCTGAACTGGGTGTCATCTTCTGCTCCTTCGGGGAAGCAGTACGCGAACACCCGGAACTGGTGAAAGAATACCTGGGGACCGTAGTACCTCACTCTGACAACATTTTTGCCGCGCTGAATGCAGCCGTATTCTCCGATGGCTCTTTTGTATATATTCCAAAAGGCGTACGCTGCCCCATGGAACTGAGCACCTACTTCCGTATCAATGCGGAAAATACCGGCCAGTTTGAGCGTACCCTCATCATCTGCGACGACAATGCCTACGTAAGTTACCTCGAAGGCTGCACGGCACCACGCCGCGATGAGAACCAGCTGCACGCTGCAGTAGTGGAACTCATTGCACTGAACCATGCAGAAATCAAATACTCCACCGTTCAAAACTGGTACCCCGGTGATAAAGACGGTAAGGGTGGTATTTACAACTTCGTAACCAAACGTGGTATCTGTAAAGGAAATAGGAGCAAGATCTCCTGGACACAGGTAGAAACCGGCTCCGCTATCACCTGGAAATATCCAAGTGTAATCCTGCAGGGCGATGATGCTGAAGGCGAATTCTACTCCGTAGCAGTAACCCGCAACAAGCAGATTGCTGATACCGGTACCAAAATATATCACCTGGGTCGCAATACCCGCAGCCGTATCATTTCAAAAGGTATTTCTGCAGGCACCAGTGATAATACCTATCGTGGTCTCGTACAGGTAGGTCCGCGTGCTGCCAATGCACGTAACTTTACCCAGTGTGATTCCCTGCTCATAGGCGATCGCTGTGGCGCTCACACCTTCCCATACATCGAATCAAAGAATAGCACCGCTACCGTAGAACACGAAGCGACTACCTCCAAGATCGGGGAAGACCAGATCTTCTACCTCAACCAACGTGGTATCAATACAGAACAGGCAGTAGCCCTCATCGTAAACGGCTATGCCAAGGAAGTACTGAACCAGCTCCCGATGGAGTTCGCGGTAGAAGCACAAAAACTGCTGTCCATCACGCTTGAAGGTAGTGTAGGATAATAGCAGCGGAACGATATATTTATTTACAAAGCAAACAACAGAGAAACAAAACATATCATGCTGACGATTAAAAATCTGCACGCAGAAGTAGACGGTAAGAAAATATTAAAGGGCCTGAACCTGGAAATCAAAGCAGGTGAGATGCATGCTATTATGGGCCCTAACGGTGCCGGCAAAAGCTCACTGGCTTCTGTGCTCGCGGGTCGTGAGAACTATACAGTGACTGAAGGTGAAGTGATCTTCGACGGCAAAAACCTGCTGGAAATGTCTCCTGAAGACCGCGCCCGCGAAGGCGTCTTCCTGGCATTCCAGTACCCTGTAGAAATTCCGGGTGTATCTAACCTGAATTTCCTCAAGACTGCCCTGAACGAGATCAGAGCCTACCACAGCCTGCCTGCAATGGAAGCAAAGGAATTCCTGAAACTGACCAAAGAGAAACAGCAGATGATGGACTTTAATGCGAACCTGATGAACCGCTCTCTGAATGAAGGTTTTTCCGGTGGTGAAAAGAAACGTAACGAAGTTTTCCAGATGGCTATGCTGGATCCTAAATTCGCTATTCTTGATGAAACTGACTCCGGCCTGGACATCGATGCACTGCGTATCGTAGCAAGTGGTGTAAACAAACTGCGCGCTGCTGACAAAGCATTCATGGTGATCACCCACTACCAGCGCCTGCTCGATTATATCGTGCCTGATTTCGTACACGTACTGGCAGATGGCGTGATCGTGAAAACCGGAAATAAAGACCTGGCGCTGGAACTGGAAGAAAAAGGCTACGACTGGCTGAAAGAAGATGTACATCAGAAAGAATCCGTATAAGGATCCCTCTTTTGACAACGTACAAATTATTTTAACTCAGGCAAATCGGTCTATAGATTTCAACACATGACTAGCGATATCAATAAATCATTTTACGACTTTATATCTAACGGGATGCCCGGTCCTGAGCAGCAGGCAGACGTGAACAACGCCATCCTGCCTGCACGCAAAGCCGCTTTCAGCCGCTTTCGCTCGCTTGGCCTACCTACCCTCAAAACTGAAGAATGGCGCTATACTAACATACAGCGCTATCTGAAAGATGCATTCACCCTGGCAGAAGAAGAACAATCTTCCGTAACTGCCGAACAATTGAGCAGTGCAAGCATTCCTAAACTGGACAGCTATACCGCTGTACTGGTAAACGGCCGCCTGCAAACTGAATTGTCTCAGCTGCCTGCTGATGGAAAGATCACCATCTCCAAAATCAGCGATGCCGCAGGTAATGCCGCTTTACAAAACTGGTTCGACAAGCATCCGCATCTGCAAAAACAACCCTTTGCAGCGCTCAATGCAGCCTTCTTTGCCGATGGCCTGTTCGTGGAAGCCGGCGTAAACGCCAGTCTCGATAAACCACTGCACATCGTTCATGTATATACTGCTGCTGTAAACGCTTTCATTCAGCCACACCACCTGGTGGTATTGCATAAAAGCGCTACCCTCGAACTCATCGAGACTTCCGTAAACCTGCACGAAGATGCCATCGCATTCGTGAACAGCGTTACTGAAGTAATACTGGAAGAGAACGCGGAACTCTGGCATTACAATGTACAGAGCACTGTTAAAAACAGCCGCCACATCTACCATACCTCTGCCCTGCAGAAAGCTGACAGTCGCTACCATCACTTTAACTTTACACTGCCTGCTGCTGAACTGACACGTAACAACCTGAGCGTGGCACTGACCGGCAGCAATACAGAGACCAACCTGCATGGCCTCTTCCTTGCTACCGAAACACAGCATGTAGATAACCATACTTTCGTGGACCACCAGGTACCCCATTGTAACAGTAATGAACTGTACAAAGGTGTACTGCTGGATAATGCCAAAGGTGTATTCACCGGCAAGATCATGGTTCACCAGGATGCACAGAAAACAAATGCTTTCCAGCAGAACAATAACCTGCTGATGAGCGAAAAGGCAAATATCAACTCACAACCACAGCTGGAGATCTATGCTGATGACGTGAAATGCAGCCATGGTTTTACCGTAGGCCGTTTCAGCGAAGAAGCATTGTTCTACCTCCGCTCCCGTGGTATTGGTGAAGAAGCTGCCAAGACACTCATGGTAAATGCATTTGCATTTGATATTACCGATCAGGTGCACATTCCTGCTTTACAGGCGTTCCTTTCAGATAAGATTCGCAGGTACGTAACCGGCGCTATCAATAACTAATTCCGTAAGAAATTACGATCTTTGCAGGAGGTCATGTCATCATAGTATGACATGACCTCCGTTTTTTCAAAATTGAATAATATGGCACACGTTCCAGACCTCGCTGCACCGGCATTAGATATAGATAAGATCAGACAGGATTTCCCGCTGTTGCAGGAAAAGGTGTATGGCAAACCAATCGTATATCTTGATAATTCAGCTACGACTCAAAAGCCACAGGTAGTGCTGGATACGCTGGAGCGATATTATAAACACTACAACAGCAATGTACACCGTGGGGTGCATCACCTGAGCCAGGTAGCTTCTGAAGAATACGAGGCAGCCCGTGATATCGTTGCAGGTTTTATCAATGCCCGTGAGCGGGAAGAAGTGATCTTCACAAAAGGTACCACTGATAGCATTAACCTCGTTGCAAATGTATTTGGCAGAGGTGTGATCAAAGCAGGCGATGAAGTGATCGTATCTGCAATGGAACACCATTCTAATATTGTTCCCTGGCAGATCATGTGTGAAGATAGAGGCGCAGTGCTGAAAGTGATCCCGATGGATGAGCATGGAGATCTGATCATGGAGGAGTATACAAAACTGCTTTCTGATAAAGTGAAGATTGTAAGTGTAGCCTATATATCCAATTCCCTGGGCACTGTGAACCCGGTACGTGAAATTATTGCACAGGCACATGCACACAATATACCAGTCTTGCTGGATGCTGCACAGGCTATTCAACATATGCCACTGGATGTACAGGAACTGGATGCAGATTTCATTGCCTTTTCCGGGCATAAGGTTTATGGACCAACTGGTATCGGTATCCTGTATGGTAAAAGAGAATGGCTGGATAAACTGCCTCCTTACCAGGGTGGCGGCGATATGATTAAGACGGTTACATTTGCAAAGACTACTTATAATGTACTGCCCTTTAAATATGAAGCAGGTACTCCGGATATCAGTGGCGCTATTGCATTAGGAGCAGCGGTAAAATATATCCAGGAAACTGGCCTGGAAAATATTCATGCATATGAAGAGCAACTGATGAATTATGCAGTTGAGCAATTGTCGAAGATAGCAGGATTACGTTTTATTGGTAATCCCAAACACAGATCCGGCGCGATTTCGTTTTTAGTAGCTAACATTCATCCATATGACCTGGGTGAATTGCTGGATAAACAGGGTGTGGCTATCAGAACAGGGCACCATTGCGCAGAACCGGTGATGGATTTCTTTTGCATCCCGGGTACCGTGAGAGCCAGCTTTGCCATGTATACAACGAAGGAAGATATTGACAGGCTGGTAGTAGCGATCAACAAAGCAGTCAGCATGTTACAATAATGATTCTCCATTGGCCTGCATTTACAAAGAAGAAAAGCATTTCCCTTTTAAAATCTCTGGCCATTAGTCGAATTTCAATAAACAGGAAGTATGACGATCAACGAAAAACAGGACGAACTGATTTCCGATTTCTCCTTTATGGATGAATGGATGGATAAATATGAATACATTATCCAGTTAGGCAAGGATCTGCCGCTGATAGACCCGAAATATAAAACAGACGATAACCTCATTAAAGGTTGTCAGTCACAGGTATGGCTACACACTGAACTGGTAGATGGTAAACTGATCTTTACTGCAGATAGTGATGCAGTGATTACAAAAGGATTGGTGAGCCTGCTGGTTGGAGTACTGTCCGGCCATACACCCAAAGAAATCGCAGCATCTGAAATTTATTTTATAGACGAGATTGGCTTGAAAAGCCACTTGTCTCCTACGCGCTCCAATGGCTTGCTGAGCATGCTCAAGCAAATGAAAATATACGGATTAGCATATCAGGTAAAATCGCAACAATGAACTTAAAAGATCAGATAGAAGAAGTATTGAAAACAGTGTATGATCCTGAGATTCCAGTGAATATCTGGGAACTGGGATTAATTTATGAAGTAAAGGTAAATGATAATAACAGGGTAGCTATTACTATGACGCTGACAGCACCAGCGTGCCCGGTGGCAGGTGATATTGTACGTGAGGTGGATGAGAAAGTAAAGGCAATTGAAGGGGTGAGTGATTGTGATGTGACCCTGACTTTTGAACCGGCATGGAACAAGGATATGATGAGTGAAGAGGCGCGGCTGGAACTTGGGTTTATGTAAAATTACTGCGGCCAGGGCATAAGCCCTGGCCGCACGCTTTTATTTATTCTCTCTTAATATATATCTCTGGTTGTCTTTTTTCAGCACATACTTTATCGTTTTCATATTTTTTTCTGCCAGGTACTTTCTCATTACATAAGGTTGCTGCACATAAAAAGTATCGTTCCCTCTATACCCCGGGATACTATCTTTATCTACATCCCCCGAAAAGATCCTCACTGGTTTGTGATCTATAAATGTTACCCCATACACACTGCCTACTGCATCCGTTCCATCTGATTTCGTAAAACAAAACACTTCCGGATTTCCATCATTATCCAAATCACTGACCGTAGTACTCGTCACCTTCCCCTTCACATCATGCAATACTGTACTATCCGTCATGGGCTTCGTTGTATCCCCTCTCAGGTCCTGCGAAGCAATCATAATGGTCCTTTCTGTTCCGTCTCCATTTACCCTCACTGCAAACCTATAATTCCCTTTTGTCATGATCCCCGATCCACGCAGCCCCTCTCCCATTTTAAACTGCTGCGCCTGGGTGGCAATCTCTTCACTGGAAGGCCCTGAGGGATTATTTTGCTTGTCCTCTTCCATCTGTCCAGGATTCTTTACCGGGTTATTACAAGCCATGGCAGCTATCATTACTGTTCCGAAAAGTTGTAGAGCTTTCATTCTTAGTTCTTTTATTATTATATGCAACAAGGAATATGCCATCACCATTCATCCATTAGCTGTTTGATATGTAAGCGTAAATTTTTATATTTGCTGCAATCAACTGACGAGTGCGAACTAATATGCTTCACTTAAAAACCGATCATACATTTCGGAACAGGTTTTTATTTGTATTCCTGTTTTTGACCATATTATGTGGTCTGACAGCGAGTGCGAATAATCAGCCTAATGATGCATCCTTTCGCACTCAGACAGTCAATCGTAATCACCACGCGTCATTCCGTCCACAGGCTGCTAACCGGCCTCATATTAACCTGCATAAGCCTGGTAATTTCTTCATTCATCTTCCGCATTTCTTCATGGAAGATATCCTTGAAGATTTAACGGAAGACCAGGTCAGCTTTTTATTTCGCGCCACCGAACCCCGCCACAAGCGCAGATTCTATATTTCTGTAGCGTCGCAACAATATTCATTTACAACACGCCTACAACAGTTACAACTTCTTCTGGATCAATATGTACCAGGAGACGAAGACAAAACCGGCATCTATCAGTGGCAGGATGCCTTTCTCCCCGCCTATTATAAGTTTCTCTTCAGGTATACCCTCTTTTGAGCCATTCCTCATTTATAGATGATGAAACGGGAATGCCGCTACCGGCATTTTAAAAGTGGAAATTATTCATTCCTGCCTTATTACCATTTATTACATCCCTTCATAGACGATGAAAGGATGTATAAGGCTACTTTTAACATCCCCATTTCTATCACCCTTGACATAGCATTGCTTTACTAATGTATACATAGGCCCCGTTATGAATGATACGTCATCAGGGGCAGGCTTTTGTATACGCGAAAAAAAAAGATTGATACCTATCATGCGCACAACTACTGTGATATTGATGAGCATCGCCCTGGGGGGATGCATTACCAAAGGAGAAAAAACGAATTCAACAGATAACCTGAATACTTATCCTGTAGTGCAGCTGGCACTTACAGACACCATATTACACAAGAACTACGTAGCTGACATCGAGGCTGTACGGAATGTAGAGATCCGTGCCCGGGTCAACGGTTTCCTCAATAAAATCTACGTAGACGAGGGGCAACAGGTACAACAGGGACAATTGCTCTTTAGTCTCAATGACGAAGAGTTCAGAGCTGAACTGGCCCGTGCAAATGCAGCACTCAGCAGCGCGATTGCCGATGCAAAGACCGCCCAGCTGGAACAACAGCGGGTACAATTGCTGGTGGATAAAAAAATAATTGCCAAAACAGAACTGGAAGTAGCTGCTGCAAAAGTGGCCGCTGCAAATGCCAAAATAGATGAGGCCCGCAGCGCAGCCAGCAATGCCGCTACCCGGCTGTCTTATACTTCTATCCGTGCACCCTTCACCGGTTATATCGACAGGATCCCTTCAAAGACCGGAAGCCTCATCGCGGAAGGTTCTTTGCTGACCTCTGTTTCAGACATCCAGGATATCTATGCCTACTTCAATGTTTCTGAAACTGAATACCTGCAGCATAGCCGTAATAAAGCGGAAAATCAAAATGCGGAAGTGAAACTCGTACTGGCTGATGGTACCCTCTACCCACATACCGGTAAGATCGAAACCATCGAAAGTGAATTTGAAGAAAGTACGGGGTCCATTGCTTTCAGGGCGAAGTTTCCAAATCCGAAAGCTTTGCTGAAACATGGCGCCAGTGGCAAAATACAACTCGCTGCTGACCTGGATAGCACCATGCTGCTTCCACAGAAAGCTGTATTCGAAATGCAGGATAAAAACTATGTGTTCCTGCTGGATGCAAACAATCATGTAAAGATGAAAAGCTTTAGCCCGGGTCCAAGACTGAACAACTGTTATATCGTACAGGCAGGTCTGAAGCCAGGAGACCGCGTGGTATACGAAGGTGTACGCAATCTCAGGGAGGGTATGCAGATCAATCCGGCGCCGGTATCGCTGGATAGTATCAGGGCGCTGTAATTATTGGCGTTTTGTTAGATGCATTAAAAGAACAGGTACTTTTTAAAATCAATGAAAAGCGCCTTTCGGGTTTATGATGCATTGAATAAAGCAGCAGGCAGTCCAGGTATCCGAAGCAAATTTCCTAACCACTATTGGTTAGATCCATTTTCATTCTTTACATCATTTTATGTTTGATACTTTTATCAAGCGGCCCGTGTTGTCGCTCGTCATTTCATTACTCATAGTCCTCCTGGGCTTACTGGCCCTCTTTTCTCTGCCAGTGACCCAGTTCCCGGATATCGTTCCACCATCCGTGACCGTTACAGCCAAGTACACCGGTGCGAATGCGGAAGTATGTGCCAAAGCCGTGGCGACCCCGCTGGAGCGTGCCATTAACGGTGTGCCGGGTATGACCTACATGTCATCTGTATCCAGTAATACAGGTGTCACCCTTATCTCTGTTTCCTTTGCGGTAGGTACCGATCCTGACCAGGCCGCGGTAAACGTGCAGAACCGGGTGGCCACCATCCTGGATGAATTGCCTGAAGAGGTGATCAAAGCCGGTGTGAGCACGGAAAAAGAAGTGAACAGTATGCTGCTCTACCTCAACATCATGAGTGAAGACAGCACCCTCAATGAAAAATTCATTTATAATTTTGCAGACATCAACGTACTACAGGAACTGAAAAGAATTGACGGCGTGGGCTTTGCAGAGATCATGGGTGCCAAGGAATACGCCATGCGCGTATGGCTGAAACCTGACCGGATGCTGGCTTACAGCGTTTCGGCCGAGGACGTGGTGGAAGCGATCCGCAGGCAAAACATTGAAGCTGCCCCTGGTAAAACCGGTGAAGCTGCTGATAATGATCCCCAGGTATTACAATATGTATTGCGCTATACCGGCAAATTTTTTGAAGCTGAACAATACCAAAATCTTATTGTAAGGGCGAATACAGATGGTTCTGTATTATTGCTGAAAGACATTGCCGACGTGGAATTCGGCGCACTGAGCTATGGCATGGTGTCTAAAACGGATGGCAAGCCTTCGGCCTCCATCATGCTGAAACAACGCCCCGGCTCCAATGCGCAGGATGTAATCGCCAATGTTAAAAAACGCATGGAGGAAATGAAAGCGACGTCTTTCCCCCCGGGCATGACTTATAATTTTAACTACGACGTATCCCGCTTCCTGGACGCCTCTATTCACGAGGTATTGCGTACGCTGGTAGAAGCGTTTATACTCGTGTTCATCGTGGTATTCCTCTTTATCCAGGACTTCCGGTCTACGCTCATACCTGCGCTGGCAGTGCCTGTAGCCCTGATCGGCACACTGGCTTTTATGCAGATGATGGGCTTCTCTATCAACCTGCTCACACTCTTTGCCCTGGTACTTGCCATTGGCATCGTCGTCGATAACGCCATTGTGGTCGTGGAAGCCGTCCATGTAAAAATGCACGAGCACCACATGGCTCCCTTACAGGCTACGCTGGCGGCTATGCGCGAAATCAGCGGGGCACTGGTGGCGATTACATTGGTAATGAGTGCCGTGTTTGTACCGGTGGCATTCCTCTCCGGGCCTGTGGGCGTGTTCTACCGGCAGTTCTCGCTGACGCTGGCCATTGCCATCGTGATCTCCGGCATCAATGCTGTGACCCTCACGCCAGCCCTCTGTGCCATCATGCTGAAGAATCATCATACAGCAGGTAAGAAACGTACATGGCTACAAAAGTTCTTCGACAAGTTTAATTATAGATATAATCAAACGGAAAAGAAATACCAGCACCTGGTTGGATATATTGCAGGCAGGCGCATGATCACAATTGGGATGCTGGTGCTCTTTTTTATTGCCACATGGGGTGTGAGTGCCATCCTGCCCGGTGGCTTCATCCCTTCTGAAGACCAGGGCATGATCTATGTGAACGTGACAACACCTGCAGGTGCCACCGTATCCAGAACGGAAGCGGTGCTGGATGATGTACAGAAAATAGCGGCGAACCTGAAGGAAACCGAATCTGTATCTACATTGGCGGGATATAGCCTGGTGAGTGAGGTAGCCGGCGCTTCGTATGGTATGGGGATGGTGAACCTGAAACCATGGGAAGAAAGAAAGCGTTCTGTGAAAGAGATCATTGCACAACTGGAAAAGGATACACGAAATATCGGGGATGCAAGTATCGAGTTCTTCCCCCCTCCTACAGTTCCGGGTTTTGGTAACTCCAGTGGTTTTGAATTGCGTGTGTTGGATAAGAGTGGTACCGGCGATTTAAAGCAGACGGCGGATGTAACGAAGGCATTTATCAATGCATTGAAAGAAAGAAAAGAAATAGGGAGTGCATTTACCAGTTTTGACCCAGACTTTCCGCAGTATATGATCCATGTGGATCAGGCCATGGCAGCGAAGAAGGGCGTAAGTATTGATAATGCGATGAGCACTTTGCAAACCTTGCTGGGTAGCTATTATGCATCGAACTTCATTCGCTTTGGGCAGATGTACAAAGTGATGGTGCAGGCCTCACCACGTTACAGAACCAAGCCGGAAGACATCCTGCATTTGTATGTGAAGAATGATAAAGGAGAGATGGTCGCGTATTCCAATTTCATCAAACTGGAAAGGGTATTTGGGCCGGAACAGCTGACACGTTATAACATGTATACCGCGGCAATGATCAATGGTGATGCGGCACCGGGCTATAGTAGCGGAGATGCGATCAAAGCGATTGAGGAAGTAGCAAAGCAGCAATTGCCAAGAGGATTTAGTTATGAATGGAGTGGTATGACGAGAGAACAGATCCTGTCGGGTAACCAGGCGGTGTACATTTTTGCCATCGTATTGCTCTTTGTGTACTTATTGCTGGCAGCACAATATGAAAGTTTCCTATTGCCATTGCCGGTGATCTTATCCTTGCCGGCGGGGATTTTCGGGGCCTTCTTTACATTGAAGCTCGCGGGCCTGGAGAATAATATTTATGCGCAGGTGGCATTGGTGATGCTGGTTGGCTTGCTGGGTAAGAATGCGATCCTGATCGTAGAATTTGCGATCCTGAAACATAAGCAGGGAGCTACCGTGTTGGAAAGTGCCATGCAGGGTGCGGTATCCCGTTTACGCCCTATTCTTATGACATCATTTGCCTTCATTGCGGGTCTGATTCCCTTGTGTATCGCGAGTGGTGCGGGCGCCATGGGTAACAGGTCTATTGGTACTGCGGCAGCAGGTGGAATGTTGATAGGAACGGTGTTCGGGGTATTGGTGATCCCTGGATTGTATGTGTTGTTTGCCAGTATCGCGGAGAAGAGAAGGAAACCACATGAGGTGAAAGCGCATCATGTAGTCACGGTGCTGGTACTGGGATTGTTTATGAGTAGCTGTTATACGCCGAAAGCAGTGGAGTACCCGGATGCACCTGTGGTACCGGCGACATTTGATAGTGCGGCACATTCCGGGGTGAAAGATACAAGCGCCAGCACCCCGCTTAGTTACCGGCAGTTCTTTGCAGATCCTTATCTGCAGCAGCTATTGGATACTGCTTTGCATAATAATACGGATATCCGGCTGGCATTGCAAAGAGTAGAAATGACAAAGGCACAACTGATGGTAGCCGGCAAGGCCTGGTTACCTGCTGTGAATGCCGCTGTGGATGCGGGCGTAGAAAGGTATGGTGACTATACGATGAATGGCGTGGGTAACTATGATACCAACCTTTCTCCGAATATTGATAATAAGCAACGCATTCCGGATCCGGTACCGAATTATTTTATTGGCTTGAAGAGTGCCTGGGAAATTGATCTGTGGGGGAAATTGAAGAATGGAAAGAGGGCGGCACAACAGCGAATGCTGGCCAGTGAGCAGGGTCGCAGACTGGTAAGCACGCAATTAATTGCAAATGTAGCAGGCCTGTATTACCAGTTACTTGCACTGGATAATGAAAGGTCTGTACTGGAAAGGAATATTGTTTTGCAGGAGACCGCATTAGCTACCGTGCGCATTCAGCAGGAAGCAGGAAGAGCTACATTGCTGGCAGTGCAACAGTTCCATGCGCAGTTACTGAATACACAGAGTTTAATGATGAGCATTCAACAGCAGGCCACCCGGTTGGAGAACCAGCTGAATGCCTTGCTGGGTAGATTTCCGCAGGCCATACCAAGGGATACATCTTTGCTGACAGCGGCATTGCCACCTGTTGCCAATGTGGGTATGCCGGCGACCTTGTTATCCCATCGCCCGGATATCCAGCAGGCAGCCCTGGAACTGGGTGCAGCGAAAGCGGATGTAGCAGCGGCAAAGGCCGCGTTCCTGCCCTCACTGAATATTAATCCTTATGTAGGTTTCAATAGTTTTAAGGGGAATTTATTATTTAATACCGGCTCCGTGGCTTATGGCTTATTAGGCGGTATAACGGCACCGATCTTAAATAAGAAGCAGCTGGCAGCACAATACCAGGTAAATTCTGCTTCGGCATTAAGTGCATTTTATAATTACAGGCAGCGGGTGATAGATGCTTACCAGGAAGTGATGACGGCATTGGCCCGGTTACATAATGGACAGGAGGCGTTCAGGCTGAAAGAGGCGGAAGTGATGATGCTGAAAGCCGGCGTATCGACAGCGAATGATCTGTATATAACTGGTTATGCGAATTACCTGGAAGTGATAATGGCGCAGCGGAGTGTGTTGGAAGCAGAGCTGGCGCTGGCGGATAGCAGAAGGGAATTGTTCTTAGGGTCGATAGAATTGTATCGCGCATTAGGAGGGATGTAGGAGTAATAGCAATAGACAAGGTTAGAGTTTTGATGAATTGGGCCCCCCATTTGCACTGGCAGGTGGGGGTTTTCCTTTAAAAATGCATTCTTTTGAATTTTGTTAAATGATAAGTCTGGCCATTTTTGACATGCGTGCATTTTACAATACATTTATACCGGCGCGGCTCGATTTTTGAGGTTAGACCCGTGGCCAGTAATTATAGGAAAGAATGATATTAATCGTCGATGATAAGCCGGAAAATATTCTATCCCTTAGGAAGACACTAGAGCTGCATGATTTTGAGGTAGATACCGCGTTATCAGGAGAGGAAGCGCTCAAAAAGATCCTTAAGAACAACTACGCACTCATCATTTTGGATGTACAGATGCCTAGTATGGATGGCTTTGAGGTAGCTGAAACCATTTCCGGATATAGTAAAGCAAGGGACGTGCCTATCCTGTTCCTGTCTGCTGTAAATAAGGATAAAAAATTCATTGCCAGGGGGTACGCATCTGGTGGTTTGGACTACATTACCAAACCAGTGGACCCTGACATCTTACTCCTTAAGGTAAAGACTTTCATAAAATTATATGAACAGAACCGCCAGTTGCAGGCGATGCATGAGAACCTCCGGCAGGAAGTAGAAGTGCGTAAGCAGGCACAGGCTGCCCTGAATGCGAAAGTGCAGGAGCAGCATTCCATACTGGAATCGCTGCCCCAGGTAGCTTTTACGGCCCGGGGCGATGGTGCTGTGGAATATGCGAACCGTCACTGGTTCTATTATTCCCCATCGCTGGATAGTTTTCCGGCTACCTTTAACCAGGATCATGAGGAGCAGCGGGTATGGGAAAATGCGATCCTGGCGGGGCAACCCATTGAGAAAGAAGTATACCTGCATAACCGGCTCACGCACCATTACAGGTGTCATTTACTGCGGGCCATTCCTATTGAAGAGGATGGACAAATTGTGAAATGGGTGGGCACCTTTACAGATATTGCACATCAGCAGCAGGCGAATGAGATCCTGGAGCAGCGGGTAGAGGAACGTACGCATGAACTGCAGGAGATGAACCAGGCACTGGAAGCGAGTAACTACGAGTTACAGCAGTTTGCCAGCGTAGCATCGCATGACCTGAAAGAACCTTTGCGGAAGATCCAGTTGTTCGGCACCATTTTGCGGGATCGTCATTTGGGTACGAACCCGGATGCGATGCAGTATATGGAGCGGATAGTGAGTTCTTCTGAGCGTATGAGCCGTTTGATCAGTGATCTGCTGAAGTATTCCCGCTTATCAGCGGATAATACATTTGAGCCGGTGAACCTGAATGGTTTGATCAGCGAGATACTGGCAGACCTGGAATTGTCTGTACGGGATGCGGAAGCGGAAATAGTGGTGGCAGAATTGCCGGTGGTAGAAGCAATACCGGGGCAGATCAGGCAGGCTTTGCAGAATATCATCAGCAATGCATTAAAATTCAGGAGACCCGGGGTAAGGGCCCTGATCACGATAAAGGCGGAGATTGTAGAAGAAAGAGAGCTGGAAAGTGAAGCGCTGGCAGCGGGGAATTATTGCAGGATCATTGTGAGCGATAATGGGATAGGGTTTGATGAAAAGTACCTACCGAAGATATTTACGCTGTTTCAGCGATTGCATAGTACGGATGCGTATGAGGGAACGGGGATTGGGCTGAGTATTGCGAAGAAGGTGATTGAGAAGCACCAGGGAATTATCAGTGCGCAGAGCCGGGAAGATGAGGGTACGAGGTTTATAATGGTGTTGCCGTTGAAGCAGTCGAACTAAAAAAAGCCTGCGGCTCACGCCGCAGGCTTTTTTATAATGACATCACCCAGTCAGCCATTTCTTTTTGTTTCAACACCCGGTCCACTTTCATCACCGTCATCGCATGCTTTGGCATGAAAGCTACTTCCGCCTCTCCCGGGTCCTGCACCGCCGTCACGGCGCCCATTTCCTGTGCCACCTGCAAACCTTCTGCCCCATCCGTATTCGCGCCGGACAATAACAAGCATGCGAGTTTACTACCAAATACTTCGGCCGCCGCCATGAAAGTTACATCTATACTCGGCCTGCTATAATTAACTTTTTCAGAGTAATCAAGGGTCAGTGAGCCATCCGGCTCAATCAGCAAATGATAATCTGCAGGGGCCACGTACACCATTCCCGGGCCTAACACATCCTTCTCCTCGGCTTCCTTCACCGGCAATACACTCCTTGTAGCCAGCAGATCTGACAACATAGAATCATTATCACTCCTGCGGTGTAATACAATAATAATTGCCAGCTGGCAGGCCCGATCGAGCAAGGGCAATAATTGCAATAATACATCCAGACTACCTGCGGAACCTCCAATCACTAATGTTCGGGGAAGCGAAACTGTCATGTAGCTATTTTTCTCCAGATTTTTTCTTTCTGTGCAAGTGGTTTAAACAAAGGAGCAACCGTTGTAAACCGCAATGTCTCTTTCGCACCCAAAGCCATAAAGCCCAGTTGTTCCAGGCTTTCACTGAACAGGTGCAGTACCTTATCCTGCAATTCCTTGTTAAAATAAATCAACACATTGCGGCAGACGATCAGTTGAAATTCATTAAAGGAACGATCTGTTACTAAATTGTGGGCAGCAAAGATGATCTTCTCACTCAGGCTCTCTGAAAATTTAGCGTATTCATAGTTCGCCGCATAATACTGTGAGAAATCATGCTGTCCGCCTGACTGCAAATAATTTTGTGAATACTGCTGCATATACGCTAATGGAAAGATGCCTTTGCGGGCTTTTTCCAGCACACTTTCATTGATATCTGTGGCATAGATAACTGACTTATGGAGCAGGTTCATTTCCTTTAGCAGGATGGCCATTGAATATACTTCTTCACCGGTAGAACAGCCGGCATGCCAGATCCTGATAAAAGGATAGGTAGCCAGCACCGGCAATACCTGTTTGCGCAAAGCCAGGAAAAATGCAGGGTCACGAAACATCTCTGTTACATTGACCGTGATCTGCTCCATCAGGTAAGTCAGGTAAGTACTGTCTTTGATCACCCGGTAGCGAAATTCAGCAAAGCTGGGGAACCGGTCATTGATATAAACCCGCTGCAACCTCCGCTTCACAGAAGCGAAAGAATAATCTGTAAAGTCGTACCCATATTGCTCTAACAAATCGTTCAACAATATATTTACTTCCTCATCCTTCAAATGCTGTACGTGCTCCTTCATGATCGATTCATTTCTTTTATTCCCGGGCGTAATTTCGTAAAGTTTTCCGGCATTTGTGTAGCGTCTGCCAGGCACCGCTTTCACAATGTGAGAAAGATCTTCACCACATTACACCACAATCTATAACATATTTACCCAGCAACATATATAAAAAACTTACCAAAATCCAACTTAAGGAGTATTTCGTAAGTATTTGCGAGAAAGTATTTTCATACATCCTAACTATTGCCAACATGAGTTTATCCTTAAACAGGGTAGCGCTGAGCGCTACCGTACTGTCAGCAGCATTGGCCATCACTGCATTCAGGCCGGCTATTTCAGACAACGATGGAGGGCTTCTGCATTCCATTTCATCGCCGACTGACAGAACTGTCATCAGCTACAATCAAGACAAAAGTATTGCCAAACTGGTCACTACCCATGCTATGGGTGACGATCAATATACGGATGTGCGCATTCCTGTATACCAGGGTGGCAAACTGGTAAAAACAATGAGTACTGCCGATGAAAAAGAACAGGCTCCTACCCTTTTCTCATCTTTTGACTACGACAGCAAGGGCCGTATTAACAGGATTTCTTATTATGAAGAGCACCTGGTGTCTGGTTACGATTCACTGGTGTATGATAACAAAGGCCAGCTGGCTGCCCGGTATTTCTTTGTGATCCCGGCGGGTAAGCAAACTTTTGAAAATCACTATTGCCAGTTGTATAGCTGGGATCAGAAGGGGAATGTTATTCAGCAGCAAAATATGGGGCGTGTACCCGGCAATGCAGTTTTTGTGTTGAGTGCTACTGTCGATTACAAGTATGATGACAAGTTGAATTCTCAGCTTAGTGTACCAGGGTTTGGATATATCACGGATCTGAATGCAGTGAACCTATCTAAGAACAATATCGTAACTGAGGTAATTACGCCTGCAAATGGGGCGAATGCGACTGCTAAGACTTATGTATATAATTATAACAGCAGGCAGTATCCTGAGAAGGTGACAGCGAAGAATAATAATGAGGAAGTGATTACGGAATTGACCTGGGAGTAGTTATCCAAGCCAATGTTTTCTATTATAACGAAAGGGTGTCTCAAATTAATGAGACACCCTTTACTTTTCATCCATCCTACAAAAGATTTGGTTTACTATTTATTTCTTTGAGCCATGCGTGAAGTCTTCCACCGCTTCCTGCTATCCACACAATATCTCCTGCCTGCAACACGGTCAGGGAAGCCGGGTTTAATAGTCGTTGTCCTTTCCGCTCTATCCCCAGCACGATGCCACTGGTTCTTTCCCTGATCCCTGCTTCGCGGATCGTCTTGCCTTCAAGGGGAGATTGCGCTGTCACCAGGAATTGTTTCAGGGCAATCGGATCCCCGTCATTCACCGGCACAGCAATGGCTGCATGAGCAGGTTCCAGGTAATGGTTGAACTTCTGCAATTGTTCGTCGGTGCCGATGGCAGTAACCACATCGCCAGGAAAAAGGCGGGCATATTTATCGGGTGCATACATCTTGATACCGCTCCTGTTTATCAGGGCGATATTGATCCCATAGTTTTCCCTGAGTTGTAGATCCTCCAGGGTGGAACCGGCCACGGGTGAAAGTGGTTTGATCTCTGACACGGCCAGATGCGCATCCCAGGGGGCTAAAACCGACTTACTGATATTCCCTACTTTGGTTTCCCGGGCATTGAAATTGGAAAAGAAGCGTTCTTCGATGGTGGTATAAAAATCACCGATCTTATGACGGAACACGAAGATCAATACAATCATGATGGCTGTTACCGCCAATGCTACGGAGTAGGAATAGAAACGATCGATGAAGAAGCCCAGGAGGAATATGGCGATCACGATCCGTGCTAAACGGAGCAGCATCAGTGGCCCCCGGTACTTTTTCTGTTCCCAGATGCGATTGGATGCTGCACTGGCAATATTCCTGAAACCCAGTGCCCACAAGAAAGGCATGAGTAGCAGGAAAGTGAGGACTGCACTCATGGCACGGCCCCAGTTATATACCCCTGACATGGGCAGCAGGTAATACGATGACAATAATATGATAGCCAGGATGACGACCGTATATATAATAACGTTTGTGAAGTAACTCCTCAGCAATATTTTCCAGTCGCTTACAACCGAGATGGTTTGTGCCGCGGCACTATACCGGTTAATGGCCGTCTTCCAGCGATGTGGCATCAGCTCAGCAAGTTTCTCGTAAACAGGACCGGATAATTTGATCATATAAGGCGTGGTGAAAGTGGTCACTGCTGATACTGCCACTGCCACCGGGTAGAGGAATTCACTTGTTACATTCAGGGTGAGGCCGAGTTGCGCAATGATAAAAGAGAACTCCCCGATCTGGGCAAGGCTCATCCCTGCCTGTACGGATGTTTTTAAGGGCTGACCTGAGAGCAGGGCGCCGATACCGGTGCTCAGTGTTTTGCCAATCAGGGTAACTACGGTGATGATGAGTACCGGCACTGCATATTTTACCAGCATGGCGGGGTTGATCAACATCCCTACGGAGATAAGGAAAACGGCCCCGAATAGTTCCTTGACGGGTTTTACCAGGTGTTCTATTTTCTCTGCCTGGGTGGTTTCTGCCAGGATGGATCCCATGATAAAAGCGCCTAAAGCCGGAGAAAAACCGACCTGAGTAGCGAGTACAACCATGAGCAGGCAAAGGCCCACGGAGGTCACCAAAAGGGTTTCTTCGTTCATGATCTTCTTCGTCATGCGGAGCAGGGTTGGGATAAAGAAGATACCGGTTACAAACCAGGCGATGAGGAAGAATACGAGTTTGACTACGGAGATGAGCATGGCCCCTCCTTCGAACTGGCGGCTGACGGCCAGGGTGGATAATAACACCAGGAGGACGATGGCTACCAGGTCTTCAACAACGAGGATCCCGAAAACGAGGCCGGCGAATTTAAGTCCTTTTACCCCCAGTTCTTCGAAGGCGCGGATGATGATCGTGGTGGAGGATATAGAGATGATACCACCCAGGAAAATACTATCCATAGGTGACCATCCCATGATCTGGCCCAGGAGGTAACCGAGGGCGAGCATGAAGACAACTTCGACGAGGGCGCTGATGCTTGCGGCGCCACCTACTTTGATCAGTTTCTTGAAACTGAATTCGAGGCCAAGGCTGAAGAGTAGAAATATGACACCTATTTCAGACCATACATGGATATTCTTTTCATCGGTTACGGTTGGAACAAGCGAGACGTGTTGGCCTACCAGCAGGCCTGCTACGATGTACCCTAATACCAACGGCTGGCGCAGGCGCTTGAATATAAGGGTGGTAACAGCTGCGGCGATCAGTATTAATGCCAGGTCTTTAATTAACGGTGCTAAATGAATCATCAGGTCGGTCGGATTAATAATAAGTAATGGCAATTCTGTTCCAGCCGTAGGCTGGAACAATACAATTAAAATATTAACCCACTTACCAGAAAATATGTTTAGGGAAGATGAGGGTTCGGACAATGGCATGGATATCTACCAGGAGTCTTCCTGTAGACAATACGGCGGCATACAATGGCTGCCGCGGGAGAAAATATCCGCTGAAATGACCTGAAACAGGCCTATAAACGCACTTGTTAGGGGAACTAAAACAGTTGTTGAAATCAACAATGGTTTCCGGCAGGTATCCGGTTCCGTTATGCCATCCAGGTTTGGAATGACTTTCTACTTTCAGTATAGTGGTTACAGGTTTCCTTTTCGCAACAGCCTCATATTGTTTTTTGCACGCATGCGCACCCGCCTGGCAAAAAGAGAACAATATGATGATATATAGCAGAAGGTGGCGCATTAGGGCGAAGATACGTTTTTCTGCCCCTATCTCCTCACCTTATCCAGCAAATCACTCAGCTGTGCGGCTTCTTCAGCGCTTAATCTTTCAGCAATGTCATTATAGAAATTATCCATGGGCACATCTACTTCATCCAGTAGTTTCAGGCCTTTGGCAGTGATGTTAATATCCATTTTACGCCTGTTGTGCGGGCACAATCGGCGTTGTACATACTCCAGTTTTTCAAGTTTGTCGAGTAAGCGGGTAACGTCACTTGCTTTGTCGAGCATGACATCTTTGATGCTGCCGGCGGAAACGGGTTCCGGATGACGGCCGCGGATAATGCGTAAAGCATTGTAGTGCTGAGGCAGTAGCCCATAGGATTTCAGGTTGGCACCGAGGGAGTCTCTCAACCAGTTACCCGTATACAGGAGGTTCACCACCATTTTGTGATGATCGTCCTTAAACTTGCGCTGATTAATGGCTTGTTCAATTCTCATGGCTCAAAGATATGAAATATGGGTGTTGCAACATATTAGGACTATATCATTCTATAAACATTATGTGGATATTTATAGGTGAGTATATTTGTATATACATCCTCCAACCATAAAATTATGCTTTTAAAACTGATCTCTGCACCATGGCCATGGTATGTAGCGGGGCCGATTATCGGGCTTACGGTACCATTACTGTTATTATTAGGGAATCGTCCTTTTGGTATTTCATCTTCACTCCGGCATATTTGTGCGGCATGTTTTCCGGGCAAAGTTCCTTTTTTCGCCTATGAATGGAAGAAGGAAATCTGGAATTTGTTCTTTGCGGCGGGGATTGTGATCGGCGGATTTATTGCGGCGCATTTGCTGGCGGATCCTGCGCCTGTTCGGATCAGTCCAAAACTGGAAACTGCTTTAGGTGAATTTGGCATCAGCGACCACAATAACCTGTTACCCAGCCAGTTATTCAATTGGCCAGCCCTGCTGACAATCAGGGGTTTTATCCTCATAGTTGTGGGTGGATTCCTGGTTGGATTTGGTACCAGGTATGCCGGGGGCTGTACATCGGGGCATTCAATTTTCGGATTATCGACCTTGCAATGGCCTTCGCTGGTAGCTACCTGTTGTTTTATGGCGGGTGGATTTATTATGTCAAACCTGGTCTTACCTTTTATCCTTTCCTTATCATGAAGAACATAAAATATACCCTTGCGGGGATCCTTTTCGGCATTGTGCTTGTAAAATCCCAGGTCTTATCCTGGTTCAGAATACAGGAGATGTTTCATTTACAGTCATTTCATATGTACGGGGTGATTGGGTCGGCAGTAGTTACAGGGTTTATTGCTGTAACTGTTATTAAGAATTTGAAAATCAGGACATTCGGAGGTGAGGAGATTGTGATTCCCAGGAAGCCTTTTACGAAGGGGAATATTTACGGAGGGCTTTTATTTGGGTTTGGCTGGGCGTTGACGGGGGCATGTCCTGGGCCTTTATTTGCGCAGGTGGGAGCGGGTTTTACGGTAATGGCGGTAGCCTTGCTAAGTGCGATATCAGGTACCTGGGTATATGGGGTGGTGAAGGATAAGTTGCCTCATTAGCGTGCATTTTCATTGATCTATGAATACAATTTTGCTTTAAAGGGGCGGCTTAGGTCAGCAGCGCCTGAATGGCAGCCCCATTCACCCGTTAATGTCGAGTTAAGATTTAAAAATCAAGTGAGTACTAGTTACCTAGATCGAGGGGAATTTTTGTTAATTTTTAGTTAACGGCTATTAATTTATGACGTTTACCAGATAAAATATAGCCTTTACCAAAATTGATTAGGTAGCACCATGCTGTCGTATATCTTTGGTTTAGGTTTTTCATAGGATATGGTTAAAAAATTAAGGGCGGTATTCTTACCGCCCTTCTCTATTAGGTTTACCCGCTTTATTTACGTCTTTTTTACACTTATCTTACACATTTTATTTAAATTCCATCACTATTGCTCCAATAAATAACTTATTTTTGTATTTTGTTCTCAGCTGTTCCTGTATTCCTTAAGCACAACGGCTAACCAGTTTTTATTATGAATTATGCACTAATTACAGGCGCAAGCAAGGGAATTGGACGTTCCTTAGCCACGGTATTGGCTAAAAAAAAATATAACCTCATTCTTGTAGCAAGGTCCACGAGTGAATTACAAGTGGTCTCGTCGGAATTGATAACTAAATATGGCGTACAGGTCGAATATATCGCGTTGGATCTATCTACGCCAACGGCAGCCGGAGAGTTATTTGAATGGGTACAGCAAAAAAGTTACAACATTTCCATCCTGGTCAACAATGCAGGTTATGCAGTGTGGGGTGAATTTGATGCAACTTCGCTGGATGATCAGAACAGGATGCTCCAGGTAAACATGCAAACTCCTGTAGCTCTGTGTCATCATTTTCTGCCCATGCTGCGACAACAGCCTGCGGCTTATATTATGAATGTAGCCAGCACTGCTGCTTACCAGGCAGTACCGACACTTAGTACTTATGCTGCAAGCAAAGCTTTCATGTTATTGTTTACCCGGGGTCTCAGGGCAGACCTGAAAGGCAGCAATGTATCAGTCACCTGTTTATCACCCGGACCAGTGAATACGAACTTCATTGACAGGGCTGGCATGCAGGCAATCAAAGCGACTGCAGAGAAATATGGAATGATGCCGGATGATGTAGCGCGAATAGCCGTAAAAGGTATGTTTGCGAAGAAATCTGAGTTGGTTCCTGGCGTCTTAAATGCAGCCACAGCATTTTTCACCCGATTGGTTCCCAAAGCGATGGTTGAAAAAATTGCTGGTAATCTATATAAAAAATAAGTAAATTCATCCCCTAATTCGCGTACAATTTTGGTCGTGTTGTTGTTTGAATAATATTTTAATTCTGAAAGAATAAATTCGTTACCTGTAGTTCTCTGAGTAAAGCTCATTGGTCGTGCAATTCCAAAATAGATATCAAACTACAACACTACTGCAACTTTAATTATTTGGGGATCAGATAAAATACCATTATCTTTACCCTACAAATTTAGTAGACTAAAAGATGCCTTACAGATTATTATCAACGCAAATACTACAACTGACCTGCTTGTCGCAAAGTAAATGGTGTCCGTATTGTTGAAAACACAAGACCTATTTACCCTGTACTGTCGGGGAATTACAAAATTTAATTATTTTCAATAATTCGTGATCAATCACCAAACATCTATAAATTTACCACATCATGTCTACGGCTTATACTACGTTTACACTAGGTGATACGCTAACCGAAGAACAAAGATCATTTTTTGACGAGCATGGATATATTCACTTTTCCAGGTTCTTTACTCCGGAACAAGTCCAGGAGATCATCAAAGCATCTGAAGAAGTACAACAGAAATGGATCGCTGAAAAAAGAGAGAAAGTAAATGGAGTTCCTATCAAGTATGGTAAAGACTTGAATGGAGACCCTATTGTGCAACGCTTTGCCTTCATCAACCAGCACGCACCAGTATTGTCCGAGGTATTAAAAGACAAGCGCTTTGAGGCGCTGTTAAGCCTGATTGGTCCTGGTGCCCGCCTGGGTATCAATGAGAAAGACGGGATGGTGTTTAACCATTACGTAAATGGTCCGGAAAGCAAGTTCACCAAAATGGGCTGGCATACAGACGGTTTGCGTGATATCTTCATGGGCGGTAAACTGAACCCAATGCTCAACGTAGGCCTGCACCTGAGCACGCTGAAAGTTGAGAACGGTGGTCTGAGGATTATTCCCGGAACACACAAACAGAGCAGACTAAGCATGCTGTTCAAGAAGAAATACTTCATTGACCATGCACCTGACAAAAATGAGATCGCTATCACACCTACAGCCGGTGACGTTACTGTACATGATGGTCGTCTCTGGCACCGTGTGGCGCTGAGCTCTGTAATTGGTGAAGATAGCCGCAGAAGAGTGATCTATGTGCCTATCATTGCTGGGAAATATGCTCCCAAGAATGAAAAGAGTCCTACCCAGTTCTATCAGCGTTTTGCTGGTATTGTGAAATAAGGGCCAGGATATAAATAGGGATATGCGAACATTTTCTTCAAAGTTTGGAGCAGGGAATGTATTATCTTATTTTAATGAATATTTTTTAAAGCCTTCTGATTTATTTCAGGAGGCTTTTTTTATGAAAAGGGGGTTCATTTCATGGTACATACGGGCCTGGCGCACAATTGCAGGAAAGCGTCTTTGAAGGTGATTCCTGCATACCGGTAGCAAAGCTGGTAGATTCTATTCTCTCTGATTATCCTGGTGTACCTTTTGCGGCATACGACGGCAGCGGAGAAGGCGCTGGTCCTGTAAATAGGATATTTATGGAAAGGTTCGTATGTTAGCGGGGAGTAAGGGTTTTATTCCTTGCCCTTACCGCCCATGTACAAGGTGCATCGTAAAACAAGTAATCAATATAAATGGCATTACCTTATTCAGCATACAAGAAGAAAGTACAAGCTAGGCTGGCAAAATTAACACCCGGGCAATTGCTCTTTGTTGGTGCATGGACAGCGGATTATCTGGATAGACAATATGGCCCGATCCTGGACGGGGACGGTTTTGCGAGGGAGCATGAAGAGTTGCAGAATGCGATTGCATTTTTGTGGCATGGAGTGGATGACCCGGCTATACTGACGGAAGGGGAACTGAAGAAGCAGTTGAGGCACGTGCGGAACATTGATATTGATAACCTGGATCTTGCCAGGCCGAAGGATTGCGGGATTTTGAAATTGATGGAGGCAGTGGAGAGTACGCTGAGTTATGTAAAGGAGAGGAAATTGGAGGGAATATTGATGACGGCCTGGTTTCCGCTGGAGGTGCTGAATGCAAAGAAGGATGAGCCTTATGTAATGAAAGAAACCCCACCGAAATACAGGTTGGATGATCCGTTTTTTAGTGAGGAATTAGGCGCACAGTTAAAGTTGTTTGCTTACCTGGAAGGTGGTAAGACTGTCAGCAGTGCGGATAAGACGATCTTTAGGTAGAAAGCATTTTGATGGTTTTTGAGTTATTTAATTTGAGGTATTGCAGACCCATAATTCTATTTTCTGATGATGGAACAATTGACATTTTCTTCTTTTGATAAAAAGCTGGACGAGACCTTTGCAAACCTGTCTTTTGAACAATCTTTGTTCTTTGGTGCCTGGAATGCAACGTATTTGTATAACAAATATGCGAAGCACCTGCTGGAGCTGGAAGATGAGGAAGGCTATGAAATTCTTACGGAAGCGCTGGCCTACCTCTGGGATGCAGTAGATAAAACTACCAGTATAGATGAAGAGGAAGTAGATGAGCAGATTGAGCGGCTGCATGAAATAGACATCGCTGAGCTGGACCATGATGAGGCGAATGGTGCAGGTGTGGTAAAATTAATAGAATGCCTGGAAAGTTCGCTGGTGTATATAGAAGAGCAGAATTATGAGTTTATAAAAGCATGTGCTTACATCCCGATTGATGTAGCAGATGTGATTATGACGAATGAATTGGGATTGGATACAAATGATCCGAATAAGCATATTCAACATCCTTTGATGAAGGCGGAGCTTGAGCCGGAGCTCAACATGATGGACTATTTAAAAAGCCATGAAGTGGTGAGCAGTAAGGATAAACATCTCTTTAGGGAGCATTAAGTTAGTTCAGGAAGACCTGATTTCCTGATCTGGGAAAGGGGCCTTTACGGCCTCTTCTTACTCTTTTCGTTATGCGTATTTTAAGCATAGTTTTTTTGAGAACCAGCTTTTTCTAAGCCTAAGCTAATTTTAAGAGTAGGCTTTTTTACCTTTCGCTTTCTCCTGGTCTTTTTCTTCGTATCGTTTCCTGTTGTTGAGAATTGTTTCCAGGTGTTCCTGGCCCCAGTGCAGCAGGTTATTAATCGGTGGAATCAGGCTTTTACCGAGTGCTGTCAGTTCATACTCTACTCTTGGCGGAATTTCAGGGAAAAACTCCCTGGAGATCAGGCCATCGGCTTCCAGGGAACGAAGGGTGACGGTGAGCATCTTCTGAGAAATATCCCCGATATTGTTTGCAATCTCGCTAAACCGCATTCTTCCTTTATGGGAAAGCAATTCCACCACCAGGATGGACCATTTGTCGCCAAAGCGATCCAGTACGTGTCGGATCGGACAAAAGGCGGGCTGAAATTTTTCTGAATTATTTTCACTCATAAACAGCTGATTTTCAATATTAGTTACCATCTGGTAAGTTGGTAGCTGGCAGGTGCCTTCTTTGTTAGAAGTTACACACCATTTACCTTTGGCTCTCCAAAAGAGAGTGACTCTCTCTTCTACACAAAAATAGAACAAATAATCTAATAAATGGTAATCAGGATTTGTATGACCTGAACAAAACAGGCCACCACAAAGGATTTATATTAAAATATATGTTGAAACACATTTTGTTTAAAAAAGTATATATCTTCGGCACCGGATTACAAGAACAGACAGAACAATAAAAACTTTTAAAAATTAAAGCAATCTTAAAAACACCAGCTAACATGAAAAAAATCTCCATCGTTGCATCAGCACTGTTATTATCTGCAACTGCATCTTTCGCACAAAACACATGGTCTGTAGACAAAGCGCACAGCAGACTGGGTTATGGTGTTACTCACCTTGGTATTTCCGAAAGCGAAGGTAATTTCAAATCTTACGAAGCTAAGATCACTGCATCTAAAGCAGATTTTTCTGACGCGGTAATCGAAGTAACAGCAGATGTTAACAGCATCAACACTGACAACGAAATGCGCGACAAACACGTAAAAAGCCCTGATTTCTTCGATGCGGAGAAATTTGGTACCCTGACTTTCAAGAGTACTTCTATCAAGAAAGCAAGCGGTAAGACTTTTAAAGTAACCGGCGACCTGACCCTGCATGGTGTAACTAAACCAGTAACCGTGGACCTGACCATCAACGGTACTACTACTAACCCAATGAGCAAGAAAGAAGAAGTTGGTATTAAAGTAACTGGTACTTTCAAACGTACTGACTTCGGTATCGGTGCTTCTATGCCAGCTGCTATGCTGAGCGACGAAGTGGTACTGAAAGCTAATGGCGAATTCGTAAAACAATAGTTGATTTTTAAAAAGCGTTCGGCTCATTTGAAATTTTAACTTTTAAAAAAGGCAGGGCCTCTGGTCAGCCGTAGAATGAGTCATAACGTTTAAACAACGGCAATGAAAAGATTAATTATATTTTCAGGAACACTGCTGCTCGCGGCAGCAGTGTTTGCCTTTAACACCGTATCTCCCCTGTGGAAGATCGGCGACAAATACAACATCTCCTTCTCATCTAACGACGTAGGTGGGATCTTCAAAGTATTTAAAGGCACGATCAATTTTGACGAAGCAAATCCTGCAGCATCTAATTTTGATGTAACGGTTGATGTAGCTTCTATCCAAACAGGTAACGCATTGCAGAATAAGCATGCGAAAAGTGACGAGTGGTTTGATGCTGCCAAATATCCTGTGATCCATTACACGTCTAAGAAAATCGTGAAAGCTGGTGCGGGTTACCAGGTGACCGGTGATCTGGAAATTCATGGTGTGAAGAAGGAATTTACCATTCCTTTCAGCTTTGCAAAGAAAGGCGCTGGTGCTACTTTTGCTGGTACTTTCAATGTAAACAGGAATGATTTCCATATTGGCAAGCCGGGTGGTGATGTTGCTGATGTTATTAAAGTAGAAATCGCAGTACCGGTTACGAAGTAATTTTTTTAAATTGGACTTATGCTGAAGAAATTATTAATATTAGCAGTAGTTTCGGGTATACTGGCAGCAGTAGCGTGTTTGGCGTACCAGAAGGTATATGCCGAATCACTGGATGACGGGTTTACCAATATCATTTCACGGCAAAAGATTTTTGCCGCTTGTTTGGGCGCGAACATCGTAGCAGCAATCGGGTATTTCTTACTGAGTAAGGTGCTGAAGGGATACACAGAAGCGATCTTTAATATCCTGTTTGCAGTGATCACCATTGCGACTATCGTATATCCGATTGGCTATAACCTGCCGCTGGATATAGAGATGCCGCAGCTGTTTCCGGGCCTGGCGATTCCAATGCACTTCTTCCCCGTCCTGGGTTGGATGACATTGAAGCCATTATTTGCTAAGAATATTTAATGATATGCCGCCCACAATAACATGTGGGCGGCATATCATTTACACAAAGGCACTAAAGCCGGTGATGGCCCTGCCTACGATCGGTGAGTTGATCTCTTTTGTTCCTTCGTTTGAATAACCACTTATCTCCTACTTTCTTTGCCGTGGTGGTCAATCCAATGGCAGCGCCGGAGCCAATTTCGGGTTCGGTAAGGCCAAAGCCACCGATGATCTTCCATTGCTCCATTCCGGGTAACCATTCCTGTTTTTGTGCTTAGGAAACCAGGGGATGAATAGCCCCCATCCTAAAAAGAATTTAAAGTTGTAACCCTCTTTGCTAATAATTCTGCTAAACAATTGAAAACAACAACTTTGCAGGCAGTTCTGCTGCCAGCTGGATGTACTTAATTTGCTCCCCTACCAATTCTTCAATTTTCTTTTTTCCAAACATGTTGTAAGGAAAACGTAACGTGATCTTAAATTTAATAGCAGGTTCGTCATTCTGTAACCTGTACCCGAAACGGATGTCTTTAATTTTTTCTTTACCGACTACATTGGTAAGAAATGCTACAATTTCCGCCGGATGTTCTAAAGTTGCGCACTGTTGCATGTCTGGTTAAGTTTTGGGGGCGCTTCGTGACGCCTTGTTCTGCAATAAATACTTAAGTCTGGACTTCAAAGGATGGGAATAGGACTGGATCTAACGGAAACAATGAACCTGGTTAATTACAAAACCGGTACATTTGTGTACTATGCACTACTACAACTACCAGGAATAAAAGACGCGTTTTAATTAATTTTAGTATTAAACCTTATCCAGGAATTTACCTCGTCAAGTTTTAGATGAAAATATATTTATTCACTGCAATTGAGCAGGTATTTAAAAAGGACTTTTATCACCAGATCCGGGCACAAAACATGCGGGTAACCGGCATAACTGCCGCAATTATAACATGTACTACCCTAATAACCCATCTTATTACGCTGTATTTACCAGTGGCTAAAAGGCTGCCTGCGGGGCAATGGGAGGACCTCCTTGTAATTCAGCGGTTACTTGTTATCAGTTCTGCGCTTATAGCGGTGGCGATCTACCTGGTCAGGAGCACGCTACCGTTAACTAAGCAAAACAGATACCATTTTCTCGTCATCCTTTATGCTTTGTGCTTCATTGGTGCATGTATGGCCCTTACATTTCTGGCCCAGCATAATCCTAAAAACACGATGACCATGATGCTGATTGGCTTGCTGGTCATAGCAATGGTTATGGTGTTTTCTTTTGTCCAGCTACTGAGCATTTGCCTGGTGACGGGTATTACTTTTTCGATCTTCCTGCACCTGTTCCAGGTAGATCCCATACAACTTGCTGGTAATTTAAATATTTTTTGGTTAATGTTGTGTGCCTTCTTTGTGATTTCCAGGCTTTTATATTCCTACCATGCAAATTATTTCATTAAGATAAAGACTATTGAGCAAAAAAACGAGGAAATTGCGGCGGCCAACAAACTAAAAACGGAGATCCTGGGGATTGTAGCGCATGACCTACGGAGTCCTATTTCGGGGATCCGCTCGGTACTGCACCTGATGCAGGAATATCCGTTTACCCCTGAACAGGAAAATAAATACCTGCAATGGATCGGTGAAGCCTGTAGCAGCGCGGACCAGATCATAGAAGAGCTGCTGACGGCAGCGCGGCAGTCAGAAGAAGACAAACTGCAAACAAATTATATTTCCCTGAATGACTGGCTGGAAAATGTTCGCGATAACTGGCAGCAACAGGTTAAGCACCAACAGCGCTTATTGCTGGAGTTGCCTAAGGGGGAGATAAAGGCACATGTTCATACCGGTAAACTGCAGCGCGTGGTAGATAATCTGCTGCACAATGCTTTGAAGTTTACACCTGACGGCGGGGATATTACCCTTGGAATGAGGCCGCATCGTGGAGGTGTGCGGATCACAGTGGCAGATACAGGTATAGGTATACCGCAGGAGATGCTACCGAATATATTTGACCGTTTTACTTCAGCCCGGCGGAAGGGCCTTCATCATGAACCTTCCACCGGTCTGGGGCTGCACATTTGCAAGCAACTGGTGCAGCAGCACGGTGGCAATATCTACGTATCATCACAAGAGAATAAAGGTACTGTGTTTAATATTGACCTGCCTTATACAGTGTTGTAAGCTGAGTGGAGATCCTAACGAATACCGGGATTTAGTTTATAAGCTACTACACGGATTTGTTATTCAACTGTCTCTGTTATCAATCATCAAATAAGGAGATCTTATTCAAACAAACCTGACATTCTGCATGGATAAGGTAATTTCGTTCGCCCCTGCCCTACATGTTGTACTAAGCTCAAGGATAAGATGTGGCAGCGTTTCCACGATCTTCCACATGAACTACCTCTAAAATACGGGTAGCAATTGCGTTTACCAATTGTGGATCTGCGGCATAGTCCGGATTTGGTTGTAAATCGCCGTTTACCTGCAGTAAATAATCGATGGAATGCTCTTCATCCAGTACGGCCTTATAGTGCTCGATACCTCTTGTTTCATGCGGCTGTACAACTACGATGTAGTTGCTGCCCTTCAGGTCAAAGTCTAATGTGAAATCTTTCATATGGCATCACTTTTAAATGCAATACGCAAAATTGTCCATACAGCGTAGTAGGTTGTAGATGTAGATTGCCTGCTGATCTTTTTGCGTTACATAAATATAACAAAATTAAGGCCATGCAGGTGCAATAAATCTATCAACAATTAGTCTTCTTTTCCACCTTTTTCACCCGTGAACCAATGTTCTTTCTGTTTGAAGAGAACATTGAAGGTGGTCAATGAACCATATATGCGGGTGATATATTGTTGCATATTCACTTTGTCCTCGTCGGAGAGCTGCTTGTGACTGTTCACCTGTTGTTCCATGGCACGAAGGCGATCTCTTACCATCACGATTTTATGAAAGAAAACTTCTATGGGTACTTCTTTTGGTTTCAGCGAAGCATCTTTAGGTTGCAGTAGCATAGTACCTCCCTCCCACTTGTCGCCCAACGGGATGATCTCGCTGGGTTCTCCCCAGAGACGCAGGATTTTTAATAATGAAGTTTCGACAGCGGAGGTAGTTTCCACTTCTATGCTTTGGTTTTCGATGTGCAGGATTTCGAAGAGTGGATCAGTTTTGTCTACTTCAATGACACCCTGGTCCATAAAAGTGACTACATACTGGGCGTATTTTACACCTATAATAACACCGGGACCATATTTGGCGTGTTGTACCCGAGAACCTTTGCCGGCGGTTAATTCTTCCATGCTGTGCGATTTTTGTACAAGATATTGAAAAAGTGTTAGTTAGCCCAATTCTACCATAGCCTTTATCACCCCGTTCCTGGGGTCCAGCCAGCTATTGAACTCCTTTTTCACCGCTTCAAACTTTACCCTGTGGGTAATATACGTTACCGGGTCTACTTCTCCGTTCTTCATATTCTTTATCACATGTTCAAAGTCTTCCCTGGTGGCATTGCGGCTGCTCATCAGGGTCGCTTCTCTTTTATGAAATTCCGGATGACTAACACTGATCTCTCCTTTTTGTAAACCCACCAATACGTACCTGGCACCATGCGCCATATATTGAAAACCGTTATTGATTGCTTTCTGACTACCAGTCGCGTCAATCACAACGGTAGGCATATCACCGTTAGTGATTTCCTGCAAAACAGACATCACATCTGCCGTAGTTGGATTAATTGTATGGCTGACCTTTAATTTATCCTTGCAAAATTGCAGGCGACCTTCATTGATGTCCATGGCGATGACTTTGCCACCGGCTATACGGGCAAACTCCATGATACCAAGGCCAATAGGACCCGCGCCGATCACTAATACAAATTCGCCGGGGCTAACAGCAGCACGACGTACACCATGTGCACCAATGGCGAGTGGTTCTACCAGGGCCAGGGCTTCCATGCTGAGGCCTTCGCCGTGGATCAGGGAAGAAGAGGGAACGGAAAGGTATTCTGCCATTCCCCCGTCGATGTGTACGCCACAAACCTGGATGCGGGTGCAGCAGTTTGGCTTGCCGCTGCGACAGGCAATGCAGGTACCACAATTAAAATAAGGGATGAAAGTGACGGACTCGCCGATAGTGAAACCGGGGGCATTGTCAGCAGCTACCAGTTCACCGGCCAGCTCATGGCCAAGGATGCGGGGGTACACGAAATAAGGTTGTGTACCTTCAAAAGCGTGGAGGTCTGTACCACAAATGCCGATACGTTTGATCTTTAGGATAGAATGATTGGCAGTTAATACTGGCATTTCTTTCTGGCCGTAGTCAAACTGACCGGGTGTGGTGCAGGTAAGCGTTTTTATCATAAGATGTAAAATAAAAAAAATCCTGTTCTTACTTTCGGTAAAAACAGGATTTTTTACGAGGGGAGTTTTTGGCCTGGGGCCGGCTAATTGATTATTCCGGGTATATTAATTGTCTTTGGGAATATTAATCGAGGAACTGTCCTTATCGTTTTTCTTTGTTTTCTTTTTCTCTTGTTTCTCCTCCTGTTTTTCTTTTTTCTCCTGTGCTTCCTTAGCTGCTTTTTCTTTCTTCCTGAAATAGCCTCTCAACAGAAAATTATGTTTCAGCGCTTCCATATTCTCACTAAAGCCTTCTGATCCTTTGTGCACTGCCTTCATTGTCTTCTTGGCCTCGTTCACGGTACCCTCCAGGTCGTTTGCCATACTATCACTGTACAATAATCTGCCGATGCTACCCTTTCCCTGGTTTACCTGGGTGGCGATCCCCGCCAGCTGTTCCGTAATTACTTCTGCATTGGATGCCACACCAGAAAGCCTGTCCAGTACCTTATCAAACTGCATAGGGTCCACGGCATTAATGGTTTCACCATCTTTCACCGGCACGTTTGAATTCGTACCTGAACTGATCGCCACCAGCTTATCGCCCATCAATCCATCAGAACTGATACTTGCAACCGCTCCTTTTTTAATATAAGGCTGTACTTTTTTCTGTACGATCAAAGTTACGCGGGCTGTAGAATCTGAGAGGATATCAATATTGTCTACAGTGCCCACATCGATACCAACAAAGCGGATATTATTACCTACCTGTAAGCCCCCTACGTTTTTGAATGTGCTATAGAGTGTGAACGTACTCCGGAACATATTCTTATTCCTCCCGATAAGGAAGATCCCTATCAGCAACAAGAGGACGGTGACCGATGTAAAGATACCAACCTTCACTTTCTGAGATGTCTTGTCGTGCATATCGTATTATTTGAAAAAGTTATTAATGAGTTCATCCGGTGACTTTGCCAGCTCGTCATATGTACCGGTGGCTATATATTCTCCGTCATTCATCACTACGATCCTGTCGGCAGTAATTCTTGCACAGGGCATATCGTGGGTGATAATGATGGCAGAGGTTTCGTATTTTTCCTGCAGGGTTACGATCAGTTCACTGATCTCCCTGGCGGTGATAGGATCCAGGCCGGTAGTTGGCTCATCGTACAGCATGATCTGTGGACGAAGGATCAGTGTTCTTGCCAGACCTACACGTTTGCGCATCCCTCCTGAAAGGTCCGAAGGATACTTATCGATAGCATCTTTGAGTCCTACGCTATCCAGTGCATCTTCTACCCTTTTGGTCAGCTCTGCTTTATCTTTTATCTGCAATACCCGGGTGAGTGGAAATTCCAGGTTCTCTCTTACTGTCATTGAATCGTATAAGGCCCCACTCTGAAAGAGAAAACCGATCTTTGTTCTGATCTCTTTTAATTCATCTTCATTCAGCGAAGAGATCTCTTTTCCCAGCACTTCCAGTTTACCTTCATCAGGTTCGAGCAAGCCGGCAATACATTGTATAGTGACTGATTTACCCTGTCCTGAACGCCCCAGAACGACGATATTTTCGCCTTTATGCAGTTCCAGGTTGATGTCTTTCAGCACCTGATTGTCACCGAAAGATTTCTTTAGGTGTTCAATGCGGATTACGACACCATCTTCCGGTACCTGTTCGGTATCCTGTAATTTCGTTTCCGCTGTATCTTTCGGTTGCTCTGTTTCTTTTTCCGGAGCATCCTCGAATTTTTTTATAGTTGCCTGCTCCATAATTAATAATATAACAGGTTAGTAATTTGTACCGCCACTGCATCCAGCAATATGATCCAGAGAGAGGCCGTTACTACCGCTGAATTGGCTGCCAGGCCTACGCTTTCAGTACCACGGGCTGCGTGATACCCTTTGTAACATCCTATAAAACCAATGGCAAATCCGAAGAAGAATGTTTTGACCACGGCCGGAATCATATCACTGAATTCCAGTGCGGCAAAGGCTTTGCGGAAGAAGAGGGTGGCGCTCACATGGCCCTGTGTATTTACACCTAGCCAGCCTCCTGCAAAAGCCAGGGCATCGGCCATTACGGTCAGCAAAGGCACCATGAGGGTACAAGCCAGAATACGGGTCACTACCAGGTATTGAATGGGGTTTGCACTGGATACCTCCATGGCATCGATCTGCTCAGTTACCTTCATACTTCCCAGTTCCGCTCCTATGCTGGAAGCAATCTTACCTGTACAGATCAGGGCTATGATCATAGGCCCGATTTCACGTACAATGGAGATAGCCACCATGCCGGGTACAAAACTCTCCGCTCCAAACTGTTTCATGGTAGGCTGGGTCTGCAGGGTGAGCACGAATCCGATAATAAAACCGGAAATAGCGACCAGGGAAATGGACCGGACACCTATTACATAACATTGATGGAGAAATTCATTCCATTCGAAGCCATTTCGGAAAATATTCCGGCCAAACTGGGTGGCAAAGGAAACCTGTTCCCCCACCGCGGCCATGTATCTATTTAAGGATGAAGTAATTGCACTAGCCATAATCGTTCGCATTGGTGATCGTTTTTCATTCTGATGATGCAGCTTGTACAAATAGATGTAATTTCATGCCACCCTTTTTTACCTGTTTTTAGTCATAAAATAGCTGGTAAATGGGTATTATTTTACCCAATTGTAGTATTCCGGTGGGAAGGAAACTGCAAAGCAGGGTGATCACTTATTTTTTTTATTTTTGAACCCATCATGAAAAACAGAAATTGTCAGCTGTTCGTTTTACTGCTCTTGCTACTGGTACAGTGTACTTCTAAAAAGCACAATTACGCAGAAGAGATCCCTGATCCCATGAAAAAGGGCGGGTATGTGAGCAATCCGGATCATATTATATCAGAAGATGCGACTGCGCAGCTGAATGACCTTCTTGGTAAACTGGACCAGGCAGGCAAAGCTCAGATTGCGGTGGTATTACTGAATAGCATTGGTAGTCAGGTTATTGAAGACGTATCGCACAATATCTTTAAGACCTGGAAACCGGGGAAAAAGGAAGGCAATAACGGTTTGGTGGTGCTCCTGGTGAAGGATCAGCACAAGATCCGCTTTGAAACGGGATATGGATTGGAAGGTGATCTGCCCGATGTTATTTGTTTCCGTATACAGCAGGCCGTGATGCTTCCATATTTTAAGAAAGATAATTACGATGCTGGTTTGATAAAGGGCCTGGAAGCAGTGGCACAGATCTTAACGAATCCGGAAGGTGCTGTGAATGTGGCAGATAATGGTGATGTAACAGTGGATACAAGCGTTCAGGCAGGTGCTACGGCTCCTGCAGGTGATTCCACTTCCGAAATAGCGGAAGCCGGGCAGCCTTTGATGGGAAATGCTTCGCAGGATGTAGCAGCTGATAGTGCCGGGGCAACAGCCGAAGAACCGGTACCTGCGTATATGCAGCCGGAGGAAGAAGGTATTTCACGCCCTGGACTGGGTACATTCATATTCTATATACTCTATATCGTATTTAGTGCGATTACTTTTGGTGTGCTGAAAGGCAATAAACATAAAGGAGACCTGTACAGAACCACCTGGCTGGCAAGATGCTTTATTTTCTTTGTACCAGGCATTATTGTGAGCATACTTAGTTATGGACTGAACATACCTTATAGCATCTGGTTCGCAATTGGACTTTGCTATGGTACATGGCTAATATACCTTTCTTACAGGTATATGCTGGTCAACGCAAGGGAAAAGAAACTTGAAAATGCCGACAGGCATGAACGTTATGAATCGCTGAATATTGCGCATAAGAACCTGCTCTATACGGCTTTTGTATTCCCTGTTCCTTTCCTTGTCTACTATCGCTGGCACGAGGCACGCATGAAGAAACTGCGGTATCAGCCTTATGACTGCGATACCTGTTCACAGCCCATGACATTACTGAGCAGGAATAAGAAGAAGCCTTTCCTGAATAAGGTCCAGGCTGCGGAAGAGAAAGTGGGATCGGTGATTTACGATGTATGGCATTGTAAAAACTGTAATACACAAAAGACAATCGGGTATGATAGTATTTATACAAAAGTAACTACCTGCCCGAAGTGCAATAACAAAACCTTTGAAGCAACACATACACAAACTGTAAAACGGGCCACTGAAAGTTCAGCAGGTGAAGGGATCCAATTCTACGAATGCAGGTATTGCAATTATGTTAAAAAAGAACCTTTTGTCATACCCAGGATCAGTTCTTCTTCCTCCTCCTCATCTTCCTCCGGTAGCTCCTCCTCTTCCTCTGGTGGCAGCTGGGGTGGCGGTTCTTCGGGCGGAGGTGGGTCTACCAGCAGCTGGTAAAATGACGGGAAATTGATTTTCGTCAGTGATATATATCAGGATAAATAAATACTTTTGTGCTATGAATTCTGATAAACAACTGAGGAAAGGCCCAAGCTGGTGGCATCAATTTGACTTTTTAGGCATGCACTTATTGCCTTTTCTGGCATTTTTCACGCATGTGACTGCATTCGATTGGATCTTGTGTGCATTTTTGTACGTAACCAGGATGTTTTTTGTCACAGGCGGATATCATCGTTATTTTTCACATCGTACTTTTAAAACTTCCCGCTGGTTTCAGTTTGTACTGGCAGGTGGTGCGCAGAGTACTTTTCAAAAAGGAGTGTTATGGTGGGGTGCGAATCACAGAATTCACCACAAGCACAGCGATACACCAGACGATCCGCACTCAGCTAATATATACGGTTTCTGGTATGCACACATGGGCTGGATCATGGGCCCTGAGTACAAGCCAACCCGTTTCGACCTGATCAAGGATTTCAAACAACCAGAACTTTTCTGGTTAAATAAATACCACTGGGTACCGGGTTTAGTACTGATGACGGTAAGTTATTTCCTGGGTAATAAAATAAATGGAGCTGGCTGGTTCGACTGGCAGGCAGGTCTTTCTACCCTATGGATTGGTTTCTTCCTGAGTACCATCCTTGTATACCACGCTACTTTTACCATCAACTCCCTGATGCATAAAGTTGGTAAGCCAAGATATGAGACCGGCGATTACTCCAAGAACAGTGTAATCCTGGCCATTCTAACACTGGGTGAAGGCTGGCACAACAACCACCATTATTACCAGAGTGCTACCAGACAAGGTTTCTACTGGTGGGAAATTGACATTACCTATTACATTATCAGGACTTTAGGTGCGTTTGGTATTGTTTGGGATATCAGAGGCGTTCCTGAGAAAGTAAAGAATTCAAACTTTTTGAAAGAAAGCGGTAAACAACTGGAACCAAGTTTCCCTGCTAATGAAACTGTAGAATTAAATAAATAAAGTCATTTTATAATAGAGAACTCCCGTCTTAACCAGGCGGGAGTTTTTTTATGCCCATTTAAAAGAAAACATCAGATGTTTAAAGTAAACATCATACCTTTGCTAAACATCAGATGTTTAATAAAGATGGCAAACGCAATTAAACTGGCAGATAAGGTCATTTACCAATTACAGCAGGACATCTCGCTGGGGAAGTATAAGGCTGGCGAACTCATACCACCTGAACCAGTATTGATGGAGCTATTTAATGTAGGTCGCTCTACTATCAGGGAGGCGATAAAGACGCTTTCCAATGCAGGGATCTTAAGGGTGCAGCAAGGCGCGGGTACTTTTGTATGCAGTATTGAAAACAACGAACCCCTTGAAAAGCGGCTTCGCCGTGCTGCAAGGATGGAGGTAAACCAGGTGAGGTCGCTGCTGGAAATAGAGATTGCCAGGCTGGCGGCTCAATTCAGGGATGAACAGGACCTGGAACAAATTGGGTCTGCGCTGGCAGACAGGTTGCAGGCTATCCAATCCGAAAACTACGAGGCTGCTGCCGATGCGGATATCAGGTTTCACAAATCTATCGCCCTGGCCTCTCATAACAGTGTGCTGGCAGATTTATATCAGACCTTTACTGCTGTGATCCGTGATTCCTTTTCTCAGCGGGAAAAACCGCATGTACAGCAGTTTCAACAGACGCACCATTTGCATGCTGATCTGCTAACTGCTATCAGGAAACAGGACGCTCCTGCAGCTACACGGGTTGTTACGCAAATTTTGGAGACGAACTTTTAGGAGTCATTCTATTTGTCGTATTGTCCTCGAAAAACTTCTAAACTTTATTGTCATGTCTATACTATTATTTTCACTGATCCTGCTTGCCGGTGCATTCATGGCTGGTCTGCTGGGTTCCCTTACGGGTTTGGGGGGAGGCGTGGTCCTCATTCCATTACTGACCCTTGTATTTCATGTAGACATCCGCTATGCGGTGGGTGCATCACTGGTGGCCTCTATTGCAAATTCCTCCGGGGCTGCAGCTGCCTATATTAAAGAAGGTATTACCAATGTACGTATTGGTATGTTTCTGGAAATAGCCACGACTACCGGGGCGATTGTCGGTGCTTTGCTGGCGATCTATACACCGACATCGCTGGTGGCGATTCTCTTTGGTGTCGTGCTCCTTTTTAGCGCAGCGATGACGATCCGTAAGAAGAATGAACACGGAGATAATACCAGCAACAGCAAAATGGCCCAAATTCTTAAACTGAACAATTCCTACCCCGTCAATGGTGAAATGGTGCCTTATAAGGTGCGTGGTGTAGGTGGTGGCTATGCCCTCATGACCCTTGCGGGCATCGTATCCGGCCTGCTGGGTATCGGTTCCGGTGCACTAAAAGTATTGGCGATGGACAACGTGATGCGTATTCCATTTAAGGTATCTACCACTACGAGCAATTTTATGATTGGGGTAACGGCCGCTGCGAGTGCAGTTGTGTATTTACAACGAGGTTATATAGATCCGGGTATTGCCATGCCGGTAGTACTGGGTGTACTGGCAGGTGCCTTTGCTGGTTCCAAACTACTGATGAAAATGGATGTAAAGAAACTGAGGTTGCTGTTTAGTATAGTGATCAGTGCACTGGCCATACAAATGATCTATAATGGTTTAACAGGTAAATTGTAAGCAGGATGAAACAGTTATTTTCTAAAGGATTCTGGCAGGAAAGAGATGTGGAGATGTTTATCGGCCAACAGCTTCGTTGGGGTGTGATCACTGCAAGTGTTATTGCTTTTGTGGGTGGTATTATCTATTTAGCGAATCATGGTGGTGATGTACCGGCGTATCATGTATTCAATGGTGCGCCTGAATATGTAAGGCATTTACCTGGCATCTTTCATGGTGCAGCGCGATTTGATGGCATGGCGATTATACAGTTGGGAGTAGTGGTATTACTGGCTACGCCGATTACGCGTATTGCATTTTCGGTTGTTGCTTTTGCGATGGAAAAAGACAGGTTGTATGTGGTAATTACCTTGCTGGTATTGAGTATAATTATCTTCAGTATATTCAGCGGACTGGGAGGTTGATCCTCCCAGCCCTGCTGCTTATTAACTATTCCTTTCGTGGTGCAGCAGCATGTTCATGGCATGACTGAAAGACCCCGCCCGCACAATTTCTCCTGCATTGATAAAGAAGATCTCATCTGCATTTTCAATCGTATTCAAACGGTGTGCGATGATGACGCGTGTAGTATGAGACGGTAATTTATGTAAGATCTCTTCCAGTAATTGTTCTGTTACGGTATCGATATTGGCAGTTGCCTCGTCCAGCACTAATAATTCAGGTTCTCTCAATACTGCTCTCATAAAAGCGATCAGCTGTTTCTGTCCAAGGCTTAAGCTATCACCGCTACTCAGCACAGGTGTTTCCAGACCTCCGTCAAAACGGGTAAGTAAGGTATCTAATCCGGTAGTACGGATCACTTCCTGCAATTGGTCTACTGAATAGTGCTGGTACTTTTTATTCCCATAGATGATATTCTCGTAGATATTGCCACTGAACAAAAAGGGCTCCTGCAGAATGAATCCTATTTTCTGTGTACGTTCTTCATCTGTAAAACTGCGGATATCCCTGCCGTCCAGTAAGACCTCTCCTCCTGTCGGATCATATAACCTGGCGATGAGTGAGGCGGTGGTGGTTTTCCCTCCGCCTGTAGGCCCTACCAGTGCGTAGGTCTTCCCTTTCTCCATTTCGAAACTGATGTGGTGCAGGATGTCTTTTCCGTCGGGATAGTGGAAGTTTACATCATTGAATGCGAGTAATGGTGCCTGCGTTTCTTTTGTTGCTGCAGGTATTACATGCAGGTCTGATTCCATATTAAGGATGTGTGAGATCCTATCCCAGCCAGCCATAGCCACCTGGAAATTGGTATACAGGATAGCGAACTGGCGCATGGGGTTATAAAAATAACTGCAGTAAGAGAGGTAACTGATAAGCAGACCGATGCTGAACTCATGCTGAGAGATGAGGTAAATACCATATGCTAATACAGCCAATTGTGCGAGGTTGGCACAGAGGCTGAAGATTGGCATAAAAAAGTTGTTTACCAAACCTGCTGTCACAGCGGTTCTATATTGTTCATTATTAGCGATATCGAAGCGCTTGCGAAAATAATCCCTGCGGTTGAAAGCGATAATCACTTTAAAATTGTTCAGGCTTTCCTGGATCTCTGCACTCATGCCACCGGTGCTCTTCAGGTTTTCTGCGTTCTTTCTTTTTACGATCGGACCAGTGATCCGGGTGATGATCAATAATAATATTGCTGGTGCAATCGCAGCTATACCCAGTGTGAAATGGATGCTGAGCAGGAAGATGGCAGCACCGATCATGGAGGCAAAACCGCCAATGAACTGAACAAGGGATTGGGCAAAGAACTGATTCAGTTTATCAGTATCATTATTAATACGGGATATAAGATCGCCGGCTTTGTTTTGGTTAAAGAAAGCAATGGGCAATTTTTGTAGGCGGCTAAATACGTCGTTGCGTAAACGATACAGGATATTTTGCCCCACAGTTCCCATCAGGCTGGTCTGAAAGTAGCTGGCAGTGAGGGAAACAAGGAATATACCGAAGAGGATGCCTGAAAATAACAGGACACCATGATAGTCTTTGTGTGTAACGTATACATCGATCGTATGCCCTATTAAGAATGGGATGCACAGGTTCATGGAGGTACTGATCAGGATAGCAAAGAGTGCTCCGAAAAGTGTACTCCGGTCTGGCCGCAGATAAGGTAAAAAGTTTCTGAGCGCTTTACCGGTTTTTGTTTCCTGGCCGGCAGCCAGTTTATTCAGGTTGTAGCTCATAGTTGCTGGTGCTGCGTTGAGAGTTATAGATCTGCACATATTCAGGACAGGATTGCATCAGTTCATCGTGGGTACCTATGGCGATGACCTCTCCTTCCATCAGCAGGATGATTTGATCAAAGTGCACAGCGGAGGCGATCTTTTGTGTCACGGAGATCAGGGTCAGGTCCGGGTAGTTTTGCTGTACATTTTGCAGGATGCGCTGTTCAGTAGAGGTATCTACCCGCGCGGTAAAGTCATCCAGCAATAGAATACCTGGATTGATGGCGAGAGCTCTGGCCAGCATCAGTCGTTGTTTCTGACCACCTGAAAGGCTGGTACCACGTTCAGAAACGATGGTTTCCATGCCTTCGGGCAGGGTGCTAATGAAGTCTTTGAGTTCTGCGGTAGAGATGGCTTTCTCCATCAGGTCATCGCTCACCGTTTCATTGAACGCGATGTTCTCCTTTAAACTCATATTGAACAGGATACTATCCTGGAATACAAGTCCTATTTGTTGTAATAGATGTTCTTTATCGTATTCGTTCAGGTCTGTGCTATCGTAGGTGACCTTTCCTTTGTCCGGGTTCAGGAGACCTATAAGCACGTTGAGCAACTGGGTTTTACCGGCGGCTGTAGGACCAATGATGGCCGTGCGGGTACCTGCTTTTACACTGAAGGAAATATCTTTCAATACGGGTTTGCCGGCGAGGGTCAGGTGGATATTTTCCATGGCCACGTCACCATCCAATGTACGTCGAACCGTGCCGGTGTCTACTGAATCAGGAGCATAGAGCACTTCGGCAATACGGGCGTAGGAGGCGGCTGACTGTGCGATGAGGCCACTCATAAAACCGATGACGACGATCGGGAAAATGAGGATGGAGACATAGCTGTTATAGGCCGCCAGTTCACCTAAGGACATGGTGCCGGTGATGACGAAATGTCCGCCCAGGAGCAGGATGGACAGCAGTGACATATTGGCCATGAAGGAAATAACAGGCACGAGGCCGGCGAAGAGGCGCACTACGGACATGCCTAGCGTTTTAGATTCACCGTTGGGCGAAATAAAACGGTCATATTCGTATTGCTGGGCATTGAGCACACGGATGAGGGCAGCGCCCATCACACTTTCGTTGATGATTTTATTGAGGCGGTCTATGACTTCCCTGCTCATTTTGAAGATGGTGCGCACCTTATTTAATACCAGGTAAAAGGCGAGGCCAATGACAGGTATGATGGTGATGACGCAGAGGCCCAGTTTCCAGTTCATGACGAGCAGCAGGGTGCTGGCGCCGATGATGATAAAAAGGGAAGAAGACACGGACACAATTCCTTGCGACACGAATAGTTTTACTGTGTCAATATCGGTGGTCAGGTTGGTAAGCAGTTTGGAAGGGTTGGCGGCCTGGATGGCGGCGTATTGCTGGCGGGATATTTTGTCGGCCAGTTTGGTACGTTGTTCACGGGCTACTTTCTCAGAGGTGTAGGTTTGGATAACGCTCTGGAGGTAGGTGAAGACAAAGATCAATACGGTAGCGACAACGAATTCGATGATTAGTTTCGACGTATCGAGATGTCCACCGGTGTAGGCATCGATACCTCTGGAGATGAGCCTGGGCAGTACCAGGTTCAGGCCATTACTGAGCAGGGCCAGGAAGATCAGCAGGGCGACCATTCCTTTGTAGGGCTTCAGGATGGAGGTGATACCAGGAAGTGCCGGTGCTTTATCAGCAGGGGGGCTTGTTTTTTTCCTCATAGATGTTTGTAATAGTTGTCATGCCGATGTGCATGCGGCAGCGGCTAAATTACGCCAAATTGATAGACGAAGGAGATGTTGAAATATTTTATAACACTTGATAAAAATTTGGGGGTGGTCAATAAAATTTTGCTCCGGGTGTTTGGATGGAGTTTAGCGCTTCTGTTTTAGAATAGACTTTGGATCAGCATGAAAACCTTGGGGGATTTTGCTCATGCATATCGTTTATCGAGTCTGAAAAAAATAAACGCTTCGGTTTATATTTAAAAAAAGTGCTCCGGGTGTTTTGCCCGGAGCTAATATTATGACGCGTCCGCGTCACAGTTATTTTTGATGGAGCAACCCAGTTAGGCGATACTAACTGAAGGTTTCCATGAATATACTGTAGATGCCATGAATACCTCCTTTTCTTTGATGAGTTATGAAGTTACGTATTTTTTACCTTTAAAAAAACACCAACTTTAGTGTGATTTTCTACAAAAAAGGCTCCGTCTTTTCGAGGTAATCTGCTATCGGCACAGTATTGCGCATTGCCACAAAATCCTGAACGGAAGCGCCTACAAGGTTGTGAACTGCTGGCTTTGCCCTGTAGATTATCTGAGGATCGGGCTTGAATACCTATGTAAAGATACCGGAGTGGATAAGAAGGGCTTTGATGAAGCGATAAAAGTAACAAATGCATCTATGATCTAGAAGATCGTATTTGCGGAGACTGCTCTCCATTCTTCAATCTCAGCTTCGATTGACTTCAATTTCTCTGGTACCAGCTCAATGGCATCTTTACCGATCAGGAAATTCAATGGAGGGTTTTCACTCTTTGTCATTTCAATAATCGCCGCTACGCCTTTTTCAGGATCTCCTGGTTGTTTACCATCCAGGGCGGCATGCCATTGAATGCTGTCTTTTACTGACTGGTATTTACTCTCAGTTACACTGAGGTCTGCTCCTAAGAAAGAAGTTCTGAAATAACCAGGTAATACAACAGTGGCTTTCACGCCAAATTCTTTGATCTCTTCACGGAGACCTTCTGTCAGGCCCACTACGGCAAACTTAGTAGAACAATAGATGGCCCAACCCGGGAAGCCGCCAAGCATACCGCCTACAGAGGCGATGTTAATGATATGCCCGGAGTGTTGTTCACGTAAATGTGGCATCACCTGCCTGATTACATTTAGTAATCCAAATACATTTACGTTATAATTTTCTCGCGCGTCCTGGTCACTGACTTCTTCCAAAGCGCCTACCTGTCCGTAGCCGGCGTTATTTACCACGACGTCAATTTTTCCGAATGTACTGATGGTTTTGTCGATGGCAGCTTTTACGCTTTCTTCGTTTGTCAGTGAGACGGTTAAAGGCAGGAAATCATTTCCTGAAAATTCGGCCAGGGAAGCGGCATCGCGGGAGGTGGCGGCTACTTTATTGCCCTGTGCTAATAACTGTGTTACCAGGATGCGACCAAAACCTTTGGAGGCACCGGTTACAAACCATACTTTACTCATGAGGTTGATTTATTTAAAAGATGTTGAGGTTTTGAATTTGCCAATTTTTGCTATTTGAAAAGCTAAGGCCATCATTGCAATCAATAATCTGTTGACTTTGTTAAAGATTCGGTGGCTTTGAAAGCGGCATTCAGTTGTTCCAGTTTATTCAGGCCACGACTGTAAGCATCGCTACCTAATAGGAGATACAATGGTGGCTCCGGCATGTTGACAAGTTCAATCATAGCCGCAGCTGCTTTTTCCGGATCACCCTGCTGCGTTCCGTCCATGGTTGCATACTTAGCATGCGATGCCCTGATGGCAGTGTAATCAGCAATAGGGTTATCTGTTATCACCAATGAATCTGCCGTGAGGAAACTGGTCCGGAACGCGCCGGGGGCGATTAATGTAACATGGATACCAAATTCCTTTACATCCTGCGCCAAAACATCTGTGAGACCAGTGACAGCATATTTTGCAGCAGCATATATTGACCAGCCTGTATTAGCGGATATGCCTGCAATGGAAGAGATATTGATGATATGCCCGCTTCTTTGCTTACGCATAAACGGCAATACATGCCTGATAACGTTTAGCGTACCAAATACATTGATATCAAAGCTGGCACGGGTTTCCGCATCAGAAAGTTCTTCTATGCTTCCGCCGGTGCCGTAGCCGGCATTATTAACAGCAACATCAATGCGCCCAAACTTGTCTACGGTAGATTGAATAGCCTGCGCTACGCTTTGATCATTAGCGAGGTCGGCCTGTAATGGGAGGAAGTTTTTGTTATCACTGCCCACAGCTTCGGTTAATGCCGCAGCATTGCGGGAGGTAGCTGCCACGGCATAGCCGGCGGCAAGCAAATGCTTTACCAGTGTGAGGCCCAGGCCTTTGGAAGCTCCTGTTATAAACCAGGTCTTTTTGTTGTCCATATCTTGCTCGTTTTGATAGGACAAAATTAGGTGGTGGAGGAACGCTGCTTATTACAAGGTTCAAACCATTGCTTGCAAAATTCAAACAAAGGTAATTTAGAGGGGATGTAATGGATGCTGATGCCTATAGGATGCTTTATACTACCCGATAAGAAGAAGGCGTACTACTCGTGCGCTTCTTAAAGAAATTATTAAAATGAGCAGGTTCCTCGAATCCCAGGCTATAACTGATCTCCGAAATATTCCAGTTCGTATGCTTTAGCAAAGCCTTTGCCTCACCCAGCAGGCGTTCTGCAATATGGTCGGTAGTCGTTTTTCCGGTAGTTTCCCTGATGGCCCTGTTCAAATGGTTCACATGTACTGCCAGTTTATCTGCAAAATCACGCGCAGAACGCATGGTGAATCGCTGGTGAGGTGTTTCAATGGGGAATTGTCTTTCTAAGAGTTCGGTGAAGATCGCTGTAATGCGGGCATTGGCATCTGTATGCTGGTACAGCATTTCTGAGGGTTGCATTTTCAGTGCATAATGGATCATCTCTGTTACATAATTGCGCAGCAGGTCGTATTTGAATTTATAGTCGGAATTGATTTCTTCCAGCATTTTTTTGAAGATCGCACTTACATATTTATCCTGCGTTTTGTTCAGCATGTAGGCGGGTTTACTGCCGGTGGCAAACATGGGCAGTTCATTGATATTGGTTCTCAATGATTCGGTAAAGAAGGATTCTTTGAAAATGCAGAAATAGCCAGACCTGTCATCTTTTAAAGATTCGTAGGTGTAAGGCACGTTGGGGTTGAAGAACATGAGGGCGGTTCCGTCTGCTTCGATACTTTTGTCAGCGTAGTGATACACGGTACGACCTCTGATCAGGCTGATCTTATAGAAATCTCTGCGAGCGTAATGGATGGGTGTAGCGCCCGGGGCGAGTGTGTCTTCTATTCTGAATACGTTAAAATGCCCGATATCCTGTTTCAGGTTATCAGGCAGCCAATTGAATTTATGCTGGTAGAAGTCTTCGAGAGATTCCCTGTTTGTCATGGGGCGAAGTTACGAAATTCAAACAGAAAGGAAATATGAAAATGAACCGCCTTACAGGCGATTCATTTTTTACTGTGTATCCCTAAAAATAAAACCCTAGATGCATTTTTATAACCTGGGATCCACCGCTTCGCTTTCCATCGCCAGCACCCCGAACACACATTGATGCACCTTCGTCAAAGGCGAGTTCCCCACAAACCTTTCCAGGGCCTCCACTCCCAGCGCAAACTCTTTCTGCGCCATGATCCGCTTTGTACTCAGCCCTCTTTCTTTCAATCGGGTCAGGTTCCTCTCCAGTGTATACTCAGGTCCATAAATGATACGCAGGTACTCCCTGCCTCTCACTTTCACTGCAGGCTGCACAAAGAACTTTTCATTCATGGTGATGAAGTGGTATGGTTTTACCACCATCCCTTCTCCCCCTTTCTCTGTCATTGACAACCACCATGCGGTTGCATCCAGCACAGCCGCCTCATCGTCCAGGTCTACTACCTTATATTTTGTTGCAATAACAGGGTTTCCTTCTCCACCAGCAAATGTCGCTAAAGCTTCCATATGCCATTCATGATCCTGATCAAAATACGTCTTGCCCTCCGTAGCTAACATGTGAAAAGGTGCCAGCTGATAATCTTCCAGTCCATTTACATCCCAGCAATACTGCCTGTAAGCCCTTGCAAACTGGTCGATCATCACCTTCCTCTCTCTATACTCTCTCAGCAAAGGCAGTGCTGCCGGATTTGTTGCTGCCTGTTCCAGGCTTGCCACAGCCCCCTGCATGGCATACCTGCCTGCTGCACCCGTGGCACCATATTGATTGCGGAGCAATGCCTGTGCCTTCAGGTTCCAGGGCATCAGCTCACAATCCAGGCAGAACCAGTCTGTATTATACACCTCCCAACCGCCACGTTCTGTAATTATATCTGCGATCTTTTGCAGGAAAGCCTGTTCTATCGTTTCATCATCAAAGAATACACGGCCGGTACGGGTATAAATAATTCCAATACTATCTTCCCGGATGCCAAAGCGCTTCCTTACTACCTCACTGTCCTTACATACGATCACGACTGCACGGGAGCCCATGTGCTTTTCCTCGCAAACGACTTTATTCACGCCTTCGTTTTTGAAATACTTAAATGCTTCCGCGGGATGCTCAAGGTAATCAGGTAATGAACTCGTAGCTGTTGGAGACATTGTAGGTGGCAGGTATATCAGCCATTTAGGATTAATGGCCCATCGGCTCATCACCTCCAGCGCAGATGCCGCATTCCCTTCACGAATACTGATCTTCTTCATCAGGCGCGTCTCTATCAGCTGCTTGCCAATGACATCATTTATATCCAGTATATTATCATGTTCCTGTTGCAGACTCAGTTCATTCATCGTCTCCCTCATAGGTCTTCCCGGTGTAGCATACTCCTGCAATGCAGGCACGCTTACCAGCTCCTTTTCAGGATAACGCAAAGCAGTGAGACTACCGCCAAACACACAACCTGTATCTATATCCATCGTATTGTTAAACCATTCAGGACGTACGACGGGTGTATGACCATATACTACGGCAGCTTTACCATTATAATTAGCGGCCCAGTTGTACCGTACCGGCAATCCGAATTCATCGGTTTCACCGGTGGTCTCACCGTATAAACAGAATTCTCTGACAGCACCAGATCCCCTGCCCTGCATGTCTTCCCTGAGGCCCGCATGTGCTACAACCAGGTTTCCCTGAGCCAGTACATAGTGGCTAACAAGTCCATCCAGGAATACTTTCAGCGATTCTATCCATACCGGGTCTGCTCCTTCCAGCTGTGCCACGGTACGTTCCAGTCCATGTTGCAACTGCACATTTTTACCATTCAGGTATTTGAGCAATTTGATGTCATGATTACCGGGTACACAAAGGGCCAGCTTTTCTGAAGTTGCCTGCATCACCAGTTTCAATACCGCCGGTGAAGCAGGCCCTCTATCGACCAGGTCACCCAGGAACACGATCTTTCTGCCATTGGTAGCTGTAATGCGATGCGCTTCCTTGTCTACCGTATGGCCCAGGTTCGTGAGCAGGGTACACAATTCATCGTAGCATCCATGTATGTCGCCAATGATGTCGAAAGGCCCTTCTTCGTGTTTGAGATCATTGTAGAGTTTTTCTCTTACTATTTCTGTTACACTATCTATAAGCTCCGGTGTACGGAATTCAAAATGCCTTCTGAATCCTTCTTCCCTGATCTTGTGGATCCCACTTTTTAAAGCAGCCATCTGGCTTTTGATGATCCGGGGAGCCAGGTCTCTGTCGGTACGGGCTTTATTTCTGTCCTGACAGACCCTGTCAGACATATTCAGGATGACTGCAACAGGTAGTACATGGTATTCTCTTGCCAGCGCTATCAATTGCTTTCTGTATTGTGAGTTTACGTTAGTAGCATCTACTACTGTAAGGAGGCCACGTTTCAGCCTTTTAGCAATGATGAGATGCAGGAGTTCGAATGCGTCTTCTGAAATGCCCTGCGTATTTTCATCATTGCTCAGCATCAGCCGAATGGCATCGCTGCTGACTATTTCTGATGGTCTGAACCATTTTTTTGCAAAGGTACTTTTCCCTGATCCTGATGCGCCGACTAATACCACCAGGGAAAGTTCCGGAAAATTTAATGTCATAATCCTAATTGTTTTGCGGAATCGCTTAGCTCCACATGTTTATGGGTCAACTGAATTTCACGCATTTTTTAAAAAGAGCAACTCTTTTCTTTTACAGGAAGCGCTCAACATATAGCATTCCTGCAATGTTCTACAGAGCTAGTTCCTCTATTGTTTTGAAAAAACAGCCATCTGGCTGGGTGCGCCAACCGCCTCCATCTCCTCACCCAGTGGCTTTATTTCATAAGCATATTTATATACGTCTCTGATGTGCTCACACCAGGCACTAAACTCTGCACGGGTCCATTCGAACCTGTGATCGGAATGCCGCATCTTATTTTCATCTTCTGTAAATGTGATGTTCCATTCCTTATTGGGAGTCGTGAGCACTACCGTATCGGGTTGGATCTCATTGAACACATTCTTCTCCAATACCAGCAGGCGATCTTCATCCAGGTGTTCAATTACTTCCACCAGTGCGGCCACATCGTAGCCTTGCAGGCGCCTGTCTTTATAGGTGAGCGAACCCTGGATCAGGTTAATCCTTTTACGCTGGCTATCGATCATCTTGTCCAGCTTAAGTCTCCTGGCGGCTACTTCCAGGCTATATGCGGATACATCCATCCCCGTGATACGCTGCAGCTGCTTATTCTCCAGCAATACTTTGATGAGCCGTCCTTCCCCACATCCCAGGTCTATGACAGAAGACACCTGCAAGCGCGCGATTTCGTCAGCAACTGCCTGTAACCGCAGGTCATGTAGTTTGGGTTTTTCTACCTTTTCTGTTACCGGGCTATCCCCCAATACAGTCATGGCTGACAATGCCTCGTTGGAGAGTTTGCGCTGATAACGGAGATACCTGTGAACAATGGTTTCCCTGGCAGGATGCCCTTCCAGCCAACCTTTCCCTTTATTCATCAGCTTTGTGATCTCTTCTTCGTTCACCCAGTAATGCTTTTCATTGTCCATTACAGGAATGAGAACGTATAGGTGCGAGAGTAAGGTCTGGAGCGTAATTGAATGCTTTAGGGTAACAGTAAAGTAGCGGCTATTGCCCCATTCCGGAAAATGTGGGTCCAGGGGATGCTGGGTAGCAATGATTTCATAACCCAGGGGCTGGAAAAGCTCCTGCAAGAGTTCTTCTCCACCACGAATGGAGAGCACAGAGAGTTGTACTTCCAGTTGAAGCGGAATGCCCACCAGTTCCGGCTTTTCTTTACAATTACCATTCAATGCGGAGCTAAAGCCCTTCGAAATAGCACTGCTCATAAATGAGGAGGCGACGTAAGGGCGATCGTTTACATATTGGTCCAGTGCAAAGGAGTTGCCATCACTGTTCCTGACTAGTCCAACCGGATCCATATCCAGCAATATTGCGCAGGTACATTTCTCATCGCTTACCGCCGGGTAAAAGACGTGGGCTTTACCGTTCATCACCTCTACAGATTGTACTTTAGCGGGGTGCTTGTGCAGCAAGAAACTCAAGTCTGTGGCGGGGTATCGTGAGTTGGTAATAGTTAATAACATATTTGCAATATAAATTATAATTGCAAATTTGCGCAGGATGTGTGAAAGGTATTTGCGCAGGTAAGAAAAAGGCGAAAATTTCAATGAATGCTTCGCATTGATTGAAATTTTCGCGAAGGCAGGTATTAAATGCCGGTTATAAATATGGGGTAATGGTCACCTTCCCCATTAAGCCGGAAGGCTGTACTTTCCAGTTAGCCGCATCAAAATCTTTATAATTAATATTCACGAAATTAATTTCGTGGTACTGCCGCCATGGAATATGATGCTGATCCATGTAACGAATATGATTCGCCATCAGGTTCGCCACTTCTATTTGGATCTCATTTTTGCCGGCACGTAAATATTTACCAACTCTTAATGTATAGGGTATGCTCCATACGATCCCCGCATCCTTTCCATTAATCCAGATGTGTGCACTTTCATGCACCTCATCCAGTTGAAGCACATATTCTTTTGCATTCTTTGCCGGCAGGTTAAAACTTGTCGTATAGACACCTTTCCCCGAAAAAGAGGCAAGAGCTGTATCCGGCAATGTGGTCCAGTCTACTAAACTGTCCAGTTTTACAGCAGCTGGAATAAACGGTCCACCATCCTTAAATGCCAATTGCCAGGGGCCTGGTAAATTCAAGGAAGCCTGGGGAGTATTTAAATACACCCAATCCGGAAACTCTTTTTTTGCAGGCGTCCCTGCTGCTTTTAGTATGATAGATTCACCTGATGCCAGCGTAACTTTTACTTTAGTGCTGCTATCCGTTTGCTCAATCTCTGCAAGTCCGCTATCACCCCGCAATGGATCTAACATAAGTACCCGGGATACATGCTGATTAACCGGAATAAACTGAGATATCCGATTCGCAGTATGATTCACCAGGTAATACCAGGTATCCTCACCCTGTTTCCGGCGAATAAATTGCAAGCCTGCATCCGTAAGCGCTTCGCGGCGAATACCGATTTGCTGCAATGCCCCCTGCACATCAGCAGTAATCATTACATTTTTCACCCCCCGCAAATCTTCCAGCAGCGTTTGAAATTCCTTTCTCCGAGCAGCTAATTCATTCATCCCGGGCACATCTCCGGGTAAGGCCTCAAATATAACCCTGGTACCATTTTGCGCCAGCGCAATGATCTTCTTCAAAGTAGCCAGCGGCATCATATGTGCTTTCGGAATGATCAGTGCCTTATAGCCCTTCGTCCTGTCAATCCAGTTATCAGACACAAAATCAAGCGTATACCCCTTGCCGTGCAGCGCCATCACCTGTTTATAAAATGCCGTCGGATACAACCACTTATCTATATGATGTACAGACAATGGCATGTCCATCCCCTCTGCATCATTCCATATATCATACACCGGCCAGTAAACGATCAGATCATTATCCGGCCTACCCGCCTGCAATACGGATTGTACACGGGTGATATAATCATTCAGCCCAGGCAAATGTGACCACCAGCTATTCGCAGGCACAAAATTTACAGATGCATAAAACAACCATCCGGGAAATGGCACCTCCTTCGGAGAATAAGTCGTACCATGATAAAATACATGATTCACACCCGCCAGAAATGCCTGCTCTACCTCGGGTTTACATTGTGACAATGATGTTTTAAAATGCTCTGTCAGCCAGGTAAATGTCTCGCTTGAAATGAGCGGATGCCCCGCTATATGACCCGCAGAGGTAGCGAACTGCATCATAATCGGATCAGGACTTACGTTCCTGATATCTTCGCTATCCCTGCGCAAACCCGGAATAGGGAAATACGTAGATCCGAAAGTCTCGCATTCCGGAATATCCACGGTTGCATATAAATCAATCAGGTTTCCTGGAGAACCATGTGCCTGGTTTTTAGTCATCCGATGATAGCTATGTGCCCATTGCGTCCATGGATTCGTAAAATTATCTAATAATAACTCCGCCATCGTTTCCCTGTAATCAGATTTTACACGGGCAATCGTATCGGAGATCCCAGCAGATGTAAATTCACGTATAAAACGCGTCAGGTCATAGCCTCTTCTCTTCCTGAATTCAGGTAAAAATGAAGGTGTCCAGTCAGCGCCATACACCTCATAACTATCATTATAAAATGCCCGGATACCAGGTACCTGCTTATGAAACGCAGTATCGAACCGATGCAGGTATAACTGTACCGCCTCTCCGGAGAGATGATCGAGGGTATATCCCTCGCCACCCGGTGCCGCCCGCTTTACCTTTTGTTTTGTATGACTGCTATACAGGGCATATACACTCATATTGCCCGCACCATGCTCCCAATGGAGTGTTCCATCTTTTACTTTGTCTAAGATAGGTTCTGGCGTCACTCCTCTGTAAGCTACCAAGGCCTGCAAAGTGCCAATGCTGGTATCAATATGATCAGGCAAGGCCAGATCTACATATTGACGCAGTACCTTCAGCTCCATCTTAGCTGCAGCATGCTTCAGGTCGATCTGGGGCCCGCCAAAAGGCCAGCCGGTACCGGTGGTGAGATCTACCCCCATGTGTAAACGGGTAGCCTGCCGGGTGGTAATATTTAACAGATGCACCCATTGCGGCGACAGAAAATCTACATACTTTGACTCAAACCCTTTCGCCCCATAGATAGACGCTATTTCCACCCCACCAAACCCCACTGCATTATAAGTATCGAGTGCATTGCTGATGCCTGCACTATCCACCGCACTTCCCATCCACCACCAGCGGGTCCAGGGTTTTGTTTCCTTCTTTACAGAAGGCCATACAGGAGCTGTTTCCTTCCTTACAGAAGGTGTTTGAGCAGTTGCCTCAAAGGCACAAAGGAGCAGGCCAATGGTAGCCAGCAGGTAAAAACGTGGATGCATATATTGTTATTTCTCGGTATCAGACCAGTCAAATTCCTTATTTTCTGCCGGGGTTTTCGCTTTTGCCATGATGGCTTTCAGCGTCTTCACTTTAGCCGGGTTTTCAGCAGCAAGGTCTTTTGTCTCTCCAATATCGTCAACTATATTGTACAATTCAAATCTTTCCACCTTTCCTTTGTATTTAAAGCGGATCAACTTCCAGTCTCCCTGCAATACCGCCTCCTGGATGTAGCCTTCATTAAACTGCCAGTATAAGTAATCATGGGCTTTTACAGGCTTCTTTCCTTCCAGGGCCGCAGCATAGTTCAGGCCATCGATACCCTTCAGTGTCTTAGACTTTGTGAGCGCACTGAACGTGGGCAGGATATCCCAGAACGCCCACTCCTCATCACTCACACTGCCGGCAGGAATATGGCCGGGAGCACGTACCAGCAAGGGCACACGAATGCCACCTTCGTAAAGGTCACGTTTCAGCCCTTTCAGCGGACCATTGCTGTTAAAGTATCCGGGGTCAGCACCTCCTTCTTTGTGGGGACCATTGTCGCTGGTAAAGAAGATATAGGTATTATCATCCAGACCCAGTTGTTTGACAAGCGCCTGTATCTGCCCTACATGCTGATCCAGTTTACTCACCATGGCCGCAAAGGCCGCATGGGGGTATTGCTGGCTACGATAGGTCCCGCCATTCTGCGCATACGGAGTTTCCGGGCCTAGTTTGGAGCTACCATCCGGGTTTAGCCATGCCTGCAGATCTTTTTGCGGAGGTGCCAGTTCTGCATGCGGAATGGTAATAGAAAGATATAGAAAGAACGGTTTGTCCTTATTTTCATTGATAAAAGAATAAGCATGATCCATTATCTCATCATGGGTAAATACGGAAGTATCATGAGGGATCTTACGGATCTTTCCCGCTTTTACCTGGTAGAGGTAATTGGTATAATAATCATGCGCATGCCCCTGATTGAGGTAGCCATAGAACTCGTCGAAGCCCTTGATCTCCGGAGAACCGGTAGTACCCATTTCGCCTAAGCCCCATTTCCCAAACATGCCGGTGGTATAGCCGTTTTGCTGCAGCACCTGGGCCATGGTACTATCCTGGGGGCGCAATGGCAAGCGGGTATTGCCCCGGATGTAGGCGTGCCCCATATTCTTTCCCGTTAGTAAGGCACAACGGGAGGGTGCACAAACCGTATTGCCTGCATAAAAGCGTGTAAAACGAATGCCCTCTGCCCCCAGCCTATCAATATTTGGAGTGGGGATCGGACTTTTTGGGTTGAAGGATGTCAGGTTTCCATAGCCCAGGTCATCGGCCAGGATAAATATGATATTGGGCCGGTCCGGATGTTTCTTTTGCTGTGCCATAGCGGTTATGGAGCTGGTTAACAGCCAGCCTGACAATAGGATCCTGTAAAAACGACGTTGCATAGTTTCTTAATTTCTGGGGGCTAATGTACAAAAACCCACTAATTTAATGGACTAATACTTTACGAGTGGTTTTGGGCCAGAATTGTAAATAATTTAGCCAGAAAGGGACCGTGTCAGATACTTTTTTTATATTTGGTATATTTTCGTTTCAATTGTATTCAATTCATATCGCCCTCAGTGTCAAGGTTTATAGAGGTTATGTGAATGATTTAAATCAATAGAAAATGATGGTGAGATACTATGCAATATTTGGAGATGGTAGTTACAGTCCCTTACATTCCCTGGAATCGGTCTCAGTACTCCCGGAATATTCTTACATACTGATGACGACAGATACGCTGAAACCGAATGGCTATGTGGAATCTACGACGTATCAATTTGTAGATAAAAAAGGAGAGGTGGAATTACTTCGGATCAACAACTGGGAACTACTGTACATCAGCCCATGGACGCATAGTTCTGATGGTCTTCGCTACTGTCTGTACAACCATATGACCAAAACTGCCCACGAGTTTTTCGGGGAAGAAACAGGCCTTCATTTCTTCAAACATGATCTGTTTCCGAAGCTCAGAGAGCTGTCTATTATTTCAGATTACAACCAGTACTTATTGAGTGAAAAGGTGGATCTGCTGGAAGTAGAGCTGACCGAGCTACGGAGAAGGTTGTATGAACTGGAGAAAGTACTGAAAAAATAATAAGGTTCCCGAAGGCACCTACATCCATTACCAATATATTCCGTACTGTAGCCAACATTACCTCGCAAATTCCGCCAGCAAATTAATATCCGGGTCTAACCAAATACCGGCAGGCTTTGCTGCTGCTGGTATCATCACCGTGGTGACCTTATCTTTTATCATCAGCTTTTGCAAAGGCTTTGTTTTATCCAGCGTGTACTCCAGCGGAAATTCAAATAAAGGTAACTGGTTTTGGATCACCTCCATCTTCACCGTATGTGTACTTTCATTATAATTCAGATTCACCTGCAATTCCGGTATGGCCGCCGTATATAACCACTGTGTAAAGAATCCTTTCAAATTCTCCCCACCTGCCCTTTCCATCTCTGCTCTGAAATCATCTGTACTGGCATTGCGCCCGTTATAATCCCTGAAATACTGCCGGATCCCCGCCCGGAAACGCTCATCGCCTATCTTCCTCCTTAGCATATGCAATACCCATCCACCTCTTTCATAGCTATTCGCATTCAGCAACTGCATGTAATTACTATGCACAGTCGTATCTACTACAGGTGTTTTTCTCCTTTTTGCAAATGCAATGATCTTTTCACGGTCTGCCTTCAGCGAAGCTTTCAGTGTATCAGTACTATATGTATGCTCCATGTACAACAAAGTGAAATACGTAGCAAAGCCCTCACTCAGCCATAAATGCCGCCAGTCAGTTTCTGTCACAGCATCACCAAACCATTGATGCGCTATTTCATGCGCCAGCAGAGATTCCAGCTTTTCATGTCCGGGCGATTCTTCAGCATAAAAAATAGCACCGGCATTTTCCATTCCGCCAAAGATGGTTTTGGATTGAATATTGGCCAGTTTTTCAAACTGAAAAGGACCTACCAGCTGTATAAAATACGGAAGGATCTGAGTCGCTCTTGCATATCCCTGATGCAATGAATCTTCACGGAATACATAACTGTCTACCGGGATATTACCGACATCACCTGAATGCGTAACTGAAAAATCAGCAGCGGCAAATGCCATCACTTTCGTAGCCAGGGGTACTTTTTCTTCCCAGCTTGTCATTTTCATGTGACCACCCATATTTACTTCTTCCTTTTTTACCCCATTCGCTACCACTGTATAATGATCAGGCGCTGCCACGCTGATACGGAATATAGCCTTGTCTGATGGATGATCTATACAGGGGAACCATTGATGTGCCCTGTCAGGCCAATGGTCTGTAAAAAAGGTTCTGTGGCCATATTTGTTCCTGGAAATGATCAGGCCATCTTTAGGCGTACCGCCATAAGTGATGGTATAGATGCCCTGTTCTCCAGCCTTACCGTCTACATTGATGTAAAGGGCATTTGCATCCTGTTCGAAGCTATACTTTTTAGGCCCGGTAAAGACTTCTTTTACCTTCATACCTGCAAGATCGAATTTCAATCTACGGGTGCTTTGCAGGTATTTCAGAGTTATGCTTACACTCGCTTTTATCTGGTCAGTCGTATCCTGCAGATTCAGTGATATGGCGTAGCTTTGTACATCTACCTGCTGTGCCCTGATGCCTGTAAACAAACATGTACACAGGCTTAATAAGATTATATTTTTCATATGCTATTCTCCCCAGACTGTGATCACTAAACTTCTTGCGCCACCATAATCCCGGTGTTCGCAAAGGTAAATACCCTGCCAGGTACCCAAAGCAAAACGCCCGCCGGATACCGGTATCATCACCGAACTTCCCAGCATAGCCGCTTTCAGGTGCGCAGGCATATCGTCCGGCCCTTCGTCGTTGTGCTCGTACTCTGGATCGTTTTCGGGTACTGCTTTATTAAAATATGTTTCGAAGTCTATTCTTACGGTAGGATCTGCATTTTCATTTATGGTCAATGACGCAGAGGTATGCTGAATGAATACCTGGCACATGCCGGTCCTGATCTCGCTCAGCTGAGGAATACCCTGCAATACTTCGGATGTAATGAGATGAAATCCACGGGCTCTGGCGCGTAGTTGTATCGATGCCTGGTATATTTTCATGCATCGAAATTAAGCCATTACTACTTTACTTTTATATATCGTTCTATGATTTCATGATCTACCCCGGTGCCTTCTACTTTTTCGATTCCTTTCTGGATAAGGGTATCACCACTGAAACTTATTGTAAAGTTGAATACACCGCCTTCCCAATCTTTGTTATTATAATAGTCCAGGTGCTCAGTATATTGATCACCATTCAGGGTATAGCGGCCTCCGCCAGCATCGAAAGCGCCGCCGTGTTTCAGAAATGCAAAATGGGTGTCGTTGATTATCTTGATCATCTCCTGATCTTTGGTATAATCTGTAATGGTGGTATCACCTTTGGCAATTGAGGCCTGGGAGAGTAGTCTCCAGGTACCGGTTAGACGGCCGGAACGTGGACCTGATGTGGAACTGGAATGTTCGGGGGCTTGCTGACAGGCAAACAATAACGTGGAAAATAGCAGGAAGTACAGTTTCATTATGGTTATCGCTTTTACCTAAATTTAGACAAAAGCGATAACTATTTTTTATTTTTTCAAGTGCCTGATGATGTTTTGGGTATATGAAATATCCTTTGTAATATGCCCGCTTGCATCTGTATGATGATAACTGCATCCGAATACAAACTCCATCATACCAGACCCTGGTGATGCGATCCTCAGGGTATCTGCTATTTTCAACTCCTCTCCTGCCGGCGTTGCCTGCCCTGCATTGATCGCACATCCCTGTCCTACGCCAATCAGTACATTCTTTGTATCACCAATCGCTGCACCATAAGATTTCACAATACCCAGTACCTGTTTAGACGTATTCCAGTAAGACATCGTCATTACGTAGTCAATGTACTTATTTGTACGCTTGATCTGGCTGATGTTGTAATTGTTATAATCTACGACTGATAAGATCCGCCCAGTCTTTGAATTTGGCCCCAGGTATTTGCCTAAAGCTACTACGGCGCTGTCAATATTCTTTGTAGTCGCGCCACTGTATTCCAGGTCCAGGTCTACCCCATCCAATTGCCATTTATCCAGCGAGTCTTTTACAATTCCAGCCATCTTAGCGGCTTCTGCACCGGTTAAATTTACCATGCTACCGGAGAAGGAGGTGCAGACTACTCTGATTCCCCGCTTCTGCAAAGCATGCGCCTTCGTCAATACATCATTCCAGTCATTGTAACCAGATACGCCCCTGTGTTCAAATTCCCAGCTGCCATCGGTCGTTTTTCCAATGCCGAGCGTAAAAATATTCACTACATCCACACTATCAGGAATAGCATCCAAAGGTCCCACATCATTGCGGTCGTAACAGCAACCGCCCCAATATTCTACCATGAGTGGTCTTTGTGTAAGTAATACCGCCGTATCACTGGCAGGAGGTTTCGAAGTAACTTTATTCTCCTTGCTGCAGTAGGGCATGAGAAAGGTCAATAAGAAAAAGAGTCGTGGAAAATTGCGTTTCATGAAACAGTACCTTTTATTGATTAAATGAAAAAAGCTAACACCAGCCTCTTGCTGGTATTAGCTTTATGCTTTGGAAAAAGAAATTGTATCAATGAGAACGCAATCCCTAAAATGTTTATGCGAAGACTGATAAAAAATTAAAGAGGAACGCACCCTGTAGAGTAATCTTTTGAAACTGAGTGATCCTGGGTCTATTTAATAGGAATTGACTTTGTTTTTGTCACGATATCATCATCAATCATCATACTATAATGAATGATTACATAACCCGGTCTCTTCGGGTCCTTCTGCACCGGTTTCACGCCATCCTCCCACTGGTTACAATGCGTAGAGATTGCAGGGATTGCATCTATCCATTTTCCTTTCTTCAGGGTATATACATGATATCCGCTCCAGCAGCTGGTCCACCACTGTGGATTAATGCCTATCTCATCTTTACCATCATTATTCAGGTCACCCAATATATCAACGACAGCATTCAGGCAATTGGAAATCCTCAGCTCGGGGATAGCTTTGTTAGAGAAGCGGATCACAGAAGTACAACTTTCATCCAGGCAAGTCATTTCCTGCGTGGTATCGATCGGTGCAGGTGTGAGGTAAGCGTATTCCTTTACACCGTCTCCATCTACATCGCACAGCACAGCGCCCTTTGCTTTCATTTTTCTTTTCTCCACATTAGCATCGGTGGTCAGATCACTCTCCACTACAATCTTCCACGCATTGTTTACCTGATGAAATACGAGGTAAGATGCATAGGTTTTTGTAGCGCCATTGATAGTAACCGCCTTATCAAAACTACATTTCACATCGCCGTTTTCCTGGGTCTCAGATTTGATCTGACCAGCTATCTGCTGATCGAGTATTGGGTATTTTTTAAAGATGGACAATTTGCCGGCAATACAATCCTGTTTCTTCAGTTTCGAGCCATAAAATAATACTTCACTGTCGTAGAGAAAAGTAAGGGTGCCGATATCCTGTTTGTTGTTGGCTACATTCCATTCCTGTACTAAGGTAGCGGGATCTTTTGCCTGCCGGGCTTTTGCATTCAGTAAAGACAGGCAAAGGAGTAAACTAACGAATGATTTCACTTGACTTAATTTAGCCATGTAAAGTACAAATAAATTATATTGAAATTTCAAAGGATTTAAGTACATTCACTTACCCTTGAAACCCATAGCATTAATACCACCTATTAACTTTTTCGAAGACCCTACTATTCAACCAGGACCAAATTCAATAATTGTTAAACCAAAACCACATGAAGAAAAATCTATTACAATTTTCATTTCCCCTTGTACTGTTATTTCTACTGGCATCGTGCTCCAAAGACGCACAGGAAGTCAAATTAGCCAAAGGGCTTTTATCGTCCCCAAAACAAGACAGAGGATTTATTATTCTTACTGAGCAAAATGTCGATCAGAATGCAATTGCGGATGCCCTTACCAGTCTGGGAGTCAGGAAGTTTGTATTCAAGGAAGCTAATAAAGAATTAGGCCTAATTCGTGTACAAACGCCAGATCCAACATTCCCCGAAAAAGCAAGGAAAGTGGCAGGTGTACAATCCGTATCTGTAGACATCGTGCAGAGCTGGCGACTGCCGGAGCGCAATTTCCGCTCTTCTATTCCATATGGCACCGCTACAACTACCGGTGGCAGCACGCATGAATTTGCAAAATCCAGTTCCGGCGCTGCCCTTACAGACAGGTATAGCTTTCTGCAATGGGGCTTACAGGCCGTTCATGCACCCGAAGCATGGGCCAAAGGTTACAAAGGTGCAGGTGTAAAAGTAGCCGTACTCGATGGCGGTTTCCTGCTAAACAACCCTGAAATCAAACCTAACATTATTCTCACCCACAGTTTTGTAGAAGGTGAAGAAGTACAATATCATGGCGCAGAAGGCTTCAGCCATGGTAGCCACGTAGCCGGTACCATCGCTGCCGTAAAAGATTCAAACGGTGTAGCCGGTGTAGCCCCTGAGGCAAAACTGATCCTCGTAAAAGTATTGAATGATGCCGGCTCTGGTGCCTTCAGCAGCATTGTAGACGGGATCTTCTATGCCACTAACCATGGCGCCAAGGTAATAAATATGAGCCTCGGTGGTGAGCTGCCCCGCAAGACTTACACCGATGACAATGGTACGCCCAATGATCCATCGGATGACTACGTAGTGGAATATGACCGCGATGTAAAAGAACTGATCACAGCGATGAACAGAGCCACCCTGTACGCTACCCTGAATGGTACCACTGTGATTGCGGCCGCTGGTAACGATGCTTACAACTATGATACAGAAAAACGCTTTATCACCTACCCTGCTGCGGCATTAGGCGTACTGGCTATTTCTTCTTCCGGTCCGCTGGGCTGGGGCATCAACCAGGATACTTCCCTGTACCTCCCCTCTATCTTTACCAACTATGGTAAGAACTTCATTCACTATGCTGCTCCGGGTGGTAACTATGCCCTGCCTCCAAATACGACGATCGTGGATGTAGGCGGTATTATCAACTACGAGTATCTATTTGATTTTATATTCAATATCGGTTTTTGGGATGAGGCCTCCGCTACCTACTATTATGGCTGGTCAGCTGGTACCAGCATGGCATCACCTCATGCGGCGGCAGTAGCTGCGCTGATCTACAATAAATATCCTTTTGCTAATCCATTGCTGGTAGACCTGATCCTCAAAACTTCGTCTACAGATTATGGTACCCCTGGCAAGGATAAGTACTTCGGTGATGGTGAGGTAAATGCTGCCAAAGCAGTTCGCTAAGACTAACCCCTTACATATATACCCAACGGAAAGAACCTGTATCAACAGATGGTACAGGTTCTTTTTTTGTTTCAATCCCTCCCGTTTCTGCCAAGATTCTTTATTTTCTATCAATATCAGGTAAAATATGCGTACTCAATCCCTCAATATTCCGCATCTTACAGGCTGAAATTAAACAGGTCGAATACATGAAAAAAACAATCGTTGCTTGCTCCGTTTTATTTGCAGCCATGCTGTCAATGAAACAGGCAACAGCCCAGGAAACCGATGGTCTGCACCACATGTCCAAGGAGTACGTAACTCCTACTGATCCACTTGTGATCAAAAAACTGGATAAATGGCAGGATCAACGGTTTGGCTTATTTATGCACTGGGGCCCCTATACCCTTTGGGAAGAAGTTGAAAGCTGGAGCATTTGCCCTGATGACTGGGTAGTAAGAAAAGGTCCTTACTCCGCTGATTACAACGTATATCGCGAAGCCTATGAGAAACTGCCTAATGAATTTAATCCCGTAGACTTCAACCCTGAAAAGTGGGCAAAAGCTGCAAAGAATGCGGGCATGAACTACGTGGTATTCACTACCAAGCACCATGACGGTTTCTGTATGTTCGATACCAAACAAACGGACTACAAGATCACCGCTCCGAATGTACCTTTCTCAAAGAATCCAAAGGCGAACATTGCAAAAGAGATCTTTGACACCTTCCGTAAGGACGGTTTCATGATCGGTGCATACTTCTCCAAACCGGACTGGCACAGCCAGGATTTCTGGTGGAAATACTACCCTGTAATGGGTCGTAATACCAACTATAATATCAAGATGTACCCTGAGAAATGGGCAGCATTTAAAGAATATACCTACCGTCAGATCGAAGAGCTGATGACCAACTATGGAGCTATCGACATTCTCTGGCTGGATGGTGGCTGGGTAAGACCAGGTGGCAAACAGGAAATAGATATGCCTAAGATTGCTGCCATGGGCCGTAAAAATCAGCCAGGCCTGATCGTGGTAGACAGGGAAGTACCAGGCGAGTTTGAAAACTACGCAACGCCCGAACAAACCCTGCCTGAAAAACCACTCCCTTATCCATGGGAAACCTGCATGTCTATGGGCGATAGCTGGACCTATACACATACAGACCAGATGAAGTCTTCCCTGAAACTGGTGACACTGCTGGTAAAGATCGTATCAAGAGGTGGTAACTTCCTGCTGAACATCGGCCCTAGCGCGAAAGGAGACTGGACACCACAGGCATACGAGAGACTGGCTGACATTGGCGCATGGATGAAGATCAATGGTGAAGGTATTCATGCTTCCCGCCCGGTAGCGCCTTACTCTGACAAAAATGTATTCTATACACAGGCAAAAGATAGCACCGCTACGTATGCATTTTTCACGTCTGACAGTGATGCTGTGAAATTGCCTGAAACAGTCGCTTTCGCGATTGAAAAGCCTGCCAAGATCAAACGTGTAACATTATTGGGTACCAAAGCTAAGCTGAGCTGGAAACTCAATAATGGCCAACTGGAAATCAAAATCCCTAAGAATTTACAACAGCAAAGTGGCCTGAAATATGCCGCAGCGTTTAAAGTAGAAGCTTAAAATATTCAGAGCCGGCCAATGGAAAATGGTGTAAAAAGAAAACCTTAAAAGGTATGTTATCAGCAGCCTTTCAGGAATTATCAATACACCCTTTTATGGCCGGCTCTTCTCTTTTGCCATAACTGGTCCAGCATCTCCTGCCGCACCGTGGCACTCATATACTTTTCTCCGTTCAGCACCGTACGCACGGCATACTCCATCTCCTCTTTCCGCGCACTCCTGCTCAGAAAACCATCAGCACCCGCCAGTAAATAATCAATTGCAAAGGTCTTTTCATCTGCCGCCGTGTAGATCATGACTTTGATCTCAGGCCATTTTTGTTTCACAAACTGCTGCAGCTCGTTGTGAAGATCAGTAATCAACAAGTCGAAACGCCGGGTATTTAACAAGGTCAACGCTGCCTCACAGGAATCGGCAGTTTCAATATCCGTGGGCTGGGGCATCGTAGCTATAATCTGTTTGAGTCCATAACTGAATATGGATGGGTCTAAGGCAATCAGAATAGTTTTCATCAATAAAGGCTATGATTACATTTAGCAAAACTATAATATTAGATTTTCACCATTTGTAGAACTTATACTACAGCCATATAGAATATCTACTATGTGACGAAGATCAGTCCATCGGTAATTTTGTAATGCGAAATGAGATGAAGGTTACAGTTTTTAACCTATGTGAAACCGATCCTGTAGGATCCATTTTTAAATCGTTCTCCCTGTCTATGAATAAAAAGATCGCGCTGTTCAGCATCATGCTGCTCTCTGCCACCCTTTCGAATGCTCAATATGTTTTAAAAGAAGCAGACAAACAGGCATCCTTGTATAATTATACTGCTGCAATTCCTTTATATAAGAAGGCCTTCAGCAAAAAAATAAGCGTCCGCGCCATTCGTGGAGTAGCTGATAGCTACAAGTTACTGAACGAATATCCGGAAGCAGAAACCTGGTATCGTAAACTGGTAGCGCTCCCGGAGCATACTGCCAATGATGAACTGCATTATGCAAAAGTGCTGATCAATAATGCAAAATATACAGCTGCCAAAGAAGCACTCGATGGCTACCTGGCCAAACAACCAAACGATATACTGGCGATGAACATGCAAGCAGGTTGTGACAGCGCAGCGAAGTGGAATGCAAAACCCGTGAAAGGTGACCTGGAAAACCTGAAAGCCATGAATACACAATGGTCTGATTGGGGAACAGGTTTTAGAACCGGCAGGTTTGTATTTGCATCAGATCGTCCTTATGATTCATTGCGGCATGACAAGCTTTATAACAATTCTAATATCAGCAGGAAGAGATATGGTTTTACAGGCCGTAGTTACTTCCACCTTTATGAAAGCGATGGTTTTGACAGTAGCACCACCCGCCTGCTTTCACGCAATGTAAATGGCGACTATCACAGTGCGAAAGCAACGTATACGGCTGATGGAAATACCATGTATTATGCAGTGACGAACCTGGTAAAAAAGAAAAGTCGCTTTGCAGAACAGTTATATACTTTGAATGTTGAGCTGAAAGCCTCAAAGTGGAATAATACAAATGCTAACTGGGAAATAGACAGCTTTCCATATAATGAGATCTTTAATTACAGTGTGGGTGATCCTTTCATCAGTGCAGATGGACGTACGCTTTACTTTGTGGCTGATTATGGCACACGTGGCTTAGGCAGTACTGATATTTATTACTGTACAAGAGGCCAGGATGGTAAATGGCAAACACCTGTAAACATGGGTCCATCTATCAATACAGCAGGTAGTGAGCGTACTCCGTTCATGGATAGTACCGGCGTGTTTTACTTTGCTACAGATGGCAGACCTGGTGTTGGTGGCCTGGATATCTTCTCTGCAAAGCAAAAGGATGGTGTCTGGTATCCAGTGAATATGGGCGCTCCGGTAAACAGTGCGCAGGATGATTTTGGTCCTGCTTACAACACAGGTAAGTCTATGTACTTTTCATCCAACCGGGCGGGTGGTTATGGTAATGATGATATCTACCGTTTTACACCCTGGAAAATCCTGGTGTTCAGCCTGGAAGGAAAAGCTTTTGATAAAGCAACGAAAGCTCCACTGGGCAATGCAACTGTGGCCCTCGCCAATAAGGCTACCGGCAATGTGCTGACAACCGGAACCGACGATGAAGGAAATTACAAATTTGTACTGGATAGTTTGTCTGACTACGGTTTGAATGCCACAAGAGTGACTTACAGCCCATCAGAAAATGTATTGGTGACTACAAACGGATTAACAGCATCTCAGGTAATTCACCAGGATGTATTCTTACCAAAGATAGTCATCGCACAGGTGGCAGCACCTGAAAAGAAAACGCTGATCGTAGCGAAAGCGAATGTGGCAGGCCATAAGATCGATCTGGGTAACCGCTTCAATCCGGCAAACGTATATTTCGATCTGGGTAAATCAGCAGTACGGCCGGATGCAGCGAAAGAGCTGGACAAACTGATCGCATTGATGAAAGAAAATCCGCAATGGAAATTAATGATGGGTTTCCATACAGATAGCCGTTCGGATGACAATTATAATATGAAATTATCACAGAAAAGAGCTGCATCTGTATTACAATATTTCATCTCCAAAGGTATAGCGAAAGAGCGTATGACTGCTACAGGATATGGAGAGACGAGATTAATTAACCGTTGTGCAAACGGTGTGCATTGTTCGGAACAGGAACATCAGGCTAACAGAAGGACCGAGTTTGAAGTGTTTGATAGATAAATAAGTATTGGTGTTTAGTAATAGGCGGTTCAATGGGTTGTGCATTGAGCCGCTTCTTTAGGATTCATTTTGCATTGTTTATTGTTTTTTTTTCATTTTGCATTGTTTCGTTTTTTTCATTTTGCGTTGTTCTGATTCTTTTATTTGCCGGTTGTGTGTATACTTAGCAACATTTTTTTGCGCACTCATCTGATATTATCAGTTTAAAACAGCATGGCCCCGTCTTTGTTCTTCTATCATCCTAAAAGAACGATATGAAAGCAGCCGTGTTTCACCATCCGGATAAGATCTCTTTTGATACTGTAGCAGACCCAATCCCGGAGAAAGATACATACCTCCTCCTCAAAGTAACCTCCACAGCCATTTGTGGCTCCGATCTACATATTTATGATGGCTTTTTCCCCCAGGGCAAAGACCTTTTTATGGGTCATGAATTTATGGGTATTGTAGAAGATACTGGTCGTGGGATGTCTAAGTTTAGAAAAGGCGATAGAATTGTTGTACCCTTCCCCATCGCTTGCGGGCAATGCTATTTTTGTCAGCATCATTTACCTACTGCTTGCGAACATTCCAATTCTGAAAATTACGGATCTGAAGGCGATATGCTGAAAGGCAAAGGTGACCCAATGTTCGGCTATACCGCCCTCTATGGTGGTTATAGTGGCGGACAGGCAGAATATGGCACAAAAAGCAGCTTGGCTGCAGGAAGAGTCATCGCCATCGATCCACTCAATTACAGGTTAGAAAAAGCGTAATTCTTAAACCATAAAATTTACTCCATGTTTTACCACGTAAAAGACCTTCAATATAATGCAAGGGTCTCAAGGCCTGACCCTGCATTTGCCACTTTGTTGCTGGAACAGTTTGGCGGTGCCAACGGCGAATTAGCAGCTGCACTGCGTTATTTCGGGCAGGCATTTGCTGCAAGAAATCCATTTCCTGATAAGTATGATTTGCTGATGGATATCGCTACAGAAGAATTTAGTCACCTTGAAATAGTAGGTGCGACTATTCAAATGCTACTACAGGGTGTGAACGGAGATTTGAAGAAAGCTGCAGATGAATCAGAGATCATGCAGATGCTGGATGGCAGGAAAGCAAAGGAAGAAATTATCCATCGATCAATGATCGCACCGCAATTCCTGACATCTTCAGGAGGCGGTCCTGCTTATACTAATAGTCAGGGCGTTCCATGGTCGGCCGCTTACATCAATGGGGATTGTAATGGTGACCTCACGGTGGATCTGCGCTCTGATATAGCAGCAGAGTCAAGGGCTAAAATCACCTATGAATACCTGTTGCAGTTCACAGATGATCCATATGTAAAAGATACGCTCAACTTTCTTATGACGCGCGAGGTAGCGCATTACCAGATGTTTGAGGCGGCACTGGAAACCATTCAGCCAAACTTCCCTCCTGGTGTATTGCAATCTGATCCGCGCTATAGCAATCTGTATTTTAACATGAGTAGTGGTTCGGATATCAGGGGTCCATGGAATGAGGGCGAGTCTTCACAATTGGGCGAAACCTGGCAGTTCATTGAAGATCCGGTGAGCTATGTTTTGAAAACAAATGGTTTGACGGATATAGCACCAAAGGGCACCGCGAGAACACTAAAAGGGGTGGACGAAATTGATCATGGCATGAGTGCGCAACGGAGTGAAGAAATTAACATGGCAGTACCTATTGGCGAGCAGGTTTGGAGCCAGTCAGCAAAAGATCAGGAACTTGAAAATGGAAGCACACACAGAAGTAAAAAATAGCACTGCCTTAGAAGTAGTGTGTTATACTGACCCGCTATGTTGCTGGAGCTGGGCATTTGAGCCTGTGCTCCGGCAGCTGAAAGAGGAATACCATGTTTCCATTCGCTATTGTATGGGAGGCATGCTTTCGAGCTGGAAGCATTACCACGATGCGTTACAGGCAGTTTCCCGTCCATTGCAAATGGGCCCGGTATGGATGCAGGCACGGCAAATGACGGGGGCAGTAATTGATGATAAGATATGGTTCCGGGATCCGCCGGCGTCTTCTTATCCTGCCTGTGTAGCGGTAAAGACAGCGGGGTTGCAGTCGCCTGAAATGGAGGAGAAATACCTCTACTTATTATGGGAAGCCGTGATGGTAAAAGGGAAGAATATAGCAAAGAAAGAGGTTTTGCTTGATCTGGCAGCTGCGCTTGAGACCGGGTTGCCGGGAAGTTTTTCTGCGGATAGTTTTGACATCCAGCTGGGCTGTAAAGCTACTGTCGATGCATTCAGATCTGATTTGCAGGAGGTGAGCTACAGGCGGATAGAACGTTTTCCGTCATTGTTACTTACTGCCCGGCGCACAGGACAAGCGCTGCTGCTTACAGGCAACAGACCTATTGATGAAGTGATGAAGGGGATGGAAAAGGTGTTGAATAGCTGAGTCATGAATTCTGATCTTAATCCAATAAGTTTTAGAAGTAGTACCCATTCTTTGTAGTTGACCAGGTCGTTTCATAAAAGCAACAAAGGACATCTAATGAAAAGATGTCCTTTGTTTTGGAATAGCGATCATCTTGGTTCCTGGTCATATGTTTTTAACAGCATGCATGGCTTTACCTGGAAAATTTAAAAACAATCATGTTATGGCACCTAAAAAGAAATGGTCAAAAAACGTAACAGAGCATAGCAATGCCATGGACCTGGATAAAGATGTTTTTACCCTTCATGATCCAATGGAAATTGCCAAGTCATTGAAACGATCATCCAACAAAAGTCACCGGCGAAAAACAACACCATTTCGCGCTGCAATGTCTATGTTAAATTTTTACATAAACAGGGCGGGAAAGAATCTGCCGGAGAAGCAGCTGGAGGTATTGGAGGAGGCCAAAGACAAATTAAGAGAGGTATTTGGGCATAAAAAATAGCATGTTTTTTGCGCAGTCTTATGCATGCAAAAATTAGTACTCCTACGCCACGGTGAGAGCCTTTGGAACCTGGAAAACAGGTTTACCGGCTGGACCGATGTTGACCTATCCCAAAATGGCATTGAGCAAGCCAAACATGCAGGAAAATTATTAGCTGACAATGGGTTTCATTTTGACCTCGCGTTTACTTCGGTGCTCAAAAGAGCTATAAAGACATTGCATCTTGCTTTAGAAGCCATGGATCAATTGTATATTCCGGAAGAGAAATCATGGCGCCTGAATGAGCGGTTCTATGGAGCTTTGCAGGGCTTGAATAAAGCGGAGACAGTGCAGCAATATGGAGAGGAACAAGTGCATAAATGGAGAAGAGATCCACATGAACATCCGCCTGTATTGGAGAAAACGGATACCCGTTTCCCTGGCAATGATCCCAGGTATAAGGATTTATTACCTGCAGAGCTACCGCTGACAGAGAACCTGAGTGAGACGATGGATCGGGTACTACCCTATTGGACGAATACGATTATACCTGCATTAAAGCAGAAAAAGCAGGTGATTATTGTGGCGCATGGAAATAGTTTGCGAGCGCTGATCCAGTATATAGATCATCTGAGTGATGAGGAGGTAACGAAGCTGGATATACCTACGGGAACACCCTGGGTGTATGAGTTGAATGACGATTTGAGCAGGATCAGGCATTATTATCTATAATAGACTCCCCTTTTTAGCTTTATTCAATAAGGGTACTAAAAGGTCTAATTCTTTCCCCTTTTTGAAATTGAAAATTGTTGGCATCCATATGTAAAATGGATCCCTATCACCAGATGGTGCCTGGTAATAACCTCGACATCATTAAAATATTCCAGAAAATGCGGATACCCTAATAAATAGGGGCTATCCTTATCAAACACGCCAGTTTTTCAAGTGAAATTTCACCGAACATAAACGCTATTTCGGCTTCTTTTTAGACGGCTGTTTCTGCAAAGTCTCCTCATTAATCTCCTCCGCTGTCTTTGGCTTCGTCAGATCCTTCTTCTTATAATCCAAAGGCTGCCCTACCGGATACTTCCCTAACTGCAGCGCATCATGAAACACCTTTTCTATATGCACCCATTTCCCACCTTTCCACTTAAACCCTTCATAATCCAGATCAGACACGAATGTAGAAGGCTTCTTTGGCTGATTCGTCTCAGAGATCAAGTGATCATATACGATCATATCCATGTCCTGGTTATAACTCAAACTCACGGTTCCATCCTTCTTATATTCCAAAATAAACCTGTTCCGTAAAGGCTTCGGTACCGTATCCTCTGCATAGCTAAAGAAGGGCCCACCAAATACCGGCTTGTCATCTTTAAATGACAACATTTCTATCAGCTTCTTCTGACTGCGCATATTATTCGCATCCCAGCCAAACAAGGTATAATAATCTTTATTAAAGAACCTGCGCTGCACGATCTTATAATACATACAGCCATACCAGTTCTTATTATCCGTAATCGTATCCGTATTCAAAATATAATCTGATGCGTCAAACAGCGGGAACAACTTCAATTTTCCATCCTCTGTACGCATTTGTATAGCGCCATAATGATGAAAAAAAGTATTCTCGCTTTCCACGCCCCAGGTAAAAATGCGGAAAGTACTATCCTCCGGATATTGTATAGAAACAGTGGTAATAGAATCGAAAGGGAAATAGAAAGAATTCGGAGTTTTCAGCGCCTGTACCAGTTTCGGGATAAAACGGTCATTGGCATGCTGACGGGCATCTTCATCCCTGCCACGTAATATAAGGTCAGATAAGTATTTCAGGGAGTCCTGTTGCGCGTTCAGCGTCGCTGCATCTGTAGCAGCGATCTTTGGCCCTTTTACATTTTGCCCGTTTACAACAGCAGCCACAAACAGCAGACAGGTGAACCCAATTATGCGCACTTTCTTCATAGCCTTATTTACGTTATATGAGACAAATTTATTGTATGATCTTTGAAAATTCCAACAAATTGTCACACTTAAAATCGATCATCGGATCAGGAAATGCCTGCCCCGGTTTTGTAGAAGGAATAAATACTGTCTTCATTCCCAGCTGTTTACCAAATTTCATATCTCCCATGGTATTGCCTACCATGATTGATTTGCTGAAATCGATCTCCGGAAATTCCGCCTGTGCCTGCATGGCCATGCCAGACTGCGGCTTACGGCAGGGGCTATCGTTATTTACATCCGGGCAGTGATAGATAGCATCTACCCGGCCCCCATGCAGATGGATGGCTGCCAGCATGTGGGCATGGATGTCTTTTAAACCAGCTTCGGTTAGCAAGCCTCTGCCGATACAACGCTGGTTTGTGGTGATCACAATACGGCCAAAACGGGCATTCAACACCGGCATGGCTGCCAGGACACCTTCCGAGAAACGGAACATATCCCATTGCAATACATACCCATCTTTAATTTCCTCATTCATGACACCATCGCGGTCCAGGAATAATGTCCAGCTTTTATCAATTGCTATCATGCCAGTTTTTAGTCGATTGGCTTCGGTACGAGGCCTGATTTATTGGTAGCGAACGGTACCTGATTTATTGCCTTCGCTGTTATTGAACTTTCGCTATGAAAGTAGTTCCTGATGTTCTTCATTAAACTGGTTCCGATCCTTTCCATAATAATTGGTTCCAGGCCTCCCACTGTCATAAAGCCGCCCGATCTACTCCCATCAAAACAGCCTTCCAATCTCTACTATCAAACCAGTTCCTTTTGTGCACGCTCATAATCAGCCGGCACACCAATATCTATAAAATAAGAATCACTCTCAAAACCATATACCTCCCCATTCTTCACCTGCAGCTCCAGCACATCCTTCTCAAAAGAAAACTTCTCAGGCAGGCCCAGACCTTCCAGGTACTCCCTGTTCGCCACATAGATCCCACCATTTATCAGGCCTTCATCACAATACTGCTTTTCCAGGAATGCCGTGATCTTATTATTCTCATCCAGTTCCACACTACCATACCGGTCAAATTTCTGCATCGGCTTCAGGGCCAGCGATAACTTACTTCCCTTTTCCTGGTGCCAGTTTGAATAATCAAACAGGTCCACATTAAACAAGGTATCTCCATTCAGAATAAAAAACTCATCTTCTTCCAGCTCTTCCAGTGCATTCATGATGGCGCCACCGGTACCCAGGGGCTCCTCTTCAATCACGAAATCTACCTTCATCGTCCATTCATTGGACTCAATGTATGTTATTACCTGTTCTGACAGGTGCCCCAAAGACAATACTACATGCGTCATACCCTCCTTGAGCAGGTAGCGCAACAGGTAATCTATAAAAGGAACATCGCCCACAGGCGCCATGCATTTAGGCTTATCTGCAACTACACTACGCAAACGGGTACCCAGCCCTCCTGCTAATACAATACATTCTGTAATCATGAGCCAAAAAGATTATTTTCTACAATTTCACAAATGATGTGACCAATAGTAATATGCGACTCCTGGATACGAGGTGTATCAGATGACGGTACATTCAACAGAATGTCACTTCCATCTTTCATTTTTCCGCCAGACATGCCTGTCATACTTATCACGATCATCCCTTTGGATTTCGCTACCTTAATCGCTTCCAGGATATTGGCAGAATTGCCTGAGGTGGAAATGCCTACAAACACATCGCCTGCCTGCCCGATACCACGCAGCATACGGGCATATACTTCATTGTAACCATAGTCGTTTCCAACAGCGGTCAGGAAGGAAGTATTACAATGCAATGCTTCGGAGTACAATGGTGATCTGTCTTTATAAAAACGGCCGGAAAACTCAGCCGCCAGGTGTTGCGCATCTGCTGCACTACCGCCATTTCCAGCAAATAATACCTTATGGTTCTGCTGAAAACAGGCTGTGATCACACTTGCAGCCTGTGCAATGCTTCTCACTAATTCTTCATCCTTTATAATCGCCTCTTTTACTGCGATGCTTTCCTGAATCGTCTTAATAATTTTTTCTGTCATTGCTGCTGTTTTTAAATAGCCCAGGATTTCTCTCTCTACTCAATGTTTGTTCCGGCTCCCACAGCCTGGCTCCAATAATTGGGGAACTCAGCCCTTTCTTTCAAATAAACCAGGCCTTAACTCACTGTATTTAAATACATTAAATAGTCCAGGTATTCACTCCCTGATGCGTAAAATGATACCGTTTCACCTGCCCGCCAAAAGCACTCAGCGCATCCACTACCGCATAACGGGTATTCCCCGGACAGTAAAATATCATAAATCCACCGCCACCAGCACCAGAGATCTTACCCCCTGAAGCACCTGCACCTTTCGCGGCTTCATAAATTTCATCTAATTGTGAATTAGAAATCCCTTTTGCCATGTTTTTCTTATGCTGAAAACCATAATCCAGGATCTCTCCTATCTTATCAATCTCCCCTTTCAGCAAAGCTTCTTTCATCATCACCGCCTGTTCTTTCAGGTGATGCATCGCCTCAATACTCGCTTCTTTCTTCTCCGTTACATTCTTCTGTTGTTCAGAAATAATGCTGCTGGACAAACGGCTGGTAGAAGTATAATATAATACCAGGTTATTTTCCAGCTCATCCAGATATTTGTTCTTAATGCGCAGGGGATTTACAATGACCTTATCGCCATAAAACTCCATGAAGTTCACCCCGCCAAAAGTGGCTGCATACTGATCCTGCTTACCACCCGCCTGCTGCAGGTCTTCCCTTTCAATACAATAAGCAAGGTGTGCCATATCATACTCACCAAATGGCAGTTTCAGCCATTCCGCAAAAGCACCCAGTACCGCTACCACCAGGGTAGATGAAGTACCGAGACCAGAACCAGCCGGTGCATCTACAAATGTAGTAAGCTTAAAACCCGATGGAATACCATAATCTTTTGCAATACGGTTAATAACCCCCTTCAGGATATCGAGTTTGCCATCGCAGGTGAGAGGGAACACAGCTTCGCATTCCAGCTGTTCTTTTCTGTCTGCCGACTCAAAAATCACTTTGTTCTCAGCAATAGGCTCGATAGCAGCTCTGGCGTATAACGAGATGGTAGCGTTCAGGATCGCGCCACCAAACATATCAGAATATGGACTTACATCGGTACCACCGCCTGCCAGTCCCAGGCGTAATGGTGCTTTACTACGATAGATCATGTTTAAATAATATGGACCGGCAAGATAAATGATTCCTGTGGGGGAACATTTAAAAAACCGTTAAAATATCTTACAAATCTGTTAGATGAAATTTTTTTGGTAGAACATTCCCTTAAGCCTGTTTATACAGGGTTTCCTTTTGCAGAACAACATGTACCAGCACCAGTGGAAAATAAAGGAATTTATCCTACAAGCCTGTCAAACGCAAAATCTCTTTCGCCAGTCTATCCCAGGAATATTTTTGCTTCTCAACGTGAACGGCCGCCGTCATATCGGCTTCCCTATTTTCAAGGTAATATTGCTCAATCTTAGCTGCAATGTCTGCCGGATCAGGCTCACATTGGTACCCCACCACACTGTCAGGCACCATTTCCAGCAATCCTCCTACCCTTGTCACCACCATCGGCTTTTCAAAATGATAGGCGATCTGCGAAATGCCACTCTGGGTAGCGCTCTTATAAGGTTGCACGACCAGGTCTGCTGCACAGAAATAATTCTTCACCGCATCATTCGGAATAAAATCAGTGTGCATCAAAATGCGGTCTCCCAGTTGCAGCTTTGCCAGCAGTTCATTATACGGTGCGGCATCTTCATAATATTCCCCTGCTACAATCAAATGCACATCCAGTTTTTTCATTCTTTCATCCGCCATGGCCTGCATCAGTAGATCCAGTCCTTTGTATTGGCGGATAAAACCAAAGAACAAAATATACTTTTTGCTGGCATCCAGGTTCAATACCGCCCTAGCAGCCGCTTTGGATATCGGCATACCATAGTTATCATAAATCGGATGTGGTATCAGTGATACCGGTTTATTGGGCTCAAATACCTTGAGATCATCTAATACAGACTGGCTCATAGCAATGAAGGCATCCACCGGTTTCAGGAAATACTTTGTAAAAGCCACATCACCCGGGCGTTTCTCATGAGGTACCACATTATCCAGGATAGAAAATGCTTTGGTATTGCCTCTTTTTCCTAAACGGATCAGGGAACCGAGTGCTGGCCCCATCAGCGGCAGCCAGTACTTGGCAATGATCAGGTCCGGCTTCATCTTGCGGATCTGCCGGCCAAGTTTCAACCAGTTCAGCGGATTGATAGAATTAATCTTACGCGTGATGTTCAGGTGAGCCGGCGCAGCTTCGGTAGCATATTGACTCTTGCCAGGAAAAAGGAATTTTGGATATTGCAGGGTAAAGGTCCAGATCTCTACATCTGCGTCCTTTTGTAGTTCTTCAGCCAGTCTTTCATTGTAGGCAGCAAGGCCTCCCCGATAAGGCCAGGCGGGTCCCAGGATAAGTATCTTCTTTCTTCCCATTAGCAATTATTTCGTTCGGTCAAGTGTAGTTTCCACAAGGTAATCATTCCTTTCAACGGCATTCCTGGTCACCAGTTCACCAATGAAACCGGCCAGGAACAGCTGGGATCCGATGATCATGGCCAGCAGCGCCAGGAAGAAGATCGGACGCTCTGTCATTTTATATACATCATGAAACAGCTTCTCGTACCCGAGATAGCCTGCGATCAGGAAACCGATCGTAAAGAACATAGTACCCAGGGCACCGAAAAGGTGCATGGGGCGCTTGCCGAACTTACCGATGAACATAATGGTAGCCAGGTCGAGGAAGCCGTTGATAAAGCGTTCCAGGCCAAACTTGGATACCCCGTATTTACGGGCACGGTGTTCTACCACCTTTTCCCCGATGTTCCGGAAACCATTCCATTTCGCAATGACAGGAATGTAACGGTGCATTTCACCATACACTTCTATGCTCTTCACCACTTTTTTACGGTAGGATTTGAGGCCGCAGTTCATATCGTGCAGCTTAACCCCACTCATCCTGGTAGTGGTCCAGTTGTATAATTTAGAAGGCAGGTTCTTGGCCAGGGCGCTGTCATAACGTTTCTTTTTCCAGCCGCTCACAATGTCGTAACCGCCGGTTTTAATCATGTTGTACAGCTCCGGAATTTCATCCGGACTATCCTGCAGATCCGCATCCATGGTGATGATTACATCCCCTTTGGCCATCTTGAAACCTTCGTTAAGGGCGGCAGATTTGCCATAGTTGCGCTGAAATTTGATGCCTTTGATGTTTGCGTTGATGCCCGCAAGGCTTTGGATCACCTCCCAGGAATTGTCAGTACTACCATCATCTACCATCCACACCTCATAGGAAAATTGGTTCTCCTTCATGACACGGTCTATCCATGCTGCCAGTTCCGGCAGTGATTCATCTTCGTTTTTTAAGGGAACGATTACGGAAATATCCATTTTAAGTTACTATGTGTTAATGGTTACTTTCTGCGAACGATCAGGGAAAGTATCGCGGAAAGGATGAATGATTTAATCAGCTTCTGCAGGTAAGTTATGACACTGCCTGCAAACGTCACGCCATACTCACCGGTTTCTGCCTGCTTCAATTCCGCTTTGTATTGATCTTCAGTATAACCCAGTGCTTTGTAAAGGCCTGGATTGTCTCGCACATCGGCAATATGGGCCTGTTTCATCTGTACCACCAGCGAAGGATCTACATAATTGAACATGACATAGGTAAAAATGACGCCAATTAACATGGAGATCACGAAAGTTGTAAAGATGGGTTGCAGGACAGGTTTAAATTCTATTGATCCCCCATTGGCTTTTCGGCGTTCCAGGCCGGCCATCAGTGCGCATACGGCAGTAGCGGCCAGTTCTATCACCCCAAACATCAGTGTCTGGAGCTTAACCGGGTTGGTAAAATAGAAGATCAGTCCGGCCACAACGCCTGCTGCACCTGCTATTAAACCCCATTTTACACCCTGGTTGGGAGAAGATGCATTACTCATACTCAAAATGACATTTATTAAAGTTGGGCATTCTACCCTGGTCTAAGGCATTGATCCCGTTTCACTTAGTACCTGGTAATCAGACAATAAAGTGGGTACCATTTATTACCCCCTTCACTGCACCTTTTAACCGGGCGCCAAGATACGCCGAATTTTTGGACCTGCTCGCCAGATGTGCAGGCGTGAAAGTCCATTCTTCTTCCGGATCAAAGAGGGTGAGATTCGCCACCGCACCTACTGCCAAACCATGCGCCGGCAGGTTAAAGATCTTACGAGGCTGTATAGCCAGCATATCGATCAGTTTCTCCAGCGGCACTTCCGGCAGGTACTGGCGAAGCACGCCAAAGGCACTCTCCAGGCCAATCATCCCATTCTTAGCATATTCAAATTCAAGTACTTTGGCATCCCAGTCCTGTGGCAGGTGATGGGTAGCAAAGCAGTCAACCAGCCCGTCTTTCACCGCCTGTTGCAGGGCTTTTACATCTTCCTTGCTGCGGAGGGGTGGGTTGACCTTGAGGTTGGAATCATAGCTTTCCAGCTGGCCATCGCTGAGGCTCAGGTGGTAAGGTGTTACGGAGCAGGTCACTTTCACGCCCTTTTTCTTAGCCTCAGCAATCAGCTGAATGGCTTTGGCAGTACTTACCCCGGTAAAGTGAATTTTGGAATCGGTGTATGCTGCCAGTTCCAGGTCGCGCTGGATAATCAGCTCTTCCGCGATGGCAGGTTTTCCGGGCATCCCCAGCTGTGTGCTGTAGATACCTTCGTTCATCAGGCCATGAGCGGAAATACTCAGGTCATCAGGCAGTTGTATGATAGTACCGTCTACGGCTTTTACATATTGGAGGGCTTTGAGCATGATGCCCGGGCTCTGGATCGGCTTCAGGCCATCAGAGAATGCGATAGCACCCGCTTCCCGCATTTCGTACATCTCTGCAAGTGAGGTGCCTTCGATGTTTTTGGTCACCGCACCGATAGGTAGTACCTGCACCCCTGTGTGGCGGGTACGGCTGATGACATACTCAATCTGTGGCTTTGTATGCAGGGCAGGTTGAGTATTCGGTACGATAAGTACGGTGGTATATCCACCTTTTGCCGCCGCGGCAGCCCCGCTCTGAAGGTCTTCTTTGTATTCCTGACCGGGATCAGAAAAGTGAGCGAATACATCAGTCCATCCTGGAGAAGCATGGAGATTCGTGCCTTCAACGATCCGGGCGTGAGGCGCGGAAATATTGTTTCCAATCTGGCTGATTACGCCATTTTCGATCAAAATATCTTGCTGCTGGCCGTTGTTAGCTGCACCAGGAGCGATGATTTGTACGTTTTTGAGTAATATATGCATGCTATACTAACTAAGTCTAAACCTTTCTGGAAATACCGGGAACAAAAGTAATAGAATTTCGGGGTAAGGAGTGCAGCGGGGGATAAAAAAGGCCATCCGGGTGAGTGGATGGCCATGAAGTATGGTTTGTAAAGGTCTCAACACTGTATTCTTCTAAAATTCTACTCTTTTATCAAGCGGATGCTATTCCCGCCATCCGCTTTGTTGTTGAACCAGGTAATAACCGGACTATCCCCCACTATATTAATCCCCAACTCCTCAGCGTCCGCCGCCCACATATAGGTATTGGTACCAATGCCCAAAAAGCCATTCGCACTCACAATACCCGCAGGCAATGCTGTAAAGCCAGTCTTATTCGTCACATCTGCAGTTGTCTTAGTCCAGTAAGTAGTACCCGTTCCTTTCAGTACATTTCCAGCCACCTGGTCTCCTCCCCCACCGTCAGTAAGGGTCTTCCACTCCTTATAGGTAGGCAGGCGCCAGCCTTCAGGGCAGATCTTCCTGGTATCACTAGTGGCCTTGTGATTATACAATAAGCCGTACACCTCAATATTGGCATTTTCAAAACCATATGCACAATACAAGCCTTCCGTAGCGTTGAACCAATTATTGAGGGTCGTCACTGTAGCCACTTCGTCACCATTGCGATAATGAGTAGCGCGCAGATTTTCGACCGCCCAGAGTTGTGTGCCAATTTTTACAGTATGGTAAATATGCCCGTCCTGGTCTTTGAAACTGGTGGAGAAAGGAACACTTTCACCGTAGGCAATGCCGTTAGCATTCTTAGCATAGGCACTTACATAGTACACTGTACCGGGTTTCATATTCCTGATCACAGATGTAAATGAGCCCTGCTTTACGCTGTCTGCAACAAAATTGGTATTGTTAGTGGGGATAGGATCCTCTCCCCAACAAACGCCACTTTCCTTGATTTCGTTGCCGCCATTGGCAATGATCACCCCTCCGGCGACAGCTGTATCGGTAAAAATGCCTTTAACCGCATAAGTGCTAATAGTCGGAAGCCCGTTGTTGTCGGGCACAAGATCATCCTCGGGTTCACAGGAAATGGCAAAAAGAACAATGCTAAATGTTGCTACGATTGAACTGAATTTCATGATAAGAATTTAATAATCAATGTTCCCCTGATAGATCTAAGCGGCATCAGGGCGCAAATATAATTCAGAAAAAGCAATATGGAATTGCTAAAATGAGCGGCCTTATTGCCCCTTATGTGGTATTTTTACATAAATAGTCCATACCATGGTCGTAAGAACTATATGCAACTATAAGGTGAGTGCCGCGGAGCTTTGGCCTTTACTATTTAATTCCAAAATGGATGATAAACAACCCTGCTACCTCTTATGTGGGCTCCCCAAACCACTTGCGTGCAGGCTTCCTGATGGCCAGGGAGGTGTGGGCAATACCCGGGAATGCGTGTCTGACAAAGGTACCATTCAACAACTTATTACGGAATGGGATCCCGGGCATAAACTGGCATTTGAATTAGCGCAGACTGATTTATATTTTGGACCTTGTGTAAAGTCAATTGTAGAACAGTTTGAACTGACCGAAAACAATGAAGGCGGTTGCAGAATAGTACGCAGCACGACTTTCAAAGTGAAAGGCCCCCTTGCAGCTGTAGCCTCCATTCCAATGTTCATCGGCCTGAAGGCAATTCATAGGTATGTATTTAGTAACTGGAAGCGAATTTCTGCCTAAGCTATCAACTCATTCATGTGCAAACCGATTATTGGGTAAAGGACCGGATGAACAACCTTTCCCTAACTTCCTTCTACATCCATAAGCGAAGTGTATTACCATCCTGGCCCTTAAAACTTGCTATTGACGCCCCTTCTCCCGGATCCATGATTGGATTTTCCCATTTCAAGTATGTTCGTACCCACGCCAGGACGGCAGCACCTATAGCAATAAACCAACAGTATTTCCCCTTGCTTATTTTCCTGGAAGGCCTTACGGGTTACAGGCAAATGGATTCGAAGCCAGCTTTCTATAACACATTATGGTTATAAAAACTTAATAAATAAGGTTTACATTCGGGAAATATTGACCCCTGTAGCAAATGAAGAGATCATTGTTTCGTATCCTGGTATGGTCATAAACATTCATCAAAACAATTCCAACATGAAGAACTTAGTAATGATTATGGTAGGACTATTCCTCGTATTTGCATCTGTATACGCCTACTCATTTTATGCTAAATCAAACACTATCACCGCAACCTGTACGGGATCCAAAAACTGCAAAGCCTGTAAGAATTGTAAATATTGCAAGCATTGTTCAAAAGATGGGGGCACCTGTGGTGTTTGTAAATAGATAGTCCTCATACAAATGAGGATATTATCTGCGGCAGCTATCTGCCAGATCCATTTCAATGTTTAACTTAATCTTAAACATTAACGCTATACCTGTACTAAAAATAATTCAGAAAATATTTTCGCGCTCAACAACAAATCAGGGTATATCAATGTTAATTGAAAAATCCAAATATACCTTTAAGAAAAAGCTGCATCCAGGATCAGATATCATCCACAAATATTACAAGAAAAAATAGTGATGGATGCCGGCGAAACATATGTTATGCGGGCAACCAAACCTGTTAGTATATAACAAATCTCCAGGTAGAGAAACAGCCCAATGAGGAGCGCCAGATGCAGTCATCTATTGTGAGGTCAATATACAGGTAGAAATACCTGTTTTTACCCCCTTTGCACAGAAACCTGTTTTATTAGATTATATTTATCAATTATTCAAAAGAGCTCCAAAAGCTTACACCATAAACTATTCACACATTAAAGCTGATAATACCATTTAGAACCAAAATTCAAAATACCATGAAAAGCACCCCCAGTCTGTCGACTGTAATGATCACCCTCTTTGTTATAGTGGTCGTTGCATATAACTGCGCCAGCAACAACAAACCAAAAGAGGAAGCAACAAGTACTGAATTAGTGGCAGCCGCTCCAAACGGCGCATTCCAGGATCACCGGGATTCAATACCATCCAAGCAGCAATACCCTGATTCTCTTTTTGTTCTTAGTCACGATTATCCCACTACAGCTAAACCGGTCGTTAATCCTTCCTGGCAAAAGGCGTTGAACGGACAGCCTATTTCTGCGTCTAACGTATTTGCTTATATGGATTCACTAAAGAGTTATGTGGCCCCGAATGTATTACCCTTCTTTACTAACAATAAGCAATGGACCGCTGCAAAATACGGCTGGTTCCAGGAGCCATGGTTGGGATCCCAGCGGGAAGCTATCCTGGGCACTTATTTAGGAAATGGAAACCCTGCCAATATGTTCAAAACCTTGAAAGAAGATGAAGCCGGGTATGCGCTGGTTTTGTACGATTCAACTGCAGGTTATACAGTGGGACAGATCTGGGGTAAAACCGGGCAAAAAGTGAACCTGCTGAATGATGCTGCACAATTTAAAGAAGGCAGTGTAATCGTAAAGTTTGCTTTTTCAAATGTTAATTATCCTGCCTGGCCTGTGATGCAGGGGGCACAAACTTTTAGCATCTATGATACCATCCCTACCACTGAAAACTCCAAAAAAGGATACCAGATGCGTAAGGTCAGCTTTTTTCAGATGGATATAATTGTGAAGGATAGCAAGACGGCTCCAAAAACAGGGTGGGTGTATTCCACTTTTGTATATGATAAGGATATCAGCGGATCTTTCTGGGATAAAATGGTGCCATTAGGTGCTATGTGGGGTGATGACCCGAACGTTAACAGTCCGATTGCGCCACCATATCCTGCCCTGAAAGAAACAGTCGTTAACCAGAAAGCACCTGCATATAGCAGGGAAACATTAGGTTGGGGCGGAAGATTAAGTGGCCCCAATGATGGAGCTGTAGCCCAGCTGGCCTATGATATCAATACAAAAAAGCCGTATAAAAATCTCCCCTTATCTTCCTGTATGAGCTGCCATAGCCCTGCACAGGATACATTTAAGTCATTCCTCTTGCCGGCTCCTTTCCCAACATCAGACTCCTTACTGGTCTATACACCGGGTAGCCCTGACTGGAACCTTTGGTTCAGGGATAATTATGGTAATGTTCCTTTTGATTCCGGTCAGGTAGGAATGGACTATGATATGGTGATGGCATTTAAATCTATTGGTGCCTACGAAGCGGCTCAGCCTACAGCAAAAAACAAATTGCTCAGAAGCAACGTCGCAACAATCATGAATTTCAGAAGGCATAATACAAGAAGCAGGTTCTGGCATTAATAATATGAATAAGCGTATTTACAAAAACCGCCCTTCTGATTATAATCAGGAGGGCGGTTTTTTAATGGCTGAATCTTTTCATAATTACACAAATTCCATTTGGCTGGATAGCTTTATGTTTCAACGACATTGGCTACCTAAACTCCCCTCAAAAGGCCTGAAAAATAGCGTTCTACAGTAGCCGCTCGTATTTCTCTATTTTGCCTTATCTTGCCTCCCCAACTTGTATCTTATCAAAGCAATGAAAACCCTTATAAAAACCTGGCTGGATAGAAATCGGTACAAGTATGCTAACCACAAAACCCACGCTGCATACCGCTCAATCCAACATTTTTTGCTATTGGTAAAATGTGTATTTTACAGCAATTTCATTTCCAATGATCGACATTACCTCGTTTGAAACGCTTGATAAGGCAATCAGTCTGGCTGGCGGAGAACCTACTGTACTGGAAGCATTATGGGATGGCAATACCACCGGATGGTATTTGTATTTGAACTTACATGTAACAATAAAAAGACTTTTTTTTAGTAAAAAAGAAATTAGGTATATAGGTAAAATTAGCCTGGGCGGAGATATCAGGTTGTTCAATAAAATCGTTCCCCCCTGGCCTGAGGCGGAGCTGGCAAAAGAATGGGGCAAGATGGCGAATGAAAAATATGGATTGATATTTTATTTCCCATCTGATAAAGAACCGGATAGTAATTGTCCTCGTTGGGAGCAACGGCATTGGGGCATTCAATGTGCTGATTGTGCTAAGATAATTATCCCTACCGATAGCCCTTACTTACCAAAGGACATTTGTTATAACTGTTATCTAACGCGAGAATTCAACAATAAAATAAAAAATGCCGAGCCTAACGACAATGGAGTTAATTTGTACATGGTAAAAGATGAAGAGTATATTTATTTAGGCTATAGTAGTTCTTTAGATGGATTTCCCATTGCTCCGTTCATAACTGAAATAGTCCAGGCCCGTCGGGAGAAAAGACTTGTAGATATCGTCACTCTTGAAGAACGGGATATTTCGATTATAAAAGAAAAAATTGAACAAGCGCTGGATCAAAAAGTAGCAGTTTACAAATCAGCCGAATTTTCTCCAGATTTTCCTCAAAATTTTAAACGTAATATCAAGCGACTTACGGTCGAATACAAGGGAAATAGGTATGAATTGATAGAACAGTTATGCAAAGAGCATTCGAAAATTGGCAGCCTAGTGAGGGCGCTTGAAACAGTTGACAATGCCATTTCCGGGGATTATTGTTTCAATTTCTATTTCAAGAATGGGTTTAATCACCGGGATGATGCTGTATTACGGTTTGTAAATTTTGTTAGTAATGGATCAACCTCTATATCGGCGATTGTGCAGCGGTACAATGGTATACTAAATGAAACGGAGGTAAGAGATACGATTACAAAAATGGAGGAAGTTGGCTGTTTGACAATAGAGGGAGAAATTGTACAGACCACAGATATAACCAGAAAGCTGTTGTAGATTCACGAGGTTCAGGATGTAAAACATTGCGCTTAAGCCGGAGAGGCAGCCATAAAAAATTCCCACCGGTAACCAACTGCCTAAAAAAGTTACGTGCTATGCATAACATTTCCTTTCCCAAGAGACTTTTCACTTGCATCCTTGCAGGGTTGATAATTGGCGCATCCGCTTTCCGTATAAGTATTACTTACTTTAGAACGTGGGGAACTACAGGTGGCTTTTCCATTATTCCCTTTATCACGGTAACAGTATCCGTTGTATACGCCTTTATATGGCAAGCCCGAAAAACGAATAATCCGTCTACGCTTGCCTTCTGGCAAGGTCTTATTCGTTATGGGGTTGCATTTGACCTGGCAGAATTCGGATGGGCCAAAATCTGTCATTTACAGCTCGAAATGCCAATGAGTAAACTTGATCTTCCATATAACGCTTTTTCACCTTCGGATTTGTTCTGGAATTTTTTTAGTTTCTCTTATCAATTTGGATGTATCATAGCTGCACTGCAAATCGCTGGTGCCATGCTGTTGTTATTTCAGAGAACAAGACTCCTGGGAGTATTTATATTGTTGCCATTGCTTGCCAACATCTTACTGATGGATATTTTTTACCAAATCGGCTACAGTGTTGTTGTACATGCCGCTATCATGATGGCAGGAACCTTATATTTCCTGATTATAGAATTCAACCGCATTAAGGAATTTTTCTTCGCGACAACTAATAGATTACCCGGGCTGCACTTTTCCAGGTATGTGAAATTAATTATTCGACTTTCTATTATTTATATTCCGCTACTATTAATAGCGATGCATGGGAAAGTAGATAAATATCCGGAGCTCACCGGGAAGTATGAGGTGAAACAGTTAAGCGTAAATCAGCAATTGTTATATCACAATACCTGTGAAGACAGCATACTGACAATGGTTTATTTTGATATTAAAAACGGTTGCGTATTTCAATTCAATACGCCAACTAAAAGATGGAACGGAACGTTTTCAAAAGACAACAATCAACTCAAAATAAACTGGTCTGCACCAAAAGATAAGCCTGTTTTCAATGGAACGATTTCTACTTCGAATGACCCAGGAAAATTAATGCTGGCTGGAATGCTTGGGAAAGATTCGATAGACGTAGTACTACAGAAGGTGAATAATAGAGTACTGCGGTAAATCCGAGTCATTGCATTTTGTCATTGGCGATTCACCTAAACTACACTTCAAAAAAAAGGCACGTAAAACCTGCGTTCTATGTGCCTCCTGATATCCTTTAATATGAACTTTGTCGGAACGACTGGACAAATGTCTAGCCTGTTCGTGCCCGATTTAAAAGCGTTAAATGGCTTTGTAAGCCTTAATAGAGATGAAAACAATCGATAATTGAGTATGAAATAATCGCAAATCAGGTCAAATTACAGATAAACAGATGACGCAACAGGCTTTCTATATTTCCTTTCGCTGATAAAATACGTGGGCTTCCAATTGATTTACCATCGGCTTGATCTCACTGAATTTAGCAAGGTCCACAAACCGGTCAGCATAAAAATTACTCACGCCGATAGCTCGTACTGTTCCAACCTTATACGCTTCCTCCATCGCTTTATATGTGCCGTAATAGTCATTGTATGCCTGATGTATAAGCAGCAAATCAATGTAATCAGTTTGAAGTTTTTGTAGAGACCTTTCGATGGAAGTTTTGGCTTTCTCATAACCGGCATTCGCAATCCAAACTTTTGTTGTGATAAAGAGTTCTTCCCTTGGCACACCAGATTTTACAACAGCATTGCCTACACCTTCTTCGTTGAAGTAGGCTTGTGCCGTATCTATAGAGCGATAACCAACATTGATGGCATCCAATACACATCGTTCACACTCTTCTGGAGAAACCAGAAAAACTCCGTATCCTACCATCGGCATCTCTACTCCATTGTTCAATTTTACTGTTTCCATAACTGCATTATTCTTAAAAAATAACGTGAGGGTTTGACCTACCAGGGTAGTGGTTTCCGGTCTCTAAAGAACTGTCCGGTAGGTCCATCATCCGGCAATGTGGCTGCCCAAATAATGCCATCCACACTCTCACTTACAGGGCGTCCGCCAATTGCATCAAAACCAGGACGTGTAGCTGTAAACCCGGGGCAAACAGCATTTACCAGAACATGGTCTGCTTTAAAATCTTTCCCCATTTTAATGGTCAATCCATTTAAAGCCAATTTCGTCAGGGCATACGCTCCTAATGTGTACAAACCAAGTTCGCTCAACCGAAAACCAGGGAAATTGATTATGCCAAAATCTGGGTCTGCATATGACCCAGCTCCGCTGGATATATTAACTATTCTTCCATGACCACTGGCCACCAGCAGAGGATAAAACTGTTGGGTAACATACCAGGTGCCCGTAATATTGGTTTCAAATTCTCTGTTAAGTTCATCCATATCCTTCTCCTGAACAGTTGCTGAGGAGCTTAACATTAGGCTTGCGTTGTTGATTAACACATCCAGTTTCGGAAACTCCTCTTTTACATGCTTTGCGGCAATCCTAATGCTGTCTCTGTCCAAAAGGTCCATGTGCAATGCCGATGCGTCTATTCCAAGCTTGCTCAAGTCCTGCGCCAGGGCTTCTGCCTGATTGAGTTGCCTGGCAGCTACAATGATTCGAAAGCCTTGTAAACCCAATTGTTCAGCAGTCGCATAGCCGATGCCTTCTTTACGGCTTACCCCTGTTATTAATGCTATTTTCATCTCATTACTATTTATTATAACAACTAAAAGCATGCTTACCCGTGGTCATTTTCGTTAGCAAGTGAAGATGAAAGCTCACGATAAGCATTGACTTGTTCCAGAAAAAGCCATAATTTTCTTTCAGTCTCAGCCAAAGCATCTGCACCTGCCAACCAACGTTTAGGCGGCGTTTTTGTAAGTTTTCCTTCAATCAACTTTGTGCTTCACGGAGCGCAATTTTAATTGTTGCAGAACGGGCACGGGAACTAATCATCGAGCCCAGATAAGGGCTGCTTTTGTATTTCGTCTGGTAGGCTTCATCAATCCGGTCATTGAGCGCATCCCCAACCGGCTCAAAGCTCACTTCTTTTATAAGTCCGGCTACCTGTATCCTCCCTGCTTTTTGCTGAATAGCCGCATTGTACCATCGGGAAGCCTTACCGTGATAAGCTCTTACATATAATTCATTATCCACTACAACAGACCAGATCCATGTAGGTGTACCGTATGTTTTCCCATCTTCACGAAACGGCGAAACATGCAGATCGTCAGCCTTTTTGATTTTTAAAATTTCTTCTTTTGAAAATTCCACGTTGATTATTGTTTTTTACCGGACAAGTACTTTTTACTTTCTTAGAAGCTTAAATGCATGCGTCCAACTATTATTCTTAAAGGCGTAACGAATCCACAACAAGGCAAATGATTCCAGGAAGAATGATTCGGAAATGCCGCCTAAATCAACAATATCTTTCCAGCCCCAACCTTTAGCAATTTCGCCAACAGATCTTTTGGCGCCTTGATCATTTCCTGCAATTAATAAAACAGGATCTCCTTCTTCTCTTTGAGGGTTAACCACGATGTGCATACTTAGTGTATTGAAAGCTTTAACCACTTTTGCCTGGGGTAGATGCCTCTGAATTTGTTCACCAAGTGAATTGCCAACTGTTCCGGAAAAGCCAGGAGGAATACCATTTGAAAGATCAAGCGGATTGGTTGTGTCGATAACAATTTTTCCAGCTAAATGTTCTGTGCCTGCCATGTCAATGGCATTTATTGCGACATCGCCAAAGGTTGAAATAAAAATTATCTCTCCAAATTTTGCAACATCAGCAAAAGTTCCCAGCTTAACTTTTGTGTTTTTTTCCTGCCATTGTATATAGGGTGGAGTTCCTATTATATCAGGTTCATTTTTTGCCAGTGTATTTTGAATGTTTCTTGTTCCGATCATTACTTCGTTTCCATCGGCAACAAGTTTTTCTGCGAGAAGTCTTCCGACGATACCTGTTCCAAAGATTCCTAATTTCATACTTGTTTTATTTATAATGTTTGTTGTATTGCTGATAGTTTGAAATTTTAACATTTAAGCACCGAATCCGCCGTCAACAGCGTAGTCCGAACCGGTTACAAAGCTTGCCTCATCGGAGGCGAGAGCGGTTTTATTTTCAAATCTTTCTCTCATTTTATTATCTTTTATCGACTAGTGACTAATTTTCCCGATACCTTTTTTGTACTTTGTTGAGATACTTGTTTTGCTATATGATGCAAAGCTATTTTGAATAAAAGGGGTAACTATAACCCCGATTACGGATTTAATAACCATTTTTACAGACTGGCAGCCCAAATACCGTTGAACTTATCAGGATGCAATAATTTGGAACCTCAAAACATCAGGAAAATGAAAAATGTAATCAACATCAGTACGGTTACCGAGTATAATGAGCTTTTGGGATTAGATACTTTTCATCCATTAATTAGTGTTGTTGATTTCTCAAAATCTGACACGTTATTACCTGCAGGTCAGTCAATTAACTATAACTTATACATTGTATATTTCAAAACTGAGCGACGATGTTCTTTGCGATATGGCAGAAACAACTACGATTATCAGGCTGGAACTTTGGTATTTCTTGCTCCCGGGCAAGTGTTAACCGTGGAAGGTATTGGAGAAGATGAAGTGAAGCCAACGGGTTATGCGCTGCTGTTTCATCCGGATTTACTCCGGGGATCTTCACTTGGTCATCACATGAAAGATTATAATTTCTTTTCTTATGAGGTGCATGAGGCATTGCATCTTTCCCTACAAGAGAAAAAAATAGTTTTTGAGTGTTTCCAGAAAATTGATTACGAGCTACAACACACAATTGATAAGCACAGCAAAAAGCTCATTGTCTCAAACATCGAATTGTTCCTCAATTACTGTATACGTTTTTACGACCGTCAGTTTATTACCCGGAGCGACGCCGGTACAGGGTTTGTTGAAAAATTTGAACGGTTGTTAAATGAATATTTGCATTCGGATAAGCCCCAAATTGAGGGTATTCCTTCCGTTGCTTTATTCGCCAAAGAACTACACCTATCCCCAAATTATTTTGGAGATTTAATTAAAAAGGAAACAGGTAAAACAGCACAAGAATACATTCAGACAAAACTGATTGATGTGGCGAAGGAAAAGATATTTAATCCGGAAAAAGCAGTTAATGAAGTGTCATATGAACTCGGCTTTAAATATCCACAACACTTTATTCGTTTCTTTAAGCAACATGTAGGGCATACACCTAATGAATACCGGAATTCATTGAATTAGTACCGATTACAAAAATCGTTGCTAACAAGAATATTTCAAATCCAAAAGAGCCTTCAAATCCAACGACTTGTGTGAAAGACTCATTTCCTTCTACATTTGTATCTAACTGGTCATTTTCAGACTTTTTCATGTCAGATTCAGCATCAAATGAGAAAATCTATACGTGCTCCCAGTAAAAAATATTATTCTGTCAGGGTATTTTTCTAAATACGCTTCAATTGCATATGCCAAGGTAGTCAGGGTTATATTTGATGCATGTTTTCAGGAGCATAAGTATATGGCAAGGTCAAAGAATACCTTTTCCCTACATATCTCCTCCTTAACCTAATCTCCCCCCTAAAATTCTCAATACTAATTTCTCCTTTGGGAGCTTTTGAAGTGATACCCATTCTGATACCCATAAGGCATTTAAACAGGTCAATTTTGGGTTACATCACCAATTTTAAAAGGCTCCTAAAATGCAAACAGCCCTACAGCTGATGCTGCAGGGCTTAAAATTAATTAACTAACGCCATCCCAGTTCAATATACAGAGAGCCATCACACATGATGGTTTTCCTTGATAGAAACCTCTTCTTCATCCATTGTTTATTGTTTTTTGAGACAATTTTCCAGTTTGGATGGTTATAGAACTTTGATTTGATAGACTTATCTGTCCCATCATCCTTATAAAGAAAGTAAGGAAATGGATTATCGAAGCAGCTTTTAAAAAAAGTTGAATGCCATTTACAATAACTACATTTGGCATGCATCCTTTTATGGATCAAATTATAGGTCCTACTATTGTCTGTTGACTTGAGGATTTTCCTTTTTTTCACTTGTAAAAACATTTGGCTTTACAAGGCGTCTAGGGCTTTTTTCATGGTAAGGGTTTATAATATGATAGTTGATAGGGAAATTACGTTTATTAGCAGTAAAACCAATTTTGTTCAGCTCGCATATTTTGCTAAATACTATAAATGAGAATGCCTCACCAATGTGAGACATTCAGAAAGTATTATTTTGCTTTTAACAGTTCAATAGGAAATGGATGATCCTTCAATCTGCGCTTAGCCTGCTCTATCTTTTTTATTATAAAAGGGCTATTGCGCACCGCTTCCTCTGGGATGCTCGATTTACCTACTACTGGCTTTCCCCTTTTTTCAAGGAATTTTGAAATTTTTGTAGACATAATTTCTTCCTTTTAATCAAAATTAACCTTTTTTTCTGGTAACCAAAAATGCTTCATAGTTCTTTCCAGATTCAAACGGCTGCCACTTTTCATCTGCATATCCATAAATATTGAGAACCCCTTCTATTTCCTCTTTGTTTGTATTTATTGCTATTTGATACAATCTTGTGCAAGCCGGTGTGCTTCCCTCTGCATATATTGCTATATCCTCCATTAAAGCTACCATATCGATTACGGTACTTGCAACGGTTGCTAGTATCTTATCCCTGTCATTATTATCCGTTCGTGAAAGATCGTCAATCACGTTATTATTTTCGTTCCAATCACCAAAAGCAAGGTTATATACTTGTGATCCATCAATCCACGTTCCAATTTTATAATAATCGACCGTTTTTTTTATTGTACCATTTGGCCCCGTACTCTCAAAGTCAAATCTGGCAGTCGTTTCATCTAATATATAAGGATACTTGTCTTTTTTCATGGCTATACAAATGTAGGTCGTAATACAACTCAGATTCTATTCATTTTCGTTCATTTTCTGCTGTAATATCGCCATATCCATCGCCACCTTAGGCTGCGTTACCTTCTCATAAATCATTGTCGTACTCAACTTCGTATGACCTAACATTTTACTGATCGATTCTATAGGCACCCCATTCATTAAGGTAATTGTAGTTGCAAACGTATGCCGGGCAAGGTGAAACGTCAGGTGCTTTTTTATCTCACAGATTTCACTGATTATTTTAAGACCTCAATAGCTCTCAGTAGTGCGATAGTTTTTCATAGTCCCCGGGGCCAGGACTGTTTTCATAATTTCATTGTGATGGCCTATGAGCCACATCAAAGAATGCTGTTCTACAGGCTTATCGTAATTTAAAAATGCCTGCTTCACCATATCCGCACTTATTCTCTCATCTCCCAATCTTAACTGCTGGTAATGCCTGACCAACTTAGCCCTTACTTCTTCCAAATAGCTGTTAAACCGTCTTAACTCATCCGATTTACTCTTAGCACATCCCTTCGCCTCATTCCAATCTGAAGGATTGATTTGCTGCTTCATCCCTAGCTCACACTTAGTCTTGTTCACAACAATCCGGGCATACACATAACATCTCCCGGTGGGCATACGGCGCAACACAAAGTGCACCCCAAAAGTGTCTTTTCTTTCCATTGAAATCATTTTTACGTGTTTAAAACCAATTCACCAATACTTCACTCACAAGCCACGAAAAATGAATTGAAATCACATCAATCAAGAACGACCCAACCCTTCTTACGACATAAAGAACAATGAGTTATACATTAATCTGTGAATTACTAAGTTAATTCACTTTTCAATTCACTCTTTATGCTTCAGAAACATTGATATCGATTCACATAAACTACACCCCCAAAAACACAAAAGGCACGTAAAACCTGCGTTTTACATGCCTCCTGATATCCTTTGATATTAAATCTGTCGGGAAGGATGGACAATTGTCGAACTCGTTTATTAAAGAGATATTGGAAATAAACAAATTGAATGAAAGCCATATTATAGGCAAAACGAAAGTAGATGAAATTACATCGTTCCATCTATTAAAAAGCTTGCTTGTATAGAACTGAGAGTTACATTATCTTCAGCCGGGATAATGCCGGTTATTACTGGAAGAAGTAATTGCATGGTAGTAGAAATTCCTATTAGTTGTTTGGTGAATACTTTTACAATAAATTCAAATTTTTGAAAATTATCTAAAAAAATGAGATCAACACTCGGAATCTTGTGCTTAGTTGGTGTATTCCACTGTAGTTTATTTGCTCAAAAAGTTACTACAAAAACTCCATCTGTATTGCCGGCGTCGTTGCCTCCCATAGGCGCTATTGCTGCTAAAAAACCGATTCACAGCATAAACTTGGGTGATTCCAAAGAATTTCCGGAAGTCAATTTGAATATTACTATTACCCCAGGCCCCTTTAAGCCTACCTGGGATCAATAGAAAAAAACTACCCCGGTACTCCCCAATGGCTAAGAGATGCAAAATTTGGGATATGGGTTCATTTTGGCCCGCAAGCATCTGGTGAAAGTGGTGATTGGTATGCACGAAAACTGTATGTAGAGGGAACCCTGGCGTATAAAAACCATGTCAAAAATCATGGACATCCTTCAGAAGTGGGATATAAAGATGTACTGCGCAACTGGAACCCTTCAAAACTTAATCCTGCGGCCCTGGCTAAAATTTATAAAGATGCAGGTGCTCGTTTTTTGCTCATCCAGGGTGTGCACCACGACAATTTTGATTTATGGAACTCCCGTTACCAGCCATGGAATTCAGTAAATCTTGGACCGAAACGCGATTTAATTGGAGAATGGGCTAAAGCATGCCGGTCAGAAAATTTAAAATTTGGTATCACATTCCACCATGAGTATACCTGGTGGTGGTGGCAGACTGCTTTTGGCAGCGATACAGCAGGAAGCAAAAAGGGAGTACCGTATGATGGTAATCTGACCCTTGCAGATGGAAAAGGCAAGTGGTGGGAAGGATATGACCCACGACTTTTATATGGTATTGATCTGCGTGAGTATAAGGGAGTACAAGAAGCTGCTAAGTCAAAGTGGTCCCCCCCCTGCTGGCATATTTATCAACCATCTGTATTATGCTAAATGGTATACAACGCAGTGGGCTTTGCGCATGATGGATGTTACAGAACATTATGACCCGGATTTCATTTATACAGATGGCACTTCAGACCAGCCTTTCAGTGGTAATGGAACAGGCACTGGCTTCAAAGCAAATGCTATGCAAATTGTAATAGCAGATTTTTATAACCGGTCAATACAACGTCGTGGTATGGTAAATACGTTCAGTATCGTGAAGTTCCGGCATAACACCAATGGTACGGTCAATACAGAAGAATTTGGCATTCCCGAAAAGATTAATAGTAAAGAGCCGTGGATTGCGGAAACCCCAGTGGGAGATTGGTTTTATGCGCCTGACTTTACGTATAATTCCGGCATGATGATCAAATATATTATTGAGGCTATAGCACGGGATGGCAATGCAGCAATATGCATTTCTCTATTGCCGGACGGATCTATAATACTCCCCTAAAAACGGACAGTAAGTTTAAGTGGAAAAACATCTTAAATTTACAATATGAACAAGGGAAGAAGAAAGTTCAATGCAGCGTTTAAAGCGAAAGTAGCTATCGAGGCCTTAAAGGAACAGCTGACCTTAGCAGAGCTGGCCGAGAAGTATGATATACATCCTACTCAGATAACAGAGTGGAAGAAGCAACTGCTATCAGGGTCAGAGGATGTGTTTGACCAGGGAAAGAAGGCAGGTAGCGATGCCTCAGATCATCAGGAAGAAAAAGACGAACTATATAAGCAAATCGGTCAACTCAAGGTAGAGGTCGACTGGTTGAAAAAAAAATCTGAGCAGGCATTTGGGAAGAACTGGAAAGATGGCTTTAGTAAATAAGGAGGACAATGAGCTCAGTATTGTACGTCAGTGTCAATTGCTGGAAGTATCTCGTAGCAGCCATTACCATGAGCCCAAAGGAGAAAGCAAATTAAACCTGGAGCTGATGGAGCAGATAGACCGTATGCATTTGGAACATCCCTATTTTGGGGCAGAGCGCATGGCAAAACATCTGAGTACACCAGAGCTACATGTTAATGTGAAGCGGATAAGGCGATTGATGCGGAAAATGGATATTTCGGCCATATATCCCGCCCCTAATACAAGTGAGGCATGTAAGTGGCACAAAACATATCCATACCTGCTTCGGAACCTGAAAATAGACCGGAATAATATGGTTTGGAGTATGGATATAACTTATATTCCAATGCCGAAGGGTTTTATGTACCTGTGTGCGATTATAGACTGGAATAGCCGCTATCTGTTATCCTGGACACTCAGCAATACCATGACAGTGGAATTTTGTCTGGAAGCGCTTGAAAAGGCCATTTCTATTTATGGAGCACCAGAGATCTTAAATACGGATCAGGGCAGCCAGTTTACCAGTGAAGACTTTACAACAGCTGTATTAGGTGCTGAAATTCGCCTAAGCATGGATGGAGTAGGACGAGCCACTGACAATATCGCAATCGAAAGATTTTGGCGTAGCATCAAGTATGAGAATATCTATCTCAATGCTTATGATAGTACATTGGATTTATACAAGGGAATTCACAGGTATGTGGAATTCTACAACTGGGAACGAAAACATCAAGGCCTGGAATATAAGACTCCTGCTGAGATTTATGGAGCAGCTGATAAGTTATCCACATATCCACAGATATCAACAAAGAGAAAAAAAGAACCAAAAAAAGAGAAAGTTTATAATAGTAGTAATAGATTTGATTCTTTAATTAATAATTCACCTATTGCTGTCTAATAAATGGGGAGTATATAAATCTCTTGATTCCGGAAGCCAAAAAATGCTTAAGGAAGTTGGCAATTGGCTACGCAGAAATGGTGAGGCTGTTATGGAAGCAGGGCCTGGGTGACTCCCGGCGAAGGCGAGATGGTTGATGGTAAGCTAAAAATGTTACCCGGAGGAGGCTTAGGCAGTCGGCAGGCTGAATTTAGATTCGACTCATCAGATTTTCGCTTTACTGTAGGAAAAAATAATGCACTGTATATTTTTTCTCTGGTATTGCCCAAACAGGGAACCCAACTGGTTATTAAATCATTGGCAACTGATGCCGGTTATTTCAAACAAAGAATTAAAAGAGTAAGCCTGTTAGGGTATAGCAAATCAGTAAAGTGGAAACAAGATGCGGATGGCTTAAAAATCTTTTATCCTCAAAACAAGATACCGTTTAGTACTTCTGTTGTTTTTAAAATTGAATGAGTAACGGTATTCATTTTTCTATTGAACATTACAAACTTTATCGCAAAAACCATTCATTGAATACTAATACGAGAGGAAATTGAAATTACTAAGTTAATTCACTCTTTAGGCTTCAGAAACATTGATACCGATTCATCCAAACTACAACCCCAAAAACACAGGAGGCCCGTAAAACCTGCGTTCTACGTGCCTCCTGATATCCTTTGATATTAAATTTGTCGGGAAGGATGGACAATTGTCGAACTATTGGATCGAAAATTTGATAAAAATCAAAACGTTGAATATTTTATAATTAAGACATAAGTTACACTTGCTAAAAGGAGCAGTATTTATTACTCCTTTCGTTTTTTACTCTTCAGTCTCGCTTAGCGGACGCACATTATTTTTCTCCGCATATTCAATTATTTTCTGACTATCATTAAGATCAAGATAATTTAACACATTTGAATTCTTCAATTGCTTCCACAATTTGTGTTGCTTTCCAAACTTCTGTATGTCAGGTTCAGAAGCAATTACAAAATCGTGCATCTTAACTTTATTCTTTAAATAAGTTGTTTTTAATTGAATGAAAGAGTTTATATGGTTTGCCACGTTTTGTGGGTTTGATTCCATATCAAAAGTTTGAACATAAACATCAATTCCATTCTTTCCCGCGAATTCAACCTTCACATTGCTGATCAGATTAGGCACCTGTACTGGAGTGATTGTTTTATTTACATCGAAGTGTCTGTTAATTCTATTCCCAAATTGATTTTGAAGTACATCAAATGGTTTAAGTCTTTCGGTTTCTTCAGCTCCCCTTATGATTACATCAATATATCTTTCAAATAATTTCTCAAAATGCTGAATGTTGATGTCGAGTTTTATTCCCTTTGGTTCGGAAAATGAAATAGTATTATTGGAATATCTGCTTAAATAGGAAATATAAGAAGTCGAAAATTCATTGTCGAAAATTCTGTTAGTGAAAATCCTGAAAGTTTTCTTTTTGGCATATACTGAATTCTCACCCTCCAGTTTTCTTGCAATATTAACAAGAATGTCATCCAGCATTTTAAAAACAGAGGGAGGGAGTAAATGCTTCGCCGCGTCCAGCTTATTTTTAGAATAAGCAAATTGAACATGATCCTCATTGAACAATAGTAGTCCTACTGAAATCTTCTCTTGGATTTCAGGTCTGATTAAGACTGACAATATGCTGTATTGAGTAACCATATCTACTTTGTAAAATATTCTAAAAACTCTAAAAAACTGCCCCAGCAGGTTTTAAACCATTCGTCGTTTAGCAGATACCTCCGTAGCTCTTCTCCCTTTTTAACGAGATCTAAATTCCATCCTCGCGGAATTTCTTGCAAAAATTTTTCCACGTTTTCCTGGCAGCGTTGCGCACAAAGGTAAAATCTTTCCCGCAGAGATGCTAAAAACTCTTCCTTTTCCCACTCCCTGCCCTGAAATAGCTTGGCAAACAGGGTCGAATATATTAAATTATCCTCAAAAGTCACTGGAACCAAACCTCGTTCAAAATTCCCGTTATTGAAGCAGGCCTCATGGTCTATTGGATAGATAACATATTCTCTTTCAACATATTTAAACAATATATTATAGTTCCCGGAATTACGATCTTCGTTGCAGGTCCAGATGTCGAAAAAAGCCAGTTTTAACAGATCCTGTTTTAAACGTATCCTTGGGCGGGAACTCGCCAAAATGTCCTCATTGATCCTCGACAGGTCAACAGCACCTGTAATTTCCTGAAGCCCAAAACACGGTGCGTCGAAGCTCTTACGGGGAATGCTTAGATCAGGCAGGATATGCTCCGGCAAAACCTGGATAAGCGAATACGGTGCCCGGTTAAACTCCCAGCATTCGAGAAACGAAGCGATGACATACTCTTTGAACAGTCTGTTGGCCGCACCTACATGCCCGTGGTACTTGCAATAATAGTAGTTCAGGTCCGAGGCGTGAACCATAACGGGGCGGGTCTGGGTATCCTTTATGTTTCCCTTCTCCAGTGCTTCTATGGATTCGAGTATCGTCAATATCGTTTAGATAAATATCGAAGATAACGTTATATATCGCCGCCGCAAACAGACCACTCCTAACTGTTAACAACCTGTGCATATAATAGACAGACCTCTTCGACGAAAGGTACTCAGCCCTATATTTATGTTTTGTTGTACATATTTCGAACTACCTGCTCCATAGTAAAAGCAAGGGTTATCAAACCTTCTGTATAGTTACTTCAGAACTATTTTAAAACAGGGATAGTACGAGACAAAAAGCGTTCAAAATGGATAAAATCTATACATACTGATCCCATTTGTTTCTTATCAATCAAAATCGAAAAGTCGGGGTACCCGACACTTTTTGAAATTTTTTTATAGCAGATTTGAACAAAAATTGAACAATTCTTTGCTAATTGCCCCTCAAAGATGGATGACCTTTAATAAAAGATTTTCTTCATCTCATCAGACTATTCTCGGGAAATCTTACTATACATAAGTGTATATTAAGTATCCATAATCTTAGCTTTGATTAAATTTAATACCTCATTTTTTTTTATTTGCTGAAAATCACGATGCCAACTTGCAATTTCGTTAGCTTCAAAAGTTGCATTGGCAATTTTTTTATATTCTTTTTCATTAATCTGAATCAACTCAGAAATATTCTGCTTTGCCACTGATTCGGGAAGTTCAAGGTATTGTCCTTTCTCTTCATCATAAAAACGTGTTACATATAGGTTCCATATACCAAATCCAGAATTATCCTTATGGGTTTGGTAAAGTTTTTCTTCCCTTATTTTTAGCCCTTTATAAACTGATTCTATTTCAGCTTTAAGAAATATTACAAAAGGATTAACACTATAAAGAAAATTATGCCACTCCGGCCTGGTATGTACATTGGGTGCAATTGCTGCAATATAAGGTTGCTTTTTCAGTTTTAGGTCTCTTATAAAGTTATTCTCACCTTGATGAATAGATTCCATAATTGAGACTCGTGCAATAGGATCTTTAATATCATGTTGGGCGAGAAATAATTTGTAAATGTGTCCGTCGAAATCTTTTGAAATAGCTTTATCAGAATCAATCATTTCCACATTGTCAGGTAGTTGTCCTGAAAGTTCATTAATAAGGGAGGATTTTCCAGTCGTGGAGAATCCGACAAGTAATACATTCATAAACATGGATTTTTTGATTGTAAAAAGTACGTTGGTTTTTCTCGAAAAACGTGAACAATTTAATGCAAGGCCTCATCTTCGTTTGTCAATATGACTATTAAAAGATAATAAGACTAACTATTAAATAAGAAAATAAGGGCTGCTTATAAACTCAGAACTTATACTATTTCAGTTAAACCAAATTATTTCATTAAATAAATCATTAGGTTTAACTAATAATACAAAAAAAAATTACACTGCAGTATTATTAGAGGAAGGGAATATAGCCAATTCAAACAAAAAAACGGTATAATAAAGCATTATCTGCCTTAATTATACCATTTGTACATTGTCGGGACGACAAGATTCGAACTTGCGACCTCTTGCACCCCATGCAAGCGCGCTACCGGGCTGCGCTACGTCCCGTTTCCGGTAAGTCGTAAATTTTACGACGGGATGCAAATGTAATATTTAATTTCTTTTTATAAAATTTTCTTAACAGGTTTTTAAAGAACGAATTAGCTCCCCCATCCCTTTCTCTTATGTAAACACAAAGTACATCCCCAAGACCCCAGCATCAACAGATCATCAGCAATCGCTTCTTCCCCGATTGCTCCCTCGGTGCCCGATGCAAACAAGGTAACACCTCACTCCCGGGATGATCACACGCCAACCGCCACAAATTCCCCACCCCCAGATTGACAATCCCTGCACCAGGCTTCGCCTGGTAATGCAAATCAAAAAAGTGCTCCTCCAAAAAGGATTCAAAACCCATCTCTCCCCCACCATACAATTTCCTCAGCTCCTCCCTTATCTCCGGAATCAACACCTTCTTCTCCCCCTGCGAATTCGGCAAGATCTCACTCGCATCCCCATAATAAGTACACAAAAAAGTATCCAGCGCTACCGGAGACCGATCTACATGAAACGAATACACATCCGTCGGAAAAAACGGGTAGCTCTCATCCTGTTCATAATAACTAATGACATTCAATGCCGGCAATGCGCCGTAATCACTCAATAACTTCCAGTCATTCAAAATAATCTCACGCGCTATCTGCCCCTCCTCACTCAACTTCAATGCGCGCAATTCCTCCTCCTCAACCGCCGTTATATTTCCATTCATCTCAATTTTCTCAACTATCTCGGCAAAATCACCTGCCAGCGTACGCATCCAGCCAGCCGCATTCACTTCTCCATAAAATGGCGTGCTAACCAGTTCCTGAAAATCCGAAACCCGGTACAACCCTTTCTCCGCATCAAATAAATCATTCATAGCTCCTATTTTATGCAAACCCCTAACTAAACATTTCTGTTATCACCGCATTTACCAATTTCCAATCCGTTGGATTCATCACCTCCTCTTTCAACACTGCCACCTTTTTCTGAAACGCCGCCCTTCTCTCCTGCTGCTCCTTTACCAATCGCGCGCTATTGATTTTAGTATTCCCCCAATCCTTCTCTACCGCCAATTGCACCTGCTCATCCATCGCACTAAAAAAGCGCTCACCAAATTCCTCCATTTCCCTGACGAACACCTCATACGGCAGTTCAATTTCCCCATTCTTTGCTGTCCATACAGGAATATTACTCTCCACCCGGTGATCAGCTTTCCATACCAGCGCCAGCTTATCTCCATTCCTGAAAAAACTAAGCCCCGGCGCACATGTCAAATGCGGAGCCAACAAGGTTCTGTTATAAATCCAATCTATCGCCTTGTCATAACGGTCATATTTCGCTTGCACATCCTCTGCTGCATCTGCCGTTAAACGATCCTGCAGCTGCTGCACCGCACCATAAAACCTGTACAAATAACTACAACTATTAGCTATTGAATAAAAGCCATCCGGAACAGCTTCCGCAATAGATGCAAAGATACCTGTCCAGTCTTCTATCAAACGGGCTATTTGAAATTCTACATAACGAGTATCATGATCACCCCTCAATATTTCATCCGTATACTCGTATAGAGTCGCCTTCTTAAGATCCAGCCAATATTCTCCTTCCGTCAATCCAAACCAATCCATACTGGTATCCGGAGCATCACCCCATGGAACAATAAGATCCGGATGTTTCAATCTAAAATTAATGAGCGCCATAGATAATTAAAACAGCAAAGTAATATAAAAAGCGCGAAACGAACAGCCATAAAAAAACCGCTCTGAGAGCGAGCCTATATCTACGACCTTGAAAACCAGATCTCATACGTTCCCACCTTCCCCTTCTTCACCTTCACAGGATCATCCTTTATCTTCAATCCCAGGTTCATCGCCTTCAACTCAGTTATCAAACGCAATGCCCCCGCCAGGTCATCCTCCCCATAATACCTCACTTCCGTACTACCTGGTATATACAATCCCTTCCTACCCACATTCTCCACTCCCGGTGCGTTAAAACCTCCTCCATTCAAATTCGCTCTTAAATCATTCCCCCGCTTTCGCTGATCCTCATCCGCAATCTGTATATACACCGTCTGAGGTATCGTCTTAACAGTCGATGCCAAAGGCGCCTCCAATTGCTCTATCCGCATATCCAGTTCCGCCTTTTTCTGCTCCTGTGCAGGTGTCAGTTTGGGCAAAGTATCCAGCACGGCCTGTTCCTTTTTATCCTGTAAATACTTCTCATATTCAATCTTAGTCGTATCATAATACGCTCTCCAGGCCTCCTGCAATGGCCCACTCGGCGCAACGACAGAGAAATACCTCGATAACAAAAACCGCTTGGCAATACCATCCACGTTCTCCACCTCATCCACATACTTACCAAAATATTCTATCTCCTTTACATCCTGCTCCCGTTCCTTAAACAGATCCGACACAATCAATGTAACCGTGCCTATGGCCACCGTCACAATTGCGTACTTAAACAACTCAATCATTTTTTCCAGCTTATCCGTCGGGATCTTCCCTTTTAAGATAACACGGTAAGCCACCACCATCGCAACGACAGTGATAATAATGAACAAACCATAAAAGAGGAATGAAACACGTCCGGTATTTTCTAACATACGATTGGGGTTGGTTGATAATTGAATGTACGAAGTTCCAGCAATTATATTATTTCGCAAATACCAACTACTTTGTATTTTCTAGCAGCAGCACCGCATCAATTATGTAATACAACTATAACTTTCCTTTCCATGACGTGATTGCAGGCAGTACACTTCATTCAAACGATTCCTTTGAAACCGCAAAATACCAGCCTTCCGGGAATGTATATAACTGCTTTCCTAAAACACAGTGCGCCCCTGGCAGGAACACAAGGAAAGACCTTGGGTTTAGCAAAGGAGACGGCTACATAATGCGTCATAAAATATTATCCTGCGCGAAAAAACTGCGTACAGGCCATCCTAAAGTCCGGCCTGATCAGGGTTTTACTATATGATTTCAATCTTACAAAGCCCCATAAAAAAAGCTTGTATCAATAGCAATGATACAAGCTCCCGGCAACGACTATACAAACTTTATCACCGTACATCCTTCAGGTCTACATCCACCTTATCTCCATCTTTACGGATCCTTACTTTCATCTCTATTTCGGCAGTCGCCCCGGTTGATGCATTGGCTGTATTATAAACATTATTAGATGACAACACTGCCCCACTCGGATGCATCAGGTAGGAAGTTCCTGCATAATAACTGTAAGAGTACTGATGCGTATAACCAAAAGTGGTGATCAATATATACTCACCCGGCATCAGGTTTGTAAACTCAAAATGCCCTTTATCATCATACACAGTCGTCTTCCTGATACAATCCGATACATTTGGATCGATCGGTACCTGCGGCAACTTATTCTTTTTGGCGATCTTCTTATTGACCGCCTTCCATTCTTCCAGGTAGTCTGAATTAGGAATGATAGACACAACTGTGCCTTTGGGTGCATACTGCGCCCTGTTAATGTTCACCACAGCTACCTTGCTCCTGCCATGATCCCTGGCAAAAGCAGTACCTGTGATTACGCTGTTTCCTTTCTCTAATTGCTGCAAAGACAATTCCTTGTCAAACCTGGCAGCGATGGGCTGATAATCCAGTTCCTCATTTACACATACTTCCGTTATCCCCCCTCCGGCAGGCATTTCACGCTGCCAGATGCGGTGATCTTTTTTATCTATGATGTAGGTGTAAACAGCACCGCTTTCCTCCTCCAATACACTTACCAGCCAGGTTTCGTGATTCCCTGTTTTAGGAGAGCGATGGATATAGCTTTTTACATCTTTAATGATGTAGTTGGATAATATACTATCCGGGTTATTAACGTAGTAAAATTCACGGATCGTTGCCTTGTAACCTACATCCAGGGGCAAGGTGGTAAAGAGCAATTCAGCTACATTGAAATCGACAAATTTACCAGCGGGTTTCATGGAGATCTGCTTGTCCTTATCGCCATTCAGGAAATGATTTTTGCCGGTGATATTGGCTCCAAAACTCAGCTCCAGTATACTTTTAGTTCCTTCTGACTTATAGCTCAGTGGTTCCAGTGTTGTTGCATTGGCTACAGAGGTTCGTTTTTTATACCGCTCATTTTTTTCATCCTTGTAGTCGGTCACCAGTTTCAGCTCATTCCCAAGAATTGTTACATCATTTGTATAAGTACCCTTATTCGTCCAGGTTGTACCTTTTACATAATAGATAGTGAACAATGTTCTTTCGGATTTTAAGCGGGAAGTGTTGATGTCCGGGCTGCCGGGAAAAATGGTTTTTTGTCCGAAGCTGGCAATAGGAAATAACAATAGACATATAGGTTTCAATAAAGTGCGCATGGGTCCTTGTTTACGTGCAATAATCTGAAAGGGCAAAAATACTCAATTAAATGATATTTTAACTACTACCCTATCAGGTACGCCACTCCGCTATTTACCGGCTCACGTAAATCTTCGATCCGCTTCGTATTAAATAACTGTTCTACCAGCTCCCTCGCTACCTTATATTCATGGTGGATCGGACAGGGTCGCGTAGCCGAACACTTACTCAGGCCCAGTCCACACTCCTTAAACACCTGTCTGCCATCTATCGCATCCACAATAGCCATGACCGGCTGTTTCATCTGCTCCCCGGAAATATAAAACCCACCTGCCGGCCCTTTCATACTCCTGATCACCCCTTGCTTTACCAATACCTGCAGCATCTTGCCCACCGTATGCTCACTGGCACCTATACACTCCGCAATTTCTTTAATACCCGCATTCTCCCCGCTATTATGTCTGGACGACAAATAAATTGCCGCCTTAATAGCCATCTTACATGTGAAGCTAAGCATCAGATTACCTGTTTAAAAATTCCTGACCTTCTGCTGATATCATTTCCATACTCCATGCCGGTTCAAACGTCACTGTTATCTCAATAACATACTCCGGGTAGGACAATTCCAGCCTGCTTTTCACTGAATCTACGATTGACTGCCCCATCGGACAATACTGTGTACTCAAAGTCATTAGCACCAATATCTTCTTTGCATCTTCATCCACACTGAGTTCATAGATCAAACCCATATCTACCACATTCAATCCTACTTCAGGATCAAATACCCATCGCAACGCAGCAAGCGCTTCAATGGCTTTTTCCGTATGCGCGATCATAGCATAATGTCTTTATGAAAGAGTAATTTAAAAACGTTCGCATTATAAAGAAAAGCACACAGCAATAATAACAGCGCACCTGTCTTCATCGCCAATCCATTTGGAATAACAATACCTGCCGCAAAAACAAAAAATCCAATTATAAAACAAAGGGCCATACTATTAAAAAGCTTACTGCTAAAGAGTTCTTTCGGGGATGGTGTCGCCCCTGTTCCCGCCCTGGCATGATATACCTTGTTCCAGATAATAAATGGCAACGTCTTAAAAGTCATACCTAAAATAATGGCCGTCAACCACCCAAAGAAAATCGTAAAACCATAAGCCAGCACCAGGTGTACATCTGTAGAAAAAGAGATAAGCGTGACGATGACCGCAATCAAAAAGACCAGTGGCAATACCATCATCATTACAGCGAGCAGGGAGATCTTCATTTCTTCGTCTATCTGTCTGCGGATCCTTACGTGGTAAGCCTTCCTGCAATAGATTCCAAACAACACAATGGCCAGTGCCACACACACTACAGGAATCATATAAAACACCAGCGGCGCATCTTTCAGGAAAATAAAAATAAACGCAATCAGTCCACCATTGATCAGGCCGTAGCTACTCCATAGTATACGGGGATGCTCGTATTTAGAGATCAGGAACATGGGGATCAGGCGTGAACCTACTCCAATCACCAACAGTAAAAACCATCCTGCTATCCCTACATGTGCATGCAGGGAAAGATAATGCAGTGAACCATCCGGCAGTAAATTCTCCGTAAAATTACAGATCAGTAAACCACCTATCAGCGTAGTAAAAACAAGCCAACCCGTAGCTGTAAGCATAAAGATCGCCTGTATATTTTCCTTCTTCGTCTTTACAATGCTCATCACTACATTCACAAAAAACACCAACACACCCGCATTGATCAGCAATGCACCATACTTTGCCGGCCAACCCATATCAAAAATATAAAAGGCCCATACTAACAACACAATACCAATTCCCGTAAATACAAACGCCAGGTAAGCCAGCTTAACACTATACAATTCCCCCTCAATCAATACCGGCAATAACTGGTGACTTGCCCCCAAAATAATCATGGTACCCCATCCCAGCGCCATCGTATGTGTAATAGCCAGGATATGCGGCTGGAAGTAGTGGCCCGAAAACTCCCCGGAACTGGTAAACAACATGAGGGTAGCGATGAGAAATGCAAGCCCCGCGTATACATAAAATGGTACCACCACGCGATGGGTAGTGGTGTAAATAACATCACTCATCAGTTCCTGAAAATTAATAGGTGTACTTCATCACTTGCAAGCTCCTTTGCCCTGTACTCAAATCCACGCTGCGCCAGTTCGGGTAACAGAAATACCGGGATCCGTTTATGATAGACAAACAAGGCCTTATCTTCCGGCAAGGTATCCAGGCTCTCCAGGATGGTATGCATTGGCAAGGGCATCTGCAATGCACGCACATCAATTGTTTGCAATTTGTTTTCAAATCTTTTCAATGCTTCCTCCCAGTTACCCGCCTGCACTTTTATATTGATGTCAGCATTTTTATAAAACCAGGTTTCTACCAGGTCCTCTTCGATGTGGTCTGCATATGCCTCAAAACCCTGTTTCTTCAATAAGATCATTAAAGGCGTTGGTTCGAATGTGTTGACTATTTTTAAAACCTGCCCGGCCTGGATCGTTTTGATTGTTTGCAGGATGAGACTCAACGGATCTTCTCCTGCAGCAATAACAGGGCGCACATCGAGTACCACTACCTGTTCCTCATCTAACGATTGAATAAACGCAGGCAGTTCCTGTTCTTCTGCTGCATTAGCAGGTATAGCAGGATCAATTTCAAATCCCAGCGGAGCTAGTTTCGTATAAAAATCAGTTACCTGGCAGCCTCCAATCTTACTGGCCATAGCAATGGTTGCACGGCCAGCCATGAGTTTTCTCAGGATGGGATTGCGCAGTTTCTCAAATTTCGGTGAAATGCTAACGATAGCATCCAGCGACGCCGGGTGATGTTTTAAGATGGCACCTATTTTTGTATTTTGATGAATGATCATGTTCAGTTCTTTCTTCTGTTGGTGTGTTGTAACAATTGCTCCTGGTCTGCTGCACTCATATGTTCCTGCATATAATTAAAAAGCGTTCTCTCTTCAAAACGGATATGTGCCTCCAGCAGATCTCCAAACTGCTGAAGCAGGGCCTTATCTGTCGTAGTTCTTTTGATCGATGCAATCAGGTTACAGATCGCCCTGTGCTCCCCTTCAGCCTGCTCACGCAATGGGTCTGCAGCATCCAGCTTACTAAACAAATAATCTTCTTCCTCTTTAAAATGCGCCTCCAGTTCATCATCGAAAAACTCAATTACATATTTGCTGATCTTATCTGCGGGACTTACTTTCGCCAGGTCCTGCCTTATTTTCCAAACCAGTAATAAGCCAAAGTGGTGATCTTTGGAAAGTTGTATAAATGCTTTACTTCGCTTAATGGGTGTAGGCTTCTCCATTGATTGATTTTTTTAACGCTTCCAGAATTACATTCGCCTGTTCCTGGTCAAAATCCTCATGCTGTCTTTTGGACACACCCATACGGGATAGGTCCATCTCCAGGTCAGGTTGCAGGGAGTGATTAGCCAGGCATGCTTTGGTACAAGCCAGGGGGCAGCCATCTATGGCGATGATCTTTCTGCCACTCAGGGCCGTTTTGACCAGTTTCTTTACATTTCCGCCCACTCCTGCAATGCAGGACATTTCAGCTATACCCTGTCTGTCCAGTTGAATCGCCAGGTAATTAGCCATTTGCGCAGCACTGGAACAACCCGAGCAGGAATAAACAAGAGGAATTTTTTCCATAATCGCACGTGTAATGGTATAAAAGTACCGCAATACTTCTATGTACTGAATGATGAGGGTCAGGGAGAAAGGAAACTACTGTCAGGTGACCTGTCTGATGTACAGGATCTTATATCCCACTATTTACGGGAGAATCAGGCTCCTTTCTTCGACCCGGATATACTTGGATAAGGGCATTATCGGTTCACTATAAGTACACGATAAGGTCACTTCAATATCCAATCGATATTGAAGTGACCTTATCGTGGTGTATTAGTACTCCGTTAGTGTAATAGATGAATAAGGTTCGCACTGAAGACGGCAAGCGCATGTCTTATTATAAAATGGATATATTCGCGAAAAGGAACAACATGCCCCCGGTTATCCAATTAAGAAAAACTATCATATCCGACTTAGCCCACTTTTTTACCTTTCAGCTGGATCAGGAAGCAAATTATTTAGCCGCTTTTACCGCTAAAGACCCAGGCGATAGGGAGGCCTATCTGACTAAATATGCAAAATTCGTCGATGACCCTACTATTCATATGTGCACCATCCTCGTCAATGATGTGATTACAGGTAGTATTGCGAAGTTTGTGATGCATGGAGATGCAGAGGTCACTTACTGGATCGACAAGGCATATTGGGGGCAGGGGATTGCCACTGCAGCACTCAGGCAATTGCTCAACGAGGTGAGTACCAGGCCGATCTTTGGTAGAGCGGCTTTTGATAATATTGGTTCTCAGAGAGTGTTGGAGAAATGTGGATTTGTAAAAGTGGGTACGGATAAGGGGTTTGCTAATGCAAGGCAGGCGGAGGTGGAAGAGGTGATTTACAAACTTGTCTATTAAAAGAGTATAAAATAAAAAGGAGCTTTCAAATAAATTGAAAGCTCCCACCAAACATTATTAATTCGGCTACGCTACCGGCGTAAACTCTTCCGCCTTCCAGGTCGCCATGTTCTCATAACTCTTATACCGCAGATCCACCAGCTCCTGCGCCAATCCCATCAATCGCTTCGCCTCAGTCGGATTCGCTGCCGCCAGCGCCTTGTACCTCGTCTCATTATAAGCATAGTCCGCAAACTTCACCGCCGGCCTTGGAGAATCCAATACAAAAGGATTCTTACCCGCCTCCCGCAATGCCGGATTATACCTGATCAAAGGCCAATATCCACTGGACACCGCCAACTGTTGCTGCGTCAATCCTTTCTCCATATCTATACCATGCGCTATACAGTGACTATATGCCAGGATCAGTGAAGGTCCTTTATAAGCTTCTGCCTCACGCATTGCCAGTAAAGTTTGCTGCGGGTTCGCACCCATCGCAATCTGCGCTACATATACATTCCCATAAGAGATTGCCTGCATGGCCAGATCTTTCTTACCCACCTTCTTACCAGCTGCTGCAAACTTAGCAATAGCCGCCGTTGGCGTTGCCTTGGACATCTGTCCACCAGTATTGGAATACACCTCTGTATCCAGCACCAGTATATTTACATTACGTCCTGTAGACAACACGTGATCCAGACCTGATGAACCAATATCATATGCCCATCCATCACCACCCAACAACCACACACTTCTCTTCACCAAATGATCTGCTACCGCCATCAACTGCGCGGCCAGCGTATTTCCACGCAATGCCTGCAATTTATCTTTCAGCACAGCTACCCTGTTCCTTTGTTCCAGGATCTGTGATTCCAGTTGTTGCGGCGCATGCAGCAATCCTTCTACCAGGCCATCATCATTCAGCTCCGCTTGCAGTGATACCAGCAATGCATGTGCGATTGAAAACTGCTTATCTGCTGCTACACGCATGCCTAATCCAAACTCCGCATTATCTTCAAAGAGAGAATTAGACCATGCCGGACCACGATTATCCTTGTTCACAGACCAGGGTGTAGTAGGCAGGTTACCACCATAAATAGATGAACAACCCGTTGCATTCGCTACCAGTAATCTATCGCCGAACAACTGTGTCAGTAATTTCACGTAAGGTGTTTCTCCACAACCGGAACATGCACCGGAAAACTCAAACAAAGGTTCCAGGAACTGCGCCCCTCTCACCGTTGAGAAATCCAGCTCTGCACGATTGTTCACCGGCATACTTTCAAAGAAGCGGATCTGCTCACGGCCCTCCACCAGGGATGGTTTCGGTGCCATGTTGATCGCCTTGCGGCTGGCATCTTTGATATCTACCGCAGGACAAGCCTGTACACACAATTTACAACCCGTACAATCTTCAAGATATACCTGCAATGTATACCGTGTTTCAGGGAAACCCCGGGCATTGATCGGCGCTGAAGGGAACCCTTCCGGCGCTTTCTCCAGGTAGCTTTCATGATAGAATTTGGAACGGATCACACTATGCGGGCACACAAAACTACAGTTACCACACTGGATACAGCTGTCTGATTCCCATACAGGCACCACATCTGCAATATTCCTTTTCTCCCATTTCGTAGTACCGCTGGGGTAAGTACCATCTATCGGCATCTTGCTCACCGGTATCAGGTCACCCTTTCCTTCCAGCAACATCGCCGTTACATCCTGTACAAAGGCAGGTGCTTCCGCAGGTATACCTGCATCCATTGGCAATGTACTGGTAGCCTTCGCAGGCAATTCCACACGTAACAGGTGTTCCAGCGTATCATCTACCGCACGGTAGTTCTTTTGTACGATGGCTTCACCTTTTGACTTGTAAGATTTATAAATGAATTTCTTGATCTGCTCTATCGCTTCATCAGCCGGCAATACATTGGACAATGCAAAGAAACAGGTCTGCATAATCGTATTGATACGCTGCCCCATACCAGCGGCTATTGCCACCTTGGAAGCATCGATCACATACAGCTTCATTTGTTTCTCTATCAGTTGTTCCTGTACAGCACGTGGCAGATGATCCCATACTTCACCGGCAGGATACGGACTATTCAGCAGGAAGGTAGCACCAGGCCGCGCACTTTGCAACATATCCGTTTTACTGATAAAGTTGTATTTGTGACACGCAATAAAATCTGCCTTGTCTACCAGCCATGGGGCCAGAATAGGATCCTTACCAAATCGTAAGTGTGAAACAGTCATCGTACCTGACTTACGGGAATCGTATACAAAATATCCCTGCGCATACAGATCCGTTTCTTCACCAATGATTTTAATACTATTCTTATTCGCACCCACAGTACCATCCGCACCTAATCCGTAAAACAAAGCACATACCCTGTCTTTCGGTTCCAGGTGGAAAGATGGATCAAAACTGAGGCTGGTATGCGTCACATCATCATTGATACCAATCGTAAAACCATGTTTGGGTGTGGCTTTCTTCAGTTCATCCAATACAGCTTTCGCCATTGCTGGTGTAAACTCTTTGGAAGACAAACCATATCTGCCGCCAATAATACGGGGCAGTTTTTCCAAACGGCCTTCTGAATACGCCTGGCAGAGATAAGTAACCACATCCTGGTACAAAGGTTCGCCGGAAGCACCGGGTTCTTTTGTACGATCCAGTACTACGATTTTCTCAACCGTAGCAGGTAATGCGTTTAATAAATGTTCAGCAGAGAATGGGCGGAATAATCTCACCAGCACCACCCCTACTTTTTCACCGGCTTCCAGCAGCACCCGTACTGTTTCTTTCAGTACCTCACCACCGGAACCCATTACAACAGCAACTCTTTCTGCTTTCTCATGACCATAATATTCAAACAGTTTGTACTGACGACCCGTCAGGGCTGCGAACTGGTTCATGGCATCTTCCACAATACCCGGTGCTGCTGCATAAAAAGGATTCACCGTTTCCCTGCCCTGGAAATATACATCCGGGTTCTGCGCAGTACCTCTGATAAAAGGACGATCAGGATTCAGGCTGCGAAAACGATGTTCGTTCACCAGCTCATCACTGATCATACTTTTGATCTGTGCGTCAGGGATCAGTTTAATTTTATTGATTTCATGCGAAGTACGGAATCCATCGAAGAAGTGCATGAAAGGAATGCGTGCTTTGAGGGTAGCTGCCTGGCTAATGAGTGCCAGGTCATGCGCCTCCTGTACAGAAGCAGAAGCGAGCATGGCAAAACCAGTGGTACGGGCTGCCATCACATCACTATGATCGCCGAAGATGGACAAAGCCTGCGCAGCGAGTGACCTTGCAGCCACATGAAACACAGCACAGGTCAGCTCTCCGGCTATCTTGTACATATTAGGCAACATCAGCATCAAACCCTGTGATGCTGTAAATGTAGTAGTCAAAGCGCCAGCCTGCAAAGAGCCATGCACCACACCGGCAGCACCACCTTCACTTTGCATCTCTATTACGTCCGGCACCTGGCCCCAGATATTTTTTAATCCTGCAGCAGCCCATTCATCTGCCAGTTCAGACATGGTAGAAGAAGGCGTGATCGGATAAATTGCACATACTTCATTAACGCGATAAGCGATATAGGCCACGGCTTCATTGCCGTCCAGTGTTGCTATAACAGGTGTAATCTCTTGTGACATAGTAGTGGTTGATTTACGGTCCGGGCACCATTTCGATAGCATGGCAGGAACACTGCTCGCTACATACTGCGCAACCGGTGCAAATATCATAATTGAAGGAATAGCCATTGCCGGGGCCGAGCTTTGTGATTGCTTTTTGCGGACAGGCACCAAAGCAACCATCGCACTCAAAACAATTACCACAGGACAGACATCTCCGGGCTTCAAACAATACTTCGTTTTCCTGCAGACCGTACTTTACTTCATCAAATCCACCAATGCGTTCTGCTGCAGGCTTCATAGCCTGCTCACCCTGTGGCGCATAAGTGCGATACCAGCGATGCAGTTTTTCATAACCTATCACCGGAGGTTTAGCAGATGGTGTATACACCTCATCATTCAGGAAAGCGTCTATATTACGCGCGGTCTTTTTACCATGACCGATAGCTGTGGTCACGTTTCTTTGACCAGGTACCATATCACCACCCGCAAAAATGCCCGCATAACCAGTCATCATACTGCTGTCTACACAAACATTATCATCCGGTGTGAATGTAATACCAGGTATATTTTTCAGGAACCCAGTATCTGCTTCCTGGCCCAGGGCCATGATCAGACTATCTGCTTCCAGTGTTTCAAACTGACCTGTAGGGTAAGGTTTGCCATCTTTCAGCTCCATCACTTCTACCGTCATTGTCATGCCTTCCACTGATTTAATGGAACGCAGCCAGTGTATGTTTACACCTTCTTCCAAAGCTTCCTGCGCTTCGAAATCATGTGCACTCATATTGGCCCTGTCACGACGATAAATAATCATGGTATCTTCCACACCCAGCCTTTTTGCTGTACGGGCAGCATCCATCGCAGTATTACCACCACCATAGATTGCTACACGACGGCCAAGTTTGGGTACGTTGCCATCTTCTACCTGCTTCAGAAAAGCAAGTGCATCCATCATTTTAAAGGCATCCTTTGCAGGGAGATCTACTTTCTTAGAGAGGTTAGAACCGATTGCAAGAAAAACAGCATCAAATTTCCCCTGCTCTTTTTCGAGCAGCAGGTTTTCTACTTTATGATTGTATTTTACAGTCACGCCCATATTACTGATACGCGCTACCTCCTGGTCCAGTTCATGGCGGGGTAAACGGTAAGCGGGGATGCCAAAGTGCATCATACCGCCTGCAATGGGTCCTGCTTCATGTATTTCTACCGTATGTCCTTTTCGCACTAAATGATAGGCAGCTGAAAGGCCTGCTGGCCCTGCCCCAACGATGAGCACACGCTTGCCCGTAGGCGGCGCCTTATCGATGGTCCAGCCCTGCTTCAGGGCTTCATCTCCCAAAAATCTTTCTACAGCGTGGATGTTGACAGCACTGTCAATTTGCGAACGGTTACATTGTACCTCGCAGGTGTGATAGCATACCCTGCCCATGACGGCGGGAAATGGATTGTCTTCCATGATCGTGCGCCAGGCAGCTTCATAACTGCCAGCCTGAGCCAGCGAGAGCCATCCCTGGATGTTTTCGCCTGCTGGGCAGGTTTGGTTACAGGGTGGCAGCAAATTGGCGTATACAGGATGTTGTGTCCTTGTAGGTCCAGTGCCAGCGCTGTGGCTTTGCAGATCAGGCGATAAGGTAATATCCTGATTTGTTTTCATAATATGTGAAGGTATTATGAGCGCAAAGGATAAAACGTGCTTTAAATCATAAGAGATGGTGATAATGATCAATAAAGAGGCGAAAATGAACTATTTTGGAATAAAAACAGGGGCGCTCACTTTAAATGTCCGTTTGACAGGAAGCTACCTGAACCTTAATATGCCATTTTTATATTCATATTGAATGCCGGTTGTTTTTTCCAGGTTATCCAAAAAATCATTCAGACCATCCTGCCTGGTAAGTATCCCTGTAAGGTCCAGGTGCTCCGCTGCACTATTTTCAAAAACGACTTCGATATCAAACCACCTGTTGATGACGGCCCCTATTTCTTTTAGTGTAGCATGCCTGAAATAATACTTCCCGCTCATCCAGCCCAGTGTATTGCGCTCATCAAAAGTTGCTATACTGAAAAGGTGCTGGCTATAGGTTGCTTCGAATCCAGGGCTCAGGGCTACTGCTTTATCACTGTTACTCCCTTTCACTACCACCTTACCGGAAGCCAGTGCAATGCGCGGACTGCCATAAGCATTGATATTAAAAGTAGTACCCAGTACATCTACTGACACCTCTCCTGCATGCACAATAAAAGGCCGTGCAGGATCTTTCTTCACAGAGAAAAAAGCTTCCCCGCTTATGGTCACTTCCCTCTTTCCTGCATTGAAAGCCATCGGGAAGCGGATCTCTGATTTTGCATTCATCCATACCTCCGTACCATCTGCCAGTACCAGCTTGTAATCTTTACCTGCCGGAACGCGCAGTACATTCATCACTGTTTCGGCACCGCCTGCGCCGTTATCATAGGTAAGGGATTTACCTGACACATGAATTTCAGTAGTACCTACTTTTAATGTTCCTTTCTTTGTCGTATCCGAAAGATCTATTTGTTGCCCATTGGCGAGTTGCAAAACAATGCCCTTAGCTGCCAATGGTTTTGCGACAGGCAAATGCAAAAAATAAAACAGGGAAGAGCTGACTAATAATATGAACACCGCGGCTGCATACAGCCACTTGTTGGATCTGCGTTTTTTGAAATGGTACTTTCTTTGTTCCCACAATGCATCTTCATCCAGATGTGCCAGGTACTCCTGTGCCACTGGCTCTCCTAAGCGCTCCTCCAATCCTTTATAGACTACTTTCAATTCCTGATGCGCTTCCATCATCTGCAACAGCTCCGCATCATCCTCCGCCGAAATACACCCGGAAAGTTTCTCCAACATCAATTGTTCTATATATGGTATCATTTGTACAGTCTTATAGATTATTCTGAAAATGGCAAATCCAGCTTATTACGCAATGTTTTCACTGCAATCTTCAAATGCGTTTTCAGTGAGTTCACACTAATGCCCATGTTATCTGCCACCTCATGGTATTTCTTATGTTGCAGATACACCAGGTTAAACGCCCGCTGACGCTGTGTGGGAAATTCGCGCAGCAACTCATGTAATTGCTCCTGGAAATGTTCATTCACGACAGCACCCTGCTTCGATTCTTCGAAACACGAATGGTCCACTGTCGCTGCATACTTTTCAATACGCTTTTGCATCCTCGACCTGATCTTATGATAGTCATTCACCTGGTTACGAACAGAGATGAGCAGGTAGGTCCTGAGATTACCTTTTATGTTATGATACAACTGCTTCTCCCAAATACTGCAAAGCACTGACTGAACGAGGTCGTCGGCCTCATTGGGGTCTCCTGTACCCAGGTAGGCCTTCGTCCACATCAATCGGTAATACTGTTTAAAGATGAGCTCAAATGCGTCGCCAGCGCCCCCATTTTTTAATAAGAGCAATACAATATCATCTCCCGGATATTCAGGCATAAAAAAGAATTAAGTGGTTGATTGTATAACGCGGATAAAAAAGCTACTAAGGGATATTGTCTGGAATAAATATAAATGTTATTTTGACATTTATAAAATATTTTGACTTTTTTTATTGGGCATTCACCCGTTTGCAAATCTTGTCGTCTTAGTATCGTGACGCATCAATATAGATTCTACAATTAAGTAAGGAACATGAGACATTTCCCGTTAATGAAAACGGCCGGCAAAACCTTTGCCTGGCAGCGAACCACTATTGCCCTACTGTTGCTCTTTCTGCATTCTCATTTGAGCGGACAAACCATCACGCCGCCAACTGTAACGATCAAAGGGAATAACATGACCCTGGAAGCGGTATTTAAATCGATAGAACAGCAAACAGACATTACTTTTTTTTACAGCGGCAACATTCCTAAAAACGACATCATTGGCCAGGTAAATTATACCAACGCCAAAGTCACCACCGTATTGGATGATTTATTGAAAGGACGCAAGCTCGCCTATGAAATAAAGAAGAACGTCATCCTGATACGGAAGGAAGACAAACCAGCAACGGTTGCCAGCACAGCGCCTGCAAAAGATCCTCCTGCCACACAGGAACAGGTGATCACAGGTCAGGTCATTGCTGAAGATACCAAAGCCCCACTGCCAATGGCCACCGTGATGCTGAAAGGCACAAACACCGGGGCTACTACCGATCAGAGTGGATTCTTTAAACTGAAACTGACTGGCAGCAGCAAGGTACTGCTTGTACAATATGTAGGTTATGAAACCCGGGAGATCAACCTGAATGGGAAAAGTGAATTTGAAATCATGCTCTCTCCCAAAGACAATACCATCAAGGATGTGGTGGTGGTGGCCTATGGTACCCAGAAGAAAACGAGTATGGTCAGTTCCATCACGACGATCAACCCGAAAGAACTGAAAGGCCCTACTTCTAACCTCACCACCATGCTGGCAGGTAAAATTGCAGGGGTCATCTCGTACCAGCGCAGCGGTGAACCGGGTGCCGACAATGCACAGTTCTTTATCAGGGGCGTAGGTACTTTCGGCGCAGGGAAAGTAGATCCACTCATTCTTATTGATAACATCGAATCTTCCTCCAGGGACCTGGCCCGCCTACAACCAGATGATATCGCCGGTTTTTCAGTACTTAAAGATGCCACTGCTTCTGCACTGTATGGTGCAAGAGGAGCGAACGGTGTGATCCTGGTAACTACAAAAACAGGTACCATCGGTAAGATGAAATTCAATTTCCGGGTAGAAAATGCGAACTCTTCTAATACCCGGAACTTTGCGCTGGCAGATAATATTACCTATATGAACCTGGCGAATGAAGCCGCACTGACAAGAAATCCGCTCAGTGCACTCCCCTATTCCCAGAACAAAATAGACCATACCGCTGCCGGAGATGATCCCCTCTTATATCCTAATAACAACTGGATCAAGCAGCTGATAAAAAACAGGACGAACAACCAGCGTTATAATGTGAATGCCAGCGGTGGTAGCGACAAAGCAAAGTATTACCTCGCTATGACCTATAATATAGACAATGGTATTCTGAAGGAAAACAAGCTGAATAATTTCAGTAATAATATCAAGTTGCGGTCTTATTCATTGTTATCAAACGTTACCCTGAATCTTACCAAAACAACAGAAGCACTCGTAAGCCTGAAAGGTCAATTTGATGATTACAATGGTCCTATCGGTGGCGGTGCTGCGGTATTTAATAATGCCATCTGGAGTAACCCGGTAGCATTTCCGGCAGTATATCCTGCTGAGCTGATGCCTTATGTCAAACACCCCTTGTTTGGGAATGCCATCATCCCTGGTGGTGGTGCACTCTATGTAAATCCATATGCTAAATCGATCTCTGGATTTCAGGCCACAAACACCAGCACACTTACTGCACAGTTAAGTTTAAAACAAAACCTGGATGCCATTACACCCGGTCTCTCTGCAAGGGTAATGGCTTATACAACACGCTATGCTTATTTTGCAGTCACTCGTCAGTATAGCCCATATTATTACACCGCCAATACCCTGGCGGGTAAATTCACAGGACTCACCCTCATCAACGACGGTAGCCAGGGTAGTGTAGGTGTTACGCCTACAGAATACCTCACCTATACTCCCGGTGATAAAATTGTAAACAGTACAACCTACGCTGAGACTGCCCTGAACTACTCCAGGACTTTTAAAGATAAACACAGTGTAGGAGGTATGCTCATCGGTACTATCAGGAACTATGTCACCGGCAATGCAAGCTCCCTCCAGTTATCACTCCCATCCAGGAACCTGGGGCTTTCCGGGCGATTTACCTATGGCTATGATAACCGCTATCTACTGGAATATAATTTCGGTTTCAATGGCTCTGAAAGATTTGCAGCCAATCATCGTTTTGGTTTCTTTCCGTCTATTGGTGGAGGTTACATTGTGTCTAATGAGAAGTTTTTTGAACCACTTTCCAAAACAGTACAGCAGCTAAAATTCAGGTTTACATATGGCCTGGTGGGGAATGATCAGATTGGTAATTCAACAGATCGTTTCTTCTATTTGTCTGATGTAAATCTCAACGGTGGTGCCACCGGTTATTTTGGTACACAGTTCAATTACAGCAGGCCAACGGTAGCGATTAACCGCTATGAGAATAAAGATATCACCTGGGAACTTTCCCGCCAGACCAACATTGGCATGGACCTCACCATCTTCAAGGACCTGACGGTAACGGTAGATGCTTACAGGCAATTGCGCAGTAACATCCTGATGGTAAGAAGTACCATCCCATCCTCCATGGGTTTGAAAGCTGATATCTCTGCAAACTCCGGGAAGGCCAGCAGCAAAGGGATTGACCTGATGATGAACTACCTGAAAACATTCGAACATAGTTTATGGATACAGGCCCGCGGTACACTTACCCTGGCAAAGAGCAAACTCCTGGTGAATGAAGAACCGCAATACGCGGAGAACAACGGGCATTTATCTAAAGTGGGTAATTCACTTGGACAGATCTATGGCCTGGTAGCGGAAAAATTATTTGTCGATGATGCTGAGGTGAGCAACTCTCCTATTCAATATGGCCGTATCATGGCGGGTGATATTAAATACAGGGATGTGAATGGCGATGGTACGATCTCCAATGCAGATTATGTACCTATTGGTTTCCCCACTACACCTGAAATGATCTATGGCCTGCTCTTTTCCGTAGGCTACAAAAACTTTGATATCAGTGCGGCATTCCAGGGTTCAGGCAGGTCCTCTTTTGTGATCAATTCTGCGAACACTACTCCTTTCTACATCAACGGCGGTAATCAGAATGGCTTACTAAAAGCGATAGCGGATGACCACTGGTCAGAAGACAACAGGAACTCTTACGCATTCTGGCCAAGACTGAACAATGCCATTTCTGAAAATAATTCACAGGCCTCCTCCTGGTGGTTAAGAAATGGTTCATTTCTTCGCCTGAAGACCGCAGAGATCGGGTACAATTTTAGTGAGCAGCTCCTGAAAAAATTTCACCTCAGCAGCGGTAGGCTTTATGTAAATGGCCAGAACCTGGCTACGATCAGCGCCTTCAAAATATGGGATCCGGAAATGGGTGATTCCGGCCTGGGATACCCTATTCAAAGGGTTTTCAACACAGGATTAAGTGTAGGGTTTTAAGTTTTTACAAAAGAACAGAATTATATGAAAAATATTCGCTTGTTCATATTGGTAGCATTGCTCACTACATCCTGCAAGAAGAACTTCCTGGATGTGGTACCTGATAATGTGGCTACCATCGATAATGCATTTACTTCGAAAACAGAAGCTGAGAAATACTTATTTACCTGCTATGGTTATTTGCCGAATGGTTACGATCCAACCTATAATGTAGGACTTTCAGCCAGTGACGAGGTCTTTGTATTGGACCCCACCAGTGCTATCAGGTCTACAAATGTGCTGCGCATGCCTTACGGAGATCAAAATATATCCAATCCTATTGCCAATTTCATGACGGGTGACAGAGATGGATTAACGTGTTATAAAGCGATCAGGGACTGTAATATTTTCCTGGAGAATGTTAGTGATCAGAGCAAGGTACCTGATCTTGATATTGATACCCGCGAGCGCTGGGTCTCCGAAGTGCAGGTATTGAAAGCATACTTTCATTTCCTGATGTTCAGGGCTTATGGGCCTATACCTATCATTGACAAGAACCTGCCAATCAGTGTGCCGATTGAGGAAACCTATGTAAAGCGGCAGCCGGTAGATAGCGTGGTGAATTACATTGCGAACCTGCTGGATGAGGCAACCCTGCATTTGCCGAATAGTATAATGAACGTTTCATCTGAACTGGGGCGGATCACAAAACCGGCAGCACTGGGACTGAAAGCGAAAATGCTGGTGACGGCGGCCAGTCCTTTGTTCAATGGCAACTCAGATTATACTGCGTTTAAAAACAAGGATGGCCAGGCGCTTTTCAATCCTGCATACAGTGCTGAAAAATGGCAACGTGCAGCAAGGGCTTGTAAGGAAGCGATAGATCTGGCAACAGCTCAGGGAGTTCAATTGTATACCTTTCCTGCGCAAACTGTTCCGCTGAGTGATGTCACCATGACACAGATGAGTATCCGCAACGCTATGAGTGAACCCTGGAACAGTGAGCTGATCTGGGGGAGTACAAGCAATATCACCTGGGCATGTACCTTCTTACAACGTTGTGGTATCGGGCAATTCGATTTTGATAATGCAGTGGCTTCCAAAACGGCGGGGCATCCATTGATGGGGCCAACCATCAAAATGGCGAAACTGTTCTATACAAAGAATGGAGTACCTATCGATGAGGATAAAACCCTGGACTTTTCTAACATCTCCACATTGCGGGTAGCGAACCACGACGAAAGATTCAATATCAAGGAAGGGGAAACCTCCGCCCGTTTAAATTTCGACAGGGAGCCCCGTTATTACGCTGACCTCGGTTTTGACAGGGGAGTATGGTACATGGCAAATAGTCCGTCTAAAAGCGATGAAAACACCTTCTGGCTCATGGCGAGAGGGAGTGAGCTGAGTCAGTCCTCACCCGTGCCGGTTTGTGGGTTCTATATGAAAAAAACGGTGAACTGGCATATGGACTGGAATACCCTTACCTATCCTTCTTATCCTTATCCTGAAATGCGGTTAGCGGATTTGTATTTATTATATGCGGAGGCCCTAAATGAAGCCCAGGGGCCGGGGGGCGATGTGTATGAATACATCAATAAAGTAAGGGCAAGAGCAGGTTTGCAAACGGTGCAAAGCGCCTGGGCGCAATACAGTAAAAATCCGGATAAATATACTACCAAAGAAGGAATGCGGGCCATCATCCAGCGGGAACGTGCGATAGAATTGTGTTTTGAAGGGCATCGGTTCTGGGATCTGCTACGCTGGAAAACGGCGGCACAGGAGCTGAGCGGGAATGTCACCGGCTGGGTCGTGAGCGGGCAGACAGCGGAGCTGTATTACCGGGAAGTATCTTTCCTGGCAAGACATTTTGTAGCACCCCGTGATTATCTGTGGCCGATAAAAGAGGATGATATTTTGAAAAACCCGAACCTGGTTCAAAATCCTAACTGGTAAAAAAGTAATTGTATGAAGTTATCATATATCCTGGTTTTATTGATTTTCACCTTATCCTGTACGCGGGATGATCTGCATAAACCTGTCTCTAAGAGCGGTGGGGCGCCGGGTGCTGTCAGCAATGTGAAGGTGGTGAACCTGAATGGTAAGGCCGCGCTGACGTATACCCTTCCTGGTAATGAAGACCTTTCTTATGTAAAGGCAACATACGAAACGTCTTCCGGTCATTCCAGGGAAGTAAAGGCGTCTTACTATGTCAACACACTCACCGTAGATGGTTTTGGCGATACCTTGCCGCATATCATCAAATTGTATGCGGTGAATGGCAGTGAAGTGGCTTCCGAACCTGTAACGGTTACGGTTAATCCCTTAACGCCTCCGATTAACCTGGCACTAAGATCATTGAAAGTGGTAGCCACATTTGGAGGATTTAACCTGACCTGTGATAATCCTACGGAGGAAAATCTCGCGATCATCCCACTGGTAGATTCTACGGGTCAGGGTGTATGGGTGCAGTCTACCGGGATGGAGAATATCTACAGCAATAGTCCAGTCATTACAAGTGCTGTAAGAGAGCAACCGGCAGTAGAGCGGAAATATGCATTCGTAGTGAGAGACAGGTGGCTAAATTATTCCGACACGCTATATAAAACCTTGACGCCTATATTCGAACAGTTACTGCCTAAAACAGCATGGAGTAATTATGTATTACCCGGTGATGCGGAGATCCTGAATAATGGAGGACGTACAGATGTGGCTTATATCTATGATGGCAATGCGCATCCCACCTGGCCACAGTGTTTATTTACATTAGAACAGGCGAGTTCATCACAGATGGTAACACTGGATCTGGGCAAGGCACACATCTTTAGTCGTATGCAGGTGAACCCTTATAAGGAAACGGGTAGTTTATATTATGTAAGAGGGAATGTGAAGGATTTTGAGATCTGGGGATCCAATTCACCTGGCTTAAGTGGGGCACTGGATCAGACCTGGACGAAACTGGTGACCTGCCATGTGACCAAGCCTTCCGGATCAGCTTATGGAACAGAAACGACAGCGGATCAAACGCTGGCGTACAATGGCTGGCAGTTTGATTTCCCTTCATTGCAGACGGCTTACCGGTATGTGAGAATCAGGAGTCTTTCTAACTGGCAGGGCTCATATTTTATAAACATAGCAGAGTTCACGCTGTGGGGTAATTAATAAAAATAATCTACTACGATGCAAAAAGCGTTTATCATATTAGCAATGCTGGCATTATTGGCGGCTTGCTCCAAAATGGATGATTACAGGGATAAGTACATGTCCAACGGGTCGATCGTCTATCCTGGGAAAATGGATTCCGTGAGAGCCTTTTCAGGTAAGAGCAGGGCCCAGATCTGGGGGTTGTTTACTTCTGATCCAAAGATCACGAAATTCAAAGTATTCTGGAACAGCAGGCAGGACTCAACAGAGGTAGCGGTTGTGCGGACGACCGGAGTAGATACTGCTTCAGTGATCATACCTTCTTTACCGGAAGGTTTGATGAGCTTTGAAGTAAGGACCTATGATGCACATGGGAATATATCCATTCCCGTTACTGCGACGGCGAATATCTACGGAGAGCTGTATCAGAGTGCGCTGAGCAACAGGGCCATTGCGAATGCAGAGATGCAGGATGATGGCGCAGCACTGATTACCTGGGCAGATGTGAGTAGTGATGCGGGAACGGTGAGTATGCGGATCAAATATACGGATAGTAATGGCGCAGCGCGCGATACGGTGTTCGCTTCCGTGTTAACGGATATGAAAAGCAGGCTGCCCAATTTTAAGAAAGGTGCTGTGATTAGTTACCAGACGGCCTATCTGCCAAATGCAACGGCAATTGATACCTTCTACACGGCTTATGAAACGCATCCTGTAAAAGCAGATGTAACAAGTTTGTATTTACAGAATACAGGTCCTTTTTTGCGGGCTACTTATGATGGTGGAAGATGGGGTACATTGGCGGCCCCCTGGGTGACGACTGCGAATGTGGTGAATCATTCTGGCTATGGAGGCTATGCTTCAGAGACATGGTTAAATGCGGGCGGTTTCCTGGTAATGGAATCTGGTTGGAGTGGAACGGCGAATATTGTGAATGGCAAGATCTCGCAGACGACTACGCTGCCTGCGGGGAATTATATTTTCCAGACGGCCTTGTATACGGAGGCATTGGATCCGGTGTATATAGTAGCGGCAGCGGGTAGTTCATTGCCGGATGTGAGTGGGCTTGGTAATGCCTTAGGTTATGGTACATTCCCGGCAAGCAGGTATGTGAGTGCGAATGTGGAGTTTAGGTTTACATTGGATAAGGAGGAAGAGGTGACGCTGGGTTTTGTGGCGACGATGACATCGGGGAATCAGTATTGGAGAGTGGGGAGTGTGAAGTTGATAAAGAATTGATAGGGGATTGACGGTATATAATAAGGAATCGATGAGAATTGATAAGGATCGATGGGATTCTATTTTAACAAGGGCAGGCATTGGATTCCTGCCCTTGTTACATTTTCTATTTTATATTGATAATTTCGGAAATCTCCTGGATAGTATAAGTCGGCTTCAAAGCCTCGCAGGTCTCCTTTACCCCATACCCATAGGCAGCCCAGCAGGATGGTATACCGGCATTGTTGGCAAAGAGTATATCCGCATGGGTATCTCCTGTCATTAATACTTCTTGCTTATTTTTAATATTGTATTGCTGGCTTAGGAACTCCTCATAGATCATTGGATCTGGTTTCGCCTTCAATGCTAAATCCGGGAAGGCGCCATCAGCAATCACCAGGTCAGTCATTTCAGAGAGGTTCAATGCCTTCAAAGACCTTTCTACAGCCCCGATCCCTTTATTGCTTAATACGATGACTGTCTTACCCGCTTGTTTTAATTGCTTTAAAACCTCGGCGGCCCCATCAAACAGGACGGTTAATCTCGTTTCACATGCCTGGTATTCCTGCCGGTAGATGGCTGCAATTACTTCCACGTCGTCAAAACTCAAGCGGGAGGCATCAGGATGCAGGTGCCGGATGGTATCGTGTAGCCCACCTCCTTTACTGACAATGCCCAGCATGGTTGATTCATCAGGTGCCGGGAGGCCGCTTTTATCGAAAGTCCGGCTCATGGCGAAGTGGATGGTTGGGAAGGTGTTGCAGATGGTACCGTCGTAGTCGAAGAGGTAGTAATTGAAATTGTTCATGTTATGATAACCGTTCATTTCGGAACAAAGGTCGGAAATATTTAGAACTCATTTCGTAATTACCCTTTAGGTATTGATTATCAATTTAAAATACCTGTTTATGAAATGAGTTCTAGTAAAAGGTATTTTTAAAAAGGGAGCTGCCTTATTGCACCGCCTTCTTCATCTTAGCCAATTCTTCTTCCATCTTCTTTATCCGTTCCTGATTTTCAATATTCTTCTTATGTTCTTCAATTAGGTACAAGGTCAGCTCCTCAACCTTCTTCACCAATATCCTATTCATCTCTCCCACATCCAGCCCGTTAGTCACCACCTCTTTCTCTGAAGGGATTTCTGGCAGGTGTTTGTTTACCTTCACATAGTCTTCTACTTCAGCCAGGGAAGGCAGCTGATATTCATTATCAAACACATAATCCGCCCAACCAGACTGTGTAATCTGCAATCTCCTGGCCCCTATCGTACCTGCTACTGCCAGTTTAAATGTTCCGGTAGCCGTCGTTCCTATTCCCAGGTTTCCATTAGCATCCAGGCGCATTTTCTCAGTACCATCATTCACAAGAAAAGTCAGATATCCGCCTGTTCTTGCAGCGCCCGTATTGAAGATCAATCCACTATTAATATTTCCGAAATATTTCTGCAAAATGCCAAACATGGGGGCATTGGCGGTAGTATTATAAGCATGTACCCCCAGGAAAGTACCATCTCCGGTTGTACTACCAATTTTCAAGCGACTCAGGATAGCTGTGGTGGTATCTGGTATCATAGTACCTACATCCAGTGTCGCTTTGGGGTTCAGGATTCCTATCCCTAATTGACCCTGTGAGGTCGCTACAGAGCTATCTGGTAAATATACATTTCCTTCAAATCTATTGGTATAAGGAACATCATATACATTCCCCGCTCCAGGTATAAAAGTGGAGTCAACCACGGTCCAATCCGTAAACATAGCTGCTGTTTCACTTACACCCTGGGCGAAGGCGCGTATATGAAACCGGACGTAATCACCTTTGTAGTCAATGAAGATAGAGATCTTCCCATTTTCATTGGCCACTTTTATGGGAGGAGTAACACCTCCGTAAGAGGAGACAGTGGTACGGCCAAAAGAGCCATTATAAACATAGCATGCCAGGGATAAATTTAATGGCGTACCTGTCGCGAGGTCATATCCTTCAATCAGGATAGATGGCATGGCTGTAGCGTTCGCGTAGGTGATGTTTGTTTTGATCTTAAATCCATTGTAGGCTACTCTGTTATAATTAAACGATAATATATCATTATAATACTGGGCCTTGACAGTCATTGCAAGGATTAGGCATAGAAACAATAAAAACGATTTCATATAGTGATGCTTGTCTTATTTAATAGGTAACCTTGAAGGATTACTGTTTGGGTATAGGGCGATAAAATCGCGGCGCTAATGTAAATAGTTTCTGTAAACTTCAAAAGAACTTCCGTCACTCAAACACAAAATGCACATTTGTGAAAAACAAGCACCACATCAGGTGACGCTAAAAGTTAATGGAACTAACACTAAAGGGTAGCGGCTCAACGATTTTATCATATTCCGGGTTTTGAATCTAAGCCTTATGGTTTCAAAAGTTCTTATAAACGGTCTTTAAATTCCTGATCCTTACTACCCACAAACGCACCAATGCCATAAACAACCCTACAAAAAGCACTACTACAATTACATTGCCTTTAAAAAACACTACAAATGCCGTCATCATCAATGCTCTCGCAAAAACGCTTACGATTGCATAGATCCGCATCTTTATTAAATGCTTCTCCAATAATTCTCTAACATTCTCTCCAGGCACGCCCTGCTTTGCAAACACATACCCAACAATATTTACAGCAATTACTACCAGCATCGCGGTTATTAAAAGTACATTTGCGTATACCGGCTTTTGCGCACCGTCAAAGAAATTATAGTATACGGATAAGAACAATACAAATCCTATTAATTCTATCACCATTTGCTTCCGGATCTTTTTTAATACCGGATGCTGACGTTCACGCAATAATCCCGCATGGATGGCTGAAGTGGTATTCACGCTATGCCATGCACCTAACAAATCCTCCATAGCTCATTTTTTAAATAGTTAATAAATAGTATGTTTTAGTGAACCCCCTCATTTTTTAAATAGCAACTGCACCTTCCCCTTGATCCTATTCAGCCTCACCCCCACATTACTCTCCGTAATACCAATCACCTCCCCAATCTCCTTATAACTCAATCCCTCCAGGTACAAGGTGATCACCGCCTTCTCATCATCACTCAACTTCCGCAACACCTCAAACACCTCCTCCCCCGCGTTATCCCTCAGCTCCGCCCTATCCGGCAATACGTCCGTATACACAATACGCGGCCCCCGCTTGCGATACCCCGCAATCGCCGTACTCAGCGCCACCTTGTACAGCCAGGTAGCAAACGTAGATTTCCCACTATACGCCCCTACCGACTTCCACACCTGGAATACGATCTCCTGGAACAAGTCCTCCCTATCCTCCTTCCTATCCCTGTAAAGCCGGCATATTTTATGAATGATTCCCTGATGCTGGCCGATCAGTTGTAAAAATTGTGTTTCATCCATTACTTTTTATATTTGACTTTCCCTATTAGTTGCAAAAATTTCCAAAAACTTACAAGGAACAAAAAAAATTATGAGAAAGCGACCAAATACCATCTGTTTGATGATGACCACCCTCGATGGCAAGATTCCCGGTGAAAAATGGGGCGACCACCCTCAAATGGAAAAACTAAGGGGGTAAATTTGAAGAAGTAAAAAGAATGGAAGATGATGTGTTGTGGCTGACGTACAAATTATAACACTAGTCGCTAATAGGATTTTCATTTAAGCCTTATTAGACCCATATGCCTGAAAGACGGGTCTACCAGGGCGATCGAATACTACTTTCAGCAAAAAAGCCGCATTCCTCAAAGAACGCGGCTTTTTAATTTATCAGCACTACATCATGCAGGCATAATATTGGAATCCATCATTACCTTCCCCCGTTTATTACTGAACATACGGAACTCTCCACCCGCATCTGCCGGCGCAGATACCATCACCTGCCACTTTCCTTCCGTACTCACGTCCTCAGGAAAATCTACGGATAACGAAATCATTGCCAACCGGCCATTTTCATCCAGACTTTCTTCATGATTCAGTATAAGATTAAGATGGTAAACGACATCCTTGTCATCTGTGCTGATTTCCAGCGTATCAGGCAGGCTTACACCCAGGTTACCTGACAATGGCAGTAAGATGGTGATATAACCCGCCTGGTCTTTAATTTGATTGTAGGTTGCAGGCTGCAGCTCCTGGTCATTATATGGCTGTATAGGGTAGCTCGCTGGTAATGCAAAATACTCGTAAGACAAATTAGTGAAGGAGACTTCAAACATTGATAATGTGCTCATGATGGGGTTCAAAAATGATTCAATTAGGGTTAACTTATAGGGGTTCCGGGTCAGGTTTCATCAACCATTTATACAAAAATACCGCATTTCCTCTATATGAAGAAATGCGGTCTTAATGATTACATCAATCAATTGCTGGCTATCGGTTCTGAATATGCCAAATAGCATTCACTCCTTTAGGGGTGTGTATAGATCGTATACACCAGCGTACCTGAAGGAGGTAAACCAAAACCGCCACCAGTCCAGCCATAAGCAACCGCCGTACCATTGGTAGGATTCAAATCACCGTCGCTCACTACCAATGCATTTGCCAGTGTGCTCCATGCTACAAACGTACCATCAGGTGCGTACCAGGCATAGTTCACAATCTTAGCTTCCGGTTGCTTCACTGCCTTAGCCACAGGCGTAAATGTGCTGAACAACAAAAACATCGTGAAAAGAGAAAGGGACAGGAGGGCTTTCGTGTTTCTCATGTGGGTTGTCTTTAATGATTAACAAATAGAGGGTTATTTCCTATTAAAGATACAAAAGAAGTAAATCGAAAAATATTAAAATCAGCTTAAGTTTGAGATTATTTTCTGATACAATAACGGCAAAAAAATCCTAATCGAAAAAGTTTCTTCCACTCATCGCAGAAGAAACTTTTTTCGTTGGTTATTAAGAGGTAAAATAACTATTTACATGATGTCGCAGACTGCTGTTCTGCTGGAATCATTGATCCCATTGCCTTTGACAACTTAAATAAATTACTGCTTGCTGGATTTACCTGCAATCCATTCGCTTCGCGGATCAACTGGAAGATGTGATCAGGCCTCACCACCACATAATTTGAATTCAGCGCATTTGCCGCGTTCTTAAAGCTGGTAGGCGTTACACCCTGCCATGGCTGTGCCTGAATAATAATGAATCGTGGGGATGTGCCATTCCAGCCAGCTGCTGCAGATGCAATGTTATCTTTGATCGTTTGCTCGGTCGTACAATAGTTACAGTTCAGCGCCATGCCAGGCAGTGAATTGTTGTAAATAGTGAGCCCGGCATTTGTATTCTGCGCTGTCATACCCAACAAAGAAGGCGCATACGTAGCAAAAGACTGTCCTACATTCTGGTTGATACCACCTGTAATTGTATTCCAGATAGTCACTACCCTGAAGCCTGCACGCTTGTTGTAATCTTCTGTCTTTGCTACAAACTGGTTCAGTTTTGTCTGATCCCAGCTGTTAGGATAAGTATATCCATAACCAGAAGGACCACTGATCAGGTTATCATTATCTGTTGAGGACTGCCAGTAATAATTCAGGGCACCCGGCATTGCATCCAGCATTGCTGGTGACAATGTCCAGCCCATTGGTACCTGGCCACGACCCGGATCATTCCAGAGTTTACGCATCAGGTGTTCTACATATTGCAGGTTGTCGCCATCACTCAAAATGAATGCTACATAAATCTTGTTCTGCAATGTTGGTTTCTGTGGAGCTGCTTTCAGGTTGACAGTTCTTGGCATACCGGAATGTACGGTGAGGTTGGTAGACCAGTCACTTGCAATTGTCGTGATACCATAAGTAGATGTTCGCTGTACACCAGGTGCCTCATTCGGCCACCAGCCCATAAAATTGGCACCCGCAGGCATAGAAGCCAGGAAGCTGTTCAGCAAGGTACTTTCTTCTGCAATATCAGGATCCAGCCAGATCGTAGCTGCACCAATAGCGGTCGCATATTCACGCAATGCGGCTTTATGTGCATCTGGATTCAGGCCGATTAATAAACGCTTGTCAGCCGCCGGCCAGTAAGTATTGTACATGGCCTGGTATACCGCCATCTTGCTGCTATACACACCACGCAGATCCATTAAGATCGGGAGGTTGTAAGGTGCTGCCTGCAGTTTAGACAAGAGCGATGGTGAAGCGATCAACGCGTTCTTGCCTTTTGCAAGCATCGTGGCCAGGTTCACAGTATGAATCTGTGAAGGATCGTACACGATCAAACCAGCGATTTCGCTACGGTACTTTGTAATAAGGCTATACTTATCAGATACCTCATTGTAGCCAAGTCCGAGGGAGTTGAGCCAGGTGTACTGACCTTCAGCAAAAGCATCTCCCTCGTAAGAGAAGATACGTGGTTGTGTCTTGTTGACAATACCTTTCAGTGAAGCGAACAAATACATTTCTGCAGAAGAATTATTCTGCTGTACAGCTACATAATCCACTTTTGTGTAGGCCGTACCGCGCCAGTATACACGCAGTTCAATCGAATGATTGTCTGCCGGCATCGTAAATGGCAAAGTGAATGAGACATAAGTACCTGCTGCTGAAAACATGGTACGGGTAATGGTTTGCGATGCGAGTGTAGCTCCCGTCGTCGCATCCCGAACATCAATATCCACGACAGGGTCATTGTTTGCAGTGTTGTTATCCGTTTTCATACGGAACTCCGCTACATTCGCACCTGCGGGAATCGTGTTGTCATAAGGACCATAAATCATATGGTCGTTGGCGGCATCAATACCGACCTGGCAAAGCCAGCCATCGGATTCTAAACGGCCTGTCTTATGACCTAGTGAAGAACCTTCCGCTTCCCATTTGGTGGAAGTTTCGCGAAGGATGATCAGGTCCTGCGTCGCTGCTGTGGCAGGAAATGATGGTAGCAATTGGCCTTGAGGCCAGGTGGTCTGGGCCATTGAGGGCATGGCGCAAAACGGCATCAGTAGCAACGACAGTGCTGCTGCGATCTTTACAGTCGGGTTACCGGATTTGATCATAGGTAAACTATTAAATATAAATGATAACGTGTCCCTTCGATTGAAGGGTCTTTAATGGACGCTAAGTACTCTCTGAGTCATTTTCAACGTGAACGAAATAAAAGTACGTATTAAAAGTGAATTGCAAAATATGATTGAAAATGGTTGGACGCTAAAAGGTTTTAACAAACTGAAAATCAACAATATTATAGGATAAAATTATAACAATCAAATAACACCGGGAAGGGGGAATAGCCTGCTTTTAAAATAATTTATGAAAAGATTGCCTGAACGCTAAAGGAGATAAATTCGTCTTTGTTTTAAATAACTTACTAAACGATTGCGGATGCTCAAATCCCAGTTGATACGCAATCTCACTCACCGATAAGCTCGTCGTTGATAACTGTAGCTTCGCCTTCTCTATCAGTTTTTCATGGATCAGTTGCTGCGTATTCAGGCCCGTCAATGCCTTCAGCATCCCGCTTAAATAATCTGCAGAAACATGCAGTTGGGTTGCTATACTACTCACCGTTGGCAGGCCTGCTACCGATTTAAAATGTTCCTCCAGCAAAGTATCCAATTGCTCCAGTAACTGATGACTACTCTTCCTTCTCGTTAAAAACTGTCGTTGATAAAACCGTTCTGAGTAATTCAGCAAAGACTCCAGCAATGATATAATAATATTATGACTAAAGGAATCAATATTCGCATGGATCTCCTGCTCAATATTATTCACCAGCTGCATCAGCGTATTTTCTTCTTTGTCAGAAAGGAACAGGGCCTCATTTACTGCATAATCAAAAAATGCATACTGCCGCATCTTCTTCGCCAACGGGGTATTCCAGAGAAAATCAGGATGTACCATCATCATCCATCCCTTTGCATTGATCAATGTTTGCCGGTCTATTTCCATCCCAAACAATTGCCCGGGGGCCATAAAAGACAAAACCCCTGCATCAAAATCATATTCCTGCTGCCCATATTTTACCTTCACCCCTTTTGCAAAATTCTGCTTCAGGGCAATCATGTAAAAATCAGGTACCAGTACCTTTGGTTCAAAAGCCGGTACATCTGTGATCGTCTCAAACTGCACCACACTGATCAAGGGGTGCCCCGTCAGCGGCAATCCCCTTAACTGATGCAGTTCGCTGATGGATTTTACGTTGTAAACTTGCATATTCAAATTTAGTAAGCCGCCGCAAATAAAGGAGCAAAATCCTTCAGCTTTCTCTTTCCCAGTACAGGGCGATGTTCAAAGTATTTTGTCTGAATCTCCCCTGTATGTTGCGCAGCCTGCATCTCCACCAGCATAGCGGCCAGTTCCTTTGGCATCCCCATCATTTCCATGCCCTGCTGTACCTGTTCTGAGGGCAATGCAGGCCATTGCAGGTCGGGTTTGCCAATCGCTGTTCCCAATATATGCGCGGCTTCGTTACAGGTTAGTTCATCACTCGCTACATAGCGAATTTTAACGCCAGTTGATGCAGGCATTTCCAACTCCTCCACCACGACATCTGCAATGTCTTCCGGTGACACAAAAGCAATCAGATCATCTCCTCCATAGTTAGACATGATCATGCCATAGGTTTTAATCATACCAATAAAACCATAAAAATTAGAATAGAATGAACCCGGTCTTAAATGGGTAACAGCCACATCAGAAAAATGATTAAAGAAAGCTTCTGCACTGTGATCTTTGATCACTTCCGCCGCCCATCCACTCAGGTTAATCACTCTCTTTATGTGATTGGCTTTTATCGCTTCTGTATAATTATTTGCAATACGGGAAAAGTATCCCAGCTGATCGGGCTCCGTCATACTAAAAGGAATCATGCAATACACTGCATCTGCACCCGCAAATGTTTCGTTTACAAATTCTCCGTCCTCCAGGCTTCCGATAGCCGGATCTGCACCCAATGCTGTTATGGTTGAAGCTTTTCCGGCATCGCTGCTGATTACTGTTACGTCATGTCCTTTTGCTATCAATGAAATTGCCAATGGCTTGCTGATATTCCCTAATGATCCTGTTACAATGATCTTCATATAATTGTGATTTTATACAAAAGTAGTCGCACGAAAAAAACCGCACGTAGCCCAAAACGGCTTACTTGTATCCAAATCCTGTAACTTTAGGGAATGAAAGCAGGGCAATTCTTACACGCCAGTTCGCTCCTGGACGAAAGCATATTTGAGCAGGCAATCATCTTCATTACAGAACATAATGATAAGGGAGCAATGGGGTTCATCGTCAACAAACAATTTTCCAGGGGGCTTACAGAACTGGAAGAATTTAAACATGGTATTCCTTTCCCTTTATATGAAGGCGGCCCTGTAGACCAGGAACATCTTTTCTTTGTACACCAAAGGCCAGACCTGATCCCCGACGGTTCAGCGATTACAGAAAAGGTATACTACGGCGGAGATTTTAAAACCGCCGTAGCACATATTAATACACGGGTCCTTACAGGACACGATATCAAAATATTTATAGGGTATTGTGGCTGGGATAATGAAGAGCTGGAAGCAGAAATTGCAGAAGGCAGCTGGAAGCTGACTGATGCCGGAGAAATATTTGACTAAGTTTAAAAAAACAGGTAAGTCCTTCTCCCAAAAATTCAAGCTACTTTGCTACTTTATCACCCCCTGAAACACTGCATGATCCGCTATCTTATGATATAAGATATTATGCCCGGCATTATTCAGGTGAATGCCGTCTCCATAAGCCAGCGTAGCTTTAATGGTTCCATCCTCAGCAGTCAGTGTATCATACACATTACTGAAATGGTTTCCATAAGCAGATACCATTTTATCGTTCAGTGTCTTTAACCGCGTTCTGTGCGCGGCATCCGGGAAGTTCCTGGGCTGGGTACCGAAGATAATATACTGCACCTTTGCTGAATCCAGCAAGCGCGCCATCTCCTTAAAATTATCCAGGATCTCATCATCCGTATAATCATTTGCCACATCATTGGTAGGATACGACATGATCACCAGCGAAGGACGGAAAGACAGGGCCGCAGTAATATTATGTAAGGTATCTGTGGCTGGCCGGCCAGACTTGCTAAAGCTCTTAGGCACTCCCTGGAAAGTAGTCAGTCCTACAATTCCGAGGTTGTAATAGGTCAGGAACCGCTTATTCTCCTTCGTGGCCAGTTTTAACCTGTTTACCCAGGAAGAATCAGCAGGACTAGCCCCCATGCCCGCGGCAGTAGAAGAACCAATAATAACGATGGTAGCAGAATCTGGCTTAGAAGTTACCGGGTTACCTGGGTTAGAAGGGTTAGTGCCGGGATCTTTAATATCAGCATTCTCACTTTTCCCACATGCAAAGAGAAGGGTTGCCAAAACAAGGCAGCTATATAGATTACGTTTCACCAAGTAAAGATATTACCGCAAATCACACCGCAGTTCACACGTTCATGTTATCCGGCATAGCGAATAAATTTAATTTATCGCCAAAACATATATATTACTATTTTTTAATCAAAAACAACTTAAAAACACCCCAAAGGCAGTCTCTACAACTCTTCTACCCTCCTATACTGCATCAATTTTACAGTTGCCGGATCCAGCTCATTAAAAACCACCCCCAGGTATCTTTTGACAAGTTTACCCGGCACCCGGAACTCCCTTTCAAATCGTATGATCTCCCTGATCTCTTTTTCTGATAAACCATCCTCCCGCATTTCTTCCAGCTCTTCTTCCTCAAACAGTGGTTCATCCGGGGATTCCTGTTCCTCTTCCAGTGGGGTTCCGAATTCAAAAAACACTTCCTTTTCCGAGCCATGTTTAGTGCGAATCCGCTTTCCCTCTTTAATCACAGTATACCCATACTGCCCTACACTTGCATTTTGTAACAACGCTCCTATTTCCGCCTCCGGAAATAATGCTACCAAAGCCCTTGCCTTTGCTGCCAGGCCTGCTCCCAAAAACTCAAATGGCAGGTCTTTCTCCACCAGGATCAAACAGCCATTATACTCCCCTGCAAACAAGGTCTGGGGCTTGTTCGTATCGAATAAACTGACCACTTTCTCCGGTTCAAGGTCTTGCATTAATAACGCTTCCACATCCTTCACACCTGCTCCTTTTACAAACACATAATACTTATTCCATGCCATTGGCTACCGCTTTATAAAAATGACTGTTTATGATATCTCCATTTCACGCAAATAACTATCATTAACGCCTACTCTCAATATGACTATAGAGTCGAAAAACTTTTCGACCCCGTCGCTTTCAGGCATTGGATGCAGGCAATAAACCGCCTGTTCAAAGATTTGCATATTAGCATGCCTTTGATCAGGCGGGGCTTGCAGGAAATAACCGGAATGATAACAGTGAAAATGTTGCGGCAGAATTAACAAACTGTCGTGTAACAGTAGTAAGATTAAAGCAGTGAGATCCGCTGCTCTAACAATCTGATCTTCCCCATCCAATAGCCTTTGGCTTCTTCTCTTTCCCTGTTGGTTTCCTGTCGCAGCTGTTGCAACTCACCATTATAAATGGTAATCAATCCATTCAGATGCGTAATCATGCCTTCCTTGGTATTAGGTACATACCCTGGGCCGGAGCAACCGCATGAGTGAAATGCAATGCCCACGGAATACAATAAACGCAGGTGTTCCCACGCTTTGATCTTTCCTTTTCCGGGTGCCTCAAAGTCCATTCCCATATCGGCCATCAGTTCCCCGCAATCGGGGCACCTTGCCAGTTTTGCATGAGTATGCACGCCCCCGGAGCAGGAACAATTGTCAGAATTACGCCTTTTAAAGGTCTTTCGGCATTTAAAACAAGCATAGTGTGGCTTGTATACGGAAATTCCATATCGACACATATATACAGTTAGTTGGGTAAAGTGCCACAAAGATAAAAAGCTCAAACCATAGCATTTCTTTATAAATTGTTATAATTTATTTGCATAAGCCCCACCCCATGGGTGTTTCCAGCAATGTTCCAACATAAAAATTGTTACAGCCCGCCCCTCAAAAGCCCAAATTTTAACAAATACGTAACTTTTTACACTGAGGAGCTTCATTATAATATAAACAGCAAATTATCCCGGGCAAGAAATACTGTTGTTAATAAAATTATCTCGGGCCGGGATAAAGGAAAATTGTTTGCTGACAGATTCAAAGGAATAAAATGATTATCTGCAAGGATCAAATGGGCCTTGAAAATCTTATCTTTATTTCATGAGCAACACCTATCAACCCATTAATTGCGATTACTACGACCGTCTTGAAGCCTGGGCTACCATGCGCACCATCTGCCTCATCCGTTTCAAATCAGAAGACGGAAAAGAACAGGAAGTATCTTCCCGCATTGAAGACCTCTTTGTACTGGAAAAAGTAGAATATATGCGACTGGAAAATGGGCTTGTATTAAGACTTGACTCCCTCATCGATGTTAATAATATTCCCCTGCCCAACCATTGTTAAAAGCACGTATAAGCATTCGTTACATTATTGCCCGTCATCGTTTATTAATGCATAAGGCTTTCAGATTGAAAATTTCTACCTAAAAGATTTTTCTTCGAAAATCTTACATTTACAACATGTCCGCTCAAAAAGAAATCATCATCATAGGTGCCGGTGCCGCCGGGCTTATTGCAGCCAAAGAACTTTCCGCCCAATATAAAGTTACCGTACTGGAAGCCCGGCCGGAAGCGGGTGGCAGAACGACTACCCAATACCCTGCCCCCGGTGTTCACATCGAAACAGGCGCTGAATTCATTCATGGTGAACTGCCCATCACTCTTTCTTTACTGAAAGAAGCAGGCATTCCCTACCATCCCATCAATGGTGAAATGTACCTCTCTGAAAACGGGGAGCTGAAACAGGAAGAAGCATGGATTGAAGACTGGGATCAGCTGCTCGATCATATGAGCAAAGCCCCTGAAACGTCTACCATGCTGCAATTGCTGGATCAATATTATCCGGCAGATCAATTTGCCGCATTGCGTAACCACGTACAGGGCTATGTACAGGGCTACGACCTCGCACCTCTGGATAAGGTAAGCGTAAAATATTTGTACGATGAATGGACCTTGGAACAGGGTACCAATTACAGGATTGAAAACGGCTACACCTCCCTGATCAATTACCTGAGCAAGGGTATCAACCTGATCACCAACCAAACCGTGCAAAGCATCACCTGGGCAAAAGACCAGGTAACCCTTACTACCCAGGATCGTAGTTACACCGCAAACAAGGTACTCATTACCGTTCCTGTCAATATCCTTCAAAACGAAAGCATCCAATTCAGTCCTTCCCTCCCTGCCTACACAGCTGCTGCACGGCAAATAGGCTGGGGTACGGTGATCAAATTCAACCTGCTATTCAAACAGGCCTTCTGGAAAAGAGATATCGGATTTGTATTGAGTGATGAAACAGTGCCTGTCTGGTGGACACAATCAGCAGACAGTTTAATCCTTACCGGATGGCTGGGAGGCCCGGATGCAGAAGGCCTGCAAAAGGATCTCTTAGAAAAGGCATTGAGCTCCCTGGCTAACATATTTAATATACCCAACATTTCAGACCTGCTGGATCAAAGTTTCATACATAACTGGTCTACGGCGCAAGCCATACACGGTGGTTATTCCTACGGCATGCCTTTTTCAGAACAGGCAAAAGCAGTATTGACCACGCCAGTAGCAGATACGATTTACTTCGCGGGCGAAGCCCTCTACACTGGCGACAGCCCCGGCACCGTAGAAGCCGCCCTGCACAACGGGAAAGAAATGGCACGCAAAATAGGGGCTAACTAAAAAGTAAAATAAAGACAATGAGAATTGCGTAAAAGCCATTTCGTCTCCATTACCCACCCGGGAGGGGGTACCCTTTTTAGTCGGCCCCAAACGCCTTCATACATAAAGACTTCAATATCTAAATACCTCCATTCACTCAATGCTTAGGCTTAGGGATCACCTTATACTTCCCATCTTCTATCAGCTCCTTCAGCCATACACCATATTTCTTTTTATTCACTTTCTCGTTATACTCCTCATCCAGCACCACTCTTCCCTTCACTATTTCATAATAAATGTAAGGCACATAATACACAGAATCAGCAGAGGGATACGGCGCTACCGTATACGCACCGCCCACTTCCAGATTCTGGTCATGGTCATAATCCCTGATATCAGAAGATACTACATTTGCAATTGAATCAACTTTGGAATTGTTTACACTAAAAATTATCAGATCTTTAACGTCTGCGCGGCGGCTTACCTCCAGGAATAAAAATACATTGCCGCCATTTTCAATGAGTTTGTTGCGTCTGCTGTCTAAGAATTCCGCGCCATTACTCAACAGAAAAGCACGGTTGCCATTTACAAAAATGGTTCCTTTATTAATATTAACTTGCTGGGCCTTGCTGCTCACAAAGTGAAAATTCGATTTCTGCCCAAAAGCTGGCAGGGCTATAAATGCCAGCAGGCAATGTCTGAGTTTTAATTTCATAGTTTTGTAGTTAAAATCGGGTAGAAACTTAAACATTTTTTAGTAAAAAACCTTTAACTGATTACTGTTGTTCTAAAATCATGTGGCGTCATCTTTTGCTGTTATTTTTATTACCTACAACACTGTATGCACAAAAAACAGATTCAGCCTATATTCAAGCATTTCCACGGAAAAATATGGTTGAGCTATATGGGGGTACCTATAGTACCACCTTTAAATTTCGCACCCGCGGCAACAGGCAGAGTAATTACAAACTGGTCGTGAACAGCAGCGGTTCCATCGGGGCCGATGTGAGCTATAAATGGATGTACCTGCAATATACCTTCAACCTGCCGGGTACAGAGCTGGACAACAAATCCAAATATCACTTCCACCTCATCAGGATCATGTTTGGCAGTCATGCCGTGAGTGTAGAGCCCTTTTTTAATGCCTATAATGGGCTCTTAATCCCCTATAAGGAGCACAAAGGATATGAATCCTTCCAGGGTATCGACTTTACCAATGCGGGCCTGGATCTCTCTTATTATTTCAATCACCGTAAATATTCCTACAAAGCTGCTGCTTCCTTTAGAGAACAGCAACTTCAATCTGCAGGATCCGCATTTCTTACAGCCACCCCTTTCTGGCACCAGATCAGGTGGAAAAATCCTACGCCACAACTTATTTCAGACTCACTGACTTATAATTTACTATCCTCCAATCCATCCTGGCTCTCGCTGGTATTTAAAGGTGGCTACACCCACAATATCGTATTGGGCAATCATAACTGGATTATTGCGCCAGCAGTCCTGGTGGGTGCTGGTGTCCTTCATGAAATAAATAGAAATAATGACCGCTTGCAGGCGGTGACTGATTTTCAGGGATGGGTTAATGCAGGGTATAACGGAGATGAGTATTATGCTTACCTCAATGCTGCTTACGATAACCTGAACACCAACCTGCTGGTAAAGGATATGCACCGGAAGGATTTCAATCTAAGCCTGACGCTGGGTTACCGGTTTGCCCATCTGCCCAAAAAGATCTTAGGTATATTATAATAAAAAAAGCCGCAATCGATGATTGCGGCTTTCTAGATCTTATTATTGCTGTTGCGTTTGCGGCTGATCCTGGGGCTGTGACGGCTGCTGTTGCTGTTGCATTCGCTGTTGTCTGCGCTCCATTCCCTCTTTGTAATAATTCCTTTTGGCATCATACACAGCCTGGTCACGTTCCCTCTTCAGCTGTCTTACTTCCAGCCTCCGTTCTCTTCTACTCAGGTCTTTATCCATTTTTACAGAAGAGATCCTGTCTGCATAGTCATTTTTAATGTCCATTACCTGCATATCCAGTTTGGTAGGTCTGTAAGGAGCAGCGTAGTAAGGATAGGGATAACCATAGCCGAATCCCCAGCCAAATGGTGAGTAGAAGGGGCTGTAGTAACCACCACCGTAAATGATCGTTGTACGTCCACCACCATGAAAGCCGCCGCCACCATGTCCTGGGCCCATTGCAAAGGCGCCTGTGGCCATTACTGTCATCGTTAACGCAATTATTATCTTTTTCATGACTCCTCCTTTTCTTTTTATAGTGATTAGACTATGGTTTAAAGGAAAAATTTAATGGTCAGAAGATTTTAGCAAATCGTTAACAATTTGAGGATCAGGGCACTAAAGCAGCTTACGTGCCAGGCATAAAAAAAGCAGGCCAGTGCCTGCTAATTCATTTACAACTTTTCCAATTCCTTTGTATACTCGTATTGCAAATCCTCGTGCTGGCTCTCTATCGCCTTCTTTATCTTCTTTATCTGCCCCAGGTAAATGGTCGTTAACGCCGGGCTCTCCCCTACCTTAATACCAGCCTTCTTTATCTTCATCAGGAAATACAATAACAACTCAATCTCCGCCACCTTCGATCCTGTATATTTTATCTGCTTGCTCACCCCTCTCAGGATCTTCCTCAGGTACTTTTTTACATAGTACAAATTCGTCTTTGGCTGTGCCGCAAAAGCTTCGTCCATTTCCAACTTCACTGCAGCAATATACCCCTGCAAATCACCCTCCTCAAAAAGCAGGTAAGACAGCAGTTCCTTGTTGTCATTCTTGAACTTGGCCAGTCGCAAACATACCTCCATCAGCCGGGCTGGCGGCAATGCCTGCAATTCCTTTTTTAATTCACTGATACTGGCTGGCTTCATGAATAGAAATCAATCAGTGCCCCGAAATACGCCTCATTCCATCCATCTACAATATCATCAAATGCCTCATCAGGAATATTGGTATGCTTCAGTTCCACATCCGTTCCTTTCTTATCGGGATGCAGTATAATGGTCACAATAGAATCTTCTTCCTGCTCACCAAAATACCATTCCTGCACTATCTTCTTATCTTCCTCAAATTCCAGGTTCATGCCCACAATACTATCCCCCCAGAGAGAAAACTCTGTTCCCGGCTCGGTAGACATCTCCGCAGGTTCGCCAGACCATAACTGGATGGTATATTGATTGGTCAATGCCTTGTACAAATCCTCCGGAGGTGCCGGCACGATAAAATGCTTTTTGTAATCCTTCATGCTGCAAAACTACTTTTTCTAATGCAATAAGCCTTATAAAAAAACGGGGTTATACCAAATGTAAAATTTCCCGGACAGAACGCAGTTTTGTTTGCACAAAACGCTATGCCTTTAAATCACTTTTGATAAAACCCCGTTTCTAAAAATCTACTTTGCTACCTGCAACCACTCATCCGGTATCCGCCCTATCTTACCGCCATTCACCCGGTACTCCAGCTTCAGCGTATAACCACCACCGCCTTCTACAAACTTCACCTCTATAGGATGCAGGCCTTTCTGCAGCGCAATCTGTCCACTCTTCTGCAACGGCGCATGCCAGCCATCATTGTCTACTACCTTCTCACCATCAATGTAGAGGTTCGCACCATCATCCGCAGTCAGGAAGAAACTGTAAACGGTTGTTTCCGGTACATTGATAAAGCCTTTGAGCGTAGCACCAAATGGCCTGCCACCATGCCCAATACTATCAGGCATGATCACATTATTTACAAACCCTGTACTATCCGGTGTAGCCGGCAGGGTAGTCACACCCCTGTACGCAGCATTGAAATAATCCAGTTTCAGGCCCTGCTGCAAACCACTTACCCCGGTCGGTTTGAAGAAAGTTTGCGGCTTAAAATTCAGTGTGTAGATCTCACCATGTACACCATTGGGCTTAAAGGCCGCAATGCGCAGGGAGATCTTACCTGGAATGATATAATCAGCCGGCAATTCAGGTGATTTCATCGTTGGCAATGAGCCATCTGTAGTATAACGGATCTTCATTTCAGGAGAAGGCTTTGCTATCTCCAGCCTGGTTTTCCCTACAAATACATTCTCTTCGGTAAACCCGTCCAGATCTGGCATACGAAAGTTTACTTTCATCAGGTCCAGGCGTTTGTACTGCGTCATGAGACGCTGTGAGTAAGCATCAAAATCAGGTTTATTCGTCCACAATAATTCAGACAAGGCTGTCATACGAGGCATATACATAAAGTCTGCACGCTTTTCTGAAGGAATATTTTCTGTCCAGATATTTGCCTGTGCGCCAATAATAAATTTACCTTCCTCAGCAGTCAAACCCTTTGGTACCGGTTCGAAATAGTATATATTAGAGATAGAATTCCTGTCAGGAATATTATCAAAGTACAAGGGATTACCCGGTGTCATGATCACGTAGTTCCCGTTCTTGGCGGCATGTATGGGTGCTGATGGTACCCAGGTTCTCCAGTACATTACCATGGCCGTAGGACTTACACCACCTTCCAGGATCTCATCCCAGCCAATCAGTTTCTTGCCTTTGGAATTGAAGAACTTTTCCATTCTCTTCACAAAATAACTCTGCAGTTCATCAACGTCTTTGATCTGATGTTCTTTCATGAAATCCTGTACACCATCAAAGTGCTCCCAGGTAGACTTGTCCACTTCATCAGCCCCCAGGTGGATGTATTGGGAAGGGAACAATGCCGCGATTTCAGTAAATACATTCTCTGCAAATTCGAACGTAGATTCTTTACAAGGGCAGATCGGGGTGGTAAATAATTTACCCCATTTCACGCCACCCTGGCAACTCAGGAAAGGATATTCCCTGATAGCAGCCATCATATGCCCAGGCATATCGATTTCAGGAATAATTTCGATATGGCGTGCTGCTGCATAAGCAATCAGGTCCTTCATCTGGGCCTGGGTATAGAACCCGCCATACAGGGTCTTGCCATCTTTATGAATGATATGGGAAGGATCGATCGCCATATCCGGATTGGTTTTGGATTTCTCCATACAAGCGGAATCCTGGTTGTTAAATTCACGCCATGCCCCTCTTTCTGTCAGCAAAGGATATTTCTTAATTTCAATACGCCATCCCTGGTCATCCGTCAGGTGAATATGAAATTTATTCATCTTGTACAAAGCCAGTACGTTGATGAATTTTTTCAGATAGCCGATAGAGAAAAAGTGACGGGATACATCCAGGTGCATACCACGCCAGCCATAAGCCGGATGATCGGTGATGTTCGCAGCAGGAATCGCTATCTTAGCCAGTTTGGTAGTCGTACCTTCTACGGCTACCGGCATCAGCTGGCGCAATGTTTGAATAGCGCGGAACATACCGGTAGGTGTTTTAGCCCCAACCTGTATTTCCTGGGTGCTGATCGATAAAGTGTAATCTTCTTCTCCAGCCAGCTGATCATTCTGCGTCAGTACGATGCTGCCTGCACCTGCTTTGGTGCCTGCCGGCAATGCCTGGCCCAGGCCTTGCTTAATGAGCGCCTGTAACTGTGCCGCCTCATTGCTGAAGGTCTTCCCGGCCGGTACAACCAGTTTCGTTTTCGTGGTAATGACAAATTCTCCTGCCTGTGGCACCAGCTGTTGCGGATAAGGAATAATTCCATAACGGGATGGTGTGGCATCCTGGGCATGTGTTACCTGAAAGAAAAGCAGGATACCCAGTGCCAGTGCACTTTGTTTCAACATAAATTACTTTTAAGCATGATAAGGAAGCTAGCAAAATAGCAACAATATTGGTGTCAAACTGATGCGATATTGCTAAATGATAGGGGAATATTAGCGATCGGCCACGAAGGTCCTGAATATATCCTACTTTTTAATTCCTGCGCCCCGCTTTACAAAGAACCCTTATTTACCCAGCAGCATCCTCAATTTTCAACAACCGGAAAATCGTCTCCTCATCCATCTCCTGCACTTCCCCCGGTTGCAGATCACCTAACAGCAAATCTTCTATTGATATCCTGATCAGTCGCTTAGTCTGATGCCCCACTGCCGCCGTCATCTTCCTCACCTGGTGAAACTTTCCTTCCGTGAGTGTAATAGTGATCCAGGTCCTCGGCAGGTACTCCTTCAGGTCGTGCGCCCGAGGCCCTACATTATCCGGCTTCTCCACAATCTGCACATCACAGGGAGGCGTTACATAATCCACCCCGCCTTTGATCCGGATCGTCACCCCGTTACGCAGCTGTTCCAGCGCCTCCGGGCTCATGATCTTAGCCACCATCACCAGGTAAGTACGTTTATGCGGTTGATCACTTTCAAATAATAAACGGGTGACCTTCTTATTGGTAGTTAAAACAAGTAAACCCTCAGAATGGTTGTCGAGTCTGCCCACGGCATGAATACCTTCAGGAAAATCATAATCCAGTTCGCCCAAAAGATGTACTTTGTCAGGGCTTACGAACTGCGAGACCATGTCGTAAGGTTTGTTAATAATGAAGTAGCGGTACATAAAATTCTGCTAATATACAGGCAAATCTGATTAATATCTATTTAACCCATTCCCGGGGGAATCAATAATTTCATCCCTATGAAGATAAAGACACTCATCATCGCAACACTTGGATGCTATACCGGCCTCCAGGCACAGGTGAAAAAAGATTATCCCATACAACCTGTAGCTTTTACACAGGTACAGGTTACGGACAATTTCTGGGCGCCCAAGATCAGGGTTAATGCGGAAGTAACGATTCCCTATACCCTGGAACAATGCCGGAAAACCGGCCGTATCGACAATTTCAGACGTGCAGCACATAGCATTCCGGGCGACTCCATGACAGAATATACCTTCGATGATACTGACTTATATAAGGTAATTGAAGGCGCTTCTTATGGCCTGCAGGTAAAAAAGAACCCGGAGCTGGAGCAGTACCTCGATTCCCTCATCGCCATTATCGGCGCTGCCCAGGAAAAAGATGGGTACCTGTATACTTTCCGTACCGTGAATGCCTCCCATCCACATGCATGGATAGGCAGCAAAAGATGGGAGCTGGAAGAAGACCTGAGTCATGAACTGTATAATGCCGGCCATCTCTACGAAGCCGCAGTAGCGCATTACCAGGCAACAGGCAAAAAGAGCCTGTTAAATATTGCTACCAGGAACGCGGATCTCCTGGTGAAGACGTTCGGTTATGGTAAAGAAGAAAAATGGCCGGGCCACCAGATCGTAGAAACAGGGCTCACTAAATTATACCGCGTTACCGGTGATACCGCCTATTTACATCTTGCTAAGTTCTTTTTAGATGTACGCGGACCAGGATCTCCTTATAGCGGTGAATATAACCAGTCCTTCACAAAAGTGGTGGATCAGCACGAAGCCAAAGGCCATGCGGTAAGAGCCACCTACATGTACACCGGTATGGCAGATGTTGCAGCCCTTACGGGTGATCAGCAATACCTGCATGCAATAGATGATATATGGAATGATGTGGTGAAAAAGAAGCTCTATATCACCGGCGGTATCGGTGCCACCGGCAATGGCGAAGCATTTGGTCAGGCATACGAACTACCTAACATGAGCGCCTATGCGGAAACCTGCGCAGCCATTGCAAATGTATACTGGAATAGCCGGATGTTCCTGCTGCATGGCGATGCCAAATACATCGATGTACTGGAACGTACTTTATACAATGGATTATTATCCGGCGTTTCACTGTCAGGTGATCGTTTCTTTTACCCCAATCCACTGGCATCCATGGGCCAGCATCAGCGAAGCGCCTGGTTTGGATGTGCCTGTTGTATTTCAAACATGACGCGATTCCTCCCCTCCATGCCGGGTTATATTTATGCGCAGAACCAAAACAATCTCTATATAAATTTATTTGCCGGGAATACTGCACGAATTAATTTACCTGCAGGTCCGGTAATGATCCAACAGATCACTAACTACCCCTGGGATGGCAACATAAATATTGTTGTAGCACCGGTGAAAGTAACGACAACAGTGACTACAGCAAACGCCAACACTACCACAACTACTGAAACCACTAGCGCTGAAACCATGAAATTTGCACTCCACATCCGCATTCCCGAATGGGCCAAAGGTGTGCCCGTGCCCGGTGATCTCTACTACGATGCAGATAGTGCGAAACTCAAAAAATACACCATCCTCCTGAATGGCCAGCCTGCTGTTTACAAAATGGAAAAAGGCTATGCTGTTATTCAGCGTACCTGGCAGTCAGGCGACAAAGTAAGCCTCTCCTTCCCCATGAGCGTACAAAAGATCATGGCTAATAATAAGGTTGATGCTGATAAAAAACGCTTTGCTTTAGAACGTGGCCCTATCATGTATTGCCTGGAAGGTCCGGATAATAAAGATGCGACAGTACAAAATATTGTCGTGAATAAAAATGCAAAGGTCTCTCCCGTTTACAAATCTGACTTATTAAACGGCGTTACAGTGCTTGAAATGGATGGCTCCTCTTCCAGCCGCCAGCTAAACACCAACGCACTCATTACCTCTACGCAAACGGTAACGGCTATTCCGTATTACGCATGGGCAAACCGAGGCCCCAGCGAAATGGCGGTATGGATCCCTTACGAATCCTCTGCCGCAAGACCTAAACCGGCACCCACCATTGCCTCTAAAGCAACAGTGAGTGCTAGTATCAAAAATAAACGCATGTTCATGGCGCTGAATGATCAGTACGATCCTGTAGATGCACATGACAATGCTGCCCTTTATCTTCATTGGTGGCCTAAAAAGGATACACTCGAATGGGTGCAATACGATTTCGATCAGGCCTACACCATTTCAAGTTCTAAAGTATACTGGTATGATGACGGTCCATTCGGCGGATGCAGGATCCCTGCCAGCTGGAAACTATACTACAAAAAAGGTGATGAATGGATTCCTGTGGTCAATAAAACACCTTACGAAGTTGTAAAAGACAAATACAATAGCGTAACTTTTGAACCGGTAAATACAACTGCCCTAAGACTGGAAGTTCTATTACCAAAAGACAATTCATCAGGTATTCACGAATGGAGTGTACAATGATAAAAACCTTTGCCACAGTAATAGCTTGCTTCATTGCAAATTGTTCAATCGCACAAAGCCTGCAATATACCATCACCCTTCTTCCGGGAAGGGTGCATGTTGCTATTGCCAATACGAATGCACAGGTATTCAAAATGCCCCGCTGGACACCCGGCTATTATCAATTCATTTCTTTCCCTGAAAAAGTCAGCAACTTCAAAGCAGGTAAAAACACCATTGAGTACGATGTAAAAGCTGATTCAGATTTCGTAGCAGCCGCTTATGCAGACAATGAACGTGCACTACTAAACCTCACCGGCATCTGCATGCATCCTGAAAATATCAAACAGGCAGTCCAGCTAAAAGTTATCACGCCGGAGGGTTGGTCTGTCGCTACCGGCATGGATAAAAAAGGAGCATACTTCACCGCGCCTGACTTCGATATTTTATACGACAGCCCGCTTTTATGCGGGCGCCTGGATAGCTTGCCAACCTTTACAGTAAAAGGTATCCCTCACTACTTTGTCGGCCTGGGCTTTGCAGACTTCGACCGCCAGGCATTCATCAATGACCTGCAGAAGATTGTTAGCACTGCTGCCAGCATCATTGGCGACATTCCTTATACACATTATACCTTCTTAGATTACGGCAAGGGGCAGGGTGGTATAGAACATCTCAACTCTACCACCATCAATTTCACAGGCCAGGGCATGGACAAGCAGGAAACGAAGCTGCGTAACTACAGCTTCCTGGCCCACGAATATTTCCATCACTACAATGTAAAGCGTATTCGCCCTATCGAACTCGGACCATTCGATTACGAACATGGCAACAAAACAAAAATGCTTTGGGTTGCAGAAGGGTTAACGGTGTATTACGAATACATCATCGTACACCACGCAGGGCTCAGCACCGCACAGGAATGCCTGCAGCAGTTCCGTAGCTCACTCATGGCCTACGAAACTAAAACAGGAAAACTACATCAGTCACTGACAGAAAGCAGCTGGGCTACCTGGGAAGAAGGACCTTTTGGCGGAGATGGGATCAGCTATTATGACAAAGGGCCACTCATAGCCCTACTACTTGACCTGCAAATAAGACAGGCAACAAAAAACAGGAAATCCCTCGACGATGTCATGCGTGGCATCTACAAAAAGTATTACCAGCAATTACAACGCGGCTATACAGAAACTGAATTCCGGCAAATGTGTGAGCAGATAGCCGGTATGCAACTCACCGAACTATTTCAATATGTCAGCACCACAAAAGAAGTTGATTATAATAAATACCTGGCTTATGCAGGATTGAGGCTCGAACCTGAAACTTATGAATTCACCAGACTGGAACATTACGATACAATGCAGGAAAAAATTTACAACAGTATCTTCTAAAACAAAAATATAGATATCACCTTCAACATTGTCCTAAGATGGTGCAGCGCGTAAGTGATCTGGTTCTCAACAGTCCGCTTGGAGATGCCCAGCTTACCCGCTATCTGATCATTGGACAAATGTTCCTGCCTGCTCAAAATAAATACCTCCCGGCAGCGTTTAGGTAGGCCTTTTACAACCTCCTCCACATTATTCTCCAGCTCCTGTCGCGACAACTGCTGGTCACCTTCATTCTGGCAGGCGTAATGATCCAATTCCCCGATATCTTCTTTAAACTCCACCGGCCTCACCTTCTCCTTCTTCAAATGTCTGTACACGTGATACCGGCCCGCCGCTTTCAGGTACGCCGAGAATGAAAGTATTTCCAGATGTTCTCTTTTCAACCAGATGTTCAGGAAAATGTCGTGGGTGATTTCCTTACTGACTTCCCTGTCTTTTAGCTGGAAAAATACAGTTGTGTACACCGACTGCCAATGCTTCTTGAAGAAGTACGAAAAGGCCGCCTGATCCCCCCTTAAAATTGACTCCCAAAGTTCATGGTCTGATAAATGGCCTAAGGACATGTTAAATGGACATAACGTAGTGTGGAATAAAGGTAGCACTTTGGCGGAGATAATTCTTTTTTTTTCCGGCCCGGCCTGCCAGCAAAAAAAATTTCTGAATTTTATGTGTGTGCGGACAAAAAAAGGTCTCAAGTATTATAAGATACCTATAAATCAAACAAATGACTCCACGGGAATTCTTTTTGCTATACGAAAAACTGATATCAGGCACCATTACAGCCGATGAAAAACAACGACTGCTGGAATATACCGACCAGATAGAAGCAGAAGAACACCCCTGGCAGGCAGAAATGGGTGACAAAACCGAAATAGAAAACGAAATTCACGCATTGCTGGAAAAGGAGATCAGGCCTAAAAAACGAACCAAAATCAGGATACTGACCACTATTCTTACAGCTGCCGCAGCCGTGACCGGTCTCGTCATCCTCTTTTCATCCATCTATAAGAACAACTCAAAACTGCAACCGGCCGCACCTAAAACTCTTGCATCCAACAACAAGGTAACGCCCGGTAGCAACAAGGCTATCCTCACCCTGGCAGATGGCTCCACCATCACGCTGGACAGCGCCAGTGCAGGTTCCCTGACCACAAGAAACGGCGTAACAATTAAACAGGTTCAGAATGGACTAATAGAATATAACGACAGAACAGGTACAAACGCAACATCCTGGAGCACGATCTCAACCCCTACAGGCGGACAATACCAGATCGTACTCGAAGATGGCACCAAAGCATGGCTCAATGCCACCTCATCCCTAAAATTCCCAACCACCTTCAGGAACAATGAAAGGCTAGTGGAAATAAGCGGGGAAGTATATTTTGAAATTGCTAAAGACGATTCCAAACCATTTAAGGTGAACTTTAATGGCAACACCATCACTGTACTGGGTACACACTTCAACGTCATGGCTTATAAAGACGAGGCGAAGAGTAAAGTCACCCTCATACAGGGCGCTGTCAAAGTCAACAACCGCTCCGGCGAACAATTACTGAAACCGGGTATGCAGGCACAGATCACAGATTCTATCAGTCAGATCACCACCTGCAAAGCGAACTTAGAAGAAGCAATAGCCTGGAAGAACGGCTATTTTACTTTTGACCATGAAAACATACAAAGCATTATGCGAAAACTTGCACGCTGGTATGACGTAAGGGTAAATTACCAAGGCGACATGAACGGAAAGATCTTTTCCGGCACTATTTCACGTTTTGATAATATTTCGGAAGTACTCAGCATGATCGAACTAACCGGAACCATTCACTTCAAAATTCAGGGACGGGAACTAACAGTATTACCTTAACATAATATATTCATTACCAATACAACCGATGCAGTTACTGCACCGGAACGGAAGTCGTATTCCATAAAAAAAACTGACAGACAACAATACATTCATAAATTCCAAAACGTACATCTATGCGATGCTATCTACAATTTAAGAAGCCATGGCAATTCCACGTGCCATTGAAACTGCTACTCAAAACTTTTCTCTTAGTACTTTTTACTGCCGTTCAGGTACACGGCCACGCGCAAAATGTAACCATATCGGAGCATAATGTGCCGCTGGAAAAACTCCTGATGGATCTGAAAGAACAAAGCGGTTATAACTTTCTATATAATTCACCCATGCTCGCCAGCGCCCGCCGGGTAAGCATTTCAGTGACTAACTCTCCTATTGATGAGGTGCTGCGCCTTTGCTTTAAAGACCAGCCGCTTGATTATACAATCAGGCAGAAAACCATTATCATCAGGCAGAAAGATAAACCAGTTACACCTCCCGCTCCTCCCGCCGATATCACTATCAGCGGCAGAGTGACCAACGATGCCAACGAAGCATTGCCTGGTGTAAGTATCGGTATCAAAGGCAGCGGCAGAGGTACTACCTCCGATGCTAATGGTAACTTCGTACTCCATGTACGCAGTGAAAACGATACCCTGCTCTTTACTTTCATCGGCTTTGCGCCCAAAGAAGTAGTAGTAGGCAACCGTACACGTATCGACATTAAATTAACTGCTGAAAATAAATCCCTGGGGGAAATAGTGGTGGTAGGTTACGGTCAGCAAACAAAGGCCACCGTAACAGGTGCGGTAGCCGCCATTAAAAGCGCAGACATCGTCCGCACCAAGAACGAAAACGTAACCAACATGCTGACTGGTAAACTGGCCGGCGTACGTATCGTTCAGAAATCCTCAGAACCAGGTACCTTCAATAACTCCTTCGATATCCGTGGTATGGGTGATGCCTTAATCATCATCGATGGTATTCCACGTGATAACATGGCCCGCCTGAACCCTGACGACGTTGAAAGCATCTCCGTGCTGAAAGACGCTTCTGCTGCGGTTTACGGGGTACGCGCTGCGAATGGTGTGGTACTCATCACCACCAAAAAAGGTAAAGCAGGCACCAACGTTATTAACTACAGCGCGAACTTCGGTATTCAAACCCCGATCGGTTCCCCAAAGAGCACCAGCGCTGCTGACTGGATGACCCTCGCAAACGAGAAATCCATGCATAACCAGAACGGTGGCACGCTCCGCTACTCCCTCGATGAAGTAGCAGCCTACAAAAATGGCACCAAACAAGGTACTGACTGGTACAAAGCCGTGATCAGACCTTCTGCCCCTATGTCTCAGCACAACCTGAGCACCAGCGGCGGTTCTGACAGGGTGCAGTATTATGCATCACTCGGTTACCTCTCCCAGGAATCTTTCCTGCGTAGTAACAGCAACAGCTATAAACGCTACAACTTACGTTCAAACGTTACCGGTAGAATCACTGACAGACTGAAAGCTGATTTCCAGCTGAATGGTGTGTTCGATGAGTCTAACAAGAACTACGAAAGCACTGACTGGATCATTCGTTCTATGGAAAGATCCGCTGCTATCCAGCCTATCTACGCGAACAATAACCCTAACTACCTGCAGGTAGGTACCGTAGATGGTTCTAACCCGGTAGCAATGGCAGATGCCAATCAGTCCGGTTACAGGAAATATGGTAACAAATGGTTCCAGTCAAACGTAAGCCTGGAATACGATGTACCGGGCATCACAGGTCTGCGCGCAAAAGGTATGTTCGGTTACGACTACCAGTTGCTCGACAACAAGATCTATAAAAAACAATACAACCTTTACAATTACGATGACGCAGCAGCATCCTATAACGCTACTGTGAACCAGAGTCCAAGCAATATCCGCAGGGAATTCTATACCAAACAATCCATCCTGACACAGTTCTCCCTGAACTATGTCCGTACATTCAACGAAGTACACAACCTGAACATCCTTGCACTCGTAGAAGGTCAGCACCGTCAGGGCGATAACATCTTTGCAGCCCGCGATCTCTCCCTGCTGCTGGATCAGTTGTCTGCAGGTAATAGCGTGAATCAGCAAGGTAGTATGTCTACCGGTAGCGGGGATCTGTATGACTATGCAAACATCGGTTATGTAGGTAAAGCAAACTATAACTACAAAGGAAAATACCTCGCTGAGTTCAATTTCCGTTACGATGGTTCTTCCCGTTTCGATAAATCTCACCGCTGGGGCTTCTTCCCTTCTGGTTCCGTAGGCTGGCGCTTTACTGATGAAGACTTCTGGAAAAACCTGGATGTGAAATTCATCGATAACGCGAAATTCCGTGCATCTTACGGTGTACTCGGTGACGATAACGCTTCTACTTACCAGTGGTTAAACGGGTATACTTACCCTGCAGGCGGCGATTACAACAACCTGCCTGGTGGTTCCGTATTCAATGGTTCATACGTGAACAGTGCCGTTAGCACCGGAATCGCAAACAAGAATATTACATGGTATACTGCTAAAACGTTTGACGTAGGTCTGGACCTCACTTCCAAAAATGGTATGTTTGGTTTGATCGTTGACTACTTCCAGCGTAAACGCAGCGGTTTGTTAACCACACGTACCGTAAGCCTGCCGTCTGTAGTAGGTGCAGCACTGCCTCAGGAAAACCTGAATGGTGATATGACCCGTGGTATCGATATCGAAATCACCCACCACTACAAGATTGGTGAAGTGAGCTACAATGTAAGAGGTACCTTCGGTTTCACCCGCACACAGTACACTTACCAGGAATCCGGTAAATACGGTAATAACTACAACGAATGGAGAAGCAATAACAACAACCGTTACTCTGACATGGTATGGGGCTTCAAAGGCATCGGCCAGTTCCAGAGCTACGACGAAATTGCAAACAGCAAGGTTAAATACGACCAGGGGACACTGCCTGGTGACTACAAATACGAAGACACCAACGGCGACGGTATCATTAACGACCTTGACTTACAACCTATCAGCTACAGCAACAGACCTATGTTCTCCTTTGGTCTGACCATGGATGCCAGCTGGAAAGGATTTGATGTAGCCCTCTTGTTCCAGGGTGCAGCAAAAACTTATGTAAACTATGTAGAGATCTTAGCAGAACCAATCTGGGGCTCCAACTATTCCAATGCCCTCGACCAGTTCATGGACAGATGGCACCCGGTAGATCCTACCGCCAATCCATATGATCCTAATACTAAATGGGTGAAAGGTAAATATGCCTACACCGGTTCAGTAGCTCGCGGTAACTCTACCTTCTCCTGGTTAAATGCCAGCTACCTGCGTCTGAAAACTGTGGAATTAGGCTATACACTTCCTGTATCCCTGCTGAAACGCGTGGGTATCAAAGGCGCAAGAGTATATGCTAACGTCTACAACGCTCACACCTGGTCAAGCATGAAATTCATTGATCCGGAACATCCAAGTGATAGCTACGGTAACGTATACCCACTCAACCGTACTTATAACATGGGCTTCACCATCAATCTTTAATTCTGGTTATTATGAAAAAGTTTAAATATATCTTACCATTCATACTGGGTTTTTCGCTCTTTTCCTGTACCAAGCTGGATATTTCTCCTACCAATATCATCCAGGACGGTGATATCTTCGGTTCAGAAGCTGGTATCAACTCTTACATGGCAAGGATCTACAGCGAAATGCCGATAGAAGATTTCCGTTATAGTCCAAACTACCTGTTCAATCACTTCTGGGTGTTACAAGTGCCCAGCACCATGGCCGGCGAAGCACTTTGCCGTGAAATAAGCGGCGCTAAGAACGAGTCAACTTCTACTGACTTTGGCGATACCTGGAGCGATTTATATACCGTGATCAGGGAATGTAATTACTTCCTGGAAAACATTAAGAACTACCAGGGCAGTTACACCGCCGCTACGGTGAATAAATACAAAGGTGAGGCCTACTTTATCCGCGCCTTCACTTACTTTGCACTGGTAAAACGCTATGGTGGCGTACCGCTGGTAACACGCGTACTGAACTACCCGGCAGAATCTATCAATGATGTAGACATCGCCCGCTCTTCAGAAGAAGATACCTGGAAACTGGTAGCTGCGGACTATGATAGTGCCATAGCTTTGCTGCCAACCAGCAACCAGACAGGTCGTGCCAATAAATATGCTGCTTATGCCATGAAAGCAAGAGCCATGGTACACGCAGGTTCTATTGCAAAATACAACACCAGTTCTTACATCGTAGGTGGTGTACGTCTTTGTGGCCTCAGCTCCGACCTTGCAAAAGAATACTACACACAGGCTTACAATGCAGCCCTGGCAGTAGATGCAGGTGGCTACTCCTTATATATGAATGACTGGGCTGCCGGTGATAAAACCGCGCAGTACAACAACTTCAAAAACCTGTTCTCCAAAGCAACCAGTTCAGAAGCCATCTTTGTAAAACAATACAGCTATCCTGAATCCGTACATGGCTATGATGCCTACAATGTACCTGCTCAATACAAAGGTGCAAACGGGTATTCTTCTGAAACCAATCCTACCCTGGATTTCGTGGAAATGTTCGATGGCTTCCCTAAAGATGCAAACGGACATGCGGATGTATACAATGCAGATGGTACCTATAAACTGTACGACAGCACCATGCAGTTCTTTGCCAATGCTGAACCTCGTCTCAGGGCTACTGTGATCCTGCCAAACGATCAGTTCAAAGGCACTGCCTGCCAGATATGGAGAGGTATCTATACCGGTACTTCCTCCTCAGCTATCTCCCGTTTAATTCCTGAGAACAGTACTGTAAAGTATGAGAACTCTGCCAGCGCATCAGTATTAGCTACATCATCCAATGGTAGTCAGACAGCTTACACCCTGCATGACGGTACCAAGATGAATCCTTCAGGTGCAGCAGGTGTATTCTATGGTGATAATACCTGCGCAATGTCTGGCTTCAGTGTGAGAAAATGGCTGAATGAAAACATGGCACAGTCCGAAGTCCTGGAAAACAGATCCGTACAACCATGGCTGGAAATGCGCTATGCAGAAGTACTGCTGATCCGTGCAGAAGCTGCAGCAGAATTGGCTTCCCTGGGTACTGCCGATTACCTGAACGATGCTTATACCAGCATTGACAAGATCAGAACCCGTGCTGGTGCCGACTTACTGAGCGGTGCAGAAAAAGCTTCCACAGATGCTTTCATCGCAGCAGTACGTAAAGAACGCCGTAAAGAACTGGCATTCGAAAACAAAGCATGGTGGGATTTAAAACGCTGGAGAGTGATTGGCACAGAACAATCCAATACCCGCTGGCGTACCCTGATGCCATTCTATGCTGACCGTGCAGGTAAATGGTTCTTCGATGCACGCTACGATGAAAGAGGCAGTACATTCACTTTCGATACCCGCTGGTATTACCAGGAACTGCCTGGATCAGCGATTACAACCAGTACTAAGGTGGTGCAGAACTCAGGTTATTAATACACTTAAATTTTGAAGACGATGAAAATTCAATATATAGTTTTGGCGCTGGGATTATTTTGTTCCTGCACAAAATATGATAATAAGGATAAGCCTTCCATGGTATTGAAAGGTTTGATTACAGACTCGATCACAGGCAAGGGCCTGCAAACCCAGGTAGGTGATAATGGGGTGCGGTTCAAACTGCTGGACCTGAATTATTCAGCAAGTCCTACTCCGTTCTATTTCACCACGCAGCAGGATGGTAATTTTGAATGTTCCGTTATTCCTGCGGGCAAATATAACGTGACACCCCAGGGGCCTTTCGTGCCACTTGTACAAACCGACTCCAATGGGGATACCACGAAGAATGCCAGTGTAACGATCGATATCAATGGTACCGTTACACAGAACTTCACCGTAGTGCCTTTCCTTGAACTGGAATGGGTGGGTAGTCCTGTAACCAATGCGGATAATACCATCACCGTTCAGTTCAGGGTTTCCCGCGGCACCACGCTGCCGGCTTACCAGAAGAACCTGACGAATATTTACCTGTTCGTAAATTCTTCCAGCTATAATGTGGGCGATAATAATTATGATTCACGTTATACGGTGGCAGTCAGCAACCCAAGCTCACAACTGGGTCAGACAATTACGGTGACCACACCGGTATTACCTTTTAAGAATGCAACTTATTACCTGAGAGCGGCTGCGAGAATCGACTATAGTATCGAAGGCGTAAACAGGTATAATTATAATGAGCCAATTGCGGTAAAAGTACCGTAAGGCCTTTGTGCTAATTTCCACTCTCTAACAGCAACTATGTTTGCTGTCTACACGGATGACCCGCTCCTGCCTTGTGTGGGAGTGGGTTCGTCTGAAGATCGTAGTTCACGTTATTTCAGCCTCCATTTACGGCATGTGTGTTTAGTGTTCAATCAGGATAACCCACTTCTGCTTCGCGCAGGAGTGGGTTATTATCCAAATTCATTTTAAAAATTCAGGTCTCAATTTTCTTGTTTCATTACAAGTTTGAATATTCTTTTTAATTACAAGTCTCAACTTTCCTTTATGAAGAAACCATTGCTCCTCATGTCCTGCCTTTGCTTATCCATATTTGCAAATGCGCAGAAAGGAGAAAAAACAGCCTTTCAGACCGGTAGTCCGTGGCGGCCTGAAATAGACGTAAGATCGGACATAGCCATTGTATATGGCGCAGGTGACAGGCATGATATGACCTTTGAACAAAGGGTAAAGTCATGGCGCGACCACGGATATAATGTTCAGTTTATGACCGGCATTGCCTGGGGCTCCTACGACGATTATTTCCTGGGTAAATGGGATGGAAAGAACCATCTTGGCATTGGCCAGGTAATGCAGAATGGAGATACCATCTGGCATGGGCATAATATCCCCTATGTAGTACCGGAAGCCACCTTTATCGACTATATGAAACGCGGGGTCGTGAAGAAAGTCATTGATGCTGGTATTACAGCCATTTACCTGGAAGAGCCGGAATTCTGGGCCCGTGCAGGTTATGGTCAGGTATTCAAAGATGAATGGCAAAGTTATTATGGCTTTCCATGGCGGCCGCAACATGAGTCACCGGAGAATACTTATTTGTCCAGCAAACTGAAGTATCATTTATACTACAATGCAATTAAAGAAGTATCTTCTTACGCGAAAGCCTATGGGAAAACCAAGGGCCTGGATGTAAAAGTATTTATCCCAACGCATTCCCTGGTAAACTATTCTTCCTGGCAGATCGTAAGCCCTGAAGCAAGCCTGGCCTCCCTTCCTGGTATTGACGGTTATATTGCACAGGTATGGACAGGTACTTCCCGTGAGCCGACATACTTTGACGGATTGAAGAAAGAGCGTGTATTTGAAAATGCTTTCCTGGAATACGGTTCCGTTATTTCAATGACGGCGCCTACCAACAGGAAGGTATTCCTGCTCACCGATCCGATCGAAGACTGGCCGCGTGACTGGAGTGATTACAAACGTAATTACCAGGCTACGTTTACCGCCAAGATCCTTTATCCGATGGTGGCGGACTATGAAGTGATGCCATGGCCGGAAAGGATCTATACAAGCCCATATAGGGTGGCAAATAGTGATAGTATGGTATTGATACCAAAATACTATTCCACACAAATGCAGGTGATGGTAAATGCGCTGAATGATATGCCACGTTCTGCCAATAAGGTTACAGGTGTAAACGGAATCGGGGTATTGATGGGGAATTCACTGATGTTCCAGCGTTTCCCAACACATAATGGCTACGATGATCCGCAGTTCTCTAACTTCTATGGCCAGACATTGCCACTGTTGAAATTAGGCATCCCTGTGCAGACCGTACATATGGAAAACCTGTCCTTTGCAGCGTCATTGAAAGATATCAGGGTGCTGGTGATGAGTTATTCCAATATGAAACCAATGTCTGCAGACGTACATAAGTACCTTGCAGAATGGGTGAAGAAGGGCGGTATACTGGTGTATTGTTCAAAGGACGACGATCCGTATCAATCCGTGATGGAGTGGTGGAATACCAAGGGGATGCAGTATAAAACTGCTTCTGCCCACTTGTTCAGTTTACTGGGTGTGAAAGCAGATGCCGGGAAATACAATATAGGCAAAGGCAAGGTGTTCATCATCAAAGAAGACCCTAAGAATTTTGTGTTACAGGCAAATGGGGCAGCGCAATATGTAGCTACGGTGAAAGAAGCCTTTGGCGGTAAACTGGAGGTGAAGAACAACCTGTACCTGGAAAGAGGGCCTTATGACATTGTAGCTGTGATGGATGAAGTGGCGGATAAAAGCCCTTACAGGATCAAAGGGCCGGTAGTAGATCTGTTTGATCCTACCTTGCCGGTGCTGGATGAGAAGGTGGTAGAACCGGGTTCACAAGCATTCCTGTATAACATCAACAGGATAAAAGATAAGACAAAGCCGAAGGTATTAGCGACAGCTGCAAGGGTGTATGAAGAGAAGGTGACGGCGAATGGCTATAGTTTTATGGCGAAGAGCCCGGCGAAAACGATCAATGCGATGCGGGTGTTGTTGCCGGCGAAGCCTAAATCAGTAGTAGCAGCGGATAAGAAATTGTCACAGTCATGGGATGAAAAGTCACATACCCTTTATTTGGGATTTGATAATAGTCCGGATGGCGTGAAGGTAGATATTAATTGGTAGGTTCATAAAGCTCATGTATTGAGAGATGGTCCCGCCAAGAACCCGCTCCACAAAGGGTGTCTCATTTGAGACACCCTTATTTTTTTTACCCCTTATTAAACGCTTCTCATCGCATCACTGCCTTGTGTTCCCAATAATATTGAAGGTTAAAACCCTGTCAAATAAAAACTAACTTTTTTAGCAATTAATTATTTACATTGCAACTTCATGTCACTTTACATCACATCACTTAATTCCGGTAGCAATGGAAATTGCTATTACATAGGCAACGACCACGAAGCCATCATGGTGGACGCCGGCCTCTCCTGCCGGGAAACAGAGCGGCGGATGCATCGCCTGGGATTAAGCATGCAAAAAGTAAAGGCACTTTTTATCTCCCACGAACATACGGATCATATCAAAGGGATTACGATCCTTTCAAAGAAATACAATCTCCCGGTATACATCACCCCTGCTACCCAACGAAGCGGCAATCTCCCCCTCGCTGAGCAGCAGGCCATCCCCTTCCTCCCCTATACGCCGGTTCAGATCGGTGGCCTTAGTATTACGGCATTCCCTAAATTTCATGATGCGGTGGAGCCCCATTCCTTTATTATATCTGGCAACGAGGTTAATATCGGGGTATTCACGGATATAGGAGCCCCCTGCGAACACCTAATCAGGCATTTCCAGATTTGCCATGCGGCATTCCTGGAAGCCAACTATGATGAAGTGATGCTGGAAAATGGCAGTTATCCCTTTCATTTAAAGCGAAGGATCCGGGGAGGGCATGGGCATTTGTCCAATAAACAGGCTTTGGAGCTGTTTAAAGCGCATAGGCCGCCGTATATGACCCATTTGTTCCTTTCTCACTTAAGTAAGGATAATAACGATCCTGATGTGGTGCTGGAGCTGTTCCGGCCACATGCAGGGGATACACATGTAGCAGTGGCATCGAGGTACCAGGAGACGCCGGTATATAATATATCTAATAACGGGAAGTTGGGGCCGGTGAGGTATACGCAGTTGAGTATCTTCTAGTTAGGCAATCAGGAACTTAAAATGAATAACTTATTAAATTAAATAAAACCCATTGATCCCAACGTTATCTTAAAAACAAATAAGCGCTTCCCTGCCTCCGCACACACATTTCCCCCTCACCCATTATCCCCCCAAAACCACCGCCACAGCCATCCTTCCCGATCCGCTCACCAAAATTCCCCGATCCGCTGATAACAAATACTAACCTTACTGACCCTCATCAGCATTTAAAAACCCATCTGCCGGTAATTTTGATCCATCAAAGTCAATGAAACGATATGTTTAAGTATATCCCGGCATCAGAAGCTGTAAAGTGTGTGACTTCAGGTAACCGCGTTTTTATCCATGGATCCGCCGGAACGCCAATGCACCTTTTAAGGGCCCTTCAAGAAAGGCACGAAGAATTGGAAAATGTTGAATTAAATAGCATTACGACCTTAGGTAAAGTAGACTTCGACAATCCAATATATAGGAAGAGCTTTTTTGTTAAGTGCCTTTTCACATCAGCTGCCACCCGCAAAGTTGTTAATAGTGAACATGGAGACTACGTTCCTATTTTCCTGAGCCAGATTCCTCAGTTGTTCAGAAAGAACATTCTGCCTCCGGACGTCGCATTAATTTCAGTTTCACCTCCAGACCAGCATGGCTATTGTTCACTGGGAACTTCAGTAGACATCGCCCGCGCTGCAACGGAAGTAGCAAAATATATCGTGGCACAGGTAAATCCTAAAATGCCACGTACCCATGGAGAGGGTTTCATCCACGTATCTCGCTTCCACGCTGCTGTATGGCACGAAGAAGAATTACCGGTACTGGACTACTCCTCAGATGCCACCGAAGTAACCGCTAAGATTGGCCACAACATCGCTACCCTGGTAGAAGATGGTTCCACCCTTCAGTTAGGTATTGGTAGCATTCCTGATTATGTGTTAAAGAACCTGACAAACCACAAGAACCTGGGCTTACACACAGAAATGATGTCTGACGGTGTAATTCCTCTGATCGAAAGTGGTGTGATCAACAATAGCCTGAAGAAAGTGAATGTAGGCAGAAATGTCACCTCTTTCATGGCAGGTACACGCAAACTGTATGATTTTGTAAACGATAACCCTAGCGTAAGAGTGCTGGCTATCGACTATGTAAATGATACAGCCGTGATCCGTCAGAATCCTAAAGCCATGGCTATCAACAGTGCCATCGAAGTGGACCTTACCGGTCAGGTGTGTGCAGATAGTATTGGTACTTATCAATACTCAGGTATTGGTGGTCAGATGGACTTCATGAGAGGTGCATCCTTATCAGAAGGTGGTAAGCCAATTATTGCGCTGCCATCCGTGACAAACAAAGGTATCTCACGTATCACGCCGTTCCTGAAAGAAGGTGCTGGTGTGGTGACTACCAGAGGTCACATTCACTGGGTAGTTACAGAATATGGTATCACTAACCTGTTCGGTAAAGGCCTGAAAGAAAGAGGCAAGGCATTAATCGAAATTGCTCACCCTGATCATAGGGAGACTTTAGAGAGAGCCTGGTTCGAAAGATTTGCGAAAAAATCAGCTGTAATATAAGATATTAAAGATAACACTGGTTACAAGGAAGGTCCATTGTGCGCGATTTGCAACGGGCATTCTGTCATCCCGGAATGCCCTTCTTCTGACCTTCCTTTCTTCTTTTATTTTGCTGGTAGGTTTTTATTTTGGTTGCTTTCATTCAAATAACGCAGAACTTGGCTGTATAGCTGGGTTTTGCTTTATTGTTTTATGGAGGTATGCTTCCCTTTAAAGAAAATACATTCTCATTAGGCTCCGCCTTTACTTCAAATATAGTGTTGCCGCTGGCGGCTAACTTAAATAATCACCTGCTGCATGATCCGCTTTCGATGCGTCCGTCCCCACTTCGCCATTTCCGAAATGATACTTTGCAGCGTCGCCCCATAATCCGTCAACTCATACTCCACCGTTACCGGCTTCGTATCATGCACGGTCCGCTTCACCAGCTCATTCATCTCTAACTCCCTCAACTCTTTAGACAGCATCTTTGACCCTATCCCTTCTACCTCCCGTTGCAATTCCATAAACCGGCGCTTACCAAAACCCAGCGATCCAATAATGGAGATCTTCCACTTCCCGTTCAATACATCCAGGGTATCATGTATGGCCCTTAAATGTCCCTGACATTCTTCCGACCTTTCCTGCGAATGAATTTTCTTACTCATAACAGCTTTCAGTACCATCAAAAGTACAGGATGTCAGAATAATTTCAAAAAAACCACCCGAATGGCTGGTATCCGTCTGAATTTCGTATTCACCCAAAACTACCTGAATCCCCATCCCTAATGTACCACCTCACACAACTTCGTCTCCAACTCCTTCATACTCATATCCCTCCCAATAATCACCCCTTTGGGATCCAGCAAAAAATTATTCGGCATACTCCTGATCCCATATTCCCTCGCCAGGTGCCCATGGATCCACTCCAGGTCAGACACCTGTTTCCAGGGCAATCCATACCAGGCAACCATATCCTTCCACCTCGCTCTATCCTCACCAATAAATACCCCCAGCACATCAAACCCCTTCTTCCTGTAACACTTATACAGCCTCAAAACCTCCAGGTTCTCCTCCTTGGTATAACTCACCCAGTAAAATACCAGCAAATACTTTCCTTTATAATCTGCCAGTCGCACCGTATCCCCCTTCAAATCTATCTGCTCAAAATCCCGAAATACCTGCCCCACAGCTCCTCTCCGCAACACCGCCAATTTCTCTTCCAATCGTTGTCCCGCAGGCGTCGCCACAATCTCCGGTGTCAACAGTTTATTCAAACTATCCAGGTACGCCGGATCTCCATCATATGCTAACTCCTTAATGATACCCACACTCACAATACTACCCGGATGACTGGCAATAAACTGCTCTGTTTTCAACTTCTTCAGCGCCATGACCGAATCATATTGCGGTTCTATCTCCTTTAGCAAATTGGTATCACGTACCTTAGACAACACCCCTCCAAGATACAATTCCTTCTTCCAGATTTCCATCATAATGCTCCTGAGTGCTTCAAATTCCTGCTGGGCTACAGATCCGCTAATCCGCAGGTTCGCCAGGGAATCAGCACGCCCCAGGATCTCAATGTCCGTTTTTCCGGTAAATAAAGTGACCGTATGGGAACTGATTTTCAGCACCAGGTGCTGGGGCCCGTTATACGCCTGGATCCAACTGAAAGAACCGTTTTTTACAGGTACATACTTATAATCGTCATTATTAAAATCATAGGTTTCATAACTATCGAAAGTATGATAGCTATCCTCTTTGGGAATGGCGATAAAAAGAATGGAATCTTTTAAGCCTTCAATGTGTCCACTGATGCTGATTTGCTGAGGCGACTGCTTACAGGCCGATGCGAATAGCAAAATAGCCACCAGCAAGGAAAGTGGTAAATAACGGGGAGGCATAATGGGAGTTTTAAGTAATTCAAACCAGCACTTATTCCATAAACTGGCATTTATAATTGATAATCAATACATAAGTAGTAATTATGAAATTAGTTCTAATAAGACTGCTATTTCAATTTCAGGTTTCAAAACAAAGTCCAACAAACAATACTATTATCCCTCCAATTCCTCAATCATCTCAGCATCCACTTCCAGCTGCAAATAAGTAATATTAATATTCAGGATCTCCTTTGCTGGTATCACAATCACATCGCCCGGCAAACTAATGGCAACGCCTGGCTCATTCGAATAAGAACTCGTTCTGCCACTCTCCCCCAATGGCTGTTCTGTGAGCGACTGCTTTCTCAAATCCCGCCTTGTCACCTGGGTTAAAACAATATAATCCAGTTCTGTAGACTTAGTCTGAAAATAATAATTTTCCAGGTACCCTGTATAAATCAGGGTAGATTCTTTTGATCCCGTCACTACATTTAACAGGATCATATCAAAATTCAGGGTCGCATACTTCCCATCGAACAATTCATACCATTCATTCCCCGCTCCCAATAAGGCTACTATCTTCTCACTCAGTCGCTTATTTTTCACAATCCACGCACTCACCACAAAGGCGGCCGCAAAGGCAAACAACACATAGCCAAGGAAGCAAATGACATCCCAGCCCATGGTTCTGTTATTAATATGAAAATCCCGGTTGGAATAAATGATATTCAACATCAGGTCAAACTTGACCGTCACCCCCAAAGAAAAGAGGATAGGTAATAAAACCAGGTGCGTACAAATGGGAACGAGAATAAACAGCCAGATAGTGTCAGTAATGGACAATGCCCCCAGCAACTCCTTCAGTTGACGATGGTTGTTGAGTGCTAAACGAAATGAAATGGCAGGAATGAATAATAAGGTGATGAGGAAAGCGCCTATAGCAATGTTCATGGATCAATTGGAGATTGAATCAGCAGCGCGGGATCGGGTTGACACTGTTATAAAAATATGGTTCGATGGGTGGAATGCCCGCTAAAATGAAAGATCAATGGAGTGCATGAAAGTGTAGATCTTTTCGGATTTAAACTTTTCAGAATTTTCCTCTCCAGGATTTAAACCTTTCAGGCATTAACCATTTCAGATGTTATACCTTTCAAAATTTAAAACATCCAGGATTTAAAACTGAAAAATCGCCGGCCTCACCTACTCCGGTTGCGAAATCCCTGCACTCCGCACAGCAGCTGTGAACTCAACAGGCTTATTACTCCTGCTCAGCACTACCTTAAACTGCACCTTCTCCCCATTAGAGATACGGTCGCGGTTGTTAAACACAGCTTCTGACAAAGCAGCCGCTGCTTTACTGTTCTTTAGGAACGCTTTTCCCAGTTTACTGATCTTTGCACGCATACAAATTCGAATGATTCTATACAAATATAAGGAAAATTTGCCGGCCACTGTTCAAACTCACACAAACGCCTCAATATCAATCTATTGACTTGTAAACCCTGGCAAATTCAAAATACCCCCTATCTTTATCCGATGACCACAAAAAATCTGCTGCAGCAAAGGCTCCTTTCGCAACAACTAGCCATTCCGCAATTTGATACACCCACCTCCCTGGTAAAACACATGGGGGCAATTCAGGCACAGGATTATGATATGTCCAAATGGGCGGTGGGTCAGCGTGTATCCAATTGTCATTCATCTACCGTGGAAGCAGCGATCAATGATGGTCACATTATTCGCACACATGTACTTCGTCCTACATGGCATCTCGTACATCCGGAAGACCTCCGCTGGATGGCGGATCTCACAGCACCTTATGTCAAAAAAGGAATTGCGCATTATGATAAAAAACTGGAACTGGATGATGCATTTTTTAAGAAAAAAAGATTAGATGGAAGCAAAAATAGGCAAATCGGTTAAAACCGTTGCTATACAAGGCTTTATAAAATAGTGGTCTTGGTTTGGAACTCGGTGTCTGGTAGGTTTTGGGCTTAAAATGACAAGGTTAGGTTACTAATTCATTACCGACTAAGAGTGGTAATAGTTTAGCTTAACTGATTATATTTCAGTCTTTTGCACCCCTTTCTCCCTTTCCTTGTAACTCAATGTAATTTAATTTTAAACGTTAAACATTTGAGTTATGGAGACAGTAAAAAGATCCACCTTCAAGTTGTTATTTTACTTGAAGAAAAACGAACCGAAAAAGAACGGCAATGTACCTGTGATGGGACGGATTACCATTGACGGAACCCCTAAAACTTTTGGAACTAAACTGGAAATTGATCCCAATAGCTGGGATTTAAAACACGGGCGTGTATTAGGCAAGAGCAGCATAGCCGTAAGTACCAACCAAAAATTGGATCAAGTCCGCGTACGCATCAATAAGATTTATGATGATATGCTGAAAGATGAAGGTTTCGCAACGTCACAGAAAGTAAAACTTTCATTTTTGGGAGTTGGTGTTATGGAAGATGCTATTCTCAAAGTATTCAGGGAACAAAATGAAGACTTTCAAAAAATGGTTAGCAAAGGCAAACGTTCTCAAAATACTTATAACAAGTACAAGACCGTTTATAGCCACCTTAGTACATTTATTAGAGAACGCTATCATCGGGATGATATGGCCTTTAGGGAACTAACCCCGGATTTTATCAGAGAATTTGACTTCTTTCTACGCATCGATCAGGAATGTACCCACAATACTGTTTGGGTTTACACGATGCCAGTTATTGCCCTTGCAGATCTTGCCATCAAAAAAGGACTAATACGTCAAAATCCTTTTGAGGATTATGAAATAAGCATGGAAGAAACGGACCGCAGCTATCTTCTTAAGGAAGGAGTTGAAAAGTTGATGTTTCTAAAACCTTCGGATGCAAAGTTTGAGCTTGTACAAGACCTCTTTATTTTCAGTTGTTTCACAGGGCTTTCCTTCATTGATATAAAAAAACTGAAAACGGGCAATATCCAATCATTCTTTGATGGTCACCAATGGATTATCAGCAGGCGAAAAAAATCGGATGTTGCCTCCAACGTTAGGCTAATGGAAATTCCTAAACGGCTGATAGAAAAATATCAAGGCATTACCCGCAATGAATTTTTATTTCCTGTCCCAACAAATGCAACCTGTAATAGCCATGTTAAAAAGCTGATTGGCGAAGCGGAGATTGTCACTGAACAGAAAGTAACTTTTCACACCGCAAGACATACTTTCGCTACTATGTTCTTAACAGAGGGCGTACCACTTGAAAGCCTCAGCAAAATGATGGGGCACAAAAACATTTCGACTACTCAGATTTATGCCAAGATTACCAGTCAAAAGATAAGTAAGGATATGGACCTGGTATCACCAAAATTTGCTGCTCTAGAAAACGCATTTGTTACTATGCAGCAAGGAGATTGTAGTGAAGATGGAGTTGCCATCGATGAACAGGAATTTGAACTTATCGACTGATTATTTTCCACCGTTCACATCAAAGCAGGATCGTTAATCCTGCTTTTTTTATGCCTATACAAAAAACACGACCCCTACTACTTCGCTACGTGGCACCCAGGCCACCTCTATAGAAAGCCAGGCACTTAAAAGTGCTTTTGAAATTCAGCCTCGAAGGCTGCATGCTTTCTAACCACATCCGGCCATTTCCCAATGCCATTTTCACTGCTTCCACACCTGTTTTTTATCCAAGAACCGGTATGCTGTTTTGTCCCGTTTCAAGAGCAAAGGTATGATCGTGTTCTTAACGCAACAGCAAGGTCATGCCCTCCGGGTTTGCAAAATAATCTCCACCCAGGGGTAGTATTTTTTTGACAAAACCTTGCTGCTGCTAAACACTAACCTTTTATGCTCGTGAAACGATACAAAGCATACTCCGGCTCTTTACACGAATAAAAAAAATGTCAGAAATGAAAATTATCAGCATTGGAAATGGAAAAAGTGAAACGAAAACAAGCACCTCCTCTCATTGCCGAATAAATCAAATCAAAAAAATCAGACAGGAATTTAACAACGTAAAAATCGAAATCATGAACATCACAGGAAGACTGACAAGGGATGCGGAAGTACGCACAACGTCACACGACAAACAGGTAGTAAACTTTTCAGTAGCGACCAACGACAGCTACCGTAACAAACAGGGTGAACGCATCGTGCAAACGACCTACTTCGACTGCTCCTACTGGATAACGCCAAACGTGGCAAGACTGCTAACAAAAGGCACTTTGGTAGAACTATCGGGCAGGGTAAGCACAAGGGCATGGACAGGCAGTGACGGGGAGCCGAAAGCAGGACTTAATTTCCATACCTCCAACATCAAACTACATGGAGGTAGCAGGAAAGCAGAAGGCGAACAGGCTACTGCACAAGCTGAGAACAACAGCTTTACAGTACAGGGAGAAAATGACGACCTCCCATTTTAACAACGAGTATTCAATCATTTTTCAACATCAAAATTTTAAGCGTTATGGCACATAATATCAATTTCAACGAGAAAACAGGACGTTATTCATTCTTTAGCGTACAACAAAAAGCGTGGCACAGTTTGGGGCAAATCGTAGAGCAATACCCGACAAGCGAAGAAGCTATCAAATTCGCAGGTTTAGATTACGAAGTCGTAAAATCCCCACTGTTTACCAAAGGTTCGGGCATCATCGAAACTTCGGATGGCATAGAGATAGGCAGTAGCGAATTGGAAGTACCTGACTATTTCGCCAACATACGCACCGATAACAATGCTGTATTGGGCGTAGTCGGTAAGGACTACCACATTGTACAGAACCGAGAAGCCTTTAATTTCTTTGATGCTATTGTAGGTGGTGGCGAGGGCATCCTGTACGAAACCGCAGGAGCATTGGGCAACGGGGAACGCATTTTTATCACAGCAAAACTTCCCGACTATATCCGAGTTGGCAATGGCGATGATGTAACAGAAAAGTACATCTTCCTAACCACTTCGCACGATGGTAGCGGAAGCATCACAGCCGCATTTACCCCCATTAGGATTGTATGCCAAAACACGCTGAATGCCTCATTACGCAGTATGACGAATGTAGTCCGTATCAAACACACTTCGGGAGCAAAACAGCGTATCGAGAACGCCCACAAGATTATGGGACTTGCCAATACCCTGAGCAACCAATTAGAGGGCATTTTCAACGAGTGGACTAAAGTAAAAGTGAACGACCGAGAAGTAAGAAAGCTAATCCAGTTGGCACTTTGCCCGAACAAGGAAACGCTTGACCTTATCAAAAAAGGTGCAGACGATGAAATTTCCACCGTGTTCAAAAACACCGTTGAGGACGCATTTGCATACGCTATGATAAGCGACACACAGCAAATGGACACCACCAAAGGCACATTGTTCGGAGCGTACAATGCTGTTACAGGCTACTATCAGAACGTAAGAAATTACAAGAACGATGAAGCCAAGTTACAGAGCATTGTATTGGGTGGTACTGCCCAACTCAAATCACAAAAAGCATTTGAACTGTGTACCGCATTTGCTTTGGACGGTGCGGAAATCTTAAACCTTAATTAAATAACAACAGGCTACCGCCTTAAACGGTGGTAGCCTATTATAAAACAAGTGTTATGAAAGCGGGAACCATAGAGGAAGCGAAAAAACTGGCTAAAGAAAAGAGCCTTGAAAAGAAGCATAAGGACGAGACTATACACATTATCTACTGCAATAGAACGAAGCATTTCTATATAGATACGGACGGTTTAATTCGCCTTTGGGAACTGTCATTCGGCTACTATGTAAATGGGGTTTATACCGCAGAAAAATCACACTCTTAACAGCGGAGCAATGTACATCACAGATTTAAACGGTTGCCTGATAGAAGTTACAGACCTTGACGAAGCCATCAAAATAACGGCAGATTACAAGGAATACAGGCACAAGGATAAAAGTTTCTCCGAGTTCGACAAAAGACAAAAAGTCTATTGGACGGATATGTACGAGAAACTGGAGGCAATCAAAGAACAAGTAACAACAAATTAAAATTTTAGAACGATGAACACCAATTTTTTTAATCAGATACAGCAGTTGGACTTTACAGGAGTATTGCAACTGAACATTTCAAAGGGAATAGAAAACAACCTTATTGTAACAGTACTGCTCAATAATGAACAATGCGGAGATAGTGCAAAAAATCTTATTCCCCCATTGACATTTAATGCCACGCCAAAAGAGTTTGACGAGGGATTTTTTGAGCAGATAACCACACCGATACAAAAGGTATCGGGCTTAATGGTGGATATGGAAGCCTTTATGAAGCAAATGGAAGTTGTCAAAATGCAATCGGCAATGGAGAAAGACAAAGCCGAAAAAGCGAAAAAGGAAAAAGAAGCCAAAGACAAGAAGTTTAAAGACGGAATGGCAAAGGCTGATGAACTGGAGAAAGAGGGCAAGTTCCGTGAAGCGTGGATGAAAGTTCCCGACATAACCGAGTTCCCCGAAAAAGCGGACGAGATACGCAAACGTAAAACGTCATTGTCCGACAAGTTTGGAACACCGAGCCTTTTCGGAGCAATGGAAGAAGCTACACCCGAACCGCAAGAGCCACCACAACAAGCGGAAGAACTTACTGCCGATTATCCCATTGATGAAATAGACGAGGAAGAATAAAAGTGTTAATCCGAAAATCGAAAAGTTATGTTATTAGCAACGCAATTAGAACGAGTGTTCATACTCAAAGATAAAGGACAGGACATCAGACTGACCGACCCCGAACCACGTTGGAGCGTGGAAGCTGTGATGAATTTTTACGCCAATCTGTACCCCATTCTAACGACCGCAAAAGTATCTGCACCGCAGATTAAGGATGATGCAGTAGAGTACAAATTTGAGAGCGTAATGGGTACGAAAGGTTAAATCAAAAATTATAAAACGATGAACTATGCAACGCAACATCATATCGGGCATTATCAGCCTACCCGAACAGAAAAGGCAACGGGCTTTGCACCGACAATTGGGCGAGTTCGCACGTTGGATGCAAAAACCAAAAGACGCAAGCCAGGTGCAGAAAGACAAACAGCAGTCCGTACCGATAGCAATGTTACCAATGGTATTCTAAAATGTACGTTCCTACCCAAACTGAAAACGGCACATTCCGTACAGGCCTGTAGAGAAACAACTAAAACGGAGAGGGATTTTTATAAGTCCCTCTCCAAACTTGCCGAGCATTACGGCATTGAACCAATGCAAACCAAAGATTTTGGCTTTCCCTATAATATAGCCCTGTCTATGTGGGATATGGAAACCAAAGTAAAACGTACCAATATAAATTGGGATGGTTTCAAATTGGTACAGGACAGTAAGAAAGCCTTTTTGACAAGCGAGGAACGGTACAATACAGGTACGACACTGTATTATGTTCCCATTGTGCCACTCTTTAAAATGCTCAAAGACCCGAAACGCAAAAAGACGGCACAGCTACTCCTATCGGTATGCAGTTACCTGTACCACATTGCCGACATTCCATATTACAGGCAGGAAGACAGCTACCTGTACTGGATGTATGAAATGCACAAAGATTGGGTAGAACAGGACGACGAAACGGATGCAACCGAAACGTATCTGAGCGAGTTGAGAAATGCCGAATATCTTGGCGACAGGATAGAACAGAAATTATTTAACCGCTCTAATCTGAAGTTCTTTGAACAGCGTTTGAGCCGATTTAAGAGCCTTGACACATTCGACAGGGAGTGCCATAAGGTGGCTCGTAATGCGTTCGCCCTTTACACAGAATATCCGACAGCAAGCGTTTTCAGAAACGCACCATTGCACGAGGAAGACCCATATAACGATGATTACGAAACCGAAGCAATCGGGATGCATAAGTATATCTCCTTTATTGCCGATACCAAAGGTTGGCTTTATGAAAGCCTTACAGAAAGCATCAACAACGAGTTTAACGAATATGCTGAAATGGAAGAACCGACCATTAGCAAATCTTTTGACGGAAGTAAAACGACAGCGACCAACCTCGATTTTGAGAACCGTCTGTTTGCGTTACTGGACGACCTCTGCACACAATTGTATGACTATAAAAGAACAGGAAAATGAACAGCGTAAATAACATAGCCGAAAGTTTCGGCACATTGTACCACCCAAAATCCGCATTGGTTTTTTATGAAACCGCAGGAACGGACACCAATATGTACGTGGAGCATTTTGATATGGACAGTAACGGAACGCCAGTAAATGCCCATCCTTTGACGGTAAAAGAAGCCAACGTATTAGCTAAGGCTTTACAGACCGATGAAGAAAAGAGCAAAGCCTTTTTAAAGCCGAAGGGCATTTTGCCAACAAATATTCTGCACATCAATCCGAGCGAAAAAGGTACGGTGCTATGGTACACCAAAGCACAGCAACGGCAACTGTACTTTGTGAATGGTTTGGGCATACCCAACGGAGTGGCACAAGTATAGCCAATGCTGTGGTTTGCCAATAAAAACAGTCTTGCCGTTTTTGCCCTTGCAACAGACAGCAGACCAACAGAAAAAACGCCGTTGCATTACGCCCCCTTTTTTAACATCTATGAAGATGGCAGGGTGTGTATGGGTACGGTGACTATCGACATCAAAAATTCGGCTTCGGTTGAGGAATTTATACAGGCGTGGGAAAGCTATTTTTTTAACAGCTACTTCAGCCACCTATTGGGAAGCCATAGCCCCATAAAAGGGAATTGCGTAAACGTATGGAAAGACCTTATCGGTACAGATAAACCCTTTCCGAAAAAGGTATTGAAAGGGAATAATAAGACACTTAAAAATCTATTGTGATGAATACAGAAAAAACAGCAGTCCATTTTACAGACAAGTATCTGATAAGTCCCACCAATCCCATTTCTGTAAACCTTATCGGGGCAGGTGGCACAGGTTCAAAGGTGTTGACCGCTTTAATGGAGATAAACGAGAGTTTGATAGCATTAGGGCACGCAGGGTTACAGGTGCGTTTGTGGGACGATGATGTTATCACCAATGCCAATTTAGGCAGACAGCGATTTTTTGAATGCGAAACTGGATTATACAAATCCGTAGCCCTGATAAACCGCATCAACCGTTGTATCGGTTCAAACTGGAAGGCCGAAACGGTAAAGTTTGAAAAGGACAAGTTTGGCAGACTGCCCGAAAATGCAAGGGCAACCGTTACCATAACCTGTGTGGATAATGTACAGGCGAGGTTTGGCGTTGCTGAAATCCTAAACGAAGCCAGCTACCGCAGACATTACCAAGATGAGCCAAAATATTGGCTGGATTTTGGCAACAGCCAAGATACAGGGCAAGTGCTGTTATCTACCATCGGGGAGATAAAACAGCCCAATTCAGAAAAGTACCAAACGGTGGCAAGCCTGCCATTTGTTACCGATGAATATGGCGAATTGCTGAAACAGTCCGAACAAGCGGACAACACGCCAAGCTGTTCACTTGCCGAAGCTTTGGAACACCAGGATTTGTTTATCAATTCATCATTGACACAAATGGGTTGCTCTTTATTGTGGAACCTGTTTCGCAGGGGAATGACCGAATACAAGGGATTTTTTCACAATCTGAAAGACTTCCGTACGCACCCGATAAAAGTCGCCTGACACGAAAAGTCGGGCGGCAAAAAGACACTCCCTTCCGATGGTCGGGGCAGTCTTTTTGCATCTAAGCGGTGCAACCCCATTGCCAAAATGATACGGCTACGCACCATCATCACAATCATTTTATCAAACAGGTTGCGACAGCATTTGCGTGGGATATTCGTTATCCCATTATTATTTTGGAAGACTTACTTTCTTTCGTGAGCTGAGCGAAAAAGAAAGTAACAAAGAAACCCGCTATTGGGGAAACTGTTTATAATATTTTTTGGCTATTTCATAAACGCCTGCGCTGAAATATTGGCCACCTCCGGATATTATCTTAATGGCTTTTTTGAGTTCTTCTGGATCAGCACCTTTTAATATATAGCCTTTTGCTCCGCAATTCAGCATCTTCACTACGTCCTGCACCTCATCGTTGACGCTAAAAGCCAGGATATTCGTCTGCGGATATTTTTCAAGCAATGCTTTGGCGGTTTCAAAGCCGTTCATTACGGGCATATTAATATCTACAATCATCACGTCGGGAACCTCTTCGCTCTGTTCCATTTTTTCCAATGCCGACTTTCCGTTTTCCGCTTCAAATATGACTTCAAAGGCACTATCTTCTCTTAGAAAATCACAGATACCCTTTCTTAGCAGGTCGTGGTCATCTACGAATGCCGTCTTAATTTTTCTTTCTTCGCTCATTGTCTTTATTTCGTTTTTTAAGATTAAAAAATTGTCGAAAGGCTTGGATGTGTCAGGCTGGCTATAAGATTGGGGTATGCCGCTGTCAACCGCAATGTTCCTAACATTGAAACGGTTAAGCCATTGTTTGAAATGAGCTATTTGAGCAGGTTGGAATTTTACGATTTCCCCGTTTTTAAGGGATATAATGAATGTATCTATACAGAGGGAAAAGGCTGATAGCTGCGACGCAGGGTGGTCAAATTCGGGGTAAAAAATATGCTCGTTATCCATACCATAATGTTTTAGGTGGTGGAAGCCTCGCACAAAAAAAAGAGCGCGGGCAACTACACTTACCGCACATTGAGGTACTGGTATACCCGACAACGAATAAGCGAGCGCCCACGCCTTTGACGTGAGCGTCCTTACTTATCTGTCCCGTTGTCTAAAAATTACCAGTTTTCAATGTGGGACTTAAAGCAAAAACACTTTAAGTATTTTCTATATTTTCAGCAGCAAAGATACTAAACTCATCCCTATCTGAAACCATATAAGACAGAAAAGGTTACAGTCAATGTGTTTTATGTGAAATGTAATTTTGTTCCAATACACTCATAATATCGGTTTCCTTGTAGATTATCTTGCCGCCGATCTGTATAAAGGGCAAGATGTTGTCGTCCCTGTATTGCTGTAATGTTCGTTTGCTGATATGTAATAACCTGCAAACATCTTCGCCTGTTAAATATATTTGGCCGTTCATCACAGGGCGGTAATTCTTCAGTATTGCTTGAATACGGCTTTTTAACGCTGTTATCATCTGTTGTTGCTCGATGATTTCTTCGGCTTCATTTGTTAGTAAATCCATTATCGTTGGTATTGTACGGCTGTCCGGCTTCGAGCAAAGCCCGTACATCCGAAAGTTTGTAATAGTTTTTGCGGTTCAGTTTGGAGTAAGGCAATACCCCTTTGTCTTTGTACGTCTGCAAAGTGCGCTTGGTAATGTTCATCATCAGGCACACCTCCTGGTTATCGAGCCATTGCTCTTCCTTGAAAATCGAGCTGTATTTGCGAGTAGCACTTTCGGTTAGTTCCAGAAGTGCTTTCAGCTCATTTTTCATTCCCTCCAGCGCTGATTTCTGTATTGCGATAACTTCCATAGTTTGCTTCTTTTTTGCTGCGGAAGTCGAATTTATAAATGTCTATTACAGGATTGGGAAAGATTGCGTTAAGAGGCAGTGTTTGGCGGTATTTGGCGGGTTATACTATCACTATAAAACAAAAACGGACAACCAAAAGTTATCCGCCTTTCATATCGTTTTTGCTATGTAGCAACCCAACCGCTGCCAAACCCTTTTTATTTGTTGTTTTATTTTGTCCAACCGACAGTTATTTTCCATTCTTCAACCTCCTGTTTTCTTTTTCCAAAGTCTGCGGGTGGCAATTGATTTTCATCCTCTGCTTGTCTTCTTATAAATTCTGTTTGTTCTTGAAGCGTGTTTAGCCCGATTAAATTTCTTCTTTCATTTACTTTGATTAGGTCATCAAAATGATTTGGACTTAAATTTCCGTTTGCATCCCAATCGAACTGCGTTCCATAAAGTTGTTGTTTCCCTTCAAATACTGCTATTCGGTCAGTTAGATACGCTAAATTTTTAGGATCTGCTTTATTTTCTTTAACCGCAGTTTCCAGCAATTCTGCGCATTTTTTCATAAGCGCTGGTTGTTCGATTGAATGCTGTATTATCAACCACGTTGCTTCATTTGCTTCACTACCAACTTTGTCAATTGTTGGATAGCCGATTGCGTCTATTATGCCGCTTAGTATTTTAGCATTTCTGTTGTGCAACTCTTTCATTTCTTCGTTATACCCTTCAGTAAGTTGTCCGTTTTGAACAAGCTTATCCCTTAATTCTAAATCAGCATTTTTTAAGTCAATGATATTTTCAGCAATGCTTTTAAAGTCCATTTATTTTTTAATTTCAGTGTTGCTGTTTTGTAATTTTTCTTTGTCCTTTTTCTCACGGGAATAAACCCACAACGATAACAGCCCGAAAATAATCAGTGCGTAAGCTACCCATTTTCCAACCTTTTCAATCAATTTAATGAAGACTGAACTTTCGTAAGACGAAAAGCCCTCTGCTCCGGTATCGCTTCGTCTGTAAAACTTTCTTCTGTTAATCCAGTAACGAAGTCCCAAGCCTGCAACCAAAAATATTATCCCTATAACCAATGATGATACCATATCCTCACATTTTTAATTTCATAGTATAAATTTAAGAAATATTGATGAACCCCTAAAATGCACGTAAGACGATACACTATAAATAGAAAACGGCTTACCATTGAGATAAGCCGCTACCGAACAGATTGAAATGGTACGGAAGATTTTAAAACCATAAATCAATCGGGGCTAAATCCGCTGCTTTCTTTCCAGTAGATATCTAAGCCCTACCATAGCTATAGCGGCAACACCAAAAACTGCACCGACCCAAGGAGCAATTGCAACCCCACTGTGAAAGATGAACCATCCGCTTACTGTAGTGCCAACTGCCACGCCCAAATTGCCGAATGATGTTGCCAGACTATTGGCAAACTCCAAAGCGTTAGGTGCAGCAGAGATCATGTAGGCAGATGCGTTCAGGAAGCATGGTGCATAAAAGAACCCCCAAATGGCGATTACGGCAACCGTTGCAATTGTACTGCCTTCTGATAAATAAAGGGCAAAGGGAATAATAACTGTACCCGATAAAAACAGTGCGGCTGTTATGGGAATGCTTCTACCGAGCAACTTCCCCGCAAGCCAGTTAGATAAAACGCCGGTAATCCCAAATAATAACAGCATATAGCTTGCCATGTCACCAGTCATGTTCTTGGTTTTGCTAATATAATCGGCAAAATAGCTGTATGTAGAAAACCACGCAGCGATCATAAAAAAGTTCATGGTCGTACTGATAATGAAAGTCTTATTCTTAAGTATGCTCAACTGGCTTCCATAAGATTTCTTTTCCTTCACAGGCATAGTCGGTAGCCCTTTCCAGATGGCAATCAGGGCAATCATCGTAACCAGTGCCTGTACCAAAAAGGATGCCTGCCAGTTGAGCCTTCCTGCCAACCAGGTTGCAAGAGGTACGGTAGTCACCATCGTAATGGCAATCCCACCTAACACAATCCCCATCATTTCATTTTTTATTTTATCGTTTACCCCTGATGTTGCTGCTGCAATTGCTACAGCAATATATACTGGTTGCAGAAAAGCTGGCAGGATTCTTACCAGCAGCAGCAACCAGAATGGCGGTGCAAATGCGGAAACGATCCCAGTAATGAGAAAAATAGAAATTGCCGTCATCATTACTTTTTTCCGGTCAAATTCCGATGCAAGCAATGTCATAAACGGCCCTGTAAGTGCGATAACCATTGCAAAGGCACTTAATAGAATGCCTGCTTTTTCAATGGAGATGTGGTAGTGCTCTGCCAACTGTGGTAGAATCCCTATGACACCAAACTCTGTGGTGATCACACCAATCATTCCCAAACATCCGATGTACGCAATTCTTTTCATATCTTTTTATGCCGTTATTTAATAGATGGTATTTCAAATTACTCATTCAGGGTAGAATAGATCACATTCTTGAACAGATGCCCTATATCCTCAGAATAAGCATCGTATTCCTGTGTATAAACAAGTCCTATAAGGTTTTGCTCCTTGTCGACCCAGTAGTGAGTATTAAAAATACCTCCCCAATAAAAAGTTCCTACACCGGGAGATTGCATGTATTTGTTTTCTTTTGTAATTAAGGCAACGCCAAGACCAAACTGCAACGAAACAGGTCTTTTTATATCCTCTGAAAGCTGGTTGGTCAACATGAGTTCCAAAGTTTTTGCCCCGATAAGTCTTTTCCCTCCGGCATATCCGTTGTTGAGAAATAGGGTCAGGAATTTACCGTAATCGCTTGTTGTGGAAACCAATCCAGCTCCTCCTGAAAGGTAAATGTTGTCGGCTAATGGATAATCGGGATCATTGCCTTCATAAATCGAAGTATTTACATTCCTGAAAATTCCTTCTTTGTCCTTGATGGATAGTGCAACCAGACGGGATGCTTTTTCCTTTGGCAGATGGAAGTAGGTGTCCTTCATTTCTAAAGGTTCAAAAATCCGGTTTCGAAAAAAATCGTCTAATGAAACGCCACTCCAGATTTCAATCAGGCGTCCCAGTACATCATCGTTGAGTCCATAGGTGAATGCTGTGCCAGGCTGATGAACCAGCGGTTGCTCTGCCAGCAACTGGATTTTGGTCTTTAATTCGCCCTTGCTGCCGATACCAGAAGCTATTCCCGCTTTGGCATAAATCGCATTAATGGTCGGGTTGCCGGAAAATACGGGATAGGCAATCCCGGATGTATGCCGAAACAGGTCGCGTACAGTTATTTCACGCTCCATTGGCAGGGTTGTATAACTGCTATCTACCGGATTGAACCTATCCAGCACCTGAATGTTCTTAAACTCCGGGATGTACCTGGAAACGGGATCATCCAGCAGGAACTTACCTTCTTCCCAGAGCATGAGTGCAGCAAGGCTGGTTACCGCTTTGGTTTGTGAAGCAATACGGAAGATATGGTCGGTACGCATCTCTATTTTCTTTTTCGGATCGGCATAGCCAAATGCTTTGTTGTACACTGGCTTTCCATTTTTGAGGAGGAGGATAGTGATGCCCACTGTCTGTTTTTTGTAGAGCATTTCCGTTGCCAGTTTGTCTATCCTAGAATTTTGAGCTGCATCTGTTTGGGCATAAAGCTGGGGAACTGCTATTATTCCTATGCTGGTCAGCATCATTAGAAATACATAGTGCATAAAAGTTGAGATCATTTTTTTCATCATTTAGGTATGTTGGAATTTAAACAACGATGCAAAGTTGGGGATACTTACTCTATAAAGAAAATAAGGTGATTTATCAAAGCCCATAAATTTATTTATAAATTTGCGGTATGGTAAATTTGGAATGGTACAGGACATTTAAGGCGATCTATCAGACCGGTTCGCTTACTGCGGCATCAAAGGCATTGTTTATATCCCAACCTAACGTTAGCCAGCATCTTTCTGCATTGGAAGCACATGTGGGCAGGCAGCTTTTTGAACGAAAACCACGACTGGTTCCCACGGACTACGGTAAACTATTCTACACGCAAATGGTAGAGCCTCTGGAAAAACTTGAAGAAATTGAAACCGACTTCAAGGCGATATGCTGTTTGTCGCAACTGCCTATCGTTCGCATCGGCACCGTGAAAGAGTTCTTCCATGCCGTTTCTTCCAGACATCTTTCGGCTATCCCTGCCAGCCTGCTGGTTTCTTTTGGCCTTACAAAAGAACTCATCGCCAAACTCCCGAAAGGTGAATTGGATTTCGTAATTGCTACCCAGAGAACGGAAGAAAAAAACATCATCTATGAGCCCATTCTAAAAGAAGAGTTTGCCATTGTTGGAAATCATTCGATGGATATATCCGGCTTTAAAAAATTCATAAAGGCTAAAGAGTGGGAAAGTGCAGAAGAATGGCTACTTAGGCAAACATGGTTTACCTACAGTGCTGATCTGGCCATTATACGAAGATTTTGGTTGCAAAACTTCAAAAAGAGACCGGCTTTGAAACCCCGCTTTACGATACCGGACATGCAGGTCATTCTAGAGGCGATAGGTACAGGTGAGGGCTTAACCATTACGGCTGATTACCTTACCGGGGAATTGTTAGCGGAAAAGAAACTGAAACTGGTCTGGAAAGGGCACACAGTCACCGAAAATACCCTTTACCTTGCCTACGACAAAACAAAGGTCACGACAGCCCAGATAAAAATTGCACACCTGCTTTTTGATAAATAGGGTATCAGAAAAGCAAACCATGTAGATCTGTAAAGAGTTTGTTTGATTTTTATAAATTTACAGCATGAAACAAGCAGAGAGCGTTAGCGATTTTTACAGCAGGCTACCCAGTCATGCGCCGACAGATGTTCCTTTGGATAATGCGGGCATCGGGCACATCAACGTATTCAGCAGGGAGACCTGCGCTGTGGTAAGTCCGTACAGCCGTCGTGATTTCTATAAGGTTTCCCTGATTATTGGCAAGGGTAAGATCTACTATGCGGATAAGTGGATACAGATCGACCGGCCGGCACTGCTTTTTTCAAATCCTGTCGTTCCCTATTCATGGGAAGCAGAATCCGAAGAGCAATCGGGCTGGTATTGCCTGTTTACCGAAGATTTCATCCAGCACAGCGAGCGGGTAAACAACCTGCGGGATTCACCTTTGTTCAGGATTGGATGTAACCCGATCTTCTTTCCAGGCGAGGCACAACTAAACGAAATTTCAGCTATATTTCAAAAAATGCAGGCGGAAATGTGTTCTGATTACCCGCATAAGTATGATGTGCTGCGCAGCTATCTGCACCTGCTCATCCATGGGGCAATGAAGAATAATCCGGCCACAAATTTTCATGCCCATGCCAATGCCTCTTCAAGGGTTTCTGCTTTATTTCTTGAATTGCTGGAAAGGCAGTTCCCGATCGATTCCCCTGCGCTTATTCTCAAACTGAAAAACCCTGCCGATTATGCCACCGCCCTTTCCGTACATATTAACCACCTCAATCGCTCCGTAAAAGAGGTGACCGGTAAAACCACAACCGCTCACATTGCAGCCCGAATCATTAAAGAGGCAAAGGCCTTATTGCAGCATACCGACTGGAACATCTCCGATATTGCCTACAGCCTGGGCTTTGAATATCCTTCCTATTTCACTTTATTCTTTAAAAAGCACACCGGTTCGGCACCAACCCGGTTGCGCCAGGCTGTTTGATTATTATAAAGATCTGTTTGTTACCTATAAGTCTGGTGATGGATTCCCTAGCTACATTTGAGGAATAAATCTAATAATTATGAAATACAGAAAACTTGGGACAACCAGCGAGCAGCTGTCTGCGCTCGGTCTTGGTTGCATGGGTATGAGCTTCGCTTATGGCCCTACAGATGACAAAGAAAGTTTAGCAACATTAGAGAAAGCACTTGACCTGGGTGTCAACTTTTGGGATACAGCAGATATGTATGCTAACGGTGCCAATGAAGAACTGATATCTAAAGTACTTGTACCCAACCGTGATAAAGTATTTATCGCTACAAAGTTTGGATTCCGTTTTAAGGATGGCATTGCTGGGCCAAGCAGTGCTGTGGGCACCTATTTTGATGGTTCTCCGGCCTGGATAAAAGTCGCCGTTGAACAGAGCCTTAAGCGGCTAAAAATTGACACCATAGACCTGTACTATGCCCATCGTGTCGACCCGAACGTTCCAATCGAGGATACCGTTGGTGCAATGGCTGATCTGGTAAAAGAAGGTAAAGTACGCTACCTTGGACTTAGCGAGGCTTCAGCGGCTTCCATCAGAAAAGCGCATGCCGTACATCCGATTGCTGCCCTGCAAAGTGAGTACTCGTTGCTTACCAGGGATGTGGAAAATGGAATATTGCAGACTGTTCGTGAACTTGGCATTTCACTTGTCCCTTATTCTCCCTTGGCACGAGGATTAGTCACCAATACACTTGATGTAAATATCCTGGCTGAAGACGATTTCAGGAGAACTTTGCCACGCTACCAGCAGGAAAACATAGCCAATAACAACAAGCTTATTATGGAATTTGCAGCATTTGCAGATACTAAAAGTTGTACGCCTGCCCAGCTTGCTCTCGCTTGGGTGTTAGCGCAGGGCGATGATATCATCCCAATCCCAGGAACCAAGAAAAGGAAATACCTGGAAGAGAACGTTGGGGCGATTGAAGTTAACCTGACAAGCACTGATCTTGTAACGATTGACGAGTTGATTAAGCAATATCCCGTAATCGGCGAACGGTATAGCGAAGGGGCTATGAAGATGGTCAATCATTGATCCATAAAACGCATACCATAAAATATTTAGTTATATTTTAAGAGCTAACAATATTCAAGTAGTCAATATCTATTAAACTTTCATCAATACATTTCTTAAATCCAATGATGCTTATTGATTAAGATCAAACTTAGAAAACTTTTTTTGTAGAAAGATATTATTGAAGCGTTTTTGCTTTAAGTCCGGTACTGAAACTTAGGAATTTCAACAACAGCAGGACAATAAGTACAGAACGCTCATGCTACCGCGTGGGCGCACTTATTGTTGTTGGGTTTCCTAAGACCTCAGTGCTGTAAGTTGCTGCCTGCGCTTATTTTTTCGCAGGCGGTATTGGAATTTAAAAACAGTATTGTGACATGAAAGCCGCCAGCTATTTTCCGGGATTTGATATCCCTCCTCAAAACTCCTCAAGTATATTACCGTTGTTAAGGATTTTAGCCTCATGTTGAAATCAGGTGAGATCATTAAATTCATTTTGCATGCAATCATCGGCAAGGGTTTTCAATTCCTGCAAACTTTCTTCCGGAACGCTAGTATATCGCAATGTAAAAAATACTTCCTTTGGTAAAAGAGCAGACCTTAAATCAAAACCGGCTTATTAACAGATAGACTGTTTTGGATTAAAAACAAACTACTGAAACTCGTCAATCAGCATTTTCTCTATCTGTTCTATTTCATCCATAAATAAGGATTGTTTTCGCTTTCCAAAATATAAGGTATTTTCAATGGGTTTATAGCCTTCCCATATCTTCCGAATCCTATTGCTATCCATCGCCTCTTTACATAAGAAATCAGGTAACACGGCGAGGCCGTTCCCTTCTGAAAGACATCTGATAATGGAGAATTTATTCGGCACAATATAATTGGGAACAAAACCAGGGCGCTCTCCAAAACTGTTTTCCCAGAAGAGGTTCAGAACTCCCATATCCGCTGCGGTACTGTACCATAGTTGAGCTTTCATCCAGTCATTTAGCTTAACTTTATCCTGTATCTGAAATCCCGAAATATCCGTATTCCTACCTGCGACAAGCACTAATCTTTCTACGGTGTAAGGAGTGTAAATACAACCATTTCCTGCGCTTTTGGAAGTGGTCAATATCAAGTCTGCAGAACCGCTTTCTAATGACTGTTCCAATTGGTCATTGCTCCCAAATTGCATGATCAAATTAAAGTTCAAGTTCGGAATATGCCTTTCCAAAACCTGCTGAAATGTTTCCACGCACATCCCCACGCTAACCGTTGCCCTGTCAGTGCCTGATTTTCGTTGGAAGCGGGTCTCAATATCTTCCAGGCATAACAACGAGTTGAGCATTTGCTGGTAAAGCAGCTTGCCCCTTTCGGTAGGTATCATTTTTCGGGGCGTACGTTCAAACAACGGGAAACCCGTATAGACTTCCAGTGCATTCAGGTGCAGGCCAATACCGGGCTGCGATACATAGAGCTGCTTTGCAGCTCCGCTCATTGTACCGGTTTCGTATATCGCACGGAATGTTCTGAACCACTCAAGATTTGCCTGCATTATAATAATAATTATAGTTTGGTCAAATTTACATTATTTTTATTAGATATAAAATCGAGATAGTTTTGCCATGTAATCATAAACAATAACAGGATGGCAAAAATATTTATTATCAATGGAGGGCAGGAGTTTGACGAATCGAAAGGTTTGTTCAACAGATTATTAAGTGAATGGACGGAAAATTTTCTGAACGAAAACGAATTTGAAGTCCGCATTACGCATATCGAAAGCGGCTACGATATACCAAAGGAAGTTGAAAATTTTGTGTGGGCAGATGTGATCGTTTGGCACACTCCAATCTGGTGGTTTCAGCTTCCCTACAAATTGAAACAATATATTGATCTGGTCTTTCAAAACGGACGTGGAACAATTTTCAAAAGTGACGGGCGTATACGTACCAATCCAGAAATCAATTATGGCACAGGCGGATTGATGCAAGGCAAAAAATACATGGTAACATCAAGCTGGAATGCTCCGGAAGGCGCTTTCACACTGGATGGCGAGTTGATGAGCCAAACATCCGTTGATAATGGCGTATTGTTCGGCTTCCATATCACGATGAAGTTTATCGGTTTATCCAAACTAGATGGTTTTCATTTTTATGACATTGTAAAAGGCTTGACTCCGGAGCGGTTTGAAGCTTATCGCAACGGATACCACCATCATTTGAAACAAGTTTTTGAACCATTAATAACAAATTGAAAATGTAAAATGAAGGCAATCACAATAAATAAGTTCGGGCATCCGAACGAAACGTTTGAAACAATTGAGTATCCTGTTCCCTTAATCGGCGACGATGATGTTTTGATTAAAGTAATGGCTACATCTATAAATCCGATTGACTATAAAATCAGAGGTGGGTATTTGCCTCATTTGGTCCCATCTTTTCCTGCTATCCTGCACTGCGATGTATCGGGAATTGTGGAGCAAGTGGGTAGTAATGTAACAGAATTTCAAATCGGGGATCATATTTACGGTTGCATCGGTGGTGTAGCAGGTATTGACGGAGCATTGGCTGAATATACAAAGGCTGATTACAGGTTATTATCCAGAATGCCCAAAAACCTCAACTTTGCAGAAGCCGCCGCCATTCCTTTGGTCGGCATTACAGCTTACGAAGCGATTTTTCAGCGGGCGAACATCCAGCCTGGGCAAAAAATATTGGTGTATGGAAGCATAGGCGGAGTTGGACATTTGGCATTGCAGTTCGCCAAGGCGTTGGGTGCCGAGGTTTATGCTACGGTTTCCAACGAAATGCAAGCTGTAATTGCTAAAAAACTGGGCGCAGATTACACGATCAATTATAAAGAAGAAACGGTTGAAAATTTTGTAGCTGAATATACGGGTGGTAAAGGGTTTGACCTTGTTTTTGACACCATTGGAAACCAAAATCTATATAACAGTTTTAATGCGGTTAAAATAAAAGGAACGGTAGTAACAACATTGTCTTTGGATACGATTGATATATCGCCTGTACACGAAAAAGCATTGGAATTTCATACCGTCTATATGATTATCCCGATCCTCTACAATGATATAGCAGGCAAAATAGAACACGGTCAAATCCTGAAACACATTACCCGACTGGTAGAACAGGGAAAAGTAAAACCATTGATCGATAAGCGAAAATTTACTTTTGGGCAAATTGCCGAGGCTCATCAATATGCCGAAACAAATGGAAATACAGGAAAAATAGCAATAACAGTAAACTAAAAATCAAATGAAAATTTATTTAACAGCAATTATTAGAAGTAAACCTGAACATACCGTCGAAGTGGTGCAGGTATTGGAGAATATGGTCATACAAACAACAAAAGAACCAGCCTGTATTCAGTATGATCTGCATCGAAGTATCCTCCAGGATGAAAACCTGTTTGTATTCTATGAGATATGGGAAAGCCAACAAGCATTGGACTTGCATAACGAACAATCCTATATCAAAGATTTTGGACAATTGGCAGATGAAAAATTACAAGAGAAACCAGAGATTTATTTAACCCGGAAAATTGAGAAATAATAGCATTACACTATAGACTTGCAAATAGGAAATAAAAACGGCTTAACCATAAAAAAGTTAAGCCGTTTTTTTGTGTACCGAAATACTAATTAATCACTACTGTTAAACTGAAAAGTCACTTGCTTTTCGTTCCCAAAGCTGTCCGAAATCCATACATCGAAAGACTGCGATACGGCAGACGTTGAAGTGTAGTACAAACGAAATTCCTCTGTAGGTAATTGGTACAGATCATTGGGTAGATACGGCGGATCATCGTAATGCCTTAATGTGCCCTGCCCATCAAACTGGAAATAGCGGAGGAAATACTGCGTATTGCTGTAATTGCCGGCACGCTGTATCGTAACGCGTATTTCTACCGTTTCTCCGTTGGCAACATCTTTCGGCACTGGCATCACTTTAATCTCGAAAGGAAAATCGTTCTGTATTTCGAGTTCATCGTCTTTGCTGCACGATACCAAAGTAACCGAGGCTGTCAGGATTGCCAAGAGTATATATATTGGCAGTAGCCTCATTCTGAATTTATTGAATATTGCTGTCATTGTTTTCACGTTTTAAAAGTTAAACCTTAATCCCACACCTGCGGACGGTCGGAACTGCTCCAGGTCCGTGCCCCAAAGGACTTTTGTACGCCCTTGCAGGACCAATACAAAACGGTCGGACAGGTACGTTTCAAAAGTGAGGCGACCGCCAGCTCCATAGATGAAATTGTCTTCGCTCAGGATCTTCGATCCGTCATACAACATTGTATCGCCATGATTGATGCTTTCGTAACCAACCACACCGGTTATGCCGAGGTTCAGTGTAATGTTCTTACGGGCATCGCCCAACAAAAAGAAGCTGTAACCGCCCTCTGCGCAGTAGGTTTCCTGCGGTATGCGAAGGTCTTTGTACTCGTGGTACTGGTGTGTATATTCCAATGCCCAAAGCTGGTAATTGCCGTTCTTCCTGTTTACCGTCATCAATGCACTGATGTAATAATCATTGCCGATTTTATCGTTGGAAAGTATGCCTGTGCTTATTTCCAATCCTCTCTGTTTAGGCAGCATACGTTGTGCCTGCGCCACTGTGATGCCCACTAAAATAAGCATCACGGTATAGATATACTTTTTCATTTTGTCGTTACTGTTTTAAATAGGTTATTAAAATTTCAGGTGCATATCGTTAATCAGGCGAGCCTTGATCAGATCCGAGTTTTCCACCTGGAGCGTTTGGTGCCTGCCGCCGTTTTTCTCGAAAATTTCAATAAGTAGTACTTTATCATCGGCAATGGTAAACTGGTCCAACAGGAAAACGTTTTGTTCGGTTGTTTTTCCGGCAATGCTGTTCAATGGCTTGTAGGTTCTCAACGGTGTTAGAGGATGCTCCTGTACTACGGTTCGTTTGGCAACCTTTTTATCTACTACTTTGAAATTGATGAAATCAATCTCGAAAGGCACATTGGTTTTGTTTCTTAATTCCGTATGGAAATAGTATTTGCCGTTGTGTATGTAGATGCCTTTAAGGATAAACTGGCTGCCAAAACTCTTAGCCCCGATGTGCTTTACAATGCGTTTATCCTTTTTGTAGATGGTTTTCAAAAGCAAGCCCGCCAATGACGGAGAATTGTTGCCCAATTCCTCAAAAAGCACATCATTACCGTTGGCTTTATCAACCGCCTTTTGCATTGTTAGCAGGTCATAGCTCATTGTCTCCGGGTAGGAACTGTAATACACGTTGAAGCTGTAAAAACGCCCGTCATTGGTGATAACGGAAAAGTTGGTTTCCGGCTCAAAGTTCCTTACCGATGCTTTTACACGCAATACATTTTCAGCATCCTCAGCTTTTCCTGCAATCAAGTATTCGCTGCCCAAATCCACGTAACGGATTGCGGTCGGGAAAATCAGGTGGGACGTTTTATCGTAGGTCACTTCCATACGGTACGGTTCTATCTTGCCCAGGGCAAGAGGCGTCCTGATGCTGTCCTGTGCATAAGAAGTAACGGCAAAGCCGATTATCAGGGCAAAAGCCCAAAAGGTTTTTAAATGATTTTTCATTGTCTTTAATATTAAATTTTAATGGAAATGAAGCTTGTTCCGCTCCACGGAACAGGTTTCATTGTTTTATTTATTTGAGTACAACATTATTTTTTAGATACCAGGAAGACCTGATGCCCTGCCTTTAGGGTTACTTTCGGTGTGCGCACTTTTTTGGCGAAATAGCCCGAAATGCCCTGTACCACACCACGGCTTAAGTCAGCGGCAACCTGTTGTCCGGCATTTTGTGTGAGCATTACGCTGGTTCCACCTGTCTGGCTCATATTGCCCGCCATTTCGGTAAGGGCATTCATTTCGGGAGAATAAGGAACGTACAAGCCTTGCTGTCCGTCCAAATCGTAAATGGTAATATCCACCGGGATGATATTACCTTCCAGTTCTATCGAGGTAACTTTTAGCTGTAACCTGCCGTTTTGAAATTTGGCATTAGCCGTTACAATAGTTCCTTTGGGGATGGTACGTTGTGGCGTTTGGGCAGCTTCTAACAATCGCAGCCTTACACCCATTTCGCCAACTACCGTTTGTGCTTCGTGTACACAGGCTTTGATACTATTTTTAGGCTGTGTTACCTGTTCAGTAGCACCTGCGGTATAGAAGCCACGGTTTTTAGCTTGGCTCCAATCGGCTGCAAAGGCACTGTCAGACGGTTCACGGTATAAAGCTGATACGGTATTTTTTCTTGTTGCTGTGAACGATACAAAATACTCTTTTTGGTTAGCACCCGCAGCCCCCGTAGCTGTGCCGTTGGCAGGTGCAGCACTTCCGTTGTTGGCATTTTGCGGAAGATATTTTGCTGCCATTTCGTAGGATTTCTCCATTAGCTTCAGTTGGTCGTCAACCGTGGCCACGGGTGGCACGTCTTTTTCCGCCAACTTCGCTTTCATTTCGTCCACTTGCCTGCGGAGTTCCATTGTTTCCGCATTTTCATAGAAAAGGGAGATATGATAGGTAAAATTGTTATCGTTACGGAATAGTAAGGAGGCTTTAGACATCTTTCCAGCCGGTGAGGGCTGTATTAGATTTTGTTAAATCCAGACAAGCACTGCCATTCCAGCGTAAGGAAAAAATATCCAGTCCGAAAGGTTCGGAAAACTTACTTCGAAAACCTAAAAGGTAATAAAGAAATCTTTGTTTTGACTGAACAGGCAAGTTTTATCTATGTTGAAAAGTGATATTTTTATCCGTTTTTGTATTCCTTTATAATTGTCTATTCTGCTTAACTTTGCACGTTGAATAGAAAATTGTAGTTGTTTAATTCTAAATAATTAACTCATTTAAAACCATTTAGAATAAATCATAAAATCGGATTTTGGTGTTTCTTTTGAGATCTTAATTAAAGAAAAAGCATAGGACATCCCGAGGAAAGTTATGCGTGAGGACTACGCAATTATCCTATTTTGATTTTAAGCAGCATATCAAAACAAATACCTTTCAGCGTAATGAATGTAGAAGAATTTAGAAATTATTGCCTCTCTTTTAAAGGAGCTCATGAAGGAATGCCTTTTGAAGGGTTCTTTCATCATTCGCGGTCAATACTGGTGATGTATGTTAAAGAGAAGATGTTCTGCTTTTTTAACCTGGATAAATTTGACAGCTGTACCATTAAATGCCGTTCAGAAAATATAGAGGGCTTAAAAATAAAATATGATTCCATAGAGAAGCCATTCAACCTGAGTCCGAAATATTGGATAAGTGTTGGTTTTAATGGAGATGTGCCCGATGAGTTGCTGAAGTCCCTTGTTCATGATTCTTATCACCTGGTTGTACAAGGGCTGTCCAAAAAGGAACAGGAAGAATTAATAAACAATTAAATGTCAGTTATCTGGAACCTGTGGCATGGCTGTATAAAAATTAGTGAAGGATGCAAAAACTGCTATGTTTTTCGCAGGGATGCACTTTACGGCATAGACAGCAGGAATGTCTATAAAACCAAAAGTTATGACCTGCCTATCAAGAAAAAGAGGAACGGAAGTTTTAAGGTGCCTTCAGGGGAGCATTTGTGGACTTGTTTCTCGTCGGACTTTTTTATAGAAAATGCCGATCAGTGGAGAGCTGAGGCCTGGGCAATGATGAGGATACGAAAAGATCTTTCATTTTCCATTGCCACCAAAAGGGTTGACCGGATAGAGAAGTGCCTGCCGGAGGATTGGGGATTCGGCTATGAGAATGTCTCTTTGCTCTGCTCGGTAGAAAATCAAAAACAGGCTGATTTACGGTTGCCCTTGTTCAGGAATGTTCCCATTAAGAACAAATCAATTATATGCGAACCTTTACTCGGGCCTATTGATCTCACAGCTTATCTTGACGGGGTTTGGATAGATCAGGTTATTGTTGGCGGAGAATCTGGTGATAAAGCAAGATCCTGTAACTTTGAATGGGTAGAAGGCATCCGGCAGGACTGCATTAAAAACAATGTAGCTTTCATTTTCAAACAGACCGGAGCTCACTTTGTAAAAAATGGGAAAAGCTATAATATTGCCAGAAAACTGCAATCGGAATATAATACTCCCCCAAAAACGGACAGTAAGTTTAAGTGGAAAAACATCTTAAATTTACAATATGAACAAGGGAAGAAGAAAGTTCAACGCAGCCTTTAAAGCGAAAGTAGCCATCGAAGCCTTAAAAGAACAGATGACATTGGCAGAACTGGCAGAGAAGTATGATTTACATCCTACTCAGATAACAGAGTGGAAAAAACAGCTGTTATCAGGCTCAGAGGATGTGTTTGATCAGGGTAAGAAGGCTGCAACTGATACATCTGATCATCAGGAAGAAAAAGACGAACTATATAAGCAAATCGGTCAACTCAAGGTAGAGAATGACTGGTTGAAAAAAAAATCTGAACAGGTCTTTGGGAAGAACTGGAAGGATGGCTATAGTAAGCAAGGATGATACGGATCTCAGTATTGTACGTCAGTGTCAGTAGCTGGAAGTATCCCGTAGCAGCCATTACTACGAGCCCAAAGGAGAAAGCGAACGAAACCTGGCGCTGATGGAGCAGATAGATCGTATGCATTTGGAACATCCCTATTTTGGGGCAGAGCGCATGGCAAAACAGCTGAGTACACCAGAAGCAAAGGTGAATGTAAAGCGAATAAGGCGATTGATGCGGAAAATGGATATTTCGGCCATATATCCCGCTCCCAATACAAGTGAGGGATGTAAATGGCATAAAAAATATCCTTATCTGCTACGAGGTCTTAAAATTGACAGAAACAATATGGTTTGGAGTATGGATATCACTTACATTCCAATGCCAAAGGGGTTTATGTATCTGTGTGCGATTATAGACTGGAATAGCCGCTATCTGTTATCCTGGACCCTCAGCAATACCATGGCAGTGGAATTTTGCCTGGAAGCGCTTGAAAAGGCCATTTCTATTTATGGGGTACCAGAGATATTAAATACGGATCAGGGTAGCCAGTTTACCAGCGAAGAATTTACAACAGCAGTATTAGACGGCCCGATTCGCCTGAGCATGGATGGAGTAGGACGAGCCACTGACAATATAGCAATTGAGCGATTTTGGCGTAGTATCAAGTATGAGAATATCTATCTCAATGCTTATGATAATACACTGGATTTATACAAGGGTATTCACAGGTATGTGGAATTCTATAATTGGGAACGAAAACATCAAGGCCTGGAATATGTTACTCCTGCTGAGGTTTATGGAGCAGCTGATAGGTTATCCACATATTCACAGCTGTCCACAAAGAGAAAAAAAGTAACAAAAAAAGAGAAAGTTTATAGTAGTAGTAATAGATTTGATTCTTTAATTAATAACCCACCCATTGCTGTCTAATAAATGGGGAGTATCTAAGAACAGGCAAGAAAGGCAAATATTAATTATGCCCCCAAAGTATAACAGTCCTAATTAGCTGTGACAAGATGGGCATAACGGTTTTGATAGGGCAAAACTTTACTCCTGATGAATAATTCTGCCTTACCTGTTCAAAAAAATATCCAGTCCTATATTGACTTCATGGTGGCGCCGGAGGTTCATTTAAAGACTGGGCCGGGTCCGGAGCGTTACAGTCTTCAGCATACACGTTAAAACTGCCATATCTAATCCAGGGCAAGTTCAGACTATCACAAATCTGAAAATTTTCAGCGTTTAACTTCCTTTACAACCGGAGGAAACAGTCCCGAAAAGTGACATTTTTGCCTTTATATGTGCAATCATTTTTGCGCTGATTTGTTGTAACTTGTCCTACTATATTAAGTTTCTTGATGAGTAAACCCTTAATTACATTTTACACTGATCAGAATATAACGGTTACCAATAGCAAAAATAAAGAATCAGCAACCGGTGAGGAATCTCATAATTGGGATTATGTGCCTGCGCCCAGACCTGTCGATAGAGAATTTTTGAATAGTGATAATGACCAGTCAGAACTCAGCTCTAATGTTCCGGAAAAGATTTTTAATTTAATAAAGATGTCACGTCAGGAGCCTTGGCAAATGACCATGACACGCAACAAATCCTTTTTTGAACAGGCTATTTACATGGCAGATTACGAGGATGATGCGCCCCTGGTGCCATTTTTTGAGTATTTCCCCGTCTATCGTTCCATGAATGCGGCACAGCTGCGAAGTTATTTTACGTTCAGGACACTTGTGCGCAAAGGTAAATACCCCGAAGTTTCCCTGTCGTATATATTTATCCATATCTATGAGCTATTGATGCAGATAGGGATAACAGAACCTGAAAAAGGACTGGATCAACTTGAAAATTTAAAAGATGCGTATTCAGTTTCCCATCCAAAGTTAACCAGGTACCTGGAATTATGGATGAGAGATTATATTGCTTACTATAATCTGACCGCAAGAGTAGCAAATCATTTTGCTGAACAGGTCCAGGAAGATACCATTGCTGAAACGCTGACAGGCTATCAAAATATAAACGATGAATCACTTTTTGAAGCAGCTTCATCATTGTCAGCCTATAAGGTAAAGGCAGCTGCTCTTTTCAAAAAATATCCTGATAAAATGACCGTGGTTGCCTCCCGGGTTATTCGTACCGTAGCGCCAATATATGAGTCACGTTACGGACATGGCTTAGACGAACTTTGCATGGGATTACGTAAACAGAGACCTCATCCCATATTCGTTTCCGCCATTTTTTATAGCCCCCATCCTGTCAAAGAGCAGATATTTAATATTTCTTCAAGAAGACGTTACCTATGTAAAGGCGGTCTGTGGTCGGTTGATACCTTTAATGAAAAAGTATTTTCCAAAAAGGGGGAATTATTAGGGCAGATCCTGCATGAAACAGATCGTAGATTAAGAATCTCACTAAAAGTAAAACCTTCCATGGCAGCCAGGATGGGCGACAAGGAGATAGAAAGTGCTATCCAGTTGGTCATCGATACTTATTTAAAAGAACTGGAGGAAGAAGCAAGACCCAAAATAAAAGTAGATTTTTCTAAATTAGCCAAGATACGCTCTGATGCAGACAGCATCAGAGATGCACTGCTAAGTGAAGAGGACTTTACAGATGAATCCGTGCCCGTTAAAAATATCCACGTCGAAGCTGTTGAGCAGACGACAGAACCTGCCGTACAGGACAACAATTCCCTGTTCACCACAGAAGAGCTCAATTTTCTTCATTTATTATTGAGCAATGGGGATTGGAAAGATTATTTACGAAGTGTTCACGTACCTGTCGGCGTAATGACAGATAATATCAACGAAAAAATGATGGAAGATCTTAATGACATCCTAATCGATGATGAAGGCAATGGACCCTTTGTGCTGGAGGATTATAAAGATTACATCACTGATAAAATATAGAAAAATTAAAGATGGCAGATAGCACGAATAAATTTGATAAAATACCCCGCCGTATAGCCCAGACCTTACTAAACTCACTGAAGGGAGGTGTAGTACCGCGGGTGGGACTGCCGTACATTACCGTTGGCCGCAGAAAGGAGATGGAAGCACTTTTGCACGATATCGACATCATCAATGAAGGCGGTGCTTCCTTTCGTCTGATCGTGGGGAAATATGGTAGCGGAAAATCTTTTTTGATACAGACTTTGCGAAACTACGCAATGGACCGAAATTTTGTGGTGGTTGATGCAGACCTTTCGCCGGAAAGACGTTTATACGGAAACAACGGCCAGGGTCTGGCAACGTACAGGGAGATGATAAAAAACCTCAGTGTCAAGACACGTCCCGAAAGCGGTGCCCTTACGCTTATCCTTGATAAATGGATTGATTCTGTACAGACCGAAACAGTGGAAGAATACGGGACCAGACCGGAAGACCCAACATTTGCAGCGAAAGTCGAGCAAAAGATTTTTACGGTCATCCATTCGATGCAGGACCTGGTACACGGTTTCGATTTTGCCAGGTTGCTTACCATGTATTATCGATCATTTATAGATGGAGACGATGATCTGAAGGGGAAAGTCTTAAAATGGTTCCGCGGAGAGTATACAACCAAGACAGAAGCCCGTCAGGATTTAGGCGTAGGCGTAATTATCACGGATGATGACTGGTATGATTATCTTAAACTTTTTGCCTTTTTTTTCAGGCAGGCAGGTTACAAAGGAATGTTGGTATTTGCAGATGAGTTGGTCAATCTGTACAAAATTCCCAACAGCATAGCCCGCCAGTACAATTACGAAAAGGTACTTTCCATCTATAACGATGCCCTGCAGGGTAAAGCCCAGTATATAGGGATAATCATGAGCGGAACGCCCCAATGTGTGGAAGACACCCGTAGAGGTATGTACAGCTATGAAGCCTTGCGTTCCCGCTTGCAGGAGGGAAAGTTTGCCAAACAGGGCGGGCAGGATCTGCTTGCACCGGTACTACGGCTTCAACCGCTCACAAGCGAGGAAATGATGGTACTCACGGAAAAACTGGCAGACATTCATGCGGGTTTATATGGTTATGGGCGAAAAATTACAGACAGCGATCTTGTGGATTTTATAAAAATAGAATACGGCCGTATAGGTGCTGAAGCGAACATCACACCTCGTGAAGTGATCCGTGATTTTATCGAACTGCTCGATATTGTCTATCAAAATCCTGACAGGGATATCCGGACCCTTCTTCAATCAGATGCTTTTTCCTATACTAAACCCGATAAGGACGATAAAGACATCGATTCCCGGTTTGCCGAGTTTACGCTTTAGCAGGACATTATATTCTCTGAATCAGAAAACAACATGGACACATTTTCGAGATATTCCCCTTTCATCCAGCAATATATCTATCAAAGCGGATGGAACCAGCTAAGGGCTATTCAGGCCGCCGCAGGTGATGCCATATTTAATACCGATGATAATGTGCTTTTATCAGCATCAACGGCATCAGGAAAAACCGAAGCTTCGTTTTTCCCCATCATTACTTTAATGCAGGAAGATCCACCCACTTCGATAGGCTGTCTGTATATCGCCCCGTTAAAAGCACTTATCAACGATCAGTTCATCCGTCTTAATGACATCTGTTCTGAGAGTGGTATAGCGGTCTGGCACTGGCACGGTGATGTCTCGCCATCACGGAAGAAGAAAATGATGGATCATCCGTCAGGTATATTGCAGATCACACCTGAATCACTTGAAGCCATGCTCCTGCACCGCCACTCCCAGATACCTCATCTTTTTGGCGATCTGCGTTTTGTGGTTATCGACGAAATACACTCGTTTCTGCGGGGAGACCGTGGTGGGCAGACATTATGCCTGATCGAACGATTATCCAGGTTGGCTGGTGTCAACCCAAGAAGAATAGGTTTATCCGCCACAATTGGTGATACGCAGGCTGTCGGAGAATTTCTTTCTGATGGAACAGGTCGCGGCACGGTCATACCCCGGATCCAGGGCGGAGAGATAAAATGGCGTTTGTCCATGCAACATTTTTTTAATCAGGATCCACAGGCATCATCTAAAGAAATGGCTGGAATTAATGCTATGGAAGTGCCTGAAGCTCCCACCGATAAAGCTCCCGAGGCAGCCGACCCAGGTTTAGGTTATATCTTCGAACATACAAGAAGTCATAAATGCCTGGTTTTTTCCAATTCCCGCGAGGAGTGTGAAGTCGTGACCTCAACGTTGCGTCAATATTGCGAAGTAAAGCACGAACCTGACCGTTTCCTGATACATCATGGTAACCTCTCCGTTTCCTATCGCGAAAGTGCCGAGGATATCATCAAGCAGGAAGATAGCCTGGTTACTATTTGTACAACCTCCACACTGGAACTGGGTATAGACATCGGTCGGCTGGAACGGGCTTTTCAGATAGATGCGCCATTTACGGTATCCTCTTTTCTGCAAAGAATGGGTAGAACCGGCAGACGTGATGCTCCTTCCGAAATGTGGTTTGTCATGCGTGAAGACCATGCCGAAGCACGGGCATTGCTTCCTGAAACCATTCCATGGAAACTTCTCCAGGGTATCGCATTGATCCAGCTTTACCTGGAAGAAAAATGGGTAGAACCACCACGGACCGGCCGTATGCCGTTTAGTTTGTTGTATCATCAGACGATGAGCACGCTGGCTTCAGGAGGGGAAATGACGCCGGCAGAACTGGCATCAAGGGTATTGACACTTGCCTATTTCCGCAATATCTCTTCGGATGATTTTCGTGTATTGCTGCATCACCTTATCAGCATAGACCATATCCAAAAAACAGAGAACGGTGGGCTTATCGTCGGGCTTGCCGGTGAACGTGTCGTGAATAACTATAAGTTTTACGGTGTATTTCAGGAAAATGAAGAATATAGTGTTCGATGCGAATCTGAAGAATTGGGAACCATCGTAAAACCACCGCCGATAAAGGATAAGATTGCCATTGCAGGACGGGTCTGGGTCGTAGAAGAAGTAGACCGTAATCGCCATGTGGTCTATTGCCACCCTGTAAAAGGGATTATTCCGGCCTATTTCGGAGAAGAACCCGGCGATATCAACACCAAGATTTTGGAGCGTATGCAAGCATTACTGCACCAGGATGAACTGTATCCCTACCTGTTAAAGAATGCGGTTGCCCGGTTAAAACAGGCACGGGACGGGGCTTTGAGATCAGGTTTTGGAATAAAACCGTTATTGCCTTTGGGAGGCAGGATGTATGCTGTAATACCGTGGCTGGGCAGTTATGCTTTTCTTGCATTGGAACGCTTCTTAAGGCTGAAGTGCGGACCGCAATTGGGATTAAAAGGGTTCAATTCAAGACGTCCTTATTATATCCAGTTTACGATGAATGCCAGCGAGGAGGATTTTTATAGAATACTGAAGGAGGAGATCAATAAGGATATTGATCCAATGACATTATTATATCCAAAAGAAGCCCCCATATTCGATAAGTACGATGACCTTCTTCCCGAAGAGCTTACCCGAAAAGGTTTTGCAATGAGTATTTTAGATGTTCAGGAAATGAAGCAGAGCGTATTAAGCTGGTTGGATAACGATTGTGCAAAACTGGTTTGATATTATTCTTTTCATCAGCATTTACGGGATCTCATCATCCTAAAATTCCCTCTTATTTTAATTGGTCTTTCCACCAATACGCTGGTGTTATAATACTAAAAAGGCCAAACACTGCCACCTGAAGCCATTGGGAGCCACATCCCTCCAGCCAATCTGAAAAGTCTTTAGATTCCGCCCGTATATTAAAAATTAAAATAATGCAGGGAGAAGACGATTTGAGGGGACTGGCCAAGATCATGGCTTTTATGAGGGCAGTCAGTATTCTATTGGTGCTGATGCACCTTTATTGGTTCTGCTACGGTTTCTTTTTAGAACGTGGGTTGACGTTGGAAGTAATCAACAAAATACTGGGCAATTTCGACAGAACGGCAGGTTTGTTCTCACATACCTTATACACCAAAGCATTTGCTTTGGTTTTATTGGCTTTGAGTTGCTTGGGGACGAAAGGCGTAAAGAACGAGAAGATAACCTGGCCTAAAATTTACGTGGCTTTGGGCGTTGGTTTTGTGCTGTTCTTTCTGAACACACCGTTGCTAAAGCTATCTCCGGCAATAGGCACATTTCTGTATATGCTGACCATTTCGTTTGGATATATCGCCTTGCTGATGGCAGGTGTTTGGATGAGCCGATTACTCCGGACTAACTTAATGGACGATGTTTTCAATAATGAGAACGAGAGTTTCCAGCAGGAAACAAAGTTGATGGAAAACGAGTATTCCGTTAACCTGCCCACCAAATTTTACTACAAAGGCAAATGGAACAACGGTTGGATAAACATTGTAAATCCTTTCAGGGCATCAATCGTTTTGGGTACTCCAGGTTCGGGAAAATCTTATGCCATTGTAAACAACTACATCAAGCAGCAGATTGAGAAAGGGTTTAGTATGTACATCTATGATTTCAAATTCGACGACCTTTCTACAATTGCCTACAATCACTTACTCAAGCACCGGGACAAGTACAAAGTGCAGCCTAAATTTTACGTAATAAACTTTGACGACCCACGCAAGAGCCACCGTTGCAACCCGCTCAATCCTGATTTTATGACGGACATTTCAGATGCCTACGAAGCAGCCTATACGATAATGCTGAACCTCAACCGCAGCTGGATACAGAAGCAAGGAGATTTCTTCGTGGAAAGCCCGATTATACTACTGGCGGCCATTATATGGTATCTGAAAATCTACCAGAACGGTAAGTATTGCACATTCCCACACGCCATCGAGTTATTGAATAAAAAGTATTCGGACGTATTCACGATTTTGACTTCCTATCCCGATTTGGAAAATTATTTATCGCCCTTTATGGATGCGTGGCAAGGTGGTGCACAAGACCAGTTACAGGGACAGATTGCTTCGGCAAAAATTCCGTTATCAAGAATGATTAGCCCACAATTGTATTGGGTAATGACAGGCGACGACTTTACGCTCGACATTAACAACCCCCAAGAGCCTAAGATTTTATGCGTGGGCAATAATCCTGATCGCCAAAATATTTATTCAGCAGCTTTGGGTTTGTACAATTCGAGGATTGTAAAGTTGATTAACAAAAAGGGACAGCTAAAAAGTTCGGTTATCATAGATGAGTTACCCACCATTTACTTCAGGGGACTGGATAATCTTATCGCAACAGCGAGAAGTAATAAGGTAGCGGTTTGCCTGGGCTTTCAGGACTTTTCGCAATTAACGAGGGATTACGGCGACAAAGAGAGCAAGGTTATTCAAAATACCGTCGGCAATATTTTCAGTGGACAGGTGGTTGGAGAAACGGCAAAAAACTTATCGGAGCGCTTCGGGAAAGTATTGCAAAAACGCCAAAGTATGACCATTAACCGCAACGACAAATCTACCTCAATTTCCACACAGTTAGACAGCCTTATTCCGGCTTCCAAAATATCCACGCTCACACAGGGCATGTTTGTGGGTTCAGTATCAGATAATTTTGATGAACGTATCGAGCAAAAGATTTTTCATGCTGAAATCGTCGTGGATAATGAAAAGGTAGCTTCCGAAACCAAAGCCTATCAGAAGATACCAGAAATTTTATCTTTTGTGGATGGACAGGGCGAGGATAAGATGAAACATCAGATTGAAAGCAATTACCGTCAGATAAAATCAGACATTGTACATGTCATCGAGGTTGAATCGGAGCGCATTAAGAATGACCCGGACTTGCAGCATTTGTTTAAAAAAGAATAAGGTTGCAAAAGGGAAATAGAAAATGATATCTACAGGATTTTTGTGTTTAATTAAAATTTTTGGACGCTATTTTTGGACACACATTTCAGAGATTTGGATAATCCCAAAGGCTTCCATTTGGAGAACTTTGCATCATAAAATTAAAAGAATATGATACAGGCAAAAGGATATGCAGCCCAAAATCCAAACGAAAAATTAGACCCCTGGAACTTTGAAAGGCGTGAAGTGGGCAATCACGATGTACAAATTGAAATTCTATATTGTGGTGTTTGCCATTCAGATTTGGCACAAATTAACAATGAGTGGTTTCCGGGAGTTTTCCCAATGGTTCCGGGTCACGAGATTGTAGGACGAATAGTAAAAGTCGGAGACCATGTAAAAAACTTCAAAACAGGCGATTTGGCTGGTGTAGGGACGATGGTTAATTCTTGTGGAAAATGTGAGCATTGTGAGGACGGATTGGAACAATATTGCGATGAAGGCGCAGTAGGTACATACAATGCTCTTGATAAATTTGGAGACGGTAAACAAACTTATGGAGGTTATTCAAATACCATCGTAACCAATGAAGCTTTTACAGTTCACATATCGGAAAAACTTGACCTTGCAGCCACTGCACCATTGCTTTGTGCAGGCATTACAACCTACTCGCCACTAAAACATTGGAAGGTTGGAAAAGGACACAAGGTAGCCGTACTTGGCTTAGGTGGTTTGGGGCACATGGCCGTAAAATTTGCAGTTGCCTTAGGTGCAGAAGTAACTATTTTAAGCACTTCACCAAAGAAGGAAGCAGATGCAAAAAGACTTGGAGCCCACCATTTTGTAGTGACCACCGATGCAAATCAAACCAATAAAGTTAAATCTTCGTTTGACTTTATCGTAGATACAGTAAGTGCGGAACATGATTTTGGTTTTTACCTTTCCCTATTAAAAGTTGATGGCGTACATATTTGTGTAGGTGTGCCACCGGGAATACATCTTAATGGTTCATTAGGTGCATTTTCATTATTGGGAGGACGGAAAAGTATTGTTGGTTCTACGTGCGGTGGAGTAAAGGAAACACAGGAAATGCTTGATTTTTGTGCGCAACACAACATCACATCAGACATTGAATTGATTGATATTAAGGATATTCAAACAGCTTTTGAACGTATGGAACGTAGTGATGTAAAGTATCGCTTTGTTATTGATATGGCGACGCTGTAAACTATTTCAAATAAGAAGAAGTGCTATAAGGTATTGTTCACTTCTTATTTTCACTAAATTTATACTAATGAAAAAAGTAAGTAATCCTCATTTTATCAAGTCCATTCAGGAAGAACACTATCTGTGGGGGTTGCCTAAACCAAAACATCCGTTGATTAGTGTTTTTCACTTAAAGGATACCAAAATTATAGATGACTTCCCGAGTGATTTTATCCTGATTTTTTATTGTATTGCCATCAAAAAAAATGTTGTTGGAAAAATACGGTACGGGCAGCGATATTTTGATCATGATAATGGCATAATGTCCTTTATATCGTAAGCATTCGATCCGGAGCATTCCCTAAGGACAATGATTAGCATTTACCTTTGCGTTCGAAAGAATAGCAAACATGAAAAGAAAAAAATCTCCCATGGCAGGTCGCCATCATTTCAGTGAGCAAGAGATCATATCAGCACTTGAACAATTTACCCGGGCAGGTAATATTAGTGTGAAGGAATTTACCACTGCCTTTCAAATATCACCTGCTACTTTTTATAACTGGAAAAAACGATTTGGCATTCAACTATTAGAAGCAAATGAACCTGTAGGATTCATTGACGTAGACTTGTCTCCTGTTCAACAAGATTCTTTACCAGGAAGTGTCTTTGCAGAATATCGCGGTATCATTTTTTATCAGCGTGTAGAACCTTCATATTTAAAAGCCCTTTTGTAATATGTTATCACTAACTGGTTATCGTCTCGTATTATGGAACGGAGCTACCGACATGCGTTTAAGCTTTAATGGTCTGTCAGGTCTGGTTGTAAATGAAATGAAAGAAGATCCGTTTCAGTATGGAACGCTCTATGCATTTTTCAATCAACGTCGTACACAGGTCAAGATTCTGGGCTGGGATATAGATGGCCTGGGTATCTTTTATAAAAGATTGTCAAGAGGTACTTTTGGCACACCGGTTTACAATAGCGAGACCAGGATGATGGTATTAGATAAGAAAGATCTCTTACTGATATTGGAAGGAGTAGAAGTACGATTCCGTAAACGATATGAGAGGTCCGGATTACATTGTAAAATTTGATAAGGATTTTTATCAGAATAATTCATAAATTCTTGTGTTTGAAGGCCCGCGATAGTATCTTTGCGCTCAGTGAAACCTGAGATCACATATAACTTATCTGAAGCACTGGAACAGGTGAATGCGCTGCAGTTGCAGAAAGCAGATCTGTCAAATTCACTAACTCAGGAAAGACACATATTCAGTCGCATTATTCAGGAACTCACAACAGAGAATACTACGCTGAAGGAAGACAAAGATCAGCTGAAACGTTGGTTGTCCAATGAGCAGGAACGGGGAATTGATAAGGACAGAATGATTGCATCTCTGGAACAAACTATTGTAGAACTGCAGGCATCACTTGCCAGTAAGACGGATGAAGTACTGCGTAAAGACTGGCAGTTAAAAGAGCTGCAGGAAATGTTATTTGGGCAGCGCAGCGAAAAGTTTATTCCTGATCAAACAGCTACGCAGGATGCTATTCAGCAAACCCTGGGAGAAGAATTTGATAAAGCCGAAGTAGAAGCTATTATTGAACAGGCTATAGCATCTTCAGTTACTGATACACAAAAATGCACTAGTTCCAGATCCAGCAGGAAGAAAAAGCATCACAAGGCACATAAAGGAAGAAGACCTATCCCAACTCATCTTGAGACAGAGACCATTGTCTACGATCTTGATGGAGATAAAACAGGAATGAAACCCATGGGGAAAAAGGTATCTGTTTACTATGAGATTATTCCCGGAAAAATTATCAGAAAAGAAGAACATCACCTTCAATATAAATCAGAAGACGGTAAGATCCACTGCACGCCTGTTCAGCCCAGGATGATAGAACGAGGTATTGTAAGCAACCGGTTACTTGCTCATCTGCACAGTGAACGCTTCGTCTATTACATGCCATACTACCGCCAGCAACAGCGTTTTGAGCGTCTCACAGGTGTCAGTTTTGCAGCATCCACTATCAATCACTGGGAGGAAGTTTGCTATAAGAAGTTGAAACGTCTACTGAAGCTGCTGAAAAAAACACTACAGACGGCCAGTTATATCAAGGCCGATGAGACTACGTTAAAATATCTTCACGATGAAGGCCAGGGCAAAGCTACCAATGGGTGGATGTGGGTTTTTCATGCGCCTGAACACAAACTTGTTCTCTTTGAATTTCATCCTGGTAGAGCTCATGATGTACCAAAAGAAATTCTGAAAGACTTTGCGGGTACATTACAAACAGATGCCCTATCCTCCTACACTGCTGCCTTTAAAGATAACAACAAAGTCACTTTAATGAGCTGCCTTGCGCACATCCGCAGAGGATTCAAAAAATCTCAGCAGCAAAATAAAGTGCTGGCAGACCAGGTACTGGTATACTTTAATATCATATACCGCATAGAAGCGTACGCTAAACGTAAACAATTTACCCCAGACCAAAGGCTTGCACTACGACAGAAATATAGTAAGCCATTTTTTGATAAGATGCGTGGCTGGCTGGATGAACAAACAGATAAACATGTACCTGATAGCCTGCTGGCTAAAGCTGTCAACTATGCAAATAATCAGTGGGATAAGCTGAATATACTTTTTACTAACGGAAAAATAGATGTCGACAATAACTCAACTGAGAACGCTATACGTCCCATCACTTTGTTCAGGAAAAACTCACTCTTTGCCAGTAATGAACATGGTGGGGAAAGGGCTGCTTTGTTTTATTCCCTCGTCGAAAGTTGCAAGCTGAATGGTATTGATCCATTCGAATACTTGGCTGATGTGTATGATCGACTCCACGATTGCACCGCTAGTGAACTAATACAGCTATTACCTTCAAACTGGAAACCAGCTAAAGCACGAATGACTGCTGTTTAATTTGATCCCGAATAATCAAAGAACTTAATGATGTACGAATTATGAATGCAAATGTAGCATCCATAAAGTAAGTATTCGGACCTCGGCATTCCAGAATAATGTTTTACAGCCCTTATCTTTGCTGCTGTAATCATGGTATTGGCTATAAATGAAGTTCTTTGTAATTCGGGGCTAATCTGCTAATTGATGTAATCATGTATTTTTCTTCTCCCAATATGGAGGCAACAGTTTAATAAGTTCATGAGCTGGGCAATCATGAAGGCGGTCATAGATATCTTTAAGATAAATATAAGGATCGATGTTGTTAAGTTTACAAGACTCGATCAGGGAGTAAAATAGTGCCACTCTCTCTGCTCCATGTTCATTGCCTGCAAACAGGCTATTATTGCGGAAGGTAGTGACAGGTCTGATGGCCCTTTCCACGCCATTGTTGTCGGCATCGACGTATCCAAGGGTTGTAAATGCTTTTAGTTTGTGCCATTGGCCCAAGGCATAATTAACTGCTTTAATTATTGGTGTACCTGGCAGATGATCTATCTGCTGTTGTTCCAGCAACCAGGTACGTATTTTATCGAGAAAAGGAACGCTATATTTCTGACGCAATGCCAGTCGCTGGTCATCGGTCATCTTTTTTCTTTCGGCAAAGGCTTCTATTCTGTAAATGATGTTGAACAATGTCAATGCTTCTGCCGCTAGCTTTTTATCATATTTCTCTGCTTTCTTAAAACCGCGGCGGATATGGGACAGGCATGTCATTAGGTCCACCTCCTCATTATCTTTAAAAGCAGCTACATAGCTACCCAGGCCATCCGCCTGAAGCGTGCCCTTAAAATCTTTCAGTATCTGCTGTGGAACCTTATGTCCGCGGGATGGGTTAAATTCAAACAATACTAATTTCTGTTCTTCAGATAAAAATACCCATAGCCAACCTCTGGATGGTTTGCCTTCCCCAATATCATTGAGGTAATCTAATCTTGTCTCATCGACCTTCAGATACCGGGCCTGCACAATTACTTTTTTCATACATCTCAACAGCCTTAGCAGTTTCTTAAAGGCCATCTCTTCCCAACCATTTACAGTTGATGCTGCGAAGCTGATGCCAGTAGTGCTTTTTATATACTGTAACTGACGTGTATATGGATCCCCATATCCAAACCGGCGGCTGTGTAAGTGTGCCAGCAAGCTGTTTCCTACTGTTCCTTTTTCTACCAGACGAGGGGCTACTGGTTGGCAGATAAACTTTTTATCTTCGGTACGATATTGAAGTCGTTCCTGTTGTACTTTAATAATTTTACCCGGCTTGTATTCGTAATAGGTTGTCACTTTTTTGCCCATGGGGATCAGGCCAGTCTTGTCTCCTTCAATGTCAATTATTTCTGTTACTACTTCTATACAAGATGGTTGTACTCTTCTACCTTTATGAGCGAGATGTTTTTTCTTTTTACGGTTTCCTTTCCGGATCTGGTCATCCACCTGTTGTACATCGCCTTTCGTGGAGGCTACTCTTATAATCTCTTCCAGTTCGGTCAGATCAAAATCAGGCCCTAACGTTTGTTGTATGGCCGCATCTACTTTTTCACGTTCAGGTATAAATTTCTCACTCTTTTTACCCTGTAGCATTTCACATAACTCTTGTAACTGCCAGCTCTTCTTTTCTCCCTGAGCAACCTGCTCTTTTAAAAGTGCATTTTCACTTTCCAATGCTTCGATCCTGCTTTGCAATTCAATGATCTGATGTTCTCTGTCAAGCATGATCTCATGTGCCTGATTCAGGTAACGGTTTAATTTATCGCATGCTCCATTCTTTGCTTCCAGCTGGTTATTCAGGTCATATATAATCTTACCAAACGTTATTCTCTCCCTGGTCAGAGATTCCGACAACTCCCCATTGGTCTCCGTTAGCGTGGAGATTTGTTTTAATGCATCTGTTATGGAAGTGAGTAATTCGGGGCGCACTGCTTTGTGTCATGGTATTGGCTATATTAACGCAAAAGCATCATTATTGGTTTGGCTGATCCGGTGATTTTCCTGACTTTCTTTCGTAACGCTTTCTATACTTAATCTCGATTCCTTCCAGGATTAGCATCACGTCTTTGCGTTCAATCATCATCGCCTGGCAACCAGGATCATAAACCGGTTTGCCAAAAGTGCCCCTGGCTAATCTTTTATAATAAAGCGCCTGACCATCTCCATCAAATTGTAACATTTTTACCTGGGTGAGACGACCGTTAAAAAACAAATAGATGATGCCCTTCGCTAATGGATCAAGTGCCATTTGATTACGTACGATGCCTGACAAACCATTTATTCCCATCCGCATATCCGCTGCAGATGTATAGATATAAAAATTATAACCCGCTAATGACAACATTGATTAATGATTTAGCAAGGTGAGTAAATATTCTGCCGGCACAGGTTGATAAATTGCAATACCGCGCACTTCAGCAAATAAGTTTGAATTAACAGGCTCATTTGATGATGCTACAATTTTTACGGGAAGTATTGCTGGTGGTGAGGATGGAACCGGTGAAGTATTGTTTGTTTTCTTTAACCAGTAATAAAAACTGCCTTCACTTATTTGATGAGCCCTGCAGTATTCGCTAATAATCATGCCGGAATCAGGCTGCTGACGAACATGGAATGCCATGTCCACTTTTAAGGGAGAACCAGGGAGAGATCTCTGAATTTGCTTCTTTCGCATCGTTTAAATTTTGATGCAATGATCGCAATATTTAATTGCTATTTGGCAACGCCGAGAACCGAATACTTACTCCATAAAACAGATTAAGAAGATGCCCCAGATCGAATGCTTACTTTATATCACCCAATCAGAGGCTTTCGCATTCAGAAGATACCGTTATTTCGGATGGAATTTGTCTATTGTTTCATCCCGATTTTTTAGCCGGTTACCCTTTGGCGAAAACCATCAAAAACTATGGTTTTTTTTCCTATGAAGTCAACGAAGCCCTGCATTTATCTGAAAAGGAAGAAGAAATTTTGGAAAATATTTTCAAAAATATTGAAAATGAATATCAATCAAATATTGACCAATTTAGTCAAGACGTCATCATTGCTCACATAGAATTGATTTTGCAGTACAGTAACCGTTTTTACAACCGTCAGTTCATTACAAGAAAAATTGCCAACAACGAGATTTTAGTTCGCTTGGAAAAACTTTTGGATGATTATTTCAATGACGATGAAAAGTTGGTTGCCGGCTTACCGACTGTACAGCAAATAGCAGAGCACTTAAATATCTCGCCTAATTATTTAAGTGATATGTTACGAAGTATCACAGGACAAACAACCCAACACCACATTCACGAAAAACTGATTGAAAAAGCAAAAGAGCTGTTGACAACAAGCAATCTTTCAATAAGTGAGATTGCATACCGGTTGGGCTTTGAATATCCACAGTCATTCAATAAACTGTTCAAAAAGAAAACCGACATTTCTCCGTTGGAGTTCCGGCAGTCATTCAATTAAATAAGTAGAAATAAATATTTTAATTGGCGTAATGCACGTTCTTTGTTGAACCTTGCAATTGGAAATACGATGCATGACAAAAGCAAACGATAGTTTCAAACGGCGTTTAAGGTCTTTACAATTCCAGAATTGTAAAGCTCATCAATAAAAAAGAACAATAAAAAAGTTCCGTAATTATAGATGAGCTACCTACAATATATTTTCGTGGCTTGGATAATCCCGTTCATTAGTCATTAATCCAAGGATATTTTATCACGATATTGCTTTGGTGTCATTCCCGCATATTTACTGAATATACGAACAAAGTAGCTGGGTGTTTCAAATTTTAACTGGCTGCTAATCTCTGCCACTGACAAGGTAGTATAATCAAGTAGGTTTTTTGCTTCCTGGATCAGCTTTTTAAGGAGATATGACTTGGCAGTAGACCCTAGATACTTTTTAGTCATCCTGTTTAAGTAATTTGAAGTTATAAAAAGCTTGTCAGCGAAGAACTTTACCTCATGTGATCTTAAATAATGCTCATCCGCCAGTTTTACAAAGGCTTTGATATGCCTGTTGGCCTGTTCCTCTTTGCTAGACATTTCTGTATTCTCTATTGGCACGACAACGGCTTGTTCAAGCAGTGCCAGGATCATATAAACCAATGCCCGTAACATGTGTTCGCTGCTGCTGATACCTTTCTGGATCTCCCTGTCTATTTGTTCCAGATGGGTTACGACATTTTTAAAGAGTTTTTTATTTAGGTGTATCAAAGGTGAAGTCCGATCTGATCTCAGATAACTGAATTTATTTAAAAACTGCTTATCATTAAAAAATGAGATCAAAAAGTCTTCCTCGAACAGCAATGCATACCCCTGCATGGCAGTCTGCTGTTGCCAGCTCCAGATTTCTCCCGGAATAGAGCAAATGACATCTCCTGCCTTAACTTTCAGTTCTGTCTGATTAATAAAAACATTTTCATTTCCACCTATTATAAAGGTAAGATCATAGAAAGTAAGCCTATGGGTGGGCTCTGTTTCAATGTACTTATTGATCTCAGAAATGGGAACAATATCTACCAACAGTGGTTTTCCATACTTTTCATTGATAAAGTTGTATAGAACGATTGATTTCATTTATTTAAATATAAGAATATTTTGGGAATGGTCGTTTACCTGTGACTGCTGACCAACACGTCTGCGTGCAATATCCCTGATCAAAATTTTGCACCAAAAGTGACATTCTTGGTAGCGTTTGTCTATCGTTTTCTGTCATGATTGCCAATACCTTTGTATGTAGCTAATCAGAAAATAGAAATTTACTGGTCAGCTTTATGATATACAAAAAATAGAAAATTGTAAAATTATGAAGTATTTTATCGAAATGTTTTCTCCAACACAAGCTTGGATGGATTTGAACAAAGAACAAAGAACAAAATATCTAGATCACGTCAACGAAGTTTCTAAGGAGATGATGGAAAACGGTGTAGCTATCATTGCTATGCAGGAAAATGATGCAGACACCATTCACCGAGCCGGTTATAATTTCTTTGTCATCTGGACCATTGAAACTGCTGAACTTGAAGAGGCTGTTCAAAAGCTTATGTTAAGTGAAGGTTGGTTCAATTACTTTGATCAGCTAAATTTAAAAGGAGAACCAAGCGATATTTTTGGCAAACTAATCAATGGTTAAAAACTATAAATAATGCTTGAGGCTATTAAAACCTCAAGCATTATTTATAGTTTGTTGGGAATTATAGTTTCAACAAACTAAATTTAAATATCTAGGGACGTTCGACACCTTCAAAGATTTGCAACACTTCTTGCGCATGAACAGTTGGATCATAGGGAGGATTACCAATACCTTGTGAAATCAATTCAGTTGATACAGGATCCCAAAGTTGACTGTGATTACCGGTAGCAAAGTCAAGAAGTGCGTCACGAACAAAATTATCACGAACAATTTGCTCATCGCTTGCATCAGGAGCTTGCTGCCCAACAATTCCGTACATTTCTGTTCCGTGAACAGCTGGAACGCCTTCAACAGGACCAATACATAGCAAATAAGCCTTTCCACCTGCAGCAGCATGCGCCAATGCACCTCGTGCTTGTGGTAACGTAAACGAATAATCTGTAAGTAACAAGCCACGAATCTCAACTGGGGTACGTCCGTCAACATTGTATGCGTCAATAATTTTTTTTGCACGACTTCGTGGAATTCGGTTGCGGTAAGCAAATTCTTTCACCAAATTGTCGATACTTTTAGGGTCAAAATCTTCGGTTTTGTAAAGCACCCAATATCCTGTTTCGTAAGTTGTACTGCTAAACATAATATCAATATCCTTATGTCGTCCAGATTGAAGAACAGACATTGGATGGTCGATAAGAACACCATTTGGTTGATTTTTATCATCAACGGTAGCAACGCAATTATTATCCACACCGTGCCCAACACCAGGGTCTGTATAGATTGTATTATTCATTGTTTCTGCAAGCAAACTTGCCTCGATTTGTAGCAATTCTTCAGGATTATCCAGAATACCAAGTGCGGTGAGAACCTCAATAGCACACTCTTCTGCACTCCAAGCTGGAACTTGACGAGATGGCATACCAGAAAATGCGGCAATACGATGAAATAATCCATAAGCAGAAGGTGCTGCAAGTAGAGCAAGTGCAGAAAAAGCACCTGCACTATGTCCAGTAATGGTAACATTGTTTGGGTCGCCACCAAAGTGTGCAATATTTGCTTGCACCCATTTGAGTGCAGTAATCATATCTTGCAGGCAAAGGTTTGTTGCCTCTGCAAGTGCTCCTCCATATTGGGAAAGCGACAATGCACCAAACGCACCCAATCTATAATTTATGGATACCCCAATTACACGACCTGTTGCTGCTAAACCAGAGGCATTAGACACAGTTTGTGAATTCGCACCACTCATCCAACCGCCACCGTAAATATAAACGACCACTGGAAGGGGTTTTTCGTTAATGTTTTCGGGGGCCCAAACATTAAGATTTAAACAATCTTCGCTAAAGCCACTATCTGCTTCGAGCCAACTGGTGTTGCCTGCTTGTAATGGTGCAACACCTTTTTTGTCATAAGGTAAATTGGGATTAAAAGGCAACAAAATAGGACTGCGAAAGCGCTGTGCGGTAGCGTAGGGAATGCCCAGCCATGAACGTGTAGTTTGGGTAACTGTTGTTTTTTCGTTATCCATAGTATTAGAAATTATAACATTTTTGTTTAGGTTTTTAAAAATACTACTCTGAAATAAAAATAAAGATTACATTAAAGCATGCTAACTTGGATGATTTCGTTGAGATGGTCAATCCGTTCGGTATGAATGACTTTAATACCTTACTAACATAATATAAAACACAGATATTTCTCAAAAAAATGTATCCTCCCTTAGGATTACATTAAACTACTTCTTTGAAAATACTAAAATTTACATCCATTGGACGTATAACTGACCATGTAGAGTGTATTGCATACCACTTACCGTCTTCTTCCTTTTGAAATACCTCAATACAATTATAATCTATATTGATAAGGTTTGTTTTTGCAAAAAGCTGATAAGTTAATACTGCCATATCTTTTCCAAGTTGGACTCTTGGATCACGTACTTCATAGCTGTCCGCTTTTAAATTTCCTTCTACCTTTTTTAACAGAGGAATAATGTCATCAAAATTTTCTGCACGACTAGTCGCAACAGCATCAAAATAGGTAAAACTGCGTTTTGACCATAGTTCAGCATAGCCTGAAGTATCTCCATTAAACCATTTTTCCAATGCTGCTTCCTCAAGTCCAATGATATGCTCCGCTATCTGTTTCTCTTCGTCATTTTTGTAATACCAAACTTTTGTTTTTTCGTCTTTCATAATATTAAATACTTTATTCATACAAAATTAGCCTTTAATCAGATGATAGATGAGAATTTAAAAGGCATTAAATGTCACTTTTCAGGACAAATTCTCATATTATCACTACTTTTGTGATTATAATACAAATCATTTTTTAAATGAAAGCAATACATCAATATAATTTCTACCGAAAAAAATATGGTCTCGATTTACCTATAGATGTAGTTGCAATCAAGGATTTTAAAAAATTTATCGATAAAAATCCTATTCACCGACTCTCATATTTCGACTTAACATTTATAGTTGAAGGAAATGAAGAACTAGACATAAATGAATATAGAATGTTGGTTGGTCGTGGCGATATTGTTTGTTCCTTTCCAGGCCAGGTTTGGCGTTGGCAGGAAAATACTAAACTGGAGGGGTATGCTTTAGTGTTTGAAGAAGATTTTCTGCTTTCCTTTTTCAGGGATAGGTACTTCTTAAGAAATCTCAACTATTTACAAGTTCACCGTTCATCCCCATTATTGACTACGAACGAAGAGCAATTTGAGATCCTCCTGCAACATTTAAAATTACTACGGTCTGAAATATTAAAACGTGCTGGTTCAAACACAGATGTGCTAAGGGCATTATTATACCTTATCTTAAGCCTTCTAAAAGATTGCGATCTAAAACCTTTGAATAACGTCGAACAAACAAAAGGTCTGGCTATAAACCGTTATATAGAATCATTTACAGCTTTAGTGGAAACTAATTTTTTGACCAGACGCGATCTTTCATTTTATGCGGATAAGTTATTTATTACGACCAACTATTTGAATAAAATAACAAAGGAAGTTTTGGGAACAACGGCCAAAACTTACATACTTAATAAAACAATTGGCGAGGCTAAAAATTTACTCAACTACAGTAGCATGTCCATTGCTGAAATTAGTGAGAAACTCAATATTGAAACCCCGTCTTATTTCGTTCGCATGTTCCGAAAAAGTACCGGTATGACACCAAGAGAATTTAGAAATAATTCTGAATCTAAAAGTGGCAATTAATTCGGTAATAATGAGATTTTATATGAAATCATATATTTTAGATAGCTGTCACGCGTTGTACCTTCGAATGCGGTTGAACCAGAACCGTTGTAAATATTTTTAAAACACTTTTCTTTTTTTTGATTGATTGTTACCAAGGCAATATCTCGCCAGATTGAGAGAAAGTTCCTGTTGGTCCATGCTCATCAAGCAAAGCTAATGCAACACCTGTTTTAGCACCTTCTTCCGGTGTAAGCGGCGCTTGATCTGATCCAATTGATGTTTGAACCCATCCCGGATTTGCAGCGTTTACTTTGATATTTGTTTCCTTAAGTGCATTGGCAAGGAAAACCGTAAACTGATTGAGTGCCGTTTTTGAGGCGCTGTAAGCATAAGGTTTTAATTGATACAGCCAATGAGTCTCATCTAAATGGACACCGAAAGAACCGGAAACACTACTGATGTTTACAATACGGCCCGACTCGCTTTTTTTGATTAACGGTAACAATGCTTGGGTAAGCTCCACTGTTCCGAAATAGTTAATATCAAAAGTATCACGAAGGGTTTGTAAGGGAACAGTTTCTACGTTGTTTCCGAACCATGCGCTGTCTAAAAATACAGCCGCATTGTTAATCAGGATGTCCAATGCACCATATTCATTTTCAATGTAATTTTTCACATTTTCAATATCGGCAGAATTGCTGATATCCAGTTTTACATAAGTAACATCTAATGATAGATCGCGTAATGCTGTTTCTGCCTTTTTACCTTCGGTTTCATTCCTTGCTCCTAATAAAACTTTGATGTTCTGTTCTGCAAGCTGTTTTGCTGTTTCGTAACCAATGCCTTTATTGGCACCTGTTACTAATGCTATCTTTGTCATATTTAATCTATTTATTTAAATTATATTGCAAAGTTAGCACCGGCGGCATAACCGATGATAGCACAATTAGAACCTATACTTACTAAAATCAAACTTATCAGCTAAGTTTCAGTAAGATCTGACCTATTCTTTATGTAATTTTCTGTAATCTGTAGGCGAACCCTCTGTATGCTTTTTAAAGAAAAGGTTGAAATGTGAGGGTTCTTCAAAGCCTAATGAATAGGAAATCTCGGCAATGTGCCAATCAGTCAATTTTAATAATATCATAGCCTCCTGGATAAGTCGTGATGCTATAATATTACTGACAGTTCTTCCTTTGGATAATTTTACCTGACGGTTCAAATAGTTGGGATGCAACGATAGGCTGTCTGCAAAATCTTTTGGGGTTTTTAATTTGATGGTATCCTGCTGGGATTCTACCGGAAACTGAGATTCCAGCAGTCTGATAAAAGAACAGGTTATAACCTCACTTGTATTATTTGTTTTAACGAATGAGTTTGCCGGAGCCAGCTTTTGTCCGTTAAAAATGAGTTCGAGCAGATGAGTACGCTGAAGGTTTTCCTTATATACACTATCGGCATGTGTTTCATCAAAGATTTTGTTATATATCGTGATAAAATCATTTGTCTGCTCATCTGTCAACGAGTAGATATTCTGTCTGCCTGGTTTATATATCGGGAATTCAAGCAAACGATAACCGCTGTTGGCCTTGGTAATAAATTCCTCTTTAAAAACGCAACTTATCCCTGCGTATCCCATGTCGGAACTCTTTATCCCGAATGGAACCTTGGTAGTGGTGAACAATAATGAGTTGCCCGAAATATCAATGCTCCTGTCTTCAAATTCAAGCTGATAATCCCCCTGTAGAAGGGTAACGGTGTAAAAAGTCTTCCTGCTATATTCAAATGAAAGAATAGAATTATCACCTACACTTAGATCTATTATACTGAAGACACCTGTATCACTATGTAGTGTACCCAATATTGCAGGTGAATTTTTAGTATCAATTGAAGATAAGGCGTCAGATGTTTTCATATGCAAATTTAGGCAAAAAATAATGGAAAATTATTTGGGTCTTAGAATGTCGTAAACCAGTGCGTATATTTAAGTATTTGATAACAATGTGATTATACAAAAAAATCTACCGTAATTTAATTGATATTTTTCACGCAGGGGAATAGTGTAAAAGTCCGCAAAAGTGACATTTTAATCCTTTTTTCTACTTGAAGAAAAGTTGCTTATTGTATAGTTTTGAAGCGGGCGCAGTTTTAAGAAACCTGTCCAATTATAAATTATATATCAATGAATATCGAAGAATTTAGAGAATACTGTTTGTCATTTAAGGGATCTCATGATAAGATGCCCTTTAATAAGGCGAATTCCGACTATGACAAAAATATAATGACCTTTAGCGTGATGGATAAATGGTTTTGCTTTGTTAATATCGAAAATTTTGATTTCTGTGATCTCAAATGCGATCCTGAAGTGTCAAAACAGCTTCAAGATGAATATGAAGGGGTTACTCCTGGCTACCATATGAATAAAGAGCATTGGATAAGTGTCCATTTTAAAAAGGATGTTCCAAAAAGTAAAATAGAACTTTTGGTGCAGAATTCCTATAATCTGGTTGTTGCAGGTTTGACAAAAAAACAACAGGAAGATTTGGCAAAAATCTCATAACGAAAAATCTGTAATTCGTTAGTGTTTTATTTGTCAGCTCCCGTAAGGCGTTAATTTCATGCCTTATAAAATCATCCTTTATCCATTTTCGCTCAATGCTATTATAGCAGTCAAAGACTTTTGATGCATTTGTAATATCCTGCAATCGCATCTGTCATTCTAAGATATTCATAAGAAAAATTGGTGGTTTACTACGTTAAATTCCTATTTAGTCGGTCATTAGAAAAGGGTGTTCACATCAGAAAAGCAAAATAGCAAGCTACTTCATTAGTCAAATATGAGCTTGGGAACTACTTTGTAACATCCATCAGCTCCTGTTTTGGCCGGTGGATAATCTATTTCCTAAACTTCCATTTTAATAGAAAAATAAAAAACAGCAATGAATGAATAAATACTACAGTGAAAAGATTAACTCCCTAAATTACCAAATCAATGAGCTTATTGCAGAATTAGAAAACCCTATCCTTCTATCAGAGCAAGTCATTGAGCTGATTTTACTAACACTTGCTGACCTAAAAGTTTTTGTTTTGAAGAGAGGCTTTAAAAATGATGAGGAAGAAATTTATTTTTTCAAATATCAAAAACCGGTAATTGTTTCCAAACTCATTTATTACAATGCTATTTATAAGATTGAGACAGGAAAGCCCTATGGAACAAAGCGCACTAATAAATACCTGAAAAAAGAACTTAAGAAACTTAAAAAATTCTTTGATAATAATTTTGATTTCTATAAATACCATCGTAATAACAACGACTTTCTTGATGATAAACTTTTCTTGCGTGGCAAACATGATATAAAACTATGTCTTGATACCTATTATTTCGAATCGGATCATTCCTTTTCTACATCGCATGATTATAAAGTCGCCAAAATTATGGCAAACGATCTGATACAGCTCTATCTCAAAAACAAGATTTTCATCACGAAGAAAAAAGCGCTAAAGGATTTAGGCCCACCAAATATATTTCTCAACTGGACAGGCAGTAAAGCGGGTATGATTGAATTAATTTACGCTCTTCATTATCAAGGTGTATTTGATAACGGTAGCACCGATATACGATTAATTGCAGAGTATTTTGAGCAGTTATTTGGTGTTGATTTAGGGAATTTTTATCACACCTATCTTGAAATAAGAAACAGAAAAATCAACAGGACTAAGTTCCTTGACAAGTTACGAGATACCCTTATTAAAAAGATGGACGAACAGGACGCGAAACAATATAATCAATGAATAAATACAGTCCTCTTTTGCTTTTTATCTTTCCTCATTTCGGAAATAGGAGCTGTTTTGTATTTGTTGAACTCTTAAGCCTCTACGCAACTCCAGTTTAACTTTTTTTAATTATTCCTTGTCTTTGCCACAGTAGGATTGACATTCAATTTTTCAGGTTCTTTTTTCTCTTCTCCTTTTTCATTTTCTGAAGGAGCAATAGATAACTGTATCTTTCGCTCCACAGCAGCCAGTTCCGTTTTGAGTTCGCCCAGCCGACTTTCTTTAGTCCAGGTTCCATTAACCACTTCCTTAAGAATAGGCAGGTCCTTTTGAATTTCAGCAATCTTCTTTTGTTCCTGTTCAATATAACCGGGCAATTTCTCCAATGCGTTAAGAAAATTCATAGCCGCCAGCTTCTCATCTTTAGCGATGATACCGTTGTTGTAGGTGTATTTGATGTTTCCTTCTCCCTGTACCAAAAAACGGTTTACCCGAATATCCACGCCCTCTTTTTCCGACACTTCGGTTTTGACCAATAAGGTAAATCCATACAGGCTTCCGATTTCTTCATACTGACCTCCGGTGCGGGCTTTGTCCGCAAGCTGGTTGAGCTTAATACCAATTTGTTTGACATCCGCATTTGGCAGTAAGCCCTCCAATTGCACAGGGTTAGCAATGGTTCCGTCAGAATGTTTTTGTATGCGCCCTTGTAAGTTATCCCAATCGAGGATCATCCGGTTCAAACGGAATTGCGCACTTTCAAGCATTTCCGTACAGTCTTGCAGCTTGTATTTGGCACTGAATTTAGAACGGTTGAATGCCTGTTTTTCGCTTTCCAGTCCGGCAATCTGTTTCTCCAGTTTGGCTTTATCCAACAGGTCGGTATTTCCCGACAGGATAGCCACGTATTCCGAAAAGTTCATTCCCGATTTTTCGTCCATACTGCCCTCATCAATGGTACGTTTGCCGAGGTTGTTGGTTTTTAATTGGTCGATGAAAAGCTGCTTATTATACAGCAGGTTGAACTTATAACTATCCAGTGATTTTTCAACGGCATAAATGATCACATCTACTTTATTGTCGGCAAAGAACTTGACTATCTCATTACCCTTGCGGATAGCCCGGCCATCCCTTTGAGCAAGGTCACTCGGTCGCCACGGCGTATCTAAATGATGGACGGCAACGGCTCTTTTCTGTGCGTTTACGCCCGTGCCGAGCATACTTGTAGAACCGAATAGCACACGGATTTTACCCTCGTTCATCCCTTTGATTAGTTCTTTACGCTGCTTATCTTTTTTTGCTTCCTGTATAAAGCGGACTTCGTGGGCAGGGATGCCGTGGTCTTCCACGAGCTTGCGTTTGATTTCGGAGTACACATTCCATTCGCCCGGCTTGTAGGTTCCAAGATCAGAGAAAACGAACTGCGTTCCTTTCTGTGCATTGTATTGGTTGTAATACTTGGCAATGTTCACCGCACAATGCGAAGCCTTGTTGTCGGGATGATCTTCGTACCTGCCGCTTACCATACGCATATCAAGTGACATTTTTCGGGCATAGTCGGTAGCAATGAGCATCTTTGCCTTTTCTTCGCTTTGCGATAAGGGAGGTCTGCCCAACAGTTCTGCATTTCCTGTTTTAGCAAACTCCATCAACTTTTTAATAAATACTTCCTGGGCGGGCGTAGGCTGTAAATTGTATAGTACCTCATTTTTAACCGGACGGTCAATCCCTATATCTTTTGCTGTCCTGTAATCTGTGATTTCAGAATAGAACTGGGCCAGTTCCGGTACTTTGATAAAGAAGCGGAAACGCTCTTTTGCAACGATATTGTTAGCCACCGAAAATTCGTAATCGGTGGTTTTCCTTGCGTAGATAGCTGCCCAGGCATCAAATGAATTGATGCTCTGTTTTTCCATTGCCCGTGGTCGCAGGTATTTGAACAGCAGGTATAGCTCCGTTAAGGAGTTGCTGATTGTTGTGCCCGATAGAAAGGTTGCGCCCATATCGGCACCCGTGCGCTCCTGTATGGTGCGGATGGCAAACAGCAGATTCATTGCCTTTTGGCTGCCGTCCACGTTGCCCAACCCGGCAACCCGTGTGTGCCTTGTGTTGAACATCAAGTTTTTGAATTGATGACTTTCATCCACGAACAGATGGTCTATGCCCATCATCTTAAAGTCCACCACATCATCCTTACGGTTCTCGATATCGTGTTGCAGGGTTTTGAGCTTTACTTCAAGATTTTCTTTCCGTTTGATTACTCCGGCAAGCATACCCCTTGTAACTTCCTTGCCTTGCGATTGCAGGGCATCGAGGTTGCGCTCCACGCTGTCCAATTCTATTTCGAGAATTTCCTTTTGTATTTCGGGCGACTGCGGTATCATCCCGAATTGGTCGTGCGTGAGGATCACGCAATCCCAGTCGTTGTTTTTTATATCGCCGAAAATGCGCTGGCGCTTTTGAGGCGTAAAATCTTCTTTACCCGGAAATAATATTTTGGCGTGTGGGTAAGCGGTGCGGTAGGCTTCTGCAATTTCGTGTACATTGCTCTTCAGCCCGATAATCATAGGCTTGTGTGCCAGCCCCAACCGCTTCATTTCCTGTGCTGCAGTACACATTACCAACGTTTTTCCTGCACCTACTTCGTGGTCGCAGATGGCACCGTTGTTCATTTTTATCATCCAAACAGTGTCCTTTTGGCTGGAATAGAGGTCTGATATGCCCAATGCCTTGCGGTCCAGTCCCGGAAACTCCTGATGCGTTCCGTCATAGTTAGGGCGGGCGAAGCAGTTAAACGTATCGTTATATTGGTCGGTCAGCCTTGTTTTGAACTCGTCGTTTTGGGCGTGAAGCCACTCACTAAAGGCAGTGCGGATTTCGTCAATCTTGGTATTGGCCATCTGTACGGCTTCCATATCCCGTACCTTTACTTCCTGGTCGCCAACCATCACTTTTTTGGTAATGTCGGGCGTGGTATTAACGATTGCGTGTTTGAGCAGGGCAACCCCGTCAAACGTCCGGCTTTCGGCTTTGACGGCATATTTCTCCCATATATTCATATTGCCCTGGTGACACTTTACGGAAAAGTCGTCCGAGCTCTCGGAGTAGTGTATCAATACATCCGCATCGAACAGGTGCGAAGCGAAGCGGGCATAAATGCCAGTAGGTATCCAGCGTTCGCCAAGGTTGAAGTCCAGTTCTTCAAACTCGATACGTCTTGGCCGGGATTCTTCCAAAACGGTAAGGCTTGCTTTAGCCTGGGCATCATCGGGATTGTTTTCAATGTAGGTTCTTACATCATGGGCTTTCTCCACCACATTGCCTGCAATCCAGCGTTCGGATATTTCATATTCCTTGTCTAAAGGATTGTAATAAATACGACCGTGTAAGGCTTCCTTCAGAGCATCATCGGTCATCCCGCTTATCTCGGACATATAGCCCAGATCCACACTGCCGTATTTGTTCAGCGATGCGGCCAACGCTTCTTCGGGATTATCTATTGCAATGGTTACGGTGGAGAAACTTACGGGATGGCTGAAGATATCGGCTTTGCGTACCACGCCACCAGCCACACGTTCCAGATAAGGGATTTCCTTGCCGGAACTATCCGTCTTGATGAGCTTGATATTATCGGCACTGTTAAGGTTCCCATACTTTTTTACAAAGGCATCATACAGGCGGTTCAGCGTTTCCCTTTCTTCCTTGTGTTCCCTCTGTTGCTCTGCTTCTTTGGTATAAAGCTGCTGGTAAATATCACGAACGCCGATATAGGCTTCGGCTCTTGCTTTCTGTGCCGTTGGTAATTGTAATGGATGGAATACAGCCGTACCACCTGAATTATCAACGTCCTGCAAATGACCCACCCAACCCTTATCCATAACAAGGCAATCGTTTCGGTGGAACGATTGCAGTTTGCCACCATACGGGGCAGGTTTGGGAATGGTATCGGGAACGGCTGGCTGAGCAGCCTGGCCATTCGCGTTGGTACTTGAGAACAGATCGCCGATGGCTTCCTGTTTTTTGCCGTTGGATGAACTATTTAAATTGGCTTCCCGATTGGTAACGGGAGATGTGGACGGTTGCTGCATTGCACTGAGCAGGTCTGTTTGGCGACCAATCGCATCCCTTCTTTTATTGGTGCTTTGCCTTTTGGCTTGAGTTGATCTTTTAGGTGGAGTAAGAACCGTTACGGATTCGCCAGCACTTTCAAACAAGTCAAAAATGCTTAACTGCTTTTCCTGCGGGGTATCTCCGTTCATTACCGGAACGGATAAAGGCTGTATTTCTTTTTGGATACTTACAGGTTCGATAACCGAAGGGGTAACCTTTGGTTCAACCGGAATTTGTTGCACAGGCTCATCGTTCCGTTCGCCTCTGTACAGACCCAAATTCAGGTACTTTCCAAAATCTTCGGACAGCATTTGTCTGAGGTCTTTGGCAATTCCACTGGCACCGTCTTTATGGCTATAAATAAGCGCAGGCTGCCCGTATGGGTCGGTATCTAGTTTGCTATCAGTATGTACAATTCTTGTGCTGTCCTGAAATAAGGCATTTCCGGGCGTATTGTAATTTGTCTGCCTGCTTTGGCAAAACAGATCTTCCCTTTCAGTCAGACCTTGTTTTGCTGTGTTCTTTTGCAGGATAATCAAATCACTGCCTACTTCTGTACCTGCATATTCTGTAAACAGGTTATTGGGCAGGCGGATGGCCGCAACCAGGTTATTATCCTGCATTAAAGCCCGGCGTATCGGTTCATTCTTCGGGCTATTGAGTATGCCCTGCGAAGTGATGTAAGCCAATATACCGCCCTCACGGAGCGTATCAGTACCTTTCAGGAAGAAGTAATTATGGATGCTCCGAGCTGCCTGAACTTTTGCACCGTCCTTGCTACGTGAATAAGAAAGGTCGAATACTGAAGTATCACCAAATGGGATGTTGCTGGCAATTACATCATAGCTGTTTTGTTCCCTTTCGGGTATTTCCTCAAAACCGCTTACACGGATATTGCTTTGAGGATAAAGCTGTTTTAGGATTTTGCCTGTCAGCAAATCCTTTTCATAAGCGGTAACGTATGCTTTCTGACTTTCTGAAAAGGACTGTATAAATGAGCCGATACCTGCGGAGGGTTCGAGGAATTTCTGAATGTTCAGACCACTTTCACGCAAGGTTGCAGAAAGGGCATCTATCACCTGTGGCGGTGTATAAAAAGCCGTCAGTACGGAGCTTTTCATACTGTCCACGTACCTGCGGTATTGCTTGTCGCCTTCGGAATTTTCCTTGAGTAGCTGATGGAGTTCCTGCGTTAGTGGAAACAGGTCGTGTTCCGTCTTTCTCCAATTGTTAATGTCTATTTCTTTTTCTATAGGGTTCAGCACGAATTTAAGGCCGCCAAATCCGCTGTATTGCATCATTAGCAGTCTTTCACCTACGGTGGCTTGTCGTTTCTCCTTTTCCAGTGTAAAAGCAATTCGCAGGGCATCAATGTTCCGTTGGAGATGTTGGCGTTTACTGAAGCCCATTTTCGGCTATCCATATTGCGATGGTTCCGGTCAGTTCGGTATAGAGTAAATCGAACTCAAACCCATAGGCGAAATCATCGGTTAATTCATATCCTGCAAATACAGGCTCGCAAACAGGGAACATTTTAAAGGCGAATGGTCGCAGTTCCTCATCTGCCATAATCGTATCAAACTCATTGCATACGACTTGGAAAACCATGTCGAACCTGGAGAAGTGCAAGCCCTCAAAAAGAATGTAATCGGCTATTTCGTTGCATTGCTCAATGCTGTTTCCAGAACGGAAAGCACCTTCGTAGGCATTGGCAGCCCACGAGGAACGTTGCTCAATGAATTTCTGGTCATTCGCCTTTTCGGGAAAGCTGTTGTTCAATAATTCTTGCAGTCGTAATCTGAAATACGAGAGGTCTTTTTGCTGTGTATTCATACTATAATATTTCTTTAGAATTTTGCTCGATGCCTAAAATTATAGCAGCAGATAAGCCCCTTTATAGAAGTGGCAGGGTTTGGCTCTGAGAGGCAGGATTTGGCGTAATGGAAATAATTAGACTATAGAAGTTCAGAGGTTTTGCTCTTTGGATTGGTTATAATTTTTGCAAATGGATGTCCATAAGGCTTACCAACAAATTAATAATCGCTAATTTTGCTAAGTGATTGGAGTTCAACAGTAAAAATACAATCATTGTAACCTTGTTTAATATCTCTGTATGTTGCTTAACAATATAAAGCCTAGTGCACCTTTGCAGTCTTTTGTCCGGTTTTACCGGATAATTGATTTCGATTTCACTATGGATACAGACGATATAATACAGGTAAAAGCCTATCGCCCAAGAATAGAACACTGTCTTCAGTTTACACCATTTGATTGCGAAAAAGTAAATTATTCGGACGGGAAAAGCATTTCTCATAAAGTAGCACTGTTTGGTCAGCAGACGGTAATGAGCCACAGAAAAGTAGGTAAGCGTTTTCTTAATTTTCAGATTGTATTTCAACCGGGCGTTCTGAGTTCGTTCTTGAGAATATCAATGGATGAACTATCTAATATTTATATAGATGCCGAACTGTTTTTCGGAACCCATTTACATAACGTAAATGAACAGCTTGCCCTGTGCAGGAATTACCAAGAGATGATTGGCATAGTTGAATTATTTTTGACTGCCCAGTTGAGGCTCCGCAATACAGCGCTACATCCAGTAAACCGTATCGCTCAATATCTGCTCACCAATGTAAGCAACCGTAAAATTGAATGGTTTGCTAGTCAGGCAAATTTAAGCTACCGGCAGTTTGACCGGGCTTTTAAAAATAATACAGGTATTACTCCCAAAGATTTTCGTAAACTCATACAACTTGATTATGCATACCTGCAAAAGAACCGCTTTCCTGATAAAGATTGGTTGAGCATTGCATTGGATAGTGGCTTTTATGACTATCAGCATCTTTCCCGTAATTACCAACAGTTCATTGGCCATTCCCCCACAGAATTTTATAAATTAGAACAGCAGGCACCGGAACGCCGTTTCGGAGATTTTGAGCAGTGAGACGTTTCACGTAATACGCGATATGTCTGTTTTATACCACCAAACTACCAATGTTGTATTTTAACTTTGTGTTAAAATACAACAGATAATAGTATGGGATTAAAAATATTGAAAACAATAGCAATTGTGTTGTTAGGTATCTTACCATACAGCACCGTTTTGTCCAATTTTTCGCCGTATTGGACTACGACTTACACTTTTCGAGATTACCTTGTAGCAAGCTTATTATTTGCGATTGTCAGTCTTCTATTAGGTTGGTGGGTTTCTACTGGAAAATTGCTTTTTAACAGCGGTTTTTTCTTTTTCCTTTTGGGATTGCTTACTGCGCCTCCATTTATGATTGGACCACCAGAAATGACCCCAAAACTTTTGGAAAGAACAACAGAAGAACATTTCCGTTACGGATTGCTATTGCTGTCAAGTATTGTTTTTGCTATCGGTTTTGTGAACATACTAAGGAAGTATTGGAAGAATATTTCTTTGGTAAATAAACTTATTGTAGTTCCCTTTGTTTTATGTTTTGCTTTTTTAATTTGGGATAATGTAACATCTTATAATTTTTCCACTGAATTAAAGGAATGGATAAATGAGGGTAGAGACCCAGCAACATTTTTTTCAAATTACGATTTTCAGGAATTTTGCCGGACTTTAGGAAGAAGCCTTATTTATATACTCATCCCTTGGTTATCTTTTATTCTCTTTAAAGATGGTTTAATAAGAAAAGGACAATTGATATTCCTTGTTCTTTTCTCCTCAATCGGAATTCTGTTCTTCTTTCTAGCGAATTTTATAGGAATACAATTTTATTTTCCGTTTATGGTTCCGGCAGTAGCTTTAGCCCCGGCTTATTGGCTTAGTTTGATGCTAATAAGCCAATGTAAATCTAAAAATATAGCAGTTGATAAGAGCCTTTAAAATTACAGAAAATTAAAACTAAAAAACCTCTGAAAATTCAGAGGTTGATTTTTATGGATTGTTGAGGATTTGGAGCATCCTGCCAACTTCAATATCCATTCGTGAAAAGGCAAACCATTTTTTGCCCAGGTCTTTAAGTGAAACATTTATATGGTACAATTTCGTTTTTCTGTTATCAAAAATCGGTCGTTAGCTTTTTCGGGAAAGCTAGCATTAATGTTTTCTTGTAGTCGTAATCTGAAATACAAGAGGTTTTTTTGCTGTGTTTCCATGCTGTAATTTTGTTTGGAATTTTACTTAAATCCTAAAATTATAAGGGGAAGCAAATGCCTTTGTGAATGTTGCAGGGTTTGGCGTTGGGAGGTAGGATTTGACGTAATGGAGGATATTAATCTTACTCTTGACTCTTAATATAGGAGAAATTAAGACGTAATATTGAATAAGTAATATAAATACACACAAAGAATGAAGAATTTGAATGCGTTTTGTGGCATTGTTATTTTATTTATAACTTTGTAACATTGAAAAGTTTAGGCAAACATATTACCTTTTTATTTTTACTCTGTTTGGGTTTCTTCCTGATACCCAGCCAAAGCTATGCTTGCTCCAAAACTGCCACTAAAACAGAGAAAACCTCTTGCTCCAAAAAACAATCCAAAAAATCAGCACATAAGCACCACAGTTGCGAAGAAAAATCCTGTAAAAAATGCAACCATAACAATGATTGTGGAGGCTGTAAAGGAAGTTCTTGCAGGTGCGGCACGACCTGTGCTAACTCGTTAAATGTGCCTACAATAATCGAATTAAGGGCAAAATATCCAATTGCCAGTACTAAAAAACAAAAATTCGGTTTTAAACAAGTCTACTATTCTTCGGGCTTTTTCTCCATTTGGTTACCGCCTAAAATAAGCTAAAACTATGGCTTGACAGCCATAAGTGTGTACTTTCAGAAGCTATATCCAGCTTTTGAGAATCCCATATTCGCACTATTTAATCAAAAATTCTAACAGGATTGGACTATAAGTCCTATTCCTAAAAAATATATTCTAATATGAAATCAACAGCAAAATTATTGATGGTAATCGTTGTGTTACTATCGTCCGTAAACAGCTTCGCACAAATCAAGAATGCGAAAACAGAAACTATAAAGATTTATGGTAACTGCGGTATGTGCAAAACCACTATCGAAAAAGCAGGAAACATAAAAAAAGTAGCCAACGTGGAATGGAACAAGGATACCAAAATGGCTACACTGACCTACGACATTGATAAAACCAGTCAAGACGAAATCCTCAAACGCATCGCTTTGGCAGGTTATGACAGTGAAAAATTCTTAGCACCGGATGACGTCTATGCTAAACTTCCGGGCTGTTGCCAATACGATAGGGCATTAAAGCCTGTTGCGAAAAACAAAAAGGCTGACATGGACATGGGTAGCGGACACGGCAGCCATGACCATAGTAAGATGGCTTCATCCGAAAAGGCTCCGGCACAAAGTGCATCGCAGCTAACAGCCGTATTTGATAATTACTTTTCCGTAAAGGATGCCCTGATAAAGACCGATGCTACTAATGCTTCTGACAAAGCTGCTGCATTGGTTAAATCTGTTGGCATAGTGGACATGAGCAAGCTATCCGCAGAAGAACATACCGTTTGGATGAAAGTAATGAAAAACATAGCAGCCAATGCAGAAGGCATTTCTAAATCAAAAGATATTTCCAAACAAAGAGAAGCCTTTGCCACGCTATCAACGAATGTTTATGAATTGGCAAGAGTGTCTAAACAGAATGCCTCCGTTTACTATCAGCATTGCCCAATGTACAATGGCGGCAGAGGAGCAAATTGGTTAAGCAAAGAAAATGCGGTTAAGAACCCGTATTACGGCTCACAGATGCTTACCTGTGGAAGTACAGTTGAAACATTAAAGTAATTATAATCGAATTTAAAACAATAAAACGATGGTAAAATATACGTGTCCCATGCACCCGCAGGTGCTAAAGGACGAGCCGGGCAAATGCCCGCTTTGCGGTATGGCATTGGTTTCAATGGGTAATCCGTCAACTTCTCACGACCATAAAGCAGAACATGGTCATTCAGAACATACCCATCATAAACATACTGAAGAGAACTTTAATAAACACGCAGGGCATCATACGGGTGATTTCCTGAAACGTTTTTGGGCAAGCCTCGTCATCACAGTTCCTATCCTGCTGCTTTCGCACATGATACAGCAATGGCTTGGTTTCAGCATTGCATTTATGGGCGATAAATACGTGTTGCTTGTATTGGGAACAGCTATCTATATCTATGGTGGCTTGCCATTCTTAAAAGGAATGGCAGGTGAAATAAAAGCCAAAAGCATAGGTATGATGACCCTCGTTGCCATAGCCATATCCGTTGCCTATATCTATTCGGTAGCTGTTGTTTTCGGTTTGCAGGGGATGGATTTCTTTTGGGAACTAGCAACCCTTATTGATATTATGCTATTGGGGCATTGGCTCGAAATGCGTTCCCAAATGGCGGCATCGAGGGCATTGCAGACATTGGTAGCGTTGCTCCCGAACGATGTCACTGTTGAGCGGAACGGTGAAGCCATGAAGATAAAGCTCCAAGAACTGCAAAGCGGTGAAACGGTTATCATAAAACCGGGTGAAAAAATTCCTGCTGATGGCTTGGTCGCAGAGGGGCTTTCCTATATTAACGAAAGTATGCTCACAGGCGAAAGCGTTCCCGTAAAAAAGGAAAAGGACAGTAAGGTTATCGCAGGGTCTATCAATGGAGATGGAGCATTGAAAGTTAAGGTAACAGCCATTGGGAAAGACAGCTACCTGAACAGGGTCATTAACCTGGTGCAAGAGGCACAGGCAACCAAATCGGGTACACAGAACCTTGCGGACAAGGTAGCAAAATGGCTGACCTTTATTGCCATTGCCGTAGGAGTAGGCACATTCATTTATTGGTTTGCAAATAGTGGCGATACCGCCTTTGCATTGGAAAGAATGGTAACGGTAATGGTAACAGCCTGTCCGCACGCTTTAGGTGTGGCTATACCGTTGGTAGTTGCTATTTCCACAACACTTTCGGCAACCAATGGTCTGTTGATACGCAACCGTAACGCATTTGAAATCACAAGGAACATATCAACCGTTATTTTTGACAAAACCGGAACACTCACCAAAGGTTCCCATACCGTAGAAAAGGTTATCCCGTTGAACAGTGAATACAATGCCGATGAGCTGATACAGTATGCCGCTGCCGTACAGCAAAATTCAGAACACCATATCGCAAAAGGCATTATGGCAACCTTAAAGGAAAAGCGCCTTGCCTTATGGAAATCGGAGAATTTTAGCTACATGCAGGGCATCGGTGTGCAAGGTAACGTCAACGGGAAAAGTGTCATAGCTGCCGGAAAAAACTACTTCAGCGAAAACCACCTTTCGTTACCGGAAATACCAAAGGAAATCAATCAGGATGCCGAAACGGTAAACTTTCTGTTAATTGAAGATAAAGTAGTCGGGATTATCACCTTGGCAGACAGCATCCGTGAGGGTTCGGAACAAGCAATTGACGAACTCAAAAAAATGGGTATCAAATCTTTTCTGCTCACAGGCGACAATGAGAGGATTGCAGCTGCAGTAGCCGACAAATTAGGAATGGACGGTTTTTTAGCAAATGTACTTCCGCACAACAAGCAGGAGAAAGTAAAGGAATTACAGGCAAAAGGTGAAACCGTGGCAATGACAGGCGACGGTGTAAATGATGCGCCTGCACTGGCACAGGCTGACGTGGGCATAGCCATAGGTTCCGGTACTGACGTGGCTGCCGAAACTGCGGATATCATATTGGTGGACAGCGACCCAAGAGATGTAGTAAAGCTGATTGGCTTTGCTAAACGTACCTACAAAAAAATGGTGCAAAACCTGATATGGGCAGTTGGTTACAACGTGGTTGCAATTCCGCTTGCGGCAGGCATACTCTATCCGAAATTTATTTTAAGCCCCGCAATGGGTGCTGTGCTGATGAGTGTAAGCACAATTGTAGTAGCTATCAATGCAAGTCTTCTAAAAATTAATAAATGAGATTTTTAAAATGGATATACAAAACCTTTTTCAAAAAAAGCTGCTGCCGATAGTTTTATTGCTTTTAGCAGCACATATTTCTTTTGCACAAAAAGTTGTCCGTTATGACTTGTATGTAAAAGACACTATCGTAAACTATGCAGGTAAATCAAAAAGGGCTATTGCCTTAAACGGTCAAATACCGATGCCAACGCTCACATTTACAGAGGGCGACACAGCCGAGATTGTGGTGCATAACCGGTTAAAGGAAAGTACATCACTGCATTGGCACGGCGTATTTTTACCCAACAAAGAAGATGGCGTACCCTGGCTTACCCAAAAGCCTATCGAAGCAGGGGCAACCTATACCTATCGTTTTCCAATTATACAAAACGGAACGCATTGGTATCATTCCCATTCTGGTTTGCAGGAGCAGATTGGGATGTACGGCAGTTTTATAATGAAAAAGCGGGATGATGATAAAACCCTTAGAAAGGGAATTGATGATTTGCCTACTGTACCCATCATTTTGAGTGAATGGACAAATCTCAATCCGAATAACATCAACCGGATGCTACATAATGCCAATGATTGGGCGGCGATTAAAAAGAATGCTACGCAATCTTACGCAGAGGCTATCCGTGAAGGAAAGTTTAAAACCAAATTAACCAATGAATGGAAACGGATGTTGGCAATGGACGTGAGCGACGTGTATTACGACAAAATCCTCATCAACGGAAACCATACTACCGACCTGAAAACAGTTGACGGTAAGACCCTAAAGGCAGGCGACAAGGTAAGGTTACGTATATCCAACGGCGGTGCATCATCTTACTTTTGGCTCCGGTACGCTGGCGGCAAAATGACCATAGTAGCAAGTGATGGTAATGACGTAGAGCCTGTTGAGGTGGACAGGCTCATCATTGCCGTATCGGAAACCTATGACGTGGTAGTTACCATTCCCGATGATGGGTTGTCCTATGAGTTCCTTGCAACAACCGAGGATAGGACACAATCAGCAAGCTATTACATTGGAAATGGTATCAAACAGCTTATTTCACCACTTCCGAGGCTCAAATATTTTGAGGGTATGAAAATGATGAACGACATGATGAAAATGAATGGCGACTTAGATGATATGGGTATGAAAATGAGCCTGAACCAAATGGACATGAACGTGGTCATGTACCCCGAAATAACTGGCGAAGCTGAAAAAAAAACCAGACCATAACCAACATGGTATGAAAATGGACAATGACCCCAACCGTTATAATGCCAACGCTTTGGGAGATATTGTTACCCTAAACTATGCTATGCTGAAATCTCCGCACAATACAACACTTCCTACAGATGCCCCGGTGAAAGACATTAAATTTACCCTGACGGGAAATATGAACCGTTATGTATGGAGCATGGACAATAAGGTGCTTTCCGAAACCGATAAAATACCGGTAAATAAAGGAGAAATTTTACGCATTACCATTTACAATAACTCTATGATGCGCCATCCGATGCACCTGCATGGGTTTGATTTCAGGGTATTGAACGGCAACGGCGAAAATGCACCGATGAAAAATATCATTGATATTATGCCGATGGAAACTGATACGATAGAATTTGCAGCGAATGAGGAGGGCGACTGGTTTTTTCACTGCCATATACTCTATCACATGATGTCGGGGATGAACCGTGTGTTTGCCGTGGGTGATTATCAGAACCCTTATCTGCCTGATAAGCCAAAAGCCTATAAAGCATTACAAAGAGAAAGTAATATGCCACATTTTATGATACAGAATGATTTTGCAACCAATGGTAATGACGGAGAAGCGATGCTTCAGAATACAAGATGGAATTTAGGCACAGAATGGCGATTGGGTTACAACGATATGCACGGCTATGAAGTGGAAACCCATTTGGGAAGATATATCGGTAAAATGCAATGGTTTATGCCGTTTATAGGCTTTGACTGGCGATATCGAAGAATGGGGATAGACGAACAGGAAAAGAACCTGTTCGGGCAAAAGAATGAAAAAGATACACGAAGAGCATTTAGCTTGGGCTTTATGTACACCTTGCCAATGCTCGTTAATTTTCAGGCAGAAGTATATCACGATGGTATTATACGACTGTCACTGATGCGTGAAGATATTCCTGTGTCCAAAAGAGTGAGGGCTGGCTTTATGGTCAATACAGACAAAGAATTTATGGGTCAATTGAGATACATTATCAATAAAAATTTGAATGTGCGTGTGCATTATGATAGTGATATGGGATTCGGTGGAGGTTTAACGCTCAATTATTAGACCTTATACAGCAACCCCTCTTAGATTTCAGAGGGGTTTCATTTTTACCTGTTTAAAATTTGGAGCATCCTGCCGACTTCAATATCCATTCGGGAAAATGCAAACCATTTTTTGCCCAAATCTTTGAGCGAAGCCCCGATGTGGTAAAGCTCCGCACCGTCAATGATTAAAAAGCGGTCATGGGCATCGGCAAATACTTCAATTTCAATAGGTGGATATTGACTGTTGTAACGTTGCAAATCCAGCCGTAACTGATTACTGATGCTTTTGGTATAGATTGTTGCGGTTACAACCGAACTGCGTTTACCCATCAAAGTCAGTACTGTATCGTCCACGTAATTATCCAGCAGGATAATGGAACTTTTGGAACTTCTGATAATATCAGATACAAAGGCGTAGGCATCAAAAACCTGCCCATTGTAGAAGATACCTTTTTCGCTATGGAGCTTGTCGCTTTCCAAAGCCTTAAATAACTCTTCAAATTTTTGGTCGGCTTCGATTTGCTTTAATTCAATATTATCCAAACGATGAAACAAAGAAGCGTTGCTGATGAGCATACGCCGCATTTCTACGAAGGCTTCCATAATTTCCACGCTGACTTTAACGGCTATATCGGAACGGAGTATGGCAGATACCATTGCAACCCCTTGTTCGGTAAAAACGTATGGTAAATAACGTCTGCCACCATAAGTTAAACTTGAGGTTCCAATTTGGAACCTCAAGTTGGTGGCTTCCTCATCGGTCAATTGAAAGCAGAAAGAAACAGGGAACCTTTCCATATTTCTTTTTACGGCTTTGTTGAGGTTCTTCGTTTCCACCTGGTACAAGGAAGCGAGATCACTGTCCAGCATCACTTGTTTGCCACGTAGGGTATGAATCAGGTTCTTGATTTCAGTTGGAATTATGGTAGGCTTATTTTCCATTACTTTTTGTAGCTTTTGTTATTATCAAACTCAAAAGAGGTCTTGCAGTCATTATCCAATACGATATAAGCATCGAATTTCTTTCCCGCCTTGCTTTTCATTCCTTTGATGAGTGTTGTTTTCCTTTTGTTGACAAGGCTTTCAATATCGGCGATGCCGATTTGTACGCCACATACGTTGCGGAACTGTACCCAATTGCAAGCTTCATCAGGGCATTTTATAATCTTGTCACGGATAATGAGTTGATGGCTTTTGCATTTCGGACAAGTCAGTTGAGGCAGGTTGCCTTTGGCAATTGAAGTTTGCAGCAGTTCATTTGTAATTGAGGAAGCATAGGTTTCCATTTCCGTTTGAAATTCCCCCGCATCCGCTTCGCCCATTTCGATTTTCTGCAAAGCCAATTCCCATTCGGCGGTCATCGCCACGTCTGCAATTTTCCGGTCTTTTACCAGCTCATACACCTGCAATCCTTTTTCTGTAGGAATTAAGGATTTCTTTTCCCTTTGGATATAGTTACGGGTAAACAGGGTTTCAATGATTGCGGCTCTTGTCGCAGGAGTGCCGATACCTATATTTTGCAAGGCTTTCCGTTCTTCTTCGTTCTCTATTTCCTTTCCGGCAGTTTCCATTGCCGACAAAAGTCCTGCTTCAGTATATAGTACGGGCGGTTTGGTCTTCTTTTCCAAAACGGAGGCTTCCTTTATTTTCAGTTCGTCGCCCTTTTTCAATTCGGGAATATCCTGCACAGGTTCGCTATCATCCTCCGAGAAGCTGCCTTTAATGCCACGCCAGCCAGCTTCCATAATCTTACAGCCTTTTGCTGCAAAATCATAATGCAGTACCTGCAAATTAACGTCGGTTATTTCTTTGATACAGGCTTGCGAAATAGCTTCGAGCAACCGAAGGGCAATCATATCGTAAACAGAATTTTCCTTTGCGTTAAGGGCAGACGGTATTTTATCCGTAATCAGTAGCCCGTGATGATCGGTAACACGCAGGTCGTTTACAATGCGTTTATTGAAACGCCCCCATTTCATTTTGCTTACGGCTTGCTTGCAGGTATCACGGTCCTGCAAAGCCCGCACGAGGTTGGGAATTTCTGTCCACATATCTTCAGGAATGTATTTACTTCCGGTGCGTGGATAAGTGATAAATTTCTTTTCGTAAAGGCTTTGGGCAATGTTGAGAGTTTCTTCAGCCGAAAGGTTCAATTTTTTGTTCGCTTCCTTTTGCAGCCCTGTAAGGTCAAACAACAACGGCGGCTGCTCTGTAACGCTTTTAGTTTCCTCCGATGCCACGGTTGCCGTATTACTTCGCTGTATGGCATTCAGCGTATTATCGGCAAGTCTTTGGTCATCCCATCTGCTTTTGGAAAGGCTTTTAAAATCAACCATTTCTTTGCTGTGCGATAGTTGGATCTGCCAGTAGCTTCTTACCGTGAAATTTTTGTTCTCCAGGTAGCGTTTGCAGATTAGGGCCAGTGTTGGTGTTTGTACCCGTCCGAGCGAATAAACGCCATTACCTGCGGCAATGCTCAACGCTTGTGTAGCATTTATGCCCACGAGCCAATCGGCACGGCTTCTGCCTTGTGCCGCCTGATACAATCCATCAAAGTCTGCTCCGTCTTTGAGGTTATCAAATCCCTGCTTAATGGCTTTTTCGGTAAGCGAACTAATCCAAAGCCGTTCAAACGGTTTGCCACATTTCAGGTATTCGTAAATATACCTGAAAATTAGTTCGCCCTCACGTCCTGCATCGGTAGCAACGATGATGCTATCGCTTTTATTGAATAGTTCTTTAATGACTTTTAGTTGCTTCGTTGCACCTGCATCGGCGATATAGCCCTTATCTTTTTTGACCTTGCGGACGGTCAGTAAAAATGGGTTGGGCAATATCGGTAAAGCGGTTTTGTCAAACCCTGAAATGCCGTAGTCTTCGGGCATTCCCAATCCTATCAAGTGACCGAATGCCCACGTAACAAGATAGCCGTTACCTGTCAGGTAGCCGTCCTTTTTTTTGGATGCCCCCAGCAAGCCCGCTATTTCTCTTGCTACGCTTGGTTTTTCTGCAATTATTGTTTTCATACGCTAAACTTTTCTTCCCTTGGATTTGGCAGGCGCTTGCGGTTTTTCCTGTTGCTCCTGCTGCTGTTTGTTTTTCGGAGTATGCTGTCCCGATTTCAAAGGCTCATTGATTTTTTTGGTCGCTTCATTGTTTTTACCCTCAGAATTAACGGCAACCTGGGTTTTATTGGCTTCGGCAGGTTTTGCCTGTGCCTTAACCTGGCTTGGGAACTGGAAGTTTGTTTTTCCGGTTTCTGCATTGAAAGTAATATAGCCCTGATATGGCTGCCCTTTCTTATCCTTCAACCCGTCGATGTAAACAGTTTGCCCGGCTTTAAAATCCTTATGCTGCTCATCGGTCAGTTCTTTGCCCCTGAAAGTTTTCGGCGCTTCCTGCGGCTGGCTTTGCTGATTGGTCTGCTGATTGGTCTGCCCATTGTTTTGGGTCTGCCTGTTGGTGTTGTTACGGTCAAACAAAAACTCCACATAACGCTTGTCCGCATTGAACTGTACGGTTGCAGAGAACTCTGTTCCCTTGGTGGAGGTCATACCGTCTAACTTTAAGGGCTTGCCCTCCATTAAGGTTTGCTTTTGGGCATCGTCCAGTTTCACGCCCTTTATCTCATTAGGAATTTTGACGAACTCCGTCCGTAGGGCAATTACATCATTGGTAAGCCTGTCTATACTGATAATAGAAGGCATCTGTTCGCCTGTCTTGGTATTTGTTAGGTTAACTACACGACCCATGTTGCCTGTTGCGAGCAGGTTTTTCTTATCCTCGTCTGTAAACTTGTGTCCGAAAAACTCAAAATGCAGGTTAGGCTCTTTTTTAATGCCGTGTATTCCTACCACAACTCTTCCATCCTCTGCTTGCTGCAAAGACAGGCGGGCATCCGTGCGAAGAATAGTACCACCCAGGTTAACCCCTATCGGTAAGAGTTCATTAGTTTTATAACCTTTCAATAAAGGGTCAAGGAGGTTTCTTTTTTCAAGGTACTCCTTACTTAATCCGAGATTGTTCATCGTGTCCCAATCAATCTGTTCCGGTTTGTAGCGGTATTCGCCTGTTTCCGGTGCTGTCTGTGTTGTTGCCATATCTTTTTGATTTTCTTGTTTTTTATCCGGTTGAGGTTCGGGTTTTACTTCGTGTTCTTTCATCACTTTTTCGCCTTCGGGAGTAGGCTTATCTACCTGCTTCTGCATTTGCTCTGCCTTTTCAACGGCAAGTGGCGCAGGCACTTTAAAGAATGAGAAATTGGTAGGGTTCTTTAACTGACTGAAAAAATTGGAAAAGAAGTTGGAAAAGAAATCACCGCTCTTGTCCACACGCATAAACTGGTTTTGGTTTTTTTTCGTGGGGTCTACGGTTTCCATTTTTCCATTCTCGTCAATGCTCTTTACCGCCTGGATTTTCATTTTTTCTTTATCCAGCACCAACAGAATGTCCGATAGCTGTTCGGGCATTTTCGGTTTGTTAGTTGTTTCTTCGCTCATATTCTGAAAATTTAAAAGTTCACGCCCGAATGTAAAGGAAGCGTTCACTGCATTGCCCGAAGTGGCACTCAAAGGCAGTATTTGTCACTTATTGGCGCTCAGTTTGGTGGTAGGCGGATTAAAACTTTCCCTTATGAACTGATGTACGTCGGATAGTTTGTAATACAGCTTACCGCTGATGGTGTAATAAGGCAGCTTGCCGATAGAGCGATAACGTTGAAGGGAACGGTTACTGATTTTGAGCATCTGAAGCAAATCCTGGTTATCAAGTAATTCTTCGCCGTCTATGCTGTTGCGTTTCTTTTGCAATTCGTTTATATTGTCGCCCAGCATATCGAGGCGACCCATAAGGCGCTCCATCCACGCCAAAAATTCCATTCTGTCAATATTCATAGGAACATACTTTTTGAGGGTTCATACCTATTTGTTATCTGTCTTTATCTTCCTGCCTTTCTTGACATAGCTTTTGCCCTTTGCCATAAGTTCCTGCACAAACTCGTCACTGCTCTGTATGGCATTAGCGTTAAGCATATCCCTGATCGCTCCGATGGTATAGAAATATTGACCATAGATTTTTGAATAGGCTATCTCGCCTTTAGTACGCATACGCCATAGCGTTTTCTCGCTGATGTGCAGGTATTGGCATACCTCGTGGTTATTGAGCCACAGATCATCATAGCTTTTATCTTCCTGTCTTTTCAGATAATCAGCAATGGCGTTTATACGGCTATTAAGCTGTTGCCACGCTTCATCTTCAATAGTTATTATTTTCATTGCACAGCTTTTTAAATGTTTACTATGCAAAATTGGTAAGGGTGGCAGAGTTTGTCTGCCAATGCCTGCCAATTGGTTTAGCGGTTTTTTGAAAATAATTGCAAAGCGGCAAAACCCTTGTTTGATAAGGGTTTCAGAAGATTTGGGGTTGTTATTACATCATTTTACCACGATTTGCCAATTGGCACATATGGGCAAAAAAAAAGCAGTACGTCCAGAGTACTGCTTTTAAATGTGTGTTCAATACATTAAAGGTCTTTATCCATATAGTCTTCTAACGCAATCTTAAGTTGGTCTAAGAAAACCGTTCTGGAACCTGCCCTTGTTTTCATCCGGTGGAAAGCATGATGCAAGTCGCTTAATGGTATTCGGAAAAGTATCTGGAACATTAGGCTTATCTTTCTAATGCCGATTTTTCCGAATCCAATGCAATTGGAAGCATAGAGGGCGTATATCAATTCAATAAGGGCGTTTTTACTCTCTGTCCAGGAGACATCCTTTGGGCTTTCCGTATTTTTAAATACCATGTCGGGATTTTCATCAGGATTGATTTTCGTTATCAAGTAAGAGTAAAGCAGATCGTTGGCAATAATCCTGGCAGTTTTGTAATCAAAGAATGTTGAAAAATCAGGGTCTACCTCAAATACGATGCTATTAAGTCCATCATGATAATTTATGTTACCTCGCTTGAAATAAATATTATCACGATCCATTCGTCCGGAACGATAATATCTATAAAAATCTGAGTTGCAAAGATGTTCAACATATTCCCGTTTTAGGTTTGCCAATTGGTTAGAGAAGTAACTGTAATAGATTTTTCCGTTGCTCACAGGACAGGTAGTTTCAATTCGATAGATTTTATTATAGTAAATGAGCTTTCCCAGGATTTGCGGTTTAATAGTTCGGAAGAAGTGCACCTCTTCATCGTCGTTTTTAAAACCTTCTTCAACTACATATTTCTTTACAGAGAATAAAAGGTCCTGAAGATATTTTGTCATTTCATACGTCTCATCAATCACGCTTTTGCTTTGAGATGAAATCTTATTCTCCTTATTATGTATCTCTATAATGATATTTTCTAATGAATATTTCATAGCTTAAAATTTTGAGATGTACGGAATTTAAGTCAACGCAACTATTCACTCTGCAAACTTTGCCATTAACTTTCAAAAAAATACCCAAGTTGGGTGCAACTTGGGTAATATTTTTTTCGGAATTAGCGATATTTAATTCAAACTCCATATCTAAAATTGGCACCTTGCTCATTATTGAGCATAAATAAATAGCTAAACGCTGTTGTTATTTAACACCAACTAATGGATACAGCGTTGATCAATATAGTCGAATTAAAGCTTCTTAATCAAGTACTTTAGTCAACTAGAACTGCCTCTAAAATCAAATGTAAGAATAAGGGATTTCTATTTTTTTGTATATTTGCTACTGATTTACAAGGAAATCGGATTAATATTAATGCAATAAGCACCATTACTAAATCGTTACCGATAACAAATTCCTGTCTCGTAAGCCTTTCTTTATTAAGTCGTTCAGGCTTAACTAATCTTTTTTCTTAAAAAAAATCCATTAATCAAAACACCAATGGCAATTATAAGAATTGTAAACAAATTAAATGCTGTAAAAAATTCCATGTTTAGCGTATGTTCAAATTTCTGAAGGCCTAATAGTAGGAAAGTTCGAATCGATCGATTAATTTGGATTTGCCACAAAACAAACTATGAGAACCATAGAGCACCTTCCAGACCGATTCTCACTGGAAAAGTATAGAAAAAATATTAACGAACAAAAGAAAGCATAAATATTGCCTTCGTACTGTCTTCAATGCTATTTTATGGTAAACGTCTAACGAGGGGAACCATTGAGAATTTAAAAATCCTCCTATCCGATGTAAAAAAACTGTCATACAGGACATACTTCATTTTTTCGCTTTCTTCTTCTGCGTCCTTTTTGCAATGTCTATTATCCACTGCCTTTTGGTTCCGTATAAAATCAATATTACACTTCCACAGTAAATAGCTCCTAAGGGGAGAGGCAGTACTTTATTAGCCCGACCTTGATCATAATATTCAACCGCCGATACACCTCTTAAATCCAGATCAATTGTACTCTTCATACTTCAAATCATCTCTAATTAAAACAGTCCCGTCCCTGGTTATCATTATAATACCTTTGGAAGGCGTAAAAGTATAGATCGGATGAACACTAGAAGTAAAGTCACCTGCAGGATTTAATATATATTGGATAAACGTATTCCCGTCTTTGTGATAAATGGTTTTTATCTGAAGGCGGTAATTCAAACCACTAATTTTTATTACCGGATTAACTCTTTTCCCTTTCAAATAAAATGGACTCCATTTTTTTCCGATTAACACAAACCAGTTATTATTTGAGACTTTAAATGTAGATGATGTTCGCAATGTATCTTTTGAAAATAATCTTTGTTCTCTAAAGATCGTATCGCATAAGTATTCTCTACAATAACGAAACTCATTTTCCATCCCTGGATAAAACAGTTTGGCTGAATCTACATATCTTTTTTCTGCCACAGTAAATTTGTAACAAGTCTTATTTTGAGCATTAACCACTACACTCCATAGCATTAGAGCAAATACGCATATGTACATTTTCATAGTTTCTTTTTTTAATTAGTTGTTGCAGGAGTCTCATTTTTCTTGACCTCAGTACCTTCCTCCTTCCAACTTAATTTAAACATCTTATCCTTGAATTTCTCACCTTCTTCCTTCACCGTTGTTTTATTTTTATCTGCAAACCCTTGTATGAGATTCTTATAGCCGTCAGAAGCTTCCAATCCCTGCCAACTGAGTACCTCAAGATCTTCATCTGAGTAGCCAAGCTTATATTTAGTATTGTATTCCTTTAAACCATCTACTAACATTTGCCTATGGCTAGCAACAGCATTGTGATTATTGTCGTCTTTTTCGCCAATTGTCGTGCCTATCATGGCATGAATTGCTTCATGGATCATTATTTGAGCTCTTCCAATTTCGGTAAAACTACGGGTATATATGGTAGTTTCAGCACCATCGTTTCTTTCTGCCTTACTTGAAAGTTTAGAAAGACTATAGTTTATTTCACCAGAAGCTGTTCCCATTAACTTCAGGTTTGCTGCAGATGGTCTTCTATCTGTAACAGTTGTATATGCAGTTGCATTGTTGATGATCTTTGTTTCATCCACACCCAAATTCAGATTAATGGTCTTAGATCCTTTATAATTTTTAATCATTTTCTGAAACTGAGTATTATCTGACATTTTTTTATATATATTAGCCCATGGAGATGCCAGAAAATCTTTGCCAGGAATTACTTCTCTTCCATCCGGATCCCTAAAAAATATCGGGTTATTCAATGTGAAAACATGAGGAGCAATTTCCGGATATTTGGAAGCAAGTGGATCAACGGACATCCAACGACCAATTCTGGAATCATACACTCTTGCTCCAAAATCAATCTGATTACCATTTCCTTTTACCTGATTATCATTCTCCTTACCATTATACCCATATCGATATTCATTAATTGCAAATTGCCTATCTGGTTGTAACATACCAAAGGAATAATAATCCTGCGCACTATAAATGACTGCCTGATTATCTGATGATAACTGATCACCGATTGTAACTAATACATTCCCAAGCTGATTACTCAATTCATATCTCTTATTACCGGCAGCATCCCAATTGGTATTAGCTTCCGTTCCTGACATTGAAACATTTCCGTTCCAAATACCTATCCGGGAATTGCCATACAATGCCTGTTCTTTCCAATAAACAGGCCCATCATTCACCTTTTCATAAACAGCCAATGTATTACCTAACGCATCTCTGATATACCATGCTTTTTCTGTGATATCATTATGCGTATATTGTTTATAAACTCTATGCCCATTTGCATCATATTTAAAGGATATTTTTGAACCATCAGTTTTTGTAATTTCTTTTATTTTCCCATAAACATTCCATTCTATATTTGAAATACCACCTACTACATCTTTGATCACATTACCAATCTTGTCATAAATATAATTATTATTTGCCTGAGAAGTCATATCAACTGTATACCCACTATTGCTAACAGCATCAGTCACTTGAAGTAATTTATTGTCCAACAAATTACCAGCAGCATCCTTGTTATATCCATAGGTAAGAATATCCATCAAAACGGATTGACCATTTATACCGCTACCATTCCGCAATAGCGAAAGAATATTTCCATTTCCATCATAGGTATAATCCTCTTTATATTTTTCACCTGCAGTTCCAGCATTCCAGGTAGCTGTATTATTAATCAGGCTATGCTGTCTCATCGCCTTTAATCTGTTCAACTGATCATAACGATAGGAATATCCTACAACATTATTAAATTGACTTAATCCAACCGTACTATGGCTAACATTTCCATTATAGAGACTTGTTCCTACTTCGCCTGCGGCTCCTTTTGTCCAGGATAACGGAGGCGTTTTCGTTATATCCAAAGGTTTATAATCTCCTTCAAAATAGTCCAGCGAATAGCCAAATACATCCGGAGCGACAACTGACCTGTCAGTACTGGCAAGCCCATCTCCACCCATATCTGATGACGGTGACAGATACTGGCTATTCACCTGCTTCAACCATCCCTGAATTGTATATGCATAATCTACACCCTGAACTAACTGGTCATGACCCAGTTCCATTCGCGCCAGCGGACCATGCAGATAATATCGGTAAAATGCATCTGTTCTCGCATTTTCAATCTCCCAGCCATCAGAGGATACAGAATTGATTCCACTTAAGGATTTGATAAGTCTGTTATCTGCATCATACACATAACCGTAATAGAATTTATCCGTTTTGTCATCTCCATATTGATATCTTACAGTATTAACCTTCCCGCTAACAAGATCATATTTATAATCTATCTGCTTGAGATCAAGGTCCTTCAACTGTTGCCATAACGTCTTTATATTACCCAACTGATCGTAGCTATAATAGGTGATCTGCTGGGGATTGTCTGTAGCCGCATCTTTATACGTGATCGCAGAAATACGTTTGCGCAGATTCTCCTGAGTATTTGTAAATCCTGCATAAGGCTCGTCATAGTAAGTCTGTACTATCTGGCTGTTTGAGCCAGAATTCTGGAACGTACTTACTGCTGTTGCAGCTATAAATGAGACGGCACCTGGTGTGTTGCCACCTGTTTTTAAGCCAACTTCTTTTGTTCGGCTCTGTCCATCATAGACGGTATAACTGTATTTACCGGTTAATGCCTGTTCGGCATTTTGGGAGGCAATAATTCTTCCAAGGTTATCGTACCAGAACCTTCCCAAACCTCCATCAGGTGATTTCTGAATACGCACTCCACCTAAAGATTGATAAGCATAAGATGTAGTTAAACCATGGGCCGGATATATAGGAGTATATTGTGTTTCTGACAAACTGCCTGCACTTGTTGTGGTTTCAGAACCTGCGGAAGGTACATTGAATCTGCCTCTGTAAACCTTAGAGCCTTCCAGTGCAGTACGGTACAATGATGCATAAGACATACATGGCTCGGCTGCATTCGCTGCTATCTCTGCTCCGGATAATAAACGATCGTATATCCTCAGCTGTTTTACATTCGCAAAGTTCTCAGGATAACTGCCCGGTGCCAGCTCCCAGCCACAATCACCACTCGCCTGATCGGTTGTAGTAACAGGACACAGTTTGCCGTTTACATAGACTGACAGACTGTTTGCATTCAGCAATGCACCCTGAAATACAACATGCGTCCATGGTTTCAGCGGCAATGCGCCTTGCATGTCGGCAATCGTATGTACGGAAGCCGTTATAATTACTTCACTGGTTGTACTTGATAAAGTATATATATCCAGATGCAGGTACCTGCCAGATACACAGGCATTTATTAAATATTGCTGACCACTGCTGGTAGCAAGAAACTGACTGCCGGATGAAGAACCATTATAAAGCCATAGTTCCAGGGAACGCGCTGACGTGGAACTTAGCGCCGCTGTCAGCGCAGTCAGTGCAGATTCTTTCTGGGAATTGCTTACAGGACCATCAAACGTACAGTTGCCACCAAGGTTATCTCTCGCTCCATCTATCTGCGTTTGTAAGCCCGCATCCAGCAGATGTACTCCTTCCGGTGGTACCGTTCTTACAAGGTTACCTGCCTGATCGTAATAATATAAGGTAAAGTGATACAGCTGCTCATTCGTCGTCAGTTGAAGATTCGGTTTTACTCCACTGCAATAGGCAATGTATTCCTTGCGGAACTTCTTCTTCTCTGCTGATATATAGTCATTGTATATGACTGTTCCTGTCGATACCGCATCATCCAGCAGTTCTTCCGTACAACTGTATGGATTCACGGTAACTGTGCTAAACACCGGCGCATTGCACAACATAGTAAAGCTGGACGGATTCGCTGCTAACTTATCTTCATAATCTTTATAATCACTGTAAGACAACGTAAAACCTAACTGGTGATTCATATAGGTTGCAAACACATGCTCATAGTTGGCATGTTCCGCATTCAGCCAGCCGCCGATTTCATTTGTCATCTGCGTCTTCACTTCCTGGTATTCTATGGGTGTGATCGCTCCTGTGGAGGATGGATCCAAAAATACAGGCAGCGTCATATCATTGGCCAACAGGTAACGGCAGTTGCTGCAGCTGTTTTGCAACCTGGTGAACTCCGCTTCTGTCAGCGTCATCGCTGTGCCATAAGTATTCACAAGCCATTGGTAGAAAGACACGCTGCTGCTACCATTGGAGGTGTTATAATCTGTCTTTAAGCTACTCAGTTTGGAACAGATATCCGCTGTCGATTTGGCGATGGATTTACTGGTCGCCTGCATATTTGTATAATATGGATATGGCGCATCCAGTAACCATGGGTTACAAACCATGTTGATCGTATGAGTGCTCAGCAATCCTGTTAACACCTGTTTGAAACTCGTATAACCTTCGCTGGTGGACTTGCCTGAAGGCGTTGTACTCGCACCGCTCTGGTGATTCATATCTCCACCTATCTTACACAACTCGATCAGCTTCGCTTTGATCTTTGTTTTGGACGTCTCATAATCTGTCTCGCCCTGCAGACACTCGTCTAACTGCGTCATCCAGACTTCCGCCTGTGCTTCACAGTTCTCTTTTACTGACTGGGTCAGGGTAGCTGTTACCTGAGCAGCTAAAGCCAACGTATCGGTAGAGATACCAGCATTGCTGTATGTTGCATTGTTGATGCGGGAGATTTTATATTTTAAAGCCGTCTCACAACCCGTATTAACAGGGTCGGGCGTAGTCGGCGTGGTTGGATTTGGATTAGAGCAGGCAGATCCTTCTATAGTACCAGTAGCCTGGCTTACGCCCTGCAAAACAAACGTCAGTGATCGGGTACTGCCTGTAAACGTATAGGTATAGATCTTTGCTCCCGGATTTTCATGGAAGCTAAACTCCACTCCCACAATCAAAGACGCTCCACTTGGTATTGTAGGCCCGGAATAGGTCATAATACAATTCCAGTTGGAAATACCAGTACTTGGGTCATAGGTTAGCCCATCCCTTACTACACTCAGACTGAAATTAGACAAGGCCTTCGCTGCATCACAATCAAAGGTCGTGCTGCCTCCACCATTATCAATCCCATCAGGACGGCAGGAAATGCCTCTTACCAATACTGTATTCCGGTCGATGCCATTATCTATACAGAATGCCGCTTCCGTCTGTCCGGCTACAAACTGTACTGAACTTACCTGTGTTAATCCATCATAACCAGATGGATAATATAAAGAAAGTGTCACTGTACTTGTCAGCGGTGCACCTGTGTATGTAACCTTCAGCGATTGAAGATTCGTACACGCAGCATCACCTGGCTGTATCGTAAAGGCCGATAACTGCGGACACGTGCCCGTCGCTGTTGCATAACTGATCGTATCGCCTACTGCACAAAGACCACCACAATATGTTGAGGTGCCACGTACCTTGGCATAATACTTCTCTTTCAGTTCTATGTACTTATCTCTGTACATCCGCCATTCAAGATCGGCGATTCTGCAGGTCTCAACCGGAGCACAGGTAGACCAGTTATTCGTATTCGGAAGAGGATTGTTATTAGCATTCGTATTGCCGCTGTTATCTGCACAATACAACATGTAGTCTACATAACCTACCAGACTTTTGGTGCCTACCTGTGTAATACCCAGCACATTCGTCGTGTAATTGGTAATGTCTGCAATAAAACTCTCCCTGTAACCATTTAACACATTATCAAATGCCGGATCTTTGTCTGCCAGCCATCTGAAGCTGGTGGTGGAATAAACAGCACCAGGCAACATGGTGGGAATATCGGATATTGTTGCGATATTAGTCACTTTCTCTTCCCAGCGGAGGTTATCACTGTTCGCCTGACAGAACCTCAAAGCACAATACTCCGGATGGTACTTGATGAATTGGGCCGCCCACTCCGGTTTCCAGTGATGAAGAATCATGGACAAGGTACAGGCCTCATCATTCGCACTCATCACTGTACCATCTTCCAGTTCGAACTTGTTTGCATTGTACTCCGTCGGCGTCGTTAAAATCCTGAACTCCGTCCGCCAGTATAAATACAGCACATTGATACTCTTTTCAAGGGCGGTATCCTCTGCGGTAAACAATGCATACTGACCACCAGGACTTACGTCTTCCTTCAGGGTTTTTTCAAGGTCGGTACATGGATTGGTGGTACAGTTGCTGCGCAAAGAGACACAGTTATTATATAAGGTCGTATACAGATTATTCGCATACGCATCAATCGTAGTCGTCAGTTCAACGCCATCCTTGCTCAAACGGTTCTTTACTGCTGTGGTAAAAGCTGTCTGGGTACCCAGGGAAGTCAGACAGGTCGTACAATCGTCAAAGCAGCTCTTCATGTCTTTGGACTGAAGCGCTGTATTGATATAAGACCATTTGCTGTTGAGAGTCGTATTCTTATTAATATAATCTGTCGTATAGGCATCCAGCGCACTGGATGATAAACCCAGTTCATAGGTGACATAGTACTCCCCGATCTTATCAAAGGTTGTACTGAAGGTGCCGGTGGCTGTGCCGGTAGCACTGCAATCACCGGTCAAACTGCCTACAGGTATAGTTTCATCATAAATGGGTTTATTACAATCATCCGTTACACGGATATGTAAGTTATAATAACAGTTGCTACAAATCTTCACGCCATTTTCATCGAAAATCTTTATCAGCTTCTCTGCATTATAAGTAAAAGAAACAGGGCCTATTATTGCTGCTGCATAAGAAGATGTCGCACTCAGTAACAATTTGCTTTCATCAAAGGTAAAATCCCTTGGTTCAATCAGTAAAAAAGTCTCCTGCTTAGGATCTGGTTTTGAGGAAAGTGCATCCAGGTTTGACGGCGCATCACCTGCCAGTGCCGTCGCTATCGTCTTCCCGGAAGCGTTCTGATAATTAACGGCTACCTGACCGTTACCATCAACCGTCATGTTCTTCAGGTAATGGTTCGCATAACCAACATCATTACCAAACATCCGATCCAGTTCCCATTGTGCCGGCTTGGAATAATATAAATAACTCGCTTTACTCACGGTATTGTCCGGACCAGGCTGAAAGAGTGCGCCTACCCCCCCCCTAACAGATACTCTGTTTGTATTGTCTGGGGTATACAAAGTCACACTGAATGGATAACCGCCGGCATCTGCGATAAAATGGCTCTCCGGACGACTCGCATCTGCCAAAAACTCATTGCTGGATGAATAATACTGACCGGCGCCGGATGAGGATCCCATTGCATCAGGCGTATTGATACAATCTGAACCGCTCCCATTTATATTGGACCACCGATAAGTACTCCCGGATGTCGTTACATGCTGACCAGAATAATATTTTAAGATATTATTATTAATAGTATAAGGTAAAATACTTACCTGAGGTCGACCAAATTCATCATACAGGTTCTCCTGTATCAATACTTTCTGATCGCTGTTATTCAAGGTGATTGTCTGGCGGTTACGCAGACTTCCGTCAAAATAACTTACTACCTCTTTCTTCTTCCCGTCTTCGGAATATGCCGCACTATACAACCAGTTGAACTTCGGTTCATGCAAGGTATTATCGTCAAGCAAAATAACAGCACTCACAGTGCTTCCCCCAGCATCCATCTTATAATCCCAGTCACCTTCCTCCCGGATTCCATCTGCCATGTATGCTGTTCGGACACGGACAAGCAGGTATTTCATATAGTGAACCAGCGAAATATCATAATATTCCTGCTGAAGCGTAACACGCGTGGAATTGTTTCGAAACATCTTTGCCAGCTTTGCTGCTGATATACCGGTGCCTTCATCACTTAATATCTTGCCGTTAGCGGACAACTCATCTACAAACGTCCACTCAAGATCATACTCCTCCGCGTAAGTCACCTTATCCCAGGATATAGAAGCTACCCCATTCTGCGCAGAAGCCAACGTTGCAGCCCTGAGCACGGCAGCATTGAACGTACCAGCTTTCCCACTTGATGGTAATACAATCTTTGGTACAATATGCGTTGTATCTGCTTCGTAAGATCGCTCAACTATTACCTGACCCTGCAACCGGAAGGCAGCAGGAAGCTGATCTCCAAGTTCTTCGCTGGTAATATCATTGACCGTCAGTTTCATCTTATAACCATTCCTGAATCGGTAAGTCGCATTCGCCTGATAATTGATTCCTCTGGCTGTATCATAACTGATCTCAAGCTTAATATGATCATCTATAGCTGGATCAGACTGATCAGGCGATGACCAGTATTCTACTTTCAGGTCAATTGTACACTTAAATTTCTTCTGTGGTATGGCGGAAGAATCCCGGTAAAGAGAAAATATTACTATATCGCTGACAGTTTTATTATGGATCTTTTCCCAGTCATAAGCGCTGTTAAGGAATTTCTCATCCTTTACAACAAGAGTATCTCCTTTTTTGATCGTACCCTGTTTCTGATGCTGATATGATTCAATCCCGGTATAAGCATGGGCGGACAGCATACTGAGAAGAATACAAATTGTTATTAAAGTCCTTTTAATAAATTTCCAGTCCATAGGGTTAACATTAATGGTTGATTAGTTCATAATCTTTTAGTGAAGCTACTGGTATAGGTACTTCACCATATTGAAGTAAGTAATGTTCTGGCCTCAAAAGTTCACTTATAGCTTTTGATGGTTCGAATTTCTGTACCTGTATAGTAATCAGCTTATCTTTATTAAAATCTCCAGGATACATTTCATCCGGCATCCGCATTTCGGTCTTCACTATCCATCCAGTACTATCATAAGTAAGTGAATAATCTCTCATGGAGATATGAGATGGATTAGACATAGTGATCGTCACAAAACCGTTAACACTACTCCTGGTAATTTTAAATCCTTCTTTACTCATTCTATTGACTTCAGCATCAATTGGAATAGCCATTGGGTTTTCTACCTGCTTCGGAGCGGACAGAAAAATCTCTTTTGTATCATGAGAAATTGAAAGATAAAAAGTGTTTAGTGAAACCATTTCATCCTTACCCAATCTGTAATACATATTATTTCCAGAACGGGTATACAAGTAATTGCTTTCCATATTATTCAAACTATCCTTCAAATCCTTCACCCGAATACTACCTTGTATAGTATAAACACTCATTGAATCCAGCTGGTGAGAAACTGTATATAATTCTTTCAGAATGGTCTGCTCCTTACTGTTATTTTCAGGAATCACCATTTGTGATGTTTCCTTTTTTTCCTCCCTGCGTTGCAGCAATGCTGGTATTCCGGCAACAGCAGCTGCTGTCGTAATCAATACAAGTAAAGTCGCCAGTACCTTAAAATTGTTTTTATTGATAATCATGGTACAGGTTTTTTAACGTTTATGATATGAAGAACGATTTTCCTTTATGGTCATAATACCTCTTTCTGTTTCTTTCTTCACCCGAATCAATGCCCCTTCCTCATCATACTCATAAAAAGTTGCATAGTTATTCTCATCCATCTCTGCCATTAACTGCATATTTTTATCGTTATATGCATAAGACTTCAACTGACCATCATATGGGAATATCCTAATATCATCAATTGAGGTTTCTGATGACAATCTTTGAATTTTGATACCAAAAGGTGTCATTTCAGTTATACCCACATCTACAGGCAAATCAATTGTTCCTTCTACAAGTTTCCATCCATCAACTATTGTTTTAAGAGATAAGGTAACAACCTTGAGACCTGGTAACAACTGCAAGCGAATACCTGGAGTCTTGCCGGTAAGATCAGTTCCATTTCGTACCCATGCTGAAAAGTAATACTTTCTGCTTGTCACCGGGCTAAAGTCACGTAAACCAAGCCAGGAGTCTATACTTCTATAATATTCTCCCCACTGATTGTTGTTGAGGTAAATACCTGGTTGATGCTCATTGCTATATATATAACTCCACAAAGACACTGAACTATCAAGCTTCATACTATAGTTACCAGAATGTGCATTTTCAATATCCAATGCAGATGCATAAGAATCTCCCAACTTTCGTCTAATATCAAATTGATCAGGACGACAAGGCAACGCATTATCACAACCACTGTTGAACACATAGTCTTCAAATCCATCGTAGAAGATTTCTCGTTGGCGCATATTTAATCCTACAGCAAGCGGCAGTTTATTTTTAAACCCATAACGCACCCCACTATATTGATTCAATGCGTCTTTACTTTCCAGCGGATGGGAGGATTCATCATAAAGTGTAGTTGTTGTATTCGTTACCCAACCGGCATTCGCACTCATATTCCATCCACCGTTATAATACCAGAACGGATAGAATGTAGCATATTGCCCCTTATGACGAATATCCACACCAGCTGTTGTTTTCGTAGGCAGATCCTGTCCGGAGCGGTCAGACAGCCAGGCCATCTCCTTGTACATCAGCCAATTGCCCAGATAACCAGTCAGATAAGGATTCAGTACATTACCAGCTGGAATTGCTGGACAACCAGGAGAATCATCACAGATATTGATGGATCCCTGCCCGCACTTGAGGTGCTGATAAAGGATATTACCATTGGCATCTTTTACATATGTATCGTAAGGCTTGGAACTATTCACCAACTGAATGGTAGAGAAAATCGTATCCAATGTATGTGCTTTCAGTTCAGCAATCGTGTTATCATACACTTCCAGACCAACTGAACGCTGGTTAAACTGATCCACGATATTCTGTGCCTCGATAGTAACAATGTGATTACCGGAAGACAGGAAGCGCGGACGTACCTGCCAGTAAGAATAATAACGGTGGTCATTGTCATTCACCATGACATGCTCTTTCCAGAGTGTACCATCTATATAGATACGGACGTTGTTATCCACGCCATAACCGATATAGTATACCTTGCCAACCGGTATTTTTACACAGACGTTCATACCAATCCAGTTGTTGCCCCAGCTATTATTCAGCCATACACCGACAGCATTTAACCTGCCACAACCTGATGTGTAATTCGGCGTAACGGCTGCACTGGCGGATACGCGTGAAATCACGGTACCATTACCCGGATCTGTGGTAGGCACATCCGTCAGGTCATCCGTTGGAATATGTCCTCCTGTACCCTGGTCATAAGGATCTACCCCATCACAACGGTAACCCCAGAACGGATCGGCCCTGACACTGTCTACCACCTGCCCGGCGCTATTAAAGAACAGCGTACCCCACTGACCATAAGTCGGGTTGTTGCTACCTCTTACAATGGTTAAACCTGTCTGGTTATCCATCGTGGTTGGTACGGTACATGCCTGACCATCTGCGCTCAGGGTATAACCATCCGGACAAGCCTGTTTAGGTTTGTATCCACAGTTAAATGTGCCATCACATTTAGTCAGCGGCATCCCATTATCGCATCTAAAGCTTTGGGTACCTCTGTTATCATCACCATCTGTGTAATACAACACCTTATTCGGATCGGTTAACAGCTGTACAGAGCTATAAATACGTTCTTTTTCAATGGTTTCTTTATCACCAGCCACCAGCGTTGCTTCAGAACTATTATATATTTCAAATGCGGCAGACATATTTGCCTCTGCATTTGCCGCATCCATACGGATAATATGTTTACCAGATTTTGCTATTGTAAATTTCCTGATTCTCCATGCTTCATAGAAGCTTTCACTACCCCCACGGAACTGCGGCTGTACATCCACTTCATCAATTTTTAACCGCATTGCATTATCTGCCGCGTAACCAATAAAATAGGTACCTGCAGGAATATCAATACATTTTTCTACACCCCACCAGTCATGCAATGGTCTTTGTTTCAACCATACGCCAGCTTCAGCAAGACGACCACAGCCAGTAGTACAACCCATCCAGTAATTGGCTGTACTTGTTTTATAGTGCCCATCCGCTTTGTATTCAAAGAAGAAAGCGCCTCTGTTGCCATATTTTCTATGCTTATCTCCTGGCACCAGATCGAAGCCTGCTACAGGCGTAGGCTTATACATACATTGTGTACCATCGGCTGTCTCTTCATATCCATCCGGACAAGAACCTGGGTTCTGACACACAGCCGGTTGTCCCCATGCATCTGAGTACAATACGGCTGTAGCATTAATTACATTATAACCGGAAAGCTCTTCGTTGCTGATGATCTTCAGTTTATTAGCCACCACCGGATTCTTCAACAGCGTCATATTGGTTGCATTAGCGCCGAGCTGGTTACGATAACCGGAACGGAACACCTTCATGGTACCACTATAGTCCTTGATCGTACGACCAGACTGGGAGATAATACGCAATGCAGCCGTAGAGCTGGTACTGGTCGGAGACTTGATCACCCACAGGCGGATACCTGTGTAAAGATCTATCAGCTCATCGCCGGGAGACAGGAAAGACGCGTATTGGGAAGGTACTGCACTGGAAGAGATTCTGAAATCCTTCATCACCATACCCAGGTTCTGATATGCCATACCCATCTGCTTATACATCCAGTAAGCAGGTATGCTCACGGAATAAACAGGATCGTCAAATTCATTCTGGGTCTGTGTCAGCACAGGTTCACCTGTATATTTATCATACAGTAATGTCGTACCTGATATATTGGAACCATTCAGCTTCTTGATTGTCTTAGACAGTATACCAGTATACTGGATTGTCTTCAACACAGAAGCACCGCGGAACTGGCGGTAATCGGTGTTGCTGGATCTGGGCCAGTGAGGAATCGGCACAGGCCATCCCCAGATAGGCACAACATCCGCACCGAGGTTGATACTAGTACCAGAGTTACTTAACTCTGATTCACGCATGTCCGTGAACATTTCTATATCGCGGCCTATCACCTGGTCAGTGGTAATATTACCATTTGCATCCACTACATCTACCACGTTGGTGAGGCGTTGTGTACCACCATCTTCTGTTGTATTATAATAGTATTCATTTGCACTCACCTCCTGCCCAGACTGGTTAAATACCCTGTCGGCTTTAGGCTTGCCATGCATATCGTTCAGGATAATGGAATAACCCTGTGACATGGCCAGTTCATAGGTAGATTTACCACCAAAGAACGTTGCCCATGAATTTGGCTTATGCAGATATTTATCCAGGCCAGTCTGCTGTACGATAACAGGGAACTCTTTTGCTGTATAGAATTCAGCGGTTGACCAACCTGTTTTATTTTTAGTGTCCACTGTTCCATCAGCAGTCAGGTTACGTACTGTGACCTGTCTGTATATCACCTGTGGTCCGGGGAATAAGGTTTCGCCCATTGGCTCTTCCAGGTAGAAATAGTTATTCAGGCCCCACTTCACATTCTGCGTATAGTTCACAGGCATACGCATCGGGTTTTCATCCCCGCCACTTGCTGGTTCATATGCAGCCACACCACTACTGATGGTTTTGCCCTCTTCCTGAATGGTATATTCATATTCCTGTCCGTAAATAGCAGCCTCCTGATCAGTGGCCATGGTATTCCATTCATCAGACAGTTTCACGCGTTTTACCCTCAGACCACCACCAATCTTTTTACCTGCACGGATTACAACCCTGGCAAAGCTTTTCTGCAGATTTACCTGGCTACCAAACTTCTTCCTATATGCTTTCTCGTTAAAATTCTCCCATAATTCTGAAAGCGTCGTAATAGAGGTCGCAATTGCCTTTACAGCCGTAATAACAGGTAAATCGCTGTTGATACGGTTGATGTAGCCCGGATAAGCGTAGCGCTGGTATTCCATCCTCATTCTCTGCCACACTGCGCCGATGAGCGGGTTCACGGTCACCCCACCATCTGTATCATTCTTGAATGTAACAGTGGCTGTAGCGCCACTGATGGTGACAGCACCTACCGCAGCATATACAGGTACAAAATCAAATTTGGAATCTGTAGTGGAATTCGGATCGTCTGTTACATTCACAAATAGTTTTGTGTACATATAGTCTGATCCATCCAGATATTTTGTCTTAAACCAGGCCAGCACATCTGCCGCATTGGTAGCAGGAACGTCATCCGGAGCAGTACCCAGGTCTATTAAAAACTGTTTTGCATCACGAAGAGAGGTCGTAGTATTTCCACTGCCATCTTTCATGTCTGTAATCTTCGACATGACCATTGACCGGCGGTTCTGTACATAAGCATAGTCATCCGCCTCATAGTCAACAGATATTTTACCACCTGTAGGCATTTGTATTTCTGACAATTGCCACATGCCGGCATCTACCGCAGCAGCGGCGGCATTCTGCACCGTATAAGGGAACTCGTCGTTCAGTAGGGAGAAACCTGCGGTTGCGTTATCGGTAGAACGTTTCAATGTACCCCAACGGTCAGTCAGCAAAGATGCATATCCATGATCGTTATTATACTTGAATGAATAATAATAGTCTTTACCTCTGGTAGAATTGCCATAAGTAAAATAAACGGCATCAAGGGTCAGTTTACCACCACCACTTGTAGAAGTATTAGGAATACCTTTACAGAGCGTGTAGCTATAATTAAATTTGACAGTTTTAATCGGCGTTGTCATATCGCTCTTTGCATACAAGCGAATTTCTTTCAGGTATTTCTGCTTTACCGACTTGTCTAATACACCCAATACGTTGTATCCCAATCCATCTTCTCTGTCGCCGGTAATGAAGTAGGCGACCATGGTTTTGGATTCGATAGAATGCAGGTAGCGAAGTTCTTTTGTACCATATACATAAGAACCCTTATCATCATCCGGATCGGCTCTCAGGCCCGGGTTATACTGGGCAGAATCACCATACGGCGTACGCCATTGGTAGTCGCCATTTACTAAAGAGTAGTTAAATTTATAGGCAGTACCTCTATCGTCTTCAGTAATACCATCATTGGTAACATCCACATAGTCGGGAGACAGGATCTGGGTAAGTAACCACGAAGTCGCATACGCTGGCTGTTCCTGTCTGTTATAATATTCGTCAGAGATAGACTGACCACGGCTATTCACTGGCTTATGTGTCGGGTTGCCGGCAGCATCTGTGACCAGTTTAATTTTTTTGGTAGATGTATTCAGACGGGAGGCATCTGTTGCAAAGCTCACTTCAACCTGCTTTTTATTGTATACAGGCATACCATACACCAGTCTCTTACCATCATTGGTCGTTTTTATAATCTCAGAGATATGATCTGGTTTTCTAAATTTGTTTACCCTGCTTTCTGTTGCATAAGTCAGGGCTTTACAGGCACCGGGAATTGAATCCGGGTTATCAATAAAACGGTAAGTATGTAATAATGAATCGCCACCACCGGCCAGACTCATCTCTCCTGCCAGCATAGGCATAACAGGTGATTTCCTGATCTGACGGCCATTGCGTTTGTATTTCCCTGTGGCCGGATATACACTTGATCCTTTTTTCAGTGCATTCTGTGCGTTCTTTCCGATGAACTGAACATTTACAGCATCTTCCCCCTGAATACTGTTATAGAAAGAAGGATCTTCCACCGCTATTTCACCAGCCTGTCTAAAGTAAGCATCTTCCTCACCTGTTACTGTAGTTACAGGGAAGTCACCATTCGTCAGGAAGGAGTTATCGTTTGTCCATTTACTATTGGTTGTTTTAACATTCTGCTTATATACAGAAGTACCACCATGAAAGTAGCCACCTACACCTGCTTCAACACTGGCAGAGGTATTATCAGAATTGTCTTCTGTGAGGTTATCAAAGAAAACGCCGGACTGGTTACGGAACAAACGGAACTGACCACCATCTGCCTGACTGGTATAAGTAAATATATCAGGTGTAGCAACAGGCACCGCCAGGTTCATCAACTCCGGAATAACCGGGTTATCTTTTTCACGCATGAAGTCCATCATCGCGCCTGTATTATTCTTCCCGTGCTCTGCATACATAAAGCCATAAGCCCTGTTTTGCTGGGATGGATTGGCTACCTCACGTTTGGTTTTATAACCGGTAACACCGGTACCACCATATAAAATATAATAACTACCTCCGATATCGCTACTGAAAGTAAAGTTGTGTGAAGTAAAGTTCATATTTGCCTTTGGATAAAAGGCAGGCGCACTAAAGCTCCAGGTACTGCGATAACCTAAATCAGCAAAATTACTGAGCTTATTTACATCGAAACTGGTACCCAGGGTAATGCTCTTTAATCCCTCGCGGGTATTATAGGCCATGTTGGCAGAGAAACCAATCCCCTGCACGGTATTGCCACCGGTAGTCACCTTCATGGATAAAGAAGGATTTACGGTTACACCCTCGCTGGAACTACTGGTCACCCCAATACCCACACCCGGAGTTAGGTAACTGGCCCCCGGAATAGATAAGGAAAGACCTACGTTGCCTGTAAGGTCCGCACCAATACCTGTATAATTATCAGTATGCATACCACGGCTAAACGTACCTGATAGTTTCAGATTCTTACCAAAACCAGCTACCTCTACCCTATCTGTCAGACTACCACCGATGGTAATCTTCGGTTTCACATAGTTATTCGTTAACACGGTATCACCATAACTATCATCGGCTATACCACGCAGTTGCCTGTTAACGGCGCCCACATTCAGGTTCCAGCCAAATCCTACCCAGGTGGCTTCATCATCCATTCCTACGCCAGATTGATAGTCAAGGTTTAATGGATACCCATCCACATCCATCAAAGGAATGTTATACTTAAAATTACCAGTTGACAGGTCTACAAAATCAGTAGTCACTGCTGGTGTAAACTGTTTCGCCTCCGGCTGGGCAGGGCCGGAAGTGAGTGCCCACGATACCGCAGGCATTAATATCTGCATGGATGACAGAACAAGGAAGAAACAGGCTATTCTTCTCCGGGTTTGCATTCGACTGATCATCATATGTTCAGGCTTAAGGAATCAATGTGTTTAATAGCATCACCCTGTATAGGGAAAGTGAGGAACTTATGATTAAATAAATAATCTCTGAAAAGAAGGCGGCAGTTGGCCTGTGAATACGCAAGCGGGCGCTCAAAGACCAGCATATATTCAAGGCCACCGATATTACCATTGGCTATACGCACAACATCTACAGGCGCTGAGGTATCCGCTACATTCACAAAGGCAAACATGGAATCCAGACCATACGTATAGGCCTGACCATCTATCTCCTTCAATGCCGTACCGTTGCTATTCGATATCTTCAAACGAAAACGCAGCAGGTCATCATTCTTTGTAGCCGGCATATATTGCAAACGATAATGAAAACCATTCTCCTCTTTATCCTGCAGCATTCCCGTTTCCGCTATCGCCTGCATTACCTCCTTCTTACTGTGCTTGCAGGCGCAGAATACCAACACCAGGCAACACAAGATTATTCCGTACTTCATTCTGCTGTTTTATAAATAAATCTTAATTGTTTACGTGTTCCATCAGGCAGGTTTACATCCATGATGTAGTAGTAACCATCCTTAAAACTATTGTTATCAGTGAGATCGATCACCACCTGGTTGTAACCTCTTACGATCTGTACAGCCGGCAGTTTCTTCACCGCCTGATCAGGTTTGGTGAGACAACGGATGCTGTAGTTCAGATCAGTAGCTGCATAGGTATTGGTGACGCCAAATAACAACTGTCCTCTGGCTATGTAGAAGTTACCCCTGCTCAGGTCTTCGATGCTTCTGAAAGCTTCCACAGGGAGTTTCGTTGAATCCTTTTCGCAATCCACTGTGAAAGACCAGATCTCAGATTGTGCCAGAATCAGGTCGTTCTGATAAGCAGTTACCTGCCAGGCATATTGCTTACCTTCCACCAGTTCATTGGCAATGGAAGGATACAACAACATCGGCATCGGGATATCACGCTGATTAACGATTGCGAGGTTCATACGCAGCGCTTCGATGGGCTGCTGTCTGTCCTTTACTTCTACAAGCGACAGGCGGTATTGCGCCCCGTTGATGGCAGGAATTAAAGGCTGCCAGTTGAATGTAGGCCGCTTATCGCAGATCTTGTCTTCATCATAAGGTTGTATGAGCCGCATGTTGCTAAACGGCTCCAGTTCATAGTTGAAGCATTGTTCAGCCAGCAGTTCGCTGTTGTGACTCACCCCTTCGAAGAGCTGAAAACAATACTCATAATCACCAGATGGGAAGTACCCACTCTGTCTGATGACAGTAGAGATTTTAGTGTTACCAAAAGTCACCGCCGCCTGGTATACAGCACCGGGAGGTACTGCACTGGTGCCGGGCAATAGCTGGAACTGAGGTATATCAATAGTGACCACAGTACCCACAGATGCTTCGGATACTACGATGCGCAGGTTTGCCGTAACAGCGCTACCTGTATTGCTGATACGCACCTGTGAAATATTGTTAATTGAACGTCCCTGCACTTCAGGCATGAATGCAAAGGTGTATTGCGCCTTGCCCTGCAGGCATAACATACCGAACAGCGCGGTCATTAAAAGTCTGATTCCATTCTTCATATTGCTGTCAGTTTATCTGGTAATGAACCGCCATAGCGGTATTGAATTTTCCGTAATAATAATTAGCTGCGGAGTTGAACAGGTTCTTGCGCACATCTGCAGAAAGGCTTACGCTCCAGCGTTTGTACAGCTGTGTAGCTGCCTGCTGACGAATACCGATCTGTTCCACCACATCCTTACTGTTCATGTAAATGAGGGAGCTACCACAGGATACTTTTTTGAATAAGTTATACTGGTAACCACCTTCAGTATTTAAGAGATTGTTGTATACCGCAGCATTGTTGACATCTTTGCTGAAATTCAGGCTGGCGATAATCATACCCGGTCCTGCCATGAGGGTCTGGGAAGAACCTATATTGAGGAACAGGGTTTTTACAGTCAGGTAGTTCAATTGCTGAATACCTATAGTGGAGTTATTACTGAATACTTTGCCATTGATCTTGCCATTTACCTGTGAAGAAAAGGATATTTTTCTGTTCAGGTAAGCGGTAGTACTACCTTCGCGCAAGGAGCTCTGTAATATATTCACACCCATGGTCACCTCCTTTGTAAAGCGGTAACGACCATCTACAGCGTAAGTAATGCTCTTTCTCTTTTCGCTAGTCAGTGCTGAGGTGGCGAGGTCACGGAAGTCTGTACGTACGCTGACCATGGCTTTATTTTTCAGCCAGCTGCGTTTGAGCAGGAAGCCGTACTGCATGGTTCCTCTGCTGCCGAAAGGCGCACCGGGGTTTACATAACCCAGACCGGAATAATTGATGTATACCTTATGTGTCAGACCCCATTCCTTTACACCTCCATTCAATGCGAGGCCTACAGAAGCTGTGGCCCAGAGGTCATCCATTAAATGACCGGCGGCAGATTTGGAGACACCTGCAGCATCGGAAGCGGTACCGTAAGTGCTGCTGGACTTGGACAAGGTTACATCCAGTGTACCCAATTCGCCAAGACTCACCTTTTCTGCTACTGATCCTACAAATACATTTCTGCTGAGGGAGGATGTATTAAAGCTGTTATTCGTTTGTGCTTTTGAGTTTGCATTCAGGGCCGTAAAGGAAGTAGTACCTTTACCGAGGGTAATGCCCTGCATACTGTAAGAAGACTTACCTGTTGCGGATTGCATGCCTCCATCCTGAATGCCGAGTTCACTGCTGTTACCTGCGAGTAAGCTGATGGCTTTATTTCCTTTGAGAAAGGAGCCAGCGGCACCGGACATGAATAAACCATTTGAGTCACCGACGCTACCTACTTTCATTGCCTGCATGTTCATCATGAGCTTCTGTAAGGCGCTTAACTGCAGGAGCTTTCCGCCCATTGCAGCCGTGTTCTCTCCTTTATTCATCCAGTTTTCGATATTACCAACTACCTGCTTTTGTGAACCCAGTAACTGGTTCATTTCTTTTACATCACCCATTTGTGATTTTAAAGAAAGCACCTGACGGAAGTATTCTGATTGCTGGTATTGTTTGTATAAAGCCTGATCGTTGCTATCTTTTGAGGCAGCGAGTGCTTTAACGGAATCCGCTGAGAAGCTGACAGGCAAAGAATTTCCCATGACAGAGCGACGTAGTTGTGCGGTGTCCAGGTACATCAGCTGATCGCCGGAAATTTTATTTTTAATCCCCTGCTGATCGATTGAATTGAGCGAAGAAGTAGCGTAAGACTTCATGCTGCTCTTAATATCGAGATCTTCGAGGAAGTATTTCTTTAAGTCGTAGTTCTGATTGAGCTGTTTATTAATAGAGCTCATATAGGTTTCTCTGTCGAATGAGAACTGCACGAAGTGAGCATCATTCAGAGAAGGACCGGCGTAGTTATAACCGGATAGCGTAGAATAATTAATCTGAACCGGGATACCACCAAGGGTGACTGCATCCTGTACCACGCCTTCGTTCCACCAGCCAGACATCATGGATGTAGTGTCCATATAAGCAGTAGTCCAGGAGACTCCTTTTAATTTATTTTCAGGCATACCAGGCAAACTAAACCCACTGGTGAGCTGGTTATTTCGCAACGCATAAAAACCACGTAACTTATTATCTAAGTACGCGGATGTTTTTGTGCTATCCTTCATGCTATTGAAGAGGGTCTTCATTTTGGTCATGCCGGCAGCGCTGTTGCCAGAGGTAAGGTATTGCGTGAATTGCGCTTTCGCAGAGGTATTCATGCTATTCAGTCCGAATTTACTGAATGGAATGCTATCCTTTGTGAAGGCGGTTGGCTGTAGGTTATTTGTTCCAGAGCGTTGGTTTACGGCTGATATAACAGCTTGTTTCAATGCTGGTTGATTTAACAATGCCCTATCTGCCAAACCAGCTGGCAGGGAGTCGGGGTTAACGGATGACAGGCTTCGCTGGCCCGCATACACACGGGTTCCCAGCAATACCAGCAGACATAAAACTACCGGCAATGCCCCTTTAGACTTTCTATACATAGTAAAAGGTTCAGTACGACATAGATATAAGGATATTGGACCTTAAACGGTCATATCACGGTACAAGAAATAATAAATACAGTTGAAAAACAGCCCTGGCATTTGGGTTATGAATTAGTTCGATAAATGCCACATACTACATCCCTCAAACATAGACATCAAGGGTTCCGCCATACTTTTTATGCTACAATTGATGCTTGATTAACAAATGCGTTCACATAGGTACACTGTAACAACTCTGTGCAAAGAAATATAATTTTTTGAAACTTTTAACAATAAAGGATAATATTTTTTAAATGATTTTGGTCAGAGGGAGAGAAACCAGGCATAGCATTGGTAATAATACCTATTTATCAATTCGTGTGTGGGAGATAATTTTACATTTATGACAGCAGCGGTTAAACTCGTCAAACATTTTTTCTTCCAGCTTCCAGTGTTCGCCACAGGATGGGCAGTTATCTGTAATATCATTCTTATAATTAAAAAGGTAGTAGTAGCAGGCTCTGGCAGTAAGGGTTTCTATGTTCCTGCAGATGGCCAGTCCGTTTTTTGTTAAAGGGCTTGTAATGGATGATAGTTTTTTATTACAATAGGCTTCATTGATATGACCTCTAAACCAAAGCGACATCAAATCATTGTAATCATTATGCCACCAGTTAATATCATTATAAGAAGGATCTCCATTATAAGTATATGGGAATTCGTATAGCGGTATTTGTTTAAAATCGTTGAAAGAACGAAGGGGGGAAGACCCGTCACCATACAAAATAAATGCGGATGCATTGGCGTAATCGCCTGACATTTTTAAGGGGTTCTCTCCTATTTTTTCAAAAGCTAAATCATATCCATAACTTTCTTTTAATTTTTCTAACCAGTATAAGGGATACTTGTTATTTTCTTTTTTAAATAGCATTAGTTCTGAAGGAGAATCTACTACGGCTCTCACTCCATCTGGTGTAAAGTTTAGAATAATATTCTGGGAGCAAATCTGGTTTTGTTGATATAGGATGCCCAAAAAGGTGTCTATATCATCAAGAAGATATAGGTTATCATCCTCGTCTAATGTTGGTCCGGAAAATATAAATTGATATATGATCATAGGTTTTTGAAAATTAAACAAAGGGTTATGCAATTTGTAAATGCAAAAAATACGATCAGTACTACCACCATTATCAAAAGACGTGCAACCACATCGACCGGATCTTTTATTACTGAAGTCATATCTTTTTTCAAACAGGTTACTACCACCTTTTTCCCTATTGCAGATTTCTGATAATGCAGGCGGTTCGCAGGAATTCTTCGTTGTCCATGAAAAGAATGAAATTCTATGAGCGCATCATACTTTGGAAAACCGTCCATATCTGTTGTTTCAATTGTATCTATAACGATACCTTCGTAACGTTCGCCATGTTTATAAATGAAATAGGTATATCGTCAGTTTTGTATTAAGGTAATTAATACAAAACGGATAAATATAAAATCAGCTAATAAAACCAATATCGTTTCTATCATCTATTCCATTTAATTGTTATCAGGCATTCACATAGGAGACACCTGTTACAGCCCCCCAGTGAAATACCGTTATATATTAATGTACCCATTAATACTGATTCAAAAAATAAAAAAGGAAATTATGGTAGTGTATTAGTTTCATTTTCTCCAAATCTTTTGTGTAGTTGACATAAGTATCAAGGGATCTGTAGCCGGCTAAACTAAAATTGACATGACACCCTTACCGAATTTGATATTACAAACAATTCTTTGTTGCAGGATCGAAGTTTAAAAATAATACCGCCCAATCATATTTTCATACTACGAATGTCTCATTATTTGATTATCTACCAACCCAGCTATTCCCCAGACGGATTAACACTATTTAACTATATAACTTTAAACGATCTGGCACGATACCGGTCTTATATACATTGTTACTCACCCAAAAGAATAGGTTATGAAAGCGAAAATTGTTTTGATCCTGATGATTGTATTTGCCGGTGCTACTACGCAGTTATCGGCTCAGCACAGACACCGATCAAAGACGGTAGTGGTTAAAACAGTACCGGAACAACCACATGTAGTGGCTTATCAGGGAGTGAATTATCATTATGCAGATGGCAGATATTACCGTCCTGTTAATGGCGGATACGAAAGGATACCACAAAATTAATTTTAATGATTAAACAGTATAAAACTCATTCCCTCCTTTTCCGACTTATATAAAAACTAATAATCCTCTATCAGTTTCTCCATCCCCATAACACATATCTTATACTACGCCATCTTCAAATTCGCAATCCCATCCAAATTATCCGCCACGCTTTCCCCTGATGACTACAAATGCAACATGCAAGCCGCCTTTTCCATGAAACAATTCATACAACTGTGATCCAGGATGTGAGGCATTCGATTACCAGGGTGTTTCGAAAAATAAAACAGCCAGCGTATCATCTACACTGGCTGTTCTATTCAAAATATCATCCACCATTATAAGCCTACCACTCACATATCAACCTTCCCATAACCCATCCTCCTCATTACTCAATATACACTGTCAAATCATATTCCGGGTCATATCCCTCCGGCGGCGGTGTTCGCTCCTGCATCATCAATCGTCGCTGACCTCCCCGATGAACCGTCGTATCACCATGCCGGATATAACTGTACTTCAAAGATGGCAACTCTCCCTCCCCTCGCAATGACCGGCTTCGTATACCACGACCAGTGAACAGATCGATCACCAGATTCCAGAAATTGTCTTTCACTAACTGGACCACATGTCCACTCACATTACCCAGTATATCTTCCAACTTTTCAGGCGCCACCAATATACTAATGTCAGGTAAAGACAACTCATACCCATTTATATTCAAACCCATCTGCAGCTGAAGCTCAAAACGCAGGGATTGCCCCCTCGCCGCCTCTATCTGCGCCCTCTTTGCCCTGATTGCCTTTTCCTGCTCCTGCAACTTACGTATCACAATCTGGTATGAAATAATCTCCTTCTCCAGGAACTCATAAATCCCTTCATCCGTATTAAGTAACCCATTCTCCACATCCTCCTGGTGATACTCCGCGTTATAACCAAATCCATTTTCAACAGACTTGCCCACTACCGCAGTATATTCAAATTTCTTCAGCCCGAGCTGCCTGTTAAACGCATCCCGCTTGGCCATTTCGACTTCGTACATTAATTGGTAAACAATATCATTTTGGGATGTATCTGCCGTTTCTATGGCCCTATTAATGCCATCCAGCGTATATCCGAACAATTGTGAACCATAAACAGCAGTATTCTCTTTTATCTTATCCAGGAAACTGAGCCTTGAAGACAACAATGCATACTGAACCTCACTATTCCATCCCTGGTTTTCAACCCACGCAATATATGCATTCACCGCCGTCATTAACTCCGTTCTCGCCCGGTTATAATCATTTCCCCAATCAGGATCAGAACCCTTTTTCTCCCTCGCATCAAACAGGTAATCCAGGATATTCAGGTTCGTACATCTTTCCTGTAACTGGATCATCTCATTTGCTCCAGGCGCCGGTGTATATACAATCCTGTATTTCCTCATGTGCGCCTTCTTTAAACCATCTACCTTTAGCACAAACTGAAGTACAATATCATAATCCGGAGCCTGCCCTGTCTCCAATACCTGCCTGATCCGACTCATATTATATCCCCAGGAGCGATGACCATAAGCGGCTATATAATCATACACCTTATCCAGGTAAGCTAACTGCTCCATGTAAAAAGATAACTGGTCCTCCGTTGAATATCCCAACATGGACAAGGTATCAAGATAATCCACTGCAGCGGCTTCAAATGTGTTCCATGCATAATTATAAGCCGGTAACCATTCATCTCCCGATCCCTTACCCTCCCGGGCTTCAAACAGCCTGTAGATGTACTGCATATTCAACAACTTAGGCTGCAGCTCCTTAATGCGCTTCAACACTTCTTCACGTTTTGCTGTATGGTCTTTGATCTCATCATGTTTTTTAGACACACTATTCTTCTTCTCATCCAGCTCCTGTTGCTTCCTCGCCATTTCCGCAATGTTAATCGCAATATTTTCCACAACTATATCCAGCTCCCTGTCGTAATCAAATGTGCTGGCATAAGTATCTGGATTGTATACCTTGATGGATAAATTGCCCTCAAATCCGCCATACCATTTAAATCCACTGAACACAACAATTTCATGCCAGCCAAAGAACCAGATCCAAAAACTCTTCTTAGAAATGGAGAGATCAAGTCCAACACTAAATATGGCATTCCCATCAAATCTTCCCAGGTCCGGAGCCATTGTACAATTCAACAGGAAACTGCTTTGTAACCTGTTAATCCTTAACCCTTCTGACAATGAAAAACTCCAGGCATTATCCATCACAACGATCCTTACACCCGCATGCAGGCCTAAAAATGTTACCCTGCCATCCAAATAAAAGACCCTTAACTTTCCTGCAACCTTATCCGTCAATATAAAGATCTCCGCACCCTTATATCTCCCATCTTCGAAGGTATCATTGAAATCAGTGATCCTTAATATCGATCCTATCTGGAAGGCATCAAATTCCCCTCTTAACAGGAATTCATTTTCTTGATTTCGGATCTGGAGAGTTACCTGCCTGCTGTTCAGGCTCACGATCGTATAAAACTCCTGTCGATTGTCACTGATCAATATCGTTGTTTGCGCATTAAAAGTTCCAAACACCGGCAAGGTCAGCGTCGTTGCTGCATGACTGATATTGAAATAATCATTGCTCCACATACAATGGACCCGGGTCACAGACTCCAGCTTTACTGGCAAATGTTCCGGGAAAAGATTCAGGAATCCATCAAAAACAAAATAATCCTTCCCCTCTATATTTTTATACTCAAAGACGGCACTTAATACCTCATGCCCCTGGAACAAAGAGGAACGAACATGCACTTCACCACTCAACAAAACAGGATTCTGATGATCCTGCTTATCTACTTTAACGATACCCTTTGCAGAAAGCTCCAGCAAGTCAGATATCGCACCATAAAACTGTAAGTGCGTAACAAACCCCTTATCCTTAACAGCGATAATACCCAGGTGAGCACTCATTTTCAGCGTGTTCCACAGCTCAATATTCCCTTTCCCCAGGAAAACTATGCCTTCTGTATTCGCAGGTAATGGCTGCGTAAAAAAGTGGTCGATGGTTTCATTTGCAAGTTGTAAGGATTGGATCACGGCCTGCTTACCAGCATATTCTCCTGGTGTAGTCAAAGCATAAGCCAGCTCAAAATTAAAATCCAATAAGCGACTATGCCCCGCTGATGTAATATGGGCAATGCGGTATTCTACCGGAATTGCTTCTATCAGCCTGCGCAGCGAAAAGAACTTAATTGTATTCAGCACCTTTGCTATGATCTTCGCCGCATTGATCCTTACCAGCTGCCCCTGCTTCTTCCCGGCCACTGCGCCTCCCAGGTATCCAGGTAACATGATATAACTGTCTTCAAATGTAAAGACCAGGTTAACATGTTTCGGCAGCTCTTCATCCGATTCCGGTAACTGGTAAACCGGGTCCGTAAAGAATCGCTTCAGGTTTTGTAATATCCTGAATACCTCTGCGAGGTCTGCTTCCGGTTTCGGGAAACTAATATGCGCATGTACATGCAGTCCCTCCAATCCATAGTGATCCATACCCACGTGTTTATAAAACAATGGTATTGGAATAGGCACCACCGTCTGGTATACAATGATCGCATATAGATCCGATATAGTAAGGGTCTGCTGGAACTTGCGGGTATCCGGTAATAATTGGCGGGAAGCCTCTGGCAACCAACCGGCAATCGCTGCCGCTCCCAGGGAAAGAATATCAAACTGATCAAAGGTTGCATCCAGTGCAAGGCTAAACAAACTGCCTCCAAACAACGATCCAAATGAAAGATTGCGCAGCTCCATTCCTCCTAATGCCGGTAATGGCCCTACCATCATTGGATACAATACACGGATGGGATCACTATGCTCACCTACCCCGACAGACAATTCTACATTACCCGTACCCGTTACTGATATCTTTGCATGGAATTGCTCAGGAATAGAAAATTGCATGTAGTTATTTACCAGCCTGTCAGGCAAATAAGCTACAGATTTATTAACAGCATCTATGGCTGCCTCTAATAAATCCTTTACTTCCCCATCAGGCGCCAATGCTTCAATGAATGGACCTATCAGCAGTTTCCGGTCATCGTCAAAAAACCGGATGTTACTAATCGGAATCTTATCAGGTAATAAGGAAGCAACTTTATCCAGCTGTAATTTATTAATCAATAATTTCTTCAACAGGCTTACCGGTATTGCCAGCTCACTTTCCCGCTCTACACTAATAGCAGCCGCAAATGATGTTCCGTTTAAAGAAAATACCGGTGGGGTGAACCTGAATTTACCACAATCACCAAGGTCTACTTTTACCCAGCCATTTTCCATCTTCACCGCAGCAATCGGGGAGCTCAGTAATTTCACCTCTACCTTACTTCCTAAAATGCCTAATTTTAATCGTACCGTAGTTTCATCGGGTTTTGCCGGATCAAAGGCATTGAAAAATGGCTGTGACAGATCTCCAAAGATATGATCCAGGGCTGCCGGGATCCTCAATCCTCCCACGATAGAAAGCCCCATCTCACTCCCCAGCTGAATATCCAGGTCCGAGATCAACAGGTAGGCTGTTCCCAGGGATACAGGTTTTCCTTCTTTTTCTATATCTGGAATTGGAATAGCAACAGGCCCGATCAATTTGTCCAGGTGGATGTGGAAACTGCCATCCTGAAGTCGTAATGTGGTTTGAAATTTAACGCGGTCCTTCTCTCCAAACAACTGGCAAAATTTCTCCGGCAATCCCTTGATACCAAAATCAAGCCCCGCTTCCATCTGCCAACCGGATACCCCTGCCGTCACTGTTTTAAATACAGAAAAATGATCAAATCCAAACTGGAATGCCAATTGTTGATCCGGCACCGGCAGGGATATTGTCAAAGGCGCGGATGTATTGGTAACCTTCAATCCTGAGCGTTCTGCGGAACTGAATAGCTGCACGGTACCTGCCAGGCTGCCCAGGTGTTCTATCTTTATTGCTGCCGTAGCATCCATTTCCCAGGCGGCACTGGTATTCCCCTGTTGCCTTTTATAAATAAAGGAAAGCTTATCCACCTCCAACCCGGCAACTCCATCTATGTTTAATAACTGTAGTTGATGCAGATCTGCTGTTAACCGGAGACTGTTATCCTTATAGCCCGCGACGGCATCCAGCTGATGATCATACAGCGAGATCCTTGCATGGCCTTCTATTTCTGGTGACTGCAATTGTCCTAACAATATATCCAGCTGGAATGACTGGAAATTACAATGTTCAATTACTGCAAATTCACCCGTAAATGAGGTCTTTAATGCACCCTGTATCTTTAACTGGCCATCCGCGTTCTTTGTTCTGGCGACAGACAATGAAGCCAGTGAATGCAATTCCTGTTGCCCCTCAGCAAAGGTCCAGTCTACTTTTGCTGCCCCTGAAAAAGAAAAAGATCCTTCATAAGGTTTTAAACTAAAGCTTAGATCCTGGAAACTAACAGCAGGTAATTCCGCTGGTAATGCAGTTTTTCCTAAGAATAACTGCGCCAGCTTATTGATATCAATCTCACGGATAGCACCCGATAAAGAAGTAGCTTGTTTGTCTGAAGGAATGATAATATCCAGGCGGATATCTGCATTATCGTCTACCTGGCGGGTATCCATATTGGCATGGAATCCCATTGTCACCGTTCCTGAGGTATCCTTCCTGAATACAATAGCACCACGTAAGGTAAAGTAGTTGTCAATCGATAAAATGCCGGTAGCTTCCAGCGCCAGGCTTGCCGTAGCAGCCGCCCCCTGTTTGCTAATGGTTAAACCAAGGGTACTGCATCCCAACACACCTATCCCTTCAGAGGCAATAAGAGGCACATATTTTTTTTCATTATTCTCTGCGCCAGACCAGGAAAGACTTAAAGTGTTTGATTGATAAGCGGCCTGCAAACTCATTTCATACCCTAACAGCAATGCTTTCAAACTGCCCGAAGCTGACCAGTCCTGGTTTTCTTTTAACTCGAAACCAAGATCCAGCTGATGAAGCTTACAATCATTACAAATGATAACATCCCCACTTACCAGCATATTTATACGGGCTGTCACGGCTCCACCACTAAGTTTTGCAATATCAATATCCAATTCAGCATGTAATGGCGTGCCATTATTTGCATAATCCCAGTCTGCATTTGCTTTGCCTTTGAAAGACCAGGCCTTCGTAACGGTATTAATACTAAAATAGATCTCTTTACATTTCACATCCGGTATTTCTCCCGCCAGTTCTTTTCCTGTCAATGCCTTTACCATTGATGATAATTGCATCGCTGGAATCGTACCGGTAAGCACCATCCCTTCCTCCAGGGTACAGCTGATTCGAGCGGAAACAGCCGCAAAAGTGATCGTACCAGCAAGGTAACCTGAAATCTTTCTGCGTGTCGAATCAAAAGGTTCGATAATATCCACCTTCAGCTCAATATCAGCAATAGATAGTATTTCCTGCAGGATCGTCACTGTCGACGGCATTTGAATCCCTAACCGAAATGCAGACAGGTGCCCATTCTCCTTATCTAATGTAATGGCAAACTTCCCGATTGTAAGTTGTAATTGTCTGAACAGTGAATCAGCCGGGAACAATTGATCAAAAACCGTTGCCGTATCAGTCAATTCAGCAATTGTACCAATATCCGGTAACGTCAATGGCGCCATCAGGTAAAAATCCCAATTATCATTCGAAGTATTACGACCACATGATATGGACACCAGTGTATTAAAAATGCTGGCTGTACCATAGATCCTTCCGCTAATTCCCCAGGAAGTATTTTGCCTGTCTATTGTTAATCCAAGGCCAAAGTTGATGATTTCAATTTTACCGGGTAATAAAGGCCATTTATTAGCAGCTTTCACCGCAATATTAAAACGCTCCAGTTGTTGTTCCTGGAGGTTAAGGGCCACACCCAGGCTTTCAATATTCATCGCCCCGCTTTCTGCAATTCCTTTCGGCAATACTGCGCTAAAATCATCAAGGCCAATAAGGGAAAATAGTTCACCCAGCGAAGGTAATGCCGATACAGTACCTGTTTCGAGGAAAGTCGTTCCATTTAATGGGTAAGGAACAGATGCCAGGAAATATAACCTGCCTACACGCATCTTCCCGGATATCCTCCCTGATACAGCATATGGAAACCTGGCGACCGAACTGTCGTAGACCATATTCAGCTGTAACTGCACTGTTTCAACACTTAACTCAGAACATAGCTGCCAGCTGCCGGCACTTGCTACATCTAATGTTAAGGCTAAGAGGCGGGGAATACCCGGATCAAATGAGATATCCAGGGTATTAATTTTAAGGGAAGGTAAGTCACGTATTGCTTCAGGAAGGGCATTGACAACATCATCACCTGCAATAAGGCCTACCAGGTCTGCCAGTGAGGGTAAAATAGTAGATGGCGCTACTTTGATCCGCCAACCCTTTGCACCCAGCGGAATGGTTACTGCTACGGGTACTACTTTGTCCTTAATCACCAGCGATGCTTCAAAAATGGCACTATGCAGATAACGAAGGCTGATAGGTGATATTTCCTTTAGCGCATTTAGGCTGATATCCTTCAGTGAAAATCCCTCCAGGCCCAATGGATTCCACACGTCAGGGACCTGGGCAGTAATTTTCAGGTATTCACTATTAAGTCCTGACCTCGCCGCTGCATGCAAGGATAATTTTGGGAAAAAAGGTAAGGAGACCTCTTTAAAGCTTTCAATATTGAAGGGGATCAGTGTTTTACCCAGCTGAAAAAGATCAACTCCTGATACTTCACAATCCAGGAAAGCAAATGGAAGCCCGGCATCCTCTCCGAGTGTGATAGTGACCGGCACCATCATGCCTAATATCCGGGATGTTCCTTTTATTACTTTTACTTGTTTACCAGTAGCCGTCAGGCCGTCCTCTATTTGGACTGCCGATAGCGATATTAATTCCTGATCCAGCAAAGAAAGGATCCGGGCAAAGGCAAAATTATCGACAGGGCTGATAGTAAGGTTATTTTCCGCAGAGGAATCTGTCAGTAAACGTTCATTCGTTTCCTGCATATGTCTTATTAATGGGTTGATAAGAAAAAACTTTAGGAATCAATTATTTCTTGGTAGGAGGTTGCCCTTCATCATCATCGGGATTTAAATTCTTTTCGTTCCGATCCATTTCATCTGGCAGCCGCTTTTTCTCATTTATCGGGATATTCTCATTCACGACTCCCTTTGCAATATAAAAAGGCACGAATGAGGCTCCTCCAGTTTGATCGGGCGGGAATACGCTACTCTGCCACACTGAACGGAATCCATTTAATTCGTATAGTGTGTTAAATTGTTCGTTGATAACATGGATCCCATTTATTCCATTACTAAGCAAAAAACTAATCTGGTCAATATACTTCTTCGTTAATAAAAACACTTTGTTTCGTATAATCGGGCGAAGGTCCTCATAGAAAGCATCCTGGGGGATGTAATAATTAATTTCTGTAGCAGCCGTGTCTTCCGGATAGTCATGATAAAATCCATTTAACCGGAACAAACGAATGGTATTCAATAATTTACTTTTTAGTTCGGGAACAACTGAATGCTGGGGCTGCATAAACAATGTTGTATAAGAACTTTCGTCAAGTAACATCCCATCATTATCTATTCGATAGTAGGTAACACTATTCCAGGAAAATGCATATATCGACTTCTCTTTAAACAATTCCAGGTAAGAATGATCCGGCCATAAATAATCATTAGGATTCGCAAGAGAAGGTACTTCTTTGGGGCTTACTATTACCTTCATAAAATAATCTTCGTCCTCATCAGCATCAGTTTCATCATGCATTTGATCTGACTTTTCAAATTTAAATGCATGCGAATAAGCAAAACCACAATCACCACAAATTAAAAAGCTATCATTAAAGTCCTCTTTCTTCAATGGGGATTCTGCTGTCAATATCCCTCTTGACCGATGAAAAAGATCAGCAACTATAGTTACTGCCTTTTCACAAAAATGACAATATCCTCCGGTAGTCGTAAACAGCGCGTATTTAAAATTTTGATACGAGGGTTCACCTGTGAATGTAGGTCTAAGTAAAGCAATCATTAGCCAATAATATAATCGTTAACAAAAGTTGTATTGGTAGAACGGTAAAAATGAGGATCAAATGAGCTGTCCAATATCCTCTCATTTAATTTTTCTACAAATTTCAATGCGGTTGGTTTACCCTCAGTAGTATCTAAAGTTTTAAATACATTGATCCAAACCGAAAAAAAACCAGATGAATAGGCCATTTCAATCATGTTATTCCATAGCAATGATTCCATAACAGTGCTTCTGTCATCCAGGGTATCTTTTAACGCGTCCCAATTGTCCTGCCATATTTTTTTATTCGTCGCATCATTATCTGTAAAGGGATTTTTAGGTTGATTAGCAGGCAAATTGAAATAGGCATGTAAACGCTGTCGCGCAGTCCGTTGCGCAATTTCTGTAGATAACAAATTAAATTGTCTTTGGGCGATCATCCATGTCTTGGTTCTATTAAGTATTCTCCCATCAACCAGGTCATTCTTTGTAGTATTTAAACCTACTATATTCATTATACTTTCGGTACCGAAGTCGAGTTTGAGATCTGTCGGAGAATTGGCAGAAACAAATTTGGCCGCTACAACCAGTCGTTCCAGATTTTTATCTTTTTGCTGAAGCACTACATAGTTATCATAATCCGCTATTTTATCTACCCACCATTTATCAGCGGAAGGATCCTTATTAGTATTCAAGACCGTTCCCGTACAGTTATATTGAATTGAAAATAGGGTGTTTCGTCCATCATCAGGCCAAAGATTCCATTCTTTCGCCTGTTTCTTTATATTTTCGTAACTAAAATCCAGCTCTTCACCTGATTGTTTAATTACTATAAGACGCCCTGAATCCAATAAAGAGAAATCATTATCATTATCAAGCTTTTTAAGAGAATTGATTGTTTTAGATAACTTTTCAAATGATTCTATTGTTTCTTTATCTTCGACTTTCTCAAATAATTTAGCCCATTCCTCGCTATCGTCGTTTGTGAAACTACCTTTAATGGTAAGTATCCCATTCTTCTCATCATAACTGTATTTTGATGAATTCGTATTAATAAAATCATCGATTTCCTGGGGTACTGGCAGGAAATCAGCGTCAATAGCTACAATACCAACCCCTATGCTATCTATTAATTGTTCGAATTTTCTTGATTTAAAACAATTTCTCAATATCGTTTTATCATCTGCAGAAAAATTGCCAATTATTTGCAACATGTTATGCTCTGGGAAATATACATAGGTTAAATCATTCAATGAATCCGTCAAACCCTCCAGACTTCTCATAAATGACGCCAAAGTCTTTTGGGGAACAAGAGACACCCTGAACTTAAAAGTCCAATTAGTGATGTCCGCATTATCAACTTTTCCATACAATATTCTTTGCCGGCCAAACAGCAAATTTGGAGTAGTCTGTTTATGAGAAGAATTACAAACCTTACATGAAATCACAAAATTATTCCAATCAGCCTGTAAGTCAGGGAACAAAGATTTAGGTAATTTATGCTCAATATCCAACAAGCCCCCATCAGTTATAATGGTATCACAATAAGCACAATACAACCCGTAAGTACGGATCAAATCTTCTTTCGCATTCTTATAAAAAATGGAGACCTTGTCTTTAAGTGGCTCGATTAAATACCTCTTAAGCCCATCCCATTTAGCAATTTTTTTCGGCAATGAGGGGTTCAGCTTTGGCTCTTTTTTCCACCTGGTAACACCTTCATCAAGCAAGAGCAAATTTACGACATCGCTCCATTTAATCAACAGCCTACAATAGTAGGCCCTGTTTCCCTGATGTTTTTCAATCAAAAGGACCTTGCTATTTAATGTAACTTCCGTATTTATCAATAAATTTTTTGATGCAAGGGTTGCAACTAAATAATTATTCCCTGGCACATGATCATTTTTTTCACCGTTTGGGATTGGTATCGTCGTACCTGCCTGAAAAAAATCAAGCAGATAATCTAACCGAGATATATCCCTATTTGCAAAGGGCTCCTGGAGGACATAGTCCAGTTTAAAATAAAGCTCAGTGTCTGTGACCGATTCAAGGTCGTTTAAGAACTTTCGCTGGTAATTGGAATTGCTTGTTGTGGGCGATGTCTTATTTAATGGTCTCATGTAAAGGTTTGGGAAAAATGAAACAAAATATAATAATCCGAAATAATCTCTCTAAAATAAATACCCCCACGTATGCATAAAATCGCCTAAGCGCTGTATCATTTTTTTTGCCGGGCTCCATTATCACCGGCATTAAAAATCAATCCTTTTTTTTCAGAAAATGGGGTTCATTCCTATTGGTGAATCCTCCTTTTTCATGCATGCTTTATAATAGTTTTATGCGCTACCACATAATAACCTGCCGCCAAAATCCCCTCTTTGCTCCCCGGCCACGTCAGCTTTTGACGTGTTTTTCTGCCTAAAAACACCATCGCTAACAACCTTAGTAAAATCTGCCTAAACAAAAAATCTACCCGTAGGCACTATTGTTATTCCTAACAGCAATGCTGTTAGGAATAACAATAAATACAGTGATTTCTACTCGTTATCTAAAAAGCTGAATTTCGGAATACAAACGTATAGGTATTCCCTCCTAAGAATGGATTTACATAATTCTGCAAAGGGCGTAATGATAACATAGGTGCTGTTTCGATTAAAAATGGGTATATTAATTTAAATGACAAGCAAGGTTAAAATATCATAACCGGCTTAAAATTAGATAATAAATAGATATCACAAAATTAATTTTCCAGTTTCTAGTAATTCTTCCCTGCTAGGTTTAAATGGAGACAAAACAAAACTTAGAGATCTGCATAACATTCCCTTTAAGCAGCGCTATGACTTCCCTGACGCTTTTTGACCAGCTGCCTGCAAACGTTCTTCGATATATTCGTTCACGCTATTATTATCGACAAATGCACGGGTTATGTTCTTACCGCTGTCGGGGTGCCCGGGCAAACTATTCAGGTAAATATTCAATAGCTCATTGATGTAAGGAACAGGTGGCGCGGCATTCATATTCAATGGTGGCGACCAGGGGCTGAGGGTGCCGCTTGCGAATGGAATGGCATTGCTTTGGGTGTTTGGATCTGTAGTAGGCAATGTTGCATAAGGTTCCATCCACACAGGGCAATCTTCTCGCATTGTCTTTACCCCGAATTGGCTGAAAGCGCAATTCAGCTGCGGCGCAGTGGCATCGCGCTGGGTAAGATAACCCACGTTTGCTTTATATGCTGCATTCAATTTATCGATAAGGAAACGAAGCACGGATGTATTTTGGTATTGTGTGCTGTCGATGCCTTTAGAAAGCCAGGGAGACACCAGTATGGCAGGCACCCGGAGGCCCAGGAGGGAGAAGTCGAATGTGGAGTTGAGTGTCCATTGGTTCCCACAACAACCCTGGGTATATTGTGTAAGCGGCTGTGCGCCACAGGTGGGGGGCTTTGCAGAGGGGGGAAACACATGATCGTAAATACCCCCATTTTCATCGAAGGTCACCACCAGCAAGGTATCTTCCCAGCATGGGCTGTTACGTAAGGTATTATATACCGCTGCCAATAGATTTTCGCCGGGTTGCATGAGTGCATTAGGATGCATACTGGTATCTGTCCATGCATCAGCGCCTGGCAGCCAACACATGATAAAACTATAAAATGGAAGAGCCCCATTTTTACAGTCTTTGGCAAATTCAGTAAGTGGAAATCCCTGGTAATTGGACAGGCCTTCATTCAAAAAACGGGTATCAAGCTGGCCAAGATTATTACAATCATCTACCGGCGCATACATCTTCCAATCGATATTAGCGCTCGGTTTACAACTATCAATTACATCAAATATAGAAGTGGCATTGACCATGCCGCCGTCTGTATCGTCTATGCTTACTGCATTGGTGGTGCCGCAGTGAATGAAAGCGCGATTGGGCAGGGTATGCCCCGGCATATCGCAATGCCAGTTATCGCACAGCACGAATTCGCTGGCCAGTTTGTGCAACACCTTCAGACTTCCATTTTCAAAATAGGTCATAGCAGCCTGCCCCTGTTGATTACAACTGTTATAGGTTGTATAAAAGCCCGAATTTGTAGCGGGATAGGTTAATGGCGGTGGTGTACTGGTGGCACCGATCAGCTGTCCCTTTGCATAGCCCGAAGTAAATACTGCCAGTGGATTGGATGGTAGTGCCGGGTCGCCTGTAACGGTAAATACCGGCCCGAACAAGTCAGGCATCATGCCATCTCCGAAATCGTGCGTGAAGTCATGCGCCTGTGGTATGTCCGGGTCAATGGGAGTGGGATAAACCGGGGTATTGGAGGGGCTGGGCGGCAACAGGGGATTGGGAAGATTATAATAATCCTGGTTGAGCTGCCCTTGCGAGAAAAGGCCCCTAACACCTGGAAAGGCGCCGAATAAGTGGTCGAATGAGCGGTTCTCAAACATTAATACCACCACGCGTTTGATACGGTCTAACCCATTGGGTACATTATTGGGTATGTTTTGCATATGGTGAAATTTTAAAAGAGGTTATCATTAATGGAACATGCTATCGATCTAAAGTGTCATGGATGACTACTGTTTACGCTGCCTATTGATGTAAAATTAATGTGTATGTTGGTTCCTTTGTTAAAATAGACAGATGAATTTTTTGAATAAACATCATCATAGGAATACGCATATGCCAGGCCATCAAATGCATATTGATGAATTATTTTACCATAATACTCGGTAAAACCACCGGGTGCTGCACCAAAATAATTGGAAGAATGGATCCAGTCGTCGGGCTTATTGAGGCTGGCTACCCCACGGCAGATGGAAATCGTCAGAGACAAGAGGGCGTTTTGTGCCGAATCGCTTGCCCAGGCACCTGGTAATGTACTCACAAGAGCATTGCCCCATATAACAAAGCCCCAGTCAATAGTGCTTGCCTGCCCGGCAACATTATGCCAGTTCTCAGCCAGGTTGATGCCTGGGTTGACAGGCAACCCAATAGAGAAGGTATTTCCATTCGATGTTTTTACAGTAAGGGTATCCCCGGATTTGTTTACACTTCCGGTATCAACGTTGATGGAGCTGGGGTACAGCTTATCGTAAAAAAGAAACTTGCGGCCGGGGCTGAATACTTCGTTCTTCAGGTAATGGTTAAAATAATTATCCATTTGCCGGGCGGCGCCGGTGTCGGAAAAATCAGCATAAGCAGTTTGTTGCGGTGCTAAAAAACGTAAATAATTTCCCTGTTTGTCTGTTACAAAAAGTTGACTATACCATGCCGTGGTATCTGATGCAGGAATGCTCTTAAACGCATTATACATGGTCTGCCGGTTGCCTGTAAGCCCCCTGGTAACCTGTTGCCCGTTCTGGTCTGTTAACTGCATTGTATAGGTAATAGCGTACATATCTACATTGGTAGAATTTATATTGTAGCTGCCCTCCGCATGGGTGTCAAACTCAATAAAATCGAATATGTTATTTGCCCCACCATTCTTAACCTGGCTCATTGAAGGACCGGAACCGGCAGCAAATTCAGTGCTGTCGAAATCCTTTCCCACTGCAACGTATAATCTCGCACTTTGTATGGCCGGCACAGGAATACTGTCTGGCAGTTGCGACAAAGGCATGGAAGTAACATTCGATTTGTACCCTGTGAATTTTCTCAATTGCCCGGTTTCAAAATCCAGGTAACTGTAGTGTAAACTGTCAGCCGGGTTTAGCCCTACTATGCACACGAATATGGAATCTTTACTTACGGTGCTGTCTACGTTCTTTAAAGAAAAATAGCAGGTAGGAGGCTTGCAGCCGAATAATGACAACAGCAAAGCGAATAAAAAGTACGTTATGATTATAGTTTTACTTTTCATAAAATATTAATTTAAGTGGGAAGAAGATCAGGGTTTAGCGGCAACCGCTTGCTTCCCCAAAATTGAGATATGAAAAGCAGATTGTTCCGGGCAGAATTATGCGAATTTAAAAACAGGGGTATTTGCCGTGCAATAGGTAAAAATACCTATTAGTGTAATCTACCATTATAGGTTGCCAGCCTTGGTATTGCCATCGGTTTTCTTATTTAACTACCAGATTTTTTTATAAACAGGCAACTATTACTATTACTTACAATGCCAAATTCTATATTTGTCATATTTACCCCACAACCCACTCAATATGAAAAAGTTAATCTTACTATTGTCGGTACTGATCGCACTTATTTCTGCAACTTCCTGCCATCATGATCAGTCCAATGCTTCATTAAAAGCAACCCAAACCGACCCCACAAATACATCCTCCTACGGCAGCTTAATTGACCTTGTTCATTCAGATACAGCTGCCATGTGGCACGAAAACCTCGACAGCATCTGGGAAAAGGCCCTGCCCCAGGATACAACTGACAAAGTACAGTATTTTACAGTGAGGAGCCAGGATCTGCTGTGGGGAATGGGATTGGACACCAGCAACAAGGGCCTGGATTCTATGTTAAAGAAATACTCCATAGCAATTGGTAACGATAGCGTTCGAAGATTCGTACGGATTACCCTGGGATATGATAATATCCAAAAACGTTTAAAAGCGTTTATTCAGCCAGTCTATGATGTACAGATGGTAGGTGACTCGATTGCTAATGCAGGAACGGCATGCTATTTTGATTCTAACGGAAAAATTATCTGTAATGGATTGGGCTTACCTGGAAGCCACCTGAAGTCTGAAAAACTTGCTGGTTCCAATAACTCCTATGTGGGCGACCTCAATTCCCCCTGCCCACCCATCTGCGGCTCAGCCCCAACCAACTAAACAAAAATCAATGCCACGCAGCCAGGAGCATAAAACAGGGAACATTCAACGGTAAATTACAGCATTATGCGTTTTGAAAAAGTGGTTATCTTACTTTCCTATTTGCCGGTTTGCGGAGCAGCTGCGCTGGCAATGGCTGTTTATAGAAAGTCGGACCGGGCATTGAAAATGTTTTGTATCTATGTACTTTTCTCTACAGTTATTTTACTGCTTTCCCTGGTACTCTCCCAAAACCGTATCAACAATATGATACTGCTGCACGTTTATTGCCCGGCCGGTTTTTTACTGTTGGCTTATTTTTATAAACGACTGCTCAACAATGCCGTTAACAAAGAACTGTTCCCCGTATTAGCATTGCTTTTTGTGGCGTTTTCTCTTGTAAATTCTATATTCTTTCAAAATATTTTCACTTTCAACTCTTACGCCTTAACAACAGAATCCATTCTTATCATTATTCTTACCCTGTTCACTTTTCTTGTGTCACTGCACCGGAACAGCACCTCACTGGTCATAAGAACCAACCTGAATACCGTGAACTGGATCAATTCCGGCCTGTTGTTGTACCATTCCTCTACCCTGCTGCTCTTTTATTTATCCAACTACTTAACGAAATTTTATAGTCTCAATTTCAATCTAAACATCTGGCTCCTGCATTCTGTTGTATCTGTTATAATGTATTCCTGTTTTATTGTTGGATTATGGAAGCAGCTAAAAACATGTCCATAGCGAACCTGCTGGTTCCATTTTCAATTGTCCTGTTCATCATTGCAATAGGGGTTATTTTGCTGTACCACAGTTTTCAAAAAAAACTGTACATCAATGAACTGGAGAATGCAGCTAACAAAGCAAGGCACCAGGAAGACTTGCTTGAAAACGCTGTAATGGTACAGGAAACCGAAAGAAAACGGATTGCATCCGATTTGCACGATGAACTGGGTGCTATTATTTCCATCATGAAAATGAACCTGCTGTTCATTATGCAAAAGGAGAAAAAAGGTAAAGAAGAGCCGGACCCGGCCACCCTGGAAACATTACAAAACCTAACCAGGCTGGCCGAAACCGGTCTCAATACAGTAAGAAACCTCAGTCACCAACTGATGCCACCCCAGCTGGCAGCATTTGGATTGATAAGAACCCTGAACTCGTTTGCCGATAGCATAAATGGAGCGGGCCTAACAAAAATTGTTATTGACGTACCGGATGAATTGCCTGAAATAGAATGGATGACCACCCTGGGCTTGTACCGTATCCTAATGGAGTTACTTACCAATACCCTTAAACATGCCCAGGCCAGCCTGGTTACCATTGATATAAGTATCAGTAACAAGAACGAGCTGCTGATCTCGTATGCCGATAACGGGATAGGTTTGCCCACCGTTGGAAACCTAAAGGCCGGTATGGGATTAAAAAATATAGAAGCCCGTGTAAATGTGTTAAAAGGCACCTACAATATATCAAGTCCTCCGGGAGCAAGAGGCTTCCAGTCAGCTATTACCATTCCCCTATAAATGAAACGCCATGGAAGAGAAAATAAAATTAGGAATTGTAGAAGATCAATTCCTGTTCAGAGAAGGGCTCAAAGCCCTGCTGAAAAACTGGCCCGGCTTTGAGGTGATATTTGAAAGCGCCGATGGCTTTTCGGTGATCAACAGGCTTCAACAGCAGGCCGACATTCCCGATGTAATGCTGGTAGACTTATCACTACCACCCAATGACAGGAAAGAATTTTCCGGGGCGCATCTTACCCAGGCCCTGCAGGAACATTTTCCTACAGTGAAAATACTGATACTGACCGTGCACAAAGACGAGGATTTTATAGTTGAATTGATTAAAAACGGTGCACATGGTTACCTGGTGAAAGATTCAGATCCCGAAGAGGTGCATGAGGCCATCCTGTCTGTGCATAACAAAGGATCGTATATCAATACCAGGGCATTACTTGCCTTGCAAAACAGTATGGCGAAAAAAGCCCTGCGACCCAAAAAACTACTGGTAAATATTTCGGCACGTGAACAGCAAATATTGCAGCTCACCTGCCAGCAATATACCGCAGAAGAAATAGCCAGGGAGCTTTTCATAAGCGTGAAAACTGTCAATGGCCATCGGAATAACCTGCTGTTGAAAACCAGTTCGAAAAACGTGGCTGGCCTGGTAGTATTTGCAATAAAAAATGATATCGTAAAATTAAAATAACCAATAACCGGGCTGCATGGCAAAGGCAGGTTATTTCCGGCCCTCGTCTTAACCACGGCAAGGCAATTTACTGTTGCCTGGCAGGCTTTTCGGAAGATCATAACCCACTATATTGTTCAGGTGCAGTCCAGTTTACAGGCAACAGTTGTCGAAGATCACCGAATAGCCACTTATCGGAAACATATTTATCCAGGCATACCGGGCCAGGGAATTTCGGCATCAGCTACTCCGCCTGTAAAAACATAAACTCAAGCGTATTGAGCTGGATTTCTGGCGGAGCATTGAGGGAAAAAGTCATCACAAAATCACCGTTATTGGCATTAATCTGGTTGGTAATATATTCCGTTACCTTCCAATCACCATTGGGGCAACCCTGTGTGAAATTCATGATGATATTGTCGTTTGGAATGCCGTTTATAAACCGGAACTCAAGCTTGGTGGGCCGCAGTTCGGGAGGAAGACTGCAAAAGCTCATGGTAAATTTTCCCCCGTTAATATTGATTTGGTTTTCCAGGAATTCTGTTACTGTGAACCCTGGAATATTACCCTGGGTTAAAAGCATAATGGTTTGGGTTTGATTAGTGTTTGTCATAGTTATATTTTTGTCCTACTCTTTTGGCTTTTCGGGTTCGCCCCGGTAACGAATATCTTTACCGGCAGATAGCAGCGGTCAATTGTTTTATTGACCTGTTTTGCTACTATAAAGCTATTCATCAACCGGAAAGCGTACAAGATTATAAATACCTGATTTTCAAATCAGATATTTATACCTGGATCGTTCAAATTAGCGGGTATTTATAACTGGGGTCTGGAAAACGTTGATTGAAAATGCATCCCTTTTTTCAGGGGATTGGACAGATATACCTGTATTATTGGGGAGCAACATGTGCATCAGGCATAGCGGGAAACCCAAACTCATTCCGCTGCTTACTTTTGCGTTGGGGAGGATTGTCTTTTTTGTTAATGCCAGGAGCAGGATCAATCCGGCGTATAATCATCACACATCACAAAACTCCACTCCTTCTTCTCCAGCTTATACAAAAACAAATAATCCTTTAAGGGTTTCTCTATTCCCATCCCATGGATCTTATACAACTCCATCTTCAAATTTGCAATCCCTTCCTCATCATCCGCCGGTGTCAAAAACAACAGGTCATATCCAGGAAAAGCAACTACTACATCCTTGCCCATCGGTGCCACTATCTTCTCCCACATAGGTGCTACAAACATCGCAGTCACACAATGATCCGGATCTCCACACACCTGGTAACAGCCGAAAACTGTCTCCACTAACCTAAATTCAAAATCCCTTTCAAAGTTTTTAAGCGCCAGGGCACTCAGCTCCTCCTCCGTCATTTCAGTTCCCAAATGCCTTTTGCTGATAAAGGTATACTTCTCTCCCCTGTCCACGACAAAGCCCAGGGCCACATCTTTCAGCCATAAGTGATAAATTGGAAAGTCGGCATCTACATCCGCATCTTCTCCCAGGGTTTGTAATATTTCCTCTCTTAATTCATCCAATAAAAAGATCCTTGGATAAATTTTATCCCGGTGGTCATTCAGACTAAAAGTGTCATTCATTTCTTCATTCAGCATATTCTATTTTCATGTTCAGACAACAAAATAAGGAGCATTATTCATAAACTAAGGAACTCTTTCTAAATATCTCCGTCCATTTTTTTACAAATTCAGGGCTAAGCTGCTTCTCCCTGATAGCTACAAATGCGACATGCACCCCGTCTTTTCCCTGCAACAGGTAATACAATTGAGATTCAGGACGGGGATCATTCGGGTAATAGGGCGTTTCGGCTTTAAATAAGGCCCATTTTTGCCCGGGTCCTTCCACCTCGTTGATGATAGTTGTCTTTGTCAGATTCGTTTCACTTTTACTCGCCGTGACAAAGATGTCCACCACCTGGTGGATCTTTTCAACTTTTATGCCTTTCACGAATGTCTGGTTGATCGTTGTCTGCCAGTTTTCTTTTGTTTCGTTTGCAGGGATCAGTTGCTTTATATAATTCACGGAATCTTCTCCTTCAAATAATATCTTCCAGGAGCTTAATCCAGGAACTACCATTTTCAGGGTTTCCCGCCTGATAGCCAAACCAGTTTTCAACGTGCTTCCTATCCGGTGAAAAAATGGTTTTGCTGTGCTGATCCTGTCTTTATCTCCTGTTGCGGTATAGATATAGACCTTATCAGTATCATAAATGACAAAGACGGTGGAAAATACGGTCGTATTATTCTGCTTAACCACATGGGTTTCATCCATCCAGAATATAGGCTGTGCATTATTATGAAGCCTGCCTGAATCAAGTAACTTGTATCCTTCAGCAGCACTGATATATTCCAGGAGCTTGGCTGTTACTGCTGCTAAATTACTTCCCGCCTCTTCCAGGACATTTACATTGAAATTATCCCGGACCTTCTGGCTCGCTTCTACATCTGCAAATGCGACCAGTTTAATGGTGGGTGGAGTAGCAGGGATCTTATACTTCCAGCCAGCAGGCAACTCAATGGAAAATTTATTTACAGTATCCCTGAAGGTGGTGTGGGTCTGACAATTTGCTGAAAAAGTAAACAATAGCAAGACGGCGGTAAAAAATGCTCTCATCTGGGGTTAAGTTTTTGTAAATGTAGGAAAATCATGATCTTAACAATGAAATTGTTGCCTGGATAAAATGCCAATCGTTACGATCATCAGGAAATGAGATAACAGGTATAAACATATTCGCTATTGGGTATGGGATCAATTAAAGCATTCTAAGCTCCCCGGTTCTGATCGTTTGTCTTATTTATTTACTGCGCAGCCCTATTCCCTCACCCCAAATTTCAGTGGCATGCAAACAATCGTTCTAACCGGCTTTCCTTCCAGCTCCCCGGGTTTCCAAGCCGGCATCTGTTGAATAAATTTAATAGCCGCTTGCACAATCGCTTTACCTGCTGTACCTGTTGGACTGTGTTTGGGATCTGTATACTCATCCGCGGTACAACCATCCGCTGCTATCGTAAAAAACACCCACACTCTTCCTTCCCAACAAATCTCGCTAAAACCGGGAGGATATAGTAAATGAGCATCAATATACCTGTCAAGATCAGGAAACGAAGGTGGTACATCCGCATGAGAAAAAACAAAAGGCTTTGTTGTATCCCCGCCAGTTACGCCCAACAACAGTCCAAGTGATAAAATGGAAACTAACATAGATAAGGGTAAAATAAAAAAACTAATTAGGTAAAAATAAGTTAATTTGATCTAAATAACCAGGCTAAAACACAATAGTCCGCGCAACCCATATAATCAACAAAAGCTACAATAACCCGCTATATTCATACTATATCCATATGAATTACAAGCTTCTATCGTTTTTCATCAACCTCGTCACCATCTTCATTATTCATCCAGCTACCGCCCAACAAGCGCAAATATCAGGTACCGTCATTGATGAAAAAGGACAGCCACTGCCATTTTCCGCAGTCGCCCTGTTTTCTGCCAGTGACGAAACAAAGATCGTATCCAATACCCTCAGCGATACCGAAGGCAAATATCAATTCACCCAGCTACCTGAGGGCCATTACTACATCAAAGTATCTGCCCTGGGATATACCCCTACCCGATCGCCGCTTATTATACTCGATCCGGGGGCTAAATACGCCGCTATTCCATTAGTTATGAATAGCACTCCCACAAACCTCAACGTCGTGGAAATAGCCGGTAAAAAAGCCACTATTGAAAACAAAGGCGACCGCTTCGTAGTCAACACCGAAAAAAGCGCGCTGGCAGCAGGCAATGCGATCGATCTCCTGAAATCCACCCCATTCGTTTCCCTCTCCGCCAGCAACGAAATACGTCTGCAAGGCAAAAAAACCATGTTCCTGGTAGATGGCAAACCCTTACCTGCATCATCTATGCAGGAGATCCTCCAGATGATCCCCGCCGGCAATATCTCATCCATCGAACTCATTACCAATCCCTCTTCCAAATACGACGCAGCCTATGGTGCCGTCATTAATATCATCACCAGGAAAAAAGAACTGGAAGGTACCACAGGAAACCTTCGTGCCGATGCGGCCCAGGGAAAGTATGGCAACTATAATTTCAATGGCAGGCTGACCTATAAGAAGAAATCCATCACCTTATTCAGTATGGCCGGCTATAATAAAAGCGACCAGCAAAGCTTCAATGGCAGCGACCGGATCCTGGACAATTCAGAGAAACCCGACCTGCTCCAGGAAGACATTACCCGCACCTTTCACCAGCATTTTTACAACCTGCAAACAGGCGGTGAATGGACGATCAACAACAATCAAACGCTAGGAGTATTGACCACCGGCCGCATCATCCGCAGTAAAGGTGACTTTATTTCTGACAACCGGTTCAGCAAAGAAAATAGCCCGGTCGATTCTGCTTTGTATACCCGCAGCCCTTTTGAAAACAAGGGATCCATTTTCAATTACAATATCAACTACCACCTGCTGGCTGATTCCGGCAAAAACGACCTGACAGTTTTAGCCACCTTCACGCCCTATAAAAGTGATTTTAAACAAACTTTCTATTCGGAGCTAAATGATGGCCGAACCCCTCCCGTATATAAAAACACCAATCATACTGACATTCAGATCTACATCGCACAAGTAGATTACATACACAAATTCAGCCATCACTGGTTACTGGATGCCGGCCTCAAATACCAAAACACAAACTCCAGGAACAGCATCCTGTATGAAGATAACCGGAACGGCGGCTTTGCAGTAGTACCCGAATATTCCAGTGACAATCACCTGAAAGAAAGCATTGCTGCCGGCTATGCTATCCTGTCCAAAAACTGGTCTTCCACTAAACTACAAATGGGCCTGCGTGCAGAAAATACAGACGCCAGCTATGTTGGTTATTTCAACCAGCATGCCATCAAACTGTTTCCTTCCCTATCCTACGAATACAAGATCAGTGATCAATACAGCCTGACGCTTTCTTATAAAAAAACCATCAACCGTGCACCTTACAATGAATTGGTGCCCTATACAATATTCGTAAATCAAAACACGGTATTCAGGGGTAATCCCTCACTGCAACCGCAATACGACAACATCCTTACGCTTAGTACCCGGCTGCATCAACTAAGCATCGCATTTATTTACACCCTGAGTAAAAACATGTTTGGGCAATTCCCCATTGCACAGGACTTTAATACAAAAACCACCTGGTTTGCGCTGCAGAACCTGAATGATGCGCAGGACTTTCATATCGATCTGTTCTACCCCTTACAAATTACAAGGTGGTGGTCTGCCCAGAACAGTGGTTCCATCTTTGGTTACTCCAAAGCCAGTGGCTTTGTTATGGATAAATCTTTTACGCTCTCGTCTAACTGGGTGAATCTGAAAACAGATCAGACTTTTGACATTTCAAAACGGCTAAAGCTGGAGATTATCGGGTATTACAATTCTAAAATGACGTCTGAATTAACCTCCCTGGGGAGTTATGGCAATATCGATGCCTCATTACTGATCAATGTTCTTAATGGACAGTTGAGGATTGGCGGCAATGACATCCTAAAGAGAAATGTGTACTGGTCAGGGCAGGATTTTGGAGTATACAGGTCTTCGAAAGACAGGTATATGGATAGCCGAAGGTTGAGTATTGGCTATACGTACAATTTTGGAAGAACGAAAATAGCCACGCCGGGTAGGAAGTTAGGGAATAACGATGCATTGCAAAGGATTCAATAAAAGATGATGGAATTATATACCTGCAAGATCTATTACGCGCATTTTCATCAGCCATTAGCGAAGGATGTTTTTGCTGCTTTAGTGGCTCAGTTACCTCCCGAAATGCAAGACAAAGTAGCTGCGTTTCAAAGATGGGAAGATGCTCACGCAGCTCTACTCAGTAAACATATACTGCGATATGCACTGAAGGAAAACGGGCAGGCACATACGCTGGGAACTATGCAATATACTGCGCAATCAAGACCTTACTTTCCCGGTGGTGATGATTTCAACATCTCTCATACCAACAAAATAGTCGTATGTGCCTTTGCGAATTGCAATAAAATTGGGATTGATATTGAAAGGCGGGTACCACTGGATATTGATATTTACAGGCAGCAATTTTCCGATGCGGAGTGGGATCATATACACAGGTCGTCTGATTCTTTGCAAACATTCTATGAATACCGTACAGCGAAAGAAGCTGTGCTCAAGGCCAGTGGCACAGGGTTAAAGAATGAGTTGCACCTGCTCAATCCGTTTGAAAATAATGAATGGCATTTGTATACGATCCGGGATTTCTCGCCTTATTCATGTCACCTGGCTAGTCAACAGCCATTAGGGCGGATTAGCCTGATCAACCTGGGAGATTTGATTTATAAGGAGCCGGATCGTTTTATTTCCCTTCTTTAGTGACTGTAGCTTTCAAATCCTCCTTCTATTAAATCCTACTACTTTCAACTCATTCAATATCACCACACAGTCACTCATGGACTACTAAATCACGCCACATCATTCTTTTCATTAAATCCTCCATTCATAACCATCCTCCATCACTCACAGTCCATCAATTCGCACCGCACCCCTCTTCTCATTAAATCCTCCATTCATAACCATCCTCACTCACAGTCTCCCAACTCACACCACACCCCTCTTCTCTTTAAACACCAGCAATCTCAACGCGTTCAGCACCACCACCATCGTCGATCCTTCATGTCCTATCACCGCTGGCCCCATACTGGCAATCCCGAACAAGGTCAGAGGAATCAATATCGCAACCATCCCCAGACTTATCACTAAATTCTGTTTAATAATCTGGTTCGCCCGCTGACTTAACGCAATCGCAAAAGGCAAACGCATCAGCTGATCACCCATCAATGCAATATCCGCCGTTTCCAGGGCCACATCAGAACCCGCAGCCCCCATGGCAATCCCCACCGTACTATTCGCCATAGCCGGTGCATCATTCACCCCATCCCCGACCATCGCAACCTTTCCCTCTGATGTTTTCAGTTTATTAATCGCTTCCACTTTCTGTTCAGGCAATAAATTTCCCCATGCATCCGTCAGGCCAGTCTCCCTGGCAATTGCATCTGCTACCAGCTGGTTATCGCCGGAGAGCATGATCAGTTTATTAATCCCAATAGCCCTCAGCGCCTCCAGCGCAGGTTTTGCTTCAGCCCGTGGTGTATCCATCACCGTTATCATGCCCGCATATTTCTCATCCTTCAATGCCAGCATCACCGTATGCCCTGCTTTGGCCCGCTCATCCAGTAACTGAAGAATATCCGGCGCCGCTGCAACAAGTGCTTTATTCCCAATCACCACGCTATGCCCCTGCCATTGCGCCTTGATCCCTTTGCCTGTCACTGATTCGAGCTGCGAAGCAGGTTCTATATTTTTCAGCTGTGCATCGGCTACAATCGCTTTTGCCAGCGGGTGATCGCTGAGTGATTCTACGGCCACCACCATACTGAGTAATTCCTCTTTACCAATACCGTTCGCGGGAATGATCTCCGTAAGTTTAGGTTTACCTTCCGTCAGGGTGCCTGTCTTGTCAAAAGCAATCGCCTTCAGGGCACCCAGGTCTTCCAGCGGACGCCCCCCTTTAATGAGGATCCCGGCACGGGCTGCACGCGCTACCCCGCTTAACACCGCACTGGGAGTAGAAATCGCCAGCGCACATGGACTGGCCGCTACCAATACCCCCATAGCCCGGTAAAAACTGGCACTGAAAGGTTCATGGATGACGACAAATGCAAAGCAGAGAAGAAAGACAAAAATGATGACAGCAGGTACATAATATTTCTGCAACTTATCGGCGAAGCGTTGTGTTGGTGATTGTTGTGACTGCGCCTCGTTAACGAGTTGAATCAGTTTTGATAAGGTAGAATCTTTCGCAGGTTTGGTCACCTTTACTTCCAGGGCACCGCTACCATTCATGGTACCTGCATACACGCTGCTGTCCACCTGTTTGTCAACCGGCATGCTTTCGCCGGTTACAGCTGCCTGGTTCACTGCACTATTGCCTTTGATAATGATCCCATCGGCAGGAATCGTGTTATCGGGTTTGACCATAACGATGTCATTCACCTGCAAGGTCTCTATATTTACTTCGCTGAGGGTATTATCCTTTTTCAGCCAGGCAGTTTTAGGAGCCAGTTTAGCCAGCGCACTGATAGAATTTTTGGCCTTATTCAGGGCATAATGCTCCAGCGAGTGACCCATGCTGAAGAGGAAGAGTAACAAGGCGCCTTCCGCCCAATCACCCAATATGGCAGCGCCGGCGGCAGCAATGATCATGAGGGAGTCGATATCGAAAGAACCGGCTTTGATATTTTCAATCGCTTCTTTGACGGTAAAGAAGCCTCCCGCTATATAAGCAAGGATGTATAACGACAAAGGCACTACGTCAGGGATACCTTTGATAAAAGATAATCCAAAGCCAATAGCCAATGCAGCGCCACAGGTGAGACTGCATATCAGTTCTATGTTTTTCTTCCAGCCATGTTCATGATCATGGTCGTGGTGATGATGTTCTTGTCCGCTCATGCAGCTGAAGATACGAAACTCCCAGCTTATCCTGCCTGTATAATCTTACCGCATCCTGTATACTTCACCCATTGCACCAGGGAATCTGTCACCACCGTTCCCATTTCCACTCCAACGGCAACGACCATACATTCATCCCTGCTGATCTTCTCCTTATTTAACTGCAGGGTAACAGTACTGGCAGGCACGACTTCCTCCCTGAGGTACCAGGGGCTGATAAACGAAACCGGTTCTGACCAGATGCGGGGAAATCCTTTCATAGCAGCATCCCACACTGTTCCCAGGCTAAATACCAGGCGATACATAGGCTGCTTCCAGGGTAGCACGATGCTTAAACCGGGTTGTAATACAGGTACTTCTATCTCTACACTGGCAGTATTACGATCCAGGGCCGCGGCTAAAGGGTGCCTGATCACACTATCAAACAGGTATTGCTGATTCAGGTTGAACCCGCTCATCTGATTGCCAAGCGTTGAAAACCGGACGATCCGGTTGCCCCGGCTATTCTCCTTGTCCTGCAATAACAAGTGCCTGCTCAGGGAAGTGAATTGCGCAGCCAGGTTCATATCCGTCAGGTGTTTCACCGGACTGATAGCCATCCTGAGCGACTTTGCTGCCGAAGAGCAGGTGCCAAACTCATTGTTGTTTTCCCGGACCCGCTCACAGGAAGGCAGCAATTCAATCTGCTTCCTGGTTGGCCCCCCATTCTTTCTTACAATATACCCGTCCTCGGGTTTCCTGTTCCTGGGCCGGAAAAAGTTAATGCCCTCAATTTTCCCTTCAAACTGGATGAAAGATTTTCTAATAGCCATAAAAAATTGCAATTAAAAATACGTATGTCTCGTAAATAAACCGGAGATAAGCCGTAGATATCCCGCCTCTTTTAAGATACGGGTTAAAGGCGGCTTATAGGCGGGATATCTGCGGGTTATCTGCGGAATATCCCGCCTTGTGTCAAGATAGTAAACACCACTGCACATGAGACCGCAGTGAAATTTATTTGGAGAATTATACCAATCGGTATATTTTTGCATTGTCTTAAATGATCAGGTATGAGCAAAGCAGAAAAGACCAGGCAGTATATAGTGGAGAAAACCGCTCCTATCTTCAATACCAAAGGTTTTGCGGGCACCTCTCTCACAGATATGACGGAGGCCACCGGGCTGACCAAAGGATCTATTTATGGCAACTTTGCCAATAAAGACGAGGTGGCACTAGCGTGTTTTGACTTCAATTTCAAAAAAGTAGTCAATATCATTGACAGCGCTATAGAAAAAGAAGCTACCTATAGGGGCAAACTGCTGGTGTATACAACGATTTATGACAACTTCCTGAATGCTCCTTTTCCAACCGGCGGTTGCCCGGTACTGAATACAGCCATAGAATCGGATGATACGCATCCCAGCTTAAGGGCGAAATCAGCAGAAGCAATAGGCAACTGGAAAAACAAGATAGCAGGGATTCTAAACAAGGGGATTGAGGCCGGGGAATTCAAACCAGGACTGGATGTGGAGCAGACTGCCCTCACCTTTATTGCGACCATCGAAGGTGCCATCATGATCACGAAGGCAACCGGTAAGCTCAACTACCGTACTGCCATTTTGAACGCCATCGAAAATATGATTAACGCTTTATAAGTATTTTTTTGCACATTAATATACCGATCGGTATATTTTAAATTAAACAAGATGAACACAAGTAACAACACGGTATTAATTACTGGCGGCAGTGCCGGTATCGGTTTCGAAATTGCACAACAGCTGGGTGCAGCGGGTAACCAGGTGATCATTACGGGTCGTAATGCGGAAAGACTGGAGGCGGCAGCAGCGCAGTTAAAAAATACTACTGCGATCGTATCTGATGTGAGCAGTCCGGGTGATGTCAGTCAGCTGGTGGCGCAACTGGAGGAAAAGTTTCCCGGGCTGAATATGGTGATCAATAATGCGGGGTATTCTGCTTCACCTTATCGCCTTGCTCCTGGCGTGGATACGTTTGAAAAAGCAAGTGCTGAGATCCAGACCAATTATCTTTCTGTACTCAGGCTGAACGAATTGCTGTTGCCATTACTGAGCAAACAGGCGCATGCTGCCATTGTCAATGTATCCAGCATTGTTGCCTTTGCACCGAGTATTAATATTCCGGGGTATAGCATTAGCAAGGCGGCATTGCATGCTTATAGCAGGGTATTGAGAATTACGCTGAATGATACGCCTGTACGGGTGTTTGAACTGATGCCTCCATTGGTGAATACAGAGTTCTCCAAGGAGATAGGTGGCGAAAAAGGCATTCCGGCTTCACAGGTAGCAGCGGAGCTGATAGAAGGGCTTAAAAATGATGTGTACGAAATACATGTAGGTGATACTGCTGGTATGTATCAGCTCTACCTCTCCTCTCCTGAAAACGCACTCCAGGCAATTAACGCCGGCAGGTAATTTTTTGCACTTAAATATACCGATCGGTATGAAAAAAGAAACCATTCTGTTGGTTACTGTCATTGCTGCGGCGGTGATGGAACTGATTGATACCTCTATTGTCAATGTTGCCCTGTCTCATATGAGCGGGAACCTGGGAGCTACGCTGGAAGATACTTCCTGGGTAATTACGGCTTATGCGATTGCGAATGTAATAGTGATTCCAATCACCAGTTTCCTCGTGTTGAAACTGGGCAGGCGGAATTATTATATTGGTTCCGTAATTGCATTTACCTTCTTTTCTTTTATGTGTGGGCAGGCATCGAATATCTGGACACTGGTAGCGTTCCGGTTTTTGCAGGGGATTGGCGGCGGGGCATTGCTGTCTGTATCGCAGGCAGTAGTGTTCGAGTTGTTTCCGAAGGAGAAGCGGAATGTGGCCAGTGCACTCTTTGGCATTGGCGTATTTGTAGGCCCGACGATCGGGCCTACACTGGGGGGATATATTACAGAGTTTTATGACTGGCCCTGGATTTTTTACATCAATGTACCGATTGGTATAACCGTAGCCGTTATATGCTACCTGTTATTGAAAGAGCCAGGTATCAAACAGGAGGCGGGTAAGGTGGACTGGCTGGGGATCTTCCTGTTGGCCGTTGGCGTAGGATCATTGCAGACAGTGCTGGAGAGAGGGGAAACGGATGACTGGTTCGAGGCGAATTATATTATCTTCCTGAGTGTCACTGCGTTTCTGGGCCTCTTACTATTTATCTGGTGGGAGTTGCGAACCAGTAACCCGGTGGTGAATTTGCGGGTATTGAGGAGTAAGAACCTGAGTCTGGCGGCGATACTGACTTTCATATCAGGGGTGGGTTTGTTTAGTTCTGTGTTTTTGACACCGGTGTTTGCGCAACGGTTGCTGGGCTTTACGCCCACACAAACAGGCTTGCTATTACTACCCGGGGCATTGCTGGCGATAGGTGGATTGATGATTTCGGCGACATTGTTACAGAGAGGGGTTTCTCCTATCGTGATGATTACGATCGGTATGTTTTTGTTTGTGTTGTTTAGCTGGCAGATGTCGCATTTAAGTTTAGATGCGGGTGCGGAGATGATCACGCGGAGTTTGATCTGGAGAGCAGTAGGGCTGGCAGTGGTGACGGTGCCATTGACAACGCTGGCGGTGTCGGGTCTGGAGCTGAAGGATATACCGCAGGGGGCGGCCTTGAATAATATGATGCGGCAGTTGGGCGGAAGTTTTGGGCTGGCGATGGTGAATACGTATTTGACGAATAGGAATGCGGTACATAGGATGGACCTGGTGAGTAATATTAGTTGGGAGAATCCCCTGGCGGTGAAGAGGATTTCGGATTATACGGCTTATTTTATGCAGCATGGGTTTGGGGTGTTGGAGGCGAAGCAGAAGGCGTTGAAGGTGGTGGATGTGGTGGTGACGAAGCAGTCGAATTTGATGAGTTATAATGATGCGTATCTGATGGTGGGGATGGTATTTTTGATTTCGTTGCCGTTGTTGTTGCTGGCGAGGCGGAAGAAGGCGGGGGTACAGGTGAAGGTGGTGTTGTCGGATCATTAGGGGGAATTCTTTTGGGGGATGATTAGATGAATTTTGTTATTTTCGGTTTTGAAATCCGCAGGAATGTATATAAAATCAGTAGCAATAAATAATATCAGATCGGTAAAAGGCTTTAAAATGGAGTTTAAACAGCCAGCGGGTTGGCATGTTTTAATTGGGGATAATGGTGCGGGGAAGTCTACTATTATAAGGTCAATAGCTTTGGCTTTAATCGGTCCGGAGGAAGCTATGGGATTAAGGTCGGATTGGGGAGATTGGTTAAGTATTGATAAAGAAATGGGAAATATTTCATTGGAAATAATCAGGAATGAAGTAGATAAACATTTAATAGAGGACTTAAGCAGTCTTATCCGAGAAAGTAAGGAATATTTAGCTTCAAAGAAAATAGAGGAATTTATCAGTAAATCGAAGGAAAATTTAGGTCTAGAGAAATTAAAGGTACTTATCGATAAGACAATGGAGACTATTCCTTTAGACGAAGAACTTAGACACCTAATTTTAAACAACAATTATATATTTTTCAACACTTTACTATTCCATAGAAGTAAGGATAGAATTAGTTTTACATCTCCTAAGACGATAATAAAACCTTCTTTACGTAATTGGGGGACGGGAAGTGGATGGTTCTCTGTTGCATACGGTCCATTTAGACGCTTTGCTGGAGGAAATCCTGAATGGAATAAGGTATATAATACGCAACCTAAACTCGGAGCGCATTTATCTGCCTTTGGCGAAGATGTGGCACTCACTGAGGCAACCGAGTGGTTAGTTAAATTAAAATACCAGATACTTGAGAAAAAGGAAGATCAAAGTTTAATCGACAACCTAAAATCTTTAATAAACTCCGAGGACTTCCTCCCTCATAATACCAAACTATACGATATTAGCTCAGATGGTGTCATCTTTAAGGATGCTGGTGGTGCTGAAATTTCGGTCAATCAACTCAGTGATGGATATAGATCAATTTTAAGTTTGACTTTTGAACTTTTAAGACAACTCGTAAAATGCTATGGACAGGACCTGGTATTTCAAAGTATAAGAGAAGGTGTAATGAAAATTGATTTACCTGGCGTCGTCTTAATAGATGAAATCGACGCCCATCTCCATCCCTCCTGGCAAACAAGGATCGGAAGCTGGTTTACGAAATACTTTCCTAAAATTCAATTTATAGTCACCACACATAGTCCGCTAGTTTGCAGAGCCAGTGAGAACGGATCAATATGGAAATTAGCTTCTCCCGGAAATGACAATGATGAAACATTTGAAATAATCGGTGTCGATAAAGAGAAATTAATCCTGGGAAATGTCCTTGATGCCTATGGCACAGAATTTTTTGGTAAATCACCTGTCAGATCTGGAAGGTCTAATGAGAAACTAGAACGACTAGGAGAACTAAATATCCTAGCAGCTTTAGGTAAAATCTCAGATATCGAAGAAAAAGAAAGGCTTCACTTACAAAAAATTCTAAGCACAGATGATCCGTTTGGCTCCCCAACAGTTAAATGACAATGAAAACAGGATATTAGCAGAACTTCAGCACCAAATCAACAATAAAATAACCTTTACAGAAAAAGTGCAAAAAGCCCATGCACTTTGGAAGTCAAAAGAAAGCTCTCAACAAAAGAAGGCTGGCTTCCGGGTAATTACCGATACTTTGCACAGCATGTGTGTGTCTGAAGGTATCTGTAACTATTGTGAGCAAAATGAGGCCGCTGATATAGAACATATTTTTCCTAAATCGTATTTCCCTGAATTTACCTTTGAATGGGAAAACTACATCCTTGCCTGTAAACAATGCAATACTGGTCACAAACTGGATAAAGCATTTGTACTGGATAATAACGACGAGCTTGTAGAATTACAACGCCAATCGGCCCCATCTCATAATCGTATTGCCTTTATTAATATAAGGACAGAAGATCCGGATCAGTTTATGATTTTAAATCCTAAAACTTATGAATTTTCGCTATTACCAGGCCTTAGCAGACAGGATACAAATAAGGCAACAAGCACCCTTGAAATTCTGGAACTGAATACAAGAGATACTTTGATAGCCGCCCGAAAAAGCGCTGCCCGTCACTATTATGAGACCATGGATCGGCTGGTAAAAATCCTGCAGGCTAAGAGTATTGATGCCTTAAAAGATCTATTAACCCCATACGATGAGCGTTTTGATCTGACCAGACCGCTGGAAGAAATTCAAAATAACATTAAGGAAGATACAAAAAGGTATATTTCAAGATGTCAGCACCCTTCTGTATGGAGAACCATCAAAATTGTTGAATACAGAACAGTTCCCAAATGGACCGGGCTTTTTAACGAAATACCGGAAGCTCTAAATTGGTAAGCATTCTATGCGGAGCATTCACGAATGATATTGATTAGCGTCTAACTTTGCGTTCGAAAGAATTACAAATATGAAGCGAAGAAAATCATCGATGTCAGGTCGCCATCATTTTAGCGAACAGGAGATAATTTCAGCAAACTCCGGCTCTCGCCTGGTATATATATTACTTCGCCTCATCTTGAAATTTATGCCAATTTAAGTCATGTAAATTTCCAACGAAAGGAATCGCACCATATCTCCCACTTAAGTACCCCTTTCTAATATCAATTGTATTGTGTTCTTTAAAGTCACTAAGGGAGTATAATTTAGTGGCCCCAATAATGTTTTTTTCAGCAAACCAGATTTCATCAGGTCTGAAAATTTCCTGGTCTAAAAGGTTTGATTCATGAGTAGTAAAAATCAATTGGCCTTTTGTGACTTCATCAGCAGAGAATTTACTCACCAACTCCTTCACAATGAGCGGGTGTATGCTTCTTTCAATCTCATCAATAATAAATGTCTGCGATTGACTTATAATATTATTTAAAACAGGCAAATATTCAAGCAATCGTTTGGTGCCGTCGGATTCTTCACTAAATGAAAATTCGAATTTTTCTTCTTTTTCCCCTATGTGCTCAAATACCAGCCTTTTTACCATAATCTCACCATCGTCATTTACAACCGCGACATTTTCTTTAGTCGTATTATTGGCCATAAAGCCAATTTTCTTCTCAGGATTATTTTTTAACTCTGCTTTAATCTCTTCAATTTCCTTCTCTTTTCCTCTTCCTAAAAAGTCTTCAATTGTCTTAGCCTCTATCTTTAAATCTGTAATTCCTGTACTAAAAGATTCCATGGTATCAACTGCAAAATCTTTAAAATGAGAATTGGCATCTATAGCCAACACCAGTCCTGCTGCCTTTGTATCAGGATAAATAATTGTAAGGTTTTCATTTAACCAATGGTAAGCTTCTTTTATATGAATGAAATGATCATTAGTAATTGTATTAAGAAGAGAGAATAATGGCTGATTTGTTTTTAACAAGTCAGTTTCTATGATTTTCTTTAATGTTTTATTCTCTTCCTTTTCCTCAAATTCTTTAAAAAAACTTATAGAAGTTTTTTTGTCTTTATATTCTCTATGAAATATCATTTCATCTTCTCCATCAGCGGCAAGGGAACTAAAGTATTCATCCAGAATGATTCCTTCATTTATTGATACCGCATAATAGTATATGAAAGAATGAGTGAAAAACTCAATTGACATTTCCACCGGCTCATTACCAGTAGATTTCGAAAGTCTGAATTTCTGAGTACTAAAGGCTGTCGGAATGGATGAATCTAACAGCATCTTTTTTAATAATGAAATAGACCGTATTAAATTCGACTTTCCTGCACCATTAGCGCCATACAAAGCAGAAAGCTTTAGTACTTCAACCTGATTTACCTTGTATTTATGATGATTTAGCCGTTTGGTTTTCCCTGGCAATAAATTAAATTCCGTCTCATCATGAAAGGAGAATAAGTTCTTAACGACAAAGCGAACAAGCATGCTGCGTGAAAATTTCACGTAAAATATGAAATTTATTCCATTTTAAACAACAATTTATTTAATAAATTGCTGTCTGAGTGAAAATTTCACACATCCGGAAAGGTGTTTTATATTAAACAATCGACGATTAACACGCAATTTCTGCGACGAATTGTTTTGCTCTTCAAAGAAATTTGGCTGCCAACTTAAAGAAATCTTAATTCAAGCGCTTTCGGCATAAAACACTCTTTTCTTCTATTTATACAGCGTAAAAATCGCTATATTTAGATAACCACGTTTAAAATCCATAAAAATGAAACTTCCCAAATTACATGCTGCATATATAGCGGCATATTATCTCATTACATTCCCCGCTACCGCCCAACAAAAACATGATACCTGCAGTTATATACAATCGCTGGATATTTACACCGGCAAAATTGATACAATATTTAGTTCTGACAAACATATTGAGGCTCCCAACTGGCATGCAAACAATTACCTGCTTGTAAATAGTTACGGTAAAATTTATACACTCGACCTGGCTACAAAAAGAATGCAGGAACTTAATACCGGCTTCGCGACTGAATGCAATAATGATCACGGAATTTCACCAGACGGGATGTGGCTGGCAATCAGTCATAATGATAGAAAAGATTCATCCACCAAACCTTATAAATCTGCCATTTATATTTTACCCATTACAGGTGGAACTCCCAAACGGGTAACACCTGCAGTTCCTTCATTTTGGCATGGCTGGAGCCCGGATGGCAAAACAATCGCCTATTGTGCTGAGCGCAATGGTAATTTTGATATATACGCAGTCAATACATCAGGTGGTGAAGAAAAACGATTAACTACGAGCGACGGACTGGATGATGGGCCTGATTACGCTCCTGATGGCCGATACATCTATTTCAATTCTTATCGAACCGGTCATATGCAAATCTGGAGAATGCTGATGGACGGTTCAATGCCGGAACAACTAACTTTTGACAATCACTCAAATTGGTTTCCTCATCCCTCCCCTGATAACAAATGGATTGCCTACATTTCCTACACCTCAGATGAGAAACAAGAGCATTTGTTTGGGAAGCAGGTAAAACTGCGGTTAATGAATATAAAAACTAAAGCGATAAAAGATCTTACACCAGTATTTTTCGGTGGGCAAGGTACTATTAACGTACCCTCATGGAGCCCGGATAGCAGGAAAATAGCCTTTATTAGTTATGCTTTAAAATAAATCTTCCGTAAAAATACATCAAAGATTACAAACAGGTAAAACGGCTGTAAATAAAGGTTTTACAGCCGTTTTATGATTTTTAGGTAGTACGGGAAAAAGCAATAAAAAGTGCGGTTTGGCAAAAGTAAGGTTACTAAAACGTTACTTTTGAATATTGTTTTACCTTAAAAAGAATGCCCCAAAGCCGATACGCATCGTTTTCGGGATTACAAAAAGGATAGCGAATGACATTTCCATTAAGCCAAGTACAGTAGCTGCGTTGGGGAGGTTTTGTTTGACAAGAGCATCCACAGACCAGGGCAAGTGAATAGCTTTCATCAGCCCGCTTGTGATGACCATTATCGCAACCAGTACAGTAAGGGAAATCGTAATGATTTTTTTTGTTTTCATTTTTTCTAATCGGTTTTGGAAGCGTATTAATTGCTTAACGCTCTTGCTTCTATAATTAGAAAATACCCGACACGTTCTTTTATCAACCATCGCCCGTCTTGAAAAACATATTTGTCTTCGTATTTAACACTGTAATCGGTAATGACATCTTTTCCTTCATTTTCTCTTATCATTTTGAGTTGAGAAAATGAAATACCTGTCGCCGTATCGCCATTTATTTTTGCGGTATGTTGTCCGTTTAACGTAAAGTAGGTTTTTACCTGCGAAGCGTGTCCGCTAAATTCCTTTTCCAACACGTCTGTTCCCGTTGTATTTGCTATTACTACACCATTCATATAAACCGTATATGTGGCATCTTTGGTAAATAAGCCCATTTGTTCGGAAATCTTTTTTTCATCACCTAAATAGGCATAAGCATCTATCAGGTTTCTTAATTCTTCCTTTGCCTTTAAAATTTCTAATGTCATAACTATAATTTTTTATTGAACATTTTTGTAATTATTGTCCAACAAAACTATACTACATTTGCTAACAATTTATTAGTTGTTACCTAAAGGTTAGGAACTAATATAAATAATATGATTTATGGAAACAAGTGATAAACAAGAAGTAAACAAAGAGTTTACGGAAGAATGCAGTAAAATTCTTGGGGCAGTCAGTGATTTTCTTTACGTCATCGGTGGCAAATGGAAACTAATGATAATCATTGCTATGGCAAGAGGTAACAGCAGATTTACCGAAATTCAAAAACAAGTTAAGGGAATTTCTGCGAGAGTTCTTTCAAGCGAATTGAAAGAGTTGGAAATGAATGGATTTATCGTGAAAAAAGTTTCTGTTGGTTATCCTGTTATTATTGAATACGAACTGCTTCCTTACAGTCAGACACTTGAAGAAGTCGTAAATGCGATGACAAAATGGGGAATGCAACACAGAGAAAAGATAAAAAGGGATATGTCTTCTGTATCAGGTTCTTCCAAACATTAAGTTTGTTAAAAACCGAAGTCAAGCAGGACGCCGCCAAACTATCCTGCTTTCTTTTGGTCAATAAGCGGGAAAGCTTCAAAGCGGGTTTACCCGTATGTTCCTTCACCATTCGGTTTAGGTAGTTCGGATGCACAGAAAGTTTCCCTGCATATTGGGAAACGTTTTTGTAGATCAGTTTACCATTTTTGTCCTCTATTGGAAATTGACTGCTTAATAACGACAAAAACGCTGTGGAGACTTTTTCTGCGGCATTTCCTTTTTCTCTATTTTCGAAATTATTCTCTTCCTGCCACAACCTAAACGCTTCAAAAAGGATAAGCTGTAACAGTGTTTTTATCACATCTTTCTGAGAGGTATAGCCTGCCTGAATTTCTATCACAATCCGTTCAAAGACAAAATTAATATAAGAAATCTGGTTCGGATTCGTTAATGGAACCAGTGGTACTGTGCCTTCTTTGAACAAGGCCGTTAATTTGGTTTCAGTAAATACTGAATCGTATTCCTGTAAATACTCCTTTGTAAAAAGACAACTGTAGCCAGCGCTTTTATTGGTACCCATTACCCAGGAATACGGTGTATTGACATTTCCCAAAAAAGATATGTTCCCGACATCACAACTTTCTGGTCACCGAAGTATAAGGTACTGTTGCCTGTAACGATACAAATCCTATATAAATCTCTCCGGCTAAAGGAAGGATTATAGTCTGTCAGGTTGTCTATCTGGATAACCTTTATACCATTCTTATTCATACCCTAATCGAAGAGATTTATTGCCTTCTACGGAAATCGCCTGCCCGATTACATAAGGAGATGTATTACAGCAACGCCATCGCTGCTTATAATTTAACACTTCTTTCAATTTGCTTCTTTGTAAACATCTTCACTTACGGGTTCCAACCATTTATTTTCGTTCGCTTGTGGATTGCACATAATTGCCAGATGGGAAAACCAACTGTTGGCCGTTGCACCGTGCCAATGTTCTACGTTCGGTCCGATTTCCACTATATCGCCAACCCTGATATGTCTGGGTTTCTTCCCTCTTTCCTGGTATAGTCCTTCACCACCCACAACAATCAATATCTGCCCGCCGGAGTGGCTGTGCCAATTGTTGCGGCATCCCGGTTCGAAGGTTACGTTGGCAATCGGAACATTCAGCTCCTTATGGGAAGTAAGCGGAGCTACATAAGATTTTCCTATGAAATATCGGGCAAAGTCAGTGTTCTCATTTCCTGTAGGAAATTCACTGATGAAAGGGATTTTATTTTTGTCTTCCATTTTAATGTTTTTTAATTTTCCAAAAATGGCAACCATTGTTTGGGTGTCTAATACATCCATATCTACCAGCTTCAATGATTTCACCATTTTCAGGGTAGTTTCTTTATATTTTTTGAATTGGGGTGTCGCCAAATGATGTTCGTATGCACTTTTCTCTGCGTATATTTCTACTATTCTTACCTGATTGGGGGCTTCTCTCTGAAACATAGGAAAAATAGCCACTACGCCAGGTTCTATGTTAACGGATGCTGCCGCTTCCTCCTTTAGAATTGTTCTATACTGCTCCAAAAATTCCGGTATAATTTCTATTTCTGAAATACGCACCATCATATCATTTGCCAGCAAAGGCTGTTCTTTTTCTCCAATGCATTTTCGGAGTACATTGCCCTGCACACGACTGATGTATTGGTCAATGATCAGTGTAAGTTCTTTTAGCTGGTCGTCTGTAATCCCCGTGTTTTTACCCATTCCTATATGGGCTTTCAATTGTGGTTCTACACCCGGCATTGCTGCCAGTGCAGAGATAGTAACGAGCTCACGCTGACTGTAGCTAAGTACATCGCTACCAAAAATATCCGCAAACAAATGTTCTTTTAAAAAACTATCAGCTCTTGGTGCAAATTCTCCAAAGCCCGGTGCAGGTTTTTTCTGCGGTGTTTGGGTAAGTCTTTCCAGTACTTTTCGACCCTGTTCGTATTTGTCAGACGTAGTATTTTCTACTACAATCGCTTTGCCTTCTTTGTCTTTTATACCTTTTGTGGCTCTTTCATCCAATACAGTTTTGAAAACGCCAAGCGCATTCAAACTACGTGGAAAACCACAGTAGGCATAAAGCTGGACCAATGCTTCTTTTATTTCGTTGATAGCCAATCCCCCATCCAGACATGCGTTGAAAACTATTTTAAGTTCTTCCGTATTTCCCGAAGCGGTAAGTGCGGAAAGAGCAGCCAGGTTTTGCTGATGGCTGTTTAAGGCTTTCAATGTTACCTTTTCTATTGTTTGTGCGTTCATTGTGTTATTGATACATATTGTGAAGGAAAACAGCAATAAGAGTTTTGTTATTTTTGACTTCATAGAATTAAAGGTTATTCAAGTTCAAATATTATTTTAAAAATAGCTCTCTTTGATTCTTTTCGATAACTTGTCTCGTTCTGATTGTGAAAACAAAATACCGGGGGCAAGCACAGCCGGGGATGCGGGGAGAATTCCCTTTTTTAGAAAGTCTCCTCGATCCTGTTGTATATTGAATATCCCCTTATTGTTTATTGAATCTTTCATACCCTTCAGGTCTTAATGAAATTAACTAAGCAAAGTTCTTAATACCTGACCATTATATATTTATACAAGATACTGATGTATTTACCACTTTTACTGATTTGGCGTTTACATAGTAGTTGTTACCAAAAGGATTTTTAAATTAGCATTCAAGCGGTGCCCAAATGGACCAGGCATTTTAACGAATTACCAGAAGGATTAAATTGGTAACTTCGTATTAATTCTAAAATCACCGTACCATTTGGCTGAGCAAAAAAACAACTACGACAAAGTCGCCACCCAATATGACTGGCTGAGCAAAGTGGTATTTTACCGCTCGCTGGAAAATGCCCAGGTGACTTTATTAAAATATATCCCTGCCGGTAGCCAGGTACTGGTTGTGGGCGGTGGTACTGGCTGGATCTTAGAACGAATGGCGCAGTATCATGAAAAAGGCCTTTCCATCACTTATGTGGAGATCTCAGGCAATATGATCTCCCTTTCTCAAAAGCGGGATATAAACGAAAATACCGTCAAATTTGTACACCAACCCATCGAAGACTATATCCCCGAACACGATTACGACGTCATTATCACGCCATTCCTATTTGACAACTTCGTTCCCGAACGGGCACTGCCTGTCTTCTGGCAGCTACATTATTCCCTTAAAGATGGCGGCCTCTGGTTATTTGCAGATTTCTTTTATGACAAAGAAAAAAGCCGCTGGTGGCATAAACTGCTCCTGAAAACCATGTACTCGTTTTTTCGCCTGCTCTGCAATGTAGAGGCTAAATCTCTCTTTGATATGTCCACTTGTTTCACACAGGGGAAGTACAGCATTTTGCATAAACGCTTCTTTTATTTTGGCTTCATTCAGTCGATTGCTTATAGAAAACCAGTATAAATGCTATTTTAAACTCTGAATGAATACGACACAGCAAAATGAAAATTAGTCCTTCTCCGTGCAGCCGAAGGTGATCAAAAGACCATTCGTATGCTTTTTGGATCAGCATTGGGAGGGCATGTATGCCAATATCTTGCATTATATAAAATCCCCTGAATTAGCTCATGATCTGGCCAGGGAGATCTTTACCAAAGTATGGATCATGCGCGAAAATCTGGCAGAGCTGTACCGGGTAATTTCCTGGTAGATGGTAATGGAAAAGTGATAGCGAAAGGTTTGAGAAAGGACGATTTGCAGGAGAAGCTGGCGGCTTTGTTGAAATAACTCTTCTCTTAAAATAAAAACAGCCGGGATAGAAATACCCCGGCCTACTACGTAAACCTACAACTGTTATATACGCTAATAGTTGCACTTTTTTAGAAACACTAAATAGTTGCACTTTTTAAAACAGATGATAAACCTTTTCAGGATTCACTGATAGTTTAGCTTTAAGGATTTACTGCTGCTGCCTTTCGACGTTCACTCACAGATACCCTTTTAAATTTTCATTAACAGATACCTTTTCCTGCTTCACTTACAGATACCCTATTCCCAGTTTCTCTAACAGCTACCTTTTTAAGGATTTACTGCAGCTAACTTTTTCAGCTTTCACTCACAGATACCCTATTCCAGTTTCACTAATAATTTACCATTTCAGGATTCACAGGTCGCTACCATCCTTCGCTACACTAAAATTGCTCAATCCCAACTGAACCAACAAGCAGAACTTCCTGAAGTGGACAAATCGGCCTTTGAAGTAGATAAATCCCCTTACGAACATCACCACCCGTCTTGACGGCTATCATGTAAAAACCCTCACTGCGGTAATACCTTTGTTGAAACCAGTAATACTATGGCTATGGAAAAGATTCTCTTTGTAACGGACGCGCAGCAACTTAGCAATAAAGCAATGGATTTTGCGGGTTTTATCTGTCAGTTATCTAAGTCAAAACTGACGGGTGTTTTCCTTCAAAAGAGTGCTGCCGGAAGTTTTAAAAAGGCATGTGATGCGAGGAATATAATTGGTGCTTTACATCCAGATACGGCTATTACAAATGCAGATATCGTGGCTGAAAGCCGTTTTGCAGACCTGGTGCTGTTACAGCCAGATGGAATTGCCTTGCATGGTGCAGCATGTCCTGTGGTAGTGATGCCCTCACATTTCGAAGGATTAGACCAGCTTGTATTCATCTATGATGGTGAAGCGGCGAGTATTAATGCAATCAAACAGTTTACATATTTATTCCCGGATCTGAAAGATTTGCCGGTAAACGTGGTGTGCCTGACCGACCATGAGGAAGAACTGGGCAAGTGGTTTACCAGTCATTACAGGGATGTGACTTTTACACATCATAACCTGCCGGAATTGAGGGAGTACCTGGGATGTAAAGAAAGAGCGTTTATTGTGGTGAACAATGAACTGCCTTCAGAACGGATGTCCAGCCAGGCCCTGTTTTTATGTAACAATTAATCTTTGCTTACAACAATTGTCATTAAGTTATATCAGATAATCATTGTTATGGCAGTGTTTCATTGCTATAATAATGAGCATCAGACAGCAAAATCTAAACATTTAACACAACAAGAAAAACAATCATTACCTATTACACTATACCTATGACTAAATTCTAACAACGACGACGACGAGCAATGTTAACCCAATATCCATCGTAACAAGGTGCAATCCCGATGCAGGGCTGATCTCTAAAAAGGTCAGCCCCATTCGTTTTACCGAAAGAGGCTGAGTTGTGTACTTACTGTTCAGCCCTTACCATGGCTGCGAGGGGGACTGCCCATTCATGATACAGCAATTTGTTGCCGGAAGGCGAGTATGTTTAGGGGGAGGCTTTTATATAAAACCGATCCCTGTATGTTGTGGTAATGATAGCTGGCCAGGTCTATGCCAAAAAGGTAATCTTTGGGCTACCGGCAGTAAGGGTTTCGGGTTCCTTGTCAGAAAGCAATCTTTGTACTATTACCTTTAATAATTCCGGGTTTCCTTCTACAGAAGCCAATCTTCCAATTACCACTGTTTATCGCTGGCAGGTAGTATTTTTAACAGCTCAAATCTTTCAATTACAACTCTTTACAGCACTCCCGCGCCCATTTCATCCTGGATCTTTAAGGTCAGGTGATCGGTGCGTGTGGTGAGCAGCCAACTAAGGCCGCTCTTCCTCAGCACCTGAACAGACAGGCCTATTTGTCTGTAAAAATCTTTCTCCAGTTCCGCAACAGTGCGGTCTTCGCTAATATCGATCCAGCCGAAGCTATGGATCATACGAATATCTTCTATAGGGGTATCCAATGGCCACTTTTCATTACGTGGGCAACCTTCCCCAGCTTCATGTGGGTGCTTAAAGAATTCCAGTCTGAGGTGAGGGTATGCTGCCTGAAACTTCTCCTGGATATTTTGCAGCAGGTCTTCTTCGCTGATATAAATTTCCATGGTGCACGTATTTAACTGTGATAAGAGCATAAGAGTAGCGTTAAAGATTGAAAATAGGCGTCGATCGTAAAGGGCTGGTTACTCGTATTATGTGCTAAATGTAGGACGGCTGACGATGGTCACAAATGATTGTAGTCAGGGATCGAGCTGCTTATAATCATGGAGCTGCGATAAACGAAGGGGGAAAGATGGAGTTGGGGATAATTGGAGCTAACAACCTGATAATAAAATTCTTATATAAGAATCCCGGGTAGTAATGGACCGGCTTGCGAAAAGGAGGCATACCGGCCTTGATCATTTATTCAAATACAAAACATTTAGTCGAATTCAAGGCATTTAGCCAAACTCAAAAACGACTCATATCAAACAAAAGGCCTGAACGTAATCCTAAACTCCGTACCCCTATCCAGCTCACTGATACACTCAATCCGTCCATTCATCAACTCCGTATACTTCGCTACAATATGCAAGCCTAGGCCCGTTCCCTGTATATTTGATACATTCTCCCCTCTGAAGAACCTTTCAAACAAATGTTGCTGGTCCTCAAAAGAAATACCTACGCCATGATCCTTTACAGACAGCACCAGCTCCCCACCCACATATGAAGTTGTTAAGAATACCGGCTTACCTGAAGGCGAGAACTTGATCGCATTGGATACCAGGTTGATAGTAATATGTTTAAGCAGAACGGGGTCCAGTGTCAGAATGGTATGCCCGATGTGTGAGTACTCTATTTCCTGTCCGGGTCTGAGCAGGCCAACAAGTTCGCTGAGGATATTTTCGATGTGCGCTTTGATGTCAAATTCTGAGATTCGTACCTGAATCGCTCCTTCTTCTATCTTGCCTACAGAGAGGAAATCATTCAGGATATCCGTCAACATATTCACGGCCGACTTGATCCTCTCTATATGCTTATACCGTTTGGGCTGCTCTTCTGTCGTTTCGTACTTCGCTATCAGGAAGATCGACGAAAGGATCGTACTTAGCGGCGTCCGGAATTCATGGGATGCCATCGTCACGAAACGCGATTTCAGTTCGTTCAGCCCTTTCTCTTTCTCCAGCATTTCGCTGAGTGCGCGGGTACGTTCATCCACTTTCAGCTCCAATTCAGCATTGAGATTGATCAATGCCTGTTCAGATGCCTTGCGGGCAGAAATATCACTCACAAAGGCGATGACAAAATGACCTGCTTCCGTATTGTAGTTACCGAGACTTACCTCCACGGCAAATTCACTTCCATCCTTACGGCGGCCAAAGAGTTCAAGACCGGCACCCATCGGACGATTACGGGGATGCTTGTTAAAGCCATCCCTGTGGTGAACATGCTTGTGCTGGTAACGGGTGGGCACCAGCAGCTCTATGAGCTGGCCCAGCACCTCATCTTCTTTATAGCCAAACTGGTTTAGCAGGAAAGGATTTGCAAGTATAATCCTGCCCTTATCATCTGTTACAATAATGCCGATTGTGGCATTATTAAATAATACGTCGAAGCCTATTTTATTATTCATTGCTAAGGGTAAAATTATAAAAAACAGGTTACTAAAAAAATGCTAAAATTAGTTGTCCGGGGCAAGCATACATTTCATTGGCCTTAAATGAGGGCTATGAAAGCACCCTACCTCCTTCTATCCACTATTACGCGGCTCTATGCCTGTAGCCCTCCCCACCTCAATTTATGAGCCCCCTGCACGTGTACAAAACCTTTTACAGCAGCCGGACCTTTGAATCAGCTGGCAGTTCAGGCGATCTTAAACATCCCGAAACTAAGGCATATTCTGAACATGGCTAGGGTGTAAAATATGCATTGAATTCCAAACATGCAATTCATGAAGACTTTTCTTCTCTTTCTATCCTTATAAAAAAGGCTGCGCCCGCTATGGGAAATACTGACAGTAGCCGGCATCCGTATGTACAGCAGCTGACCTGCGTCTATTTAAATCAATTTTTAAAGGGAAGGGTATACGCCGCCTTTTATCCAGGGAACTTTATAAAAAAGCGCACTGATGCGGTATAAATGGTCTAAAAACATCCTGCCACACCGTACCGATGGGGGTTCAATACCTACTTTGTGGAACTTAGGTCACACCTTTTCACCTGAAAGCCCCCTCCGAGACAGCATTTGGCACCCGGCACTATTTTAGATTTACTTATTGTGAACTTACATTTACTCACTATAAAATCTTAAAGTTATGTTACGCTGGACAGTCACATTCTTAATTATCGCATTAGTTGCCGCTTTGTTCGGTTTTGGTGGTATTGCAGCCAGTGCAGCAGGTATTGCCAAAATTATCTTCTTCATCTTCCTGGTATTGCTGGTGATTTCACTGGTGATGGGCAGAAGAAGCCGCATATAATAAATGATCTGACTTATCATAAAAAACGCTTCTGCTTTTAAAAGGCAGAAGCGTTTTTTATTGTTAGACATTTATTGTCAGAAATTGAAAATACAATTCACGCCGTATACATCAGGCTTGTAATCCGTAAGCCCTTTCATATAGGAGAATTTCACCTCAATGTTATGCCTGTGGCGACGGCCCGTGCCTATACGAAAACCTGCATTGGCGGTTACACCCAGTGTACTGTTTTCCGTGCTTTTATAATTGCCATTATTATCATAATTATAATAATAATTCGCAGTCGTCAGGTGATAGCCATAACCGCCACCCACGAAGAAGCCCCATTTTTGGCTGCCACCTTTTAAGGCCCCCGCGCCGTAGTTGAAGTTCACGATCACGGGTACATCCAGCATCAATCCTATACTGGTACCACCGTACACGCCCCCGTAATTCTCATAATCTGAGGAGTAGCCTTCATTGACCCCGAGGCTCAATGGAATACCTACTGAAAAAGAGCTGTTTTCTGCTTCTGCAAAAAATAAGGCGGGGGAAAAAGTAAAACCAAAATTCGCTTTGGTATCTATGTAATCAGCAGTTTCGATGGAAATACCTGCACCGACACCTGCCTTGAAACGTTGGGAAAAAGACGATTGAACAAATGCAAAGGCGATAAAAGCAATGAGTAAAAGTTTTTTCATTTTGGGTACTAAGTGTTTGATTTATAATTAGTAATAAGAGCACAATTAGGTCCTGCAATATTGCATTTTTTTACAACCTTAGAATACATAGGCAAATGTCACCCCGCGAACCTCCGGTTTTTCACTCGTCATTCCTTTCATATAAATGAACCGGAGCTCAAGGTTTCTACGTTTATGCGCCCCCACACCAAAGCGGACCCCAGCATTTAACATGACACCAGTGCTTTGATTATAAAATATGTCAGTAACATTTGTCATGCGATAACCAGTTTCCACATCAGGCGATAAAAATGTCGTGTAAGTATTCTTTTGAATCGTGTTGTAAGAGGCGACCCCAAGGCCCAGGAAGAAACCGAATCCTTCTTCCCTGGCTACTGTAGACCACCTGGCAGCACCAATTGTATCTTTTTTCCCACGCACTGCTCCTGCGCCAAAATTAAAGTTCAGCATCAGTGGAATATTGAAGGCAAAACCATCTGCCTCGTTAGTAAATTGCTTATAATCAGCAGGGAATGAAGTTATATTCCCCTTTCCATACCCCATCTTAAGCGGCATCTCCAGGGAAAACGAAGTCCTTTTCGATACGGGGAAATATACTCCCGGACTTACAGCAAGCATAAAAATAGGATCTTTCCTGGTATCCTGGTTCATGGTACCACCCCCAATTCCAAATCTAAATTGTTGGGCAACAGCAGTTTGTAGGGTAAATATGCCCAGGGCAACTAATAACAGTAGTCTCTTCATATATAGGTATCCGGGTAAAACGGGGCCAAAGATACCCATTTTCTTAATCCAGATTAATGGTTTACTCAGATAAATAGTTCGATATTTGTTCCAACAAATGAAACAAACAATGGCAAAGACAATTCTTCATAAAGCAGCTACCAGGGGACATGCCGCACACGGCTGGCTCGATAGCCACCACACTTTCAGTTTCGCAGGTTATTATAATGCTGACAGAATGAGCTTCGGCGCGCTGCGCGTACTCAATGATGACATTGTAGCCGGTGGCCGTGGTTTTGACACCCACCCACACGACAATATGGAAATCATCAGCATCCCCCTGGAAGGAGACCTTGAACACAAGGACAACCTGGGTAACAAAATCGTTATCAAACAGGGCGACATACAGGTAATGAGCACCGGAACCGGCGTATTCCACAGTGAATACAATGCTAACGCTGATCGTCCGGCCAAATTTCTGCAGATCTGGGTATTTCCTAACCAACTGAATGTGCAACCAAGGTACGACCAGATCACACCCGATCTGACACAGAAGAACCAGCTCCACCAGGTACTGAGCCCCTACCCTGACGATGCGGGTACCTGGATTTACCAGGCAGCATGGTTCAACTTAGGTCGCTTTGACAAGGACTTTGCTACCAGCTATCAAATTCAGAAACCAGGCAATGGCGTGTATGCATTCGTGATTAAAGGTCGTTTTGACATTAACGGCCAGGTATTGGATGCGAGAGATGGTTTTGGGATCTGGGATACAGACAGTTTTTCACTCACGGCTTTAGAAAGTGACGCAGAAATATTGTTGATGGATGTACCTTTAAAACCGTAATTTATACAACTAGTAATCAGTTCCGCTAAAAATGAGGACTATAACTTTGTAAAACTTTTTTTATGTCATCAGTTAAGACCGCACAGACATCACACAAGGTATTGGATTTAATTAAAGAACGCTGGAGCCCACGTTCTTACTCAGCACAGCCAGTGACAGAAGAAGAAGTACTGACTATCCTGGAAGGTGCCAGCTGGGCACCAAGTGCAAACAATTCCCAGCCATGGCGCTACGTGTATGCATTAGCGGGTACACCGGGTTTTGACAAACTGTATTCTGCCCTAATGCCGGGTAATCAGCCATGGGCAAAGAATGCAGCCGCTTTGGTACTGAGCATAGGGATCAGGGAACTGCCAGACCTGGAGCAGAAGAATCATTACTATGCACACGACACGGGTATGAGTAATGCATTCCTGCTGTTACAGGCAGATAGCATGGGGATCAATGGTCACGTGATGGCAGGTTTCCATAAACAGCAGATTGCTGAATCACTGGAACTGCTGCCTACTGAAGAACCACTGGTGATCATCGCCCTGGGTCGCAGAGACGAAGCGGAGAAACTGGAAGAGCCATACAAATCAAGAGAGCTGGCACCAAGAACACGGAAGCCACTTTCTGAATTTACCAAACTGGCTTAAAACATTGCATTATGACAACCGGGCATACTAAGATACTCGCAATCGGGCGCAATGAGGAGATTATGACAGTGATGCAAAGATTGCTGAATGCTCCTGAAGACTGGTCCGGACAGGCTGTGACGACAGATGATAGTGCGTTTGAAGCCTTGAAGGCAGCCGAATATGATATTATTTTGTTGTGTGCAGGGATTACTGAGGAAGAGGAAACAACACTGAAGGAACGGTTGTCAAGCCTCGCTCCTGCTGCCATCATCACCAGACATTATGGTGGTGGCAGCGGGTTGCTGAGGAATGAGATTATGTTTCTTCTGGAAAAGAAACAATAATATTCTTTTAATGTAAAAATGGATGGGAAGGGTTTTGTGAAAGCGCGATTGATGATTAAAATTGTGTGAAAGCCGCCTTTTTAAGAAACAATATTTTGATACTTTTAGATGAAGGATAAATTATGAAAAAGGACATCACCCATATACTTGCCGGCAAGGCCAAAAACATCACCGCTACACAGACGGTGCTGCAACCCCTGCCCCACGCAGATTTCCGGTTTGCAAGCCCTTTTATCGTATTGCATCATGGCGGTCCGGATGTGATTCCTAAAGGATCTGACAGCCGTATTCATCCGCATCCGCACAGGGGGTTTGCGCCTGTTACCTTTCAATTACAGGGGCAGGCACATCACAAAGACAGTTTTGGCAATGATCAGTTGCTGAATGCAGGCGATGCTCAATGGATGTTTGCAGGCAAAGGGATCCTTCATAGTGAAGGTCCTTCAGAACAGGAACACCGGGATGGTGGTGTGGAAGAGATCCTGCAATTATGGGTGAATGTACCTGTGGCAAATAAATGGGATGACCCGAAATACCAGTTCGCGCCAAAGGCTTCTATGCCTGTGGTACTGGATCACCTGAGATTGGTGAGTGGTAGTTTTGATGGTCAGACAGGACCAGTCAATATTTCATATACACCAGTAATAGCTGCTGTGGGCGAGGTTCCGGCAGACAAGACCCTGAAATTTAATGTAAGCCCGGCATACTGGACTTTAGTATATATCGCGCATGGCAGTGTGAAAGTGAATGAGGATGTTTTGGTAAAAGAACATAATTTAATTGTGTTTGATAAAACAGGTGATGAATTCACGATCACGACTACTGAAAATACGCAGCTGCTCTTTCTTTCCGGCGAAGTGATTGACGAACCGGTAGCTGCAAAGGATAATTTTGTGATGGGTTCGATGGCAGAGGTAGACCAGGCTATCGAGGATTATAAAAATGGGCTTTTCGGCACACTGAACTATTAGAACTTAACTCATTTGTAACTGATAATCAATACTTAAATAATAAGTATGAAATAAGTTCCGGCTATCAATGAGCTACTGATAAACCCGGAATTAAATTGAGCGATCTGTATTTTTAACACTGAAGGAACTGTTTATAAATACCAGCGGACCTTTCTTGTCCTACCCCTTGCCTGGCCGAAGCTTACAACATATTCAAATTTAAAATCGACATTTATGGAAGATAGAATCTTAGGATTGCATCATATTACTGCAATCGCGGACAATGCTAAGCGCAACCTTGACTTTTATACCAATACACTGGGTGTACGGTTCGTAAAAAAGACCGTAAACTTTGATGATCCCGGTACTTACCACTTCTATTTCGGTAATGAAACAGGCACTCCGGGTACCATCCTCACTTTCTTTCCCTGGGAAGGCATTGGCAAAGGCACTACCGGCACCGGTATGGCGACTGAAATAGGCTATGCTGTACCTGAAGGCAGTCTTGAGTTCTGGGCAGCCCGCTTTAAAGAACGGGGTGTGAAACATGGTGAAATAGCAGAACGCTTTGGTGAACTGTACCTGCCGCTGGAAGATCCGGATGGGTTGAAACTGAACCTGATCGTGCCTAAGAATGGCGATGACCGTACAGCATGGGAAACGGCCGATGTAAAGGCAGCCCACGCAACCAAAGGTTTTCATAATGTGACATTGAACCTGCGCAGCATTGGCCCCACTGCCACTGTGCTGACTGAGATATTAGGTTATCAGCCACAGGGCGTGGAAGGAAACAGGCACCGTTTTGTAACCGACGCTATTGGTAATGCAAACATCGTGGACCTGATTGAATCTCCGAAAGAGTCAGCAGGTAAAAATGCAGCAGGTACCAATCACCACGTGGCTTTCCGGGTTAAGAACGATGAGATCCTGATGAAATTCCGGGAAAAAGTGATGAAGAAAGGCTTGAACATTACACCTAAAATTGACAGGGATTATTTCTTCTCTTTATATTTCAGGGAACCAGGTGGCGTGCTGTTTGAATTAGCGACGGACAACCCGGGATTCACGGTGGATGAACCTTTGGAGGAGTTGGGGAAGAACCTGAAACTGCCTGCGCAGTACCGGACGATGAGAGGGGAGATTGAAAAAGTGTTGCCGCCATTACAGTAAAAAGGGAAGGCCGGCAATAACAGCGGGAAGTAATGGCCCGCTGCCGGCTTCAAACAAAACTAAATTACTCCTCTTTAAATACTTTTTATGGAAGAAGTTGTGATCAGACTTAACCAGAAAAATCATGGTGCTTTTTACCTGATGCTGGATAACGAACAGGTAGGTGAAATGGTAATTGGAATTGAAAATGGCGTGCTCACTGCTTATCATACAGAAATTCATTATACCCAGGAAGGTAAAGGGCTGGCAAAGCATTTACTGGATGGAATGGTGGCTTATGCAAGAACACATCAATTGAAGGTGAAACCTCTGTGTGCGTATGTGCATGCACAGTTTAAGAAGCATCCTGAAGAGTATGCGGATCTGTGGTTGCAGGAGTAGAAATGGAAGGGGGGCGTTGAAGGAGAGGTTTCTTCGAGAACGATGAAAAGCATTTTCAACGAAAAGAATTTCATCAGGATGAATCCTATCCAATTTCAGGCAAATCAAAAAAAGGAGACAAACATGACGCATCAGAAAAATATAGTAACAGCAGGAGTGCCACTCGCACAGGCGAAAAAAGCCCTCATCATGATTCATGGACGTGGGGCCACTGCACAGGATATTATTTCCCTGGCCACTTATCTTAATGTAGGTGACTATGCATTAATTGCCCCACAGGCAAGCGGCCATACCTGGTATCCTTATTCATTCATGGCTCCTGTTGCCCAGAATGAACCAGGACTGAGTTCAGCCATTACTGTGATCAATTCCATCGTGGACGATATATTGAAAGCCGGCATTCCCGCTTCCAATATCTACTTCATGGGATTCTCACAAGGAGCCTGTCTCACGCTGGAATACGTAACCCGCCATGCACAACCTTACGGTGGTGTAGTCGCTTTCACCGGTGGCTTAATTGGTGCGGAACCGGATCTGGCTAATTATCACGGCGACTTTAATGGCACCCCCGTGTTCATTGGCAGCAGCGATCCGGATATGCATGTGCCGGTGACGAGGGTGCGTGAGAGTGAAAAAATCTTAAAAAATATGGGTGCGGATATCACAGTAAAGTTATACCCGGGTATGGGCCATACCGTGAGCCAGGACGAAGTGGAAACCGCGAATAAGCTGGTATTCAAATAATAATTTAAGGTTTCTTATATAAGGTACTCCGCACCTTACTCAGAAACTCCGGAGATACACCAATATATCGCGCTATCTGGTGTTGTGGTACCCGCTGTACGACTTGAGGGTATTTTTCAATAAAAGCCAGATAGCGCTCTTCTGCTGTCTGGGAAATACCTGCATAAAAGCGCTGCTGCAATACCCCCAATGAGCGCTGCACCAGGATGCGAAAGACCTTCTCAAATGCAGGAATTACATCAAACAGGATCTTCTTATTTTCATAATTGATCACTAACAGCTCACTATCTTCCAGCGTTTCTATATTCTGTGTGGAAGGCGTTTGTTCTGAAAAAGAGCTGAGATCACTCACCCACCACCCTTCTACCGCAAAATTCAGTATTGTTTCGGTACCGCTTTTATCTACATAATAAGTACGGATACAGCCTTTCAGGATGAATGCTTCAAACTGGCAGATCTCCCCCTCTCTCAACAGGAAATGTTTCTTTTTTACCTTTCTGTATTCCAGCAAGGAATGGAAGATCTCCGTTTCTTCAGCGGTGAGGCGAATGTATTTCGAGACAAACTCGTCTAGTGCTTCAAACATGCAGCAAATTTAAATTACCTGGGGGAGATTACAATTAATGCAGGCTAAGCGGCCATTTATAAAAAATCATTTTTACAGCAGATTAGGGAGATTTTTTTAATTCCCTTGAAACAACTGGATCTATTGGGAATATAAATTATATATTTTAATAATAAAAACTAATTCTGTAATTATTCGTCCATTTAAAAACATCATCTTAGTATATTTATCGCATATTATTGATATTGCAGTGTAATAAATAAGTTCCGCATGGCCTCATCAACGAATAGAAAGTACACCCGGTTAAAATGGATTTTGCCCGCCTGTGTGATTGGAATTTGCTCAGTTTTTGCCAGTCTGCCGATAAACGGGCTACCAGAGAAGGTAATGAAAGCGCTGGAAGAATTTGCCAAACGCAACCCGCAGGAGAAAGTCTATCTGCATGTAGACAGAGATTATTATGCTACCGGAGAAACCATCTGGTTCAAAGCATATGTAATGATGCAGAACCAGCCTTCCCTTTCCGCCACCAACCTGTACGTGGAATTGCTGAATAAGAATGGGAATATCGCAATGAAAAAGTTACTGCCTGTGGGCGGTGCTGGTGCATCCGGCAATTTTATATTGCCAGACACCCTTCCTGCAGGTAACTACCAGCTCAGGGCTTATACGGCCTGGATGCTGAACTATGATACCGACTACCTGTTTTATAAAAATATTGCCATTTACGATAGCCGTAAGAAAAATGCCCTGCAGGTACTGGATAGTACGGCGGTTGTGAGCAATGACTTTGCGGTGCAGTTCTTCCCGGAGGGCGGTAGCCTGATGAACGGGGTAACTAGTACCGTGGCTTTCAAAGCCCTTAAGTCCGACGGCTATCCCGTGGAAGTGAGTGGTAAGATCGTGGATAATAAAGGAAAGGTGGTCGCCCAGATTAAGTCAGAACATGACGGTATGGGTAGTTTTGACCTGGAACCAGCCAAGGGCGTGACCTACAAGGCACAGATGCAAAGTGCGAACGGGGGTAGTAAGGAATTTGCCCTGCCGGCAGCGCTGAATAAAGGTGCGATGCTGAAGGTATTTAACAGGGGCTCACGTATTTTTTTCCAGACCATCCTTGCCAATCCGCTGGATACCACTTACGATGACCTGATGGTCTTTGCCCAGATGCAGCACCAGATGGTGTACCGGGCCATGTTGAAGGGATCTGAGGGCAGGATTAGCGGGTTTATTCCTACCAACCAGTTGCCTAGTGGCATTTTGCATATCACCTTGTTCACCAGCCAGGGATTACCGGTTTCTGAGCGACTGGTGTTTGTTCGCCAGAATGATCAGCTGGACCTGAGTCTGCAGAATGCGAACATTGGAAAGGAAGAACGCGAAAAGAGTACCATCGAGCTGCTGGTACCGGAGAAAATGGCAACCAGTTTGTCAGTTTCCATTACGGATGCTGATAAGGTGCACCCGGCGATCGATGAGAATAACATCGTTTCCAACCTGCTGCTGACTTCTGACCTGAAAGGATATATATATAATCCAGCCTTCTATTTCAAAGATACTTCGGCTACGACCCTGCATGCACTGGACCTGGTGATGCTGACGAATGGCTGGAGAAGGTTTGTGTGGAACAAGATCCTGAATGATACGATGCCAAATATCCGTTACCCCTATGAGCAGGGTATTCGTTTGAAAGGTAGTACCTATGCGAATAATGGAAGTATTGTAATGGCAAATGGTAAGGTGGATTTCATTATCAAAAACCCGATTGACAGTACGACTTCATTTGCTTCTGCGCCTACGGATAATAAGGGTGATTTTGTGCTGGATGGTTTGCAGTTTATGGATACGGTGAATATATTCTACCAGGGTAATGATAAAATGAAGCGGTATAGTAATGTAACTGTAAGGTTCAATAACCACTTCTTTGATAACAGCGTGCCGGTGAAAACCCCTTATGCAGCGAAGAACCCGGTGGTGATGGATGCAAGTATGCTGAGTGCGTATCTGAATACAGCTTATGAGAATGGTCGTATTGCGAAGTCAATTGCGAGCCGGTCTATTTTGCTGAAGGAGTTTAATGTAACTGAGCGTAAGGTTACGGCAGCGCAGACAACGGAGAGCCGTTATGTATCAGGGATGTTTACTTCTGATAACGGGTATAGTTTTGACCTGACGAAGGAGACGCCGACATCGCTGAATGTGTTCCAGTACTTACAGTCAAGAGTAGCGGGATTACAGATTACGGGGGATTATAACAACCCGAATATGACGTGGAGAGGTGGTACGCCTAGCTTATACCTGAATGAGATGCCGACAGATAAGAGTATGATTGCGACGCTGAATATTAATGATATTGCGCTGGTGAAGGTGTTCAGACCGCCGTTTATGGGTGGTATAGGCGGTGGCGCTAATGGTGCGATTGCGATTTATACGAAGAAAGGAGGGGATAATAATGGTGCTGATGGGGTGAAAGGGTTTGAGTTGTATAGGAAAGCGGGGTATAGTATTGTGAAAGAGTTTTATGCGCCGGATTATAGTCAAAGAAAGGAGATTTATAGCTTGCCTGATAAGCGATTGACTTTGTACTGGAATCCGAATGTGGTGGTGGATTCGATTACGCATACGGCGACGCTGACGTTTTATAATAATGATATCCCGACTTCGCATTTTAGAGTGGTTGTGGAGGGGATTGGAGAGGATGGAAGAGTGGGGAGAGTGGAGCAGACTTTTTAGTGGAATTCCTTTTTAAAATTTACAGCTTTAATTATAGAAAGCCCTCTGTGTATTGCAGGGGGTTTTCTTTTTTGTTTAGGTACAATGATTGTTGTTCAATAAGAAAAATTTACTACCATGATGAATGAACAACAATACCAGGAATGTATCAATGCATGCATGGAATGTGCCAATACATGTGATTATTGCGCTTCAGCCTGCCTGAATGAAGCCAATGTAGCGAACTTACGGAACTGTATACGTTTGGATTTGGAATGTGCTGCGATATGCCGTACGGCCGCGGAGGTGATGAGTTTGAATGGAAGGTTTAGCGAGCAGATATGTAATTTATGTGCGGAAGTGTGCCATGCCTGTGCTGATGAATGTCAAAGACATGCAGAGATGGGAATGGAGCATTGCAGGGAGTGTGCGGAGATGTGCAGGAAATGTGCTGCGGCGTGTGAAGAGATGGCGCATCATGCGGTTAGATAAACTTTTGTTTTACCATCGCCCAATAACGCCCATGATGGCTGATTGATACTGGTTGATCATCTATCATGGGCAATCCATGTTCATCTTTACAGTACTTAGTTGAGGGATCGGTGAACACCTCTATTTGTGGAAATAATTCTGGATTTGTGACTGCAATGGTATGGATGAATTCTTCAGTCACTTCAGTTTGGATAAAGTATTCTTTCTCCTCGTATAGAAATGATCCTGGTGTGTGATAAGTGATAGATAAGGGAGCGTAGCGGCGTTGCAAAGTAGCCCTGTTGATGATTTTATACACTGCTTCTTTGGCACTCCATAAGCGCCAGACGGATTGATCGTTTGTAATCAGCGACTGTTCTTTTGGTGTGAAAATTTTGGAGAGGTAATTGGGTCTTCGCCAATTACTCTCCACAGCGGCAGTGCGCAGGTCTACAATATCGTTTCCTATCATGCCGTCATTCATCATTTAGTTATCATTCTACCCCAACTTTGATTCAATAATGTCCATCGCGGCTTTTACATTTACCATCTTTTCCATAGATTCATTATCAATCACGATATTATACTTCTCTTCCACATCCAGGATCACATCTACCAGGTTTGCAGAATTGATCTTCAGATCAGTGATAAAATCCGTATTCTCATTGATGTTAGCCAGGGCTTCTTCATCCTTTGCATATGGTTTTACGATCGCTTTCAGTTCGGCAATTAAAGTTTCTTTATCCATTTATATATTTTTTCAAGATTACACAGGCATTGACATCTCCAAATCCAAAACTTGCCTTGGCGATGATCTTTAAATTTACATTTAATAATTCACGGGGCACACAAGACTCATCAATAATAGCACTTATTTCAGGATGCAGGTCTTCGCAATTGATATTAGGGAACAGGAAGCCTTCTTTCAGTTGCAACACTGAGGCCACCAGTTCAATACTGCCGGACCCACTCAGGCAGTGGCCTACCATGCCTTTCAGGGCATTGATATAGGGGAAATCTTTTCCGGCACGGCCCAGGGCTCTGCTCCAGTTTTCAACTTCCAGGGAATCTTTGCCGGTGGCAGTCAGGTGACCGTTGATGGCATCTATATCCTTACCAGTTATACCCGCCTGCGCCATGGCTTGTGTAATGCAACGTTGTACAGCTATGCTGTTGGGCGCTGTCATGGTACCATCGCCTCTTTGACCTCCGCTGTTTACGTGGCCGCCGAGTACTTCGGCGTAGATGGTAGCGCCTCTTGCCAATGCACTATCCAGTGATTCCAGGACTAAGGCCCCTGCCCCACTGCCGGGCACAAACCCGCTGGCTGATGCGCTCATGGGGCGTGAACCTTGTGCAGGGCAGTCGTTATGTTTATAGGTACATACTTTAAGAGCATCGAAGCCGCCCCAGATGTAAGGACCTGCATCGCTGGTGCTACCGGCGAGCATGCGGGTGGCCTGGCCGTTTTTAATACGTTCAAAAGCCATGAGTACAGATTCAGCGCCGGTGGTGCAGGCCGATGAATTTGTAGTGACCTGGTTGCCGAGGCCCAGTTTGCCACCCAGCCAGGCACTGATGCCGCTGGCCATGGTTTGAGGAACGACGGTGCTGCCTAAACGGCGTACCTGGAGGGCGTCTACTTTGTAGATAGCTTCTCTGAGTTTATCAAGGCCGGAAGATCCTGCGCCAAAGATGACGCCACTTTCCCAGTCAGGGGTGTCGCTGGCGGAAATCTTCAGGCTGGCATCTTTCCAGGCATCGATGCCGGCAATGAGGCCGTATAAAATACCACTGCTATTGAAATTGCGGAGTTCGAGCGGGTCGAGGTATTGTAATTGCAATTCTTCTGGTATGTCGGGTTTGCCGGCGATCTGACAGGAGAACTGCAATTCTGCTAATTGCGGTACGTGACGGATACCGGAGGTGCCAGTTTTGATGGCCTGGGTAAAGGCTGGTATGCCCACTCCGTTTGGAGCGGCAATGCCTAATCCTGTTATTACAACCCGATTGCTCATAGCATATTTTATTGCTGGTTTTAAGCCAGTAGTTTTTGTTTTAAAAAGATACTTTCTGCTGAAATGACGATTCCTGATTTACAAATAAATTAGCTGGAACTCATTTCATACTTACCAAATAAGAATTAATTATCAAATACGTAATTATGAAAATGAGTCCCTTTTTCGGTCTGAAGAGCGCTATTCCTGTTTTTGAATTGATCTGCCAATCCAGTTTTCAACCCGATGCCCTACTCCTCCTATTCCGACTGAAGCGGTTTCGCCATCACCATCCCAGCAATCATCCCGGCACACACCTCTCTGCCCGCTGCATTGCGCATACTAACTTTACACTTCAATTTCCCAAACCTAAAAAACTGTTTCTCCGACGTCACTGTCACCTTCTCACCGGGAAAAACCGGGTGCATGAATTCAATTTCTGTAGAGGTCAGTCCAAACGCCATGCCTGAGCCTTCGGGCACCACACCTTTGAGATAAATCCCCAGGCAGACCAGGCCAATCTGGGCCATCGTTTCTGTGAGAACCACCCCGGGGGTAACAGGAAACCCTTTAAAATGCCCTTTATAAAAATCCATGTCGGCATGATACGTAAAATGTCCTACCACCTTATCACAATCAATATAATCCAGGCCATCTACAAAGAGGAATGGCGGAGAATAAGGCAGGTAATTAAGTATGTCGTGTGTAGTCATAATCTAACAAATATGAGCGGATATTAGCCCCTTTATTACCACTCCAGGAGGATCCGCTGCGCAGAGAATCCCGGTCCAAAACTAAGCATCAAACCCCGCTCTCCTGCCGGTAGTTTCTTGTCCATAAACCGCTCCAAAACATACAGCACGGTAGCACTAGACATATTGCCATACAAGCGCAGCACCTCCTTCGTATCATCTATATTCTTTCCCAATTCCTGGAACAATCCCTCCACCGTCTGAATGATCTTCTTACCACCGGGATGGAATATAAAATGTTGTATATCCTCTATCGTAAAACCATTCCTTGATAAAAAAGGATGAATAATATCCGGGAAATGCGCCGCTATCTGATCCGGTACCTCCACATCCAACACCATTTGCAAACCGGTGTTTGTTAGGTGGAACCCCATCAGGTGCTCAGCTTCGTAAAAATGATACATCTCCTCGCCCAATATTTCAGGTCCTTCATCATCAGGATGAGAGGACAATATTACACAGGCCGCACCATCTCCGAAGATAGCCGCACTCACGATATTGGGCATTGAAAAATCATCCAGCTGGAAGGTAGCGGTAGGAGATTCTACGGCTATTACCGCCGCTCTCTTGCCGGGATTTGCCTGCAGGAATTTCTTGGCGTAGATCATCCCGGAGATACCAGCAGCACAACCCATCTCTGTTACCGGCAGGCGAACGATGTCTTGTTTTAACTGCAAGGCATTGATCAGGTAAGCATCCAGTGAAGGGATCATGATACCTGTGCAACTCACCGTGATAATATAATCCAGTGACTGCGGAGATAACCCTGCTTTCGTCAGTGCTCCTTCCAGGCACTCCCTGCCCAGTTTGATCACTTCCCTCACGTACAGGTCATTCTTTTCTTCGAAGCTGGTCTTCGTAAACACATCTTCCGGCCCCATGATAGAATACCTTCTATCCACCGCTGCATTCTCAAAAATCTTCTTCACCTTCCTGGCAAAACGATCCTCCTGTCCGGACAACCACAGATCCAGGAAAGGCATGATCTCTTCTGTAGTACGGGTATATGGCGGCAAAGCTTTTGCTACCGACTGAATTTTTACACTCATAAATTTGATATTATCCACTGGTAGCGGTAAGCCCATTTCCACCTGAGGGTATATTGAACGATATTTAAGGTCTTAGCCAATGCGATCAGTTCTTTTCTTTTAAAACCACGGAGAATGGAGATCCTGCCATCTTCCTTTGCCATTGGGCCAAGGCCCCACACAAAACTGAACAGGCAAAATAAGTAGTAAGCTATCCTGCTACGATGCAGGTCATTGATCACGATGCCAATGCGGGCATTGCGCAAGAGCAATTGCAGCAGGGATTTCAGTGCTGCTTCTGCAAAATGATGTAATGTCAGTGTACAAAGAACAATGTCGTATTTGCTTGCTGCAAATTCTGCAGAGAATATATCTGTGCAATGATAAATGATTTCAGGATAATCAGCAGACAGGGTGATGGCGTGAGCGATGGTGAAACGATTCGCATCTACACCAATGAATTTAACAGAGCGGCCTTCTTTGCGGCATTTAAGCGCCAGTGTACGCAGCATGTCGCCATTACCACAACCCAGATCTACTATACTAACGGTTTTATCTACGGGGATGGATTGCAGTAATTGACGTACCCCCTGTACTGTTATACGGTTACCTCCAAGTAACTGGTTGATGCCTGCTATTTCATCGAGCGTTTGTCGCAGGGTGTCGCCTTCCATCTGGAAGTCGTCCATGATCTCTGGTGCGGATGTTCTTTGACTGGTATTGATCATTAATTGTTCGTACTACACTTTTTTAAGGAGTTGCTGTCAATAAGGGAATGCCATTTATTATTAGTTTATGCTTTCCAATGTTCGCCGGCGTTTGGTGATTTAGGCGATCAAATCTTTCTTGCACACTTAAGCGTTTTCCACGCATTTGCCAGTTTAGGCGATCAAATTATCCTTACACACTTAATGGCTTTCCATGCGTTTGCCTTATTATAAACGGCAATAGCGCAGGCATTGCCACCACTGTTCCCATTGTCACCCCAGAAAGCCATGGATGCGTAAATACTGAAGAAAGCAAACTGCCTGTTTTCATTCGTTTTGCAAACTGCTCATTCCATTTCTTTATATACCCCTTTTCCATTTCAAGTCTTGGCTGGTCCTGCAGTACCTGTTGTGCAGCCAGCTGCGCGCTGCTAATCGCCATCGCCATTCCATTCCCGCAAAGCGGATGGATCAAACCGGCGGTATCTCCAGTCATCAATATATGCTGATCCACTTTCTTTTTCTCAGAAAAAGAAATCTGGCTGATGGTCAATGGCCGCTCGAACAAAGGCGCACTGTTCTCAAAGATCTCTTTCAGAAATTTATTTTCGTAAAGTACTTCCCGGCGGTGCTCATCGATATTCTTATAATTCTTAAACACTTCGTAACCTGCCAGGTAGCAGATATTAATGATATTCTTCTCCACTTTTGACACACCACAATAGCCTCCCCTGAAATTATGTAAGGCAACCAGGCCATCCGGAAAATCTCCCTCGTAATGAGCTTTGACTGCCAGCCAGGGTGATTTCTTTTCCCAGAAATCCCTGTTCAGCTGCTGGTCCAGCGCCGCTCTTTTTCCGTAAGCACCGATGGCATGAGTGGCAAACAATGTACCGTTTGCTACCGTTTCGATTGCAAACTGTTCTTTTACAAAAGAAATATTCGTCACTGTATCCTGCAGCAGCCTGACACCATTGTTCACAGCCTTTCCCATCAGGAAGGCATCCAATGCAAAGCGACTGATACCGAAGCCGCCGAGCGGAAGGCGGGTTTCCACTTTCCTGCCGGCAACTGTGGAAATACATACCCTTTCAATGAGGGCAGGTGACAGTACAGCAGGGTCGGCATCCAGCCATTGTAAATAGGGCAATACTTCGTTAGAGATGTACTCTCCACATACTTTGTGCCTAGGGTAAGGATGCTTCTCGACGACAGTTACATGCAACCCTGCTTTTGACAGATGAATAGCGGCGGTCAGGCCTGCCAGTCCACCACCCACAATTATAACTTCGCGAACTGGTTGCATAGTGATGATTTCTGAGGCAAGTCTACACATTTTTTTTATACATACGAAAAAATCGCTTTTATTAGTGGGATTGCCGTTTGACGACTACTTCGGCGTACAGGGTCAGGGAGCTTCGCTCAATGCGCTACAGTTAAAGAAGTCCTTTTGTGGGATTAAAAAACCATCTCAACCCGCCATAGCACTGTTTGTACCCAAAATCGAAGGCGTTTTTCCGGGGAGACCTGTTAGCTGTTTGGAAAATGCTGTTATTATTGGCAGAAAAAATATTTTAGCCCGCAGGCAACCTTTTTTATTCCCCTCCCGTATTATCTTTTCGGAGTGCACATCCATATTTAATCATTTAACCGTAAACAGATGAAATCTAAAACATCTATCCTGATTGCTGTAGCAGCAATATCATGTGCATTCCTCACTTCCTGCAGTAAGGATGACAACAAAGACACCAACAACCCTGAAACATCTGTTGCAAAAGTACAGGTGTCTACAGATGCTACTTTAGGTAAAGTACTAACAGACAGTGCAGGTAGAACCTTGTATTTCTTCACGAAGGATGCAGGCGATACTTCTACCTGTACTGGCGGCTGTCTGGCGGTATGGCCAGTGTTTTACAATGCAGATCTGGCCTTGAAAGATACGAGCCTGCATACTGCTGATTTCGGTACTATTACGAGAAAAGATGGTGCGAAACAAACGACTTACAAAGGCTGGCCATTGTATTACTATGTAAAAGATACCTTGCCAAAACTAACGCTGGGAGAGAAAGTGGGAACTGTATGGTATGTGGCAAAACCTGATTATACCGTGATGCTGGTGAATGCGCAACTGGTAGGTGCCGATGGTGCAAACTATACAAGCACCTATACTAAAGGAGACGAAATTACACAATATGTAACGGATGCCTGGGGCAGAACGCTCTATGCTTTCTCGCCGGATAAATTTAAGAAGAACACCTTTACCAATGCGGATTTCACCAACAATCCTACCTGGCCGGTGTATGAGTCTGATGCGTTTAAGTTTGCACCTTCCCTGCTGGCTAAAACTGATTTTGATACGATTCACGTTTCAGGACATGTGCAACTGACATTCAAAGGGTGGCCATTATATTACTTTGGTGCTGATGCAAAAACAAGAGGAAAAAATAAAGGTGTAAGTGTACCAGGACCGGGTATATGGCCTGTTGTGAATAAAAATAGTACAACAGCACCTTTACCATAATTCCGGGCCCTCTGTCGCCTGAATCTATCATTCCCGGATTAATATAAGAGGGATGACCAGGCTGGTCTTTTCAGGCCAGCTTTCATTTTTTATATTCCTAAGACTACCGGCACTCATTTCATAAGTACCATTTGATTGGCAATTAAAAACACCCATTGATGGGGTGAGTTCCGGGGATATATCACAAGTAAAATAAAGCCCCTGAGAATCGCTTAGAAACAGTTTCTCTCTATCAGGAAAAGGGCCTGTTCCAGGGTTTTGAGACAGGCCCTTTTTAAATTCATTTTTTGAATACTATACTCCGGTTTCAAAAGCAGCCAACTTCATTTTGTTTGCCGGAAGTGGTACCTCATTTTTCAATTCAGTGTACCCGTAGCCGGTATATCATTACAACAACAAAATATCTATCCTGTGTGCCTGCACTATCTGGTCTGCCGTAGACCAGGAAAATACGGTAAAGTATCCATCCTGCGAAGCCACCAGCGCCAGGGCATCCCGTTGGTCATGCACAAACTGAGCTGCAGAAAAATGCCGGGTACCTCCTATGTTTGAAGGATGCATTAACCTGGGTGTACCATCTGTTATCGGTTCTATATACAAAACCTGCTCTACCGTTGTGCCATCACTTGCACGGGCTATCTTGGAGCCAAATGTGAGCAGTTCATGCTTGTCATTGATCACCGTAGCACCGTCTACTGCTGTCAGACCGGAGATGTTCTCTACTTCTCTTCTCAGCGCATTTTGCCAGTATAATTCCGTTACCTTACCACAATTCTGCCGCAGCAAATCTGCCACACCGGAGAAAGGTGGTGCTATCGGATATTGTAAAGGATGAATGATGGAGTTCTTCCAGTTATCATGTGCAGAAGGCACTACCAGTAAGATGCCACCCCGCTGGTGTGCGCGCATGGAGACTGCAATCTGGATTAATACATTTACAGGGTCATTCCATACACCGGAAGAATCCTGACCTAATAGTGAAGTTAATATAGCAGGGGTATCTTGTCTTCGTGCGCAGCTTTCATCTACAATCTTTACCTGGTCACCTCTTAACATGGCTACATTGGCGAACTTGCCCATACCGATAATACGGCGGTGCTTTACGACCAACAAGCCGGGTTCCGAGACGTCCAGTACAAAACAGTAATTAGGGAGTTTCATCGTGGTGCCCCAGATGTATAATTCCTCCCCTTCGTACCATACACCGATATGAATACCTGCTCTTTCCACGCCGGGGCCAAGTTTGGTGAGCACCCGGGGATCCAGCGGGATGGGTTGTTCAAATAATAAAGGCCGGGATGCCTGTGAAGGAGGCAGGAAAGCCAGGGAAATACGGATAGGTACGCCCTCTTCCCTGCGGAGGCTGGCCCAGAAGGCCACGTCGATTATTTTTTCGATCACGCCGGCATCAGGTGCATGGGCGAGATCTTCTTCCCCGTTCTCACTGGCCAGATTTAAATGGTGTAAAAAATGGGTGGCTATATTATTGGCAACTTTGGACGCTGCCTGATATGTAGATTCGAATGAAGTTACTTCCATTTACCAAAGATAATAAATTTGCTTTTCAGGAATTATATGCCCCATGAGCATCGCTCAAAAGGCTCCCGCACCTTCGTACATTTCCCCGCAATCCTTGCCAAAATACCCAGCCCTTATCTTGCTGGCAACAAATTTGCACCCCTTCACAAAACTAAAAGTACATGGCAAAAACAATTGCAGCCCAACTCGTTGCACAGCTTGCAAAGGCCGGTGTAAAGCGTGTACATGGCGTAGTAGGCGATAGTCTGAACGGCATCGTTGATGAGATCAGGAAACAAGGTACCATCGAATGGATTCATTACAGGCACGAGGAAGCGGCTGCATTTGCAGCAGGTGCGGAAGCACAGTTGACCGGTACCCTGGCCGTTTGTGCGGGGAGCTGCGGACCGGGGAATTTACACCTCATCAACGGATTGTACGATTGCCATAGAAGCATGGCTCCTGTACTCGCTATTGCTGCTCATATTCCCAGTATGGAAATAGGCACGGGGTATTTCCAGGAGACGCATCCTGAATTACTCTTCAGGGAATGCAGCCATTATTGCGAGACCATTGCCTCTGCGCGTCAAATGCCAAGAGTGCTGCAAATTGCCATGCAAAATGCAGTAGGGCAGCGCGGGGTGGCTGTCATCACCATTTCGGGCGATGTAGCCCTGGAAGACATGGAAGACGACTCTATGGAGCACACTATCATGCAGCGTTTGCCAGCTGTGCGCCCTCATGATGGCGACATGGAAATACTGGCAGGCATGATTAATACGGCGAAAAAAATCACCTTGTTATGTGGAAGTGGTTGTGCCGGTGCCCACGATGAACTTATGGACTTTGGAGCGAAAATGCTGTCTCCCATGGTTCATGCGCTTCGGGGAAAAGAGCATGTGGCCTATGATAATCCTTATGATGTGGGCATGACAGGCCTGATTGGCTTTACTTCCGGGTACCACGCAATGGAGGATAGTGATCTTTTATTGCTGCTGGGAACTGATTTCCCCTACTCTAACTGGTATCCCACCAAATCTAAAATTGTACAGATAGACCTGCGTCCTGAGAAATTGGGGAAGCGTTGTAAACTGGACCTTGGCCTGGTAGGCACTGTGAAGGAAACCCTGGCTGCCTTGTTGCCACTGATAGAGCAAAAAGATGACCGTGGACACCTGGACAAATCGCTGAAGAACTATATTGACAGCAGGGAAGAGCTGGCGGCGCATGCCAGCAGTACCAATACGCCTATTCATCCGGAGTACCTGACTACCGTATTAAGTGCAGCCGCAGATCCGGATGCCATCTTTACCTGCGATGTGGGAGAACCTACGGTGTGGGCAGCGAGATACATAGAAATGACCAAAGACCGTCGCCTGATCGGCTCATTCAATCATGGATCTATGGCGAGTGCGATGCCCCAGGCTATTGGTGCTCAATTAGCATACCCCGGCAGACAGGTGATTTCAATGTCTGGCGATGGGGGCTTTTCGATGCTGATGGGAGATATTCTTACCATCTTGCAATATAAGCTGCCTATAAAAATAGTGATCTATAATAATAGTTCCCTGGGGTTTGTAGCCATGGAAATGAAAGTAGCAGGGATGACCCCATATGCTACAGACCTGAAGAACCCTGATTTTGCAAAGATGGCTGAGGCCATTGGTATGAAAGGTATCAGGGTAGAAGATCCCGCATTATTGCCGGGCGCTATTGATGAAGCCCTGATGCATGAAGGCCCGGTACTGGTAGATGTGGTGGTGAATGCATCGGCGCTGGTCATGCCTCCAAAAATAGATGTGAAGCAGGCGAAGGGATTTAGTATCTACATGATGAAACAAGTCTGGAACGGGAAGGGCGGAGAAGTATGGGATACGCTGAAAACGAACTTTTTAGATAAAGAATAATTGGTTTTTACGCATGAAATAAGAAGGGCGCTACTTAGGTAGTGCCCTTCTTGCGTTATAAATATTTATATACAATAAATTAATCAGCAAAATTGATCTAAATAGAAAGACCACTTTAAAAACACTTGGATTAACCAAACTAAACATTACTTTTATACTTAGGTGCTACAGAGATTCAACCAAATATCTTCCAAAGTGTGATATTAATTTTATAAAAATGTATTTATGAAATTCTTCCCTACCACTTTTGCTAACTATCTTCATTGTATGTGCTCAAATGGCCCGAGCTGAAGAAAATCTACCAGGAAGAAGCGAAAGGCCAACAGTTAAAGGAACGACAAGGATACCGCCACGAGGGGAAGGCAGGAATACGGATGGCAAGGCACCTTTACGTAGGGTCGGCAGGGTTGCTTACAGTTTCCGGGATCCTGACAAAGACATTATGCTGATCCACATTATTTACGCTACAGTATTTACACATTATGAAAGCAACACGCTTCTTATTCTTTTGTTCCTTACTGGCTGCATTCGCCTCCTGTCACAACAATGCGCCTAAGACGAATGGTAGCACAGGCAATAATGGTGAAACGGTGAAGATCGGGGTATTGCATTCGCTGAGTGGCACCATGGCTATTTCTGAAGTATCGCTGTGTGATGCTGTGCAGATGGCAGTAGACGAAATCAATGCATCTGGTGGCGTGCTGGGTAAAAAAATTGAACCTGTGATAGTAGACCCGGCCTCTGACTGGGATTTGTTTGCAGAGAAAGCGAAAGAATTATTGATTGATGATAAAGTATCCGCAGTATTTGGGTGCTGGACTTCTGTATCACGTAAATCAGTATTGCCGGTATTTGAAGAGAATAATGGATTACTTTTTTACCCGGTACAATATGAAGGAGAAGAGTGTTCTAATAACGTCATTTATACAGGGGCTACCCCCAATCAGCAATTGATACCTGCTGCCGAATACCTGATGAGTGAGAAAGGCGGCGGGTATAAAAAGTTTTATTTAATTGGAACGGATTATGTGTTTCCGCGAACAGCGAATAAAATACTGAAAGCCTACCTGTTATCCAGGGGAGTGCCGAAAGAGAATATCATTGAAGAATACACGCCTTTTCATCACCAGGATTACCAGACCATTGTATCCAGGATCAAACGCTTTGCTGCAGAAGGAAAAGCATGTGTGCTTTCAACTATTAATGGTGACAGCAATGTGCCTTTCTACAAGGAATTTGCCAACCAGGGATTGTCGTCAGCCACTTGTCCGATCATGGCATTCTCTGTAGCAGAAGATGAACTGAGATCTATGGACACTGAGTTCCTGGTAGGGCACCTGGCAGCATGGAATTATTTTCAATCCAATGATTTGCCTGAGAATAAAAAGTTTGTAGCAGCATTTAAAGCTTTTTGTGAAAAGAAAGGATTACCGGGTGGTAGCAGGAGAGTGACAGATGACCCTATTTGCTGGGCATATACAGGTGTTTATTTGTGGGCAGGAGCGGCAGAAAAAGCGGGTTCTTTTGACGTAGATAAGGTAAGGGCGGCATTGTCAGGTTTAGCATTTGATTCTCCTGATGGCAGGGTAAAGATGGATGCAGGTAATCACCACCTTGCGAAGCCGGTGATGATTGGAGAAATTAAACCGGATGGGCAGTTTGATATTATTTCGAAAACGGATAACCTGGTCAATCCGCAACCATGGTCTCCGCTAACCTCCCCGGATAAAGACTGTGACTGGGTAAATCATAACGGTACTTACACCAGGTAATCGCTACGAATAAGTGTTTTGGGTTTAATAAAAGACTAGCTGGCAGGAGGGATTTTTATTATCTTCATAGCTATATGCATCGTATCTCAGAAGATCGTCGGGTATTCAAATTTTTTACTGCAATGTATGCGGTGGCGCTCACTACGCTGGCCGTACTCTCTATTGTGAGCCAGATTGGTATTCAGCAGACATTGAGTCACCAGATGCACGATTCACATGTCATCAATTTTGCAGCACGGCTGCGTACGTATAGTCAGACGCTGAGCAAACTGGCTTTATTGATAGAATCGGGGCAGGATATTGAAACGAACCGCAAGGAGTTTACCAATACCCTTATGCAATGGCAGAAGTCGCACGAAGGCCTGCAATCAGGCAGTAATTTCCTGAACCTGCCCGCCAATGACCAGGATGAATTGAAGCAGATGTTCGACATTATCCGGACACCGCACCAGGAGATCTGGAAGGCGGCATCGCAGATGAGTGCCATCCTGAGTCAGGATCAACCTATCGATACGGCGGAGATCCATCCTTATGTACAAACGATCCTGGCTTATGAAAAGTCTTACCTGCTGGGAATGGAGCTGATTGTATTTGATTACGACCGGTTTTCGAAAGAGCGGGTACGGAAGCTGAAGCAGGTGGAATACCTGATGCTGGGATTGGTATTGCTGACACTGATGATTGAGGCCGGGGTGATCTTTTACCCTTTATCCATGCGGATCCGGAAAGTGATCAAGGGCCTGATTGCATCCGAGGAAACGTCTAAACAACTGGCAGACCAGCTACAGGAGGCGAATAAGGCCATGGAGCAAAGTCACAGCGAATTGCGGGAAATGACGTATGCACTGGACAGGGCCACTTATTTAGTTAAAACAGATCATGAAGGGCAGATCATTTATGCCAATGATAAATACTGCCATGTAACACGATATAGTATGTCAGAATTGCGTGGCAAGCCGCTTTTTCATCATTACTTCGATCACCTGAATGACCCGGCCCGGAAAATGGAAGTATGGCAGGGAGAGGTCTTTGACCATGCTGCCGATGGAACGGGGTTCTGGCTGGATGTAACGATGATACCTGTATTTGATAATACAGGCAGGTTGTACCAGTATATGGCCATATGCAGTGACATTACGAAACGCAAAAATACGGAGCGAGAGATCCGGCAATTGACAGAGGAAAAGTTGCGCAGACAGGATATGGAGCAAAAGATCCGGAGTTATGCCATCATCAGCGGGCAGGAAAAAGAACGTAAACGGGTGGCGGCAGAGATCCATGATGGCATTGGGCAAATGCTGACCAGCCTGCGTATGAAGATGGAACAGGTAGAAGATAAACTGCCGGAACCAAATGCGGAAATTGGCAAAGTAAACGGTTTGCTGGGCAGTATTATCACGGAAACAAAGCGGATCTGTTCTGACCTGCTACCCAGTGTACTGGAGGATTTTGGACTGCGTGCTGCAATTGAGGAACTGATAAAGACCTGTAGGGAGACGGCAAGGAACGTGGTGTTTAACCTGGAGGAATGTAACTTATCGCAGGCGCTGCCCAGGGAAGTGGAGATCGGGATCTATCGTATTTTGCAGGAGGCGCTGAACAATGCGATTAAGCATGCGCAGGCCACAGAGATAGACGTACATATAGACAGAGAAGAGGGTTTCCTGAACCTGATGATCCATGATAATGGCAAGGGATTTTACTATGACAGCCAACATTATTTTTCGCGCGAGCAGGTAAAGAAAATAAATGGGCTGCGGAATATGAAGGAACGCGCAGAACTGCTGGGAGGTTCACTTAGCATCAATACGCAACCAGGAAAGGGCACTATTATACAATTAGAAATCTCATTTTAACACCCATGGATAAAATCTCGGTATTTTTAGTCGATGATCACGAAATCTTCAGGAATGGCTTGAAACAGTTAATCAACAGTGAAGCGGATATGGAGGTATCAGGAGAGGCCAGCACCGGTGAAGATGCTTTGCATAGTCTGAGCAATGTACAGCCGGATGTGGTGATCATGGATATCCGGATGCCTGGTATCAATGGTCTGGAAACGAGTGCGGCATTGCTGAAGGCAAGTCCGCGTACCCATATTTTGTTCTTCAGTTTATTTGACGAACCGGATTATGTGGCGGCAGCGCTGGAGATGGGTGCGAGTGGGTATATCCTGAAGGATACCAGTAATAAGATCTTCTTAAATGCCATCAGGACCATTCATAATGGCAAGTATTATTTTATTGGCGAGGTAAGTGATGTGCTGGTGAAGAAATACCAGGCGGCGAGGGAGAGTGCAGCGAACCCTGTGGCGCAGGCGGCCGATGTGTCATTGAGCCGCAGGGAGGAGCAGATCATCCGGATGGTGAACAATGGTTTGAATAATAAGGACATTGCCGAGTCACTGGGATTGAGTATCAGAACGATTGAAGCACATAGGATGAATATACTGCGCAAGTTCCAGGTGAATTCAATTGAAGAAGTGATAGAGTATTGCAGGAATGTGAATTTATTGAAGGAGGAATAGATTATTCAACCAGCTGTTTGTAATTCTCATTTGAAAATTGTTTTCCCAACGGGATTTGAGCTTTTTAGGATAGTTAGGATCAATTTGTACAATTATTTCCGTGTTTTGTGCATTGTGTTCGTAAATGATCCTGCCTAAATTTGTGTTACTAATTTGATCATTATCATATTAAAAATATACAGTTACAAAACAGTGTAACAGTTGTAGGTTTAAGAAATGGCCGGAATACTCATATTCCGGCTTTGTCATTTGGTCATGTTTTTCTGCCGGACCCGACTTTCCGTCATTCTCTGCTATTCCGGACTGACTTTTGTTACTACACTCATAAGAGAATAAATATTACATATGGCTTTTATAGATTATTATAAAGTACTGGGACTGGAAAAAACAGCTTCAGCCGATGATATCAAGAAAGCGTACCGTAAGCTGGCGAGGAAGCACCACCCCGACATGAACCCGAATGACAAGGAGGCTAACCTGAAATTTCAACAGATCAATGAGGCGAACGAGGTGTTAAGCGACCCGGAAAAGCGTAAGAAGTACGATGAGTACGGTGAAAACTGGAAGCATGCAGAGCAGTTTGAACATGCGAAGCAGCAACAGCAGCAGCAGGGTTATACCTATGGTGGTCAAACGGGATTTGAAGGCTTTGGCGGAGATTTCTCTGAGGAGCATTTCTCTGACTTTTTTGAGTCTTTATTTGGCCGTAGTGGCGGCACCGGGCGTCGTGGGCAGACTAAATACCGCGGGCAGGATTACCAGGCGGAATTACACCTGGGGCTCCGGGAGGCGGCTACGACCCACCAGCATACCCTGAAAGTGAATGATCAGAATGTACGTATTACGATACCTGCGGGTATTTCGAATGGCCAGGTGATCAAACTGAAAGGCCATGGAGCCCCGGGAGGTAATGGAGGTCCTGCGGGTGATCTGTATATCACCCTTATCGTGGAGGACGATGAGCATTTCAGGCGCTCAGGTAATGACCTGTATGCGAATGTAAATGTAGATCTCTATTCGGCTCTGCTGGGTGGAGAGATTACCTTTGATACACTGAATGGAAAAGTAAAACTGAAAGTACAACCTGAAACACAGAACGGTACGAAGGTGCGACTGAAAGGAAAGGGTTTCCCTGTGTATAAGAAGGAAGGTGAAGCGGGTGATCTGATCATCACATACAATGTGATACTGCCTACAGGGCTGAGTGAAAAAGAGAAAGCACTGATCCGTGAGTTAGCGAGTGTTTCATCCAAAAACTAGTATCATGATTTCCATTACGCATTATTGCACAATTCATAATATCGATACATCTTTTATACATGCATTAGCTGATGAGGGGCTAATTGTACTCACCATTGCAACTGACGGACCTTTTATTGAAGAAGAGCAGTTACCTGACCTGGAAAGTTATACACGCTGGCATTACGAGATGGGCGTGAATACGGAGGGAATTGATGTGATCAGGCATTTACTGGGGAGAGTACGTGACATGCAACAGGAGATGCATAATCTCCGGATGCGGTTACGTTTGTATGAGGATGGGGATTGAATGATAAAGCGGGTATCTTAAAGGTAATTTAATCCTGATGAAACGAAATTCGTTTTAATGAGTAAATTACCTTTAAGATACCCGCTTTTTATGAAAATGGTTTTGATTCCCGTGGGTAAATTCCGTCTTTATTGCATGTTTTATTTTTCCATCAGCCACACTGCTTTTTTTGTGGCCAGGTCATAAGTCAGTACGCCGTTCCTCATACCAACATACACTTTCCCCTGGTATACGACCAGTGAATGGGGGAATAAATATTCATTCCAGAATCCTTTCTCTAACAGTGTATGCGTTCCACCCATTTTATCGATTGATAACAGTGATTTATCGGTAATGACGATGATATTACCGGCATCATCTATGTCTGCTGCCAGGGGGGTAGATTTCAGTCTTTTAAAAGGGCTGATACGGCCATTGGCTATTTTCACAATACCGTGTGTCGTATCTGCTACCACACCATAAGTGAGTTTTTCTGTTGCCAGCAATTTGATAATCGGCAGTTCTGCAATTTTCTCCCTGGTTTTCCCATTGGCGTCAAAGCGATACAGGCTCCCTCCTGCTGCGGCCCTGTAGAAGGCAACGAGGTAATGGCCGTCACTTGTTTGTAAGATAGACCGGTTCCCTGTCAGTTTGCCGGAATCTTCAGGAACAGGGGTGATCAGAAAAGGTAGTGACTGGTTGGCCATGATCAATTCTTTGGTAGCATATACATCCCCATATCTCATATAAACGGCATAGTCGGTAGCACTTGCTTTATACTTTGTCAAAGTAGTAGCATCTGTGGGAATAGGGTGAGCTTTCCAGTCACGCAGGAGAAGGCCTCCATCCTGAAAGGATGTCATGCATAGGGATAGTAGTAACAATAAGCGCATACTTGCTATTTTTTCCAGTCATTGTCTGCCGGTGTAGCATCCATAAAGATGCCGCCATCCAGTTTAATACCTGCCAGTTTTTTAGCTGCAGGCAGGGTAAGTGCCAGGTCTTTTGAACCTGTCTTCCACACGGCAGGAGTTTTATGTATTATATCGGTGGTACCATCTTCATAGGTCAGCACGATATCGAAAGGGATAGCGAAACCACCGACGTTATTGATGCCCAAATTTACTTTATTTCCCTGTTGATTGAAACGATATAGTTTCAGGTCAATATAGTTATTGGAAAAGAACCAGTTATTAAAGAACCAGTTCAGGTTTTGCCCGCTACCGGCACTCATGGAATTGAAATAATCCCATGGAATGGGGTGCTTGCCGTTCCAATTATGCATGTAGGTATGCAGGGCTTTTTTGAAGCCTTTATCGCCGAGCAGGTCTTTTAAAGCGAGATAAGAGAGGGATGCTTTGCCGTAGGAATTATTACCATAGCCATGACCACTTACCTGGTGAGATTGGGTGATGATGGGCTGATCTTCTTCGGAAGAAGGATCGCTGATATAGCTTCTTACGCGGAAGTTTTTGTAAAACTCATCGGCTTTCTCCTTCCCTCTTTCGGCGATGGCAATGAGGTATTCAAAGGTAGTGGCCCAGCCTTCGTCCATGTAGGCATAGCGGCTTTCGTTGATGCCCATGTAGAAGGGGAAATAGGTATGTGCGATTTCGTGATCCTGCACCAGCTGGCCGAATTCAAGGTTATCGCCGGTGGTTTCATCGTTCACCATCATGGGGTATTCCATGTCTGCATATCCCTGGAAAGCCGTCATGGTAGGGAAAGGATAGGATATTCCCGGCCATTGGGTGGAGAAATAGTTCAGTGCGTAATGAGAGAATTCTACGGAGTGATGGAAGTCGGCCGCGTTGTCATTGAAGGCTGCCTGTACGCTGGTTCTGCGTTTGGTGGCGCTGTCTACGATCACGCTGGCGGCATCCCATACATAGTGGTTACTGAGGCCGATGGTGGCGTCAGCGATATTTTGGGAGGTGAAGATCCAGGTATTCCATTTGTTCTGGCGGGTTACGAGCTGCCCTTCCATATCTGCTTTGGTGGCAATGTGGGTGACATTGTCAGCGGTATAGCTGTTCTTTAGTTTTTGGGCGAAAGCGGGTTGGAGGACCTCGTCAATGTTCTGCAAGGTACCGGTACCCCATACTACGTAATTAGCCGGCACTTTCACGGCTACTTTATAGTCGTTAAAGTCGCTGTAAAATTCAACTCTGTCCATGTGCTCGATTTTATCCCAGCCGTTGTAGTCATCGTATACGGATATGCGGGGATAGAAGTAAGCGAGGAAGAAGGTGGTGCTGTCGATGGCGCCTTCACGTCCACTTTGAACAGACATGTCGTAGTGCCAGCTGATGTGGACTTGCATACTGTCTTTGGCGTTCAGAGGCTGCGGCAGGTTTACATCGGCTACGGTGCCAACGTTGTTGTCAAATTCCACGGAGGTGCCATTAATGATGAGGGTATCGATGAAGACACCATCGGTGAGGAAGTCTTTACTGACGTAGCCTGAGCGGGGTGCCTGGTGTTTGTGAATATTGCAGATCATTCTGATCACTATCTTATTGAGTGTATCAGGGCTGTTATTGATGTAGCGGATGGATTCGGTGCCGTAGATGGTACGGGAAGGAGGATTTGCGGTAACCTGGATATCGTATCTGCCAGTGTTTTGCCAGTATTTTGAGCCGGGTTTCCCGCTTAGCTCTCTGGTGTGATTGGTATAGGCTTTTTTGATATTGCGGGGCTGATAGAGTTCCTGCCCGTGAACGACGGTGATAAGGCCTAGTAAAGCAACCAGGCTGCTAAAAGATTTGATCATGTAACCTGCTTATAAATTTACCTATAAAAATAGATAGAATTTTCAGGGCATGGGCAAATATTCCAGCAGCGGTAGGCTTGTTATTTAGACGTTTTTGCGAATGGCTTGTTCGATGATATGGCCAGGTACAACACCTGACATGCGCCAGAGTATCTTCCCGTTTTTGAAAAGGATGAGGGTGGGTACACCCTTTATCTCGTATTTAGCGGATGCCTCCATGTTTATATCTACGTCTACTTTGATAATACTGGCAGATTCGCCGATCTTTTTCTTCACCTCTTCCAGGATAGGGGCCATGGTTTTACAAGGTCCGCACCAGGTGGCGAAGAAGTCTACCAAAACCGGTTTATCGCTGTTGATCATTTCTGAAAAGGTTGCCATGGTAGTTGTTTTGGGAGAATGTGCAATTATCAGACCAGCGGGGGAATTGGTGTCAGAGTGGCAGAAATTGGAGGTGTTTATAGTCAAAATATACCATGAACGTAGTGATTAGTGGTCTTTACAGTCAAAGAGGAGGTAAATAAAACATGACCGCTGGGAAGCTTATTTGTAAAACGGATATTGGGCCAGCAGTTTCCATGGCCCTTTCAGATATTTCCAGGTACTAAATCCGATGGTTTTAATGGTAAATGGGGTAAATCCTTCATTTAACTCCTGGTGCAATTGTTGGGCTTTAAATGCCGTTACTTTATTCTGAACAGTGATGTGTGGACGTAAGGCTTGCTGATCCTGCTTTATTAACCACGGTTCAAATGCCTTCTGCATTTGTTCATGTAATTTTTTCAACTCATCAGAAACAAGTGTATAGGCGACACAGGTTCCCATCAGGTGTACTTTATTTACTGTTAATTCTATTTGCGGTCTCTCAGCAAATTTAGTGAGTGTTTCGGGAATAGAGGCTTCATTAGCAGGTAATTTATGGAACAGGGTAATATGTGCATCCAGGTAATTGGCATGGGCAGGAAAATGTTTTTCCCTCAGTGAGTTGAAGAAAACCTGCTCTTCCGGACCGAAATCCAGTGTAATGATCAGCGTACCCGTTTGTAAAATTTGTGCCATGTCAGGCAGCAAAAATACGTAAATTAGAAAATGATATAATTCCCACGTTCCATGAGACAACTTTTATTACTGGCAGTGGTCTGTGTACTATCCCTCCCTGCCCTATCCCAGACCCACCCGATCGAATATTACCTGAATAAGGCGCCGTTTCCCATGCAGGCGATCCGGGAACCTGTTATTCCATCATCCCGTTTTGTACTGAGTGATTATGGTGCAGTAGAAGGGGGTACGGTTTTAAACACCGCAGCTTTTGAGCGTGTCATCAGTGCCTGTGCGGCGGCGGGAGGCGGGCATGTTATTGTGCCTGCGGGCACCTGGCTTACGGGGCCGATCGTACTGAAGAGTAATGTAGACCTGCATGTAGAGAAAGATGCCTTAGTATTATTTACACCAGATCGTACCTTATATCCTTTATTGCCGGCAGGTCACCGGTTTGAGGTAGCGCCTCCTATCAGTGGCCGTGACCTGGAGAATGTGTCTATTACAGGAGAAGGAACTTTTGATGGCAACGGGCAAAGCTGGCGACCGCTGAAGAAGATGAAGGTGACCCCGGCGCATTGGGAGAAGGTGGTGGCTTCTGGTGGTGTAGTGAGCGAGGACGGAAAAATATGGTGGCCCAGTAAGGAGGCGATGAATGGAGAGCGTTATGTGAAGACTTTGAAAAACGGCGCAACAGCTGAGGATTATTTACCAGCAAGAGATTTTCTGCGACCTAAGATGGTGGTGATCACCAATAGCAAACGGATATTGATTGATGGGCCAACGTTTAGAAATTCCCCGAATTTTGTGATTAGTCCGCAAAAAGTAAGTGACCTGATCATCCGCCATACGCATGTGTTTAACGAATCATGGGCGCAGAATGGCGATGGCATCGATATCAGTGCCAGTAAGGGGGTGATCATCTATCATACAACGGTGAGTGCAGGGGATGATGGGATTTGTATGAAGTCAAGCGGAGACGGAAGTTCAGCAGCGCTTTCCGATATCCTGATTGCCGAGTGTATTGTATACCGTGCGCATGGAGGTTTTGTGATCGGGAGTAATACAGATGGGGGAATGCGCAATATCTATGTAACGAATTGTTTGTTTGAAGGCAGTGATGTAGGAATACGTGTAAAGAGTAACAAAGGCAGGGGTGGATTGGTAAAGGATATTTACATAGATAGTATAAGGATGGTATCTATCGTGAATGAGGCAGTTTCATTTGACACCTACTATGAGGCAGCAACATTGACGGATGCAGCAACGGTTAAGATCCCTGAGTTTTGTAATTTTTACATCAGCAATATTATCTGCAATGGTGCGAAGACAGCGATGTTGTTTCGCGGGTTGCCGGAGATGCCGGTGCACGACCTGCACTTTAAAAATGTATATATCCAAGCCGAAAAGGGCGTAGTAGCAACAGCTATCAAGGATCTTCAATTCAAGAATGTACATTTCCAAACAAGTCAGCAGCCAGCGATTCCACCAGAAGCTGCATCATTTATTAAAATCTCCTTATGAAACCTTATTACTTATTGTTGTTTGTAACATTCAGTGCATGTAACTTATATGACAAGGACCTGATGCATGCAGTGGTACATAAAGATGAGGCGAGTATCCGTTATGACCTGAAGCATCATGCTGATACGGAAGTCAGGGATGCGGAAGGATTTACGCCATTGATCAGGGCGGCGGCGGATGATGAACCGAATATCGTGGCGACCTTATTGGGGGCACACGCGAATATTGAGGCGAAGAATAATTTCGGAGAAACGGCCTTGTCACTGGCGGCATTTAAGGGATTTAAGACGACGGTGAATGTATTGTTGTCTCACAATGCGAATGTAAATACCATGAACAGGGATAGTGTATCGCCACTGATGTATGCAGCCAGCAGGGGGCATCTTGAAATTACGGAGTTATTGCTAAGACAGGGAGCGGAACTGGAGATTTTTTCCAGAGAGGGGTTGACGCCACTGGCCTATGCGGTATCGAATGAGCATGCGGATGTAGCGAAATTATTTTTGGATTTTGGGGCGGAGGTGAATTGTAAGATGCATGACCATGAGACCATGTTGATGTTGCTGGCAAACAGGCACAATGTATTGTTGACGAGGATGTTACTGGATCGCAGGGCGGATGTAAATGCGGCGGATGATAATGGAAACACGGCTTTGATGAATGCGTGCAGGAACAGGGATACGGGGATGGTGAAATTATTGCTGAGTTATCGTGCACGGGTAGATGTGAGGGATGGGAATGGAGATTCCCCGGCAGATCATGCGAGGCGTGCGGGGGATGCAGGGGTAATAGCTTTGGTAAGTAAATGAATAATAAGCACGCTACAAATACCTGTTTATAAAAACTCGCTTTTACTCATTCGGTAAAAGCGAGTTTTTTATTTAGAACTCATTTCATAAATAGGGTTTATAATTGATAATCAATACATAAACAGCAATTATGAAATGAGTTTTAATTAAGTTGAATTTTAGATCTATCAAGCGTTCGCTTTTGTTTATCGTTATTACAGATCGATTAGACCTGCAGCATTACCGGTACCACTCAAACCGCTGTATTTTATTACTCCTTTCGCATTACCATTTCTTGTAAAGCCCCAACCTGGAGAGTTATAATTTGATACGCAGTTAGTAATAGTATGTGCAATGCTCTGGCCAGAGCTACCTAATTTGAACCCGTTGCCATCGCCGTTGGAACCTTTACCATTGTGTTCAGCAGTACAACCAGAGATTTTTACAGGGTAAGGATTGCCATACAGATCCCAACCATCATCAGAATTGTAGGAAGCATAGCAACCGGTAAATGAATTACCTGCACCGCTGGAGAGCTTGCAGGCAAAGCCATCGGCGTCTTCACCACCTGCGGATACATCGTAGTTTTGATTTGAATGACAGTTATTGACACTTACATTATAGGCGCCATTATACACCTGGATGCCGGTGTTACCGTTGTAGTCGGCGGTGATGTTGTTAACGTAGTTATTCCCGCCAGACTGGAAAACGATACCGGAAGAAGGGCCGCCGGTAATGCGCATGTTCTGGATGTTCCAATAGCTGCCATTTACTTTTACGGCCCAGCTACCGGCCTTGGCAGCGTTGAGGGTTCCGCCGCTGATATTGATTTTGGAGCTGGAGGTACCGCTATTGAGTAATTGCAGGGTACTGGTGAGATTGATAGTACCACTGATGGTGATGACATCGCCTGCTTTTGCGTTTGCAACGGCAGTTTTCAGGGCGGCTTCGGTGGTAACAGTAGTGGTAGCGGCGGCGGTAACTTCGCCTATAGCTGCGGTGGTAGCGGGGGTAGGCAGCTTTACCTGATCTTCGTTTTTGCTACAGCTGGTACATGCAAATACCAATAGGGCAATCATCAGATTGATCTTCATAACTAGGAAATAAGAGGTTAAGAAATGAGGGTATTAATCAGCTGCGCAACTATGTCAATTTTACAATTAATTGGATGATATACGAATGAGAGGCAGGAGATTTATTTACGCAATCGTTCCCGGCAACGATGGCGGGATGGTTTGGGATGAAAGAAATTAGTATTTATTAAAAAGGGCTGTTACAAAATTTTGAAGAATTATGGATATTTCAGCTCAGCTCTTTCCTGCATATGCAGAATTTTCAGCAGCACACCATTGGTCCAGCCAAACCCATCCTGGTTAGGATACTCTCCTCCTCCACCGGCGAGGCTTGTATCTACCACATTGTATTTTTCCAGTAATTTACCGGTAGCGCTGAATGTTTTAATATTCAGATGAGCCCATCTTGAGGCGATTTCTCCAGCCAGTGAATCTTTGTGATAGTTCATCAGACCGGCAATGGACATCCATTGCAAGGGTGCCCAGCCATTCGGCGCATCCCATTGCTGGCCGGTATTGACGGGTGTGGAGACGAGTCCACCGGGTTGCAGGAATACTGTTTTTAATTCTTTCATCATGGTATCTGCCTGCACCTGAGCAGCTATGTTAAAAAACAAAGGATACATACCTGCCAGGCTTGGAATATTTGTATGGGTATTCTTCTTGAAATCAAAATCCATGAACCAGCCTTTGTTATCATCCCAGCAATATTTGATAATATCCTCTGCTCTTTGTTTTGCGAGCTGCTCAAATTCGCTTGCTCTGGCGTTATTCCCTTTTTCATGATAGGCAGCTGCCAGTGTCTTTTCCAGGTGGTAGAGGAGGCAATTGAGGTCTACGGGCACGATATCGGTGACGTGGATTGTTTTCAGTGACTGTCCGTCTTCCAGCCAGCGGCTGCTAAAATCCCAGCCGGTTTCAGCGCCGGAACGTAATTCCCTGTAAATGGCTTCTTTTGTTTTGTTATTTACAGCTTGTTGAGCGGTCTGAATGTCTTCCGTGTAGGCTTCTTCCCGTGGCCAGGTTCCTTTGTCAAAATAACGGTTCATACGATGGCCATTGGGCATCATTACTACATGTTCGTCGGTTTCTTTTTGGGAGCTGTGCATCCAGAAATCATATTCTTTCTGTAGAGCATCGAGGTAATTGGAAACAGGGTGGTTGGTCAGTTCCAGCATCAGGGAAAAGAATGGCGGTTGTGAGCGGGTAAGGTAATAGCTGCGGTTGCCGTTGGGAATACTGCCATGGTTTTCGAGGAGCCATACGAAATTGTTGATGATATTGTTGATCTGGGCGGTATCTCCGTCTTCTTTCAGGCCGAGCATGGTGAAGTAGCTATCCCAGTAATAGACTTCCCTGAACCGGCCACCGGGTACGATGTAGGGGTGTGGGAGGGCAATGAGGGAGCCGCCGGTTTCCTGTTTGTCAGGAGTGCGTTGTAATATTTTCCATAGCGAGTGGATGTGGGCGGAGACATCCTGGGCGGTATCGGTGATGTAATTGGCGGCGGCTGGTGCAGGGATGGTGAAGTGATCGTTTACGAAAGCGGCTAACTGGAAGGATGTTTGTGATTTTTGTTTTTTGTAATCAGCCAGGATTGCAGATGAGGTTTGCTTTGGGATGGCATCCGCAAAGGTCTTGCTGTCTGGAAAGATATGTGCGGACTGGACATCTTCGAAAAGTCCGGGATATAGTTGGATGGGGGATGCATCTTTGACGGGGGTAGATGATTTACAGGCCGTGAAGAAGATGATCAGGTAGATGATGGATATTGTTCTCATACTGGTCTGATGATGTAGATTTATGCAGTTGGGCATAATTAAAATGGTGTTGGATCTGATTAATTAGCGCCGGATAGTGGTAATTAATGGCATTGTTGCAATTCTCCTGCCATTATTGTAGGTGAAAAGTAAGGAATATTTGGGGAATGGGGAGGGGTTTATATTATTATCAGTTCCAGCTAAACGCGGTCAGGTTTCTTCTTGTAAAAATCCATTTCATATAAAACTTAATGGCTTTCTTTGCGCGTTTAATGATTCTTTCATTGGATTCTATCAGGCTAAAACTGATCCAGTAATTATTTTCCCCCACAGGCGTAATCGTTATGTCTGTCAGGTATCGATGGCAAATTGAATTTGTATCTTCCAGCATAATCAAAAAGGTTTCGTCATCTCCAGTTGCAGAATCACATAGCATACCTCGAGATTTTTCATATAATAATTCATCTAACTCAAAGCGAAGGGCATCGAGGGTATTTTCGAAATGGTAAGGTTGATAGCGACAAGTATTATCTGTCCGCGGAGGGAGTTCTACATACAGGTAATGCTCCGGATCAATTTGTGGATGTTCAGTTTCAAATTTTTCATTCCATTCATTAAGAATATCCGTAGGCACTAATTTCAATCTTTCCACTATTACTTTGAAAGAGATATTCTCATTCTTCATCTGAAGAAACACAAAATAAAACGGATAGAATCCTTGTTGCTTGCGCATATAAAATGTATTTACATTGAGACGGTAAACATAGTAAATTTCTATTCCACTACAATATTCTTTGGCGTATTTAATATTAAAACTAAGTGATTTCATGTGCTTATTCATATGGAGATTGTGTTTCCCTTAAAGATTTATTTTCCTGTAAGGTTGTTGATCAAAATGAAAATCACTATGATCAATTTAGTCCTCGTTATTTAAAATTGATACCATCAATTTCATTGTTTGTAATTTCAATATTTCTTTAAAACTGAGATTATTATTCACGGTTAAAGGAAGATTGTATTTACAAGGCGGTTTCCCCGAAATGGTGTTCAGGGTGATGCCCCTCCCCTCCTTCCCGGATGCATCTTTTATGATTGATTGGCTGTATATGATTTAATTGAAAAAATGCGCAATTTTGTGCAATGTCACTGATCCAGCCATACAATCCATTTGAGCCACTCACCATAGAGAGAATCCAGCAATTATTGCTGATGGGGCAGCCTATCCTGGTAGTGCAGCGTTTTCAATGGGCCGGAATCAACAACGGAGCTGGTTTTATGGCGACAAGGTATAGCTATCCTGAAGATGCGGCTGATCATCTGTCACATCTCCTGCCTAATGAAGGTAAAATGGTAGATTTGCTTCAACCCCTGCAACGGGATAGGCTGCTGGCCCTGATAGCCCCGACTTCAACTTACCAGGTATACTTGGATTCGCTGAAAGACAAGAAATGGGCAAAACGGATGCAACAGGTATATGCAGAAGATGTAAGAAGATTCATTCGTAGTCAGACCCGGCTAAAACCTGACAGGAATACAGGTGTAGATGTAAATTTCGACTTTCGTCATGGCCGTGTGATGGCTGTAATCAACACAGGCACTCAAAGGCTGGAGGTTCCATTTTATGACATTATCAAATAATCCGCTATGTGTTACGATGTATCTTTTCATACCAATATCCAGTTAACGCTTGACATTTTTCCAGATCTGGCGGACAATAGGCAACTTGAATTGAATAGCGATGCGCTGATTCATGTGGAAGGGCATGCACTACCGATGTATTATGTAATTAATACAAAAGAGCATGTAACGCAACTGACGAATATGGAGTGGGGGGTAACACCTTTGTATGTGAAGGATCCGAAAGAACGGAAGGCAAGGCGGTCAGGGATGATCAATGCCAGGAGTGAGCGGATCTTCGATGACCAAAAGTCTTATTGGTACGGGATCCGGAACAACCGTTGCCTGATTCCCGTAAGCGGAATTTATGAGCATCGGCAGATCATTGGATGGAAGAATAAGGTGCCTTACCTGGTTCAAATGAAAGGTATGCCTGTATTCTTTTTGCCTGGTTTGTACCAGGAAAGTACGGAGGTGGATACGCTTACGGGAGAGCTATACCAGGAGGGAACCTACACGTTGATAACCCGGCCGGCGAACGGTTTAATGGCGCAGATTCATAATTCAGGGGAGAATAAACATCGGATGCCTTTGTTTGTGCATCATGAGATGGCGAAACAATGGATTGACCCGGAGCTGACGGAGACGGGGGTAAGAGAGGTGTTGAATTATGAGGTGCCGGTGGATGAGTTGAGTTATGATACGGTGTATACGATACGTGGCGGGAAGCAGCGGCCCGATCACCTGGAGAAAGATGCGCACTGGGAGTGGGTGGCGTTGCCGCCTTTGGGGAATGATACGCCGTTGAATGCGGGGAAGCAGCAGAGTTTGTTTTGAGGTGGCAGTGAGTTTTAGAGGCTATTTTTAAATATATTAACGTAATGGCGCCCCTGTCGGAGGCGCCATTCTTGTATGATCTGGCTTTCGGTTTTTAGCTGTTCTCAGTATAATTAAAACACTGTTTAGTTTTATGATTGAAGTCGTTTTTTTTAGAACTCATTTCATAATTAGGCATTTCTAACTCGTAATCAAATGAGTTCTAGTCAGTCTTTGATTAAATCAAGTCTTAATTCACTTCCTATTTGAAGATTCACCAATTGTAGACTATTTTCCACACTACCCTTACTCATTCAATTCATCAAGAACAGCCCCTATTTCTTTAAGGTACCTTCCATAACCAACCTTGATCCCAAATTCCATAAACCCATATACTAATAAGGTAGATATCGCCAGGATAATGATCCCTAAAGTGAGCAGGTGACTTTGGTCCATCAGGCTACCTAATGGCACTTTTGCTACTATGAAAAGAGACAACATGATCACCAATACAGGAATCAGGGAATAATTAAAGGACCTGTACATTTCGATATTTATCTTAATGTCATAATATAAGGTAAAGAGGCTCTCTTTGGAATTGAGGGTGTAATTGTAAAGCCGGTTATAAAAGAAATAGAACCGGATGAAATAATAAAGGGAGATGATGATCATGAAACCGTAGGTCATGTAGAAGGCTAGCAGGAAACTGCTGCTCAGGTGGAGGATTTGTGGGAAGAAACCAACGATGACCAATCCAATCAATTGAAAGATTAGTTCGGTACGCATGGTGTTTCTTATTTTTTTAACGGGAGATTGCTTTCCCTTCAGATCTTTAAGGGCAGTTGGTAACTGGAACGGGATGTTGTCATTACTTTCCTTGTTCCAGGCGGATTGGATGTCTTCAAAATTCATATCCATAATTTTTTATAAGTTCTTTAAGTTTATTTTTTGCTCTGTTTAACTTTACTCTGGCGTTTACTTCACTAATGCCCAGCTGGAGGCTGATTTCTTTGTGGGTGTAGTTTTCGAGGTGATAGAAGATTAAGGCTTTTTCTATCTTTTCCAGGTGTTGTACTGCCATGTAGAAAAGAGATAGTTTTAGTTCATGGGAGGGAGTATCACTTTCTTCAGAGAGGATGTTTTCCGGGAATGAAGGGGTGGTGAGCGGTTTTCTCTTTTCTTTTTTGAAAAAGGTGATGGCGGTGTTTAAGGCGACGCGGTACATCCATGTGGAAAATTTGCTTTGGTTGGAGAATGTGGGGTAGCTTTTCCAAAGTTGGTAGATGATTTCCTGGAAGAGGTCTTGTTGATCTTCGGGAGAAGCCATGTACATTTTGGAGATTTTGTGGAGGATGCCTTTGTGGGTATCCAGGAGTGTGAGGAAGTCATTTTCCCTGGTCAAGGTTTGGTGTTTAGGTGAATTAGTTTCTTTGGTTAGTGTGGGGGGTGGAGGAATTGTTACAGGGGGAAGGGGATTTTCTTTAGTAGTCTTCTTCGAAGGTTTGCCAGAGGGAGGGGATAAAGATTTTGTCTTTTTGGAGGGTGTTTTCGGGGGTGTAGGTGGCTTCGCGGTATTCCAAGAGTTCGGAATTTTCATTAAATTTAGCGAGAGCTTTTAGTTTATAATTTTCATCACAATTACAAATAAGAAACCCAATAAAAGTATCCCCTTTATATTTTTTACAAATTAAACTACGGTCAGAAACCTTATTAACCAAGTTAAAATATTGGACTTCCCTAAAATTCTTTTGATGATAACTCCATATCTCTTCGAATTCTCTACCTATATAATAAACATCTCCAAATTTCCCTCGCAAACACCTTTGCCCTATTTTACATTTAAGAGAAGTCTCATTAAAAAATCTAAAATAAACCTTTTTTGCAGATAGGGTATTTTCTTCTATCTGCATTTTTTCATTTTGAAACATCCATGTTTCGTAAAACTTATATTCCATTATCGAATTTTTAAAGATGGCTTTAGATCAAGATCACTATTTTCCAAAATAATTGAAATCTGAATTTTCTTAGTCGATTCTATTTTGTTAGGGTAATAACGTTCATACCTCTTAAGAAATTCACCCGTAAAAGACAACCCAAGTTTATCTTTTGTTTTAAACATATTCACACCTCCAATTTTCCCATTTTGACCTAATATTTTTTGCATTTCATCAGAATCTAAAAGATCTTCAAACCTTTTAACCAACTCCTCGAACTCAGCAGCCCCAACTCTTATCGCAATATCCAAATCCTGCGGATTCTCCACCCTCAACGCACTCCCATGCACATAAATCTCCTCCGTCGGCAATCCCCACTCCTTCGCCACCTCCTTCAACAAATCCCCAAACTTCCTAAAATCCTTCAAATTCTCAAACAAATAGGGATATCCTCTCTCGCTCACATCCTGCCAATTCTCCAACTGTTTCAATACATCCTCAACCACATAATCCTTCCTCCTACACGCATTAAAAATCATATCCTCTATCTCCCCATTTGCGATTTCCAACTCCTTCCCCCTCCTCACTATCTCCTGCATATTCCTTGTAGAAAACCACATTTCTTTATCCACCAGATTCAGCTTATTCTTTATATACTGAAAAAGATCCTCCGCTATTTCTTCCTCACTCCTGATATCTCCAATCGTCAATACCAAATTCCCGGGTTTAGCTTCATTCCCGATCCTTATTGGATTAAGGTCTATCCTACCATCTGGATAAACCTCAAATAAACCGTACTCTGCTTCTATTACACCATTATCATAAAATTTCACATTCCCTTTATTAACAATCCAAGCTTCCCCACTTTCCTTACTTAATTTCTGAGCCGCGGATATATCGCCATTTAAAATTAAACGAAACTCCTCTTTAATTAATGTATTTGGTCTATTTACATAACGTTTAATTAAGTATTCATCGAAAGTATTCACCTTCCCATTTATAATCACGTTATAACTATCTCCTACTTTATAAAAGAGCAAATAATTTCTTCCGTCTTTCATTTTCTCAAAAACGGCCTTTACCTTGACTACGTCATTCTCCCACAACTCCACTGCTACTTTTTCCAATGACTTTATAATCTTTGACTTCCAAACTTCCATCATCTCAAGGGGAACTGCAATCCTGGAATTACGGATTGCTTTGGTGCTCGCTACCGTTAGCGTGCCTACCATATAAGCTAAGGCGAAGTAATTTGTATATTTTACAAATTGCGGATGATCCTGTAGCATCTCTGGAGCAGCATTGACATAAGTCACAAAATTGGTAAGCGTTAAATTTACAAACTGGGCACCAAGGCTGGCACTCCCAGCAGCAACACCGGCACCAATACCAGTACTAACCCCGGTTGTAATTCCCGTACTTACACCAGAACTAACACCTGCACCAATACCGGCACTCACTTCGGCACCAGCCTCTACTCCGGTCAGTCCTTCCATTCCAATTGCGCATAATCCGGTGTTTAATGCTAATGCAGCTGATATATTTATTGCGGCTTTGGTGTCCGTTTTAAACAACATGTATACTGAGAGTGCTGGTAATATGTAGGGAGTTCCCATTTCCAGCATCGTTCCGAATGCCTTCGCATCCCTTTTGGGAACTACGATCAGGTACTCCATTGGTTTGAACTTGCCACTAAATGGATCAACCTTGCCATAGTCGGCAAAGAATACCTCACCACCTGCCCCCAAGGTTGCTGTTATCATATTTAGGTAAGAACCCATGCCATCTCTGACTTCCAGCTGGATTTTTTGTTCTTTATCTCTGAAAGCCTCTCCATTACTAGCTGTGAAATAGCCATCGTCGAAAAGGAGAAACTTCTTTTCGGATATTAACCTGTTGATTAACTCTTTATTGTTGGCTGGCTTTTCTTCATTCAGCCAGGCGATGGTGATGGCGTTACATAGTTGGGAAAAATTACCGTGTGATACGTAGAGATAATCATAGGTATCTGATAAGAGTGCGTATAATAGACCTTGCTTTTCTAATATTTTGACCACACTGTATAAGTCAGCAACGCTGGCACAGGTGCCTAATATCTCCAGCATGATGTTCTGACCTCCGAAACTATTACTGGTTAATGACCAGCGCTGGCCGTAATCACCCTGGAGAAGTTTGGCTATCAAACAGGCACGGATTTCCGGGCTAAGATTTTTAAATTGAGCACTTGTGAGATAGGACGTCTTGGTTCCCGCAATTACGAAATGAGCGTTAATGAATTGAACGAGGTCATTACCAGTTGCGAATTCACAACGCTTTAGCAAATTAATGCAGCTATCCAATTCCTTCAACTGCTGATGCATCAGCTTCAGCTGATCGAAGGTAAGCACATCTGAAGTTTCATTCCAGTCTACGTAATATAGTTCAGGGTTGTTGAAATAACAGTTAAATAGTTGGTTATTGGTAGAAAGGACATCTGCCGGGAGGGAGATGATAGTTTTACAGATGGCGGCAATTTCAGCAGAGACCTCGGGTTGATCAGCGTTGATCACTTCCCGCATGAGACGCCGGTATTGTTGGGTGTATGCATTGTTCTGACACAAACAGCCCTCGTTGGGATAACGCGTGCCATTTACAGTTACATTGCAGGTGAAGATATCTTTGGTTAATTCGAAGATGTTGATTTTCTCATCTGCCTGTTTTGGATGAGTATAGATGTAGGTTGAGGTATCATATTTTTCATAGCTGTAGCCTTTGAATTTTCCATTGCTGACATAGTATATAGCACTGTATTCTTTCCTTTTATATTCAAAACTATTGAGAGAGCCGGACATGGCCGGGCTGGCAGTGCTGAAATCCTGGTAGAATATGGAAAGAGGGATTGCGCCTTCGGGTAATTTTATGATAGTGCTGTCAGGTGCATAATATGAAGAGGATGTACAGGCGGATTGTACATCTTTTTGGAGACATTTGTATAATGAAAGCCCTTTGGTTAGTTCACTGGCGGCATCATCCTCGAATAAGCCCCATACACTGCCAGGATCATGGACAATATCCCATTGAAATTTGTAAAGTGCGAGGCCGCTGCCACTGGTCATCAGGTTATTGGATGGACTGATGGCATGTTCCAGGGTGTATGCCCCATGGCCGATTTCGTGTGCGACAGTGCGGGCGATTTCGTATACCGGAGAGTTTTCTAGGAATATAAAACCGAATTGGCTTTTGCGGGGCATTTTACCGAGCAGGCCAGTGCCTTCAAAGGAGCTCTCCTGAGTGTTGGCTGGCACACCTTCTTGGCTAGCTGAAGAAGTGCCTTCATGAGTAGCGCTGTAAGGATCTATCACATTACCATCAGTTGCCAGTTCATTGACCAAAAAGAGATAGACTGCATCATTAATAATATCATGAGATTGCACATAAGCCTTTTTCATGGCCTTCTCCTCTCCTGTAAAACCGCTGCTCAGCAAGGCGCTTTTACTGTCTTGTAGCACTCCATCTTTATTCAGATCCCAGGAATTGCTATTCTTAAAACTGTTATCTATTACAAGGGTATAAGATAGGCCGATGGTGCCATAAACAGATGCCAGGGTTTGCGCTATCTGCTTTTCAGGAATGGTTATGTTATCTCCAATAGGAACCAGGACAAGGTTCTTTTGTAAAAATGGATAACTGGGTACTAACAATTTCCCGATACTACTGCCATCAGCGTGAACCGCATATAATTCCTGGGCATCGCCGGGAGGGCCACCAGTAATAGTGACACTACATTTCAGACCTGTGCAGGTAGAGGGATAAACAATCCCCTTGCCATTAACGAATATGATAGCAGCGGTGTCAGATCGATGGGCGATAACCGTTTCCTGTGCACCAGGTACGATTGCTTTGGCACTCACGTAATATTTACCATCGGCTAATGATTCATAGCCTGATGTATAGCTATTTTTCCCATTAGCCAGCGATCTAATGGTAGAATTATAGTTCGTATTGCCACTCCTGGAAGCATAATCGTTATCGAATGTATCAAATGCATATCTGTTTTCATCTCCTGCCGCAAAATCTACGCGACCGGTATTGAGCTGTAAATTATTAAACCCTGCTGCACTAGCCGCTAAGGCCGCATTCCTTTGCCCCACATAGTTAACGCCACCCTGTTGAGTGATTTGGTAGATCTTGCCATCTGCATCTTCCACAAGCAAGGGCAAGGAAGTATAATGAATTGTTTGAGTATCCCCCTCTCCACTGTCTGTTAACGTTATAGTTCGGGATACAGTATCTACCAGAATTGCATCTTTTGTAAAGAGATGTAAACGGGTTGTTATATCCGCCACCACATCACCGGTTTTCACCTTTCCCATATCATCGCCGCCATGCTGGGCATCAAGTTCTTCTTTGATGAATTGATCTATTCCTTTCGTGACAGCATGCATCTCTCCGCTGATAGCTACGAGATCAGTATTGACAACTACGTTTTTGAAAGAAACCTGGAGCCCAAATCCCAAACCAGGCGTAATGATACGGCCGCAGGAAAGAGATGTGAGCAATACATCATAATGACCTATGCGAATGATATTGCCAATCATAAGTACAGGTTGTACCTCCCTATTAGAGGGTAGTATAAGTAATGAGGCATCTCCGCATGCGATTGTTTGTAAGGGAGCAGTTTTTATGCTTAAAAGATCACTCAATCCACTGTATACTCCTGACAGTTTCCATTGAAGATGTGCTTCATACTCCCTGTTAGGTTCGAGGCTATTAATTAGCGTCGTTGTATCTCTGTTAATTTCTATTGTATGCCAGTCATAAATAGTGTTGTTGCTGGCAAGGGCTCTGTATTGAAGGCGATAAGCATCTACCGGCACGGAAGCCTGTGGCCAATGGTATAGGATCTGCCGCTCACCCTGTGCTCTTCCGAAAAGCACAGGCTTCTCTGTATGCGCAAAGGGATTGACGCCAAGGTAGGTAAATGAACAACTTTGACTATAGCCCTGGTTGCTATAAAGATCTTTCCCTTCCTTGTCTATAGCCTGTACAATCCAGACATACTGCATACTGTCGATGAGTGCGGGTTCTGTGGGTCCATATAAAAGGGTCGTATTGTCGGTTGTTGTTGTATAAAGAGGCCTGGTACTGCGGATAATGTAGTCTGGATGGCTACCTGCAGGCTTTACTTCGTACAAAGAAAAGATGTAAGATATGTTTGCCTGACTGGTATTTCGGATTGACCAGTTAAACGTGAGCAATTGCGGATCCCGTTTTTCTATCCTGCTACCACAGACAGGCAGATTTAATAAAGGTGGATCACTTCTTTGCAGGAAGAATACACTTGCTATTGCGTTGCTGATCTGTATTCCCGGACGATGATTGTCATATGCCTGGAAAGTAAGACGATAAGAACCTTCAGGTAATGATTTTGTTTTTTCATATTCTTCCCGGCTATACCCACCGCTAAAAAGAATATTCTCCGCCATAAAATATTCGGCAAGTGCTGCACCACTGATAATGGAAGGGATCCCTGCGTTTATTGTAACCGGCTGAGGATGAAAAGATGGCTGACTACGCATGATCACGGTTCCATTCTTCTCCAGGGTCATTTGGAGACTGATTTCATAAGAAGGCTGGGTGAGATCTCTTTGTAAGAGTATCAGGCGCAGTTTATCACTCCCACCGGAATAATAATCAGGAAGGTGAAGACTATAAGGAGGTATGATCTGTGTACTGGTGCTAACAGGGTAATCCTGTGCCTGCAAGACACCTGTATAGGAAAACAATAAGATTATTAAATACAGGAGGTTTTTCATTGGATGGAATTATTTTTAAACAGGATGACCAATGGCTGACCATCCTATTCAATCTCTCAGAACTGGCTGACTATGAATGGCACATCTTTACTATCATTTTCCGTGATCACCCGCAGGAGATACATGCCGGATAGCACTTTACCCAAATCAAAACTATCTTCTATCAAAAGGCCAGGTGCATACTGTTTCCTGGCTATCATGTGTCCATTCAGGTCATAGACAGAGACGGTGGTCTGCTGTTTTTTACTAAGTTGTATCCTACATTTGAAATAGCCCTGACTTGGATTGGGTGAAACTATCACGGTATCTATTATACTGACAGGAAGTTGATACACCGGAATGGCTAGCGGATCATAAGGCTGGATATTTACAACTTTCTGTAAATTGTAGGTACAAGTGCCAAAGGTGGCATACATCTTTATCCAATAGTCACCCTGACGACTAAATTTGATCAATGGTGCATTATACAGATCGGTACCCAGCCATTCTGCGCCAGGAGGGAATTCCCAATTAACTGAATCCGGTGCCGGAAGACAGATTTCCCTGACTGCTAACGTATCCAGGGCATTATTCCTGGAGACTACAAGGAAATTAACCGTTGGTTGTGTATTCCGCTTTATAAGCGTCACCTGCTCCTGTAAAAGACAATCATTTGCATCCCTTATTACCACAGTGTAATTTCCTGGTGCCAGGTTTAAAAATTTAGGATCGCCTTGCCAGTTTGCATCACCCAATGAATAGGCATAGTTTACAATGCCACCATCTGCCAATATCTCTATGGCGCCGTCCTGTAAACCATCACAAACAGTGGTGGTATTCAATTTCATTGTAAGCTCAAAAGGCTCCGGAATTGTGTATGCTCCGGATACCACACAACCTTTTCCATCTGTTACAATCAGGTGATAGTTGCCCGCTTTCAATTGTGAAATATGATTCGCTGACAAGGCTGTTTCCACCCATGCATAATGATAAATACTATCCCCTCCCAGGGCAGTAATATCCAACGCGCCTGTTGGTGTACCATTACATCTCACTGGTGTAACCCTGGCAGATAGCTGCATAGCGGGATCATCTGCGATGATGTCAGCGGCATATTTTGTTACACAACCTAATCCATCCTTTGCCTGTATTGTATAATGACCAGCAGATAAGCCAGGAAAATGGGGGATAGCGATCCAATTCGAGTTATCCAATGAATAGGTATAGGGAGCCATTCCACCTGATGTTATAAACCTGATTTCACCAGTGGTATCATTTCCGCAATACACATCCTGTGTTCCTATAAGACTGATTTTTAATGTCTGACGGGTAGTATCTTCTGAAAGTTTTACTTCTAAGGATTTCATGCAAGTCCTGTCATCTATTACATAAACGGTATACTTGCCGGCCAACAGGTTGTCAAAGACCGGAGATGCCTGCCAGTTCTCATTATCAAGACTATAGGATAAGGCATAGTCACTTCCTGCCGCACTTACTTCAATGCTACCATCATCATTACCCCGGCAAGTGATATCGGTCAATTTAGTCTGGATAGTCAGGCTATCAGGTAATGTTATTGTATATGTATCAGGCGCCCATGCCATACATCCTTTTCCATCCATTACCCTGATGTCATATTCCCCTGCAATATGGATCTGCGCCAAAGGAGAATATGTCTCTCCATGATCCATAGAACATGCAAATGCATATCGCCCATCTCCGCCAGAAGCTGTGATATCAAATGCAGCCCCATCCTCCAGGCAGATTGCTTCCCGGATACCTACATAATCTATTGACAACTGTGGAGGATTAGCCATTACTATGGTATCAGAGCTTATGCTACATGCTTTGTCTGTAACGGTTACCCTGTATGTACCGGGTTCTACGTCCTCTACCTGCATGCCGGTAGCAAACCATTTTGCTTGTTCCAACTTTTCCCAGGTATAATAATACGCACCTGTTCCTCCGCTCACCCGTGCCTGCAAATATCCATTCGCCGCATTATGGCAACTAATAGGCGTATGTTGTAAACTCACCTGCAATGGTGGCCGTTCGTAGACTGTATATTGCGCAGATATGACTTCTTCACAGGTCGTACCATTTCTTTTTACCTGTACCTTGTATTCACCGGGAGGGAGATGATTAAAGTCTCCTGTCGCATTTGTCATTTGTACAGGTCCGGTAAGCTGGTAAAGGTTCCCATTTCCCCTTACCTGTAAATGACCGTCATTAGCTCCCTGGCAGCTGACTGAATCGGCTTCTATTAATTGTAATGAAAGAGGAGCCGGACCGGTGATTGTTACAGTGGTATCCCATGAAGGGCAGGCAGGATGAATGACATCAGTTATTTTGATGAGGTATTTCCCTGCAGTCAGGCCGGAAAGTGCAGGTTGTAAAATACCGGATTCGCTGTATACATGAATATCTGCTCCGGACGCAGCAAGATCTATTCTGGCATCTGAAGGGAAATTACAGGAACCATGCACGACATTCACTGTTGCGGAGATCCTTGCTGGTTCTGTCAGTGTGATACTCATACGTTGTGCTTCATTACAGGTTGTATCACTTACAGTGACCTCATAAGTTCCGGCCGCCAGTTCTTTCCAATTGCCGTTGGTGTTATTTAACAGCTCGCCTGCCGGGGTTTTTAATGTGTAAGTATACCCACCACCACCTGTTGCCTGCACACTAATCATTCCATCCCTGCCTCCATTACAGCCAATATTTGTAACTGATTTTGTTGTCAATGACAAAGCCGCTACTTCCGGGATAACTACCTTCAATGGCGTCAAACAATTACCCGCACTACCCCCGGAATTAATGAGCCATAATGTATAAGTACCGGCTTTTAGACCCCTTACCCCTACGCCCTTACTCACACTATCCACTCCATTGCTCCAGTCTACCAGGTCTCCACAATTCGTTGTACAGGGTGTAATCGCATTTCCCGGTCGTAACAACCAATACATGAAAGGATCTCCACTACTAATTGCTTTGCCGGGTAAATAAATCCAACCATTAGCTTTCCCTGCACAGGCAGGTCCTGTCACCAATTCACTCACATTTTTAACTATGGGAGGAGCCGGTATGATCGTATAAATTTCAGATGCAGCACTATAGGGTGAATAGTATGTTCCCTTTTTATACTCAGCCTTTATACGGCATCTGAAACGCACATTGACAACACTTGTTACAGGTATGTGCAATAAGGGTAGAAATGAGCACGAAAAAGTTGCCGATGACGAATCAAAACCCGGCCAGGCAGTTCCTCCATTTAGATTATACTCCCACACGACGGATGTACTCACATAACTATCATCAAACAATGGCCAGTTATTTACAGAACGAAGCGATATTGCACTGTTAGCACAAGTTTGTGTACCAGATGATACATTGCCACTCACCTGGTGGGGTGCAGCCATCTCATACACATATCTCACTGAAAAATACCCCGAACCTATCTCATCCCCATAAAACTGCAGATCCCCGCGAATAGCACCTACCGGGTAAATATTACCACTACTCACACTTCCTATCCTTACATCATTCCGATATAATGCAAATGGAGGGATATGGCTTACTGTTCCGCCATAAACAGGCCCTCCTGTAGCAGATAATGGAGAACTACTCAATGCAGTCGTCTGATCAAATGAAAGTGAGCCGATAGCACCGGTTTGCGTAAGATGAGCATATACATTTACACTTATTTGCGCGAAACCAGACAGATGTAATAATAAGATTATTACAGTGGTAACAAACTTCATGATATAGGCTTAATTGTTATTGTTTTGGTTGATATTCTTGTAAGGAATATGGTCTGTAATGCAGCATGGATAATGGTTAACAATCACGCTGCGTCGCTTATTACGAATATACGAATGTATTAGAAATAAAAAATTATTTTTGGGGAAATTTACTATGGACCAATCGCTACAACTTGCCTTCAAAGAATTTCAACACCTTTGGAAACATGATTCCTTCCCACCCAAAACCATTCTCCTGAAAGAAGGCGATATCGCGCGCAAAATATACCAGATCAAAAAAGGGTGCATTCGCACCTGGTTCAATCACGATGGAAAAGATATCAGTTTTCAATTCTTTTTTGAAGGCGATTCTTTTGCTTCCGTCGAATCGTTCAATAAACAAACGCCCAGCCCCTACGCTATCGAAACCATCGAACAAACGGATGTTCGCTGGCTGGTTTCAGACGACCTGGAGCAAATGCGCCAGCACCCACTCATCAATACATTCCTCATGGACCGCGCCATTGACCGGCAGGCAGCCTTTATCCAGCACTTCTTTTCCTTTCTTCGCGACACGCCTAAACAACGCTATCAAAATTTGCTGGCAGAGCGGCCACAAGTAGTACAGCGTGTTCCTTTGCAGTATATTGCATCTTATCTCGGGATCACACAGGTTTCACTCAGCAGGATCAGGGCGCAGATCAAATAAAAATGGGCTTTAAAACTACCTCCGCATCTTTTTAACAATCGTTAAATTTTTACTCCTGCCATCCCCTCATCTTTGTTCTCTAAAATATTTACCATGCAAATAATCCCCGTTTTCCGTGTCTTTGATTACAACAAAACAATCGAATTTTATGTCAACTGGCTGGGTTGCTCCATCAGCTGGGAACATCGACCGGACAACAGCCCTTTCTACCTGCGCATGTCACTGCGGGGCCTCGTTTTTGACCTTTCCGAACATCATGGTGAATGCTCTCCCGGCGCACGATTTTCCATCGCAGATTTCGAAGGCCTGCAACAATATCATGAAGAACTATTGTCCAAAAACTATCCATATAACCGTCCTGGTCTAGAACGGGTTGAATGGGCGGCAGATACCCTTGAGATGACCGTTACCGACCCTTTCTCCAACCGTATTATCTTCAATGAAAAAGTGAAGGATTTTAATACGATCAGCCCCTCTGCCATTGCATTGCTTTTTACCAAATCTTTTACGCAGATCCCTTTTATGAAAGAAGCAGCCAAACTGCTTCATGCGCTTCCTGATAGCACAGAGAAGACCCCCATGTTTCATGCCAGGGTGCAACATTTTGAAGACAGGTATTATAGCATCGATCGCATGCTCCAACCCACGGGCATTACCAATATACTGGAACTATCTTCCGGTTACTCATTCAGAGGATTAGACCTTGCCAACAAAAGAGCTGTGCATTACATTGATACGGATCTTGATGATGTGATCAGTAGAAAGCTACAATTTATCAATCATTTGCAGCAGGGTCCTTTAAAAGGACAGCTTCAATTAACACCGCTCAATGCCCTTGATGCAACTCAATTCGAAACGATCATCGATTCCTTTCCTGAAGGTCCTGTCGCCATTGTCAATGAAGGCTTGCTAATGTACCTGAATATGGAAGAGAAGCAGCTATTAGCTGATATCATTCATAAAATGCTGATGAAAAGAGGTGGGTGCTGGATCACAGCAGATATTTATATCCCTTCTCCGCTGGATGCTCATAAGGTATATACCCAGCGACAACAAAAGTTCATGAACTTCCATAAGGTAGAAGAAAACAAATTCGCCTCCTTTGATGCTGCGAAGAATTTCTTTGAGGATGCAGGGTTTACAATTACCAAAGACTCCCAGGAGGAAATCAATTTTCGGGAGACCTGGCTCTTAAAAACAAAATAATCTCCCCGATTCTCTGTTTAAGTATACCCAGGATTGGGCAAAGCTTCCATCTGCTACCAACAACGGTATGAAGGGATCTTGCGAAAGCATATAAAAAAAGGCGCCATCCAGACGATGACGCCAATTCTGAAAATATACTATTGCGCTGCTTTAATACTATTATTCGGCTCATGATCCGCGTACCATTTACCCAATGTTGTCAGGTTACCGCTGGCATCTATCAGTGAAGACGGCCATAAACGGGCACTTGTCGGAGAACTGGAGAACCAGGAATACCGCTGCACATAAGGCAATGAATCCAGCTTTGGTAATAAGCGCTGCATAAAGCCCAGTACCTGATCAGGTTTATACATGTTACCCGCTACTGTAGTAGCATTATTATCTACCGTTGCAAACTCCGTGATCCAGATCGGCTTATGGTACTTATTGTACAGATCAGACAATACAGATACGAAGTGTGTATCATCCAGTCCTACATACATGTGTACGCAAATGAAATCTACCCGATAGTTCTTTACGATACAGGAATCAAGAAAATCGTATATCCATTTCTGTGTAGGCCATGCAGCAGCAGGACTACCCAATGGTAATCCAATGCTTTCCAGCTTAGGCCAGAGCTCCAGGGCTTTTGCCACTGTCATATTGGATTGATCAGACAAATCCGGTTCGTTGAAACCAAGGATGTATTTTACCTTCCCTTCCTTTTTCAGGTTGTTTACATAAGTAATATTCGCATCTGTGACATTGCCGGAACCCCAGAACATGGTAACAAATTCTGCATTTTGTGGTGCCACATCCAGCGGAGCATCTGTACCCCAGGTATAGAACCAGTTAGCTTTCAGTTTTACAATGTTTCCGTTCCAGGTGCCATCGGTTGTATAAGTGCTGAAACAGGCACCTTTCTTACCATTGCTTGTACCGGTGGTTGTTGTGTCATCTTTCTTGCCGCAGGCGAAAAGCAGGGTGAGGGAAAGAATGAGGAGTGAATTGGTTTTCATTAGGTAGGTTACTACAGTGAGTGATTAAAGGACAAAGATATTTATTTTTTATAATATTTCCGAGCGAATGGGTTATTGAGTATTATTAGAGTAATACAATAACCAGCTACGATCAGGTTTACATAATCATAGCTTCGTAGACGCGAATTTGAGGATCGATGAACCCTAACTAATGGTGAGAATCGTTTCCATGGCAGAACATGTTATTTACCCAACCGGGTACTCAAATCCACATCTTCCGGATTCTCAACGACAGGCACTTCCAGTGTTTCGCGATGCCCCATGATAGGATTCAGGTAGTTGTTGTATACACACAGGAGGCCATCCACGATATTATCAGGCCCGATGATCGGGCTATAAGAAAATGCGTAGGAAAGCTCTTCGGTATCTTCCTCTTTTTTCAGGAGGAAATAACTGCTTTTTATGAAGGAACCTGCATTTTCCACCACCGCTGCTGTTGCCACAGGAGACAGCCTTCCCCATTCATCCGGCCAGATCTCCGCTGCAGGACGGCCCATGATGGCAGGATGTCCTTTGCCTGCAAATGGAATAAAAGCATCGTTATACAGATGGATGAATTGCTCGCCCCACCAAATGAACATTGGCTGCACCGAAGTGAGCATAATACGAACGCAGGTACGTAAATGAGGAGGCCATGTATCAGGCGTGCCGATGATATTATTTTTCCACTGGTAGATATGCATCATTTGTCCGGTCTCCCCTCCATTAATGAATAATTCTTTTGAGTCCATAGTGTCTTTTAGGTTTACCTATTCACTAATCATGCCTAAGCCCTTATTTTATACCGGGAATACTACAGCAGATGAGCTTCGCTCAAAAGCCTGCCTGGAGATAATTTTAAATTAAAAATTCAAACTGCAACATGACCTTAATAATAATTAACATACCTTTTAGGTATTTATTAAGTACTTTAGACACACTTACTTCATACACCACCTCTTCTGCTCACCTTTAAATTTTAACCATATGAAACAGCAGCAGACAGTATTGATTATTGATGATGATGCAGACGACAGGCTTTTTTTGACGGAAGCAATCACAGACGTATCTCCTGGCTCACGCATGCACAGCTGCAACAGCGGTTTAGAAGCCCTTGACCTCCTGAGTAAAAAGAAGATCGCTTTACCTGACTTTATTTTCCTTGATCTGAACATGCCGAAGATGAATGGAAAAGAATGTCTTGTTGAACTGAAAAAACTCCTGCGTCAGACACTCACGAAGATTATTGTCATGAGTACCTCAGATATGAAACGCGATATCGAGGATGCTCTAGAACTGGGTGCCCATTTATTCTTTACAAAACCCGGCACCTACACAGAACTGTGTAAATACGTGAAGAAAATCATTCACTGTAAATCGGTGCAACTTCCATTTATCATGAAATCTTAGGAATTGATTAAAGCTGGCTTATACAAGCAGCGAAGCTATGCACTTATCGTGCTATAGAGCGCTTATAAAATGACTATAGCTCAATTATCGAACGCCTATCTCCAGTGCTATAGTTTCCATAAAGAAAGCGGGTGTACATTCTCCATTACCCTGAATTGTCCGATCTTTGCGCCACGAAAAAAAGGAGTAAACTATGGAGTTCGGTATCAGCACATTTGGAGAAGTAACACCGGATCATGTACCAGGGAGGGCCCTCAATGCTCATACCCGGATGCAGGAATTATTGGAAGAAGCGAAACTATCCGACGAAATCGGATTGGATGTTTTTGCCGTTGGGGAACATCACCGGCCCGATTTTATCATTTCTGCACCAGAGGTTGCCCTGGGAGCCATTGCTTCCGTAACTAAAAACATCCGGCTTTCCAGTTCCGTTACCGTATTGAGTTCTGCCGACCCGGTAAGGACCTTTCAAAACTTTGCCACCCTGGACCTAATATCCAATGGCAGGGCAGAAATTATGGCCGGCAGGGGCTCTTTTATTGAGTCATTTCCGCTGTTTGGCTATCATTTAAATGATTATGATGAGCTGTTCATTGAAAAACTGGATATGCTCACCCAGATTAATAACAATGAGGTGCTCAGCTGGCAGGGTAAATACCGGGCACCCATCCGGGAAAGAGGCGTTTATCCCCGTCCTTACCAGGATAAACTGCCTATCTGGCTCGCTATCGGAGGCACTCCCGCATCCGCCGCCAGAGCCGGTAGAATGGGCCTGGGTATGACCGTAGCCGTATTAGGAGGCATGCCAAAGCAGTTCCTGAATATCGTGAAATTATTCCGTCAGTCTGGGGCGGATGCAGGTCATAACCCGGATACGCTGCCCCTGGCCATCAATAGCCAGATGTATATAGCCGGCGACTCTGAAACTGCCGCCAATGAATTCTGGCCCACTTACGAAAAACTTATGAACCGTGTGGGGGAAGAAAGGGGATGGTCACCTATTACCCGGGGCCAATATGAGTACTTGCGCTCTCCCGAAGGACCACTTTTTGTAGGTAGTGTACAGGAGGTGGTGGACAAAATCATCTATCAAAGTAAACTTTTCAATCATACCCGTTTCCTGGCTCAGATTATCAAAGGCGAGCTACCGCATGACAAAATGCTGAATTCCATTGAGTTACTGGGTCGAAAAGTAGTTCCTGCTGTTCGCCAGCAATTACAGGCTAAACTGTAAAAGAGGATACCAATCATCCTGAATATTCTTGGGAATAGACGGGGTAATATTTACCTTTGTTCCCTGTTAGGATCAACGCTATAAACCGGACTAAGCATGTATGACATTTGTTGTATAGGACATATTACATTAGATAAAGTAGTAACTACCCGCTCGGTGGTACATATGCCTGGTGGAACATCATTTTATTTCTCCAGTGCCATCCGGAATATGGATGTAAAATATTCAATGGTGACGGCACTCGCACAAAAAGAGATGTACATCGCCGAAGAACTGAGGGCTAATGGAACTGAAATTGTGGTACTGCCAAGTGCCAACACCCTTTACTTTGAGAACATTTACTCTGAAAATCAGGATCATAGAACTCAACGTGTAAGTCAGCTGGCAGATCCGTTCACACCGGAACAACTGTCTGATATCAACGCCCGTTTCTTTCACCTTGGCCCACTGGTAGCGGATGATATCCCGGTATCTGTAATCAGGGAACTGGCAAAGAAAGGGAAAGTGTCCCTGGATGTGCAGGGGTACCTGCGCAAGGTCGAAAATGAGCAGGTCATTCATATTGACTGGCCAGCAAAAAAAGAAGCTTTACAATATGTGCATATCCTGAAAGCGAATGAGTCTGAGATGGAGGTGCTGACAGGCACGAGTGATGTACGTAAAGGGGCGATCACCCTGGCGTCATGGGGCGTAAAAGAAGTGATCATTACCCTGGGCAGTAGAGGATCTGTGGTGTATAAAGACCAGAACTGGTATGATATTCCGGCTTATATCCCCACAACTTCTGTAGTAGACGCTACAGGTTGTGGCGATACTTATATGGCAGGCTATCTCTCCCAGCGTGCAAGGAATGCAAATCCACAGGACGCAGGAGAATTTGCAGCCGCGATGGCTACTTTAAAGATCGAAGGATCAGGGCCTTTTACCGGCAATGCGGAAGATGTGACGAAGTTCCTGGCAGCGAATCATAGTTATACATTTTCTTTGACCGCTTAAAATGCTTCTAAATAATTGATTTAAAGACCCGTTTGCCTAATTGGCAAGCGGGTCTTTCCTTTTTCAGGATAAAATCCCTGTTTATAGTGAGTTTATATATGGCGATATTATCTAAATTCGCCTTCAAAACCAGATTCATCTATTAATCTGGCACAATTTTACAGGTCTATATTCCAGATGAATTAAAAAACTACGACCATGAAACAGATATTTCTCGCTTTAGCAACATCAGCCGTCTTATTCGCTTGTCACAATTCAGCAGACCAGGCGGCGATCGAAGCAGCCAAAAAGGAGGCTGTAGATTCAGTAAATACCGCAAACGCTATCAGGCAGCAGGTGCTCGACTCTGTGAAAGAAGCAAAGGCGGCGGCACATGAACACCATGCAGCAGTTGCAGCACAAAACAGCAGTGCAAATAGTGCTGCCAGCAGTTCAGGCGCTACGACGACGACTACCAAGAAGAAAGGCTGGAGTCATACTGCGAAAGGTGCAGTAGTAGGTGCAGGTGCTGGTGCCATCACGGGTGCGCTTATTAATAAGGATCACCTGAAAGGTGCAGCGATCGGTACTGTAATTGGTGCTGGTGTAGGTGCAGGTACAGGTGCGATCGTGGATCACGCTAAGAAAAAGAAAGCGGCTAATCAATAAAACAGAAGCATACATTCAGATCCCGGTTACAGTGATGTGACCGGGATTTTTTATTGGCTATAAGAATCTATTCAGCGCCTGCTCACCCCATGTAACCCTGCATTTTTTATTAGCAGATATTGCTGAGCCGTCTTATCTTTATCTCCTATGCAACTATCTTTTCGTACATCCCTGCTTTTTACGTTATTATTTCTTGGCTTTAAGGCCATTCCGACTGTAGGTCAGGACAAGAAAGCCATTGACGACCTGGTGAAAAGGATCATGCGATCACAGGCCATGCATTTTCAAACCCGTTTCATCTCACAGGAAAAAGGGCATGATGTGTTTGAACTGGAATCGCAGGGCAATACCATTCTCCTGAAAGGTAGTAATGGCCTTAGTATAGCCAGTGCGCTTAACTATTATCTGAAAAATTATGCGCACTGCGATATCAGCTGGAATGGTACCAATATGGACCTGCCCAACCCGCTGCCAAAAGTACCCACGAAAGTGCATAAAAGAACACCTTATCAATATCGTTATTACCTGAACTATTGTACGTTCAATTACACCATGAGCTGGTGGAAATGGGATCGCTGGCAATGGGAGATTGATTGGATGGCGCTCAATGGCGTAAATATGCCACTGGCACTGACCGGTCAAAACTCAGTGTGGAGCCGCGTGTACAAGAAAATGGGATTCACGGATAATGATCTGAATAGTTTCTTCAGTGGACCCTGTTTCTTTAACTGGTTCTGGATGGGAAACCTGGATGGATGGGGAGGACCGCTGCCACAGCAGTTCATGAAAGACCAGGAAGAATTGCAGAAGAAGATCCTGGAAAGAGAAAGATCATTGGGGATGAAACCTGTGCTACCTGCGTTTACTGGACATGTGCCACCGGCTTTCAGGCAAAAATTCCCGAATGCAAAAGTGAAGAAAACTAACTGGGATGCCGGCTTTGACGATGTATATATTCTAGAACCGGAAGATCCTTTGTTCTCAAAGATCGGAAAGGAATTTATTGAAGAAGAAACAAGCACTTTTGGTACTGACCACTTCTACTCTTCTGATACCTTTAATGAGAACTTACCTCCTACCAACGATTCTTCCTATCTGCATAAGATCAGTAAAAAGATCTATCAGTCTATGATCGATGCAGACCCTGCGGCAATCTGGGTAATGCAGGGATGGATGTTCCATTATCAGAAAGATTTCTGGCATCCGGCGCAGATAAAGGCATTGCTTACTGCTGCTCCTGATGACAGGATGATTGTATTGGACTTGTTCAGCGACAATTTCCCTGTGTGGAACAGAACGAATGCCTATTATGGTAAACAATGGATCTGGTGTATGCTGCAGAACTTTGGTGGCAATATCGGTATGTATGGCAGAATGGATCATGTAGCCCACGATCCCGCTAATGCCCTGCATGATTCTACTGCCGGTAACCTGGTAGGGATTGGTGTAACACCTGAAGCGATTGAACAGAATCCAGCCATGTATGCGCTGATGATGGATAATGTATGGAATGATCAGCCGACCGATCTCGATAGCTGGTTAAAATCGTATGCGTGGAGACGTTATGGCAGGCAAAATACAGATGCGGAAGCGGCATGGGCCATCCTGCATAAAACGGTGTATAATGGCGGTTTAACGGAAGGTACGCCAGAAAGTATCCTCACCGGCCGTCCTACATTTGATACTGTTGCACACCGAACCCTCACGCATCTGAACTATGCACCGGGAAATCTATTACCTGCATGGGATCACCTCATCACAGCGGCAGATGTGTTAAAAAGCAGTGATGGATTCAGGTATGATATTGTGGATGTAACAAGACAGGTGCTGGCAAACTATGCGGATTCCTTGCAGCAACAGGTAGCAAAAGCATATAAAGCGAAGGATAGTGTGGCATTTAAGAAATATAACGAAGCGTTTTTAATGATGCTGGACGATATGGATCGTTTGCTGGCAACGAGAAAGGATTTCCTCTTAGGAAGATGGCTGGCAGATGCAAAGAGCTGGGGAACAAACCAGCAGGAAAAAGCGCTGTATGAGATGAATGCGAGAGATCTGATTACTTTATGGGGAGATAAGAAAAGTCCGCTGCATGAGTATTCTTCCAGACAGTGGTCAGGCCTGATAAAGAACTTTTACAGGGCAAGATGGAAACAGTTTTTTGATTATGGCACACAGTGTTTAAGAACAGGACAGCAAATGGATCTGAAAACGTTTGAAGAGAAGATGGAGAATTGGGAATGGAACTGGGTAAATGCGAAAGAAGTTTATCCGGTTGTGACAAGTGGAGATGAGGTGGTTATTGCGAAAGAGGTGTATCATAAGTACAGAGAGTTACTTCGAAAAATATATTAGCAAATAAAACATTCATGAAAGGTGGAATTCACCTACGGGGATGAAAACCAATTCAAATAAAAAAGCTTTTGCCTTTGGCAAAAGCTTTTTTATTTGAACGTTGGCTTGCGGCCGGATTAAAGGAAAGCCTATAATTTTGCTGAGGCAAGCAGCGCTTTTATTTTTGCTAATTGCTCCGGTGTAGTATATTCTGCAAAGATCTTCAGATCGAAACAACCATAATTTTTGAATACGGTAATTGTATTAGTACCCCTGGATGTTTTAGCAGAAGCGCCTTTCAGTGTTTCTGATCCAATTTTAAGGTCTGTATTTTCCTCCCCTTTAGCCTGAGGATCTGTCAATACAAAGCTAATAGCAGCACCTGCACCTTCTTCAGGCATTACATCACGAACGGTAAACAGTGCGCCCTTGTTGGCCTGTGCATCTTCCAGGCTCAGGGTCTTTTGACGAACCATGTCCTCAGGTGCATTTTTGCTTAGCGGTACGTAATACTGAATTCTTCCAAGGGAGGTTTGCAGGAACCATTCATTAGGCAGATTCAATGAAAAGCCGAGTTCTTTGTTTTCATACTTCCAGTTACCATCAAAGTGGCTGGATAGTTGGCCTGTTGAAATGGTGGTAGTTTTCGTACAGCTACTCCCACATCCTGTCGCTATCAGACAGGTGATCATAGCTGCCAATAACAGGAATTTTGCCTTTGGCATAGGGTGTCAATTTTGGTTTTTAGCACGGGAATATCCCCAATATTTTTTTACGTGGTTTCTTAGTTTTTCAAATAGGACTGGTGAAATTTTTATTTTATTGCACGGGTCTTTCCCCAATACATTGGCAATTAGTTATTTCAATAGGATCAGAAAAAATTTTTGCTTGTTCAATATAGCCTTTGAAAATACGGGTTCCGGGAAATTCTTCATTACGCCCCAATGTCCATTTATGCCCTACTGACAGATTAACTGGTTCATCCAGTTTTGTTTCGCCTTTCAAAACGCCATCTATATAAATCTTAAGTCTCTGTTTATCACATACTCCGGCAATATGATGCCAGTGGTCCAACCAATGTTCCGGCAAAGGTACGGTAATATCTCCCCTGCCCCAACCCCCTGCAAAAAAACTTAACATTTTACCATCTACAATTTGCAGCACATGCGTATCTCCCTTGGAAAATACATCGACCAATCCAGGCACCTTTTCTGTAGGGTAAATCCAGGCCATCATTGTGAGTGTAGTACCCATTTCGTCGAGGCTGCGGGCATTCGGAATTTCGATATAAGTATTTGAATCAGAAAGGAATGGATGATTGCCCGGAGCTTTCATTTCTCCTGATGAAATAATCTGCGCATCATTTTCAAAACCTGATACATCCTTCACTCCTCTGAGTGACAATAACAATGATTCCTGCGGATCTTTGTACACTTTAAAGCGATCACTGATTTCAGAAATTTTAACATTATGCCAACCTATCAAGCCGGTTTTCACCTGGCAACTCACTACCTTTTTCTCGCCGGGTTCCAGGGTCAGTTTCGCGCTGTAAAAAGGTTTACCATCCAGATATGCAGGAATAGTAAAGGTTTTCTTAGTTCCCTGCTTATTCATAACAGCGAAGGTGATACGCTGAATGCTGTCTTTCTTAAGCAATGGCTGTAAGACAAGGTCCGAAATAACAGGGGATGCATTGATCAAAGGCGTTTTAAGCATTACCTTTCTTTCTGCCTGCTCATTCAGTTGCAGCACATTCTCCCCTGCCTTGTACAGGTAACATTGAACGGAATCCCTCAGTCTTGCGCCCTTGCCGATCAGGCAATTTTTGCTACCACAGAGCTGTCCGTTCAGCATAATATTTATCCGATAGACGCCGGCGTCGCCATTATTGATCAAGGTAAAGCCAATTGGGAAAGGCTGATCAGCAGTAGCAACAGTATCCATAGTGATTTCGGTAAGCCTGATCACGGTACGATTTACATTTTCACGGCTGGGTACCGGCGCAATACCCGTTTCGAATTCCAGTGTGCCACCACGTCTGATAAACTCATGCGCCACATTCAGACCCTGATAAACAACACCGTTTAAGCGTACCTGTTGTACATAAGGATTATGGGTATCATTGCTTTTTATCGTCAGGGTTTTTCCGTCTTTCAGGTGAATCCTCATTTCCTTAAAGGCTGGAATACCCAATGCATACAGCGGCTTACCCGGGGCTAGTGGGTATAACCCCATGGCACTGAATAAGTACCAGCTTGAAGTAGCGCCCAGGTCATCATTGCCAGGTAGCCCTCCGGGGGTATTTGAAAAACGGTCCTGCATGATCTTCCTTACCCACAACTGCGTGAGATCGGGCCTGTTGGCTTCATTAAAAAGGTAAGGAACGTGAAAGACGGTTTCGTTGTCGAAAATAATATGCTTTCTTTCCAATGCCGTATCCAGGCGGAGCGCGAACAACTCATCCCCTCCCATCATATTAATGAGTTCACGTGGATGCTGTGGCACGAAGAAAGAATACACCCATTGGTCGCCTTCTTTATAACCGGTATTGCCAGGATGCAGTTTAAATTCATTTCTATTGCGGGGTAGCAGGAACAGGGAAGGGATATGCAATAAGTGACGGAAGGCCAGGCTCCTGTCATCATTCACCTTCTCATGCATTGCTTCTTTTGTAAACAGGTTCAAAGCCCAATCGTCATATGCATATTCAACGGTGCGGGTTACGGATTCGGGATATGTGAAAGGTATATAACCCAGTTCGTGATAAACCGGCATGTCTACCTGCAGGTAAGGTGTATCGTTGATGCTCTGCTGCATAGCTTTGTATACTTCCTCCTTGTCCATCGGAATGCCTTTAAAATACGCATCGGTGATAATAGGAATGCTATGATTGCCCGTCATGCTCTCGGTAGGCAGATGACCGCTGGCATGGTATACATCCAGCATGGAACGGATCATGGCAGCCTGCAGATCAGGATAGAGGAGACTGAGCAAAGGGTGCAGGGTACGAAAAGTATCCCAGGGTGAGAATCCTCCATAATGACCATTATTCAGCCATGGTAATAAGAGTGAATGATAAAGAGCAGTATAAAATATTGCCTTGCCTTTTTCGTTGTCATCATTGATCTCCACGACTGATAGCAGCTCATTCCATTGCTTGTAAGTAGCGGCTTTAAGGGCATCAAATGAAAGCGTATTATTTCCAATTGATGCTTCTATAATGGTGATACCTTTTTTGAAAATGTATAAGGTACCCCCTTTTACGCTGCGCTGTTCTTCAGGAGTCGCACTAAAGTGCAATGATTCGCTGGCAAAGATCTGCGGCTTTACTTTTTCTGAAAATGTAAACCGAAATATCCCCCCGTCCTGTGAGGCTGTTGTTTCTACGGTAGTCTGGTTGTCTTTAAAATGAACTTTATAATATCCCGGTACCGCCGTTTCATCTTTGTGAGAAAATTGCCGGCTGTAATGATCGGGATCGAAAGATTGATGGTCACTGACAGGCATCACGAATACATTGCCTGCTGCACCACCGGGGAAACCGCTATGATGGTCCTTACAGGTGAAATAGCAGATTGTACTGTCCTGGTAGTCATAGCCTCTGGCACCCGTTCTCCTTGTTTCCGGTGTCAACTGATAATAACCGTGAGGAGCTACAGCACCGGGATAGCAACCGCCTTCGCTGCCCCATTTGGTCAGCACCGCACTTTTGGTAGTGCCGACAAAGGGATTGACATATGCAACCGGAGATTTTTCCTGGGCGCCAGCTGCGCTGGAGAATAAGACCAGGAGCAGGATTTGGCGGATGTTGGCTGTTAGCTTCACTATGACGTTGTGGTTTAGGCTAAAATTATAAAAATTCTCCAACAGTGTGTGCAAAAAAGGACACATCTCAATGGTTCGACCCATAAAAGTAGGCTCATCGGGGGAAAGCATGCGCGGAATCGAGGATACTTATGCGGAAACAATATAGGAGCTGCTGTTGGCATAAGCTGGTTCCTCATTAAAATAACACTTTCTCTGGGAGACCGGTTAATACTGGCACCTTATACCGATCTCTAAAAATGAAAATGACGTATGACTTTTCGTTTATGCTGTAGTGATATACACCTTATAAAAACAGGAAACTATTTATGGAGGTGCAGACTGAAAGTACTACCTTTCCCTTCTTCACTCGCTACGGAAAGAAACCCATTATTTTTCTGTGCAAATTCCTCGCTGAGACTAAGCCCCAGTCCGATTCCCTTTTCGTTGCCGGTACCTGGCGTGGAATGAATTTTATCGGCGGCAAAGATACTTTCCAGTATTGCAGCACGGATCCCTACTCCAAAATCGGTTACAGAAATGATCACTTCACTCCCCTTATCTTCCATACTCAGTACTATAATCGCTTCCTGGTAACTAAACTTGATGGCATTACTTAATAAATTGCGGATAATAAGACGTACATGGTCCGGGTCTGCATTGATGATACAGGTATATTGTGCGATGTCGTTTTGTAACCGGATGTGCTTTTTTTGAAATTGAGGTTGTAGAAATGTAATGACTTCCCCGATTAGTGCCACGAGGTTGAAATTAGCTGGTTGTGGTGCAATACCTTTCATTTGTGTATAGCACCATTGCAGCAGACCATCCATATTTTCCTGCAGGTTTCTCGCCTGTAATATCAGTAGCCGGGATGATTCTGCAAAGTCCTTGCCGGACAGCATATCTTCCTGCAGGAGGTCCAGCATAAAGAAGAGCGTATTGATGGGCGAGCTCATATCGTGTGCAAGAATGGAGATCAGTTTCTCGCGGGTTTTGTTGGCTACGTTCAGTTGCCGGTTGGATTCTTCCAGCTCTTTCGTGTACCCCATAATCTGCAGCCGGAAATAATACAAACAGAACAGCAGCATGATCAGCCAGATCACCGCATTCATTATTCTCCGCCCCTCGCTAACCTGGTGTATAACAGTATGTGGTGCCAAACGATGCGTAACACCCAGCAGTATGGCACTGAATATACCGAGGATGAGCATGACCCATTTATTGTTCAGCAGGATCAGGGATAAGCATACCACCAGCAGGAGGTACAACTCCATATTGTTGTTATAAATCAGCGCACTGGCGGATAGCTCCATTGCACAGAGCGGCATCGTGATCATTGGCCCGAGGTCGTACTTCTTCTTTTCATTGAAGTACACCATACTGAAAAGGCAGGCCATGGTGGTAATATTAATCAGTACAAGGAGGTAATTTCCCAGGCAGGTATTGATCAGGCTAAACATAAGAGAAGCCAATCCGCCAGTTAGCCCCGCAATATTTACGGTTCGGATCTGACGGTTGCGGGCAATGCCATTTGCTTCATGTACCCCTGTATTTAAAAGTCGGTTAAAGAAATGGATGATGTTTGAGACAACAATACGTTTATAGTTTGTTTGTACATTATTCATTCATAACCACATTAATGTAAAAAGCTCTCCTTAAAGTTCCGCAATTTATGGCAAAATGTATTAATAATCAATGTGCGGGTTGTATATCAATTCAGGTTCCTATTCCAAAAATCACCCGGATCCACTTGCAGGCACCTGCAGGGTAACCCTAAAAGAGCCTCTGGCCGGCTTAATTGCAACGAAAGGGGAATTGACTCAAAATATAAATATTGGTCATTTCCGGACAATTCATGTACTGTTAGCGAACATATCCAACTCTTATATCCATATAATTCCCTAATTTTCAATAAGACGTATAATAGGCACTCCCTTTGTCCACACCAGGAGACCCAAACCCAACATTATGCTGTTGAACTACTTCCTGATCGCCTGGCGGAACATGAAAAAGAACCGCTTTCATGCTATCCTGAACATTGTCGGACTTGCCATCGGCATTGCCTTTACGGGCATGATCATGGCACACGTATGGAACGAGCTGCAGGTGAATAAGGAGCTCAAAAACGCAGACCGGCAGTTTGTGATCCGGAGCAGGTGGAAAGATCCGAATATGGGCTTTGACCTCTCTACTTCAGGTGCATTACCCAAAGCCCTGAAGGAACAATACCCCTCACTGGTAAAGAATTATTACAGATGGGATGGTGTTACCCTGACCGTACATGGCGATCAGAAAGACTTTAAGGAATCGGTACAAATAGGTGATTCTACCTTTCTAAATATGTTTGGGTTCAGGGTAATGGCAGGGAATGCGGGCAATGCCCTGTCTACCCCTAACTCCATGATCATGACGGAACCGATGGCGAAGAAATACTTCGGTACGGTGAATGCCATCGGCAGATCTGTAGAGATTGAAAATATGGCAGGGCAAAGACAACCTTTTATACTGACAGCAGTGATCAGGACTCCCCGCGACAATGCCGTGACGGACCTGATCTCCAATTACAGGAACGGTATTATTCTGCCGGAAAGTTCTATCAGTTATTTCGGGAGAACGATCGATAACTGGACAAATATGTACATCGTTGGCTACATTGAATTACAAGCCGGTGTCAGGGCCAGTCAGCTCTATGGGCCAATTAAAAAACTGCTGAAAGAAAATACCCCTGCAAACGTGTATGAAAATCTTACACCGGATGTAGTGAATGTGCGGGATAATTATCTCAATCAAAACAATGGCCTCGTAAGAAAAATGCTGTTTACCCTATCCGCCATTGGTTTGTTTATATTGCTGATGGCGCTGATCAATTTTATCAATATCTCTGTAAGCCGCGCTGCTTCAAGAATGAAAGAGATAGGTATGCGAAAAGTATTGGGCGGCAAAAAACACCAACTGGTAGTACAATTCCTGGTAGAATCCATGATCACTGTATGTATTTCTACCTTACTCGCATTTGGATGCTATTTACTATCAGCTCCCTGGTTTGAGCAGTTGGTAGGTAAGCCATTGCCTGCTTTAAGCGATTTTCCGGTATATTTTATAACATATCTTTTATTATTTGTCATCCTGACAGGATTAGCGGCAGGACTATATCCAGCCTTTGTTTTATCAGCACTGCCCTCTTTAAGCAGTCTGAAAGGATCTCTAAAATCAGTAAAAGAAAATATCCTGCTAAGGAAGTCACTGGTAGCGTTTCAATTTTTCACAGCAGTTGTAGTACTGATTGGTGCATTCATCATTACGAAGCAGATACAATTGTTTTTCAGCAAGGGAATTGGCTATGAAAAAGAATTTGTGATCAGTGCACAGGTACCGAGAGACTGGTCACCGGCAGGTGTGTTGAAGATGCAAGGTATCAGGAAGCTATTGGCCGAATCCCCGGTTATCAAGGATGTAAGCCTGACCTATGAGATCATGGACGGAAATAACGGCGGAAGCCTGAATATATTCCCCCTGGGAGGAGATGCTACTTCAGCTATCACCACATTCCAGCTAAGTACAGACAGACATTTTGCTACCACCTTTCAGGTACCAATGGCGGCAGGTGAATACCTGGGCAAGGAAGGCATGCCCGTAGACGTACATAAAATCGTGATCAATGCAAAACTCGCAAAGGCATTAGGATACCCAGATCCCGCCGATGCTGTGGGTAAACAGGTAAAGTTTGCGGAATTGCAGGATGCGTATACGATTGGTGGAGTGACGAAAGATTTTCACTTCCAGTCCATGCAGCTCTCTATCACACCCATGGTCTTTCTGCCCGTAGAGGTATTTAATATCTACAGGTATTTTGCAATCAAGCTAAAGGCGGGAAATATGCCGGATGCCCTGGAAAAAGTACAGCAAAAGTGGGCGCAGCTAATGCCAGGGGCACCGTTTGAATATAAATTCATGGATGAAAGCCTGGCAAAGATGTATAAATCTGAGATCCAGCTGAAAAAAACCGCATATACAGCTACCGTATTAGCATTGGTCATTGTATTACTAGGGGTAATCGGGCTGGTGTCACTAACCATCCAGAAACGCACCCGTGAAATGGGGATCAGGAAAATACTGGGAGCTTCGGTAAATAGCATCATCCGTCTGTTCATCAAAGACTTCATGGGAATCATGATCATTGCCAGTTTACTGGCCATACCAGTTGCCTACTCCCTGATGCGATTCTGGTTAAGTACCTATGAATACCATATAGAAATCAGTGTAATGCCTATTGTAATTATCATTATTTTATTGGGATTGCTGACCGCCATAATGATTGTATTACAAACATTGAAGCTGGCGTTTGCCAATCCGGTAAAGAGTTTGAATATAGAGTAACATAAAGTTAAACATTGTTTTCTGGTAAGCCTCTGCATCTGCGGAGGCTTTTTGTATTCCATTGATAATCATAGCCCCATTATTAAGCAAAGTAAATTCACCCAAACCCTTATAAATAGTGGATTTATTTAATAACTTTACATTATAATTTAATATAATACACTGGTCAACATCCTTGTACCATATTCCTATGCCTACAATCCCTCAACTCAAGGTTTGGATAAACTAGCGTTGAAACGCCCGTGTGTTGCCTTTTTTGCACCATAATATTTAAGAATGCGTGAACAAAACAAACTGTTGGTAAACAACCTATTAGTTGCCTTTTTATTGTTGTTTCTTAGTCATGCCTCAATTGCAAAATGTACGACTGGCCTGGTTTCAGGTAAGGCTGTCACTTTTCACAGTGCGAATGCAGATAATTACGCGTTTAATGCTACAGGCGGCAGCACAGAGACTACGCCCCTGACCATCACCGACAAAATTGTGCCTACCCTCAGCATCATAAAAACAAAAGATGCAGCCGAACCATCGACAAACGGTACTGTTACAATCAGTACCGAAGCTGGTTACATCGCCACAAAAGATATCATTGTCTCCTACACCATTGCAGGTACAGCTGTTAACGGTACTGACTACACTATGTTAAATGGCCTTGCCATCATTCCCGCCGGTGCAAACAGCGTCACCCTGCCAGTCAATGTGATCGACAACTTTAAAACGGATGGTACCAGAACAGTCATCCTCACCCTGGAAAGCGGTTCAGATGGTTTCAATACCTTCATACCTGGCGCTGATTACAGTGCTACTGTCAACATTGCTGATAATGACGTAACCAGCTTCCAGGCATGGAAAGTGGCTATTCTTCCGGCGAACAATGTGGATGGTAAGATCCAGCCAGGGGAGATTATTACCTACAAGATTTATGTAAGAAATACCACCAACACCGCCATCGGACCATTGATGGTGACCGACAAGATCCCAGCCAATACCAACTGGGAAAGTGGCTGGCAACTCTCATCCGGTGTGGTAGGCTTTCCTATCACTTCCGTAGCTGCCAACGGCATCACCGAAGTGACGTTCCAGGTAAAAACTTATGAGAACCTGGAAGGCGTTGAGTGGATCAATAATACCGCATATGTTTCTGACGGTACCAACACCCGGCCTACTTATGCATGTGATCCTAAAACGGGTAGCTGCGATACGATAACCAGGGTACCTGTCAGAGCATCCAAAGGAAACCTGACCATCAGGAACACAATCCTTGGCGAGGGTCCATCTATGATGGACGATTATATCACTTACAAACTCCTGGTGAAGAATGCAGGCCGCAGTAACTTCACTAAACTCGAGATCACAGACTCCCTGCCTTACAACCTCGATCTGCCTTATCAGACAACAGCCACAAAAGGAACCGCAGTCTCAGGCACCAGTCCGAAAAAGGTAAGCTGGCATATAGATAAGCTGGAACCAGGCGATAGCGTAGTGATTACCCTTACCAGCCGGATACTCTCCGGTGAGAAGGTGGTGAACACTTCTTACGTGTATGCAGCAGAAGGAGAAGAAGACTATAGCAATAATATTAGCATTAATACTGTTGAGATCACTAATAAGAGCCTCCACTTTATTAATGCCTTCCGACCCGGTGGCGTACAGAATAACAAGTTCGTCATCGTGGGAATAGAGAAGTTTCCGGGCACTCACCTGGTGGTGTATAGTCGCCTGGGAAATATTGTCTACGAGTCTAATAGCTATAATAATGATTGGACGGCAGACAATATTGCTATGGGCGAATACCTATATAAGGTGATCGTTCCGAAGAAAACCGGCAAGACGACCTATTCAGGAAGCGTACTGATAATCAAATAGTTTAAATAAATATTATACTTAAAGGCCGGTTTCTCAGGAAGCCGGCCTTTATTATTGGGAGAAATAATATGAAAGTAGCAATTTAAATGGTTGGAATTCCAACCTTTTATTATATACCTTTATAGAAATTATTCAATAGACATGCAACAGCTCCCTTCGCTGGTAGAATATGGTTCCCGCAGAGTGATTATCACTATTACCGCTGTCGTATGCGCTCTTCTTGAAATTATTGACACCACCATCGTGAACGTTGCATTGCCTGATATGCGCGGTAGCCTTGGCGCCACGCTCAATGAGGTCAGCTGGGTGATTACGGCCTATTCCCTTGCCAATGTTATTATCGTTCCGATGACCAGCTGGTTATCCCAGCAGTTTGGACGAAGAAACTACTTCGCCGCCTCTGTCATTATTTTCACCGTTTGTTCTTTTCTCTGTGGTAACTCCACCAACATCTGGGAGCTGGTGATTTTCAGGTTCCTGCAGGGCCTTGGTGGCGGTGCTTTGCTGGTTACCTCACAGACCATCATCACCGAAAGCTGGCCCCCTGAAAAGCGGCCTACAGCACAGGCAATTTATACCCTGGGCGTGATCGTAGGCCCAACCCTCGGTCCTCCGCTGGGTGGGTATATTATTGATAATTATAGCTGGCCTTATATCTTTTATATCAATATCCCGATCGGGATCATTGCAGCACTCCTCACCTTACAATATGTGAGAAGTCCGCAGTACGAATCCAAAAGAAGTGCCAGCCAGGTAGACTGGTGGGGAATCGCTTTCCTGGCCATTGGCATCTCTTCCTTACAATATGTTTTGGAAAAAGGACAGGAAGAAGACTGGTACAGCAGTGAGATCATCATCACATTGACGGTGACAGCCATTTTCGGTTTATTCTTTTTTATATGGCGGCAGATGACCTATGAATATCCGATCGTACAACTGAGGGTACTGAAAAACGGGAATCTTCGTATAGGGGTGATCCTTTCGTTTATCATGGGCTTTGGTTTATTTGGTTCTACTTTCGTTATACCTCTGTATACCCAGACCCTGCTGGGCTGGACGGCGCAACAATCGGGTATGCTGCAATTGCCAAGTACCCTGTTTGTGGCAGTTATGATGCCGGTGGTAGCAGTGCTCATTCAAAAAGGGATCCCACAGAAATATTTAATTTCAATCGGCATGACCGCCTTCTTTATTTACAGTTTACTTTCCTATAAGATCATTGGCCCTGATACCAGTGCGCATGACTTCTTTTGGGTATTGATCTTAAGAGGCTTTGGTCTGGGTCTGTTATCTGTACCGGTAAGTACCATGTCTCTCTCCACATTGAAAGGTGCTGAGATTGGCCAGGGAGCTGCGTTCTCAGGTATGCTGCGACAACTGGGTGGTGCATTTGGGGTAGCATTGATCTCTACATTTGTAGTCAGGCAGACAGATCTGCACAGGAGCACATTGGTAAGTCACCTGGATGTAAATAATCCGGATGTGCAGGGCCGGGTCGCACAAATGGCCGGTGCCATGCGTGCGAAAGGATTTGATATAACGACTGCACAAAACAAAGCCTATGCACTGATGGATGCCGGTGTGATGAAACAAGCTACGGTATTGTCTTACATGGATGTATTCCTGTGGGTAGGTGTGTTGTTCCTCGTGTGTGTACCATTTGTGTTGCTGTTCATCAAGACATCGAAAGCAAAAGTAAACATGGCGGATGCAGCACATTAGCAAAAAGCAATATCTTTGCCCTACTTATGTCGTCACAAACTAAATCAGAAAAAGCACGGGAGCTATTGAGATCCATGGGTGAAGTAAGGAATACCTTGCGTCAGTATATATCCGTGCGCATTAGGGAGGAAGAAATCGATATCACCTTTGAACTGCTGGAGATCCTGGCTTATCTGTATAAAAAAGATGGCGTTAATCAGCAGGAGATTGCAGATCTGATGTTGAAAGACAAGTCGAGTATGACATACCAGATTGATGGATTAGTGAAGAGAGACCTGGTACGCAGAATGGAAGATGAAAATGACAGGAGGAATAAACTGATCTTTCTGACAGAGAAGGGAAAAGGATTGCAGACGGTATTGCAGTCCTGGGTAGGTGAATTGTATGATAAAGGAGTGAGCGATATTGATGAGGGAGAGATTGATACCGCGCTGGCGCTGGTGCAAAAGATGAATGAGAATCTGAAATCATAAAATAAAAAAAGAACTTGTACCAACAGTCATTTTATGGCCTTGAGAATATCACATATGAAAACGCTTTCCGCCAGGTGCCCGGATTAGATCCGGGAGATTTTACTATTGATACAAGCTCTTTTTTTTTCTAAAAATGGTTTTTATTGCCGTTGGTAAATCCCTTCTTTCATGAATGTTTTATTATGAACATTTAATTACTTAGGCTCCCAAACTTTTAGTGACTTCACTTTTACATTTCCCTGTTTTGCAAATAAGGAAACTTCATGATCTTCTTTAGCAGGATATACCAGGAATGTGAGTACCTGTGCCCCGCCGTTTACAAATACCTCCACTGAAGACTTATCCTGTAATACCTGTAGTCTCAGTGCTCCTTTTGGCACAGTCAGGGTTTTCTTTCCATCTTTCCAGGCAATCACCAGTTCTCCCCCATTGCAACTAATTTCTGCCTGTGGCAGTTTGATACCATAAGATGCAGCCGTGCCCCCGGCAAAAGTGACATCTATCCAGTTGGTATTATTTTTAAACTGCTCCAGCACAAAGGGCTGATCATTGATCACCAGATCCTGTTTTTCGAATGGATGTGCTGGTAGTTTGATCACACTGGATGGCTGTTGGAATAAGCGCACACCCTGCGGTGTCGTTTTCAGGGCCAGGTCTCTTGGAACAGACATGGACCCGGTCCATGGATAGGCAGGTTGATTCGAAGGCATAAGCCAACCTACCATTGTCTTTTTACCACCCGGAAGATTGTTATAAGGTATGGCCGCATAGAAGGTAGGACCGAAGTCTACAAATTGCTGATGTGCGGCATCATGATCGTTTTTAAATTCCTTTCCATCAAAATCGCCGGTAAAGTATTGCAAGCCGGTTTCCGCATCCTGGTTGCCGGAGGAAACCATCAGTAACCATTTAGTTTTCTTAGGATCACCATCTACATTTATTGGAGTCAGTGAGGGGCATTCCCAGATCTTGCGGGTATCGCCCTGGTTGCCAAATTCACTGAGCAATGTCCAATGTTTCAGGTCAGTGGATTTATAAAACTGTACCTTTTTTTCGCCCGGCAGGGCGACTGTCATGAGCCAGTGTTGCTGTTTTTCCAGCCAGATGACGTTAGGGTCGCGGAAATCCTTTTTATGCAGGTCTACGACCGGGTTGCCAGCGTACTGTTGGTAGCTCATGCCCCCATCGTTGCTGTAAGCGATGAACTGGGATTCCTTTTGCTGTTTAGGCTGATCGGCCGTATAAATGGCTACGATGGCATTTTTACCAAAGCCACTGGTATTGGACTTGTCCAGCACCGCGGAACCTGAGAAGATCCAGGTGGTGGTATCCGGTTTTTCCACTTCCGGAATGGCCACCGGCAGGTGCTTCCAGTGTACCAGGTCACTGCTTACAGCATGCCCCCAGCTCATATGCCCCCATTTGGTATCATATGGGTTGTACTGGTAATAAAGATGGTATTGACCATTAATATATATCAGGCCGTTAGGGTCATTTATCCAGTTTTTAGCTGGGGTAAAATGATAGACCGGACGCTGAGTAGTATCTACCTGGGCCTGTGTAGCAAGCGGCAACAGGCAGCATAACAAGTGGAATAATTTCATTATGGGCTACAGTTTAAATGAACGTTTAAGTTAAACAATGTTTAACCTTTTTTTGCATGAAAAATTGTTGAGACGGGCTAAAAATAGTGTAAATTTATTTAAGCAATTCCACTGATTGTTTGCAGCTGTTTTACAGATTAAAATCATTTTCTTCCGCATGCTTTTTGTTTAAATTTATTACAACGAATAAGGCTGATGCCTTTATTGAATGATCAAAACTTTGTATTATGAAAACGATGCTTATTCCCGTTGATTTCACGGCTACAACTGAAAATACAATTCGTTTTGCAAGTGATTGGGCACTCAGGTTTGGCTACAATCGTATTATTTTGTTAAAGACCTTTTACGATTCTGTTTTCGATAATATTGCAGTATCTGCAGAATATGCGCCTGTAAGTCAGGACTTCAGGTGGGAGGAACGGAGAGAAAGCACAAAGAAACTGGATAGTATGGCGGATGAGCTCAGTGCGAGAATGGAGGATGACATGGCGGTGCTGACAGCTGTGAGTGAAGTGCCTTTATTAAGAGCGATTAATGAGACGATCAGGGAGGAAAGTGTGGACCTGGTGTTGCTGGGAAGTGATAGTTGCCAGTCAAACAATAATAGTTTTATAGCAGGGAATATTATCAGTATTGCAAAGATCTCTCCTGTACGGGTGCTGGTGGTGCCTTCTCATTATAGTTTCAGGCCAATCAACGATGTATTGCTGCCTTGCGATTACAGGATGATGGGTAACCTGGCAAAGCTGAATGATCCAAAACACGCCACCTTAGCGAGGAGTATGAATTTGCATGTGTTGAATGTAGATGCGAAGGAACGGTATATTAATCCGAATGAAGAGTTCAAAAACCTGGAGGCGCATTTGCATAGTTACCTGCAGAATTATAAGCATGATATTAATTATAGTAATGAGAAGAATATCATTGACGGGATTATAAAATATACCAAAGAGAATGATTTCCAGTTGATCATTTCATTGCCGGGAAAACATAGTTTCCTGTATTATTTAACTAATAAGAGTATTTCAGAAGCAATATGCAGGAATGCAAGGGTGCCGGTGATGATTTTGAAATAGAAAGGATAATATGAATTTTGAAAAAACAGGAAGCTGTATGTAAGTATGCTCTTGCTAAATAAGACTTTCAATAAGCCAATAATTTTCCAATAAAAGAGAAAAGGTGTACCGAATTTTCGATACACCTTTCTTTTTTTGTAGCTATTCTGATGCTAAAACACCCTTGGATTGGCCATCCTCACTTTGAACCCGGGGAAAGTATATCCCAATGATATTTCATGTGTACCACTGCTATACCCGTTCAATGGGCCGGTGGTAATATCATAGGCATACCCTACCCGCATATTTGGCACAGGGAAAAGCTCGATAGCCGCAACTACAGCGTTGCTATAGGCCAGCTTGCTTTGTAAATAGTTCTTGTCATACAGGTTCACTCTTGTACGATAAGAACCGCCCAGCCAGATGATGTCTTTGTAGAGGATGAATGTATTCCAGTCAAAACTGGTAGGACCCCCTAAGTCATCTTTCAGTAAGAAGGATGGTTTCAGCTGGAAATCTTCATTCAGCGGCAACAGCATACCTGCGGTGAGGTAGTAGTGCATTTTGGATTGTGGCACTAGTTTGTACTGCCCACTCTTGAGGTAGTTGGTGATCAGGTTATCTACCGAGAAACCGGCAAAGAAGCGATCATTAGAAAAGTATACCCCTGCCCTTGCGTCTGGCGATAAGGTGCGCTGAACACCCGCAGGCATACTGGTTTCAGGATCATTGGTCACCAGATCTGTGGCATTGATGCTCTTTTGCAAAAGACCGAAACTGATCCCAAAGGCAAGACGGGAGCTACCATCAGCATTCAGGCGAATACGGTATGCGTAGCTGCCATAAGCTCCCAGCGTGCTTTGTGCACCCAGTTTGTCGCTGGTGACCTGGAAGGCCAGCCCAACGTTATCATTTGCTACAGCGGCGTCTACAGCTACTGAGAATGTACGGGGTGCACCATTGATACCGGTCCACTGACTGCGATAGAAACTATGCGCATTCAGCTGCTCCTTGTAGCCAGCATATGCGGGATTGATGTAAATCCCGTTAAACATATACTGGCTGTACTGTGCATCCTGCTGGGCTTTCAGTGTCAATGACCCTGCGAATAATAAGCCTGCGATTAAAAATATCTTCTTCATGGTTTTCAGCGCTAATCACATTAATTATTAAAGTTCCTTACCAGTGTAGTGTATCCTTTGATCACTTCCCATCCTGAGCTAGCTGTGCGCCTGATGCGCAGCAGGTAGTAATAAGTTCCTTCGTTCAAGCCCTCTCCTTTCCATGTATTCTGGTAGTTCTTTGATCTGAATACTTCGTTACCCCAACGGTTTACGATGATCAGTTCTGTTTCAGCATATTGGCTAAGACCTCTGATCTCGAATACGTCGTTCCTGCCATCGCCGTTCGGTGTGAACAGTGTTGGTACGGTGATCTCTGCAAATGAGGTAGAGATCTTTACAGTAGCGATGTTGGTAGTTTTACCATCAGCAGTTGTCACCTGGTAGGTGAAGGTATCCTCACCGGTATAACCTGTAGCAGGTGTGTAAGTGACGGTACCGTTGCTGTTTACGACTACCGAACCGTGGGCTGGTTGATCTACAACCCTTACTGAACCCGGATCGAAGGTCGAAGTACGGGCACTGTCGTTGGCAAGTACATCGATGTCGATTGGTGTGTTGGCGACTACAGTTATGCTGTCGTTAAAGGCCAGCGGGTTGTTTGAGTTGTCAGGAATTGTCACCTTTACGGCAACGGTTACTGTTGTTGTATTACCCTTGTCATCTTTTACGATGATGGTGAAGGCATCATCACCGGTATAGCCTGGATCAGGTGTATAGGTGTATGTACCGTCATCATCCACTTTTACAGAACCATGGGTTGGATCGCTGCCTTTTTCGTAGGTGAGCGGGCCACCTTCAGGGTCGGTAGCGGTCAGGGTATCTTTTACAGGTTTGTCCTGTTCTGTAGTGGTAGTCGTACCACCTGTTACAACCGGTGCCTTGTTAGGCGTTGTTACAGTAACGGTAACGGTTACTGCTGTTGTATTACCCTTGTCATCTTTTACAATGATAGTGAAGGTATCATCACCGGTATAGCCTGGATCAGGCGTGTAGGTGTATGTACCGTCATCGTCCACTTTTACAGAACCATGGGTTGGATCGCTGCCTTTTTCGTAGGTGAGCGGGCCACCTTCAGGGTCGGTAGCGGTCAGGGTATCTTTTACAGGTTTGTCCTGTTCCGTTGTAGTAGTCGTGCCGCCTGTTACAACCGGTGGATTGTTGGTAGTGGTTGGCGCCTTCACATCTACAGTGACGGTTACAGTTTTCGGATCACCATGACCATCATCTACGATAATTGTGAAGGTATCGGTACCGGTGTATCCTGGATCAGGCGTATATGTATAGGTACCATCTTTGTCGACAACTACGTCACCGTGAGCTGGCTTGCTGCCTTTATCGAAGGTGAGTGGATCACCGTCGGGATCGGTAGCGGTCAGGGTATCTTTTACAGGTTTGTCCTGTTCTGTGGTGATGTCATAACCGCCGTTTACTACTGGCGGATGGTTCGTAGTGGTTGGAGGTGTGACAGTCACGGTTACGGTCACTGTTTTCGGATTGCCACTGCCATCGTCGACGATGACGGTGAAGGTGTCGTCACCGGTGAAACCCGGATCAGGCGTGTAAGTGTATGTACCCTTATCGTCCACGTTTACAGAACCATGGGCCGGTTCGCTACCTTTACTGTAGGTGAGTGGATCGCCGTCAGGGTCGGTAGCAGTCAGGGTATCTTTTACAGGTTTACCTTGTTCTGTGGTGGTTTTGTCACCGCCTGTGATGACTGGCACATCGTTTACAGGTGTTACAGTAAATCTTACGACAGCGGCATCGCAGAGACCCGGGGTACCGTTGTCACAGATCATGTATACAAGGCTGTCTTTGCCGTTGAAGTTTGGATCAGGTGTATAGACGATGATACCTTCGGCAGTCAGAGAGGCAGTACCATGTACTGGCAAAGTGATTATGCTGGCGCTTATTTCGTCTCCATCAGGATCGCTGTCATTCGTTAAGACATTGCCGGAGTATGTTTCATCTTCCAATGAAGTGATCGCATCATCTACGGCGATTGGCTTGTGATTGATAGCGGTTACTGTAAATATTACGACAGCGGTATTGCATAAGCCAGGAGTACCGTTGTCACAGGTTTGGTAAACGATGCTGTCTTTACCGCTGAAGTTTGGATTTGGTGTGTAGGTGAAGTGGCCATTTCCATCCAGGGTGGCGGTTCCGTTTACAGCAGGTGTCAGTAGGCTTGCAGTCAGGGCATCGCCATCTACGTCATAATCATTGGTCAGTACGTTGCCATTCGCGGAGGTGCCTTCGGCTAAGGTTGCGGCATCATCTACGGCAATCGGTGCGTCATTTACAGGGGAGACTATAAAGGTCACGGTACCGATATCACACTTACTCGGAGTTCCATTATCACATACATTGTACTTAATACTATCAGCACCATTATAATTAGCATCTGGCGTATAAGTAAAGCTGCCATCCGGTTTCTGAGTTACTGTACCGTGGACTGGATTTACCAGCACTGTTGCTGTCAGCACATCGCCTTCTACATCGGTATCATTGGACAATACTTCAAAATCCTTTGCTATATCCTCTGTGACATTAACCGCGTCATTTACTGCTACCGGTGCGTCATTTACAGGGGAAACTGTAAAGATCACAGTACCGGTATCACACATTGAAGGAGTACCATTATCGCATACTTTGTACTTAATACTATCTACACCATTATAATTAGCATCTGGCGTATAGGTAAAGCTTCCATCAGGTTTCTGAGTTACTGTACCATGTACTGGATTCACCAGTACTGTTGCTGTCAGCACATCCCCTTCTACATCGGTATCATTGGACAATACTTCAAAATCCTTTGCTATATCCTCTGTGACATTCACTGCATCATTTACTGCTACCGGTGCGTCATTTACAGGGGAGACTATAAAGGTCACTGTACCGATATCACACTTACTCGGAGTTCCATTATCACATACATTGTACTTAATACTATCAGCACCATTATAATTAGCATCTGGCGTATAAGTAAAGCTGCCATCCGGCTTCTGAGTTACCGTACCATGTACTGGATTTACCAGCACTATTGCTGTCAGCACATCCCCTTCTACATCGGTATCATTGGACAATACTTCAAAATCCTTAGCAGTATCCTCTGTGACATTCACAGCGTCATTTACTGCTACCGGTGCGTCATTTACAGGGGAAACTGTAAAGATCACTGTTCCGATATCACACTTACTCGGAGTTCCATTATCACATACTTTGTACTTAATACTATCAGCACCATTATAATTAGCATCTGGCGTATAAGTAAAGCTGCCATCCGGTTTCTGAGTTACTGTACCATGTACTGGATTTACCAGTACTGTTGCAGTCAGCACATCGCCTTCTACATCGGTATCATTGGACAATACTTCAAAATCCTTTGCTATATCCTCTGTGACATTAACCGCGTCATTTACTGCTACCGGTGCGTCATTTACAGGTGTTACTGTAAAGGTCACGGTACCGATATCACACTTACTCGGAGTTCCATTATCACAAACTTTGTACTTAATACTATCTACACCATTATAATTAGGATCAGGCGTATAAGTAAAGCTGCCATCTGGTTTCTGGGTTACTGTACCATGTACTGGATTTACCAGCACTGTTGCAGTCAGTACATCCCCTTCTACATCGGTATCATTGGACAATACTTCAAAATCCTTTGCTATATCCTCTGTGACATTCACAGCGTCATTTACTGCTACCGGTGCGTCATTTACAGGGGAGACTGTAAAGATCACGGTTCCGATATCACACTTACTCGGAGTTCCATTATCACATACATTGTACTTAATACTATCAGCACCATTATAATTAGCATCTGGCGTATAAGTAAAGCTGCCATCCGGTTTCTGAGTTACCGTACCATGTACTGGATTTACCAGCACTGTTGCTGTCAGCACATCCCCTTCTACATCGGTATCATTGGACAATACTTCAAAATCCTTTGCTATATCCTCTGTGACATTAACTGCATCATTTACTGCTACCGGTGCGTCATTTACAGGTGTTACTGTAAAGGTCACGGTACCGATATCACACTTACTCGGAGTTCCATTATCACAAACTTTGTACTTAATACTATCTACACCATTATAATTAGCATCAGGCGTATAAGTAAAGCTGCCATCTGGTTTCTGGGTTACTGTACCATGTACTGGATTTACCAGCACTGTTGCTGTCAGCACATCCCCATCTACATCGGTATCATTGGACAATACTTCAAAATCCTTTGCTATATCCTCTGTGACATTCACAGCGTCATTTACTGCTACCGGTGCGTCATTTACAGGGGAGACTGTAAAGATCACGGTTCCGATATCACACTTACTCGGAGTTCCATTATCACATACATTGTACTTAATACTATCAGCACCATTATAATTAGCATCTGGCGTATAAGTAAAGCTGCCATCTGGTTTCTGGGTTACCGTACCATGTACTGGATTTACCAGCACTGTTGCTGTCAGCACATCCCCTTCTACATCGGTATCATTGGACAATACTTCAAAATCCTTTGCTATATCCTCTGTGACATTCACTGCATCATTTACTGCTACTGGTGCGTCATTTACAGGAGAAACGGTAAAGATCACGGTACCGGTATCACACTTACTTGGAGTTCCATTATCGCAAACTTTGTACTTAATACTATCTACACCATTATAATTAGCATCAGGCGTATAAGTAAAGCTTCCGTCGGGTTTCTGAGTTACTGTACCATGTACTGGATTTACCAGCAATGCTGCAGTCAGCACATCGCCTTCTACATCTGTATCATTGGACAATACTTCAAAATCCTTTGCCATATCCTCTGTGACATTCACAGCGTCATTTACTGCTACCGGTGCGTCATTTACAGGGGAGACTGTAAAGATCACGGTTCCGATATCACACTTACTCGGAGTTCCATTATCACATACATTGTACTTAATACTATCAGCACCATTATAATTAGCATCTGGCGTATAAGTAAAGCTGCCATCCGGCTTCTGAGTTACCGTACCATGTACTGGATTTACCAGCACTGTTGCTGTCAGCACATCCCCTTCTACATCGGTATCATTGGACAATACTTCAAAATCCTTTGCTATATCCTCTGTGACATTCACTGCATCATTTACTGCTACTGGTGCATCATTTACAGGGGAGACTGTAAAGATCACTGTTCCGATATCACACTTACTCGGAGTTCCATTATCACATACATTGTACTTAATACTATCAGCACCATTATAATTAGCATCTGGCGTATAAGTAAAGCTGCCATCCGGCTTCTGAGTTACCGTACCATGTACTGGATTTAACACCACTGTTGCAGTCAGCACATCGCCTTCTACATCGGTATCATTGGACAATACTTCAAAATCCTTTGCTGTATCCTCTGTGACATTCACAGCATCATTTACTGCTACCGGTGCATCATTTACAGGGGAGACTGTAAAGATCACGGTTCCGATATCACACTTACTCGGAGTTCCATTATCACATACATTGTACTTAATACTATCAGCACCATTATAATTAGCATCTGGCGTATAAGTAAAGCTGCCATCTGGTTTCTGGGTTACTGTACCATGTACTGGATTTACCAGCACTGTTGCTGTCAGCACATCCCCATCTACATCGGTATCATTGGACAATACTTCAAAATCCTTTGCTATATCCTCTGTGACATTCACAGCGTCATTTACTGCTACCGGTGCGTCATTTACAGGGGAGACTGTAAAGATCACGGTTCCGATATCACACTTACTCGGAGTTCCATTATCACATACATTGTACTTAATACTATCAGCACCATTATAATTAGCATCTGGCGTATAAGTAAAGCTGCCATCTGGTTTCTGGGTTACCGTACCATGTACTGGATTTACCAGCACTGTTGCTGTCAGCACATCCCCTTCTACATCGGTATCATTGGACAATACTTCAAAATCCTTTGCTATATCCTCTGTGACATTCACTGCATCATTTACTGCTACTGGTGCGTCATTTACAGGAGAAACGGTAAAGATCACGGTACCGGTATCACACTTACTTGGAGTTCCATTATCGCAAACTTTGTACTTAATACTATCTACACCATTATAATTAGCATCAGGCGTATAAGTAAAGCTTCCGTCGGGTTTCTGAGTTACTGTACCATGTACTGGATTTACCAGCAATGCTGCAGTCAGCACATCGCCTTCTACATCTGTATCATTGGACAATACTTCAAAATCCTTTGCCATATCCTCTGTGACATTCACAGCGTCATTTACTGCTACCGGTGCATCATTTACAGGGGAGACTGTAAAGATCACGGTTCCGATATCACACTTACTCGGAGTTCCATTATCACATACATTGTACTTAATACTATCAGCACCATTATAATTAGCATCTGGCGTATAAGTAAAGCTGCCATCCGGCTTCTGAGTTACCGTACCATGTACTGGATTTACCAGCACTGTTGCTGTCAGCACATCCCCTTCTACATCGGTATCATTGGACAATACTTCAAAATCCTTTGCTATATCCTCTGTGACATTCACTGCATCATTTACTGCTACTGGTGCGTCATTTACAGGTGTTACTGTAAAGGTCACAGTACCGGTATCACACATTGAAGGCGTACCATTATCGCATACTTTGTACTTAATACTATCAACACCATTATAATTAGCATCCGGTGTATAAGTAAAGCTGCCATCTGGTTTCTGAGTTACCGTACCATGTACTGGATTTACTAGTACTGTTGCAGTCAGCACATCGCCTTCTACATCGGTATCATTGGACAATACTTCAAAATCTTTAGCAGTATCCTCCACAACCATCACCGCATCATTTACTGCTACCGGTGCGTCATTTACAGGGGAGACTGTAAATATTACTACTCCTGTATCACACATTGAAGGAGTACCATTATCGCAAACTTTGTACTTAATACTATCTACACCATTATAATTAGCATCAGGCGTATAGGTAAAGCTTCCATCTGGCTTCTGAGTTACTGTACCATGTACTGGATTTACCAGCACTGTTGCTGTCAGCACATCGCCTTCTACATCGGTATCATTGGACAATACTTCAAAATCCTTTGCTATATCCTCTGTGACATTCACTGCATCATTTACTGCTACCGGTGCATCATTTACAGGGGAAACTGTAAAGATCACTGTTCCGATATCACACTTACTCGGAGTTCCATTATCACATACATTGTACTTAATACTATCAGCACCATTATAATTAGCATCTGGCGTATAAGCAAAGCTGCCATCCGGCTTCTGAGTTACCGTACCATGTACTGGATTTACCACCACTGTTGCAGTCAGCACATCGCCTTCTACATCGGTATCATTGGACAATACTTCAAAATCCTTAGCAGTATCCTCTGTGACATTAACCGCATCATTTACTGCTACTGGTGCATCATTTACAGGGGAGACTGTAAAGATCACTGTTCCGATATCACACTTACTCGGAGTTCCATTATCACATACATTGTACTTAATACTATCAGCACCATTATAATTAGCATCTGGCGTATAAGTAAAGCTGCCATCCGGCTTCTGAGTTACCGTACCATGTACTGGATTTACCACCACTGTTGCAGTCAGCACATCGCCTTCTACATCGGTATCATTGGACAATACTTCAAAATCCTTAGCAGTATCCTCTGTGACATTCACAGCGTCATTTACTGCTACCGGTGCATCATTTACAGGAGAAACTGTAAAGATCACTGTTCCGGTATCACACATTGAAGGAGTACCATTATCGCACACTTTATACTTAATACTATCTACACCGTTATAATTAGCATTCGGTGTATAGGTAAAGCTTCCGTCGGGTTTCTGATTTACTGTTCCATGCACTGGATTTACCAGCACTGTTGCTGTCAGCACATCGCCTTCTACATCGGTATCATTGGACAATACATCAAAATCCTTTGCTATATCCTCTGTGACATTCACTGCATCATTTACTGCTACCGGTGCGTCATTTACAGGAGAAACGGTAAAGATCACGGTACCGATATCACACTTACTTGGAGTTCCATTATCACATACATTGTACTTAATACTATCAACACCATTATAATTAGCATCAGGCGTATAGGTAAAGCTGCCGTCGGGTTTCTGAGTTACTGTACCATGCACTGGATTTACCAGCACTGTTGCAGTCAGCACATCCCCTTCTACATCTGTATCATTGGACAATACATCAAAATCCTTAGCAGTATCCTCTGTGACATTCACCGCATCATTTACTGCTACCGGTGCATCATTCACAGGAGAAACGGTAAAGATCACAGTTCCGGTATCACACATTGAAGGCGTACCATTATCGCAAACTTTATACTTAATACTATCTACACCATTATAATTAGCATCAGGCGTATAGGTAAAGCTTCCATCTGGCTTCTGAGTTACTGTACCGTGGACTGGATTTACCAGTACTGTTGCAGTCAGCACATCCCCTTCTACATCGGTATCATTGGACAATACTTCAAAATCCTTTGCTATATCCTCTGTGACATTCACTGCATCATTTACTGCTACCGGTGCGTCATTTACAGGGGAAACTGTAAAGGTCACGGTACCGGTATCACACATTGAAGGAGTACCATTATCGCAAACGCGATACGTCATACTATCAACACCATTATAATTAGCATCCGGCGTATAAGTAAAGCTACCATCCGGCTTCTGTGTTACCGTACCATGCACTGGATTCACCACCACACTAGCCGTCAGCACATCGCCTTCCACATCACTATCATTAAGCAATACATCAAAATCCTTTGCCACATCCTCTGTGACATTCACTGCATCATTTACTGCTACTGGTGCATCATTCACAGGAGAAACGGTAAAGATCACAGTTCCGGTATCACACATAGAAGGCGTACCATTATCGCAAACTTTATACTTAATACTATCAACACCGTTATAATTAGCATCCGGCGTATAAGTAAAGCTTCCATCCGGTTTCTGATTTACTGTACCATGAACTGGATTTACCAGCACTGTTGCTGTCAGCACATCCCCTTCTACATCGGTATCATTGGACAATACTTCAAAATCTTTTGAAGTATCCTCTGTTACATTCACAGCATCATTTACTGCTACCGGTGCATCATTTACAGGTGTTACTGTAAAGATCACGGTACCGGTATCACACATTGAAGGAGTACCATTATCGCAAACTTTATACTTAATACTATCAACACCATTATAATTAGCATCCGGCGTATAAGTAAAGCTGCCATCCGGTTTCTGTGTTACTGTACCGTGAACTGGATTTACCAGCACTGTTGCAGTCAGCACATCGCCTTCTACATCTGTATCATTGGACAATACTTCAAAATCTTTTGCAATATCCTCTGTGACATTCACAGCATCATTTACTGCTACCGGTGCGTCATTTACAGGGGAAACTGTAAAGATCACTGTACCTGTATCACACATTGAAGGAGTACCATTATCGCAAACTTTATACTTAATACTATCAACACCATTATAATTAGCATCCGGTGTATAAGTAAAGCTGCCATCCGGTTTCTGTGTTACCGTACCATGCACTGGATTCACCACCACACCAGCCGTCAGCACATCGCCTTCCACATCACTATCATTAACCAATACATCAAAATCCTTTGCCACGTCCTCCACAACCATCACCGCATCATCCACCGCTACCGGCGCATCATTCACAGGGGAAACGGTAAAGATCACTGTACCGGTATCACACATAGAAGGCGTACCATTATCGCAAACTTTATACTTAATACTATCAACACCATTATAATTAGCATCCGGCGTATAAGTAAAGCTTCCATCCGGTTTCTGTGTTACCGTACCATGCACTGGATTCACCACCACACCAGCCGTCAGCACATCGCCTTCCACATCACTATCATTAACCAATACATCAAAATCCTTAGCCACATCCTCCACAACAGGTACCGCATCGTCCACCGCTACCGGTGCGTCATTCACAGCCGCTACCGTAAAGACCACCATTCCCGTATCACACATCGAAGGAACACCATTATCACATAAGCTATACCTCATGGTATCCAAACCATTATAATTAGTACCCGGCGTATAAGTAAAGCTCCCATCCGGCTTCTGAGTCACCGTACCATGCACAGGATTCACCACCACACTTGCCGTCAGCACATCCCCATCTCCATCTGTATCATTAAGCACCACATCAAAATCCTTTGCCGTATCCTCCACTACAGGTACCGCATCATCCACCGCCACCGGCGCATGATTCACTTTCTTCACCGTAATATGTACCGTAATTATAGAAGAACTCTTTCCATCACTCACTGCCACCTTAAATGAATCTATTCCAACATACCCCGTAGCCGGTTTATATAAATAAGTTCCATCACCATTCACCGTCACCGTACCATGAGCCGGATTAGTAGATTTCGTAAACGTAATTGCATCACCATCCAGATCCGTAGCCGTTACCTTACTAACCAGATCTTTATTCATTTCAATCTCCTCATTCGTATCCGGCCCATACGGCACATCATTCACCGCAGTAATACCCAGTGAGATCGTACCAGTCGCCGTCTTCGTACCACCCGCTCCTGTATTTCCATTATCAGCAATCGTCACCGTGATGATCTCAGCAGCCGGAGGCGTATGAGACGCTGAATAAGTCAGGTTACCACCAGCTATATAAGTATTGATAGCAGACAAGGTACCTGACAACGAAATGCTGCCACCCGTACCCGTCACCGTTACACCTGCCACCGTCGCAGTATTAAACCAACCCGTCGGCACAGAAAAACTAGCCGTTACCGCACCAGTACCCGCATCCACATCTGCAAAAGACACATCTTTCAACGAAGCCGGTGTATCCTCCGTTACCGCCAGCCCCGTAGGCAGCGACATCGTTGGACCATCATTCACCGGGGTAATATCAATCGTCATGGTCGCAGCCGTAGTTGCATAAGACGTACCATCAGCAGCATTCCACTGGAAGCACGTAGTACCATTCCAGTTTGATGTAGGCGTAAACACTATCTTGCTCAGATCTGCCGCCACAATCTCCTGCCCTACCGTAATATTCGTACCATTCATTTTGAAACTCCCATTCAATGGCAGACTCAATATCTTTATCTTTGACAGCGCCGTTCCATCCGGATCCGTATATACACTGGTGAAATTCGCCGCCGTAAATGCTAAGGCAGCATCCTCCGCACCAGACACACTATTATCAGCTACCGCCGGCAGATTATTCACCACCGCAGTTACCGTAAAGTAATAAGTGGCACGATCCGTATTACTATCATTATTCTTAATAGTTACTACCGCCGTGTAAGTACCAATTGCATGTGATGCAGGATTGAAAGTCACCACAAATCCTAAACCCCCTCCACTGCTGATACTTGTACCAGCCGGCTGTGAGCTCACTGTAAAACCAGCATCCCCTGCAATCGTCACCAACTGAGGTGTACCCGTCAGCGTGATTATACCCGTACCAATGTTCTGTACCGTAAAGGTATTACCCACCGCACCACCTGTAGTTGTCAGCACGCCATAATTAGTACCATCCGTGGTGGATGTACTAATTTTATTATCAGCGATGGTTTGCCCATTACCTGACACACTCACCCGTGGAGTTGTCAATATATAAATACTGGTGGTAGAAGCCGGCCCTGTTTCCTTCCCATCATTCACCTCTACTGTAATAGTACGGGTTGTTGTATTAGGCGAACCCAGGGTGTTCATGTATTGGATCAACTTTAGCGCATCTGCATATGCTGCAGCTGATGCCACACCCGTTAAACGGATCGTATCAGTATTTGCACCGGTAACAGTTATACCAGCAGGCATCGCACCATTCACAACCAGGTACTCTGCACTTCCATTCTTATCATTGGTCAATACGATCTTCGCGCTTGAAATATTATCACCATCAGGATCAGAAACTACCACATCATTATCCGCAATGTTTGCACCCGTTGCACTCCCCGCAGCAAAATAATTGATGAAGTTCTTATAACTCGCCCCAGAACTGCCATCTGTATCCAGGTTCACCACCGGGCAGTTGTTCACCGCAATCTGTGCAGAGATAAGGTTATTGTCGTAATAACACTCTTTATATTTACTACCCTGATTCACCAGACTTGACAATGTGAAAGGCGTACCTACTGCATGCCCAACCCCTCCTGATACAAATGAACCATTATCATTCAGTACCATTGATAGCGGAATATTCACATTGCTAAAACTGCTCAGGTCCAGGTTAAAATCAAAGCTACGGCACTCACCCTGTGGTATGTCCTGGTTGAATGTACCTGTATATAATAATATCGCAGCAGGGTCAGTAGTCGGATCACCTGAATAAAAAGATACCGGCATACCACCACTACTGTTACCCGATCCCGGGTTACATACGTTCACTGTCGCCTTCACAATATTACAGGAGCCACCCTTGGCAAAGGTGATCCCTGCAGCTGTACTAAACGCCACATCCGGTCGCGAACCATAATAATCGCAGGACAACAGGAGCTGGTAACTACTCGCCACCAGGCCCTCTTTATTAATTACCGTCAGCTGACTCTTATCTGCTGACAGGAAGAAGCTAATGTCATATACTGCTCCCGTGTTCTTAAAACCAACTGTGCCAGACGCACTACGCGTACTGGTACTATCCAGGGGAACATTCTTAAATGCATAGTTATCATCCCTTCGGGTGGCATTGTTCAAGCCCACCTGCTGATAAAAATAACCGGTTACTGTAGATTTTGTCAAGTCTATATAACCATATGCCGCCAGGGAGTTCTCATTACTCTCCCTGTTCGTGTTGATCGCATTACCCGTTTCATTAAAATAAATGAAATTCGTACCTGAAGGAATCGTAAATGTTTTCTTTACACCCCAGGTATAACTACCATCCAGTATAGCAGAGATATCAGAATCAATAAACTCCGTACTCATCCCCAATCCCACACGGGAATAAAATTCTACCACATAAGCATCATCAAAATCTCTCGCATAGTTCGCATCTCTTTTTATGATCAGGTTACTTCCAGATACATAAATCGTAGGATTGTATGCACCAACCGCACCATCTGATGTAAGCTTGGCAGAATAATCACCGGTAATTTTGCCGGAACTAAACATATCGCTTGTAGAAGCAGCTGCCTTGTTACTGATCACATATGTAGACCTTCTGTTCACCGAACCACCATTCGCCAATGTCACAAAACCATTCAGCGTACCAGCTTTCAGGTCAAAACCGAAACGCATATTAGCATAGCCCTCTTCCGTACCTGACGCCGTATACAGGTCAGTAGAACTGGAGTTCGTACCCTTTGCAGAGATGAACACGATTTCTGCACCTGTAGGAATAGGAATACTCAGATCGGTTGCCGTTGCACCTGTTCCGTGCAACAATGCCCTGATCTCAGGATTCAGTGGTATTAAAGAGTTATTATAAGGTGAAAGGTATTCTACATAATAAGAAGAATGGATACCGCTTGCTTTTTCCGTGATCGTAAGCGTATTGCCGGAAATAGCAAATTTCACGTTGTTAAGATAAGGCAGGGCATCCCCGATCTTATTAGCCTGAAGAATTGTATCACCAAGAGGTGAGTTCTTCCAGCCATATACGTTCGTACCCGTACCATCAGTATTGGTATTCTTCGCATAGTTGACATAACCGGAGGAAGTTGAATTGCCCACATCAATGATAGCATTGATAGTGATAAAATCCTCATCCCCCTGGTCGTTATCATCCGTACCGGCAGTGATACCCGTTTCGGAAGAAACATATACCGCAATAGACTTGGTACCAGTCGGAATGGTAAATGTAGGGGCCGCGCCACCGGGCGCTCTGTATTTGGTTTCAATACCTAATACATCGGCTCTTTTACCTCCACTTGGACTACATGGACTAAAAGGTAACTGGCCCTTTGCCAGAAATGGGAACGCTATTAAGCAAATGCAAGTGCTTAACGCTACTTTAATGAAATTTTCTTTCATAGGTACACGAAAAAGTGCGCGGACGTGAAGCCAGTGATTTCATAGATTTCAGGTAGTGTTGCACCATGGAAACGGTCAAGACATACCCTTGGCCAAAGAAAATACAGGTGATGATGATGACATCACGAACAATGCGAATTTTACTGAACAATGCGTTTTCGGGCAATATAAACCCGTAATTTTCGTACGGATTACAGGCTTAACAATTGCCTAAGGCGCAAATATATAAATATTTGTCGTATATATTTAAAAAATTAATTGAAGATTTTATCTGATTTGCAGACAGTAAGGAAATAAGCGCCGAAATTCAACCCTCAAACAAACCAACTGGACCATCTCCGAAATCGGGTATTGCCTGGACTTTGAAGAGGTGGCACATTTCTCTAATTTCTTCAGAAAACAAACAACGCTGTCGCCTGTCGCTTTCAGGGAGTGAAATGCCGTTATCTGCCAGACCACGAAGATTTGAACTTTGCAAACCCGCAATATTCACCCCGGGAAACCAACATTTATTTAAATCAATGGCGTTGAGAATCATCTCCAAAGAATCCATAAGCTTTTGTTAAAACCCCTCAGGGCCCAAACGGTATAAAATTTTAATCTAATTTTACCCGATAACCATAACCGTATTTTTATGAGACCTATACTTTTAATTCCATTTGCGCTATTCATCTTCAGCGCATGTAGCAAGACCAATGATCCTGATCCAAAATCAGGCTCCAACAATGACAGCGCTGCGGTCGATACCAGCACCACCACCAGCGATTACAAACAATCCATGCGCAATTTCGTGATCGGCATCAGCAGGTACGCAAAGGCTGCGCATAGCGGTTTTATTGTCGTTCCTCAAAATGGTATTGAACTGGTAACAAAGAACGGGGAAAGCTCCGGCACTCCGGATACCGCCTACCTGAATGCAATTGATGCCAATGGCCAGGAAGACCTCTACTATGGATATGACAATGATGATGTGGCAACCCCTACCAGCACCGTCAATTACCTGAATCCATTGCTGAAGATCTCCAAAAACGCAGGCAATACCATCCTCGTGACTGACTATTGCTCCACGCATTCTAAAATGACAGATTCATATACGAAGAATAACGCGCAAGGATATATTTCCTTCGCCGCCGATTCCCGTGGTCTGGATGATATCCCTGCCTTTCCCTCTCCGATCTATGCGGAGAATAGTACTGCTGTAAGCAGCATTGGCCAGGTGAAGAATTTTCTCTACCTGATTGATCCCGCCAGTGGGTTTAGTTCCAAAACTGCCTTTATCAATGCGGTGAAAGCTACAAACTATGACCTGCTGATCACCGATCTTTATTTTAATAATAGTGCATTTACCGCCGCAGAACTCGCAGCATTAAAAAAGAAAGCCAACGGCGGAACAAGACTGGTAATCTCTTACATGTCTATCGGCGAAGCAGAAGACTACAGGTATTACTGGCAGTCCGGCTGGACCAGTACAAAACCCGCCTGGTTAGATGCTGAAAACCCTGAATGGAAAGGAAATTACAAAGTGAAGTACTGGTATAGTGCCTGGCAGAAGATCATTTATGGAAACGACAGCTCTTATACTAAGAAGATATTGGATGCAGGATTTGATGGGGTGTACCTGGATATTATCGATGCATTTGAGTATTACGAAAAATAGCTGGCATACAAAGGTTGTATCAAAAATAAACCTTCCCGGGTTTAACCGGAATACCCGGTGAAGAGCGTTTATAAATATGAACTGCTCAATACCCACAGGCTATTTTTGATACAACCTATTTTTTCTTCTTAGATGATTTTGCCATCGGGTTATATGCCAAAGCCAGGTTGATCCAATAATCAAAATCCGCCTTCGTTCGCATCCCCGTTTCATCTACCAGCACATATCCCTTCATCGGGCGATTGAAGTCCATCTGCCGGCAGCCATTTCTTTCCAGGACCTCGTCCTGCATAGCCGGATCTATCCTTACCATCATCGCGTCTTTATATACTCCCACCAGGATCTTATCATTGTACATGAACGCCAGGCCTCCCATCATGCGGAGTTCCTTCAGGTTAGAAAGATCTTCCAGCCGTTCGCGAATACGGTTTGTCAATAATTCATTATCCATTGTTGGAAGATAATTATTTTTCCGGCGCCAACCATACTACCTTTTGCGAAGACTGGTGCGGCGCACCAATTATATCCTTATACAACAAAGGTCTCCTGGCCTGTAAATACCGGTATCCTCCCGCCTGTTCCAGTTTTTCTTTTGTAAGCACTGCCGTCGCCATATCATTATCCAGCGCACGACATTCTGCAATCACATCACCAAATGGATCAAGGATCATCGAACAACCATTTTTCAACTGGTCATCATCCATCCCAATGGCATTTGCAAAGATGCAATACACCCCATTGTCATAAGCCCTGGCAGGCAACCATTTCATAAGCCATTGCCGGCCTTTTAAGCCATCAAATTCTATCCGCAGACTGGTAGGATCATTTACCCTGTTATTCCACAATGCCGGGTCTACAAAGCCCGCTCCCGGCCTTGTACTGGGTGTACACATGGTGACATGTGGCATCAAAATGATTTCTGCCCCCAACAAACGGGTGGCCCTTACATTTTCAATGATGTTATTGTCATAACAGATCAACATCCCGATCTTCCAGCCATGCAGCTCAAATACACAATATTCATTCCCCGGCGTTAAATGTGAGTTAATAAACGGATGTAATTTCCTGAACTTTGCCAGCAACCCTGTTTTATCTACACAAACATAGGCCTTGTAAATATGGTCTCCCTCCCGCTCAAATAATCCTGCAGCAATAGCAATGTCATATTTAGCAGCGATGTCAATGAGCGCTTTTGTGGAAGGCCCTGAAGGAATCGGCTCCGCCAGTTCCCATAGTTCCTCCCGGGATAAATGACGGGCAAATGTATAGCCCGTTACCGAGCATTCATGAAATACGATGAGTTCAGACGCCGCTGTAGCAGCGTATTTTTCTATCACGGAGAGATTATAAGCCTTGTCCCCGCTACGATGTTCGAATTGTACGGTTGTCACTTTCATAACACGAAGGTAGGCCCCCTCTCCAAACTTAAATTGTACAATTCCGACTTAGGAAATTACTGGCCAGGGGATAATTGTGATGGAGATAATGCCGGGGGGTAAGACCCGTGAGTTTCTTAAAATCCTTAATCGCATGCGATTGGTCAAAATATCCATTTTCAAAAACAAGTGGGGTGATAGCTGCGTCTTTCCTGAGTGACTTTAAAAAAGTATGCGTCCTCACAATGTTACAATACTTAGCAGGGCTGATCCCTACGCTGACTTTAAACCGTCTCTCCAGCTGCCGCTCCTGGTAACCGGAAAAATCCTGCAACTGCGCCAGGGATACCAGTCCTTTTTGCTGATCAATAAAATTGATACAAGCCTGTGTGAGTGAACAAGGCGCCTGCTGTAAGCCGCTGAAAAATTCATCGGCCGTTTCCCTGCCGGGTGGCTGCCTGAAAATAAGTGACAGGTCGATGAACCGATCCTTCAATACCGTTGCAGGAATACCCGTTAATGCATGCAGGCCAAATGGCCGGAATACAACAATCAATAAAGATCCTGCGTAATACAGATCCTTAAAACCTGAGATCTGGCCGTAAGCAAATGAAGAAGGTAAACATTCACCGTCCAGGATCATCTCGCCATCGCAAAATACAATACCGGGATTGCCATCAGAAAAAAAACGAATAGGTGTGCGGACAGGATTCTCTATAAAAAGATAATGCCTGATAAATGGACGGAGCGATATAGCTGGCAGCACCTGCATACTGTAAATATACCAAAAAAGAGGCTGCCGGGAAACAGCCCCTTTCTCTTCAACTATTTCGTCCATTCCGCCACTGTCAGCACTTCGCCTTGTTTGTTAAAAATCCTGGTTGTTAAAAAATCATGTACTTCCTGCTCCCTGTCTGCACAGGCATCGGAGAGTACCTTAATCCGGAAATCCTTGTCAGCCGCCTCCCTCAAAGTAGACAATACCACCCCGCTGGTAGCGATACCCGTCAACACAATCTCCTCGATTTTCAAAGACCGCAGCAGCACTTCCAGGTCACTACCCGCAAATGCACTCACCCTGCGTTTTATCACCACGGGCTCGTTTTCCAATGGTTCCAGGTCCGGGTGGATCTTCATAAAATCAGCAGGTGCGATGCCTGCAAATTGCTGTTTAGCGGCACTGAATCCCTTGTTATTCGCACTGATCTCCGGCGCACCAGGCCTGAAGCCGACCACTACATAAATCACCGGGATACTTTTACTACGTGCGCTGGCAATCGCTGTTGCCACCTTTGCAGTCACTGCCGGACCCGCACCAAAGCTGCTCAGCATGGCAGCCTGCATGTCCATTACCAATAAAGCGGTGTTACTCATTTTGTTGTTTTGAGATAGTTGGAAAATATAAATGCTATGACAAACGCAATACCTCCCTGGATCAACATCGTGAGCGGTGCTGATATTTTCTGGGAGGCCGTACCTGCTAATAAACTTCCTAATGGCAGCATACCAAAGTAGGCCATCGCGATATAACTCATCACCCTTCCCCGCATATGCGCAGCCGCCTCTACCTGGATAATGGTGATGCTGGCAGTCATCGGTAACAGGGATGCCAGGCCAATCACTACTGCAAAAGGCAAGGCGACATAAAAAGAACTACAACGGGAAAAACCAACCAGTCCAATCCCCAGTACCACGATACTCGCCAGCAGGATGACCGTCAGGTGGCCACTCTTTTTCAAGGATGCCAGGAACAAACTGCCCGCTATAGATCCGGCGCCTACTGCACTGGCAATATATCCAAAGGTGCGGGCATTGCCCTGGAAGATCACCTTGGCAAATACCGGCATCAGGGTATCATAAGGCAGTACCAGTAAGCCCATGCACATGACCAGGATAATAATGATCCCGATACGCGGGGTTTGCCGCAGGTACATAAAACCCTCCGATAATTCAGTCAGCGCAGCCTGCTTATTTTGAGGGGCTACAAATGCGGGCAATTTTATCAGCAACAAAGAACCGATCACCGCAAGAAAACTAAACGTATTTAATGCAAAACAGGTATACGCCCCATACGCCTGCAACACAATTCCCGATACCGCCGGCCCTATTAACCTGGCAATATTCACCATGGCCGAATTCAGGGCCAGCGCATTCGTGATGTCTTCCTTATTATCTACCAGTTCGTGCACCATCGGTTGCCGGGCCGGTGTATCAAATGCATTCACGATGCCTAACACCACACTCAGCGCCAGGATCTGCCATACCTGGTAATGCCCACTGAAAGTAAGGATCGTCAACATCAGGGACTGGATCAAAGATGCCACCTGCGTGACCAGTAAAATCTGACGGCGACTATACCTGTCTGATACAATCCCCCCTACCAGCGAAAACAAAAACGATGGAAACTGCTGCATAAACACCGCCAGGCCCAGCATGTAAGCAGAATGTGTAATGGAATACACCACCCAGCTCACGGCCGTTCTCTGCATCCAGGTACCAATCTGTGAAATAGACTGCCCATAAAAAAACAACGCATAATTCCTGTTCCGAAATGCCCTGAAAGCATTCCCTTTTCCAGCTTGAATCATATATTTCAAACATTGACCTTTCGACACATTTTGATAATTTGTCGAAAACAAGAGAAAAAAAAAGCTAGCTTTTTATAGCCAGCATTGTCATACGAACCAGTGCATCAATAGCAGGTTCCATACGTGTATAACTATTTTCAAGCTCAAACTCGCGTTTAAAACCACGCAGGCTGCTTGTAAATACAAATATAATTGAGTCCTTATCCTCCGGGGAGAAATCGGCCAAAACACGGTTCAGTAATGCCAGTTCATCCTTCCGGATCTTTTTCTGGATCACTTTTTTCCGTTGCGTATATTGCGACAATTCATCCGGGTTCATCGCCGTTTCAAACATGTCGAAAAACACCTTCCGCTTGCGGCCAATCTTTGTTTTGGTAATGCCATAGGCACGCAACTTTCCTTCCACCGTCTCCTCCCTGTCTACCATGCGGGTGATCTCCGCTATGATCTCATCTATCTCCGCACTCATCACGGCATCAAAGACCTCATCCTTGTTCCTGTAATAATAATACAAGGAACTTCTTCCCTTGCCAATCGCCTTCGCCACATCATCCATCGTTACCTTCTGATAACCATGTTTCTGAAATAGCTGCTGCGCCGCCTGCAGAATTTGCTGTTGTATTATATCTTCCGGCATACCATGCAAAGGTAAAACTATTTTCGACATTTAAACAATAAATATCGAAAAGATAGAAACTGACTTTGCTTTTAAATCACAAAAAAAGCCGTCGATAGTGGCTAATACCGAAGGCATCAGCCACTATCGACGGGAGTAATGGCCTACGGCCGGCCTAAGCATAAAATTGAAATACTATTATTCCTCCTTCCCCTCCTGCAAATCCATATCCTTATTCCTCCCCAGCTTCACCACAGGATTATGCTGGGTACCCGTTACATAAAACGGGATGCCCCAGATCCCCAAAGGCGGCAAACCTACCCGCCCTTTCAGGTTCAGGCGGCCATCCAGGCTTACTTGTCCTTCAAAACGCGGACGCATTCCCGCTATCCGCAGCTTCGTCCTTTCAATGGTAATAATATTGTTGGCTATAGAACTACGGATATTTACTTCTGACAGACCCGGATCTTTCAGATCCTCTTTGCCCGTCTTATTGCTCACCGTATTTAATAACTTAAATCCTTTCAGTTTAATTTTCTTCAGCGTCAATACCCCCTCTCCTGTCAGCGATGGATAAGACACTTTCATATTCTCATACAGGCGGCCATTGATATGATACTCCAGGCCAACAATACCACTGGCACTTGATGCAGAGGTAGCCATATCATGAAAAAGTTTGATTTCCTTATAAGCACGTTTGATGTCAAACTCCTTTGCACTGATCCTGAAATCGAACTGCGCACGCCTTGCACTCAGACTTGTATACTGCGCATCCATGACCACCGGTGCATCTATGATATTAAAGCCGGTATTGCTCATATTCAGCGTACCATTCTCCACCCCAAGAGTGCCATGGAAACGATGCAGGTCTATCCCGTTATAATTGACCCTGTCTGCGGCAGCATTGACGGTAAGCCGCACATTAGCCGGGATGATCACCACACCGGGTGCTCCCGCTGCTGCATCGGCAGGATCACTGTTGCCCGTATAAGCCGCCAGTTCATCCACCTGTAAATAACGACTTTTCAGGTCCAGGGCACCTTGTAAATGCTGATCCTGCTGCGTCATATAGCCGATCAGGTTATTGAGATACCCATCAATGTGCAGGTCTGATTTTCCATAGTGTACATCGAACTGATCGAACCACATCTTATCATCCGCAAAGCGGAAGACCCCGTTATTGATATGGAAAGGCAGGGGGAAGATGTTCGCCTTCACGGTTATATCCTTTACTGTCAGTGACCCCTTGTTATCCAGTTTCGCATACTGGCCGGACATTGCATCGCTCTGTGTACCATGCAGTGACAGATCAGCTTTGATCATGCCATTTACATCATAGCCTTCCTTGCCCAGTACTTTATAGATCTTACCCAGATCAATGGAACCATTTGCACTGATATCGTAATGCGGATCGTTGAAATTATCTACAGCTGCTTTCAGGTGAAAAGGCTGCCCTTCAAATTCAAAAGCCACCGGTTTAATATCAAATCTCAGTGCATTGAAATTGCCCGTTGTATCTACCAGCACAGCATCCACATTGATCTTTTCTATCGGGTGCGGATAGTACTTTGTTTTCACCGCACCATTGCTCATTTTCAGGGAAGCCGTGGTGACAGGGAACAATTTCTGTGCGGGTACCCATGGGCCTTTGCTGACTACATTTACCCTCACATCGCCATGCAGGTCTATGCCATCAACCGGGTAGAACTGCTTGATCTCCTCCATGTGCAGTAAACCCACCAGGTTCGCATCAATATTCGGTGCGAGTGCATTGTTGATCTGTATATTGCCTTTGATATAGTTCGTGAGTGCTTCTGCATTGATCCTGCTCACATCGAGGTGTACATTGGCATAACTGTTATCCCTGCTATAGGCTGCTACCACAAAACCAATGTTCTTAATCGGCTCTGATACATCTTCGAAGTGCAGTGATCCATTGCTGAAAGTAGATGTAAAATCAAAGGCCGGCACACTTACATTCGGTATATACCTGCCATCCGCTTTTAGTTTCGCCTGCAGGTGTCCTTTCAGTTTAAATTTATCGTAGCCAATTGCTTTCGTCCATTTCTCCATATCGATGTCCGCATCCATCCTGGCTTTTACCAGGGGTTTCGTCAGACTTGTAATATCAATATCCGCATCCAGGTGCCCTTTGTCCAGCTGGAACGACAGTGAATCCAGGTTAATGGTCAAACGATCCGGGTTTAGCTGCGGTAAACGGGTGATGAAGTCCAGTCTTAATTTTTCAATCTTGCTGGATGCACCTGAACTTGAAATCTCCCCATCTCTTACCTTAATTTTAAAAGTAAAATCGGGCATCTTGTTCGCGTTCGCCACGTATTTACCTTTCAGTGAAGCAGATAATTCCGCATCTCCTTCAATGTCTGTATGCTCCATCCAGCTCAGGTACTTGGAAGGCAGCGCACTAAACAGGGCTTCCAGGGTAGATGCCCCGGAGCTCAGCAGGAAGTCCATCTCATATCCATTCCGCAAAAAACTGAATTCACCTTTGAATTGTACGGGCAACTGGTTAATCTTCAGGTCATTCTTTTCGAACACAAGGTCGAGTGACTTCGTATTGATCCGGGTAATCAGGTCACCTTTTAGTTTCTTGGATTGGATATAAGGAATGCCTCCATAAGAGAGGTCAAATGAATTGATACCAATCCTGGAGTAGAGATCAAATTTGTTAGATTTCAGGTTACCCTTTCCTTTATAATTTACGTCATTGGCCTTGATATTCAGGGCCAGGGAACGGTCATTGTAAATGATACGGCAATGTTCCAGCTGGATCCTGTCTATGTTCAGGGATGCACCGCTGGTATCTTCCTTCGACGCTTTGGCAGGCGCAGTAGATTCATAGATATTGTAATTGGGCCGGCCATCCGTATCCACCTGCACATGTACATTCCCTTTAGTCAGGTAGATCTCATTGATCTGAATGGTTTTAGAAAAGATAGTAGATAAGTCTACCCCCAGCGAAACTTCGGATGCCACTACCAGTGTATCCTGTTCAAAAGGTGCAGACCCTTTCAGACTAAAATCATAGAGGGTGAGTGTCAAAGATGGAAAATGGTTAAAGAAGGATAGCCTGGCCTTCGAAAAATTCATTTCGCTGGTGATGCTATTATTGGCCCAGGTCTTAATCTTGTTTGAAACAGCCTTTGGAAAAAGAAAAGGCAGGATAAATAGCAATACTAATACTCCTCCGAAAGACAAAGAAATAACTTTCAATGCTTTCCAGGAAGACTTCTTGAAACTAGCACTTAGCATAAAAAGGTATAGGAGCGTTAATTAGGTTTCCGCTTGCGGGCGCAAAGATAGAACTTCTCCAACCTGTTTTTCAAATAATTTTATCACTCCCTGTTTTCAGGTAAAAATTTCCTGGAATGCCTTCATATTAGGCATGGCAGCGCTTTTATCAAGGACTGCAAAAACGACTGATTTAAAGCATTTACTGTACTTTCCTTCTCCTAATAAGTAAGATCCGAAGTAGCGTGCGATATCCGTTGGGTCATTCCTGAATACCCCACATCCCCAGGCACCTAATAAGAGGTGTTCGATATTATGATGCGCAAATACACCCAGTACCCTGTCCATTCTGCGCAGCATCACATCTTCCGCCTGTGCTTTTTCGTGCGGACGATTATTCATGATCGCGCCAATGTTTACAGCAGGACTGGTGATGAACGAGACGGGATAAGGGTCGGCCAGCAGTTCGCCATTATCATTGCGGAATACTGCTACATCCGGGCTCCAGATCATGTGATCTGAATACAACAGCGTAGGTCTGGCCCTGTTATACTCATACATCGCAAAGTGTTTTGAGAGCGTTGCGTACAATGCTGAAGACATGGCCAGGCTTTCTTCCTGCGCTACGGCGCCTCCCAGGAAGCCTCCCCCGGGGTTCTTGGCGGAGGCGAAGTTGAGGCAGCCGATCTTTTTTTGCTGGCGGATCATGGTAGCAGCAGCTTCCAATACCGGCGTGTTAATGACTTCGAAAGTAGTTGCTTCATTGGCTGAAGCAGCCTTTTGGGCTACTTCAGGCATGAAGGTACTGAAATCGTCAGGGGTGTACAATTTGCAATCTTCGAGTGTAGTGGCAATGGATACTTTAATGTTGACAACCTCTTCTTTCACACGATAATAGCCCTGTTCAATAATCTGCAGGGTCTCCTGGGCCTTCTCGGCCCGCGTTGTTTTTTTCATTATGTAAGGGATTTCTTTTTCAGCCATGCCCGTATGGGTTCGTCATACAGCTTAAGACTGGCATAACCCACAAGAACGGATACGGCAAAGGTGAGCAGTCCATAGCCAATGGCCTGAGACAGCGAAGCCCCCCTGTTGTCGTAAGCCCATCCTGTGTAAATGTAAATAAATGGGTAATGGGTGATGTATATTGGGTATGAGATGTCACCCAGGAATTTGCAGATCTTATTTTCTTTGATGCTGTGGGTCTGCCCACCGGCACCGAGGTAAACAATCAGGGGGAATACAAAAATGATCGCCAACGCTTCGTATAAACCATTGGCCCATAAATGATCAGCACCACCTATTCTTGGCATAAACAAAACGACTGCGAGTAAGAGACTTGCCCACAGGAATGCGTTTTTAATATGAACAGGTTTCGTTACTCTCGCCAGTAATAAACCACCAAAGAAAGGGAACATCATCCTGATAAAACCGATCTTGATCTGCTCAGGTGTGAGTGACCAGCCACCAATAATATCACCTGATGCACTGGTAATGGTGTAATGCATCAACGCAGCGGCAGACAGCACCACCAATGCCGTGAGCAGGCCTTTTGAAAACCTGCGGATGCCCAACCCGTATAGAATGTTAGCGATGTACTCGTAGAACAAAGACCAGCCCGGTCCATCCAGCGGATGTAATTCCTGCCAGCCCCTGATGTCCATAGATACAGGAATGGGCAGCAGGGTAAACCCTACCAGCATGGTAAGCAGCACTTTCCATAATTCAACGTTATGAATGTTTGGAAATAAAGCCGGCGAATCGCTGAAATAAAAACAAGCGGCACCAATGATCATACCCATGATCACCATAGGCTGCAGTCTTTCGAGACGGCGACGGAAAAAATTGCCGATCGACATCTTTTGCCAGCGATCATCATAGGCATACGAAATTACATACCCCGATAGCAGGAAGAAAAAGTCTACCGCCAGGTATCCATGGTTAATAATCTGCGTGAGATGACTAGTGGCATGGGCTTCAAAAATGTGAAAGGTGACTACGATTAAAGCGGCTACACCTCTTAAACCATCCAGGATCTGATAGTGTGGCTTGGACGGGAGTACATTTGCATTCATAACGGATATAAAATAAAACTGCTGGTAAGGTAATAAAAATATAGTGCTTTGCAGCCCCTAATTCTAATAGTTTGTATTTTATCCGGATTTGGGTTAATCAATATTCTGAACATAATTATTTGAGCATCAACGACAATATATTGCAAATATATAATTTGTATTTATAATTCCTGATGACTATTTTAGATGGCTATGAGTGGAGACGTACTGAAATCAAAACAGCACTATGAAATTTTAGACGGTTTAAGAGGCGTGGCCGCTTTTGCGGTAGTGACCTTTCACTTTATGGAAATCGTCATTTCAGATTATAGCAGGAACTTCATCGGGCATGGGTTCCTGGCTGTAGACTTCTTCTTTTGCCTGAGTGGATTTGTAATTGCATATGCCTATGATAGTCGTATAGGCAGCATGGGGCTGAAACAGTTCTTTATATCCAGGCTGATACGTTTACATCCTTTAGTAGTGCTGGGTACGGTATTGGGATTGATCGGGTTTCTCTGGGATCCCTTCACGCCAACGCCGGCAGGCTATGGTGTTGGTAAGATCACATTGCTCTTTTTAACGGGGATACTGATGATCCCTTACCCGGTGGTAGCAGAGCGCTGGCTAAACAATTTTAACCTGAATGCGCCCTCCTGGTCATTGTTCTGGGAGTATGTGGCAAATATCGTGTATGGGCTGCTGTTGTGGAAACTTCCCAGGCGGGTACTCTTAGTATTGCTTTGCATAGCGGCAGCTGGTTTGGTTTATGTAGGCTATACTGCGGGCAACATGATGGGGGGCTGGAGTGGTGGTACTTTCTGGCAGGGCGGTGCAAGGATTTCTTATGGTTTCCTGGCGGGTATGCTGGTGTACAGGTATCATATTATTATCAGCAATAAACTGGGTTTCATAGGGCTTTCCGTGTTGTTGCTGGCCGCCCTGATGATGCCACATTTTAAATATAACTGGCTCGCAGAAACCGGGGTGGTAATGCTGTATTTTCCCTTGCTGGTGGCATTGGGTGCCGGCGCGGGTCTGCATTCAGCCGTACAGGGCTTATGTAATTTCCTGGGCAAACTCTCCTACCCTTTATATATGACACACTATATGGTGATGTTTGTGTTCTCGGGTTACCTGCTGAAGTATAAACCAGATAACGCGCAGATCACATGGATAGTCATCATTGGATTAATCCTGCTGGTTGGCTTTGCATGGCTGGTGATGGTGTTGTTTGATACCCCCGTAAGGAAATACTTAACTAGTCTACGAGGCAATTCGTAGATTAGTTATTATGAAAGCTATATCATTGTTTTTCCTGTGCTTGTTGGTACATGTATCCCTTATAGCCCAGTTAGATACCACGTTTTTTTATGGTAGTTTGCTGGCTGCCCGTTCCGGCAAGGTTGTATGTTAGCAGCAGCATGGCTGGGCCAATATAGCAGCTCGTATTCCCAATAGCGAATCGACCAATTTTGAGCCGGCTTCTTTATCAAAAGTGTTCCGTCATGCACCTGGTCGAAAAGTCCTATACCAGGCCGGATGATCCTATAAATAAGTATTTGAAAGAGGTTCCCTATACCGGGATTAAGATCCGGCATTTAGTCTCACATACGGGTGATTTACCTGATTTTGAAATATTTGACAAGGCCTACCTGGCCGCGTGTTTACGAAGGAAGGGATTGCCATTGTTAAAAATGGCGATCCCAAAACAGCAAGAGCGTTTTATCAAAAATCCCTGCTATTGAATCCTGCAAATAAAGAAGCAGTGGATCGCCTAAAATGAATAAGCATAATTCATCGTTCCAGTCCATTCCGTAAGCCTGTCTTTATGCAGGTAAAGCAGCGAGCCCCCCAGGTTATGCTTTCTCCCTCTCGGCGTAAAGCCCAGCGTCAATCCTGTATTGAAAAGCCTGGATTGAACCTGCGCCACCTTCGTAATATTATAAGTGCTCAGTAAAACGGCTTTGCAGGTCTTCTTAAAAAACTGTTTGCTGATATTGATATTAGGTCCAAAGAATTCAGTATTGAGCCCCGTGGAAGTATTATAATAATAATTGAAAGCGGTGCTCAACGAAAGATCCAGCTTCGTAAGCAAATGAGTATAACTGATATTGGCAGTAAAGAAACTGCTCAGCTGATCATTGGCATCGCGCTTATCGCTGGCGTGCTGGAAAGACGTATTCAGTGTGATGGCACTACTTCTTATCTTATATAGCAACATGGTATTGTACGTTGTATTTACCTGGTAATAATCGAGTGTATCAAGCGGATTAGTAAAATATGGATCGGCTAAGGGGCGTACACGGGTAAATGTATTAAAATTGGAATACCCTGCATTCATCATCCAATGCTCATTGGGAGTAATGCTGGTGTTGATGCTGGCCACCCAGCGCCGGGTATCACTCATTTTTGCATGATCGAGATTATTGACCTGCATACCTGCATTACCTGTAACTGACATTCTCCCTTTGAAGAGTTGCACAGCAGGCGCGATCGTGATATTCCGCATATCGTTGACGACAGCATAGGCACCCAGGGTATTGTAACCGGGTGCAATTCGTTCATAGCGCAGTTGAAGCGCATAAGTATTGCCATTATAACCTACGCCTGCCTGTATTGCATCAAAGAATAGATCGTTTAATAAAGAGACAGAATATTCGGCATCTGCAAAAATGCGTTTGCTGATGCGTTGTTTGATGGCAATTGCAGCCGTCTGGTTGTAATGAGCGGGATCCTTTGCCGCAAAGAGGGATATACTATAGCTGTTACCATTATTTTCATACCCTAATTTTGTACCATATCCTTTCCTGTTTTCTGCTTTCAACAAGGTGCCATACATAGCCGCCATGCGCCATTTTCCGGGATTCAATTCCACTCCTGCCCCATTGAATACATGACCTGCAAGCGTGTAATTGGAGAACTGCATACTACTGCTGCCCAGGTATAATTTTGCCCATTTATAAGATGGTGCGAAGCGGTACTGGTTGAAGGGCTGGGAATAGCTGCTTCCCTGGTTGCTATAGCTAAATGAAAATGGCAGACTATAACCAAACAGGTTCATGTTGACATTGCCATTCAGGTACCAGGCAAAGGGATCACGGCGCTGCGCTATGCCATAGGCTTTGTAGGCAGTCATACTGGCATTGATGCTGCCATTCATGGTAATTCCTTTTTTCAGGCCCAGCTGGTCAATGGCTTGAGCGGAGGCTTGTTGAACAAACAAGAGGGTGTAGATCAGGTATTTCATAGTATCAGTAAATCACTTCAATGACTTTGCTCATGGCCGACTTCACATCACCTGGCAGTACAGCGGTAATTTTATATTTGTATACATTCCCGGGAAAGAGGACCTTATCGGTGTAGTCGTGTAAGTTACCATCCAGTGTTGTATACAGGGTAAACAAATCATTACTCTTGGCGCGGTAAATCCGGAATTGCTTTACACCTGCTAAATGATATTGCCAGTGTAACAGGATGTGCTGATCCTGTTTCTCCGCCTTCCAGCTCGTGATTGGCGGCCGGGTTCCGCTTTCGAAAAACACATCGCTACTAATGGCGATGGCTTTATTGCCGGCAGCATCACATACGAGCAATTCATAGTAGTAAGTATTGCCGGGCCGGAGAGCAGTGTCTCTAAAGCTGCTCATTTTTTGTGGATGATCCCACGCAGATATTTGAACCCGGCTACTATCCTTTGTATTGACCCTGTAAAGTATGTACCGTATCGCATCTTCACTGGAACTATTTTGCCATTCTAATACAATAGCCGTATCTGTGCCGATCGCTTTTGTAAACAGGGAAGCTGATGGCGGGATGGTATCCGGCCGCTTTAATAGAATGACTGCTGAATAGGGAGAGGTATTATAGTTTTTATCTACTGCAATAACTTTGTAGAAGATGTTGGCACTGAGTGTATGCAAGGTAAGGGTATCAGTAAAAGCAGGTTGGGATAAAATCTTTTTACTTAGCTCTACAAATTCTTCTGTAAGACTATTCGCACGAAATACCCGGTAGCCGAGCAAATCGGGTTCGATATTGGCCTTCCATTTTAATGTCGCAATACCTATGGAATCTACATTTCCATTGAAACCTGTAGGCACAGCAGGAGGAATGGTATCGATGAGCTGTGCAAAATAGGGAAATGAATAAATCGCCTTCCCCTGTTTGGTGATGCCTTTGATGCGGTAATAGTTCGAATTGCCGGGATGTTGATCTGTAAAAGCATATGCTATTTTATTGAAGTTGGCAATGGGCCGGAATGGCCCTTTACTATTAGCAGCCCTTGTAATAACGATCTTTGCTAACTGATCTTTCAGGCTACCAGGAAGCAGCCAGCGGATTTCAATACGTTGATTCTGCTGTACGATGATCGTATCCAGTTCGGGCCGGTTTTCTACTTCAGTAATACCGGTGCCGCTGACTATTTCAGAGTAGGGACCGTAGTCTGCAAATGGGGTGATCCCCTTTATTCTATAAAAATATCTATGCTCATTTCCGGGTAAGGTATCTTTGAAATGCGGTGAGACAAGAGGCAGGTCTGACACAGGATGAAAGTCCTTTCCATTGGCAGAACGCTCTACGATGTAAGCAGAATAACTATCTTTTTTCCAGGCTAAGGTGACTGTCTTATCCCCGCAAAGCATCCTCACTTCACGCGGTCTGCTTAGTAAACCAGGAACCGCTACTACTACAGCAGTATCCACCACCAGATTCTTCGGCTGTTGTGCCAGGGAGATGCGGTAGGCATAGCGACGCCCTTCCACGATGTCGCTATCTTCAAAATACAGACCAGCGCTTTTAGCCGCTTGCGTGGACAGGTCACAGGCGAGTAAGGCCATCGCCATTCTCCATTCATTTGTATTTTGGGCTTCGTAGAAGGCGCTGAATCCTTTTCCTGCCGGACTTATTTTCTCCCCGTAAATGACTTCAGCAACGATGGCGACCTTTTCATTATTGGGATCCATTTGGGCAAGTGGAAGGGGCTTGATGGGCTGCGGAGTCAATAGGGTAAACCTGTTTTCTCCGATGATGAAGCGCTCAATATTATAACCATACCTGGTGCCCAATTCCCATTCCACGAAACCGGATGGTGCCCAGCGTAACCTGGTTACACCGGGTTGTACATCTGCTATAGCGGCAATATGATGCTCCTGCCCTGTTGCCAGCTGGCAACAGCATAATAAAAACAATAAGATACGGTACATGGAATGTTATAGTTTGTAATAAATGCTTTTGGTGATAGATGAGGTGATATGGTTGTTACCCGGTAGCCGGTAGGCAAGATCTACGGGATAATAAATATTCCGCTGCAGATCAGGATACAGGCTGCTTAAAAGTGGTGAATCCGGGTTAATGGCTGCCGTGGTGTTTAGTAGTTTATGGTAGTCAAGAATTGCTTCACAGGATAGATAATATACGATGCGGGCACGACCGGCTACATAATCATCATTGGCCAGCCAGACGGCATCCAGGGGCGGCGTGCTATTCTTATAAATCAAGGGTATAATCTGATTCTGCAACCAGCTGTTATTCATATTGGCTTTTACAGTGACCAGGTTTTTCAATTCAGGTTCATCAAAAGTTTCCGGCAAATCCCATCGCTGGCCAATGACACTGACATACCCGGTACCTACATCAAAGAAATCTTTTTGATTACCGACAGCACTCATTTTCTCAATGAAGGTGTTGTACATACTGGTGCGGAAATCATAGTTAAGGAGCTCAGTATTTATGGCAGTCCTTGCATCTGCGTTTAAGGTATTTTGTGTAATAGTGGTGGTATCTCCGTTAGCAGATGTATGGGTAATCGCTCCTGCAATGACATGACCTGTATCCGCTTTACTTTCTTTCAATACAAGCAGCTTATAATCCATTTCTTTCATCATACCTGCTGGTATCGCAAAATTCAATTGAGCCATACCGGAGTCATAAGCAAATGATGTTTTCAAAGAATCACCATTTTGATCAGCAAATTTTATCCCTATGTCATCAGCAAACAAATAGGGTTGTCCGCGTTTCAGTTTGATATACCCATTGGGAGATTCTTTTGGCAGGAAATGAGATTGTTGTTTTACCGGGTATGCATAAGCTATATTCTCCCATGGAATATAGGCGGGCGCTGTGCCGGTAGTAAATGAGGTGGCCTTTGTTTCATGGTCATCCAATGCGAGCCAGGTAGTTCCATTTTGTCTTTCTATGTGTACTCTGGCACTGGCATTTAAAGTCGTATTAGGTGGCAGAATATCACGCAGGTTCAGGGTAGCGGTCGTACCATCCCCGGAGATTTCGGTGGTACCTGTTATCATTGTTTTATCGTTCAAGATATTAATCCCATCCAGTTGCACACGGTAGGTCTCCACCTCATCATAATTATTCAGCATAGAAAAGGGTTTCATCACGGGTATATTGAAAGCCACCTGTGGTGCGGCAAATACACTTACTTCGGCAGATTGAGGTGCGGGTCTTATATCATTGATAATGGCAAGGTCCAGTTCCTTTGCATCGGCGATTTCACATTGCGTACCTAGTTCAACTTTTATACGGGCAGTACCGTGTACCATTCCTCCTAATACGGAATACTTCACACCTACTACACCTTTCATCCAGACCGGGTTTGGCATCTTTGCCTGTAATAAAACTGCTGCTGCCAGTTTGGCGATAGGAAAACCTCTTTTCTTTCCAAATACTTTTACCCGCATGCCTACTTCTCCATTCAGGTAAGCATAGGCTTGTCCGGTGGCATACCATCCATTGATCCCAATGATCTCATTACTCCCCTTACACCTGGCCTCTCCATAATCGCGGAGGCAGATATCTGCACCTGCCCCAATATTAAAGTCTCCATACACCCCGTAGTCAAAACTAAATCCCATAGAAAAATGTGCCCCAAAAGCAAGGCCTCCACCAGATTTCAATGGAAATTCCATGGTATTGTAATCACCTAAAACATCACTCACTTCTTTGGGTAGCGGTGGCATATCCTCCAGCTGTGAGCCAGTCATAAAGTACGTCTTAGCCGTCGCTAATCCGGCGATGTCCAGGTTAAACATCTGTGAAGGACGACCTATATAAAAATACCAGCCATCGGGTCCTGTATGCAAGGCACTTTCTCCATTCCCTTTTATAAAGCAATTAATATAGGTTTTCGCGATCGCATCAAATGTACCATTCACATTATCGTATCGCATTTTTAATGTAATGCGGATGGCTGCACTTTCATCACCATTGGCAGCGGTGCTGTTCACTGCTTTTACCGGCAAATGCAAAACATATCCGGCACCATCAAATTGTGCATACCGGAAAGCACCATCAGTACCGAACTGCACTTCCAGCGAAGCATTGACATTGACGATCATTTCTTTTACCAGTGCCAGTGAAACGCCGCCCATAAAACCCAGGCCAGCTTCCTTACTGGGTATGTATTGGAAGATCTCATCTACTTCTTTCAATCCTCCCTGCTGATCTACTTTATTCCTGGAAGCATAAGGATCGAAATCGCGCGGTCTTTCCATGTGATAAGATAAACCACCCATCAGGCCAGTTAGATTTAACATGGGAGGTATTGGTATATTGGTACCTACATAAGCATCCACATGGTAATACCTGTAATCGTCTTTCGATCCGAAATAAGCAGTGGCCCTTGCTTCCGGGATCGGCCCGGGTAAGCCGAATTTCAGGTAGCCCCTGAAGCCGTTTCCATATATAGGATGTTTGTCAAACAGCGTAAGAATGCCATCCATTTTAAAAGCCATGACAGCAACGGATAAACGGATATCATCGATGCTGGCTTTTTCTTCAGTTAGCACAAATGAGGTGGAGCCACTAAATCCCTTATCAGCAGCATTCATGAAATTCAGTTTCACGGCAGCCCCGATGGCGATCTTACCTGCTGAAATACCCAGGCGGATACTATCAAATGAAATGGGGAAAGCGGCCATTTTACTGCTGGTGCTACCCAGGGAAAAAACGCCACTATGCACATAAGGCTGTTGGGTAGAAAGCACCAGGTCCTGGAAGGCGACGCCTTGAATATTCAATACCCCTTTGTTGATATTTACTTTCCCATGCAGCGTAGCAACCGGCACAAAGTTACTTACTTCAATCCTGGAGTTCTTATCCAGGGAGATCTCTCCTGCAAAACATGCATACTTTCTATCCTCTGCTATGGACAATGCAAAGGAATAGTAAGGCACTGTACCCCGCATATTTACAGCTGCTTCATAATCGATCGGTGTTGTACCCAGGAAAGGTATTTGCAATTGCCCGGCCAGTGAACCGCCATTCAGTTTATTCTTACAGAAATTAATGCCTATTTGACTGACTGAAATGGGCCATCCGCCAAGATTGGCATCTCCTAATTGCAACAGGTTTTTTCCTGTCAATGTGCCACTGATCCCCTGGTCATCGATGATAAAATCAGTGACCTTCACCACGGGCCGGCCAAGTTGCACAGGCAATCCCACTTCCAGTTCCTGTAAATAAAATCCCCGCCACAAGGCATCTGTTGCCGCTAGCCCGGCAGGATTTGCCAGGTCACTTAAATCGACTATTGCATTCGTTACTTTAAAACTAAAATCTTCCAGACCGGCAATATGAAAGGCCGGCAGGTCTATGCCTGCTATAATATCACTGAGATCAGATACGTGTAACTGCAAAGTGGCTTTTAGCTGGTTGGCGGCTGGATCTTCCGGGGTAAGCCACTTGTTATCAAATTCGAATACAGCGCTTAAATTAGCCCCTTTAAAGCCGTTACAATCCCAATCAATATAATTCCTGCCATCACCTGGAAAAACGAGATCCAGGTGCTCATTCAGGCCAATAACCTGGTCTTTTAACAATACCAGCTTCGTAGCCCCGGATACCCCTATCCCTCCCGGGGTGAAAGCGATATCCTTTCCCCCGAAGATCAGGTCATGGTCCGTACCCGGAAATGTAAATTTGAAATAAGCATTCAGATAGGCACCCATAGGGGTGAAGCGCGCACTGTCAATAGCAATGACATATACACGTCCATTGATTTCCCGGACAAGGCCCACTGGTAAGTGACCCATTTCCTGCGAACCCAGTGAGCTTACATAGCGCCCGCTGTCCTGGATTGATTTGAAGACACCTGCTACATAGTTTGTATCCGGTGTAGCATCCGCCAGGGACGTGGCGGGATTTAACAGGCATAGGATGACTACGCACAATTGCTGTAGCACAGGTATTGGGTTAGCGTTAAATTTCATGATTACCAGGTTTCAAACAATATTTTGAATATAGGATTATTTTCGCACTAATAAATATTTAATTATTTTTTAAAAATATTATATGACAGTATTTATCGTCCTTGTCAGGCGCGCATGATATAAATAAATAACTGGCGATTTAATATGGAGAGTATGTTTCAATGATTGAGATCAATATTAGCTAACTGGCAATTGCTTATTGATGAATGACATTCGTTGTTGCATTTACCGGCAAATCAATTTCTTTCGAGGTTGTATTCCCCGGCAGATGAATGTCTATCTCTGTTTCATTTCCTCGCAGTTTGATTGCTTTCAAGACTGCGTTTCCGGCAAATCAATCTCTTTCAAGGTCGCATTCCCCGGTAGATGAACGTCTATCTCTGTTTCATTTCCTCGCAGTTTGATTGCTTTCAAGACTGCGTTTCCGGCAAATCAATCTCCTTCAAAGTCGCATTCCCCGGCAGGTCAAAGACCTGGATTTTTATTTTCCCCGCAGGTGGTAAACTATTCGCTTTATAATACCAATCCACGCCATTCCTGGCCATCACCGCCTTGCCTCTTTCCTGCAAACTGCCCGCCGCATCAAATACACAAACCTCTACTTCCGCTACCCTGAATTCATCCTTCGACCGCACTACCACTGTCGTTTCTTCCAGCTGTGCCGCCTGCACTTCAGGGGAATGAAACGCATCCTTTACCGCCATATTATAAGCATTCTGCCCCGGGCCAGCTAAGGATTGATAATAAGCCTTGATTTCCGGATCCGCCATCATCACCTTTGCATAAGCCGCCGCAACGCGCATCTTGTACCTCGCTTCCAGCTGCTTTTCCGTCGGTTTCTTATTAGACTTTCCGCGTTTTTTGGCCACTATAACCTGGCCGTTCCTCCTGTAAATTGAAATTTCCTTGCCGATAGAACCTTCGACAAATTGTAATAAGCTGTTGTCTTTTAATAAAGCCATAAAATTGCTTTTGGGGTTATGAAATGAATATACAAATAAAGGGTCAGCCTTTGTACTTCTTTTACTCTAAATAAGTACTAATACATCATTTGAAGGTCACTTCAATATCAAGTAGATATTGAAGTGACCTTCAAATGACCTTAAAATAAATTATTAGTGTAAAACATAAGCCCTGTTTAACTAACAAATGTCAAGTAGATTCCCCTGCTCTGTGCTGACATTTGTGTGATCAAAACAAAACACAATGGCACAAAAGAATTTAGCACTCGTATCTGGCGCAAACGGACATTTAGGCAATAACCTGGTCAGACTTCTTATCAAAAAAGGTATCCCTGTCAGGGCCACTGTCCGGAATATCAATAATAAAACCCCATTTCATGGCCTCGATTGTGAAGTAATGCAGGCCGACATCACCGACAAAGCCTCTTTTATCAAAGCCCTGCAAGGTGTTGAGACCTTTTATGCTGTAGGTGCCTCCTTCAAACTCTGGGCAAAAGATCCTAAGAAAGAGATCTATGATGTAAATATGGATGGTACCCGCAATACGATCGAAGCGGCGGCAGCGGCAGGTGTAAAAAGGATCGTATATGTCAGCTCAATTGCAGCCCTGAACTATACCCAACTTCCGACTAAAGAAAGTAATGGATACAATCCGGACCGCCGCGACATGTATTACAACTCTAAAAATGACGGGGAATTACTGGCTTTTAAACTGGCAAAAGAATTAGGGCTTGAACTGGTATCTGTGATGCCCGCTGCCATGATCGGAAGTGAGGCCTTCCTGCCACTGAACGTTTCTTATAGCGTGCTGCGACTTATTCTCAATAAACAGATCCCTGTGGATACCCGTATCACTTTAAACTGGGTCGATGTGAAAGATGTAGCCGAAGGCTGCTACCTGGCCGCGCAAAAAGGGAAACCCGGTGAGCGGTATATCCTGGCAAATGAACAATGCATGACGATTACAGATACAACAAAATTAGCACAGGAATTATACCCTGCTCTGAAACTGAAAATACCGGGAAGTGTACCTAAATTCATGCTCTTTGCGATTGCAGGTATAATGGAGCTTTCAGCGCGGATGAGTAATAAGGCCCCCGTACTGACCCGGAAAGATATAGCGATGTTCTCCGGTTTGCAGCAAAACTTCGACATCTCTAAAGCCAGGAGAGAATTAGGTTTTAACCCTACATCTCCCAAACAGGCGGTGACAGAAGCATTGGCTTACCTGGTGGAACACAGGGAATTATTGTAATTTTGGCGATGCATAAAAAACTACTGCATTATATCGCTTCTAATATAAGGCTCACTGAAAAAGATATAGCACTGATAGAGAAATATTTCGAACCTGTGCTATATCCTAAAAACAGGATCCTGGAGGAAGCAGGCAAGGTACCTCAATACCTGTACTACATTGTATCCGGCTACCTGCGCCTGTTTCATTACAATGAAAACGGGGATGAAGTCACTACGCATATCAATTGCCCTCCGGGCTTCTTTACGGCTTATTTCAATTTTATCAATCAAACAAGGGCGGATGAAAATGTAGAATGTGTGACGGATTGCGAATTGCTCCGCATTACGAAGGATGACCTGGACCTGCTCACAGCGGAAAGCGATGTGATGAAGGATTTTAGTATCCGCGTATTCCAGCAGTCTATTACTTACAACGAGAACAGGTCAAAGGAACTGGCGACCCTGACTGCGGAGCAACGATATGTAAAATTGATTCAGAACTATCCGGACATTTTGCATAATGTCCCGGTTCAATATATTGCGTCTTTCCTTGGCATGAAGGCAGAAAGCCTGAGCAGGATCAGGAGGAAGCTGATGAATGATCACAAATAAAATACCCCTTAATAAGGCTATTATAGCCTAATATTGCGTTGCCTTTTGCCCGGTGCCTGCACCCCGAAGGGCGTAAATGACGACTATATGCAAATGACCGATGACGTTGTTGCCAGGGGTGATGGTAGTCTCCAGGACACCAATATCCTTTACTTTGGCAGATGGAATTTCAGTGACAGCACACAATTCAATGCCTGCTGGGGAGGTGCTTATATTAAAGTAAACTTTACAGGCACTACTGTAAAACTTCTAACTGCCAATACCAGCAATTTTCATGTAAGGATCGATGCTGGCCCGTGGGTATCTTACAAAAACAGGGGCGGCATCATAGACCTTACGGCAACGCCATTAGTTGCTGGTAATCATACCCTCAGTATTGCGCAGGGCAGAGACTTTGATTACCACTTCAGTTTCCAGGGCCTGGTCCTGGATGCCGGTGCTACTACCAGCAAGCCCACCGCATCAGACTACCTCATTGAATACATTGGCGATTCTATTACCGCCGGTTACCTCAACGAGCAGGCGAATGTATCGGCTTATGCATGGATCTGCTCCGAAGCGTTAGGTGCTGAACATACACAGATCGCCTATCCAGGTATTGCGCTGGTGAGCAGTGCCACGCATGGTATTGCGATGGACAGCCAATATTTCAAATTGCAAGCGCCTGGTTATTCGCCCCGTGTAGCATGGGATTTTACGAAGTATACACCGAATGCGATAGTACTGAACCTGGGTACAAATGACGGTGATTATGAAGATAGCGATGATACTTTCCAGGCGGTATACGAGTACCTGTTGAGTGGTATCAGGAATAAATTTCCGCAGGCGGAGATCTTTGTAATGCGTACTTTCCTGGGGATCCGGGCGCAGCCTACGGCAGCTGCAGTGGCGGGCCGTATTGCCGCGGGGGATCAAAAGATCCATTATGTAAATACCGAAGGCTGGCTCACACCATCAAGTTCCGATTACCTGGCGGATAATATTCATCCAGGTGAATCAGGGCATATTAAAATAGCAGGCTTATTGCAGGCGGTATTAGCGCCTTATGTGAAAGATGTTTCGGTCATTCCGGATGGCATGATGTAATTGGAAATCAAAGCAGGGGGCTGTTAGTGGATGCAGCAGACAGCGTGCACCAATTCAGCCTTTCTTATTGAATTGAATTATTTAAACATCGTGTGGCGCCTCACAAATTCCCAATCCTCATCATCTGTGTTGATCAGGACATACGTAACTCTCAAACCATAGTGGCTATCATAAATATTCATTCTCCTTTTATCAGCGTCCAATTCGACAGTATCACCAACTTTAACAGTTAGGGGAACATACCCATAAAATTCTGCGTAGGTGCCTTTTATTCTATAGGGAAACATCCGCTGGTTTGAAGTGTCAATAAATTCGTGCGTATTAGTTTCCCATATTTTGATTCCGATCTTTTACTTTCGGTACCTGCCTTTTTTTGTTGCAAGGTCCACGTGCTCGTTTGCAAAATAAATAAGCGGATCGAGATAGCTCCTGAGTAAGGGAGATGTTAACTGCCCCCCATCCCAACCTTCCACTAATTTATAACGCTCCCCTACACGACTTTCAAGATACCATATAACTCCATCCTGTGCATCTGAAGTGTTTTCTGAAGTGTTGTTCCAGAAACCATTTTTAGTAAGAATACTTACAAAATCATTCCATTCTTTTGCACCGAGATTTATAATTGTATCCTTCAAAATCCCTTTTTGTTCAGAGCTGATATCTAACTCCTTGATATTCGCATATATGGTATCGGCAAACCTATTCACACGTATTACTATTGGATTCTCAAAGGACCGTAACCAGATAAATCTTATAAATTCGCCCCTACCGGTATACTTTTTCAGAACCGGTTCCCTCATTTTAAAAAGAATATCATCTATCCAAGATCCGTAATAACCTGAAGTTGTATCGTGGGGAAAGTATTGAACTGACGTATCATTAGGTATTAGCAGATTAAATTTATCAGCCACCACTTCTATTCTCCTACTCTTTTCCAGGCACGCAAGCTGTGTAACACATAATAGCAATACTAGTAGTATATATTTCATATTGGTAATCTTAATATCTCAGAAATAGTCTTCGGTTGATCCATTGGTGCTTCAACCTTAGGTTCATTTTTATTGAAAATAATCGCACTTTGCCCATTTCGCCTTGGCTTGTCGCTGGGATCACAGGGAAGATTATAACGCATCACAAAATCTTTTGCCGCTTCAGCTATCGATTTAAATTTGTCTCCAGGGTCTACTACCATACTCCCATCAGGGTCAATAAAGCGTGAAGGAATATCTATCGCTTAACCATATGAAGAAAACCTTCTCATACTATCAGCAAGTGAGTCTATCGTATGCCATCTCCCTATTTGTTGATCATACATTCTCGCTCCATAGTCATACCATCGATCCATTCTGGAGCCATACCATCGGGATCAATAAACCTGATTGGGTTATCAAATGCATAATTATAAGGTGAATATCTTCGCATCTTATCGGCTAAAGGGTCTGGAGTAAGCCATCTCCCTATCTGCGCATCATACATTCTGGCTCCATAATCATACAATTCCAGACCGCTACCATCCTTAAACTCTCCATTCAGCAATTCCCTCCCATTGTACTTCATCCTATTCTCCGGATAATTCATACCCTTCAACGCATTACTACTAATCCCCGCCATCGTCAAACCGAATGGATAATAATGCGTTTCCTCCGTTATGCACAATAGTCAGCTTATCAAAATATACATCCTCACCGCTCTCATTGCTGGTACAAATATACATAAAGCCCGTATTCTTTATGACCATTCCTGAAGTTGCCAGCGTTTGCAATACGTCCGGGCTACTGCACCTGCTTCACCCCACTGTTACCATTTACCAATGTAAATGCATCATCAAATAGAACATAATTCAGATAAGCTTTCGGTTTATCACTCAGGTTCTGGCCGGGATCCTTTTGCTTTAGCTTATCATAATTGCTACCCGTGAAGCTCTGCACTATCAGCGATCCTTCACCAGTAGCTCCATGCGTACCATCCACAATACCATTACCACTAAATGCCTGCAATATAGCCGTCAACATAGCAGATGATGTTGTCGCAGATGTACTCGCAGCAGTAGTTTTAGAAAATGCCTTTGCTCCCGGTTGAACAGTATCACCCCTATCCCCCCAGGCTATCCTGCCATTCCTCAATTCGATCCCCATCCCCTGCTACATAGCTGCCTTTCTTCTTTACTGCCTTATTTTGACATGGCCGATCCCTTCCCTTCAACAATCGCTGATATCAAGCTTACAGAAGCTATTACCATTCTCAGAACAATAGATCCCTCCATTGATCATATCCTCGCAAATTTCGAAGATCCACATAAACTGGACCTGATCAATTTCATGGAGAAACATTACATGTTTAATATGACTTTAGAAAAATTCAGTTATCTTACAGGAAGAAGTTTATCCACGTTTCACAGGGATTTCAAAAAGAAGTTCAATGCTTCCCCTCAAAAATGGCTTACACGGAAAAGACTGGAATTAGCCCACTACCAGATCAGCGAGAAAAATAAAAAACCAGTGGAAGTATACCTGGACGCAGGGTTTGAATACCTTTCCCACTTCTCTTTTGCCTTTAAAAACACGATGGATATTCACCCAACAAAATTGCCAAATACGTTTGAACATACTAATTTAAAGTAAACATAACCTTGAATTAACAACAAATTCCGGAAAGCGCACTATCATTACACCCTGTTTTACCTAAGGTAGTGCCAATGATTAATTGAGTATTCGAATAAATCACCTTGCGTTCCGATCGTGGTATTTTCCAATGGGGATTAACTAGCTGTGTATCGTAGCATACCACATTACGCATTTATTAATGACCTGATAATAACTAGCACCGCCCTCCGGGCCAGGACTTACTATGTCTTTTAACATCAAGCATAATAGCAGATTGCAATGAACAATCAATTACTTTTAATGCTAGCCGTATGGCTTTCGGCGGCAAGCCCCGCCATGGCGGCTAATAGCACCCACAGTATCTATGAACAGGCGAATCGCCAAACGCCTGTAAAGGGGATTGTAACAGGACCAGACGGCACACCGCTTCCGGGTGTCTCTATCAAATCTGTGTCTTCCGGCAAAGGGACAACAACCAATGATCGCGGAGAATTCACTATCGATGCCAATCCAGGTGACCAGTTAGTGTTCACCTTTATCGGCTACACTCAACAGACGATCGCTGCTACCAGCGGATCGATGAAAGTAACCATGGCCAGCAGCAACAGCCAGCTGGGCGAGGTAGTGGTAGTAGGGTATGGTAGTCAGACCAAAGCTGATGTAACGGGTGCGCTGACCCAGTTGAAAGCTGATAATATTAAACAGGGTGCTCCTATCTCTGTAGACAATATGCTGCAGGGTAAAGTATCCGGTGTACGTATCGCTCAATCCAGCGGTGAACCCGGTGCAGGCGTGGATGTATTCATCCGCGGTGTGGGCTCTATCCGTAGCGGTAGTACGCCGCTCTTCGTCGTAGACGGCGTTCCTTTGAGTAATGATAACGTGAGCGCAGGCGGTGCTGATTTCGGCCTGGGCTCTTCTGAACCCAAGAACCCGCTGAACTTCCTGAACACCAGCGACATCGAAACGATGACTATCCTGAAAGATGCTTCTGCCGCCGCTATCTACGGTGCCAGAGGTTCTAACGGTGTAGTGCTGATCACCACCAAACATGGTAGCAAAGGAGCACCTACCCTCACCTACGACATGTATGTAGGTAATTCTCAACTGATCAAAAAACTGGACGTGCTGAATGCAGCAGAATACCGCAAAGCACTGGTAGATCCGGCTTATGATCATAAAGGAAATACCGACTGGCAGGATGTAATTTTCCGCAATGGTTTCCTGCAGAACCACAACATCTCTTTTGGTAAAAACAGCAATTCAGGTAGCTACCTCGCTTCCCTGTCACGTATGAACCAGGATGGTATCGTTGAAAAAAGCAGTTTCAAAAGAACCACTGCGCGACTGAATGCTGAAGAATCTTTCCTTGATGACAAACGTCTGACCGTAAAGATGAACCTGACAGCGAGTGATATCAATGAGACAGGTATTCCAAACGGTAACACCGCCGGTTCCGATGGTCAGCTGATCATCCATGCACTGATGGCGAATCCTACCCGCTCCCTGCGTGACTCCCTGGGCAAGTATACCAACTTCAACATGAACGCGCATTACAATCCTGCATACCTGCTGAGCATCTGGGATGATCATACCAATACCTTCCGTGTACTGGGTAACATCGAAGCTGCTTTCAGGATCCTGCCAGGTTTGAACTACCGCTTTAACTATGGTGTAGACAAATCTACTTCCGAACGTAATACAACTATTTATCCTAACTATACCGACAGACAACCAAGTGGTGCTTATCAGCAGAACAACCTGAAGTCGCTGACAACATTGATTGAGCATTACCTGACTTACAACAAGTCTTTCAACAAACACAACCTGGAATTACTGGGTGGTTTCTCTTACCAGAAATTCAAATTCTCCGGTACGACTTATGGTCTGCAAGGTATCGCAGCACAGGGCGTAGGCGTTGCGCCTGAATATAACCCTGGCTATTCCGGTACCACTACCAGTCCAAGTGGCTATGCCCAGGAAAATGAATTGCAGTCTGGCTTTGGTCGTATCAACTATAACTACGACAGCCGTTATATGCTGACTGCTTCCCTGCGTGCTGATGGTTCTACCCGTTTTGGTGCTAACAACAAATACGGTTACTTCCCATCATTCGCTTTAGGATGGACCATCTCACAGGAAGGTTTTATGAAAGACATCAAACAGGTACAGGATCTGAAACTCCGCGCCAGCTGGGGTCAGACAGGTAACCAGGAAGTAACGAACAAGATCACCCAGGCAAGCTACTCCCTCTCTGCAGCATCTGGTTACTACCTGTACAATGACCTGAACCTTGTAAATGGTGTGACTGTAAACCGTACTGCGAACCCCGATCTGAAATGGGAAATGGTGGAACAGCTGAACATTGGCCTGGACTTCACCCTCTTCAAAGGCAAACTGTATGGTTCATTAGAATACTACAACAAGACAACCAAAGATCCGATCCTGAACATTCCATCAGGTCCGCTGAGCCCTACTACTACTGTATGGAAAAACGTGGATGCAAGTATCGTGAACAAAGGCTTTGAATTTACCCTTGGTACACAGCTGGTACGTACCAAAGATTTCAGCTGGACGCTGGATGTAAACGGTTCTACCCTGAGTAATACCATCAAGGATCTGCCTGTATCTGAGCTCTACTCCGGTAGCATCTCCGGTCCTGGTTTGTCTGGTGTAAATGCAAACATCTATAAGAACGGTTATGAAGCAGGTGCTTTCTATATGCTGAAACACCTGGGTTATGACAAGGATGGTAAAGATATTTTCGAAGACAAGAACAAAGATGGTGTGATCAACTCTAATGACAGGGAGATCTTCCAGGGTGCACTGCCTAATTTCAACTTTGGTCTGAACAGTAACCTGCGTTACAAAGCGTTTGACCTGGGCTTCAACTTCATTGGGCAGACCGGTGGTTTGTTAGTTAACAATACCGCACTGGACCTGAACATCAATAGTCTTGCTTCTGACCGTAACGTACTGAGAAAATTCTATAATGCAGGGGCCAGCACCACCAACGCGGTGCAGCTGTCAAGCCTGTACCTGGAGAAATCAGACTTTATCCGCCTGGCCAACCTGCGCCTGGGTTATACGCTGACGATTCCTCACCAGGACTGGCTGAAATCCATCAACCTGTATGTAAGTGCACAGAACCTGTGGACCATCAGTGGTTATTCCGGTTACGATCCGCTGGTAAACACCACGAAGACCGTAGGTGGTAACCAGTCTCTCGGTATCGACTACACTACATATCCTGCTGCTAAGACATTCCTCGTAGGTGCAACCGTTAAATTCTAAGAAAAATGAGAAAGAAATCTTTATATACATACCTGGGTATTGCGCTTACTGTAGCAATGGTAAGCTGTACTGACCTGAAAGAAAAAGTAATTGATGAAGTATTGGGTTCTAACAATTCCAATCCTGAAAATGCGATAGCTGCTGCATATGGTCAGCTGGGCAGTGCGACCTTTACCGACCATAATAATGTATGGGGCCTGCAGGAGTATCCTACCAACGAGGCCCTGTTGCCAACACGTGGTAGTGACTGGGGTGACGGTGGTATCTACCGAGCTATTCATGAATTTACCTGGGGCCCGGACAACTCGCTCGTTGCTAATGGCTGGAATAACCTGAACAGTGGTATTACCAAATCGCTGACAGCTGTGACCAGTGCATTCCAGGCAAATGGAAATACGAATCAGAAACTCTTCCTGGCAGAAGCAAGAGGTTTGCTGGCTTTCTATACCTTCCATACCCTGGATCTGTATGGTCAGGCACCTTACAGGAATCCTTACGTTGCAAATGCACCACTGGAAGTAAAGAGAGCAGATACAGCCATCGATGGCCTGATCAGGGAAGTAGAAGCTATTATTCCGGACCTTGCTAACCTGAAAGAACAGGGTACGCACAATGGCCGTTTCACCAAACAGGCTGCTTATGGCCTGCTGGCGGATATGTACATGAACCGTGCTGTGTTCAAAAACCGTTACGGTGCAAGCTTCGATTTTAAAGAGGCCGCTGTGGATGGTAATGGTACTGATATGGACAAGGTGATCTATTATACCACGCAGCTGATAGATAACACACAGTTCTTCCTGGAAACAAACTATTTCAGGAACTTTGATATTGATAACAACGGCAGACCTGAGCTGATTTTCGTGATCTCCCAGGATATCAATACCTCCCGCAGCAGCAGTAACAGTATCGCCTATATGCCAATGGAAAGGAACCAGAAACCTTCTTCCAATAACAGGGGTACGAATGCTACCTGTACTACACCTTCGTTCTACGCCACCTGGGATGGTAATCATGATGACCCGCGTTTTTCCCGTAAGTACCAGTATAGTGATGGTACCTGGTTCAAGAATGATGGTACAGACGTGAGTGTGCCAGCCACCAGCCTGGTAGCGAACAGCACTTTGCCATGGTTCCACTTTAACCGTGGTTTCCTGGCAGGTCAGCAGTATGGTCCGATCCTCACCGGTGGTTCATTGAAAACGACCAGCGATGGAAGGATTGCTGTAGAGAAACTGTATTGCGAAAAGAATACAGCACTGGCAATGGATTTTACACCTGAGCTGAATTTCGACAACCCCGTGCAGTCAGTGTTCACACAGGCACAGATCAATCGTGGTGTACGTATCTTCAAGTTCGAGTTCGACCCTGAGAAAGATAACAGCTCCAGCAATGTAGATATTCCATTATACCGCCTGGGTGGTATGTATTGCATGCGTGCCGAGGCTTATTACCGTAGTGGCCAAACAGCGCTTGCACTGGCTGATATCAATAAGCTGCGTACCACCAGGACCCGTGAGGAATATTATGGCAGCACACCAGGTGCAGCTATTCCATCCCTGACTGATGAGATCCTGTACAACGAGATTGCGTTTGAGATGTATTGGGAACAGTGGAGAAGGAAGGAAGCGATCCGTTTCGGTAAGTTTGAAGCGGCAGATGCAGGTTCTGCAAAACCGAAATCAGAACCTTACAGAAGGGTGTATCCTATACCACAGTCTGCAATGGATGCAAGTAATGCATTCACGCAGAACCAGGGATACTAATCTATGGCAATTTCTGCTTTAATTGTTTTGATAAATGGCCTCCCAATGATGGGAGGCTATTTTTTTTGCGCTAATGCCAGCTGTTAAAATTGGGTTCAACAGGCGCATCTTTCAAACTTTATTTTGCGAAACCGATTGGTTTCATATATATTTGCAACCATATGGTTTCACAAACAAGCTAACCCATGAGAAGAGATATATTCCAGGCCATTGCGGACCCGACCAGGAGATCGATTATAGGACTATTAGCCATGCAGGCAATGACGCCAAATGGTATTGCTGAGCACTTCCAGACTACCCGTCAGGCCGTGTCGAAGCACCTGCGGGTATTGACAGAATGCGAGGTAGTAAAACAGGAGTACCAGGGCCGGGAGATTTACTATCACCTTGAAATCGAAAGAATGAAAGAAATTGACAAATGGCTTGAACAGTTCCGCAAACTTTGGGAAACGCGTTTTGAGCAATTGGATAACCTATTAGCAAACCTCAAAAAAAATAAGAAATGAACAAGGCAATCCTCTTTAACTTCGATGTAGATAAGGTCAACAAAAAGATCAAAGTAGAAAGGTCCTTCAACGCGCCGCTGGACCTGGTTTGGGCTGCATGGACAGAAGCCGATATCCTGGACCAGTGGTGGGCACCAAAGCCTTATCATGTAGAGACAAAATCTATGGATTTCAGGGAAGGTGGCCGATGGTTTTATGCCATGGTGAGCCCTGAAAATGAAAAGCACTGGTGTGTATTTGATTATGAAACGATTCAGCCGGAAAAAATGTATGCCGGCAAGGATGCATTTACTGATGAAAACGGTGTGATCAATACTTCTTTTCCTTCTACGAACTGGACAAACAATTTTGTGGCGACAGCTGTTGAAGTTACGACTGTCACCTGCGAACTTCAGTTCAAGGCACTGGAAGAGCTGGAAACGCTGGTGAAGATGGGCTTTAAGGAAGGGTTTACTGCGGGCTTACAGAACCTGGATGCGTATATCAGTGCACAGTTTTATTTGCGTAAACAGAAGAAGCCGGATAACCGCGCAAGGGTTTCTTATTATGTGAATTTCCCGGGTAATACAGAAGAAGCTTTTAATTTTTACAGGTCTGTTTTCAGGACAGAATTCGTAAATGGTATACAGCGTTTGGGTGAAGCGCCTGGCCAGGAAGGCTTGAGTGAGGCCGTAAAGAAAATGGTGCTGCATGTAGAATTGCCTTTGCTGGGTGATCATATCCTGATGGGCACAGATGCGCCGAAGGAAATGGGATTCACGCTGACACAGGGGAATAATATGCATATCAACGTGGAGCCTTCTACAAGGGATGAAGCGGATAGAATATTCAATGAATTGTCTGCAGGCGGGAATGTGACGATGCCTTTGCAGGATATGTTCTTCGGGGCTTACTATGGTAGCTTTACGGACAAATTTGGTATCAACTGGATGATTAATCACCAAAATATATGAAGAAAATAATCCTTAACATTCTGTCTGTGCTGTTCGGGCTTTTGCTCCTGAATGGCGGTTTTGCCAAATTCTTTCACTACATGCCTGAGCCGAAAGACCTGCCTCCTGCATTGATGGCAGACAATGCCGCTTTTATGGAGATCTCCTGGCTGATGCCCCTGGTGGCAGTGGCAGAAATTCTCGGCGGGATCCTGATTATGATCCCTAAGACGAGGGCATTGGGTGCAGTGGTTATTTTTCCTGTGATGGTGGGGGTTGCCCTTACGCATATTACGGTGGCGCCGAGCGGCCTGCCGATGGTGTTTGTGATATGGGCGATATTGTTGTGGATTATTTTTGAGAACAGGAAGAAATATCTGCCCATGATCAGTTAAGTTATAAAAGAGAGGTCGTTTTTTGGACGCCCTCTCTTTATATTTGTACCATGTTAGTTAGCTATATCCTCCTAAGTCTTTAAAAAAAGCATCCCGTGCAGGATGCTTTTTTTTTATTCTAAAATGATATTACATTCTTCGCTGATCGCTTCATATTTTTCACACCAGCTCAACCAATGATCCAGTTCCGGTTCCATCAGAGGCGCATCCTCTTCACCTCTGAACAGGGCCGCCGTGCCTCCTTTTAGTTCCAGTTGATATTTCAGGTCGTCGATCCATTCCTGCCAGTATCTGACATCCCCCCTTTCATTGTAGACATAATCCCATAATTGCGCCTGGTGTATACGGGCTGCATGTAAGGCAACTATTTCTGCTTTCTTCAATGCTTCTGCTATCTTTTTCAATGCTGCTTCCTCTTCTTCATCTGCATCTGTAAAGTATTTTGGGAATACCCCAAATGGATGCATCAGTTCATTCAGGATGTCCAGGTCTTTGACATGCATACCTGCAATGATAAAAGAACCGACCCCTGCATCCAGTCTTAACAAAGCGCCTCCCCGATCCATGAGCATGCCGTTCAGTCCGCACATAAATAATTTATCGATCGGGTCTTTTACAAAGCGTTCATGCAATTGAATGTTTACTCCCCAGTAGTAATCCAGGACACTATTCAGATCATCTATGCTCTCTGACAATGGAACTGATCTCGTGATCTCTCCTGCCAATCCTGCTGTGATCAAGCCATCCAGCAGTGCAGCACCGGTAAGCCAATACGGGCTGTCAGCCAGGCCACGGTGCTCACTTTCTTCAGGATACCTTGTAAAGATGTAAGCATATGGATATTCCGCAGCATACAATACCCTGTTAAATACAGCAATGGCCAACCCCTGGAAAACCGTTTCATCCGCTGTGTTCCTGAACATCCAGATGAGTTGCCAGAGCTTGTCTTTATCGATCGTTTTTTTCAGTTTATTATTCCAGGTGATCTTCCTGTTTACATAGTTTTCAGCAATAGAAAATACTTTCAGCACCTCATCCTCCATATCGGCAGGCGCGCTTACCCAATTTTCATCTTCATCTTCTACCAGGGCGCCCACTGTATTATCTTCCCTGATGTAATAGAAAAAGTTCTTTTCATCGTCTGTATGAATGGCGGTGATAGAACTGGGTACCTGCTCACCGTCTTCATCGATCTCTCCTCCCCTGTTCAGGGCAATGTGCCAGCCATCTTCATTGATGGCTACACGGGTATGATCCGGGCCAAACAAGGGTGCATTCAGCAGCCTGGAGAAGTCTTGCAGGGTGATCACACTACGTTGTACAATGGGCTTGAGTAAGGGAATACCTTCCCTGGCTACACTATAATACAGGAACCATTCTTCCTGATCGAATAATTCATCGATCACTTTTTCTTTGATGATCTCTTTATCATCGTCACCATTAAAATCAAGCACCTTTACACCTGCGAAATCCTCAAACTGAAAACGGTAATCATCAGCTATCACTACCGGTGCCCATACATAGGAATGGCTGGTAAATTCCCCGTGGTTATAAATCCCCATCAGCAGCTCCTGCACAGCCACATAACCAGTTACATAGATGAGCTGTCCGCCTACGATGATGTTCTTTGCTTTCAGGTTGCCCAATACGACCAGGGAGCAGGCACCATCTGTATTTTCATTGAGGATATTGCCATTTACAATGAGGTCTCCGGCTACGACGATACCGAAGTAGGCCGGGTCATCCAGGTCCAGTGATTCCAGTACGGTAGTACCATCAAATAAGAGGAATTTCAGCTCATCGCGTTCCGGCATTTTTTCTGCCAGGGCCATGGGATAGTCTTCGTACCAGGCAGGTAAATGCTGCAACAGTGGTTTGATACTATCGAAGCCGACTACCTGTGGAGCAGGGTTATTGTTGGCCGAAATGTGTCTCAGTCCGGGTTTAAAGATGAGTGTTCCATCCTGTAATAATTTCAGGAAGCGAACATCGCCGGCAAAGAGGTAATGATCTTCATCCAGCAATTGCGCTGCGACTTCCGGCAGGAGAATGCTTTTCCAGGAGCTGTAATCAGCAGCAGGGATCTGCCATCCACGGCAAAAGGTAGCGGCATCGATCTTTCCTTTGATGCTGGCACCGTGATCGTCGATGATCAGTAGTGTTGCATGCAGATCTCCCCCGATCTCGATAGTACCATGGTTGTAATACGCGACCATCACATCGGCAACAGTGAGGTTTCCTCCTACAATGATCTCCGCACAGCCTGCAGCCAGGCGGGTACAATCCAGGGATCCGCTTACCAGCAAAAAGCAACTGTAAGTATCCAGTTCAAAATCGATAATGGGGGCGTGTACGCTCAGGTTTCCGTTTACGACAATGCCTGCAATGTTTTGTTCAGTATACAGGTCATGCAGGTCTAAAAATTCGTTCAGTACAGTGTCGCCATCATAGATCCTGATTTCCAGGGTGTCCAGGTATTCATCGAACAAATCATAATCAGTTGACAGGGCATCTAACAAATCAGTTTCCAGGGCTTGCCTGAGTGGCATGGTTTTGAAGCTCACAATAATGGTTTTTATAGGCTGTGAAAATAAATGTTTTAAATTTATGCCATGAGATGTTTTTTGCTCCTGTTATTGTTGCAGGCAAGTGCCTGTAGCAGTCATGAATCCTTCCCTACCGGGAAAGTCGTGGACACCGTAGCCTGTAAGGCCGATCCATCGCAGACGTACGCTGTCTACGTTCCCTCCAATAATAATGGAGCGGTTATTTATTGCTTCGATGCGCATGGTGCCGGGGCATTGCCACTGAATAACTATAAATCCCTGGCAGACAAGTATGGATACATCCTGGTGGGTAGTAATAATTCTAAGAACGGGAATGACTGGAGCACTACCGAAAACATCTGGCAGGCATTGGTAAAAGATACGCGGGAGCGATTACCTGTCGATACCAGCCATGTGTATACACTGGGATTTTCTGGCGGAGCAAAGGTAGCGGGTTATGTGGCCCTGAATCACCCGGGTATTAAATCAGTGATTGTCAATGGGGCGGGTTTACCGGATGGTACCCCTCCGGGCAATTTTCCTTTTACGTATACTACGCTGGCGGGTGAGGGTGACCTGAACCTGACCGACCTGCTGGCCTATGACCAGGCTTTGAATAAAACGGCCACCAAACATCACCTCATTTCTTACAAGGGGAAACATGAATGGGCACCGGCTACGGCAATGGACATCGCATTTGGAGGCTTAAAAGCGGATGAAAGTCTTGCGCCTACGGATTTAATGCCAAAGACCAGGACCAGGATGGAAATGGCCGTACAGGCCAACCAGTTCCTGAGAGCGGAAATGGAATGCAGGTTGTGGCTGAGTTACAGCCCGAATGATGCTTTCTTTAAAAACCAGCTGGAAATTATTACCGGCAATCCTGCATATAAAGCTCAGGCAAAGGAGCAGCTGGCGGTATTGGTAAAAGAACAGAAAACCAAGGAAGATTATAGCGCCAACCTGGGCACAAACGATAGTACTTACTGGCCGGGCGTCATAAAAGGACTGAATGCGGGGGCGGCATTGCCAACGCTGGAAGGGCCTATGAACCAGCGATTACTGGCTTATCTGTCATTGATGTTTTATTCCGTGAGCAATCACTACCTGGCCAGTCATGCAGATGCGGTGGCCAGGCATTTTGTTGACCTCTATAAACTGGCTGATCCTGCCAATAGTGAAACATATTATATGTCTGCAATGCTGTATGCCCGTGCGGGAGATACAGGAAATGCGATGAAGGAAATGAACCTGGCCATGAAAAACGGGTTTAAGGATAAGGAGCGGTTTAAACAACAGGCGGAATTTCAGGCTATCAAAGAATCCTTGAAGTGGTAATGAAGCTGTTTACTCCGGCAGAGAATTCTCTGCCGGAGTTTTTTATTTTATGAGGATCACCGGGAACGGATTTTGGCCAGTGGGGGAATGGTATTGAACCTACAGGAGTAAATATCCGCTTAGCCATGTTTTCCCAAAAGCTGATCAGCTAAGATCCCCCATTTAAGATCATATGCAGAAAGGCTTAAGCGATTTATATCCATGTGCTCCAGCACATAATCCGTAATAATAGCTGCAATCACAATCATGTCTACACGCAGGGAGATCAGGCCTTTCATACCGGCTCTTTCCTGGTGGGTAGAGGTAATTAAATGTTTCGAGAGAGTTTTGTATTGATCTATATCAAGACTTGCAGATGGTACGCCGCTTATTTCATTCCCATCATTCAATAAAGCCGCAAAGGATTCAAACGCGCCGGCAGATCCTACCAATAAAGAAGGTGTATGCGCAGCACAAGCCACTTTCAAATCTGTCAGTGTGTTATCAAGGAGATTTAAGATAGATCTGTGTTCGTCTTCACCCAGGGGATCGGCGTGAAAATAGGCCTGCATCAATCGGGCAGCACCAATATTATAACTCTTCTTCCATAGCTCACCCTGCGGATTGCAGATAATGAATTCCGTACTGCCGCCACCGATATCCATCACAAGGGTGGTTTGTTGTATTAACCCCGTAGCCATGACACCTTTGAATATATACCCCGCTTCTGCTTCGCCACTGATCACTTCTATATGAATGCCGGTTTCCGCTGCTTTATCTACAAACTCCTGTCCGTTCTCCGCACTACGCACTGCCGATGTAGCCACGGCTTTGACAACATCTGCCTGGTAACTATCGATAGTGGCTTTGAACTGGCTCAATGTACGAATTCCTCTTTCCATTGCCTCCGGAATAATGATATGCTGATTGATCCTCCCCTGCCCTAACAACACGGGTACAGTCGTTTTATACAGGATCTTATCTATTCCTTCCGCTATCAGCAAATGAAATGTATTGGTTCCAAGGTCTATAACTGCAAGTCTCATATCATCCACTTTAATTATTGCAAAAGATATAAAAATTCTCTTTAATTTAGGTAGAAGACACCTATTCTGTTATGAAACTACTTTCCGTTTTTGTTTGCTCAATGCTCTTTTGCATTCAATCTTTTGCCCAACGAATCAGCGTCAGTTTTCCTGACAGCCTGCTCTCCACCCCTTTCTCCGGAAGCATTCTCTTTTACTTATCCAAAACGTCCAAAGAGCCCAGGCTGGCTTCATCGTTGCTGGATAATGCGCCCTGTTTTAGAATGGATGTAGAGAATGTATATCCCGGTGAAACAAGGATGCCTGCATCCCCATTAACTTATCCCGTACCATTTAATGACCTGGAACAGGGTGAATATTATATACAGGTGGTATGGGATCGCAACCTGGGTGGGCAGTTCATCGGACAATCACCAGGCAATTTGTACAGCGCTCCACAAAAAATCGCTCTCCGCCGGGAACGTCAGCAAATCATTCATATCGTAGCGGACAAGGTTATTCCTGCCTACACTTTCAAAGAGAATGAATACCTGAAGGAGTTCATAGTACCTTCTGCTTTACTGACTGCATTTCATCATACACCTTATTCACTGAATGCGGCGATCCGGTTACCGAAGGAATATTATACCCAGCCTAAACGAAAATTCCCTGTGAAGTTTGTCGTATTTGGGTACACCGGCAATTATCATTTATTCTCCGGCTATCCAAACCCAATGGAGCCCATCGATACGGTTCCCTGCATTGGGGTGTACCTGGATGGGAATTGTCCGCTGGGGCATAGCGTGTATGCGAACAGTGATAACAATGGCCCCTGGTCCGATGCGCTGATCAAAGAATTCATTCCGCAGCTGGAAAAGCAATATCGCTGTAATGGAGCGCGTTTCCTGCATGGGCATAGTAGTGGCGGATGGACCGTGTTATGGTTGCAGACACAATATCCTGAGCAGTTTATGGCCTGCTGGTCCAGTTCTCCTGACCCGGTAGATTTTCATAGTTTTATGAAGGTGGACATGTATGCGCATGAGAACATGTTTTATGACAAGGATAGTACCTTGAGACCTTTAGGCACGATCGCCGGGCAAATACCATGGATCTATTTACGCAATGCCTACCAGATGGAAGCAGTGATAAACAGGGGTGAACAAATGCATTCATTTGATGCCGTGTTTGGGCCTAAAGGCGCAGATGGAATTCCCATGCGGATAGTAGATGCCAGGACCGGGGAGATAGACACAACGGTGTTTAATCACTGGAAGCAATATGATATTACAGCCTACCTGCAGCAGCACTGGGAACAGATTGGAGGAAAACTGAATAGTAAAATAAGGATCACGGTGGGCAACCAGGATAACTTTTTGCTGAACTACCCGATCAGGTTAATGGAGGAGAAGATGAAAAAACTCAATGCTGATATTGAATTCGGGTACTATACCGGGGATCATTTTACGGTACAGTCGCAGCAGTGGTTAAAAGATGGAAATGCGTTTATGGAGAGCAGGTATGTAGAATGGTTAAAAAAACAAAAATAATCAGAGAGCTTGCACCAAAAGTAATTTGAAGGCATTGAGCATTTCATCAACAAAAATTCTCGCCATCAATGATCCGAATTAAATCCGGGTAGTTTTACTTTTGGTCCAAGCTCTTTTACTTTATAAGCTACTCATATCGATTACAAACCGATACAGCACATCTCCTTTTTCCAGTCGCTCCATGGCTGTATGGATCTCCTGTATTTTGATCACTTCCACATCGGATACGATATTATGTTCCGCGCAGAAGTCCAGCATTTCCTGGGTCTGGGCCAGGCCTCCTGCACCGGAACCGGCCACCACCTTATTACCTGCGGCGAGGCTGAATGAAGGGATGGACCAGGGTTTTGCGGGCATCCCCACGTTAATGTAAACACCATTGGTTTTTAATGCGGCGATGTAAGGATTGATATCGTGATCGGCAGCTACGGTGTCGATCATGAAATGGAAGGAACGTTGTACGGATTTGAATTGCTCTTCGTCGGTAGTGACCACGAAATGATGTGCGCCGAGTTTCAAAGCGGCTTCCTTTTTCCGGGCGGAGGTACTGAGTACGGTGACCTCTGCCCCGAATGCTACGGCGAATTTCACGGCCATGTGACCAAGACCACCTAAGCCCACTACTGCAACTTTATGGCCCTTACCTACCTGCCAGTTGCGCAGAGGAGAATAGGTGGTGATACCTGCGCATAAGAGCGGTGCGACACCTTCCAGGGGCAGTGTATCAGCAATATGATGAACGAATTCCTCGCGCACTACGATGAGGTTGGAATAACCACCATAAGCGGGTGTGCCGTCTTTCTGCAGATTACCATATGTCTGCACGGGACTCACCTGGCAGAATTGCTCCTGGTCATTGCGGCAGTCTTCGCATTCCATGCAGGCATCTACCATTACACCTACCCCACCAAGATCTCCAACCTTGAATTTAGTAACATGTGCACCGGCTTCGATCACCCGGCCTACGATCTCATGACCGGGCACCATCGGGAAGATACCGGGAAACCAGTCGTTCCTGATCATATGCAGGTCTGTGTGGCATACACCACAGTATAATATTTCAATCAGTACATCATGAGACGTAAGGGCTCTTCTTTCGAAGGTCCAGGGAGAGAGTACTGTGCCGGTTTGCAGGGCGGCGTATCCTTTGGCTGCTATCATATATCAGGTTTTAGGTCAAAGTTAGGATGGGGCCATTCGGGAGAATTCAATTATTCAAAGTGAAAATTATAGTTTTCAAACAAAACAACAGGTTGCAGGGGCTTAGTAGTACAATAAGTTTGCAATGAGCCGCATGGAATGACAATGCAGGAATTCTTTGACAGGTGCCAGGAGGAGTGACCCTTCGAAAATATTTTCAGATACCCCTGACATAGGGCTGTCATATCCCCCTGATAGCTTTGTGGTATAAACCAAAAGTTAATGATCACTCAATTTGCACACTTAAACCGGATGAGCGTAGCCATCACATTTGTAGCCTATTTTATGCCGGGGGCCCGGCTGATCAGCGGTAGCTATCGCCTGGTGGGCATCCTTATTGTCAATTTGACCTTAATAGCGAAGAAGTAATGGAAGCAGTTACCTTTTGTCCGGCGAACCGGCAGGAATGGCGGCAGTGGCTCCAGGAAAACCATGAAAATGCGGCTTCTGTGTGGCTGGTTTATTACAAAAAAAAGGCGAATCGCGCTACGCTCAGCTGGAGTGAGGCTGTAGATGAAGCCCTTTGTTTTGGATGGATTGACAGTACCGCCCGGCCTATTGACGAAGAAAAATTTATGCAATTCTTCACGAAGCGAAAAGCGGGCAGTGCCTGGTCAAAGATCAACAAAGAAAAAGTAAAGCGCCTCACGGCTGCCGGGCTGATGATGCCGGCAGGCAGGAAATGCATAGCCCTGGCCCGAAAAAACGGTAGCTGGTCTATATTGGATGAGGTCGAAGCACTGAAAATTCCTGATGACCTGGAGAAAGCTTTTAAGGCCAGACGTGGTTCAAAGGCTTATTTTACAGGTTTAAGCCGGTCGGTGCAAAAAACTTATCTGCAAAAATTGGTACTGGCTAAACGACCGGAAACACGGTTAAAAAGGATTCAGGAAATAGTCAACCTGGGAGAGTGAACGAAGATCGTTTGCTCTCCTTTTATTTTTATCCTCAGAAATTATTAAATGCTATTAAATTAACATACATTTACCCCAAAACATTAACGTAAATTGTCTTTTTCGTATTACCTCCTACAACTTGTTGCTTACGGCGTAGCACGCTTACCGTTCAGGGTATTGTACCTGCTATCTGACGTAATGTATGTGCTGCTTTACTACGTTCTTTCTTACAGGAAAAAGGTAGTCATGACCAACCTCCGTACTTCCTTCCCGGAGAAGTCGGAAAAAGAACTGAAAAGGATCTGCAAGGATTTTTACCATTATCTCTGCGACATGTTCCTGGAAACATTCAAGACGCTTACCATCAGCAGGGAAGACATGGTGAAAAGGTGTGAGTTTACACCAGCTACCATCGCCCTCTTTAACCAGCTGGCGGAGGATGGCAAGAGTGTCATCCTGGTAATGGGTCACAAGGGGAACTGGGAATGGGCAGGCAATTCGTTCAGTATTCTGCTCAAACAACAACTGTATGTCATTTACCATCCGCTGTCCAACAAGGGTATGGATGCCCTGATGTACAAAATGCGGACCCGCTTTGGCACTAAACTGTATGCCATGCAGGATACTTTCCGGGAGATGGTGAAGAACAGGAAAGAGATCAATGCCACCGCATTCATTGCGGATCAGTCACCTCAGCCGGCTACGGCTCACTGGACAAGGTTCCTGAACCAGGATACACCGGTGTTTAAAGGCACTGAAAAGATCGCGCAGAAAATGAATTACCCCATTGTATACGTGGCCGTGAACAAGGTGAAGAGGGGTTATTATTCCGTAGAAGCTTCTATGCTCATCGACGAACCAACCAAACTGGGAGAAGGTGAGATCACAGATATTCATACACAACAACTGGAGCGGGATATTATCGCCCAGCCATCTACCTGGCTTTGGTCTCACAGGAGGTGGAAACACAAACGCCAACCACAACCGCAGGAAGAAGCGGTAGCAAGCATATAATTTCGATTTACACTACAACGTTAAAATTAAAACAACTTATGCGCGAAGGGAAAGACCTTATCCTGGCAACGAAACCATTTGCCAACGAAATCAGGTCCAGGAGCTGGTTCCACCTCATTACAACTTTGGGGCTGCTGATACTCGCTTTGAGTGGCACGTTGGTATTGCCTTATTTTTTAGCGAGACTGGCTGCCAGTATTTTTGCAGGATTAGTGATTGTGCGGACTTTCGTTATCTATCATGATCATCAGCACCATACCATATTACATCATTCAAAACTGGCGGATGCCATTATGACCGTTTTCGGCATTTACATCCTGGCGCCTACCAGTATCTGGAAGAGATCTCATGACTATCATCATAAACATAATTCCAAATTGTTCAGTGCCAGCATAGGTTCCTACCCTATTGCCACCAGGCAGAAGTTTGAGCAGATGAGCCGTAAGGAAAGAAGGTCTTACCTCTTTACCAGGCATCCGCTCACGATCCTGGCAGGATACCTCTCTATGTTTATGATCGGCATGTGCCTGCAATCATTTTTGAGCAGTCCGAAGAAGCACCTGGATAGTTTACTGGCCCTGGTGCTACATTTTTGTGGTAGTGCTGCGGTGATCTATTTCCTGGGCTGGCAGGCATGGGCACTGTTTATCCTGATCCCTTTTTCTATTTCCTGTTGTATGGGGGCTTACCTGTTTTATGCGCAGCATAATTTCCCGGGTGTGACTTTCAACGACAATGAGGATTGGTGTTATCACGAGGCGGCTTTGTTGTCTTCCAGTTTTATGATGATGTCACCGTTTATGAACTGGGTAACGGCGAATATCGGCTATCATCATATCCATCATCTGAATGCGCGTATTCCGTTTTATCGCTTGCCGCAGGCAATGGCGGAGATCCCGGAATTGCAGGATGCGAAGACCACCAGTCTGCGGATCAGGGAGGTTATTGCCTGTTTAAGGCTGAAGATCTGGGATCCCCAGCTAAAGCGCATGATCACCCTGCGCGAGGCCGCAGCGCTGAAAGCACCTGCATATAAAGTGGCTGGCCCGCAACCTTTAGGTTTTTCTTAACATTTATAATTATGGAAAAAGGATTTTCTGCGAATCATGGTAGAAAATCCTTTTTCCATGAGTCCGAAGTACCTTATCCCCGTTGGCACTTTTTTCTGTGCTTTGATATTAATGGGCGCTGTAAATAAACGTGCCGATGTTGTTCCCCCTCCTTCCAATATCGATTCTCCTTACACTATTGCAGATTCTCCTCATTCCCAGGCAAAGATCCAGGTAGTTTTTGCATTGGATGCTACCGGCAGTATGTCTGGTTTGATTGGCGCTGCCAAGGAGAAAATATGGTCTATTGCGGGTAGTCTTGCACAGGCAGATCCTGCACCGGCTATTGAGATTGGGTTGATCTTTTACCGTGACAGGGGGGATCAGTTTATTACGAGAAGGGTGGCATTGTCAGGCGATATGGATGATGTGTATGAGCAGCTGATGCAGATGACGGCAGATGGTGGAGGTGATAGTCCGGAGAGTGTGAACCAGGCCTTGAATGAGGCAATCACGCGGTTTAAATGGGATACGGCGGCGAGTACATATAAGACGGTGTTCCTGGTGGGGGATTGTCCTCCACATATGGATTACAGGGATGATGTGAAGTACCCGGTGAGTTGTAAACTGGCAGCGCAAAAGGATATTGTGCTGAATACGATACTGATGGGGGATAACTATAATGCGAAGAAGGTGTGGAGGGATATTGCGAATTGCAACCAGGGGAGTTTTACCCAGGTGAATATGGATGCAAATGATATACAGGTGAATACTCCTTATGATGACCAGATAGCGGAGTTGTCAGACAAGCTGGATAATAGCAGGATCTATTATGGGAATGAGGAGGAGAAAACGGCTTATTCAAGGAAGGTATCCAAGAGTAAGTACATCAGTGAGAATGTGTCATCTAATGTAAAGGCGCAAAGAGCGGAGTATAATACAACGAAGGCGGGGAAAGGGGCTTATTATGGAAAGAAAGAATTGCTGGAGAATTATAGGGATAAGTCTGTGACCGTAGGAACGATTAAAACAGAGGAATTGCCGGATGAGATGAAAATGATGACGATGGAAGAGCGGGAGGCATACCTGAAAAAGAAAGTGGCAGAGCGGGATAGCCTGAATAAAGAATTAGGTAAATATGTGAAAATGCGGCAGGAGTATATAGAGAAGGATCTGAAGCAGCGGAAGGCGGAAGACGTGGATAGTTCATTTACGAATAAGATATATAAGAGTATACAGCAGCAGACGGAGAAGAAGAAGATATATCTGAAGAAGGATGCGAAGTATTAAAGTTTATATAAGGATAGATGTAGGATTTTAATTTTAGGTTTTGATACACCCCGGGGTATTTACCCCGGGGTTATTTTTTTGTTAAATGGCGGGTGATGATTTGAACAAACCTGTTTATTTATCAGTTATTAATAGACACCCATCATATAGATATTAACTATTAAAATATAGAATATATTAATTGTGTTTATATCCCTAAAGTCCTAATTTTATCATCCTGGTAATTATAAAATAAGGTAAGCATTCATTCATACCATAAACAAAAAACAATGGGAAAAGAATCCAACGACATCAGCAAATGTCCATTCCACAATGGCAGTATGAAAAACACAGTTGCTGGTGGCGGCACCAGAAACCGTGACTGGTGGCCCGATCAACTCAAGCTCAACATTCTCCGTCAGCAATCGCCTTTGTCTAACCCTCTCGGTGACGAATTTAACTATGCCGAAGCCTTCAAAAGCCTGGATCTCGAATCAGTAAAGAAAGACCTCCATGCCCTCATGACCGATTCCCAGGATTGGTGGCCAGCCGATTTTGGTCATTACGGACCTTTGTTCATCCGCATGGCATGGCATAGCGCAGGTACCTATCGCGTTACAGATGGACGCGGTGGTGCAGGTTCGGGCCAGCAACGTTTTGCGCCGCTCAATAGCTGGCCGGACAATGTAAGCCTGGACAAGGCCCGCAGACTGCTCTGGCCTATCAAACAAAAGTATGGTAATAAGATTTCATGGGCTGATCTGATGATCCTTACCGGTAATATCGCACTTGAATCTATGGGTTTCAAAACCTTTGGCTTTGCGGGCGGTCGTGTGGATAAATGGGAACCTGATGAAGATGTATACTGGGGTTCTGAATCCACCTGGCTGGGCGGTGATGTGCGCTACGCACACGGTTCAGAAGGTGCTGAAAAAGATCATGGGGTATTGGTATCTGATGATAAGGCGGATGGTGATATTCACTCCCGCTACCTGGACAAACCACTGGCAGCTGTTCAGATGGGTTTAATCTATGTAAATCCTGAAGGGCCGGATGGTAATCCTGATCCGATTGCAGCTGCCAAAGACATCCGCGATACCTTTGCTCGTATGGCGATGAATGATGAAGAAACAGTGGCACTCATTGCAGGCGGGCACAGCTTCGGTAAAACCCATGGTGCAGCGACTGCTGACCATGTAGGGAAAGAACCTGAAGCTGCCGGCATCGAAGCACAGGGCCTGGGATGGAGTAATAGTTATGGTACTGGTAAAGGTGCTGATACGATTACCAGTGGTCTGGAAGTAATATGGACAAAAACGCCTACCCAATGGAGTAATAACTTCTTTGAAAACCTTTTCGGCTTTGAATGGGAACTGACCAAGAGCCCTGCAGGTGCGCATCAATGGGTAGCAAAAGATGCAGATAATATTATCCCGGATGCATTCGACAGTGGTAAGAAACATCGCCCTACTATGCTCACTACCGACCTCTCGCTGCGGTTCGATCCGGCATATGAAAAGATATCAAGGAATTTCCTGGAAAACCCGGATGCCTTTGCCGATGCTTTTGCAAGAGCATGGTTTAAACTCACGCACCGTGATATGGGTCCAAAAGCGCTTTACCTTGGCCCGGATGCACCGCAGGAAGACCTGCTCTGGCAGGACCCGATTCCGGCTGTAGATCACGAACTGGTGAATGATGCTGACATCGCAGCGCTGAAAGAAAAAATACTGGCCTCTGGTCTCAGCATCTCTGAACTGGTGTCTACGGCATGGGCTTCTGCTTCCACTTTCCGTGGTTCTGATAAACGCGGTGGTGCCAATGGTGCCCGTGTACGTCTTGCACCACAGCGCTACTGGAAAGTAAATAATCCTACCCAGTTACAAAAGGTATTGGATGTATTGGGAACTATTCAGAAAGAATCTGCGAAAAAGGTATCTATTGCTGACCTGATTGTACTGGCAGGTGGTGCTGCTATTGAAAAAGCAGCGAAGGATGCCGGACAGGATATTACCGTGCCATTTACCCCAGGTCGTATGGATGCAACACAGGAACAAACAGATGTGGAATCTGCAGGTTACCTGGAACCGGTCGCAGATGGCTTCCGTAATTATCGCAAGCATAAATCATCCGCTTCTACTGAATCATTGTTGATTGACAAAGCACACCTGCTTACACTGACAGCGCCAGAGCTGACGGCATTGCTGGGCGGTTTGCGTGTAATAAACATCAATTACGATGGCTCAGCGGATGGCGTATTTACAGCAACTCCGGGTCAACTGACCAATGACTTCTTTGTGAACCTGCTGGATATGAATACGGCATGGAAATCAGTATCTGCAGACCAGGAATTGTTTGAAGGTACGGACCGCGCTACCGGTAATGTGAAGTGGACGGCTACCCGCGCAGACCTCGTATTTGGGTCTAATGCAGAACTGAGAGCGATTGCTGAAGTGTATGGCAGTGCCGATGGTAAGGATAGGTTTGTGCAGGACTTTGTGAAGGCCTGGACGAAGGTGATGAACCTGGATCGGTTTGATGTAAAAAAATAGCTTTTAAGTTTAAGAAGAGGAGTTTGGATCAAAAGTAATTTGGAGGCATTGCGGGCTTATGAAAAGTGGATTAGATCCGGGAAATTACTTTTGATCCAGGCTCCTCTTTATTTGCAGTAAGGCATTCACTCTGTTCTAAGGCTTTTAACAGGGTTTGCCAAACCAGCAGTGATTGCTTTATGGCCTACGCTGACTATAACAACCAGCACTGACAGTAGTATGGCATACAAAAATATATCCCACCCTATTGAGATATGGTACTGATAGCCTGTGAGCCAATACGCCATATAATAATACCCCAGCGGTGCTGCTACTAAAAAAGCCAAAACAGACAGCCACATAAACTCTTGCAGGAACAGCTGTACGATTTGCTGCACAGAGGCCCCCAACACCTTTCGAATACCGACCTCCCGGGTCTTTTGCACCACGAGGAATGATACCAGCCCATACATACCCATGCAGGAAATAAATATAGCAACCAGGGTAAACAGGTGAAATAACCTGTTGACTAATATTTCAGTACTATAAAAACGGCTCACTGTTTCATCTATGAAGGTGGGTTCAAAAAGGCGGGAAGGCAATTGTTCATGAAATAATTGCTCCAAAACCGGCAGCTGTGCCAGATCCATTTTCACCGCCATCTTAAAAAGATTGCCTGGTTTCGATGTCATCAACATCGGTACGATCTTATCTTTCAAAGGAGCATTGTGATAGTCTTTCAACACTCCTACAACGGGGATCAGCGGGTAACTGGTATCGCCCAGTCTCAATCGTTTCCCGATAATGTCTGCAGGATTCTTAAACCCTAATACCTTTACTGCGGTTTCATTCAGTATTACCTCATTTGCATTGCGTGGGAAATTACCTTCCTTCAGTTGCAAACGAAAGGTTTTTACATAATCAGTATCCACATTCCTATAAGTGATCTCAAAACTCTCGGGATGAATGTTATTTTCAAAAGTAATGTAACTCCCTCCTGGTCTGAGCACTGCCGGAGGCGCATCGCAAAGTGTGACGGATTGTATACCGGGTAATTGCTGCACCTGGCTTTTCAGATAATGATAGCCATCCTGTTTCCAGGGCAGCTCCAGTAATACAATAGCATCTTTATCAAAACCCATCGGCTGATCTCTGAAGAATTTCATTTGCCGGGATACGACCAGGGTGCCTATAATCAATAACTGGGCAATAATAAACTGCGTTATAATCAATCCCCGGCGTAGTGAGATACCTCCCGCCTGCTTCATGATCTTCATCGGGTTCAGACGGGATAATATGAGCGCCGGATATACGCCAGCCATCAATGTGATCACCAGGCCCAGGATGATGATAAATAAGATCGTCGCAGGGCTTAATATCTGCATTGTGACGGGCTTGTTCAACCATTCCCGGATTTGGGGCAATGCAAATGCTGCCAGGATAACGCCAGCTATTACAGCCATGCCTACCAGCAATGCCGTTTCTTTCATAAAGAGTGCAAATAACTGGCGCCGGTTGCTGCCCAGGGCCTTCCTCACGCCCACTTCCTTTGCGCGCGTGATAGACTGTACCGTAGAAAGATTGACAAAATTAATACATGCCACCATCAGCAGGAACAAGCCTATCAGACTCATAGCTGACAGCTCTCCATATGACCAGCCGGTATCTCCATAACGATCAAAGGTGGTATTGAAATGGATGTCTTTCAGTGACTGGAAATAACTGGAATCGCGGGTATTTGAATTAGCAAATAAGGGGGTATAATGCCGTGCTACAAAGGCTGGCAATTGGGCCTCCATATTCTCTATTTTCTGATGCTTTCCCAGCAGGAAGTAACATTGAGAGGAGAGGATGAAATTATCCCATTTCAATGGATCATTAAAAGAGCTCGTCCACCAGGTGCGGAGTGTGGCATAAGACAAAACAACATTCAACGAAATATCTGTATTTCCGGGAGGATTTTCCAGCACACCTGTGATACGATAAGGTTTGCGTTCATTTCCTTCCAGCACCACTTTGCCTATCGCGTTTTGCCAGTTACCGAACCACTTCTCCGCTATACTTTGGGAAATAGCAGCTGTGTAGGGTTCCTTCAACGCTGTTTTTGGATCGCCTGCCAGCCAGGGGAAATCGAAGATTTCAAAGATCTCCGGCTCTGCAAAGTAAACCAATGGCGCGCTGAAAAGCTGATCTCCAATCGCAAACTGATATCGCCTATCTCTATACATCGCAGCCACCTTTTCTGCCTGGGGGAATTCTCGTCTCAGCGCATCTGACATAGGCAGGGGCGAGCAGCCATCGTAGTCTATTCGCCCATCCCGGTAAGTCTCTGTCGATACGACTCTGTAAATTCTATCGCGTTTGCTGTGGAAAGTGTCAATACTCAGTTCATGGCGGATCAGGATGAATAGCAACAGGCTGGCAGCAATACCTACTGCCAGCCCGGTTGTATTAAGTAAGGTGAACATTTTCCGTTTTCCGAGACTGCGGAACAGCCATTTCAAATGGGTCATTTCTGAAACTTTAGAAAAAGACGTTGTACAAAAATGGAGCAACTTTATAAGTCTCTGATTCACAATAAACTCCTTTGTTATAACTGTCCATTATTGAACAGGAAAACGTTCCATCATGAACGCCTAATTTTTCACCTTGCAATTTAGTAATCCTGTTCCCGTATCAGTAGAAATATTAAAATTATCAAATGTCATATTAGCGGCATGCACGCGCAGCCCTGCCTTACCGCTGATAAACGGATTCGGATCAGTGTATGTTATAACAGGTGTGAGCATATCATCCAGGTAGATCTTAATATCCGCACCATTGATCACCGCCCTGAGTTTGTAAGATTGTCCTGCTGTCAATACCTGGCTTTTATACGCGAGGGTTGTCCAGTTGTAATTCTCTTTACCAAACACAATACCCCCTGCTTCTATACCTGCATAATAGCCCTGTTGGTAATCAGAACTGGTAGCGGTTGATTGTCCAAACTGCTCTGCTGCCGGGTTACGCGTACGGAAAATCAAGCCACCGTTGCCAGAGGATGGACAGGTGACATCTGCTTCTACGGTGTAATCCGTCCAGCCTACATGGCCCATGGTTCTCTTGCCGAAGCCATTAATGCCGGCTTTCGCAGCTGTTACGCCCCATGGACCATTGTCGTAATTCCATAATGCAGCAAAATTACCTGCATCGAAATTGTCAGCGCCACTGGGTACGATCGTGCTTCCTGTTTCAAATTTCAGGCTGGCAAAATCAAATTCTCCTTCTACCGTTTCTAACCTGAGCGTGTGATAGCCGGCGGGAAGCTGCAGGTTCTTTAATACAGCGGTACGCCAGGTCGTCAAGGCACCGGTGGCAGGAATGGCAATGATGCCGGATATATCAGCCCCATCACAGTATACCCGTAATTTACAGGCAGTGTAGGTAGTTGCATATCGTAAGCCCAGGTGGTAGGGGCCTGCTGCCTGCACGTTCACGTTGTAATTGTACCATTCACCTGTTTGATTCCAGCCAATATTCTGTCCGCCTTCCTCACAATCGCGGATATCAACATTATCTGTACGGTATCTGCCACCGGTATTACCGGCGGAAAGGTCGTGGTAAGCGACTCCTTCCCCACCCTCATTGTAATGCACGGCGGGTATGGTGCCGGGAACGGGTTTGTAAAAACTAAATACACCACTGCCATTAACCTTATTGCTAAAAGCAGTGTAACCAAAATCTGCATGATCGCTATAGGTAGTGACCCCAATTTTACCACCAGTTGCGATATTGGCTGTACGTGTAGATTTCAGCATACCATCGATATAAATCCTGAAAGTTGCGCCTTCTTTTTCTACCCGGATCACGTGCCATTTCTGGTAGTCGTACCCGGGAGGAAGGGCAATGGCATTGACACCGATGGAGGTTCCGTTTACTTTGATATCTGTCTCCAGTGTGTTGTCGTAACTACTTAGCAGGGCAGTACCATAGGTATTTTCATCGATGTAGGAAAACACAGCGCCAAAGCGGGCAGCATTGGCACCTCTGCCCATTTCCTTCATATTGAATTCAGCGGTATAATTTGCAGCACTGGTTGCGGTGTTGATTTGTTTGTACCAGGTAGCAGTCGTTTTCGTATCCTGCCACATGAGTTCCTGGTTGTAGATACCCCATGTACCGCCATTGATATTCGTCCAGTTGCTACCAATATCCGTGCGGTCAAAGCGATCATAGCAGGTAGGCAGCGCAGGTGTAGGCTGTGTCCAGTTGGTAGGGCCATATACCTGTATCCTGTCGCCATTGAAGCCCATCGGATCGATGTTTAATTTCCGGTTTGGGCCCACAATACTGCTTTGTCCGAGCAGGTTATGATAGGTGATGTACCAGCTGTCGAGGTCAGGACCAATAAAGGAAGTGCTATGGCCCAGGCCAAAGAAAGTACCTTCGGTGTTCAACAAAACCGGGTTGTTAGCAGCTGCTGTATAACTCCCTAAAGGGGTGGTAGCAGTAGCATAGTTAACCCGGTAACCTTTACTGAATACATGATTGCCGGTGTAGGTCAGGTAGTATGTGCCATTGCGTTTGAACAGGGTAGAGCCCTCGGTCCATCCGTTCAGATTGGCACCGCTCAGGGTAGTTGCGGATCCGATCAACAAAGGACTGCTCATCGTAGATCCCTGGATACCACTGCCACCAGCATTTGTAAAATACATAGCGGCATTGTCATCAATGAACACAGAACCATCGATAGAATGGCCCAGGTTAGCTGTCTGCAAAGAGAAAGGACCTGTAGGGCTATCAGCGGACAAGACATAATGCCCGTTGCCTGCTGGTGAGGTATACATGTAAAAAGTGCCGTTCCAGTAAATGACTTCAGGGGCATAGGCACCTTTGGAAGTCGTAAGGGATGCAGGCACGGCCAGCCCTTCGTAGGTCCAGCTGGCCAGATCCCAGCTGCTCCAGCATTTTACGCCACTCTGATCATCGCGGGTACTACAGTACAGGTAGAACTTACCCCTGAATTTAAAAATGTAAGGATCACCGATACCGTATTCACTCCATTCGTCAGAAAGGGTACGTGGATTTGTAATCTGGCAAAATGTTTGAAGGGAACAGCAAAGAAAAAAAATCAATAACGTGACTTTGAGGGAATTCATGTTGGCCATAAAATATAGGATTTGTACGATAAATTATGGAATTTCGCTCAACCTGCGTCTGATTATTTTAAACATATACTCATGAGAAAAACCTTGCTTATTCTTGCGCTGCTTTATTGCAGCCATTCGCTTGTTGCCCAGCAGTTTACAGCCATTTACAATGCCGACTCCACTTTAACCGGTTTTGATAACTCCAGCACCCAAACAAGGATAGCCCCACAACTTGTAACAGTAGGCGGCAGCAAATTTCAGGATGTCGTTGCCGTTATGAAAGAAGATAAGCAGGGAAAATGGTATGGTTATTACCTTTTCAGTTCAATGAAAACTGCGGGAACGGATAGTTTGTACATGTTTGACAATGCATTTGATTGTGAAAATGAAGGTTTCATCCGGTTTACAGATCACAAAACGGAGCAGACAGGGATCTTTAACCGTAATGGAAAGATCGTGGTTCCGGCGGCATATAATTACGTTTCCATGGTGACGAACGGGATGGTGATTGCATTGCAGGGTGCTAAAAAAGTGCAGGATGGAGAACATTTTTACTACAGTGGGGGAAAGACTTTACTGATAGATACCACTAATAAGGTATTGGTGAGCGATTTCGGCAAGGCAGAGGATCTGAATATGTATTCTGTAAAGATAGCAGATACACCCAGTGCAGATACAACGAGAATGAGTTTTGCGGGCGTAAACGGGAAATACTATACTTTCCAGGTGTATGGTAAGGAGTTTAGTCAGTGGCTGCATCAGGAGCTGTTGCCTGGCCTGACAAAAGAAAAACTGGCAGCGAATACATTTGCAGAGGTTACGTATTGGGATGAAGAGAATTGGATCCATGAGGATAAAAAAAAGTTTATTGACAAGCATTGGGATTTCCTGCTGGCAAAGTTCCGGGATGGAGCTGCATTCAATTTAGTCAGTGGTAATTTCAATCCGTTTATTATGGAAGGGCCACTATATGATAAGTATATGAATAATTGTTTTCAGTCCAAAGACTGGCAATATCCATCCTGGAGCATTTTCTTTGGGGGCAGTAATGAGAAAGGGCAACTTGATTTTTTAAGAACAGAAGAGGGGTATAAATTGATTGGGGTAGGATTTGCGAAATAACAATTTTAGGTATATTAGCATGATTAACCCACATTAGAGATTATGAAACACCTATTATTGGTGCTAACTGTATTGTTAACCAGTTCAACCCAGGCTCAGACTTTATTTGATGGAGATTTTGAAAAAGGTACCAGCGGATGGGTATTAGGTAATTCATTGATGGCTTAGTGGCAGGCATGAGAATCGTCGAACTGTAAATTAAACTAAATACCCGGATTAGATCTTTTAGCGTAATTTTGCCAATTGCTTGTAGTGTGGAGTAGATTCACTCCATTCAATTTATCAAAGAAAAATGAAAACAGAATTTTCGGGAGTATTGCAGGAAAACCTGCTATTCTGGAATATGTGGAATATAGCTTACGCATATGATCTGCTGGAGAAAGACCATGAGGGATATGAGGCGCATTTTGAACTACTGCGTGAAATGTGGGAGTACTGCTGGAGGGCAGTGGCAGCTAAACGTATAGATAAGGATGAGTTTAATGAAGTATTTGGAAAGACTTACCCGGCAGAGTTTAATGATGAAGGAGAGTTTATAAATCCCAGGAATATATTGCATGAAACGTATGATGACATGCGGGAAGATGTATTGAGCGAGTTTTGCATTACCCTGCTGGTCGAGGCATTTAGCAATATCTATGATGGGGTGACATCAGGCAGGAGATATGGGGTGCGTGCGGGGGAGTTACCAATAGAGGTGATTCATGGAATTGTGGCTTCTAACGGAGCGGCCTATGAGTTCGTATCCTTGCCGATCGTGCAAAATGAGCTGGCGGCGCAGACCAGGTTGCTGCAGGATTTAAGTCAGCCGAACCAGTATACGATGCAGGACAGGAATATTTTTAGAGATATTGCGGCCATGCAATCTATGCGGTTTATTGATACAGTGAGAAAATAAAGGGGCAGGTTCAAGTTTTCAACCTGATCCTTTACTATAACAAAGTCAGTATTTCCTATAAAAGGAAAAGAGATAAGACTTATCCCTTTTTGTGCCCCCGGTTGGACAATTCTCGAACCAGCTTTATGAACTTTTTAAATTAAAAGCGTTGATAATTAAATAGATATAATGCACCTCCGTAAGGTATGCAACTATATTTTAGTAAGAGTGCTGTTCTGTCAGGTGACCTCAGTGGTTTGGGATAAAGTGAATCAGTTTTAAGGCGTAATCCATCGCCTTATCAGCAGGTATTTTTAGATCCGGATTAACACCATTCCAGTCATTTTTATCTGCTCCGATATTGTAGTAAAGCTTACTTGAAATAGTAAATACCAGTTGCGTATGTGGCAAATGACTGGTAACAATATCACCATAGCTGACAATTAAGCCCCCAGTCTCCTCTCCTATTATTTTTCCCAGTTTATAATGTTTAATGCATTGGGCAAAATCGGCAGCTGATGAAAATGTATAGGAACTGGTAAGTACATATACATTACCGTCAAAACGAAAGGGTGTATTTTTAAGCGGAATATCTTCGTAAACTTCTGTATCCAATAGCCCCTCTGATTTGTTCAGGAAAATGCTGTCTTCTTTGGTCAATATTTTGCCAATCCTGTGATCGAGTAATCTTTTTTTTAATAACCTGCTATGTTTTTCGATTACCTTGTCATATTGCCTGAAGGGTGTTTTTGCAAGATATTGTATAAACTCATCTCCGATATCGGAATCCCCGCCGCTGTTTTTCCTTATATCAATAATTATGTTCTTTATTTCATTCTTTTTAATGACAGCAAAAGCGGAATCAATAAATACATTAAATCTGTCAAGGTCCTCGAAACTGCGAAAGTCGAAGAGAGCGGTTTTTATTTCAGGTAATAGTTTTAAGCTATAATAAACATTTTCAGGCGATGGGGTGTTGGATGCGGAATCATTATAATGTTTCAGGAGTTTTGAAAATTCCTGTTGCGGTATCCCTTTTATTATAACATCTTTCTTTCTGTTATTATGCAAATAAGAGATCCTGTATGTGCCGTTTGTCTTATAAAGGGATTGTAAATAGAAGTCAAAATAGTTGGCACCAAAGTCTGCTCTGAATGCGCGGGTTTCTCCTGTATTCAGATTAATGATATCATTTACGATTTTCCTGGCGGGTACATTGTTGATACTAATAATTTCAGCACCGTCGGGAAGCTGTTTTGATAAAGGAAGAGAATATTGGCTTGAAATGATGTATGGTTTCGATGGAGATAATTTGATTATATATGGAAGAACGGCGGGATTGCTTTGATTATATAAATGTATAGGTGGTTTGATGTCTGTATGACCATCTTCAAGTTTAGCTATTAAAGGTTGTATCAACAGATAAAAATCTACGGTATTCAGTGGATACTTTAATTGTTTTTTCAATACACGCACATCGCTGTAAAAATCTGTTTTGGAATATTTGTAATAGGGATTAATATGAGTGTCTTCAATGGACTTGACCAGTGTATCTATATCATCCCTCATCTCTGACAGATTAAAAGTGTTCAGGGATTGACTTATAATAAAATTGTTTATGGAGAAGAACAGGAATAGAGTAATCGAGATTGTCTTATTCATTTGTGATTTCTTTTAAAATGCAGCTGTTTGCTTCCTGGCACATAAGCCGGCATATTTTTGATCAGCCATTACCAGGAAGCAGGCAATATAAAGGTGCAAAAAAAATAAAAAAAATCACTTTCATATTGTTTATTTCAATTTTCTTCTTTATTTTCATCATCCGAACAGATTAGTTAATTATTTTAATAGACCCAAACGAATAATTCATTAAGCCCAACATTGAAAATGTTTGTTGAAGTTGTTATCCAAATTAGTACGGGCACTCGTTCTTGACCTGTATGTTTTAATAAGTGACCCATTTCTGTACTACTCAGTTATTCAAATAAAAAAGTAATCAATATAACCATAGTAATTTTTTCGTTCCATTAGCGATTACATTACTCTCGTTAATATTCCAGGTACCCGGAACAATAATAGAATTGTCCATTCCGCAAGCAAACTTGCAGGGAGAAAATCTTCTTATTATGGAATTTAAGATCGATGAAAGAGGTTCATGGATAAGCGACTCACTCGAAGGGCATTGTTTTGATCCTTCATTATGCCGGGCTATCGGTTCTGTTCTGAAGCATGAAGGAGCAAAAACGATTGTGGATCTTGGCTGTGGGCCCGGATGGTATGTAAGAGGGCTCTCTGATCTGGGATTTGATGCCTGTGGATATGATGGTAATCCCTATACAGCGTCCATTTCTGCTGATATAGTGGAAAACGGAAGATGTAAGACACTTGAATTAACAGTTCCGTTTGATCTTCAGGTTAAATATGATTATGTTTTAAGTTTAGAGGTAGGCGAGCATATACCAATTCAGTTCGAAGATCTGTTTATCGGGAACTTACTTCGTCATTGCAAAAAAGGACTGATTATCAGTTGGGGTATAGTGGGTCAAAACGGTACCGGACATGTTAATTGCAGAGATAATGATTATATCATTGATAAGATGACATCTAACGGTGCTGTATTGAACTATACTGCCAGTAATTACCTCAGGGACAAGGCATCTTTATCGTGGTTTTTTAACTCAATAATGGTTTTTAACCTTTCTCCGAAAGATTGAAAGTTCTTTCATCTCATAAAAGAAAAATGAAAAATCCATTAAGTGTTCTCCTGTTCTGTTTTGGAAAATTCCTATTTCTCTCTTCATTGCAAAGTTTGGGGCAGGATAGAATTTCCGGACAGGTTATCAATAAAAGCAATAAAAGTATACAGGATGTGTCGGTCATTTTATTCAGCAAAACAGACGGACATGTGCTAAAAACTTCGATAACGAATGCTGATGGTTATTTTGAAATCAGCTCAGATCATTTACTGAATAACGATTTAAAATTTACTCATTTAAATTATGATGAACGTATCATTCATCTTGATACCGAAGCCCTGAAAAATGGTATAATCACTGTATTATTGGATGAGGCTTCACGCCGCAACCTAAAGGAAGTTCAGGTTACAACGAGAAAACAGCTGATTGAGCGGAAAATTGACCGCACTATTTTTAACGTGGAGAATAGTATAGCTGTTATAGGAGGAGACGCGATGGATGCCTTGAGTAAAGCTCCAGGCGTAAGGGTAGGAAGCAATAATTCAATCAGTATAATCGGTAAAAACACGATAAAAGTACTAATAAATGACAAGTTGATACGATTATCTGGTGATGATCTGGTCAATTATCTGAAATCAATTCCGGCGGCAGACCTCAGCAGAATAGAAGTCATTACAAATCCACCTTCGAAATATGACGCTGAGGGAAATTCCGGCCTAATCAACATAGTTACCAGAAAGGTAAAGCGTGAGGGGTTTTATGGAAATGTGAGAATGAATTTCATTAAGACGGTATATCAATCTGAAAACGGGGGAGTGTCATTTTCATATGTCAAGGATAGAATGACGTTAACCGGAGGCATAAATGGTAATCATAACAGGACGTATTCCACCAATACAAAACGGACTTTTTACCCGGAACAATTATGGGATGAGTCGGCAAACAAAATAAGAAAGAACAGGAGTATTTCAGGATCGATAGGTCTTGATTATAAAATCAATAGCAAACAGCTGATCGGGTTTCAATATAATGCTTCATTCCCAGGAAATGATGATAAAGCATCCTCTCTGACAACTGTTGGGTCGCATGAAAAACTAAAACCCGATTCTTTAATTACAACTAATTCTTTGACGTCATCAAGAATACAAAACCATAGTTTTAATATTCATCACGAAATCGAAATCGATACTGCAGGAAAAGGTGTTTTTACTGATGCTGACTACTTTTATTATACGAAAGGATCCAATGGGATATATAGTAGTTATACACAGAATGATGCAATGTCTGATCCGGCTCATATGTCAGGAGCATTGAATCAAACGCCACAGAAAATAAAATTAATGTCGGCACAGACCGAATTCAGATACCCTGTCAGAAATTATAAACTTTCGTGGGGAGCTAAGATTTCTATGATCAGGAATAACAGCAATTCGAATTTCTACATTGAAAATGCAGACACATTGTTGCTGGACACTTCAAGGACATTTAAATTCCGCTATAAGGAGAATACAGAGGCACTTTTTTTCAGCGGGAACAGAAGTTTCGGAAAGTTAGAAGTACAATTAGGTTTAAGGGCAGAGTATACACAGATCAATGGAGTGTCTGAAACTTACAATCAGGAAAACGAAGCGTTCTATCTGAAGATCTTCCCAACTGCGTATTTCCTATATAGGTTTGATGATGAACAATCATTATCTCTCACCTATGGAAGGCGGATAAGCAGGCCCGAATATTCAAGGTTAAATCCTTTCAGATATTATTCAAGTCCTTACTCTTATTCGGAGGGTAATCCATACTTACTTCCCTCTTACAGCAATAACTTTGAAATCTCACATAATTATAAAGACTTAGTAACGTCGCAGGGGTTTGTAAGCATACTTTACAATGGTTTTGATCAGATCGGAATTCCGGATAAGAATACTAACATCATAGGAATTGTGCAACGTAATTTTCTTAAAGTTACCAGTTGCGGTATTAATGAAACAATAAATACTACCTATTCCAGCTGGTTGGAGAGTTACCATGAAATATCGGTATATTATAACAGTGCGGTTTCGTCCAATATCAATACCCCTAAAAAAGTTGATGGCTGGGGGGCGTATTTATCTACGAGTAACACAATAACATTCAATAAAAAGAAAACCATTTTGGGAAGTGCCGATTTCTGGTTCCAATTTCCGGAGATAAGTGGGGTAGATAAAGTAGAAAGCTATTATAGTTTGGATTTGGGACTAAAACTATTACTTCTTCACAAGAAATTGACTGTAATTATTAATGGAACTGATTTGCTTAAGACAAACAAAGTATATTTTGGTAGCATTACAAATTCCATTGTACAAAATTATGGAGGCTATTCCGGCGCCAGGTCTGTTAGACTATCTTTTTCTTATAAGTTTGGTGCCGCTATAAAATCACAGCGGAAGAAAAATTCTGTTAGTAACGATAGTGAAAAGAAACGGATATAATCATACTATAAGAAATTGTAGTAACGTATTGCGATTGGCCATAAGCATTCGTTTATTACACTATGCGACTATATCGCATTAAAAAAAATAGCGTTGAAATGACTTAACAACGAGATCAAGTAAGTCGAATTGTTTCCAATCCAATTTCTTTGTAACATGAAAAACAAAAATTTGCAGGATCTGCTTGATAAGGTAATCCAGGAAGAAAAGAATGAAATTAACTCTTTAGACGATTATTCGTCCCACCTTATTAAAGGCGGATATGATGAACTATCCTTAGATGACGATGGATGTTCAAAGCTGAAAGGATGTTCAAAAATTAAGAATTAATCCAATTGATCAGGTAGCGTCATGCTGCCTGATCTTACGACTAATCTTCATATTTTTTTATATGGTTACTGATTATAAAAAATCATTTTACCTGGTGTCTTCTAATTCTCTGAAATTTGATAATGATTACTCCGAAAGGCTGATCTTCTCGACCAGGACAAGTTCGCTTTTGTTGATACGTGAAGATCATTATCAGGAATTCAATGAGGAAAGGTTTGGAGAAATTCCTGAACAGGTTTTAGATGAGTTGATTAAGATCCAGGCCGTTGTGCCAAAGGAACAGGATGAATTGGATTATGTAATATCGGCGAATAATGCTGCTATTGAAGGAAATGAAACGCTGGATATTGTAATTCAGCCAGGAGCTTCCTGTCAGCTCGGTTGTCATTATTGCGGACAGCAGCATACCAGTAAGTATATGGATAAAAATCTGCAGGAGAAGGTAGTTAACAGAATACGGTTAAAGATTGAAGCATCCGGATGTAAACAGTTAAATGTAACATGGTATGGGGCCGAACCTCTAATGGCAGTCAATCATGTTTATGAAATGAGTGAAGCGCTGTTACTTGTCTGCAAAGAATATAATATCAGTTATACAGCAAGCATGGTGACAAACGGATTGAGTTTAAAACACAACATTTTCTTAAATCTTATTCAGAAATACCAGATTAAAACCTTTCAGATAACGTTGGACGGGATTGCAGCTTATCATGATTTGAACAGGTATACGAAGAAGGAAAAAGGACCAACATTTTCTATCATCTTCAATAATATTCTTGCTATTGTGAATGCACCCGGATTTAAGGAGCTGGATGCAAATATTGTGATAAGATGCAATGTGGATACAAATAACGTTGATGGACTTAATGAATTTATTGATCTGCTGGCAGAGCATAAATTGCAAAAGAAAATTAGTTTTTACCTTGTTCCTATTCATAACTGGGGTGATAATGGTATTGAAAATAGCAAGGGTGTGGTAAAAGACAATTTTTCAGTTGCAGAGATTGACTGGATGATGAAACTTCTACAACTTGGGTTTGACGTAGAAATATTGCCGGAAAGGACAAAGATTGTTTGTAGTGCGGTGAAGAAACATTCTGAGGTATATGATGCGTATGGAACTGTTTCTACATGCTGGGAGGTACCCTATACCCCATTGTATAACCAGACGAAGTTTGAAATTGGACATCTGAATGTACCGTTTGAAGAAGATGTAAGTAAGACCCCAATGAGGAACTGGAATAATGATGTAAAGAACAGCGATGATTCTACCTGTATGAAATGCAATTTATTACCAGTGTGTGGGGGTAGCTGCCCTATACATTGGTTAAGCGGAACACCAGCTTGTCCTTCCTTTAAGTTTAATATGCAGGATCGCCTCGTATTACAATATCTCAGGAGTAAAAAAGTAATCTAATAAATTTTCCCCTTTGTTTATAAGCAAAAAAAGAACGGCTTTTTATCGGCAGTATGACGCAATGGATTGTGGTTCTACTTGTTTGAAAATGATAGCCAGCCATTATGGTAAAGAATATCCGCTGGATTTCTTAAGGGAAATTTCGTTTATAGGCAGAGAAGGTGTCAGTTTATTAAACTTAAGTTATGCTGCAGAAAAAATCGGCTTTAAATCGCTCAGAGCAAAGCTGACCATTAATGCCTTAATAAAAGACTGTCCCCTACCCTGTATATTACATTGGAATCAGAACCATTTTGTTGTTCTTTATTCTGTAAGAAAGTCACTCAATGGGAAGGTCAAATCTTTCAAAATAGGCGATCCAGCACATGGAATGTTGACGGTTGACAAAGAAGAGTTTTGTCGCCGGTGGCTGACTACAGCTCATAATGAAGGAGTGGCTTTATTGTTGGATACTACTCCCGAGTTTTATAAAAGGAACGATGAGAATAAAAGCCGGAAGAGTGCATCCGATTACATTTACAGATATTTAAAACCTCATTACAGGTATATATTTCAGTTCCTGGTTGGCATGCTTGCATCCAGTGGTATTTCATTAATGTTCCCTTTTTTGACACAAGCGCTTATTGATCATGGGGTGGGTGATAAGAATATCAAATATGTATATTTAATACTTTTCTCGCAACTTTTTCTTTTTTTTGGCATGTTTGCCATCCAGATGGTACAAAGCTGGTTAATGCTTCATATTAATATCCGGATCAGTCTTAATATTATTTCTGATTTTTTGATTAAGTTATTAAACCTGCCGATAAAATATTTTGATACAAAAACGGTCGGAGATATTTCCCAAAGACTTAACGACCATCACAGGATCGAGGATTTTTTAACAGGGGTAACCCTTAACACCGTCCTGTCAATAATAAATATTGTTGTCTATTCTGTTGTGCTAATGTTTTATAGCACTTCCATAATAATTATTTTCTGGGGCTTTACACTACTTGCACTGGGTTGGATCTTTATTTTTCAGAAGAAACGTAAGAATATAGATTATAAGCGTTTCCGACTGAACAAAGATAACCAGGATAAGCTTACGGAGTTAATATACGGAATGCAGGAAATTAAGTTATATGGTGCAGAAAGATCTAAAAGATGGGAATGGGAGCATCTTCAGATAAAGTCTTTCAAACTGAATATGAAAAGTCTGACTATTGAACAATATCAGAAATTCGGATATGTATTCCTCACGCAGATAAAAAATATCATTATCACATTTATTGCTGCAGGAGCAGTTATACAGGGAGAATTATCACTTGGTATGTTGTTGAGCATCTCATATATAATTGGCCAGACTAACGGTCCGATTGAGCAGCTTGTTGCCTTTATAAAGTCTGCGCAGGATGCCTCTTTAAGTATTAATCGTATGAATGAGATCCACGCGCAAAAAAATGAAGTTGCAGAAAATATTGATAATGGTGGAGAGAATAGCGCCAGGGAAACTGATTATTCACAGCAGGATATTGAAGTAGCGAATGTTTCCTTTCAGTATGAAGGCCCCAAATCGCCTATGATATTGAAAAACATTAACCTGATAATCCGTCAGGGCAGTATTACCGCAATAGTGGGCGCCAGTGGCAGTGGAAAGACCACACTTATGAAATTATTATTGGGATACTACACACCCTCGAATGGAAAAATTTATGTGGGCAATGTGGAGTTAAAAAACATTGAACCAGCTGAATGGAGAAACCGGTGTGGTACTATCATGCAAGAAGGATATATATTTTCGGACACGATTGCCAGGAATATTGCATTGGGAAGAGATGATATCGATCATGAAAGAATGAGGATGGCTGTACACACCGCTAATATAGAGGAGTTTATTAAAGGAAAACCTTTGGGTTATACTACAAAAATAGGAAATAATGGTGTAGGGGTCAGTGGAGGGCAAAAGCAAAGGATCTTTATAGCCAGGGCTGTTTATAAAAACCCTGCATATATTTTTCTCGACGAAGCCACTAGTAGTCTGGATGCAAATAATGAAAAGGAAATTATGGAGAAACTCGATGTGTTCTTTGAAGATAAAACGGTAGTAATTATCGCACATAGGCTTAGTACTGTAAAGAATGCAGATCAGATCATTGTCTTGGACAATGGAGAAATAGTGGAAAGGGGAAATCACAGGGAGTTGATTCGAATGAAAGGAGTTTATTTCAAACTAATAAGAAATCAACTTGAATTAGGAGAATAATGCCAGTAAAGGATATATACGAGCAACGCAGTATGGAAGTGCAGTCGGTCCTTAATCGTCCGCCAGGGAAAATCATTGTCTGGGGAAATCTTGTTTTGGTGACTGTCATCGGGCTCTTTCTTTATTTATCAGATTTGATTAAAATCCAGAAACGTTATTCAGGTACTTATAGTGTGGAAAATCAACGTGTAAACCCTGATTCTATAATTATGTTATCAACGGATTTGCCCCATGATATATTTTTAAAAGAGAAACTTCCTCTGAAGGCCAGACTATCTGTCATAGGGGCCCCGGATGACACTGTTACATGCAATATTGTTTCGTTCAAAACAGTAAAAGGCAAGGTATACCTATATGTACGCTTTTTTAATATTGGGGAAGAAAATGCAGGGCAAATAGTCGTCGAGGCAGACAGTGAAACTTTGCTTACAAATATATATAATGGAATAGTTAAAAACAGCATAAAAAGACCACTATGATATTTATGTGTGCTCAGCCGGATTCGGTATATCTGAGGTGGCAATTGGAGATCTTACTTTTTAATTTAAAAAGACTTTCAGTTGCCAGAGAAGATATCCATATACTAATTGGATATGATCCATCCAGAGGGCCAAATCCCTTATATACCAGGCCATCTCCCCCCCTGTCTGATTCCGCCTGCTTCTATTTTTATGAGGATACCCGGATTAATAAGACTTATGAACCAACTATCAGGCCGCATATAATTAAGAAGCATTTTCTTCAACACCCGGATCTCAATAACCAGTGTATATTTTATCACGATGCGGATATTATATTCAGAGAGATGCCGGATTTTTCTGCCATGACAAATGATGACTATTGGTATGTTTCTGATACGCTTACCTATACCAGTGCCGATGCTATAAAAAAGGCCGGTAAGATTGTACTGGAAGAAATGTGTTTTGTTTTAAAAATCCCTGTTCATTTGGTTGAACAAAATTCCATTCATTCAGGGGGAGCACAATATTTAATGAAGGGGCTTACATATGAATATTGGGATAAAATAGAGTATGATAGCCTCAAACTTTACCTGCATCTGAAAAAGAATAAAGACAGGTATGTGCAGCTTTTTGCTGAGCAAACGCTTAAAAGTAAAGATGATTATGATAGCGTAATAGAATGGTGTTCAGATATGTGGGCCGTTCTCTGGAATGCATTTGATGCAGGATTTAAAGTGAAGGTTTCAAAAGAGCTGGATTTCTGCTGGCCGAAAGATGAGCTTAAAAAGTGGCATGAGGTGAAGATCTTTCATAATGCAGGTTTAGATAAGCACGAGGCATGGGAGTATTTTTTTAAAGGTGATTATATAAGTACGTTTCCTTTTAATGTTTCCCTGGATTATGTAAGAAAGGATAAGTGTACATATATGTATGTAAAGGAAATAGAGAATTATAAAGAATCAAAAAAGATCGATTTATGTGATGTCACATTTCTGATTCCTGTGAGAATAGATTCGGGAGACAGGTTATTAAATGTAATCACTACCACCAGTTATTTATTCAAACACTTTAAAACTAATATAATACTTACTGAAGCCGATAAAGAACAAAGAATTGATTCAAAAAAGCTACCTCCAAATGTGGAATATTCATTTATATATGATACAAATAGGTGGTTTCATAGGACAAGGTACAATAACTATATGGTTGAAAAAGTTAAAACACCAATTATAGTATTGCATGATGTAGATGTTATTATTAATCCGGATCAACTATTGCAGGCTGCGAATGCCATCAGAAATGGCGAAGCAAAAATTTCGCTGCCGTTTGATGGTTGTTTCAAAATGTGTCGTTCTAAAACTCAGGTAAACCTGTTCAGAAAACAATTAGATGTTAAAATACTGGAAACCGAAGAATCTTTTATTGCCAGGGAAAAGGCCTGCGGGGGATGCGTGATGATAGATAAAGCTACTTTTATTGAATGTGGAAAGGAGAATGAATCATTTTATAAATGGGGGCCGGAAGACATTGAAAGAGTAAGGCGTTTGGAAATTATGGGATACAAAGCAAAGTGGATAGATGCTGGTCATCTTTACCATTTGCAGCACGAAGTTTTTGAAAATTCTGAATATACTTCAGATGAGGAATATGCCGAACTTATGAAAATTCAGCTAAGTATAATAGGAATGACCAAACAGGAACTTAAAGAACATATCTTATTATGGAAATGATAATTTCATCTATCAATGAAAATCTGGGAACTAATAGTGTGAGATGTGAAATGTCACAGTATATAGCCGATAGATTCGCCAGTCAGAAGTATCGCTTCAATAGTGACTTCGTACGTACGCCCAGTGCTGCGATTTTATTCTTTTACTATCTTTCTGATGTATTAGCTACTGACAAGTATGAACAATACACCCGTGAACTACTTGTAGATACATTCCGGATTCTGCTAAAGACAAAGAAGGGTGTTAATGAAAGTATTGTTTCGGGTAACGCCTGGATTTTCTCGCATCTGGTTGATAAAGATATGATCAATATTAACCTTGATAATAACCTTGCGGATATTGATTTATTGATATGCAATGATGTTCAGACAAAATTCAGTAACAACCTTGTTCATGGCGGTTTGCTAAGTAAGGCCAGTTACCTCACAGACCGGTTGAGAAATACAGCATGTAATATAAACAAGCACAAAATTGCTGAGAGTCTTGCATATGTGGTTGAAGAAATTGATTACCGTTTGACACTGAAAGACAAGCACAATATTACAGTGGCGCATCTCGAAGAGTTACAAAGGATTTTCTTCTATATGAATAAGCTGTATCCTGAAAAAATTTATCGGGTCAAACAGGAAAGTATTTTTTCAAGTGTTGTTCCAAAAGTATTGACGTCCTTCAATTCTCTTATCAGGGGAGATATCAGCTATTTTAATCTTTTGGAAGATATGGCATTGACATTAGGTATATATAACTCTCTTCTGAGATTCGCCGGTAATAAGATGCTATCTGAAGATGTTCCCGATTTATCAGGTTATATTAAGAATATTAATCTGGATATTATTAAATCGGAAACAATTAAGAAGCCATACGCAGCCATTAAGTGCATGAAGCTTCTGTTAAACATAAGGCCTTTGTATAAGGAATTGTATGAGTATAATACCTTACTGCATCGTTTGTATGATGCGCTGTCTTTATTTTCACTTAGCAGGCAACCAGGGCATTTTTCCAGCAATATAGGGTTCCCGAATATTGGGTTTTCCGGAGCCATAGGGATCGGGCTTGCATTACTTGAATTTGAGTCTAATAAAAAGATAGATTGGGAAGATGTGTTTATGCTTTATTCATAAGACTAAATAGAAGAACAGGAACGTACTTGAGTGCTGTTAAAATCCGTAAAAAATGAGTATAAGGCAAGTGGTTTTATTGCTTACTAATAATTTATGTTTATCAACGCAATCTCTTTTCAAAGAAATTGCTGATGGCGTTGATATTTCAGACGATGCGTTTATGTTATATCATCATCAACCGGGCAATGAAATACCGGGGTTTCTCTCGGAAGTGAATAGCCACATTTTCACCGATGATATTCTATATAACCTCGGGTATGTTCCTTTGTTCAACAAGCTTTTACCTGGAAGTAATCACTTCCCTTTACTGGATTTTTATAAAAAGTATTCTTCCTATGACTATTACTGGATTATTGAAGATGATGTTCGCTTTACAGGAGACTGGTTATTCTTTTTCCAGTATTTTTCTAAATTAGAAGAATACGACTTAGTTACTTCACATGTCAGGTTTTTTGAGGAAGAACCCTATTGGTATTGGTGGGATACATTGAAACATTCGAGATATTTTATACCATTTGAAAGCAGGATCAGATCGTTTAATCCTATTTACCGTGTATCAAGAAAGGCGCTGGAACTCCTGAGTGATGTACTTGATATGAAATGGATAGGGCATCACGAAGTACTTCTGCCCACTATAATTTCCCTTGGTAACTTGAAGCTGCTGGATTTTGGAGGAAATGGCCGATTTGTATTGCCTGGTTCTGAGAATAAGTTTTATACAAGTGAGAACGAAATAGGTGCGTTAAAAAAGGGTACAATGAGATTTCGACCTGTAAGGAGGAACGCAGGTCCGCTGAAAAATAAACTATATCATCCTGTTAAAGCAAAACATTCTTCTCTGTTATAAGTGGTTTTATAATTTCCTTAGGATTTGCCAACAAAAAAGAAAAAATGAGAATTGCATATCTGATCTTAGCCCATAGGAATATTTCACAGTTATCAACTTTAATAGACCTGCTGACAACTGATACTGATAACTTTTGCTTTATTCATCTCGACGCCAAAATAGCGAACAACAGGGTTAAAGACCTGGTAGCCAATAAGGTTACTTCGGGGAAATATAAGATAATTAAGAACGCAATAGATGTTAAATGGGGAGGATTCTCTATGATAGAAGCATCCTTACATTTAATTAAAGGGGCCTTAAAACATAAAAAAATAGATTTTGATTATTTCGCTTTATTGAGTGGAATGGACTTGCCTATAAAAGATAATAACTATATCGATAAATATCTAATTAGCAATTCAGGAGAATATTATTTGGAGAATTTCAAAATTCCTAACTACGACCAATGGAGTGGAGATGGCGGAAAGAATAGACTTGAACATTATTGGTTTGTGGATGAATTAGGTATAAAAGAATCTACAAGACTAGTTAAATGTCAGAAGGATATGGGGCTAAAAAGAGAGATGCCGCGGTATGTCCGGCAGTTTTACGGAGGATCTCAATGGTGGACAATTTCAAGAAGATGTGCGGAGTTTGTCATGGATTTTGTAAATAATAACGCGGAAGTATATGAATTTTTCAAACGATGCCTTATTCCTGACGAACTCTTCTTTCATACAATTATAATGAATTCAAGATTTGCATCACGTGGATATAATAATAACCTTCGTTGTATAGATTGGGCATCCGGACCGGAATTCCCTAAAGTTTTTGATATCAGCGATTTTGATTTCCTTATTACTCATGCTGCATTATACGCACGCAAGTTTGACATTCTCCATGATGCTGATATCATGGCTAAAATAATAAACCATATAAAAAATAGGCCGCGTGAATAAAACGGAGCATGTTATTTATAATTACCCTCTTTTGTGATCCCATTTGCACAATTCACGAACTTATTTTATTAGATGCTTAAATCTGAATTAAAATCTTTCGAGATCAAGCAAGCGTAAATGAGCTATATTGTTTAAATGATTGAAGCAGGGAATCCATTTTTTAATATACAAAATAAGCGGGTCACTGAGTGTAACAAGAACAACTGAAATGCTTACAGAATTGATTGTTGATTTTTTGAAACGCTTATAACAGACGACATTTGAACAATAATAATGCAAATAGGTGAAGCTTACCCCAACACCTTCACCTTATTCAAAAATAGCTACTTAATCAATAAATAGGATGTTTGCAGGTGATTCACTTAAAAACCCGGTGAAACTCAAACCTCGCTAATGGTTGACAGTGACTAAAGCTACTAAAAGAGAAAGCTTCAAGTCTTTGAACTTGAAGCTTTCTCTTTTATGTGATCCCGTTGGGACTCGAACCCAAGACCCATACATTAAAAGTGTATTGCTCTACCAACTGAGCTACGGAATCGGACCACGTTTTCTGTCAAACGGAGCGCGAAGATAGGAAAATATTTATTCCCACCAAATAAGTTTTACTATTTTTAATAAATGAGCGCTCGTTCCCATCAATTGAAGTTCCCTGTCTGCGGCGCAAATAATATCTCTAATTTCCCATACAAAATGAACCTGCTTAACACAGGTTCATTTTAATCGCTGCATGATTAAAGAAGAAAAACTATCCACCCCAATACGCATACATTTCTCGTCCACCTTAAAGCCTGGCGCGTGATTCAATGCCGCAGTAGAACCACCTAAGAGAAAATAAACGCCTGGTACCTTTTGCTGGAAATAAGCAAAATCATCATTAAAATAAGGCACCTGCCCATAGTCAATATGGATATTTTTTAAAGTACGGAGCGCATTATCCGTCAGCCTGACATCATTTACAACCGTCGGGTTTTCCTGTATAAAAGACACTGAAAGCAGCTGATCTCCCACGATACTTTTTATGCGGGGAATGATCTTTTGAAGATTCGATTTATTCGTTTCGTATAAATATGCTTCTAAAAATAAGGTGTCTTTGATGGCATAGGTATTAAAGTTCCTGTCCATTACCAGGTAGTCCTTAAAAATAGTATTAGGTGTCATCAGGCCAACAACAGGGTCATTCACCAGCTGTATATCCCAGGGCCGGCTATTAGGTTGTGCACGGGATAATGATGTATAAATTTTCGAACTTACTTCCGGGGAAAGCGCTCCTTTCACTTTAATCCTTAACCTCTTCTGATAGGCAAACATCTCATTGGGCTTTACGAGGATTTCCCCAACTGGTAATGCTGTCACGTGCAATGCATAGATTTCATCAGGTTTGATATTGTTAAATAATCCCTGGTCGATCATCCCTTTTGCGCCCCTAAAGGTTTCCTCTTCCGGCTGAAAAATGAAATAGACCGTACCAGCCAGGGAAGCTTTATTTTTAGCAAGCACTTCTGCTATCCCCAGTGCAATAGCCATATGCACATCGTGTCCGCAGCCATGCTGCACGCCTTTAACCAGTGAAGGTAATTCATCAGGAAAATCATTCGGCAGGGCATCCATTTCTGCTCTCCAGGCAATCTTCCGGCCAGGCTTAGCTCCTCGTATTATACCAATTACACCATGCCCATAAATGTCTGTTTTCACTTCAAGCCCAAGATCCTGTAAGTGTTGTACGAGGTAGGCCTGGGTATGTATTTCATTTCCTGCCAGTTCTGGGTTTGCATGCAATTCTCTTCTGATGCGAAGCAGTTTATCGTACAGGCTGTCGGTCTGCAAAGTGGCTGTGGGGGGCCAGCTAACCAGGGTTAATAGTAACAGGAGTAATTTCATAATTCAAATGTAGAAGATAAAATCTCCGTGTAACTACAAATGTGATGAAACCTGGTTGGCTGGTGATAAATCATGCATGCTTTACTACAAACCGCCCTTTTGCCCTCCCTGCCTGGATTGTTTGCAATGCCTGCGGTAATTCATCTAACCCGATAATCTTCACCATTTCCTTCAGATGCAGGGGTTTCCAATCTCCCGCCAACAATTTCCAGATTCCTTCTTTCACCCCGGTGGCAGGAAGGACGGAGTCAATACCTGCCAGTTTCACGCCCCTCAAAATAAAAGGGAATATGCTGGTATTTAACTCTACCGCAGCCACATTTCCACAACAGGTCACAACTCCATTGTAAGCCGTTGATTTGATCATGCCTGAAAGAATATCCCCTCCAACCGTATCTACCCCTGCGGCAAATACAGCAGGTGCCAGGGCTTTGCTATTATAGGGTCTGCTGAATAAGTTCCCGATCTGTTATTTTTCATTTTTACACCGAATCGATTTACCCTTCTTAATGTCTCAGATACCGGGATATAAATTGTGTATCGGATCTATTCCCCATTGTGGTCAAATAGCCCTCCTTTACCAGCCAGTAATAGATCTGCAGTACTGACAACAAAGAACCTGCTGCCAGTTTAAGCAGATTCATAACAAAGTATATAGACATCACCCAACTCTCAGCTGTATCCTTGAGGCGGGCCTTGATTTTGCCCAGTCCATATGCATTTTTCCCCTGTCCAAACTTCCCTTCGATCGCATTTCGTTCCGGCATCTCCTTTTGCAATAATCGCTTTTGCTCCTTACTATTTGATGAGGGCCGACCCAATGGCTTGCCCACATAACGGATCCCTTTTCCACTCATGAATCGTCTGTTTTCACGTGTGCCGAACAACTGATCTCCCAATACACGCTCTGGATAGCACCCAAACAAGCGTTTATATGTTTCAAGGCTTTCGGTCAACAATGAACCTTCATTGTAATTATCCCAGCTCAGTTTTTCTATATGGGTGTAGCCATCTTTCAACATCACCAGTTGTTTGCTGCCAAACTCAGTTGATACACGGTCTTTACCTCTCGGTATTGGACGTACATGCGGTTGATAGATACTTACAATCCGATCCGATATTTTATGCTCTCTATTCTTATACATCTCTGCCTGCTGACGATACATTTCCTGGATCACCCGTATTAACCTCCAGTCTTTCATTTTCAGCACCCCCTTGAAATTAGCTTCTGATTCTATCAGCCAGTTGATGTACTTTAAATCTCGTTTAACATATTGTAATTGCTGTCGGATACCTCTGCGTATATCTCGTTTGCTTTTGTTCTTTTTTTTGGCAATGTTCAAATATTGCTTCCTCGCTATTCTCCGATACATGCGCGGCATCACCAGTTCTGCTACCTGACATCCCCGCTCTATCATCCTTTCCAATTGACGGCGACCCTCATTTAATAATTTGATATCTGTTGGATATTCGATCTGTTGCTCTGACACTGTCGCATCTAACATGACTGTTCCTGATAGCCCATCAGATGACTTTCCTTTTACGCTCTCTGTATGCTCATTCAAGACATTGTTATTACTCTTTCCACCATTCCCATCCTGATCATCCTCACTGCGGGTATCCGCTGTTTTCTCTTCATTCGCTTTGATTAGTCCGGCTTCCTGCAAAATAATCTCATTCAATCTGGACATCACATCTATGCCTAATCTTTTTCTAATACTGACCATCAATGATGCATCAAAGGGAGCCTCCTGTTGAAAACTGCTTAAGCCTACAAAATATTGCAGATATATATTTTCCGTGATCTGCTCTACTACCTCCCGATCATCTATGTTAAGTATATGTTTGATGATCACTGCACCTATTACCATCCGGGCACTCAATGTTGGAGCACCGAAATCTGCCCGCATTTTTTTATAATACACGTCCGCCAGTTTGTCCCACGGAATCTTTGCAGCTAGTATAACCCATCGGTTTGTAGTGGATAATTGCTGCGAAAAAGGAGTTGAAAATCCTTCTAAGGTTAACTGTTTTGCAGGAGTGTAACGTATCATTGCTGCATGATTTTGAAGATGAATCTTTCAATATACAAACACTTCTACAGCAAAAAACAAGCCACATCATATTGATTAACAATGTTTTATTACTATATCAGCAGACCCTATTATAAGCAGCCAGGAAATCTTCCCTTGACATGATACTACCTGCGCCGATTATATTATAGAAGAAGGTATCGTCCTGTTTGCCTGAAATAGCCAGCACATCATAACCCTGTCTTGAAAGGATTGCCACTGCTATACTTCCTACTCCCCCGCTGGCACCACTAACCGCGACCTTACCACTTTTTATACCGGCAGCCACAATTTGCTGTACTGAGAGGCCAGCTGTAAGACCAGCCGTACCCAGGCACATGGCCTCAAATAAACTCAGGCCATCAGGCAGGGCTACAACCCAGGCCGCCGGTACACGAATGTATTCACCAAACCCACCCCATGTATTCATGCCCAGATCATTGCCGGTTACAATCACCTGGTCGCCGGGTTTAAAAGCTTCAACACCGGATGACACTACCGTACCCGCAGCATCAATGCCTGGTACATGCGGGAACTTTTTAGTTACACCCTTATTCCCCGAAGCTGATAAGGCATCTTTATAATTAACTGAAGAATAAGCCACCTTGATCGTTATTTCTCCCGCAGGTAAATCTGCAATAGCGACATCGGTTACTGTTGCTGTATAAGCGCCCGCTGATTCCTGTACCAACAAAGCTTTAAATCTATCTTCCATACTTGTATTTTTTGTAAATTTGACGAACATTCATTTGTAAAACAATAAGTTACAATCCATTCAGTTACTGAAATAAAGTACAGTTATATTGATTATGAACGACATAAATTTTGAAAATGCAGGAAATTGAATTTGTATGTCCTTCTGATGTTTTTCTGAAGGTGATAAAAGGGAAATGTAAAACCACCTTAATTGTACTGATCAAAAAACAATGTAACCGATTCAGTGAGATGAAACGGACCTTGCCAACCATCAGTGAAAGGATGATCGCCAAACAATTGGACGAACTGGAAGCAGATGGGATCATTGAAAGAAAGGTATTTGCAGAGGTGCCACCGCGGGTAGAGTATTACCTGACTGAATATGGTGAGAGTATATTTCTTATCGTACATGATATGAGGAAATGGGGGTATCAGCACCTTGAAAGGACGAAGCAGGTTTAGAAAGAACAATAATCAGCCTTTCGCTTTAACAACATTACTTCCACCACTGGGTTTCCTTAAACTCACCGGCTATATTCATAAATTCTTCCCAACCATTCTTTTTATACTTATCATTGATATATACTTCTCCTGCCCCGATATCCAGGTCTCCGCTATCCGGCATTCTATAATCCCCCCAGTTACATTTTTTGCTTTTGCCGGTTTTATAACTTGTCCAGGTAGCTTTACACTGGTTATTTTCAAAGCCATCGGCTATCAGCATCAAGGCATCATACTGGAGCTTCCCTTTCTTATCCACCGTAAAACCGCTTAAGAGCTGACCTTTAATTACACCGCTACCGGCATGTGTACTGTCTTCGTGGAACAATACATCGCAGGTGACAATGCCTACCTTATATGCTGGAATTTCCCGCGACCTTTCAATCGTTGCTTTCCTGACAGTAATCGTTCCTGTAAAGCTGCAGATATTTTCTTTTACTTTCGTTTTGCCGCAGACGATATATTGATACGGGTTTTCTTTGCTTTTTGTTACGCTGGTATAATGAATGCAAAAGCGCTGGTAATTATCCCCTATATAGCCCAGTGGTTCAGGAAAGGGAATGATATCGCCGTCTCCTTCTGCCTGAATAGTATCTGCCCGCCATAATTTCGTTAAATCATAGTCTTTGATAGTGGCAGTAAAATCTGTCAATAACAAAGTGCAGGCAAGTATGAGTTTATCAATCATCATATGCTGAAGATATTGTATCAATTACATCCTGAATCATTTCATCAGATTCAGCCAATACCATTTTATCAATCTGAGTAGTATCAGTTGTATGTTTCAATTCGGCGTGTCCTGCTTTGATATCCAGGTGTGCCAACACATCCCCGTCTCCCCAGAAATAATCGTAAATAATGGCGATACCTTCTTCTCCTGGTTCCATATATAATGCGGCACTTTTCAGGACAGCCAGCATAGGGAGAATCTCATGAAAGTTCTCGCTAAAAAAGCCGCTGATAAAATAAAATACGCCATTTTCCAGTTTCGCCTGACTGAATGAATCTTTGAAGTTGACGCAGGATTCAAATACAGCGCCATTGGTTTGTTGCAATGCGGTGGGTATTTCCTCTAAGGAAGATTTGGAATACATCTTCCGGCTATCCCACCATGCAGTCCAGTCTTCATCTACCACGGGGGCAGTTAGTGCTGCGGCTAAAAAACGATCGAGGTTTTCCTTTTTAATGTTGAGTTTAACGAATAAGGATCTGAGTTCTGACATAAATGTTTATTTGAATGACCAGGGTTTTACAATTGAATCATTATACCCAGGGTCAATATATAAAAAAGATCCAATACTATCATACATGTGGTTACAAACTCCTTACATCCGGTTACATCCTTCTATCCTCTCTGCCTGACCTTTGTGGTACAAAAACGCAAATCATGGATATTGAAAAAAACAAAGCTATTATCGCCCGGTTTGATCAGGCCTGTATCGAACAAAACAACGCTGCATTAATGGATGAACTGGTATCTGACAGGGTAATCAACCATGCAGCCCAGCCAGGCAAGCCAAATGGCAAAGAAAGTTTTCATCACTTCCTGGATGCCCTGCATGCCGGTTTATCAGGGATAAAAGTCACCGTACTACACCAGGCTGCGGAAAACGACCTGGTCATGACACACAAACTAATCAGTGGCATGCATACCAGCCATCTTTTTGGGGTACCTGCCAGTGGCCAACCGATTAGTTTTGAGGCCATCGAGATCATCCGTTTAGAAAACGGTAAATATGCGGAGCACTGGGTACAAAGCAACATGGCAGCGGCACTCGGTACATTACAAGGACATTAAATGTCGTAGCTTTAGTATATGAAAAATGCATCACCATTTCGCGTCCATTCTATTAGCGAACTGCATCGGCTCAGAAAGTTTCCGCCACCGATGCATCCTTCAATCAGCGTATTGGAACTAACAGCTGTCAATGATGAATTCCTGGAAGTATCCAGGTCGATGGTATTTGATTTTTATGTGATTGCGCTTAAGCGGAATTTTAACCTGAATCTCAGATATGGCCAGCATAGATATGATTTCGATGAAGGGGTGCTTTACTTTATGTCTCCCGGACAGGTGTTCGGAATGGGTCAGGATGCAGCTGGTGATGGCAATGAAGTGAGGGGCTGGATGTTATTGATCCACCCCGATTTTCTTTGGAATACCCAACTGGCAAAAGGGATTAAGCAATATGAATATTTTGACTATGCTGTCAACGAAGCACTGTTCTTGTCCGATAAAGAAGAAGCGATCATCATAGGCATCCTGCAAAATATTCAACAGGAGTACCAGGCCAATATGGATAAATTTAGTCAGCAGATTATTATTAACCACCTGGAAGCTTTGCTGAACTACGCCGACCGCTTTTATAACAGGCAGTTTCTAACAAGAAATATTGCCAACCACCAGGTGCTGGAGCGACTAGATGACTTGCTGAATAAAGCGTTTAGCAGTGAGCGTTTAATGAGTGATGGTATACCTACGGTACAGCAGATTGCAGACCAGCTGCATCTTTCCAGGAATTACCTGAGTGCACTGCTCATGGTAGCAACAGGCCGGAATACCCAACAGCATATTCAGGATAAATTAATTGCAGTGGCGAAGGAACGGATTTCTACAACGAACATGACGGTTAGTGAGATTGCTTATGAACTGGGCTTTGAGCATCCGCAGTCTTTTAGCAGGATCTTTAAAGCGAAGACAGGGATGTCTCCATTGGCATTCAGGGAATCATTTAATTGAGGGGGTTCTTCTTATAAGCCATATTGCTATTAAATACAGAGAAAAACCAATAATCAACCACCAGCTGCTATCCCATATTTCACTCATTTTAATCAACAGCTTCTCCCAATAAGTTTCCCGGGGCGGTACCTCAGCCACACACCAAACTAACATACAATCAATTCCCTTATACGGAGTGTTGTCACGGGGAACATTCAAAAACCAGATATCATTTTCATCCACCAGGTACTGCTCCGCCATTTCTATATGTAATATATTCAATGCTTTGATGAAGCTCCCATAGGTTGCACTATCGCCGAAATGATAATGAATACCCTGGCTGGCATTGTTTTGTTGCAGCATCTCACGTACCCTGATCTGCGAATAGGTTAGTTTAATCTCATCTAACGCCGCGACCCCCGTTATATTTATATCCTCGTATTTTCTTTTAGGAGGATAACCTTCAGGAAAAAGAAAGGGGTGTTTTTTGGCATATTCTTTATTCACACTTATCAAAGGCATTACATAGTATACTTTCCCTTTGCCACTCCATTTTAAAAATCCGATAAACAAAACCGGTAACAGCAATAAACTAAGGAGACCAGGAACGTAGTATATCTTCATTTTTATTTTAAAGATGAAATTACCGGGGGATTCCATAAATTATTCCAGCCCTCCCTGTAAAAGCTTCATCTTTCCGCTACTACAAACAAAAAACCGCTTCCATCAAACGATCGAAGCGGCTTAATACTTTTCTGTGATCCCGTTCGCACTATACATCTGAAGGAAATGTATAAATATATACTACTGGCATACTGACGAGACCTGCATTGCTGTGCCGTATAGAGCTATGCAAAAAGAAACTCAAAAAGGCTTCTTTCGGACCTTCCTGACAGGTGATGGTCAAATGATTTATTATGATTACCAACCTGGTCGTGGAGGTGAAAGACGACTGAATATTTTAAAGGCTTTTAAAAGCCATCTAAAGGCTGATGGTTACACAGTGTACGGCGAGTTGCCATTAGAGATTATCACAGTCTTCTACTGCTTTGCACATACCGGCAACTTAGACCGGAATCCCTTATTGTGCAAGCGTTTGCTCATAGTATTAAGAGGTGGAAGAAATTAAATCTTTATGCCCATACAGGAAACCTTATGCAGGATAATAATGCGTTCGAGAGATGTATGAGAAATGCGGCGGCTCACCAGGTCCAGGTTTAAAGATTTCTTCCAGAAAAATATGATCGATTAGGCACCTATAAAACTTTTTCTCTTATTAAAGAAACTTCACTCGTCTCAATTTTTACGATACCCGCCGTTACACTAAACCAATATCGTAAAGTCTCACCAGCATTATAATTAACAGGACAGGCTTCATAAACCATACATTTTCCCCCTCGAAACATTTGTCTATCAATAGGCTTAAAATAAAACCAATATCCTTCTATTTTAATTCTGGGAACTACTTTTTCTTTTATGGAATAAAACAGAACCCATTTCCCATTGACCTTAACATACCAACATCCATTACTAACTTTAAAAACATCTGTATTATCGTTTGATTTCCCAAACAGTTTCTCTTCTTTGAAGATACTATCAGCCAAATAAATTCTCCGGTAACGGAATTCTAAGTTTTCTCCTTCATATAATCCCGTTGTACTATCAAGAATTATTTTGTTCTCAACTGTGAATTTATATGAAATATTTTTTTGGGCACTTAGCAAGCTCACGAAAGAGAATATAAAAATGCAGGTACATATAAATTTTTTCATGCTATTGTTTTTTAGTACTACCATTCTCCGTACTTTTTTTGCTCAAATGTAACGATAACTAACTTACCATCTAACATCTGATCCTTACTGATAGTAAGCACTACAGGATGATTGTATAGAACTGTATAAGACCCCAAAAGATTTTGGAGTAGATAAAAAACACTTCCCTTTGTTTTATAACATTGGTATAGATGTTTGCTTATGGACGCGCAGACATACTTCCTCATTGCCATTTTTCATTTTGGTACCAGCAAAAATGCTTTCTATTTATCTACATCTATTTTCCACTGCTTCGCTTTGGAAAACTTACCGAAGTATTGATTATACGAATATCAAACAATGGATCCTCAATAGGAAAACCTCTGCCACTCAAAGTCAATGTGCCGATTATAGAAGTTCACTTTCTCAACGACATCGTCAGGAACGGCTACTCTTAAAACCCTCAACTTCTCTAAATAGAAATTTATTCTATCAAAATTTTCAATACTAAAAACAATTCTCCTCAATTTCTCCAATATAATCATCTCAACATTAGCAATACCCTTTTCGATTAGTATGTTCAATCCCAACAATTCTTTATCATCTTCGTTATTGGCCACATGCCTGTAAATATCAAGAATAAAATCATCATTTCTATCATATATCGCTAATAGTGAACTTAACCAAAAGCGTAAATCGCTATCTTCTTCGTTTTCTAGATACCCTCGCTCCAGTTGTCTTTTATTTTCATGAATTATTCTATAAAATCGTTCCGCTATAAATGGTCTAAATTCGCTATTTTTTCTTAATATCATAAATGATCTGGAGCTAAGACACAACAATTCATTCACTATAAAATCAATAGCCGAAATAATCTCGTCAATATTGTCACTTTCTAACTTCTTAACTATCTCGCTTCTTTCCATATTAGTAATGCTTTTAAATTTTATATACTCCCTTTAATTTTGTGTTTGCAGGAATTGAATAAATACCTCTATTAGGATTATTGCCTTTAACTCTTACCCCCTACCTTCAGACAAACTGATTAAATATTGCTGCTTTCCTAAAGACTTAAACACACCAATCGTCCCCAGCTGGCCTTCCGTAAGGGAAATCTCTAAGTCATTAATATATATCCAGCATTCCCTGTTGTTGTCCAAAAGTCCGTACCCCCTGTTCCCAACTTTAATTCTCTGACTATTAAACTCCCACCCGCTTTAAGAGCGCCTAACTGCTCCGCACTTACACCTGTTAGACCAGCAACTGCTGCCACATCTATAAAATGATGAAAAATTCTACCTCCTCCTAAATCAGCTATCACGGTCAACGGCTGGTTTGCAGTTCTAATTGCATCATCTAAAAATTCCGCAAAATTAGCTTTCGAGAAATCAAAATTCTTTATTGAGAACTTCGATGCAGTTCCCAAGGGTAATATACTACGTGATGCTAAAGCCAGAACGGCATATAAATAAAAGACAATTTACATGATTCAGATTGACATATCGAGATTATAATAAAATTAAGGTGTTATTCTAATAACAGTTTTCCATTTTCCCTCTTCAGTATTTCTAAATGCTTGTTCAAGAAAAATACAATCATTTTCCAACTCTTCCCCGTACTCACTTCCTAACTTCAACTTTTTAAGCTTTTCCCTGATTGAATAGAGATCCTAAGTTTCTTGCCTAATTGGCCGATGGTAGAATTAAGAAAAGTAAAGAAGAAATTAAGGCTGCATTACAAGGACAGTGGAGAGACGATCTACTGTTTGAATTAAAATCATGTCTATATTTCTATGATAGTTATGTGCAACAAATAAGGGTCTGAGAAATATTTGCGGAGATCTGCCTGTCTTTTAGGCTAAGAACAGATTGGATATAGCAGAATCGCCTCCATAAACTGCATGACCGCGATAATCGTTTTTCCAGGCTTGGGCAATATGATCATTCAAAGCACTGTAACAACACATAAAAAGTATCTTTTAGGCATTATATGCTTTTTTTGCGACAATCTGTTCATAACTACCTTTTCAGAAACAAATACCTGGGGGATATTGGACGATAAATCATTGGAGTCCTCGCCTCCATGAGCAAAAACAATAATATACTCCTTGTTGGTGACTGTAAATGCGGAGTTTGCATATACTACCTCCACGCTACTTATTTCAGCGCCAATATTATCTCCAATTCTTTTATTGGTGACAGTTTGGAAGGTGTTATAAAAGTCGATCGCTTGTGGAGGGAGGTCTTGCTGCTACAGTAACTGTGCTTTGTTGAACGGCATGAAAATAAATAGTTTGGCCATAATATGGTTTTTTGAGGTGAATAATAAAACTCAATTTTTGGGCTCATCACAGTCATCCCCTTCTCACCGGGGTTCATGCATAATCTGGAATTGCATCGAACGTGGAAAATACAGCCATTACAAAGGCTAAAAAAAAGGGTCATGCCTGTTAGAAAGCAGGCATGACCGTTTAATGTAGTTATTTATTATAGACCGGGCTTCTCTTCAGCATATAGAACAATGCATCATGATACGACCCTTCATTATTAAAAAAGGCAGTGCGCCTGTTTGTAAATATTTTCTCGTTCTCCTTATTGAATATACCTACTGTTACCTCATTCTCATATTGGTTTTCCACGGTAGTGTTATTGGTGTTATTGTTTTCCTTTTTATTATTATCATACTTGGTGGTACTGCTGCTGGAAGAGTTAACACTTTCCTTTACGCTGCGCGATAAAGTTCCCTGCAATACGAATTCGGCACCCAACACCCGGCAAAGTTCATCGTAAGTATATCCCTTAATAGTGTTGCCATCAATACCTTTTCTGTATAACAGTGCGTTGGTGGTATTGGGCTCCTGAAACTTATATTGTCCGTTTCGCTTGCTAAGGTACAAATAAGTATCGTTCTGCAGTTTCTCTCCTTTTTCAATCACCTGCTGCAGAGGTTCGTTAACGGAAATATATTTAAACGGCAGAATAGCCACTAAACCAGCTTCAATAGGTCGGCCGGTTTCAGCAGGTTCCTTAGCCCCGTTGCCGGCAGGCATGTTCACGACTTCCACTCTTCCACTGGCAAAGGTAATTTTATTGATATCTGCCTTTTTCAGTTCATACACAAGTGTTTCACCGGTATGAATAAACTTAATGGCGTTAGGCTGTATTTCAGTGATCTTACCATGCTTTTCTTCTCCACTCAGCATGAGCACTAAATCTTCCTTAGCAGAAGATCGTTTCCCGGTTTGCGCTTTCAAAATAGAAAAGCAGCTCAGTAACATTAACAAAACAGACCCTGAAAATTTCAATGTTTTAGTCATGATAAAAATATTAGGATTTCAAATTATCTTATTTTTTCTCCGTTTTAACTCTTTGCTGTTCTGCTGCTGCGCCGATTTCACGTTTATCAGCCACATCTTTCTTATCACTCTTATTAAAGCGGTAAGTAAATGCCAGCTTTAATACCTGGGATTGCCATTGCCCCCTCATGTTGATGTCGATGTTCTGATAACAGCTCGTGGCATTATACCTGTTCCACCCGAATATATCGGACTCACTCAGGCGGATGGTTCCCTGTTTACCCAGGATATCTTTTTGTACGCCGGCATGCAGCGTACCAATGGGCTTTACCAGGAAAGTACCGTCAATGCTCCGCGACGACAAGGTACCCATAAACTGAAAGGCCCAACCATTTTTCACCTTCACCTGCTGCATAAGCTGACCAGCTTTCAACTGAAAGGGTTCATTGTTGATGGAACCAGAATAATCATAATGATTATAGTCTGTATACATAACGGTGCTCATGTTATCGCCTATCGGTATCTGCGCATTTATATTTGCGCCTAACACCTTGCGGGTGTTCAGATTTTCAGGGCGCTGATAGGTTTCATTTGTGGCAGCGTTCTGCTGTATTACTTCCTGTACAATATCTGTTGTTCTATTGTATAGCAATGTAGTAGTTAATGCACCTTCCCATATACTGTAGCTCAGTTCTACGTTATTGCTGTACTGTGGTTTCAGGTAAGGATTTCCTTCATCGTAGGTGTACTGATCCAGGTAAAAACGGAACGGGTTCATACTACGATAATCTGGCCTTTCTATCCTGCGGCCGTAGGACAAAGACTTTTTACTTTCCTTATCCACATCATAGGCCAAGAAAGCAGTGGGGAAAAGCTGCAGGTAGGTGCGGGAAAATGTTTGCCCGTTATCCTTTTGTTCTACCTTCAGCCAGGTTTGCTCTGCACGAAGTCCTACCTGAAACTCCCATTGGCTGAGCTTATGCCGGAGATTCAAATAGGCGGCATTAATATTTTCTTTATATAGAAAATGGTTACTCAGGAACTCATTCTTTATCCATTTATTATTTACACCATCGTAATACTGTGCATTGTTGTCAGTATTTACATAAGACGTTTTCATCCCTGCTTCCAGGGATGTATTTTCAGAAAACGGATGAGTATAATCCGCTTTCAGGCTATAGATATTAATTTTCCCCGGCAGATCGGCCAGGAATAAACTAGGGGGTGCCGCCTCAGTACGGTCGGGTTTATAATAATGATTGTCAAATCGCTGCTTGCTGGTACTATTATATGATAAATAATCAGCATTAATCAGCATTTCATGCTTATATGCACCGAACACATGTTTCAGGCTAACATTCGCTTCCATATTTTCCCATTTACCCTTTGAGGTAGCTGGTGCGTCTACCCTGGTGGTGGTAACGCCTTCACCGGTTTTCAATAGTGTATTATTGGTATTAAATGATTCTGAGGGATTATGAAACCCACCAACTGCTACCCCTATGGTAGTTTTAGCACTGGCGTAATAATCTAATCCTACTTTTGCTATAACACTTTGTCCAGTCGTTTTGGTGTCAGTATGCTGGTCATAAATACTTGTGATTTCCTTTCCATCCGTATCCCGAAAGTTACGGATAATATAATAATCTTCAAAACTCTTCCGGTAACTGTAACCGGCATTACCATAAAAATTGATATGCTTGTTGCTATAATTAAAATTGAGGTTCTGCGTGGTACCAGGGTATCTTCCCTGTAAAGCCGTAAGGGTAAGGTTACCATTAAATCCTCCGGTCTTCAGCTTCTTTCTTTTAATATTAATCACCCCGTTACCCTCCTCATCATATTTTGCCGGGGGATTGGCCATAATCTCGATCTGATCCAGCTGCGATGCGGGCATATTTCGCAGAAAGGCGGTAATTGATAGTCAATTATTGAAGGGTAATTATGAAATGAGTTCTAATAAATAAACCCAAGTCAATGAAAATGTGCTTCTATTTTTTGAATAAACTTCGTACCTATGATAAATTTAGCCGGATCATTTGTAAAGAGTATAATGATACTTACCCGTATAATAATAGCGATAAAACGTAGTCAATAGGAAAGGGCTATCTCATTTTTTTATTAATGAGACAGCCCCAACCTACCTGACTATCATTTTTGAAAACCTTATTTTTCAAACCACTATATAGCAAAAAACTTCAATCATCATATTCATTCATTATAAGTATCGTCGATAGTAATACTTTGTAGATGTCATAGGCCATAAATAATGAACACGATTAAAATTTTCTATAAAAGTCCTATTAGGTATAAAGTCAGTTATTACAAATGTCAATACGAATGGTTGTCCAAAATATTTGTTTTCTGTCTGATCAATTATCTTCTCTGAATAAGAGGGATTATTTTGTTTAATATCCTCGTATGTACTATCATAATAGGTAGTTGTAATTAGATTATCATTTCCTCCCCGAATAATTGAATATACGCCGATACTTCTTAAGAAATTAACCCGCTCTAAAATTTCATTTTTAAATTTACTGATAGAGTAGCTTTGACTAAGTGTATCCAATTTTCTTGTGGTAAGGTCATTATAAGCCCATAACACACCTTTATACATATGAAACTTATATTTTTTTTTATAAACTACAACCCAGAATAGACTTGGACCATTAGCACCGTAGGGGCAATAAAATGACAAGTCATCGTCACTTATTTCCTTAAGCAGATAATTACAAAGCTCTTCCTTTGGCTTATTCCATTTTCGATATTCTATTTTTTCCCTTTTTAAAAAAATAAATATCAGAAAACCCAAAATTAGCATTACAAAAAAATAATTTACCCGATAACGAATTTTAGATTTCATAATATATACATTAAACATCAATCATTTCTAAACCAAGTAGGCCTGGTAGTATTATAAGTTCTCCATATAAAATTCCCTTTAGATTGTGGCTCTAGAAATCGCTCCTGATAAAAATATCCCGCATTTATTGCACGAATATCTGCTTCGGAATCTGGTGCATGATTTCTTATCATTTCGTGCCGGTCATCATCCCACAATACAAGATCATGATTTATATTCATTCGCGCAGCAGCAACTCCGAAAAGGAAATTACCAGCATCTGGCAGGTTATATATATAGTTCAAATGGTAATCCTTACTTCCATTAAAATAAAAGAATCCTCCATTATAATCCCATATGCTATAATTATCATTTGGTGTTCCTCCAGCACTTTTTTTATTAGGATCGGTATTATCCTCATCCCTATCTGCCAGGTTATAGACCAGATAATTTTGCCCGAAATCTAATGGGCCAAATGCACCTCCAATGCCTGCTAAAATGTCGCTTATAACTGGTATTCTTACATGACTAAACGATGCCTCATTAATTATATAATTTACATTTTCTGGTGATAAGATCCTTACCATTTGATCGCCAACATTGAAACTACTAACCTGAGAATAATCATCTTTTCCACCATTAAGAAACACCCTTTCAGTTATATTCTGGCTTTTACCATTTATCACCTCTGTATGATTATAAAAAGATGATAGAATGCATCCTTTTTGCCAGGTGGATAGCCTACCCAGTTAACCTTGCCACTAATCAGGTCATACTTGTACTGAATCTTCTTCCAACGGTTATTATATTTTCCTAAGGTTCCCTGCTTATAATCATGTAGCAATGTTTTGACATTACCATGTATATCATAGCTATAATAGCTAGCCATAGCAAAGCCCATGGTATCATATGCCAATGCATCATTAAAGATGGCAACCCATGATACCCGGTTTCGCAGATTTTCAGGAACGAGGTGTTCCGCTGGTAATGCACTATAGGCAACATCATAGTTCGTCACCGTGATTTGGGTACGTGTTGACTTAGCGCCAGCTATCCAGTTTGTTAACTTCAGCGTATCTCTGCTGATCAAATCATTCATAGCAGCGGTATAGCTTATCTCAACCACTTCTATTGGACGACCTAATGCATCGTATTGCGTATAACTGTATTTATTCTCCCCGATTTGCTTTGAGTTTTGGGAGATGGACAATCTACCTAAGCGATCGTACCAGTAATTTGAAATGCCATCATCCGGTGTTTTCTTTGAAACAACCTGGTTGAGTGTATTATACCTATAATGGGTTGCCATTTTATGCGCTGGAACTAACAGCGTATAATTCGCACGCGCAGCTCTTACTTTACCCGCCCAGGCATCAGAACGATCAATCACCACTCCTGCAGGAGGTATTGTTTTGATAAGATTACCTGCCTGGTTGTAGTAATATAAGGTATAATGATACTCGCTGCTTGTATAAGTCAGTATTATACGCAAACTGGGCATAGAGCCGCAAGCAATTGAGCAGCCCCTCGATATGACCGTTCCTGAAAGAAAGATCATGATGGCAGTCTACTTTCCAAATTAGAAAAACGATTATTAGAAGCCCCTCAAAGGAATTTCAGTATAGAAAATATCCTTGAAAAAGGCATGGAAAATATGTCCGGAATGGATCTTCTTTATGAGAGTGGGGAGGTGGAAACGAAGCGAAAGATCATTGGTTCGATATTCCCCGAAAAACTGATTTTTACAGGATTTGCATATCAAACCACAAGAGTTAATTATGCAGTTCAGCTAATATACAGTATGAATAAGGCTTTCACGGAAAAAGAAAATGGAACAAGTGTAGATATTTCTCACTCGTTCCTTGTGGTGATCCCGTTGGGACTCGAACCCAAGACCCATACATTAAAAGTGTATTGCTCTACCAACTGAGCTACGGAATCATTCCCCATTTTTCTCAAAACGGAGCGCGAAGATAGTAAATTATTTATTCCCACCAAATACCTCCAAACAAAACATTCATGAAAAACAGAATTCACCAACGGTGAATGAAAACCCTTTTCAAACAAAAAAGGCAAGTCCTGGAATAAGACTTGCCCTGCAATTGTTTACCTTATCAAATACTCCTATCTAAAAATAAAAACCCACTTTCAAAGACGCCTCAGGATTGATCACCGGTAGCGTAAAACTCTTATTATCCACTGCTACATTTTTATCCCCCGCTACCCGGAGGCTTAGACTGCCCCAGGGAGAAAGATATAAATGCTTATACAAAGTAAAATTATAACCTAAGCTTCCATTCAGCAGGTAATTGTCAAACTTCGCTGTCTGCAATTTAGCATCTGTCTGAATCGTACTATGCCAGTACACCACCCCTGCTCCAATCCACCAACCCTTCCAGTCTTTCTTCAAAAAACGGTCCAGCAGCAATGCATAAGCATGTACCTGGTGATTTGAAAAATCTTTCTTTGTGGACCAGTCCGGCTTTTTCACAAAAGCCGTCAGCGCTCTCACCCTCCATACATCTTTTCCCACCCAGGCACCACCAAAATAGCCACCCGTTGCATAAGGAAGCGCATCCAATTCTAATCCAAACTGTACCTTAGCTGCCTCCTTTTCCTGTGCCTGCATCGTGATGCAAGCGCAAAGCAAAAAGAATAAAAGACAATACTTTATCATGGTGTGAATGATTAATCTCTATCAAATGCGGTTTAAGATCACCAAAGGTACCACCACCGCAACATTATTTTCGCTGACCACAATCATGCTTCCACCTGTCTGATCCGGGCATAATTATCAAATACCCCGGCCTACGGGAAGAAACGCCGAAAAATATCCCATCTTTTTTTTAAGTTTATCCCTTGACCATACCAAAAGCAGCAGGATTGATTATATGCATACAGAAAAAGATGATTTGGTAAAAGCCGTGGCCAAAGGAAATACAAAAGCCTTCAATCAGCTTTTTGAGGAATTTTATGCACCGCTTTTTTATTATTCTTACAACCTTGTACAGGATAAGGAAGAAGCAAAAGACATCGTTCTGACCGCTCTTTACAAAGGCTGGGAACGAAGAGAACAATTTCTGCAATACCAACACATTAAATCATTTCTTTACCTCGTAGTACGCAATGCCGGCCTGAACTTTCTGAAAAAAGAACAACACGCGGCCTCCCGTATACAAGAGATCTTCCTCACTGCCGAACGTCATACACAGGATGACGACTACCTCGCCACCGAAGCAGAAGTATTGAAAAAAGTATTCAAAGCCATCGACGAGCTCCCCAAAAAATGCAGAGAGGTCTTTAAACTGACCTACCTGGAAAATAAATCTGTCCAGGAAATTGCCGACCTGCTGCAAATCACACCCTCCAACGTATCAGCACAACGGCACCGGGCCCTTTCCCTCCTTCGCCTGGCACTTGCAGAATCCCCTTTAGCCCTTTTATACTTGTATGCCCACATTATTTTTTAAAAAAACTCTTTCATTTTTTAAGATTCAGCCACCCTGGTTGTATTAGGTGATAATGGGACAAACATCTTTTGACATAGAAGACTTACTATTCAAACAGTTACAAGGAACACTGCTGCCTGAAGAAGCCGCATACCTGGAAGCATGGAAAGCTGAAAAACCAGGCAACACGGATTTTTTCAACCAGCTGACCAGTCCTGCCAGCCTGACTAAGAAATTAAGAACATTCGCAGATAATGATATAGAAGCAGCCAGAAAGGAAGCACTGTCTCACCTGTTTCCAACACGCCATCTGTATAAATGGTGGGCTGCCGCCGCTGCCATCGCCCTCCTGCTTACCACAGGGGCCTACCTGTTTTACAAGCAGCCATCTCCAACAGTTATTACCCAAACCATCATCGCTCCCGGCCATCCGGGTGCCATACTCACCCTGGCAAACGGCTCCCAGGTGCAACTCGATACCCTGCAGAACGGCGTCATTGCCCTCCAGGGAGGCGTCCGCGCCAGGATCGTAAATGGCTCCCTGCATTATGAAGGGAAGCCCGCAGGTACATTATATAATAAAATGTCTACACCTAAAGGCAGAACTTTTCAGCTCACACTACCAGATGGTACCAACATCTGGTTGAACAGCGGGAGTGCTGTAAGATACCCGATTGCATTTAACGGTCCGGACAGAAAAGTTGAAATAAGTGGCGAAGCCTATTTTGAGGTCGCTGCTGACCCGGAAAAACCTTTCCTGGTATCTGTAGCCAACAAAACCACCCTGACCGTTTTAGGCACTCATTTCAACGTGAATGCATATGACAATGAACAGGCGATCACCACTACCCTGCTGGAAGGTGCCATCCAGGTAAAAAATACCATTCTAAAACCCGGCCAGCAAGCATTACTACGCCCGGATAATCAACTACAATTATTACAGACGCCAGACATCAATAAAGTGATGGCCTGGAAAAACGGCCTCTTCGATTTCGAAGGTGCCAGTCTCCGTGAAGTGATGCGCCAGCTGGAAAGATGGTATGATATTGAAGTGGTTTTCGAAGGACCTGTACCAGATATCCGGTTCGGTGGTAAAATGACCAGAGGCATTCCCCTCAATGAAGTACTGGAGATCCTAAAAGGATTTGAAGGAGCAGATTTTAAATTTCATATGGAAGGAAACAAACGACTTATTATTAGCCGATAAAAATTGACAACCAAAATCAGATTAGTTCACATGAAAAATTAACAACCAACCAGGATCAGAAAAATGCCTGAAGTGGTTCGAAGCACTCCAGGCAAAAGTTCAGCTGATCAATACTGAGGTCTTAAGTTCCTTATTAATCAACCAAAACCTTTTCAAAAGTATGAAAAAAACTGCAACGCGTAGTTGGAGTAGGGTATATCATGCTCTAATGGTAGCACCCCCTGTCACATTTATTCCTATACCTGTCAGGCTACATGCACAAACAGCCAGAATAATGAAAATGTTCGTAGTATTCCTGTTGGCCGCTACCTTCTCTGCATACGGCCATGGAACAGCACAAACCATTACCTTATCAGGTCGCCACCTGGACCTGAAACAGGTATTTTCTGTCATTGAGAAGCAAACCGGCTATGTAGTTTTCTACAGGCAGGACCAGCTCACGCACACAAAGCCGCTGAACCTGCAGGTGAGCAACATGCCACTGAGAGAATTTCTTGATACTGTTTTATCCCAACAGCAACTTGATTTCAGGATCAGGGATAAAACAATTATCCTCCTGCCCCAGGCAGCGCCTGCGCAGGAAAAGGTGGTATGGCAACTATTGCCGGCAGAAGCCGCACCTATCAACATTCTCGTGATGGACGACGCAGGGCTTCCCTTACAAGGCGCCAATGTAAGTATCAAAGACAAAAAAGAATTTGCTGTCACGGATGTATTGGGTACCTGTAAGATCAAAGCCGATGAAGGCGATGAGATCACCATTACCTACATCGGCCAGGAAAACCGTGTTATCAAAGTCACCAAAGCCATGCTGAAAAATGGCACCGTCGTTGCCATGCTGCAAGCTTCCACCACCAGACTGGGAAGTGTGGAAGTGGTCGTGAATACCGGCTACCAGCGCATTCGTCCGGAACGAAGTACCGGGGCTGTATCACAGATCAGTACCAAAGATTATGAATCCCGCATCAGCACCAACTTCATCGATGGTCTCGAAAATAAGATGCCGGGCCTCATGATTAACAACAACGTTGCTTTTAACAGTACAGATGGCAATGGTAACAAAAGTTCCCGCAGCCTGTTCAACATCCGTGGTATCTCTACCATGTCTGCTAACCAAAATCCACTCATTGTAATTGATGGTTATCCTACAGAACTCACCATGGATATGATCGATCCCAATGAGATCAAATCTGTGACCATCCTGAAAGATGCGGCAGCAGCCACTATTTACGGAGTAAGAGCCTCTAACGGCGTTATCGTGATTGAAAGAAAACAGGCCAGGGCAGGGAAACCCCGCTTCTCCTTCCGGGCTACAGCAGGCATTACACCTAAACCGGATTATAGCCGCTACAGATGGGAAGATCACCCGGGCACCACTGTGATCAATTATCAAAAAGATCTGAATAAAACCAGTATCAGCAACAGCACCTGGAGCCAGTTGATTAACAAAAGCTCCTATTCAGGTGTCGCTTACTCACCTGTGTACTATATCCTGGCGCAGCAGGCAGCAGGGATCATCACTCCATACCAGGCAGAGAAAAGCCTCCAGGAACTGGAAAACTATGATAACACCAATGATTACAGCAAACTCTTTTTAAGATCTGCTCAAACGCAAACTTATAGCCTGGATATCTCCGGCGGTAACCCGGGTGCGCTTTATTACATCACGGCAAACTATACCGGCAACCGCCTGAATACCCTCAATAATAACAACAACAGGTTGTCACTTTCCGGCAGAAGTACCATCAAGCTTAGCCAAAAACTATCGCTGGAACTAAGCACCGATTACCAGGAACAACGCTATAACAGCGCGCCTGTTCCTGATATTTATGCAGTCTATCCATTCGAACATTTCAAAGATGTAAACGGGAAACCAACGTCTATTGCCAGCGGCTCAGGCGGTAATCCGTATTACGATGCGGAATTATTATCATGGGGCCTGCAGGATAACCTTGCTTACCCGCTTATCGATGTGAACGAAATCGGGGATAAAACACGCACCGTCAATAACCGTATCACAGCAAAGTTCAACTATGCCATCGGATGGGGATTTGACCTCTCCTTCGGAGGCATTTATGAAACCTCCCGCTCAGACATGCGCCACTACGCTTCCGAAAAATCATCAGAAGCAAAGCAATACGTGAATAGCTACATTACCCTGAATGCAGATGGTACTTTAAAATACAATATACCCAACGGTGGATTCCTGAGACAGGAAACCAATAATACCTCCAGCTATACTGCCCGCGTGCAATTGAATTACAATAAAAAACTGGGAGCACTCCATACCATCAATGGCATCCTGGGTGCAGAGATCAGGAGTGTGCTGGATAAAAGCAACCTGGCCTCTTACTTTGGCTATAACGATGAGACCTTATTGCAACAGCCCGTTAACCTGGCGGATATGATCAATGGAACTATCAGCGGCGCCTATATTAATACCAGAAGCATCCGGGATAAATACGATTATCTCTATGGTCAGGGCTATGCGGAAAACAGGTACCTCTCGGGCTATGCAAACGTAGTATACGCTTTCAAAAGCACCTACTCACTCACCGGCAGCATCCGCATTGATCAGTCCAACCTCTTTGGTACCAATCCAAAATATAAATATAAACCACTCTGGTCATTAGGTGCCGCATGGAATATTCACAATGAAAAATTCATGCAGGACATTACCTGGGTGAAACAATTAAAACTGCGTGTTGCTGATGGCTTCAATGGAAACGTAGCGAAGATGTCTCTTCCCCAGGCCATAGCCATGACAGTATTAAATGCTTACACTTCTCCTACAAGTCCGGCGCTGACCAAGCTCTCCTATGCCAACAGTAGCTTACGCTGGGAGCAAACACACAACTTCAATGTAGGTCTTGACTACATACTGTTAAAGAATATCTCCGGTAGTATCGACTATTACAGGAAAACCAGCACCGATCTCTTAGGAAATGCACAGATAGATCCAACTATCGGAGAAAGCCCTACCCTCATCAATACCGCCTCTATCCGGAATAAAGGGATAGAACTGAGCTTGCATGCTGACTGGATTGCTACTAAAAAGATAAACTGGAATACAGGTCTTGTGCTGTCCAGGAACATCAGTAAAGTAACAGATGTATACCAGACAGGAGAATATTCACCTCAGCGACTGAACTACCTCGGTTACGTAAAGGGCTACCCCGTAGGTGCCATGTTTGCCTATCGCTATGCAGGGCTTGACAGCGCAGGGATACCACTGATAAAAAATACTAAAGGCACATTATATCATACCAACGATAGTAAGCTGGGTTCTGCCACCAGTGTGTTGATGACCAGCGATACATCCGGCGTTACTGCTTACATGGGTTCCTCTATTCCTACCATCAATGCCGGCTTAAGCAACCGCGTAGACATCGGTAATTTCTACCTGTACTGTATGATCAGTTATTATGGAGGATTTAAAACCAGCATCCCCCGCCCAAATCCGACTTCGATCAGACCGCAGAAAGATGCCGGCAGTTACTGGAAACAAGCGGGTGATGAAAATAACACGAACATCATGTCCCTCGCGGGCTATAGCAGTTACAATGCTTTGAATGCCTACAACTACGCCGACGCCTATGTTGTGAACGGAGGTTACATCACCCTTTCTGATCTGACACTTTCTTACAGCTTAGATAATTATGCCGTGATCAGGAATGCAGGCTTCACTCATTTTGAGCTGAAACTGCAGGCTTCTAATCTCTGGACAAAAGGATTGAACGATTACAATTATAGTGCTGCCACCGGCACTTATCAGAAATCCTACATCACGCCGACTTATACTATCGGCATATTTACCAACTTCTAAATCGTATACAAGTGAAAAGATGTATATATAGCCTGCTGCTATGCCTTGCACTCAGCGGATGCGATCAATACCTGGATATAACACCAAAGGGCTCTACCTTACTAACCACTATAACTGATTATGACCAGTGGCTGAATGATCCGGACCTTGCCGAAGCCGTAGCAGCACCATACTGTGACCTGAACTTCCTGGGAGACAATGTAGATATTCCGAATGTTCCCATCCCCGCCATACAGGTTCCTCACCTGGTGTATTTGTGGGCGCAGCAACATTCACTGGTGCTGAATATCTCCCCTGAGTTCTGGGGCTATCACTACGCCACCATTAATAAATACAATACAGTGCTGGCCGGAATAGACCAGGCAACAGGTGGCACTAACGGTCAAAAAAGAAGTCTGAAAGCAGAGGCTTTATTAGGCCGCGCCTATGAATATTTCTACCTGGTAAATGAATATGGCAATGAATACGATTCAGCAACAGCCAGCAAAGACCTTGCAGTACCCTACATGACATCGAACGATGTGAGTCAGCAGGTACCTGGCAGAAGCACCGTAGCAGAGATCTATCAGCACATCATCGAAGATCTCACCGCTGCGCTGCCTGACCTCCCGGCGGACAATAGTACCAATCGCCTGCGTGGCTCAAGAGCCGCCGCCTATAGCGTACTGGCACGAGCTTACTTCTATGCCAGGGATTATACAAATGCAGGCAGGTATGCATCACTGGCACTTGCCAACACAAAAGCAGTGATGATGGATTTCAATGGCACACTGCCTGTATCTTCCTTAATATCTATCCAGCAGGATGTCATTTATGGCCGGCTTGCTTTAGGTTATATCCCGGCAACATTAGATTTCATGCGCAGCTTCGAAGCAGGTGATCTGCGCGTGAAGATCCTCTACCTTAGCAGTGACGGGTATAAATATATAACAAGAGGAGGCACCAATTATGTGCCTGCATTCGTAACGCCAACATTACAATATACCAATACCGGCACCTCTGTACAGGAAATGAAACTAATCGTAGCAGAAGCTGCTGCCCGCAACAATGACCTGAGCACAGCCCTGCAACAACTCAATGACATTCGCAAAAACAGGTTTCCGGCAAGCACTTATCAACCCATCTCTTTCACAACACAGGCAGATGTATTCAATGCAGTATTGATGGAAAGAGGTCATGAACTGCCTTTCGCAGGCCTACGCTGGTTTGATATGCGCCGCCTTGACAAAGAAAACAGGATGGGCACCGTGAACAGGTATGATGGACAGGGCAACGTGATAGCAGAACTGCCGCCACACAGTGCTCATTATACTTTACAAATTCCTGTACAGGTCTTAAGTTTTAATCCGGACATGCCACAAAATCCTTATTAACTATGCGCCACTTACTATATACATTATTTATTTGCATCGCATTTACCTCCTGTCACAAAGACAATGATGCCCCTGTTACATTGCCGGATGGCAGCGTCACATTTCAGTTGAACACAACATCAGATACACTGGAAACGCCCCTGTCTATCCTGAAAGATTCAACCATGGTATTTGGTATCAAAGCCACCTTGTCTACCACGGCATCGACAGTAGCACACCAGGTGAACTTTGCCACAGATACCAACGCCATCAGGGATTACCAGGAACGATATGGCAGTGCCTTACTATTGCCTTCCACCTGCTATTTCTTTTATAAGACAATGACTACGATTGCTGCCGGCGCCACCCAGTCTGATTCTGCAGAACTCAATATCAATCAGCAAACACAATTAAAACCATATACCACCTATGTATTACCCATCAAAATTCAATCGGTAGATGGCAATACAGAAGGTGCAGGCGCAAACAAGATATGCTATTATGTCTTTAAAACAGGAGCTGCCGGTTCTATCAGTAAACAAGGCTGGAGTATCACTGCATATTCCTCCGCAAGTGGTTCCAACCTACCTGCAAAATTGATAGATGATAATGAACTCACTACCTATTGGACCACCAATATTACCCAGTCAATGCCGCAATGGGTAATCATCAATTTCGGTAGCGATATTACTTTTTCTGCAGTCAATTACTATTTACCCACTGCCCTAAAATATCCTGCCCTGGGCGGATATCCCACCTCCATGAAGATTGAAACCAGCATGGACGGAACGAGCTGGGAAGTAAAAGGCATCTATGAAGGTAAGATCGAAAATAACATGCAGACACTGAATACCGGCATCACAACAGCAAGATACCTGCGTTTCACCGTACTCGCATCCGTCATCTATAGTTCAACCTATAATCTCGTATCAATCAGCGGAATCAAATTACTGCCATAAAAATCAATCATAAATGAAAACAACAACTTTTCTGTTAGCTGCGTGCTGCCTGCCAATGAGCCTGATGGCGCAAAAGAGCTTTACTGTTCACGGCAAAACCGGTACACTGGATGCACCTGCAAAAGCCTACCTGAGTTATATGGATGGAGATGTCAAAGTACTGGATTCATGCACCTTGAAGAAAGGCAATTTTACATTCAAAGGAACACTCAAAACACCCGTTCAGGCAGCAATCACCCTTCGTCATGATACCGCTGCACCAGATCCAAAGAAGTACGATGACAACATCCATTTCTTCCTGGAGAATTCAGTGATCACTATCACCAGCAGCGATTCTATTTACCATGCCACAGTAAAAGGCTCCGCTACGAATGACGACGACAAAGCACTGACAACCCTGCAAAAACCCTACAAAAAAGTAGCTGACTCCATCATGGCTGTTTACTGGAAACGCAGTCCGCAGGAGCGTAAAGACAGTGCATGGCTAAGCAGCATCAGACCTATCATGGAGAAGAATGAGAATGGATACAATGCAGACAGCCGTGCATTCATAGCAGCACATCCAAAATCATATGCCGCACTGGTGGCCTTCCATCAGTTCGAACTCGGTTATAACTTTAACCCGGATACAGCCCTGGCTAAGTTTGATAAATTCTCACCCAGCCTGAAAGAATCCTCCTTAGGTAAAAAGTATATAGCCATCATTACCACCGGCCAAAACACAAACATAGGAGTAATAGCGCAGGACTTTTCCCAGACTGATACCACAGGTAAGACCATCAGGTTATCCGATTTCAGGGGCAAGTATGTATTGGTAGATTTCTGGGCATCCTGGTGTAAACCATGCCGGGCAGAAAACCCTAACCTGTTGAAAGCATATAATAAATTCAAGGATAAGAACTTTACCATCCTGGGGGTATCTCTTGATGACGAACATACAAAGAGAGCCTGGACAGGTGCTGTGCTAAAGGATGGACTACCCTGGACACAGGTATCTGAATTGAAAGGCTTCGAGGGTAAAGTAGCTAAGCTGTATGGCATAACTGCCATCCCGTCCAATTTCCTGATAGACCCCAATGGAAAGATCATTGCGAGAAATTTACGTGGAGAAGAGCTGGAGAAAAAACTGGCTGCGCTGGTGTTATAACCTATTGCCTTGTTTCATAAGAAAGCCGCTTAGACATATAAGCGGCTTTTCTTATTATATTTACCCTCCAACAACCCATATAATACATTATGAAACACTTCTTTTTCAATGCATTGTTTTGCATATTACCCGCCATTACCTATGCCCAGGACATCCAGGAATATGTAAACAAAAACACTGCCCGCATTTCCAATATCGATACCCTCTCCAGCGACTACAGCGATCTTGAATCAATCGGCGCTGCTATCGGCAACGCCCGCATCGTCATGCTGGGAGAACAGGACCACGGAGATGCGCCTACCTTTCTCGCTAAAACAAGGCTGATTAAATACCTGCATGAAAAGAAGGGATTTAATGTACTGGCTTTTGAGAGTGATTTTTATGGCTTAAATACCGGTTGGGAAAAAACGCCTAAAGTAAAAGATTCTATTTACAATCACCTGAAAGGGAATATATTCTCTATTTGGACATCCAGTGATGCCTGTAACTATTTATTTAAAGAATACATCCCGGGTACCTTCCAAACCAGCCATCCCCTGGCTATTTCTGGTTTTGATTCACAGGTTTCGCTGGCCTATAGCAGTGTAAACCTAAAAAACGATCTTATTCCTTACCTGGACACACATCACCTAAAAGAAAAGCTCACAGGCGATTCAAGCCATGAGAAATTCCTCATCGCGTTACAGGATCTCGTTTCCCAACTTCGCAAGCCCGATGCACTCCGACTCAAAGCAGAAGAGCGACGTACCATCCTGAACAATGGATTCGCGCTTATCAAAGATAATGACAGCTCTTACTGGGGTACCATCATCAATAACCTCATAGATTATAATAACAACACGATTGAAACCAGGGATAAAAGAATGGCCCTGAATTTAAAATACCTCGCAAACGAAAAATACAGGAACGAGAAGATCATCGTCTGGGCTGCCAATGGACATATCCTCAGGTATACAGACCAAATGAAAAGCGATAAGGAAATATTTAAAAGAAGTATCTCCAGGAGTATGGGTACAGATTTCACCAACGATCCGCAATTTACAAACGACACCTATGTGCTGGGATTTGCCTCTTACGAAGGCACGGCAGGCCGGTTAAGAATGCAGCCATATACCCTTGCAGCACCCGAGAAAAAAGGATTTGAAAACTGGATTCCGGAAGATGTAAAATTCGGCTTTATTGATTTCAAAAAATACAACCAGGAATTTAACGCGCCCACCAAACCATTTTTGATGAAGGCACCGGGGCATTATACAATCCCCTACAGCGTAGCTAAGATTCCATGGAACCTGGTATATGACGGGATTTTCTTTATCAGGGAAATGTATCCCGTGAAGAGAATAAACTAATGTCCATAAAAAAAGGCTTCAAAACATTACTGTTTCGAAGCCTTTTTTCTGTGATCCCGTTGGGACTCGAACCCAAGACCCATACATTAAAAGTGTATTGCTCTACCAACTGAGCTACGGAATCATTCCCCGTTTTTCTCAAACGGAACGCGAAGATAGTAGATTCTACTTACTCTCCAAATATTTTTTCCCTTTTTTTGCAAGCGAAGACCCTCTCACAATCATTTTTGTCTTCAGCACCACCTCCCTGGGTTCCGCTGAAACCGGCTCCGTGTCCAGCCTGTCGAGCAATAAACCAATTACTTTATGCGCAATTTTTTCTATCGGTTGTGCGATAGCCGTTACCGGTGTAGAGAACAGTTCAAAAATATCATGGTCATCAAATGAGATCACCGCCAGGTCTTCAGGCACTTTCAGTTTCAACTGCGTCATCGCCTTCAAACCACAGGAACCCGCCTGTATCGCACCAAACAGGATCGCATCCAGTTTCGGGTTCGCCACCAGGAAATCCCGGACGCTTTGTACCATCACCTTCTCCTCCGGTGTAAAATCTATTTCCAGTACATATGGCTTCAGCCCTTCTTCTTTCAGTGCATTCCTATACCCTTTCAGGCGCCCTTTCATCTGTGTCAGTGAAGAGGAGAAGGTGATCAGGCCAATATTACTATACCCCTGCTTTATCAGGTACTTTGTCGCATTTTCAGCACTCGGCTCGTTGTCAATCACCACGTAATCAGTCTTTACCTTTGGTAAATAACGGTCAAACATCACCACCGGCATCCCAGCCTTGATCAGTTCATTGACTTCCTTTTCCACCCCCGGAGGTGGCGAAATAATATAGCCATCTACGTTTCGATCCTTCATCACATTGATCAGCTCTTTCGTCTTCTCTGTGTCATTATCTGTACTGCAATAGATGATCCTGTACCCTTCCTTATATGCTTCATTCTCTATTAAACGGGCAATCGTCGCAAAGAATGGGTCAGAAATACTCTCCACCATCAAAGCGATAATATGTGATTTACCCGTTCTCAAACCGCGGGCAATAGGACTTGGCCGATAACCTACCTCCTGTATATACTTCTCTACCCGCTCCACCAGTTCTTCACTGATCCGCTTCTCCTCTGCCTTGCCATTCAGGATAAAAGAGACCGCCGTCTTGGAGATCTTCAGGCCATCAGCAATATCCTTGATTCTTAATTTCTTCACGAGTAGTTATTTAAGATCAAAAATAAATTATTTTCTCAGCCACTGAGCATGTACCTGCATTTACAGCGAATGAGTTTAACTCAAAACAATTATCACACTATTTCTTAGCCAGCCCCGGATAATTATAGCCGAATAATAATATCACGGTATAACAAATAATAGGCAGATAATACGCCGCAGCCACATTGTGATTTGCGATCAGGCCCATCAAAGGCGGAAAGATCCCGCCACCTACCACGCCCATTACGATGAATGAGGATGCCTGCTGCGTGTGCTTTCCCAGGTTTTTCAAACCCAGGCTAAAGATCGTCGGGAACATGATACTGAAAAAGAAATTGATCATTAACAAGGCTACAAACGAAATCCATCCCCATTGCTGCGCGACGATTACACACATCAGGATATTCATTCCTGCAAATAATGCCAGTAATTTATAAGGCGCAATCACCCGCATCAAACCCGTACCCGCAAAGCGCCCTATCATCAACAATATCATACTCAAAGAGAAAAAATACCCCGCCTTTTCATCACTGAATCCCATCACATCATGACCATAGTTGATAAAATAAGCCCAGGTACCTCCCTGTGCCGCCGTATTAAAAAGCTGCGCCACAGCTGCAAATACAAAATGCTTCTGCCGGATCAGAGGCTTCGCTTCCCCCAGTTCCTCATGTGCCGCATACTGCCGCAAAGGCACCTTTATAAATAAAAACACCACTGCCAGTGCTGCAATCACCCCTCCTATCACCATGTACAGATCCCGCACCGCCAGCAGGTCATTCGATTCTTTCAGGATCATGTAACTCCCCAGCGCTGGTCCGATCACCCCTCCCAGCCCGTTGAATGACTGGGCAAAATTGATCCGCTGATCACTGGTGCGCTGATCTCCCAAAGATGCGATCAATGGGTGCGCCACCGTTTCCAGCGTAGCCAGGCCACATGCCAGCACAAATAAGGCAAGCCTGAAGAAATTAAAGGATACCGCCTCCGCCGCCGGGATAAACAGGAACGCACCCGAGGCATACAACAATAAACCTAATAAAATGCCCCGCTTATAACCAAACCGCTTCATGAATATACCCGCCGGTATCCCCATCACCGCATACGCCCCAAAAAGAGATAACTGAACCAGCCCGGATCTTGATTTTGAAATGTGCAAGACATGCTGAAAATGCCGGTTCAATACATCGCCCAGGGTAAGCGCCACCCCCCAGCACAAAAACAGGGAGGTGACAAATAAAAAGATAGCCAGGTATTTTCTTTCCGTGAAATTTGGTTTGCCGCTCATTATTATTCCTTTTTACCGGCGACCGCGACAGCTACTCTCGAATCCGCACAGCCGTAATAAAGGAACCATTTATTATTGAATAAGACAAGTCCTTCTATAAAAACAGTACCCGCCGGATACTGCCCACTCTTTTCAAACGCTTCCTGTGGCACCAGGAAAGGCTGATCCAGTCTATCTAATAACTTTGCCGGATTTTGCAGGTCAAATAAGGCCTGCCCCGCAGCATAGGTATTGGCAGTATAGCGCTTGTCGCCGTTGCCAGCACTATTTTTACCATTGTATAACAACACGATGCCCTGGGCCGTCTTTACAGCCGGTGGCCCACATTCAGTCAGATCACTGTCAAAATACCCTTTCCGTGGTGACATCAGTTCCTGCAGTTTCCCATCCGGTGTAGTCAGCGGTGTCCATTCATACAGGTTATCAGATGTCGCGGCATATACATGTTGCTCACCCCAATACATCCAGTATTTACCATTCACTTTAGAGATCACCAGCTGCCCATTGTCCACTTCCGTAAGAATAGAAGCTGACTTGGAAGCAATATCCCTGAAAGCACCTTTGAACACCGGGCCTTTTTTCTCCCAATGAATAAGGTCTTTGGAAAGCGCTGCTCCCAAACGAGGCACCTTATTATTCCATTCTGTATATAATACCAGGTAAGTACCATCTTTGGTCACTGCCACCCGGGGGTCTTCACAACCTCCCTTCCACTCAAACTCCTTTGCATTATCATTATCCGGGAATAACACCGGCGTTGCTGAACGGGCAGAAACATGTAAACCATCCTCACTCGTTGCCAGGCCCACACGGGAAGTACGCATCCCGATTCCCTTGCCTGACCTGTCTTCTGCACGGTACAGGATACAAATCTTTCCATCCTTCATTACCGCAGCAGGATTAAACGTATCGTTAGACTCCCAGCCTAACAGCTCCCCTGTCATCGGATCCCGGAATGCCGTTGTAGAATCAGGGCTTATTATTGGATTTACGCCCCCCGGACGTGTAAACGGACCCAGCGCCCAGTCTCCCTTATCCGTCAGCGAAAACGGTCTGTCTGCCGGCTTAATGCCCCTGTTTACATTAGGCTGAGGCCCCATTACCAGGTGCAGTACACCGCCATTCATGATAGCCGTATGCGTGATATAATTGTGCTCATAAGGCACCCCATTCAAAGTCGCAGACTGGATATATACATTCAGCGGACTATTATTTTCCGCTTCTACAACGAACGCCTTCCCATTCTCCAGGCTAATCGTCATCTTCGGAAACAACGGACTGCCTATCACATACTGATCCGTTCCCGGGCACACACTATAAAATCCCGCAGCACTCAATACATACCAGGATGACATCTGCCCCTGGTCCTCATCACCCGGATAGCCGTTCTCTGTTGCATTGTACATAATCTGCATGATCTGCCTTACATGCCACTGTGTTTTCCATGGCTGCCCCGCATAATTATACAGGTACACCAGGTGGTGGATGGGTTCATTTCCCTGTGCATATTGCCCCATTTTAAATGCCGCCATCTCCGTCATTTCATGAATCACCTGGCCATAACCACCTACCCTGATAGTACCCGGAATACTAAATACAGAATCTATCTTTTTGGTAAACTGCTGTTCTCCTCCCATCAGGTTGATCAATCCCTGTACATCATGAAACACTGACCAGGTCCAATGCCAGGCATTCCCCTCCGTATAAGGTCCACCCCAATCCAATGGATCGAACGGCGTTACCCAATTTCCTGCTGCATCCTTTGCCCGCATAAAACCCGTTTCCGGATCGTACAGGTTTTTATAGTTGTACATCTGCCGGCTAAACACATTCTCATAGAACGGCTGATTCGTCATCTTCGCCAGCTGATACCCACAAAAATCATCATACGCAAATTCCAATGTCCAGGATGATGCCCCTAATGTCTTTTCTGAATAAGGACAATATCCCATTTCATAATATTCCTTAAAACCAGGTCTGCCATTCGCACTACCCCAGGGGCCTTTATTTGTCGCCTCATGATAGTAGGCTTTCAATGCCTGGGCCGGATCAAAAGTGCGGATCCCTTTCACCCATGCATCTGCCAATAATGAAATGGCATGATTGCCCAGCATTCCCCCTGTCTCCCCCGGAAATGACCAGGCAGGAAACCAGCCACACTGCTCCTGTGCATCCAGCAAGGCCTGAGCATAACGCCCTTCCATCGTAGGATGCATAATCGTATTCAATGGAAACTGCCCTCTGAAGGTATCCCAGAAGCCATTATCAGTATACATATAGCCCTGATGAATTTTTCCACCATAAGGACTGAAATAATAAGGCTTACCCTCCTTATCATATTCAAAGAACTGGTGAGAAAACAAATTCGCATGATACAAACAGGAATAAAAAGTCGCTTTCTGCTCTTCCGTACCACCCTCTACTTTCATCCTGCCTAACAATGCATTCCAGATCTTATCCGCAGCAGCATGCGTATCTTCAAACTTTGTCTTTACCTCTCTCTCCAGGGTCAATGACGCCTGCTCCGGACTGATATAGGAAGAAGCTACTTTGGCTTCTACCTGCTTTGCATTACCAAAATCAATGTAAGCACCAACACCCTCACCCGCTGCTTCAGTCAAGCCTGCACTTACCGTATTCTTCTTATTCTCCCAGGTACCATAAGCTTTAAACGGTTTATCAAATATGATCTCAAAATAGTTTTTGAAATTCTGCGGCGCCCATCTTGCATTATTTACATACCCCGTGATCTTACGACCCGCCACATCGATCTTCACCTCACTCATTTTCGTATAACCATCCAAGACAATAATAGATTTCTTAGATGGAAAGCTAAACCTGAAATGCGCACCTCTCTCCGTAGGAGAAAATTCAGTCTTAATGCCATTATCAAATGTTACCTTATAATACCCTGGCTGTGCAATCTCATTTTCATGTTTAAAAGCTGCCGCGCGCTCATCTTCATTCACCACTAATCTATCGGCTTCAGGGAATAATGAAAACACCGCATAGTCATTCACCCAGGAACTACACTGGTGCGATTGCTGAAAGCCCCTGATCGTATGTACAAAATACTGGTACTTCCAGCCATCACCATTCTTACCCGTCTGCGGCGTCCAGGTATTCATACCAAAAGGCAGTGCCGTAGCCGGGTAAGTATTCCCATAAGAAAATTCATATTTACTATTCGTGCCCTGCCTTGTATTCACATAATTCACCTGGCTCCTGCCCGGCAGGATAGCTACAGTACAAAATAGCCAGGCTAAAAATAATTGTTTCATCAATGAGTTAATTTAAGTCTGAGAAACCGTGGACGATATAAATGTGGATGTTTTTGTAAATCATTAAAGAATTCTACTGAATTCACATTATAACTGATTAAAAGCTCTCCTGGTGCAGAAATACCAGGATGCGCCTTCGCATTATACATGACATAGGTCTTTTCTTCTGCATCCCTACTGCAATCCCATAATTTAATCACAGGACCAAAAGGCCCGATGGGTGTGGCACCTACACGCATTCCAATCGAGGTACTCAAACCTCCTTCCTGGAAAATAAGGGCATACTTCCCATCCGGCAGGGGAGACACACTGAGTTCATTAGACACCTTGTTCGTTACATCCACCGCCTTGTTCATCTCCTTTACCCATTCCTTTCCATTATAAAAACGCCACTGATCAAAATGATCGAATACAGCAGGTTTCACCCTCGCTACCACCATTCCCTTGTCCATACCATGCACGCCATAGATATATACAAATCCATCAGGCGCGGGTGCACCGGCTTTCTTCGTATTCACATAAATACCTGCACCATAAGAACCGATCTGCCCTGATTTATCTGTAAAAAAGAAAGGCGTATCCATCTGCTCATACTTTGCAAACGGTGCCTGTGTGCCCTTTGTGACTTTAATTAATGTATTCCCCACTTCCCTGAAACCAAAGGCCTCCTGCGATACATTGCGAATACGATACCCAAATATATACAGGGTATTATCCTGTTCCTGGTTCACAAAACCATCGCCCAGCCAATAGTAATCATTCTTCTCCGTCTGCGGCGTTGAAGGCTCAAATACAGGAACTGCCTCATGTTGCTCATTTTCCGGCCAGGAGAATTTCAGCTCATGCCCGTTCCAGATAGCCATACTATTATGAATCATCCTTGAACCCGGCTGCAATGAATCATGCTCAATCGTGCCGATCATGGAATCACTAAAAATAAAAAGCAAACTATCTGAAGAACGATGCTCCATCCCGTTAAAGGGAATGGAATAAATACCATCTCCTCCAAACCAGCCATTGTTCCTGATGAACCGCGCTGACCACTCCGGCGCCTCCTCTACCTTGTATTGCGCCTGCAGGTTAAAAAGCAGTAATAAACCTGAGAGTGTTAAAACCAGTCTCTTCATAACTTCGGAATTTGTTTTGTAGGTGAAAAATAAGATCTACCCGTTAACCAAACAAATCCTCCTACCCCTCCAGCCATAAAAAGCAGGGCAATCAGCTGCGCCTGGCTCAACTGGAATAAGGTATATTTTGGTGTGATCCTTATTATCTCTATGTAGTAGCGTTCTACCCCGTTGAGCACCAGGAACAAAAAGAACATCGTTCCCGGCACCCGCAATCTTTTCCTGATCATCCACATAATCAGAAATAATAAAATACACAATACCGCCTCATACAAGGGTGTCGGGTATACACCTGCCGGTAATTCATAATACCCAAGTTTATATACACCCGCATCAATCGCATTGTGGGGATACGTATAAGCCCAGGCCCATTGCGGTATCCACCCGGGTTTGAGCTGCTTATTTACAATTCCCCAGTCTCCATCTCCTGACAGCTGGCAACCAATCCTCCCTATTCCATATGCCAGCATCATTCCCGGTGAACCAATATCTGCCATATGGATCAGTTTGATCCTGTGCCTGTATCCAATCCAGAGATACGTTAATGCCCCGAAAATGAGCCCTCCATAATAGGTAAAGCCACTCCGTGAAAACAACACCGTCTTCGGATCATACAACAACTCCTGGAAATGCTCTGCCGCATCAAACAATTTTGCACCTAAGAACCCCCATACCGCCACCATAAATACGATATACGGCATGAGCTGGTAAGGATGAATGTAAGGAGAAGCAATGACAGGTTTGGAATAATAAGCCCAGAGTCCCCATACCAGTGCCAGCACACTTCCGGCTATCCAGTTCCCCCTTAATGAAAACAATAAACTAACCGGATCATGCCCCACAAACAGCGCCAGCATAATTGCCACTACCTTATACCCTATCAGGAATCCAATAAAAGCATTCACGAATACCTCTAACGGTTTACTGGCATCTTTGACCCGTATCAGCCCAATCGTGCCATCCTTTTCCTTCCGCTTAAACTCAGCTACAAATACCACATAGGCCCCGGCAAAAGCCAGGGCCATACATGAACCAAAAGTCTGAAGATTAACCTTCACATGAACATGGAATATATAGCTGATAAGATCTCCGATAGTAGGAAACATATGCTTATAAACTTAATTGTACACCTAAGTTAACTACGCGCTGATTAATATACGCATCCCCCGCGGTATTTGTACCGATCTCAGGGTCCTGCTGGTATTTGCGGTAATTATCAAAAGTAAACAGGTTGTAAGCACTCATGTAGATCCTTGCACTATTCAGTTTGAAAGGCAGCAGTTTGGTTGGAAACTGGTAACCCAGGTCCACCGTTTTCAGGCGAACATAACGGGCATTCACCAACCAGTAATCTGATGGATAATAAGTAGGACTATTCACAGATGATTTGTTCGTAGTCAGCCTCGGATATTTCGCACTACCTGCAGTCTCAGGTGTCCAGGCATCCATGTGCACTGGCTGGAACTGGCCAATGAACGGTTCGATACCTGTACCGGTGATGATAAAACTGTAGCCGAAAGATCCCTGCAGCAGCACACTCAGGCTAAAGCCCTTGTAAGATGCCTGTAAGTTCAAACCCAGGTTCGTATTAGGCAGGTTCGGATGCCCGATAGCACGCTGATCAAATACATTGATGAAGCCATCTCCGTTCAGGTCCTGGTACTTTAGGTCACCGGCATGCAGTGGCAAACCGTTATCCGGTACGGCTACACTTTTATTGCCCGCATTGCTGCCACCATTCGCCGCCATGTACGTGTTCACATTATTAATATCATCCTGTGTGTAATACCCCAATGAATGATAGCCGAATGGCTGGTTCAATGGTTTACCAGTACGTGTCAGCCAGGGATAAGCAGGAGATGCCTCACTCTGGTACAATATTTTATTCTTTGCATAAGAGAACACAAAATTAGCGCCCCACTGCACGTTATCAATACTACTATGATAACCGATCTGACCATCAAAACCCTGGTTCTGTGTACGACCGATGTTCACAGCAGGTAATCCTACCCCAATGATGTCAGGCACATTATTAGGCACAATCAGCTGATCGTAACGCACATTTCTGAATAATTCAATGGTGGCAGACAGCTTGTTATTCTTCAGCATATTGATGTCCAGTGCCACGTTGGTTTCCCGCTGTTTCTCCCACACGACATTACCATTCGCCAGGTTGCCTTCATAGAACATGGCATAGTTGGAAGGAGACTCACCAAAAGGATATGTATAACCATTCTGGATATAATTCTGTGCATAGATATACCTGTTGTTTGGCGCCACATCAGAACCCACGATACCAAAGGAACCACGAATTTTAAACAGGCCAAATACAGGGAAGGCTTCCTTGAAGAACTTCTCACCGGAAAGGTTATAACCCAAGCCGATGGCAGGGAATAAACCAAAGCGGTGACTGGCTGCAAACCTGTCAGTACCGTTGTAAGCTGCTTTCAGATCCACCAGGTACTTCCCGTCATATTCATAGTTTGCAGAGGCTGATACACCCTGGAACTTTGCAGGTACACCAATAGATGCTGCATCCAGGTAGTCATATGCATCAAAGGTCTGTGATTGCTGGTTCATTAATAACAAGCCGGTCACATGGTGCTTCTGACTAAATGTACGATCGTAGTTAGAGAATAACTGTATATTGACGTTGTTGGTATAAATATTCGTATTACCTGAATAGTAGATATTAGAGAATACATAAGTACCCGCTGGATTCAGGGTATAAGACTTGTCAGCAGGATTGTAATGATAAGAAGGAATAGAACCGAAGTTGCCCGTACCTCTCGTATACTGTTCCTGGCTGGAATAAGCAATACGTGCACTGATAGATAAACCATCCGTAATTTTATTCAGCTGCTGGGTAGCATTGAATACGATATTGTAATCCGTTCTCTTTGCGTTCTGATAACCACCTGTAGCCAGGCGCGCATTCAGCGTAGGCAAATGCCCTGTATTAAAACGGGAATAGGCATAGGCATAAGTACCATCAGGATTCAGGAATGGTGCTGTAAAAGGTGTCAGCTTACTAAAATCAAATACTTCTGACAGTGCACTCGTTGCAGAGAGGTTTGGTGAATTCGTTGTAGAAAAACGGGTCGTCACATCCAGTCGCATCGTCAGTGTCTTATTTGCCCGGAGGTCCAGGTTAGATCTGAAATTGTACCTTTTGAAATTGTAGTTGGTATTCACCGTACCACGGGGATCCGGGAATGTACGCACCAAACCATTCTGGTTCATTGCACCACCGGAAATAAAGTATTTCACCGTTTCATTACCACCGGAAATATCCAGGTTCGTATTCTGCTGGAAACTGAATTGTTTAAAGATTGCATCATACCAGTTTACATCAGGATGACCATAAGGATCGGAATGATCTTTATACAGATCCAGGTCCTGTTGTGTAAACTCAGGCGTCAGACCGTCATTGGCATCTGCCTGGTTGATCAATCTTGCAGATTCATATGCATTCAGGAACTTAGGGATCTTTGTAGGGGTTTGCGCACCGCCTTCTACACGTACATTGATCTGTGGTTTACCCAGTTTACCACGGCGGGTACTTACTACCAGCACACCATTCGCACCCTTGATACCATAGATCGCAGTCGTACTTGCATCTTTCAATACAGAGATGGAAGCAATCTCATTCACATTGATCTGTTGCAGCTGATCATAGGTATATTCCACATCATCCACGATGATCAGTGGTTTATTACCCGCAGGGTTCAGTGAACTCACACCACGGATATAAAAGTCAGAAGCATCCTTACCGGGCTGACCGGAAGACTGCTGTGCAAAAAAGCCAGGCAATCTGCCAGATAATGCATTCTGCACATTCGCAGTAGGCACGTTCCTGATTTCAGCAGCGTTGATGGTATTTACAGATCCTGTACTGGTAATACGGGTTGTTTTACCATAGCCCACTACTACCACCTCATCCAGGGCCTGGTTATCAGAAGCCATGCTGATATCAATTCCTTCTGCCTTTCCTGCTACATTCAGTTCCCGGGTTACATAACCCAGGTAACGGAAGATGAGCACACTGGAAGAACCTTTCAGCGTCAGTTTAAATTTACCGCTGGCATCAGTAATGGTACCATTCGTAGGCACACCTTTCTCTGCCACAGTCACACCCGGCAATGGCCCCTGAATATCCCGCACAGCGCCGGATACCACCCGGTGCTGCGCCAGCAGCACTCCGGGGAGTAAATTTATTATTATACAAATCAGCAGTATTATTTTCCGCATATCTGATTGTTTGTAATTTTTAAGAATTGAGTAGCTTACCATTACCATCCCGGATTTTGTTTCATAGCCGGGTTCTTCGCCACTTCATTGTAAGGGATGGGATACAGGTATTGTTTATCCTTGAACACCGTCGTCAGTATATTCACATAATTATAAGTATAGGAGATCCCATTCTTAACAATGGAAATACCCGTACGTGGCTGGTTCATTACAGTAGCCGCAATCTTCCAGCGACGGATATCAAAGTAACGGTGCTCTTCAAATGCAAACTCAATTCTCCACTCATTCTGTATCACAGCCCTCATTTCTGCCTGCGTCATATTTGGTGAAAGACCATAGTTGCCATCGTTGCCCGCCGCAATACCAGCTCTTGCCCTGATAGCCCGCAGCTGATCATATACATCTGACTGTGGCGCGCTTTCTACCTCGTTCCTGGCTTCTGCATAGGCCAGCAGGATCTCTGCATAGCGCATTACCATCCAGTCAGAAGAGTGATTGCTATACGTAGTTGCTCCTTCAAAGTCGCCCATGAATTTGCGCATGTAATAACCACTCTCTGTTTGCTGTAAAGAAGTATTCGGTTTGCTCTTGCCACCTTCATACGTATCTACCGTACTGCTCAACCAGGTTGCGCCATTATAAAAGATCGTAGCATCAAATCGTGGATCACGCTTTACCGGATTCAGCAGGCTATAAGGATCTGCTGCCAGGTAACCGGAAGCCGGGTTGCTAATGGGTAAACCATTCTGCATAGGGAAGGCATTCACCAGCTCCTGGGTGGGGCTTGTATTGCCCGTACCACCAGCCTGGAAACCTACCGGGCCATTCCTGGTTTCAATACCGGTTGAGTTATTGCCCGGACGAATAAAGATGCGTTCACTGTTATTCTGATCCAGGAAAATATGTTTGAAATTCGGCACCAGGCTATATACACCCAGGTTCATTACATCCTGTGCGGCCTGGGCGGCCTGTGTCCAGCGGTTCACATCATAATTGGTATAACCGGTCAGCGCATTGCCACTCTCCACATTTCCACCATTAAAGAGCGGACTTGCAGCCAGCAGCAAAGTTTTTGCTTTCAGTGCCAGTGCAGCCCCTTTTGTAGCGCGATAGTTATCACCATCTGAAGCAGGCGCTGTGCTCAGGCTATCTTTGATGGCATCACATTCGTTCACGATATAGGTGATACAATCAGCAAAAGTATTGCGCGGAATCTCAAGGTTGTCTTCGATATTATATACTTTATCACCCAGCAATGGCACACCACCATACCGTCTTACCAGCTCAAAATAAAAGTAAGCTCTCAGGAAACGGGCCTCACTTCTCCATACCTGTGCCGTGGTTGTACCATTTGATAAACCACCTTTTACAGGCACTACACCAATACCATTGATAAAGATATTTGCATTGCGGATCCCTGCCCAGAAAGCATCCGGTACACCAGAGCTGTTAGGTGCCTGTGAGAGGTTCGTACCTTCCCAGAAATTTTCTGCACCCGGGAAGTTAAAAGAAGTCACCGCGCTGGTCGCAATTAAAGTCACAGGGATATTACTCCCCGTCTGTGAAGACACTGCATCATCAGCTGCCGCATCCAGGTAATCACCTCCCGCACGGTTGTGCCCATTCTTCACAATGGCGTATATGCCATACAGGTAAGACTGTGCATTCACACCCGCAGAATCCAGGGGATCAAAGACATAATTGCCTGTCACTTTATCTACCGGAAACTGCTCGTACTTTTTGCAGCCACCTATAATGACAGCGAGTAAGAGTATTTTATGAATATAATTTTTCATGGCTCAATCTCTTTTATAACTTAATACTAACACCTGTGCTCACTACCCTTTGCAGCGGATAACTGTAAGGCTGTACCTCCGGATCCATCCCCTTGAAACCAGCGATGGTAAAGAGGTTCTCTCCATCTACAAATATTTTCAGCCCGGAAATGCGTATTCTCTTCAGCAGACTATAAGGCAGTGAATACCCGATCTCTGCATTCTTAAGTCTTACGTAATTCCCATTCTTCAGGTAGAAAGTAGAGAACATGGTATTGTTATTCGTAGCGGATACCGCCAGTCTTGACAAAGTAGCCTCATTCGCAGTTTCCGGTGTCCAGCGACCAGTGGCATTTTCATACACCTGGCCATTGGTAGTGTTATAGTCCATCCCAAAGTGCGTAACTGCATTGTTCAGTGAACTGATCTGCCGGTTACCTACACCCTGTATCAGGAAACTAAAATTGAATCCCTTGTAATTAGCTCCCAGGGTGACACCAAAGAAAGCCAGTGGTTTGGTACCACCAATTGTAGACTGGTCAAATGCATCGATTACGCCATCTCCATTCAGGTCCTTGTATTTAATATCACCCGGTTGTGGTTTATACCCTGCAATGTGGGCACTGCCTGCTGCATCTGCTGCGTCCTGGTACAAGCCCAGTGAAGTATAACCATAGTAAGTACCGGATACTGGTAAACCCGTTCTCCTGTTCCATGCATAAGGCGTAGCCAGTTCATCGTTGTAGACGATTTTGGAATAAGCGAGATTACCATTTGTAGTAACGAAGTAATTGAAATTGCCCAGGTGATTGTTATAAGTAAGAGACACCTCAAAACCATGATACTGGTTCTTACCAATATTCTCCAGCGGATAACCTGTACCCAGCAGGGCGATAGAATTACCACGGAAACCAAGGATATCTGAATATACATCGTGGTAATAATCCGCTGCCAGCTGCAAATGATCTTTGAAGAAAGAAATGTCTGTACCTACATCAAACTTATCTGCTTTTTCCCAGGTGATATAAGGATTGGCCAGTGAACCTTCGTACTGGTAATATACGGTAGTGTAACCGGTACCTACCTGGTAGTTCTTACCATTGTTATTGGAATTGTAGGTTTGAGAATAAGCGTAGTATAAAGAAGAGTTCAGATCAATGTTCGCATTACCTGTTCTGGCATATGTCGCTCTCCATTTCCAGCCGCTGATCCATGGCAGGTTTTCTTTGATGAAATCTTCATTCGCCATTTCCCATCCGATACCGGCACCGTAAAATAATCCCCAGCGCTTGCCATCAGGATAACGGTTATTGCCACTACCAATCAGGGTAGCATTGATAAAATATTTCTTATCGTAGTCATACCCGATCCTGCCACCGGCATTGGTCGTAGTAGAGGCCAGGTCATAGTTGGCTACGACTGACTTACGGTCATACATCAGCTGCGCATCCACATTACTCTTATCAAAAGTCCTGTTATAGTTCAGGCTACCCTGTGCATAGGATTGACGGGAGGTGAACACGGTACGGAAGGCATTGCTTTGTGAAGTGGTCGTACCATAGATCACATAAGCACTGTCTATATAGCCATAAGACGGGTTCTGTAAACTCCTGTCCAGCGCGGTAATAGACTGGTAGGCCAGGTTACCCTTAATTTTGAAAGTCAATCCTTTCAATACGCTGCCCAGGTTATAATTCAAATCCAGGTTCGCCAGGATGTCATTGGTATTGTTCTGTGTGTAGCCGGAATGCTGTGCCCTTGACAACAGGTTATTGCTGTAAGGACCGCCATTTCCACCAATATTATTACCCCCGAAAGTACCATTGCGGTTGTAAATAGGATAGGCATTATTAGGCGTAGAAAACAGTGCATTCAATACACTATTGTAATCATTGCCCGGCTCACGGGTATTCTGTACACGCCCGAATAACTGCAGATCCACATTCAGGTTCTGGGTCACCTGTACCCCGATGTCAGAGTTGATCACATAGCGCTTCAGGCTATTGTTCGTACTATACGGAACATCGGAACTTGTTTTAAAGATCCCCTCCTGGTCAAAGTAGCTGAGAGAGATAGAATAGCGGGCTACATTCGTACCACCATTCACATTCAGCTTGTAATTGGAGATGGGCGTATAATCTTTCAAAATGGTCTTGAACCAGTTGATATCCGGATGACCATAAGAATCGGTATGATTCTTATATGCATTGAAATCATCTGCAGTATACAAGGCTGGCTTACCATCATTCATCAGTGTTTCATTCAGCAGGTAAGCATATTTATACGCAGGCAATGGTTTGGGTAAACCTAAAGACTGCTGCATACCTGTCTGCGCCGTGAAGGTGATATGCGGGCGGCCCATTTCTCCTCTTCGCGTAGTGACCAGCATCACTGGGCGGGAACTGTTGTTACCTAATAATAAAGTAGACAAACCATCCTTCAGCATAGAAATAGATTCAATGGACTCAGGGTCGATAGAAGATATTTCACGCTGAACGCCATCGATCACCGTAACGGGTGACTGCCCACGTACACTCAGGCTAATTTCAGAGTTATCAGTAGAACGGTTATTATTGGAAGAAGCATTCACGAGCGTTTGACCAATAATGGCAGAAGATGAAATTTCACTGATGCTGAAAGACGTGAAACCACTGTTTTGCTTGGTATACACGCCGGACAACTGGCCGGGAAAAGCATATACGTATAGGGATGCAGGTGTGGTGGTCAGCTGTTTGGTATAGATGGTAGATACAGCCCCCAGTACCCTGGAGCGATCTACTTTTTCATACAGCATATCTACCTGCCGGGGAGCTTTCAGGAAAGCGTCTGTCAGCTGCACCTGCATGCCGGTAGTCGCTTTCAGCTCGCGGGTATAGCAATCTTTCCCTGAAAACACCAGCACAGTACCGGGAGCTATATCTATATGGAATTCTCCGTTTGCATCTGTAAATACTGCTTGCTTTGTATCCTTTACCATGACCTTTATACCGGTCATCGGGTCGCTGAATTCATTGACAACAGTGCCATTGATGCCGGACTTCTTTGCGTCCTGGGCAAAGATCTTTTGTTGCGTGAAGGCAAACAGGCAGATCAGGCAAAATATGTAGCGCATAATCATCCACATTTAAATTTGTAAGTGAAAGGAGCAGCCGTGTTACCATAGCCCACCTGTTTGGTGCCGGTCTTATCTGTGATGAAATAAGTCATGTTGGTAAGGGTCTGGTTATCGCTGATACCGAAGAATGAACGTGGCCAGAACGTGATCTCATAGCGGCCGCTACCTACAGCCTTTATCAATGTTTTGGAAGTTTGTTCACAGACCGTGATCGTTTTCCCATCATTGGTGGTGCCGGTAGCACAGAGATACACTTCATCACTGCCGGAAAGTTCCGTCTCAGTTACATTAGAGTCGAAGGAAATAGTGACCAGGTCATTATCCAGGGACTTTGGAGGAGCAATAGTTGTAAGTTGTGGATTACAGAAATCCACCAGGTCACCGCTGCCACCAGTCACCGTAAAGCAATCGCCCACATACTGGTTGTAATATTCCGCGGTAGGCCCATAGCCTTCATCGAAATAGGTATCGGAGGTAAAACCATTGGTGGTATTCGCTACTACATAAGCGAGTTTTACCACTGTTGGATTATCATCAGCGCCCACTTTCAGGTTGATGAAAATAGAACCGGTGATCTTGTCACCATTGGCATAGGTAAAGGGATTGTCGCTTTGCATTACGACCCATTCCATATCATCGATCAGGTTACCGGCAATGCCAAAGGTAGCTCTCATGTAATCAGGCCAGTTCTTGCCATCTCCGTGAGCAGCAAGCGTTGTGACAGGCACCATGGTGAAGGAGCCATCACCCTTACTGCTCTTGTAGGTAGCGGTCATGTTCTGTGTACCCTTCCAACCCTTGGGCATCAGTACACCGAGAATGAGGCGGTCGCTACCCCCGGAGTTGCAGGATTCATCAATGTCCAGTTGAATGGGAACTACATCACCTACCTTGGCGGACGCAGGGATGGTAACTTTAGCGATCTTTATATGACAGAAGCTGAAGACGATGCCAATAAGCAGTAATGCAGACAGCATCCAGATCTTACGCCCTTTTATTTTTAAACGTGGAAGCATAAAATTATCAGTTATCTTTTTGCAGAGTATAAATATATGCATTCAGCTCACAGCCGGGCACGAACGTAAGGTTCAGCTGCCGGATGCCTGCTGCGGTGACATAATTGAAAGAGGTCGCAACAGCGCTTCCTCCCTGTGGAGTGAACGTGATCTTAAATGGATACGCAGGATCATCCAGCGAATAAGTACCATTCGTATTCACGAGGAAGGGAATTTTGTTTACGATGGAATAGTTACCAGCGGAATCAAACTTCACCCTGAATTGTGTGAAGTCAAATGCGCTGGTGATATCAGTGCCGTTTCTCGTAGCTTTCAGAACCTTCCAGCTACCGGAAATGTTTTTGGGAGCCTCGCCTACCGGGGATACCTCCTCCAGCTTACAGGAGAAGAGCAGCAGGCAAAACGCTGATAGAATAAGATAACGATTCATACATGGAATAATTAAAGATTAGTAACCCGGATTCTGTACCAGTTCTGAAGATTTACCTGTCTCAGATAAAGGGAATGGCCACAGGTACATAGCAGGACGGAAATTATGCTTGGTCACGTTGAAAGGTTTGTAAGTAACAGTACCATTGGCGCGGTCTACTTCCATACCCTGTGATTGTATACTTTCCGTTTGCGCAGCAATTTTCCATCTTCTTACATCCCAGAAACGGTGCCCTTCGTAAGCCAGTTCTATCCTTCTTTCATTTTGAATATAAGTCCTCATTTCTGACTGAGACAAACCAACCGGCAACTGGTATGGATCAAGACCTGCACGTTCACGAATGGCTTCTACAGCAGCATATACGTTACCGGTAGGGCCTTCGAACTCATTGGCTGCCTCTGCATAGTTGAGCAGTATTTCAGCATAGCGGATCAAAGGCTGTACCCTGTCAGAACCATGATTGATGGTAGCTGCAATTGCTTCAGGGTCCAGCATCTTATTATTGTAATAACCGGTAAGCGTACCCTGGTGAACGGCATCCTGTCCGGTAGACACCCCGTTATAGGTACCCACATAAATGTTTACCGGGGCAGAGCCATTCGTCTGGCCATTGCTGGTACGTACCAGCAATACCGTTTGATCATGGATAATACTGTAATCCAGTCTTGGATCACGGTTCTTATACGGATCATTCGGATCATAGCCGGAGCCAGGATCAGTGATGGGTTTACCATTCTTCATCGGGAAGGCATCTACCAAACCCTGGTAAGGGAAGGAACCCTGGCCATTACTACCCCTGGATGGCGGCAGGAACAGGTTTTCGAAATCACTGTTGCCGGTAGGGCGCATCAGCTGGAAAATGTACTCCGTGTTCACACGTTGTGGAAACAGGCCCTGGAAGCCATAACCCGGGGTACTGGTCTGGTAATCATTCTTCGTGTTCAGGGTATAGGTACCCAGGGTGATCACGGCCTGTGCTGCCTCTTCCGCCAGTTTCCAGCGATTGACATCAGCAGTCGGATAACCCACCAGTGCCGGGTCTACACTTACACCGCCACCCGGACCCGCATCAGCAGGCAAAGTAGTACCATTGAACAAAGGACTGGCTGCGTACAGCAAGATCCTTGCTCTCAGGGCCATACAGGCTCCTTTGGAAGCCCGGCCATAATTGAGACCGGATTGCGTAACAGGTAAAATAGAACCGGCAGCATCTAATTCTGAAAGAATGTAGTTCACACAATCTTCGTAGGTGCTTCTCTTAGCCACAATAGGCTTATCATAGGATAGTAAAGTATCGCCGACCAGCGGTACACCCGCATAGTGCTGTACAAGAATCGCATAAAACCAGGCGCGCAGGAAACGTGCTTCCGCAATCATCTGTGTTTTATAAGCTTGTCGCAGGGGCGCATTGCCAATGTTCTTCAGGAGCACATTGACCGCGCGGATCTGTGAATAGCAGGTTTTGTAAGGCTCTTCACCAATAATACCTGCATTTACAGTTCCCGTTGCAAACTGGGTAGCAGGTGTGGAAAAGGCGTGAGAAGGCTCAGCTTCATCACAGGCAGCTTCTAGTCCGCCACACACAATGTAGTTGTAGGAAAAGCGGCTAAGGCTCGCACTTACCCCAATATTGGAGTAAATATTGGCAAGAAATCCCACCGTTCTGGAACTATCGCCAAATACACTTTTCTCATCAAGGTTCGTGGTAGTGGTGGCTGTCAGAAATCCTTCCTTTCGGCAGGAAGAATAGATGAGAGCTGTTGCCATTAGTATAAAAACGGGAATACAGCGTTTTATCATAAATTGGCGTGATTTATTTGTATCAGAATATTTGTAGTGATAACGTGGTATAGTTCTTATGGTTCACCAACTTAAATAGTTAAACCGATTTAGCAAAATAAAAACGTGAAATCCTTAATCCCCCTCTTTTCTTCGTCCTGTTCTGGTTGATTGTCTGTTATGACACTAAAATACGATTGTTAAACCGGTTTAGCAAATTAAAATTGTTATTTTTTCCTATCGAAATAATTATGAAAGAACAATGCCTGATATTGAATTGAATTTGACCAGTATTCCCATGTATGACCACCGGGTCTTACGGTATAATCGTGTGGGATATTCCGTTCCAGCAGCAGTTCATGGAGCCTGTCGTTACAATTATGAAAAAAGTCCTCCGCTCCGCAATCGATGCTTAGCTCCAGCAAATGTGGTGTGAGCAGGTTGACCATATTGATCACACTGTTTTTCTCCCAGCGTTCCGGACTTTCACTGTACTTGCCGAGCAATTTTTCCAGGTCCCAGTTTAACGGAAACGGCCGAAGGTCTACTCCCCCGCTCATACTACCCGCAGCACCAAAAGTATTGGGATGGCGGAAAGCGAGAAATAAAGCACCGTGCCCGCCCATACTGAGGCCCGTGATAGCCCTGCCGGTACGATTGGCAATAGTGGAATAGTGCTGATCAATCCAGTTGATCAGCTCTGTTCCGACATATGTTTCATACTTAGATCCTTTTTTCACTTCACTATCTATGTACCAGCTGCCAAAGTCGCCATCAGGGCATACAATGATCATATGGTACTGATCTGTCAGCGTTACCAATGACGGATCTTTTATGACCCAGTCACTGTAGTTGCCACTATACCCATGTAATAGATACAATACCGGGTAATGCTGGCTGCTGCTATAATCAGACGGGGTAATCACCACCGCCCTGATCTCCTTGTGCATCGATGCACTAAAGGTATTAACAGTATCTACTTTTGCAGCTAACAGTTGTGTCGTGCACAGTACAAAAAGTAACGATAAGATTTGTCTCATATTCAGGTTATCTTGCTGCAACAATGGCTACTTTGTGCAACTGAGGTTTATTGATTTCGTAAATTTTATTGATCAGCACATCCTGCTCCTGTTGCCATACATCACGCATTGACTTGTAGCGGGAACGGGTATAGTTATCCCTGTTACCAGCCACGAAGATATTGCCGGCAGCAAAGGCATTCACAGAATCCATCGCTGCATTGTTATCAGCATACAGCAAGCCTTTTTCTTTCAGGAAGTCATAGTTCATCCAGGCATACATCCTTGTTCTTCTTTCAATGTCCCAGCGCTCTTCATTCATCTCACGGATCTGGATGGCCTGCTGGTATTCCGGTGTGCGGGTGTTCTCAGCCAGGTTAATACCATTACTGAATTCACTGGCATCGTAGGTACCAACATTTTCACCATCCATGAGCAGCTTGTATTTACCGGCTTTCAGGCCACTTACCTGCAATATTTCCTGGTTGAATTCTTTGCTGAAAGGCACCACTTTATCCGCATCAGCCTGTTTGTGGAGCTGGCCCCAGCCACGTGGAATGGTATCTAAAGGATAAGGCAATGACTGTGCGAGATAATTAAAGCTCACACCATCAGCAGTCGTTGCTACACTATTGATCTGGCAATTGGTAGCCGTCTTTACCTGTTTGGTAGTGGCATTGATATTTATCACCGCTACCGGTTTGTTGTCCAGCCCCTGCGCTTTCAGGAACAGGTAAGCCATGACCATATGCCCATCGTTATCAGGGTGAATACGATCAGTCGGCGTCAGGCTGAAAGTTGAATCCTTTTGTTGCCCCGTTTGATTAATGTTCATCATAGGATGATAAAAATCCACGAAAGCCCAGCCGTTCTTCTTCGCTGCCTGTTCCTGGAAAGCAACTATTTCAGTAAGCGCTTCGGTCTTATTAGGAAACCTGTTTTTGTCGTTGAACTTAGCAGTATAATCATATGGAGAACCACCGATGAAGATTTTTTTGATGTCAGACCGCTGTTTCAGCTTCTCTTCAATCTTTCCATAATACTTATAAGAGTTAGCAATCCTTGCATGCATCGTATCTTTCCCATCTGCACGATACCATTCGAAATACCCGGAATCGTTCATGCCCCAGGTCAGTGTGAGCACGGTAGGTTTCTTCGATAATACATCATCATCAAAACGCTCATAGATCTGCTTTGCCACATCGCCACCAATCCCTGCATTCACACAGGTGATCCGTTTTTCAGGAAAATGCGTCATGTAGTACAACCAGATATAGGAATGATAGTGTCCGCCATCTGTGATACTATTGCCCACGAATACAACACGATCGCCCTTCTGGAAAGGAGCTGCTTTTTGTTGTGCGCTTGCCGTCATTGCGCCGGCAGCCATGAACAGAATCAGTAATTTCTTCATGTGAAATTTGTTATTTAGTGATACCCCATTGCTCATTGGGAGATGGGCCCATTACAAGTTCAAGTACACCTCCCTTTACAATGTCCTTATAGTCAATATGACATTGGTTATAAGGTTTGCCATTCAGGCGGGCACTTTGTATGTATATATTTTCCGGTGAATTGTTAGTGGCTTTGATGGTAAAATTGCCGATGACTACCTTGTCAAAAACAGGGCTGGTGATCTCCTGTCGGGTATCTCCCGGGCATACAGGATGGATACCGGCAGCAGCCAGTACATACCAGGCTGACATCTGGCCTACATCTTCATTCCCAACCAAACCTTCTACCCCATCGTGATAGGCACGGCGACAAATAGCACGGGTCCATTTCTGGGTGAGCCAGGGTTTATTCAGCCTGTTGAAAAGGAAAGGAACATGGTGCACCGGTTCATTGGCATGATTGTAATAATCATTCCACATCATGTTCTCAGGTGTCTTATCAAAAAAATCTTCCAGGTCTTTTACCACCTTATCCCTGCCACCCATCAGTGTAACCATCCCATTTACATCCTGTGGTACAAACCATCCCTGCTGGTAAGGATTTGCTTCAATACAGCCATACCATTGTTTCAGGCGGCCTTCTGCCGGCCATGGCTGCCATTGGCCATCTTTATTTTTAGGTCTGAACCAGCCTTTTTCTGTATCGAAAATGTTTTTATAAGCTCCGCCATCCGCAGCATATTTCTCATGGAGCCAGCCTGCCAGCTGACCTACACACCAGTCAGTATAAGCGTATTCCAGTGTATAAGCAATACTCAGGTCACCCGGGGTATAACCCAGTTCACTATTCCCAAATCGTTTCTGGGAATTCACGGATAAGCGGTAGGCCTCTTTAACGTCGTACTTGCGGATCCCCTTCGCATATGCGTCTGTGATCACGGAAACAGCCGGATTCCCTATCATACAACCGGAATAAGCATTCAGCAATTCCCAGCGTTCCAGGTAATCCTTATTTTTCTCTTTGGCTAAGGTGACAAGAGAATTGACCAGGTCATTGGTAAGAGAAGGATTGATGATCGTTTGCAAAGGCATCTGGCTGCGGAACACATCCCATCCGCTAAAAATTGAGCGTTTATGAAATGTGCCGCCACTGTGTACCTTGCCATCACCACCGGTATATTTACCATCCACATCTTCTACAATGCGGGGATCGATCATGGTATGATACAAAGCGGTATAAAACACTTTCTTCTCCCCGGCAGTGCCACCGGATATTTTTATTTTTGAAAGCGCCTGATCCCAGCTACTATGTGCACGGGTCCTTACTCCTTCAAAATTCCAGTTCGTAATTTCCTTATGCAGGTTATTCTCCGCACCCGCCATGCTTACAAAAGAGATCCCCGTTTTCATCAGCACCTGCTCCCCTGCTTTGGTATCGAATTCAGTGTAAAAACCCAGGTGTTTCCCCTCTTTCTCTCTGAGCTGGGGCAGTACCTGTGCTTTAGCCACCTGTGCTAAATACCGTTCACTTGTCACATCTTCCAGTTTCCGGCTCCAGCTATCGGGAATGTCTGCACTCCATACCCCATAGTTGCGGAGTGGCTTACTGAATACTGCATAGAAATACACTGTATAATCAGCATGCCCTTCGCCATCGCCCCAGCCACCACCTTCGGGAGGGCATTGCATCCAACCCATGATCGTGCTGTCATTCACTACCTTAATATATTGTTTGGTAGAAGTGCCCCCTACCCTGCGGGCAAGGTCTATCTGAATCCTGGATTGTTTATTGGCAGGGAATGTAAAACGAAGCAAACCGCTATGCGGGGTCGCTGTCATCTCTGCCTGGATATGATTATTGAATTCAACGGCATAGAAGCCCGCAGCTGCCTTTTCTGTGGATTTGACATAATCACTACGGTAAGCATCTTTACTCGTCTTTAAAGGCCCTAAAGTGGGCATTACGAGGAAATTTCCCAGGTCCCCGTTCCAGCCGATCCCACTCATCTGGGTAAAAGCAAAACCTTCGATGCTGGTATGCTCATAACTATAGCCTGAGCCATTGTCACCCCCGGTAATGGTATTCGGACTTACCTGCACCATACCAAAGGGAGTGGTAGCACCCGGGAAGGTTTTTCCCAGTCCGTGATATATACCGGCCGCACCTACGCTGGTGCTGGCCCCGATAAAAGGATTGACATAATCAGCAGGAGACTGCGCCATGGTCCTGCCGGCAATTAAAGAGAGTATGAGTACCTGCCTGAGTTTCATCATTGTGGATTTATTGAAAGTGTACGAATAGCAAAACGCGGTAAATCTACTACTACCTCCTTATTATTCGTCACTGCTTTCGTGCTTTGTTTATTTGTATTGATTTCTCCATTCAATTCCACCAAACTCACTTCGCCAATCTCTTTTTTGAACCTAAGCCGTGCCTGGCCAGGCTTAGTAGATGGATTATACAGGCGCACGACCAGCTGCCCATTCTTCCAGGTCATAGAAGTCACCTGCACAGCGCCCCCTTCCAGGGTAAAGATTGAATTGTAGTCCGCTAAAGGATCATTCCACAGGTTGTTTTGATGGGGAATGTCGCCCGCTTCCCAGTTCCCTTTATGTGGCACTATCGCGTAGTTCACAGTGGTAGGACCATCTATGGTATAGTTCCTGCCCCAGAGCCCCATGCCGGAATACTGAATATCCAGCCCTAATGGGAAACCGGCTCCATGCGTATAACTGGTGGTATGATCTGAGAACAGGGCCAATCCATACTGACCATCAGTAATGTCTACCCAGTTTAGGATGATATTGTTTTTAATGCTATCCCAGCTGTTGAAAAAAGTGTTGTCCAGCCGGCTCTCTGTTACATCAAATGGCGCATCTTTGGCAACATGCACATCCTTTAATGTAGTAGGAAATACGACCAATAGTTTATTACTATCATTGTAAAAAGGCTTATCCCGCATTTCCCATTTATATTCTTTTGTAAGGGGCGTACCGATGCCTGTATTTTTCTTCCAGTCAAGGTGGAGTTCGAAATCAATCTTAGGATCTCCCTTCCTGATGCTGATAGTTTGTGTATAAGGCGTACCCGCAATCTGGCCGTGGATTTCCAGGCCATTGGATAATTTAACAACCCGCACGCGGGATTCCATAGAAGAATGACGGCCACCTTTTTCGTAGAAGTTGCCACGCAGTTCATTGAACCCATTTACAGCAAAGCTTTTGTTCAGTTTTTTGGAGAATAACTCAGTGATCACACCACCGTGTACCGTATCCACCACGATACGATACATATCATTATCCAGCTGGTATCCATTTTTAATCCGGGCAATCTTTGCCTGGTTTTGCCGGGCACTTCCTATTTGAATCAGGCTATCACAGATATGATTCGTTTGTTCAGTCCAGTTATGCACCTTATCTGCCCAGGTATCACCCGGCTGTCCGTTATAAGGCACGATCCAGGAATCGTGGTGCTCTGCTAATAATAATGTACGCCAGGCTGCATCAAATTCCGCCTGCGGCCATTTCATGTTGCCATCCCATACAGACATTGCCACCAGCTTTTCTGTCTGCAGGATCATATTTTCCGCCGCACGCACCTGCTGCGCAATTCGCTGGGTGACCTGTGAACCCCATACCAGGTTGACAAGGATATCTTCCTGGGATAAGTTCCAGGTGGCAGCACTATCATTATTGACTATATGCTCAAAGTAATTTCGCCAGGTTGTATAATTTGCCTTGCTCCCCATAAAAGGGCCATTCTTCCAGCCCGCATCCTGCAGGGTCATACCAATAGGATGCAAAATGCCGTCCTGCTTTGCATGCTCCAGGTAGGCCGGACTATTATTCCATCCAATCGTTTGCCAGGTAGATTCATTGGAGAGGGCTTCGCCTGAATACCGGGGAGCCGTCAGGATCACACTTCCATCCGGGCCTGTCCAGTAAACTTTTTCGCCGCCATGTGCACGGGTATAGCCACCGAAACAGGTATTCGGATTCTTCAAAGAAGCATATTTAAAACCTAATGAAGTAAGGATCTGCGGTAAGGCACTTGTAAAACAAGGCTCTTCAGAAGAATAGGTAGTAAATTCAGCCCGGGGGAAATAAGTTTTCAATTCCTGCATACCATATTGGAACTGCCGGATAATGCTTTCTCCTGAAACATTGTATAAGTATGGCTGCCCGTAAGAGGGATTAACATACTCAACCCTGCCGGCCTCAAAGAAAGTTCTGAAATCATTCAGTGCCGGAGCATCCACCTGCATGGCACGCGCCCAGGTTGCCGGTTCAATCTCTATATTAATATTCCAATCGGGATGCTGTGCCAGCTGATCGGCCATAAACCGGGTATTCCAGTCGGGATAGTGGCCCCACACGCCCCCATGGTATCCATCGATATACCAGGCTTGCTGTGCAACAGCTGTTCCACATATAAACCATGCCAGTAGTAGGGATAAGGTACTTTTCATAACCGTGAAATTCGCTAAACTGATTTAGCAAATAAAGAATAAAAGAAATTACCCTGCAATAACATTAACATATTATTTTTATTATAATACCTATTAAGTTAATTATTATAATTTTGAAAAAATCACCTAAACCGGTTTAGCAAATATTTTTTATTCTCCCTGCTAAACCCTAATCTTTGTGGAAATATTTTACCACTTATGAAATCAATTGCATTGTTGCTATTATTCCATGTTACTGGTACAATTCTATATGGTCAGCAACTTACCTGGAAAATTAGTCCGCAGGCAGAAACGAAGGAGCAGGCCGCGGAAATTGCCACAGCAGGATTCAACGACAGGAACTGGGTGCCCGGCATCGTTCCCGGCACTGTATTCTATGCCTATGTAAAAGCAGGAAAGGAATCAGATCCTGATTATGCAGAAAACATTTACAAGGTGGATAAGGCAAAATACAACCGTCCTTTCTGGTACAGGACTGAATTTGCTACACCTTCGCTTAAAAAAGATCAGCGTGTATGGCTGAAATTCAATGGTATTAATAAGTACGCAAGCATCTACCTCAATGGAAAATTGCTCGGCTCTACCCACGGTCACATGCAGAGAGGTATTTTTGACGTTACCGCCCTGTTAAAAAGCAAAAACGCCATTGCGGTGCTGGTGGCTCCTCCAAGATGGGATCCTGACCACGACCACCCGCTGGCCAACTGGGAAAGCCCTACCTATATCTGTAGCGGCAGCTGGGATTGGATGCCGGCAGTACCCGGTTTGAACAGTGGGATTACTGATACGGTAGCCCTCACCGTAAGCGGTCCTGTCAGCATCTCTGATCCATGGATACGCGCTGTAATGCCTGATACTACCCAGGCCACGCTGCACATTGCCGCACAGCTCACGAACTCCTCTCCTGTTGCCATCAGCGGAAAATTAAAAGCACTGATCACTCCCGGCAACATCACCATCAGTTCTGAGCAGCTGACATTAGCAGCAGGCAGCAGCCAGGATATTTCATTACCACAACAGCTGTTGCAGCATCCTCATCTCTGGTGGCCAAATGGCTATGGCGATCAGTTCCTGTATTCCTGCAAACTCTCTTTTGAAACTGCGACACCGGTTACACAAAATTTCGGGATCCGGAAAGTAAGCAGCGATACTACGGCCTTAAACGGCCCTATGCGCCTCTATATCAACAATGTACCGATACTGGTAAAAGGCGGCAACTGGGGCATGTCTGACTACATGCTGAAGGTAAGAGACAAAGACTATGAACCCCGCATACGCATGCACCAGGATATGAACTTCAACATGATCCGTAACTGGACGGGCGAAGTCACCGATGAAGCCTTCTATAAATATTGTGATCAATATGGTATCATGGTATGGGATGATTTCTGGCTGAATAATATAGGCGGTATCGATAGTCTGCAGATGTTTGCAGACAACGTAGTGGAGAAACTCAAAAAATTGCGTAATCATCCTTCCATCGTGATCTGGTGTGGCGCCAATGAAGGCACCCCCGGTAGTAATGCACATGGCGATATCAGTAATGCTATCACCACTGCGATTACTAAATATGATGCAGATGATAAATGCTACCTGCCACGCTCCAATGCGAGTGTAGACAATCCCAACTTCTCAATACATGGTAGCAGCAAAACCCTTTCCGGCAGCGGCATATGGGCGAATGTAGATCCAAAGGTTTACTTTACCGATCCACACAATGGCTATCTCTTCTCTACCAACAGCTGGGGAATGCGCAGTGAATTAGGCACCGCTACTTTCGTGAATTCAGAGAGCTTTAAGAAATTCATGCCAAAGGAATATTGGGTAGCACCTACGCCCGAAGCACTGAACAGCAAAGATAATATGTGGGCCAGGCACTACTTCTGTACCGATTTTGGTTTGGGTGGTGGCGCAGATCCTGTGAAGTATGTCAATGATATCAATAAGCAGTATGGGCAGGCCAGTTCCCTGGAAGACTTCTGTAAGAAAGCACAGCTGCTGAACCTTGCCACCATGAAAGCCATGTTCGAAGGCTGGAATGACCATATGTGGAAGGATGCTTCCGGTATGCTGATCTGGATGAGTCAATCCGCTTATCCGACCATGATCTGGCAGACTTACGACTATTATTACGACCTGACAGGTGCGTACTTTGGTGCGAAATCAGCCTGTGAACCGATCCATGTGCAGTGGAACCCGGTTACTAAGATGGTGAAGGTGATCAATAATAAAAACTATCCGTTGCAGGGCGTCACAGTAGAGGCCAATATCTATAACGCAGCAGGAAAATTAGTCTCCACTAAGAAAGCAGACCTTAATGTTGCAGCGACCAATCTCAGTGATGCATTCACGACAATGGAAGACTCAACAAGCTTATATTTCCTGCGTCTTAAATTATCAAAGGGGAAACTGTTATATTCAACGAATGAATACATGACAGGTGATTATACCTTACTCAATAAACTATCACCTGTTGGCAGGGAGCTTTTGATTACCAGGAAAGATGCGCATACATTTACGATCAAAAACAAGTCAACCACCACGCCTGCAGCAGGCATCCGCTTGCAGTTACAGGACAGCAAAGGCAACCAGATCTTACCGGCCATCATCAGTGATTCATATTTTTCACTGATGCCGGGTGAAGAAAAGACAATTAAAACGGATGTAGCAGGAAATTTAATCGCTACACCTTACAATTAAAACTACACCTTGCAATTAAAGATAAAGAGAGCTTGTATCAATAGTAAAATTACGCGGATTAAATCCGGGTACCTGGTGGAGAGAATTTTTGTTGATGTAATTCTCAATGCCTTCAAATTACTTTTGATATAAGCTCTTTTTAGGTAATCAGCAATTCTTTGGTGGATTCATTTCCCGGCAGGTCTACCGCCACGACAATAAGCCTTGCGCCACGCGGTAATGCGGCAGCTTTGTAATACCAGTCTATCCCATTCCTGCCCAAAATAGCACGTCCTCTTTCCAGGAGCACACCTTCCGTATCCACCACACGTACCTGCACTTCGGCTACCCGGAATTCATCTTTCACGGTTACAACTACTTCTTCGGCTTCCAGGCGGATATTTTGAATTTCAGGAGAATGGTAAGCATCCTTTACGGCCATATTATAGGCATTCTGGCCGGGCCCTGCCAGCGATTTATAGTATGCTTTCAGCTCAGGATCCTGTATGATGACTTTTGCATAGGCAGCGGCAACCCGCATCTTATACCTGGCTTCCAGTTGTTTTTGCGTAGGTTTCTGCTTCGAAGGACCACGTTTTTTGGCCATGATAATCTGGCCGTTTCTTTCGTAAATAGTGACTTCACCGCCAAGGGTACCTCTCACGAGGTGAAAAAGGGCGGCGTCTTGAATGATTGCCATAAAAAATGGTTTTGGGGTTATGACTGTAAGGCTACAGTCTCTTATCCGAATATAATACTTCTCCTTCAATAAATAAGTATCAATATGTCGTCTGATTGATATGTTTATATCTATTAGATATTGAGGTACCCTTTAAATGTAGTAATGGCATTAAAAATAGGGTATAGGAGCTGACCCAAAAGCCCTTTTCCGACTTTTTGGTCAGCCCATTTTGTTTTAATAAACTCATTAAAAATTATATCAACCTCTCTTATACATGATCCTAAAATTGAAAAATTATTTTTTTTTAATTAGAAGCTTAATATATATTACAGATACCCAATGTGGAAACTGATCCCAAACATTTATAATGGAGCATATTCAAAAGTTAAGAATAAAAACGGCAATGGTTATTTACGAACTTGAGTTGTCGCTAGGTAACTATGTTATTAAAAATGAGAATCTAAATGAACTTTCCGAGTCTGGAAAACAGAAAATCATAGACCGGGAAAATGAACGTGGAAACCCAATATCCGGGGAGGATATTAATCTTATTATTGAGGCCAGTTATCTGGATGAGATATTTAATTTTGCCATTTCGATCACGGATGGTACTTCAGTCAAGCCTTATATAATTGAACTCAAACAACTCTGTTCTGTATTGGGAATTTTTAATATTCGTAATGCGGTTAGCCATCCCAATAGACCATTTCCTGATTGCTATTGGTTTCGTGCAGCAACTATTGCGAGTGACCCATTAATAGAAAAACTTGGGCTTACAAGTGTTCGAAATGCTCTTAATTCTGCAATTGATGAAAATCTTAGTGCTCCGCCCGAAGAATGGTTAAATAATGTTCATTGGGCGATTAGGAATACACTCCCCTCTACATTCGATCATGAAATAACAGGTCTACTAGGAAGAGATAAAGAGTTTAAAGATCTTGAATCAGTATTATCCAAGGAACGTAATAATCTAATTGCTATTGTCGCTCCTGGCGGGGTGGGCAAAACAGCCTTGGTACTTCAATACCTGAGAGATTTAAGTTTAAGCCCAATTTGGTCTAATCGTGTCTCTTCGATTGTATTTTGCACTTTAAAAAATGAACGCCTAACTGCTGATGGAATTGAGTTTATTGATGCTGTAAATGGAATTGGTCAGATAAAGGATTCCATTTTGGAGGATTTGAAAACTTTATATAACAGAATAGATATTAACAATTTCGATGAAGTTGTATCCCTCTTGCAAGATGAGAAAATTTTAATTTGTATCGATAACTTAGAAACATTACTTATTGAATCTCCCAAAGAGTTCTTAGAATTTAATCAGTCGCTACCCTTAAAATGGAGGGTGTTAGTGACAAGTAGAATATCTGTAGACTCTGCAACTACAGTCACTCTTGAACCACTAGTTAAAAGACACGCAGTAAATCTAAGTAGGAATTATTTGCGCAAGAGAGGTGTTGTCGATTTTAAGCAAGAAGAATTGGATAGAATTGCGGATGCTGCTAATAATAATCCGTTAGCAATAAGATTAACTATTGACTTATATATAAGGGGAGCAGATATTGCTCAATCTATAAATAAGTCGCAAAAGGATATAGTAGCCTTCTCGTATAAGAACTTAATTGAAGCATTACAAACAACGTCCATAACAATTCTCGAGGCTATCTACGCTCTTGGTATGCCAACCAGAAGTGATTTGGTTGACTTTTTAAAGCTAAATAATGACAATTTAGCAGAATCAATCAATGAATTAGCAAAGACAAGTTTGATAGTAAGAGTGGTTGATGAATTTGGTAATGACGTTTATAAGTTGAGTGAATCAATTAGAGATTTATTATTAATAAATCCAAGGAATATTGAAGTAAGGAATAGTATTGCTGAATCTGCTAAAAAACGGAAATCAAAAATCCTTGAACAGACAGCAAGAATTAAGCAATTAGGTTTGTCTGAATTTGATGAAGAATACATACCAGAAAAAACTGAACCTTATTTATATAGTTTGATAGTAGATCTCAATAAAAGTCTTTCAATATCTGGTCGTGTAAATAATAATACTGAATTATTTACTTTAAGAGAGAAGTTTAATGAAACAAGTAGAACAAAAACAACAGATCCTTTATTCCTTTTTAATTATTCACGAATTTTTGGTGCATTAAAAGATACTACTAACGAATTAATCCATCTATTAAAAGCAGAAAAATTCGACGATAGTTCCCCTAGGATAAAATTGGGTATTGCTTTAAGGCATTTTTATAATAATGATTATGAAGATGCATTGCCCTATTTTGAGTATCTATTAGGTAAACATTATGATAATCCAGATAACTCAACAAAGCGATTTAGTTTTTCTGTTATAAAACCGTACTATCTATGTTTGCTATACTTGGGGCGATTTGACAAAATTATTGAATTGACAGAAAATTGGCAGACGAAAGGTCATTGGAGATCAATACTTGGAGTATCCCGAGCAACTGCACTCAAACGCAAGATAGAATATCGTTATGGGTCTATCGAAAGTAATGAAGGTTTTATCAAAGAAATACTAAAAATATTTGATGAAATTTTTATTCTTGAAAATTACTTTGAAAATGCTTGTATTGAAGCAAATAAAATATTGAAAGATATAATTTTCATAGCATCTCCGAATTTTAATTATTCTAAAGAAATAAAAAGTTTGTATGCTCGATTTGTAGCTACGCATTTCTTCACTATTATTTCTAAGTTGCGAGGAGAAAATATAAATTCTAGCGAAAATCTCGTTTTTTTAAATAAAGTATATGGGCTGGAAATATTAAATAATCCTTTGCATCATGTAAAATGGTACAAAGGAATTCAGGACGAATCTGTTTATGATAGAGAACATATAGAAGAGCTAATTGCTGACGGTTTTGAAATCGTTACCGTTTATCACATACCAGATGATAGGGGATATGGTATGTCTAGCTTTATGTTTGCAAGGGATTCTGAAGATAATCAGTTTTATTTATCAGTAAATAATTTTGATGAAGGATGGAATCGCTGGGGATATATTAAAGAGAATACTAAATTAGCAATTAAATATGATGAAATTCAAGCTAATGGTAAGACAACCCCTGCAACTCAAATACTGGAAATTGATCAATATTAATCACAAAACGTACAGCGGTTTGTGCAAAAAAAAATATAAAACCAGTCGAAAAAATTGGGCTAACCCCAAAGCCCTTTTTCGACTTTTTGGTCAGCCCATATTAAAATATCTTAACTATTGGTACTTTATAAACCGGTCGCCATTCCATCTGAACAGGTCTGTGGAGATCCGCTGTACGCCACCCATATGTACTCCTTGCATTTCCTCTTTTATCCATTCAATGCCTTCGGCATCATCGCTCTTTGCTACATACAGCATATCAGGATAAGGAAGCGCCATTACAATATCGCCCTTCACATCTACATACTCCTTCACCCATACCAGTGGGAATAAAATCAAGGCTGCATCATACTGGGATTCTGCCGTAAACAGGTAAGCATGACCGGATTCACTCTTTTTCCCCTTGATCTTAGGCAAAACGGCAGCAGAGAAATTTTGAATAGCCAGTGCTTTCAAACTGTCCTTACTAATACCCAGGCTTTCGAAAGCAGTATTGGTGATGTAGCTCAGCCCCTCTTTCGTGTTCTCCGCATATAAAATAATCAGCTGCTCATTATAAGGTTCATTTACCAGGGGAAAGGCCTGATCTTTAGCTCCGTTGCTCAAACAGCTTGTTGGCTTGATAACAGGAAAAACTTTTGAAAGATCGATCTTTGCCCCCTTATCGGCCACCAGCCCGGTGGCATTAATAAAATGTTGAACAGCACTGTCAACAGCACCCGGTGCCGCCGTATATTCCTTGTAAAACGCGGTAAGACTCACATTGTCACGCTTACTGCTGTTTTCTATAAAAAGGGTTTCCTTGTTTAATACGGTCACAAATAAAGCCGGGCATTTTGCTATCAGCGCAGTCCTGCATTTAGCTGCAAAATCCGCTTTTGACATAAAATTGGAATTGCAGGAAATAGCCAGCATACAGGAGAGGGATAATATTAAAAAACGCATAGGTCAGATTTGCCCGGCAAGGTATCAATACTTTTCAAATATTGACCCATTCCACCGGAACAGATGATCAGAAACAGTATATATGCCTGAACCATAACCTTCTGACGCATAATGTTTTAGCGAATCTAAACCCGCTTTATTTTTGCTACCGGTGATGAAGATCAGGTCTCTGCTGGGGATAGCGACCACAAAATCACCGTTTACCGGGCAGTCATCCATCCATAATGAAGGCAGTAAAATCAGGCTTGCCTCGTAATTGCCACCAGCCGCCAGCATATACCTGCCATCCTTACTATAGGTTTCAATATTAGGTACCTGCTTGTAGAAATTCTCAATCGCCAGTTCATGTAAACTATCAGCAGAGATCCCTATGCTGTCAAAATCTTTTTTGGTCAGGTATTTAAAGCCTTCGGGAAGATCTTCGGCGTACACAATGACTAACTGATCATTATAAGCTTTTGTCGCCATTTCGAGGGAATTGCCTGCCTTTTTCAGGTCATCCAGGTAAGTTATTGGCTTGATCACCGGAACGATGGTGGAAAGTTCCATTTTCTGCTTCTCCCGAAACAATAAGGAAGCCGACCCCATATACTGCCGTAGCACTTTTGCCAGGGAATCGGGTTCCTGCTGATAAGCGCGATAAGCATTATCCAGGTAAAAAGTAAAATTCCCCGCTTTCGATTCGGCACTGATACTAAAATCCTTCTTTGGTACAAATTTCACGGCAGGATAGTTGGCATGCAGCTCCTTTAAATAAGCCTGAGCAAACTCCTCCTGATCCAGCACAGGATGTTTAAACTTGCAGGAAGCAAACATGACTGCCAGCAGTATTACTATGGTTAATCGCATATGGTGTATTATTCTGTTTATTCTACGTTCCAGTTTTCCAGCCTGAAAATATCTAATGACTGCCAGTATTTATCCTTATACACATCCCATTCAATCTCTATTTGTGGCTCATATTTCCTGTGAATGGTATCAGCAGCTTTTACAGGGGCCCTGAACTCCCTGCAGGTGAAGTAGATACTACGGCGGTTCTCAGAGGTAACGCGCCCGATATCCATAAAATCATCCCCTGCCAATAATACCCTTAACTCCTCCTCAATGGTTTCCATCAGTTCCATGGTCTTTTCACCAGGCAGGCCGGCATTATCATCATCCGGGTACTTAATAATGTATTCCAGTATCCAGGGGTAAGAGGCCGGGTACTCCCATTGCATGGCCCCTGCATTTACCACCATCAGCATGGGTATGCCGTTAGGATCTTCTGCCTGCAGGGCAGTATAACTATCCCGTTCTTTATCAAACCCCAGACCGTCATATTTCTCTACAAATTCCTTCTCACGCCAATCAATATATGCTTTTAGTTTATGAATAGGGATCAGTTCCCGCCCTGCATTTTCCGGGCCGGCGATGTCCACTGCATCAATCACCGTGGCAGACTTAATTTCTCCCAGGTAATTATCCAGGAAGATGTATACCCCCATCACCATCTGCTCCCTGTTCTCCGCGGTATACTGATCATGTACGACTGTAATACTGATTTTGTCCGGGTACTGGGGATCTTCGTTGGCAAAAAAGAACAGGGTCTGGTAGTCAAACCGGTAATCTCCCAACCCGATAGATTGAGAGGCTGTCAGGGTAGCCGGTTTTGCCGCCATAAAGGTCCATCCCGGGATGGTGGGCGCTGCTGCTACCAGTTCTTCTATAAAAGGGATATTCTTAATCTTCCCATCTGCTGTCAAAATCAATTCTGCTGTTCCCTTATGGATCCCTGCCAGGAAAAAATATCCCTCCCGGATCTTTGATAAGCGTTCAGCAAGCGGGTTAAATAATTCCCCCTGAATGTCTCCTTTGTCCTGTAGTACCTTAAAAAAGTCCTTTTCATGCTTCTTGAACCAGTTCCAGAATTCGGCGTTTGGGTTAGGTTGTTTCAGAAAATCAAATAGTCCCATGGGGTCACGAATCTTTTAATTCGGGCGAAAGTTAATATTTTGTCTGCAAAATATCCTCACTTTCGCGTCAGCCCCACCGGAACCAGCGCAAATTTGATAAAATGTGTAGCTTTGCGGCTTGTTTTTCCGAATTGTATCAGATCATTGAGGATCCCTCCTCTTCATAACAGGCACCAGATGAAGATTGCTTACATTACCTATTCCGGGGAGATCAAATATTCCGCGGCCAATGGGTTTAACGAGATCACCGGATTATTATCCTACTTACAAAATAAAGGACTTGATATTGAGGCTACTATCTGGGATGATCCGGCTGTAGACTGGACGAAATATGATATTGCTATATTGAAAACGCCCTGGGATTACCACCAGAAAATAGATGCGTTTAAAGCATGGCTGGATAAGATCGAATCCCTGGATATCCGTCTTTTGAATGATTATAAGATCGTTCGCTGGAACCTGGATAAACATTACCTGCAGGAGATCATTGCCGACGGTTTTGATGTGATCCCCTCCGTATTCCTGGAGCGGGGCTGGAAAGGGGGGCTGCAGCCCCTGTTTGAAACGCTAAAAACGCAGTCCGTCATCATCAAACCCTGCATCAGCGGTGGCAGCAAGAATACGATTATTGTTCACCAGCAGGCAATTGCTGCCAGTTATGAGCAGGTAGTTGCACTGCTGGCCGAAGCTGATTACATCGTACAGCCATTGATGAATGAAATACAGGATGGAGAATGGTCCTATATCTTCTTCAATGGGAAATACAGTCATACGATCCTGAAAAGACCAAAAGCAGGAGATTTCAGGGTACAACAGATCTATGGCGGGTCTATTGATACCCTCTATCCAACAGCGGAGGAAATAGCCCATGCAGCCACCTATGTAGAGAAATATGCCAAAGAATGCCTGTATGTACGCGTAGATGGATTGATGGTGAATGGTCATTTTGTACTGATGGAACTGGAACTGATAGAGCCATACCTCTATCTTTCCTACGGAGAAAACGCCCTGGAAAACTATTACCAGGCGATATTAGCCCAAATAAACTGATTACATCCCCTTTCCATTTGACAGGTCAATATTATTAATTGTCGTCTTACTCTTTTTAATATTACCTGTCATTTTTCCAAAATTGTAATTCATACTCATCGTAAACGACCTGTAATATAAGCGCGTATCACTCAGCTGGTAAAACCCATTCCCGCTGGTATGTACAAGACGATGCCGATACTTTGTAAAAGGGTTATTCACGCCGGCATTCAGTGTTAGCTGCCCTTTCAGCAGCTCTTTACTGACAGCAAAAGCAGTGGCCAGCAATCCATTCGTTGTACCCTGGAAACCAGTGGGGTTTTTACTCAACACGGTTCCATCTACAGTCACCCTCCATCCTTTTTCAAAATTATAAGCAGCAGCAATATTCAGCGCATAGGTCAGCAGCTCACTTTCACCAATCCTGAAGTAAATAACATTCCCATTCGTGTTTAGAGTCAAATGCGATGCCAGGGTAAACCCTGCATATACATATGCACTCAGCCCCGCTATATTTCCCGCATTCGCGAATGTACTGGTCGTCACCATCGTAGTAGAATCATAGGTCGATACCGGCATATCTGCATGTTGCAACCAGGTATAATCAAGCCCGGCCATCCTGCCACCAATGTTATACCCGGCACTTATGGAATTCACAACCACCGGCATCAAATCAGGGTTACCGGTAAAGATAAAATAAGGGTTCTGCCTGTCTACAAAAGGATTCAGCCTGTTAATACCCGGTCGTTTCATACGTTGTGAAAATCCTGCATTGAACTGATGCTGGTTTTTAAATGTCTTGCTCACACTGAGATCCGGAAAGAAATTATGGTAGGAAGTACGTGCTGTAATAGTGTGTTCCCATCGCAAACCAGCCTGGAAATCCCAGGTCCTTATACTGAACTGGTATGAATTATATGCCGCCACCACTTGTTGCTGATAGTCAAAATCATCACTCCTGCTATCTCTGAAGATACCTTTTATGCCGCCTTCAATTGTCACTGCAGGTAAAGGATACACATAATCTACCTGCGCAGTATTTTCATCGGCCAATACCTCATTCGTACGAAGGCCATTGTATAGTTCTCCTTCGGTACGGCTATGCCTGAATGAAAAAGTCAGCAGCCTGGTTTTATGCCGCCTCCCACTCAGCTGGTAATCCGCTCCTGCATCCATTGCATTATTCAAACTACGGTTATGGCTATCTCCTACCCCAGCCAGCCATCTATCACCGTCTAACCTGTTGCGATGGATGTTCAGCCTGGCAGTCACTAAATTCAGGCTATCCAGTTCATAACTCCCTTCCAGCCCTATATATCCTGAACGCTCCTGAGCGTGCTCCCTGACTTCCTGGTTCACCACACTCCCGCTTATCAATTGGGTGGTCTCCGGGTTCCGGGTGTAATTAGCGCCCAAAAATGCGGAGAAACCGGTTCTCCGTTTTTTTAACGTAAACGAAGCTCCTGCCCCCGGTCCTCCCTGGGGCCACTTCCCCGAAAATCGCACATTCCCCTTATACTCATCCCTTAGCCTGGCCACTGTTATAATATTGATCACCCCTCCCGCGCCTTCCGCATCAAATCTTGCAGGTGGCACGGTATATACTTCTACACGGGCAATAGTAGATGCCGGCATCGTTTTCAGCAAAGTTGTAAAATCCATGCCCGAGGGTTTCCCATTTATAAGCACCCTGAAATCTGCCTGCCCCTTCAGCAGTAAATGATCATCCGCATCCACAGAGAGATAAGGCACTTTTCGTAACAGGTGCAGCACATCCACAGACTTATTTTCAGGATCGGCCTGTATATCATATATCACCAGGCCAGCCCGCTGTTTGATGACGGGTTTCGCTGCTTTGACAGCAATTTCCTTTAACTGATGGACAGCAGTATCCTGTTGGAAGAACATTCCAATCAAAACGAGTGTAGTAAACATGGGAGATTAAGCGCTTCTGCGGGAGATAAGATAGTAGGTAATCAGGCTAGATGCTACCCAGGAGAGTTTCATCAAAGCCTACGAAGCCATCGACACCTACAGGGGGCATGCAAAGTTCTCCACCTGGCTCTATACGATCGTCTATAGAACCTGTCTATCCATTCTCAAACAAAAGAAAACCTTTCCCCTGGATGAGATGCAGGAATACGAGGATGCACTGCCTCCGCCCCTGGAAGCCAGTGAGCAGTCAAAATTCATTTCCAGGGCAATCAGCGAACTACCACCTTCCGAGGCCATCGCGATCACCCTTTACTATATGAATGAAAACAGCGTGCGGGAAATCAGTAAAATAACCGGCCTTTCCATGGCCAATGTCAAGATACAGTTGTACAGGGCAAGGAAAAAACTGGAAACTAAATTAGCGGGACTATTATGAAATTAGATACACTTTTAAAATCTGTTGAACCGGATCAGCCTTCAGCTGATTTTACACGGAAGGTAATGAATGCCTTACCGCAAAAGAAAACAATACCACCTATCATCAGTCAAAAAACAGGATGGGCGATTGCTGGCGGTATAGCAGCCTGTGTTGCGGTCATACTATTAAACAATACGGCGCCAATCAACAGCCATGGCCGCATGAGCCAGGTATTTACCTTATTGCATACTGATTACTTTCTGCTTATTCCTATCATAGTGGCTATCTGCCTGGTGATGTGGCTGGATTATATTTTCCAATCCCAAACTACAAAATAAAATAGCCCCCAACACTCCGGAACAGCCCCTAAAACTTTTTTTTAAAAATCTATATGACCTTTTCCTCCCTTTCTTGTCTTTAGCATATACCACCACCATGAAGGGAAACCAACAACTGATCGAATTACTTGAAAAATACCAGGCAGGCACTATCTCTGAAGAGGAAAAAGCGATCCTGGAATCCTGGTACAATCAGGAAGCAGCGGCGAAAACGGCTGCGATAGATGATAGTGAGGTACAGGAAAGTCTGCAACGTATCAAAAGCCGTTTGCCCCTGCCAAAACAGGTGCGCATCTGGCCAAGACTGGCTGCTGCCGCGGTGTTGGTATTGCTGGCAGGTGCCAGCCTGCTCTATTTTACGCACCAGGGGCATGAGGTAAAACCACCGCTCACTAAAGCAGCTGCTATTCAACCCGGCGGTAATCATGCCGTATTGCAACTGGCTTCCGGCCAGCAGGTGGCACTGAACAGCCAGCAGACAGGTATCGTCATCAAAGGGAAACAGGTGCTTTACAGCGATGGACATGAGGTAACTGCTGCTGACATGGGGAATCACCTTCAATATATGCAGCTCATCACGCCGAAGGGTGGGCAATACCAGATCACCCTGCCGGATGGCTCCAGGGTATGGCTCAATTCTGCCAGCAAACTCACCTACCCTGACCGTTTTGAAGGGGATAACAGGCAGGTACAACTGGAAGGAGAAGCCTATTTCGAAGTGAGCAAAGACAGCCACCCCTTTATTGTAAAAAGCGGTGGACAGGAAGTGAGGGTATTGGGCACCGCCTTTAATATCATGGCCTATACCGATGAAGATGAGATTCAGACGGCCCTGGTATCCGGCGCTGTCAGGGTGAATGAAACCCTGCTTAAACCCGGTTTTGAGGCCCATTATTCGCGGGATGGGATCCAGGTGATACCCAGTAACCTGGAAGTAGTAACGGCCTGGAAAAACGGCTTGTTTTATTTTAAGGATGCCAGCTTACAAACAGTCATGAACCAGTTACAACGCTGGTACGATATAGAAGTAATATACCAATCAGCACGAAAAGGAGATGAATTTAACGGACAAATACCGCGGGATAAACCGCTGACAAAGGTTTTGGAGATTTTAACACTATCAGGGATCAACTTTAAAATGAGTGGCAGACAATTAATTGTATACTAATTTATAAACTACATGAAGCGCTTATTTCACCCGCCGTGATAAATAATTTATTTATCTGATTTCTCGCGTACAACAACGAAGAAAAAAGCTGGTAAGTGCAGTAACACCTACCAGCCGAATTCAATGCCTTGCTATCCCGCATGTCGAAGGGCTGGGTAGCGATCGGCTATGCTTTTATTAAAATCAACCAAAAGTATGCTTTTTAATCATTGGGCTAACAACTTTATTAGCCGAAAATCGCTGTGCGTCAGCGTTTCACTATTCCTGGTACTCATTTTTGTAAGTATTCAGTCCTTTGCACAGGTCACCATTTCAGCCAAAAACATTCCCCTCGGTCAGGCTTTTGATCAGCTAAGCAAACAAACAGGCTATACTTTCTTTTACAACAACAAAGACATCCGCAAACTGGGGAAAGTAGATATTGCGCTTAAAAACGTAAGCCTGGAAACCGCGCTGGGCCAATTGTTGAAAGGCCTGCCGCTCAACTGGCATATTGTAGATAAGACAGTGGTGATCCGGGGCACCACGCCTGCTGCTATCCAGGATACTGTAAAAGAGATCAGCGGTATTGTTCGCAACCGCCTCAATGAACCCCTGCCCCGGGTAAGCATCAGGGTACAAAATGACGTTTATCAAACCAATAATGAGGGCGCATACAATATAAAGCTGGTGGATGAGGATACTCCGATCTCCTTTAGCTTCATCGGTTACCAGTCTGCCGTATACAGGGCTGGCCAGGCTAAAAACGGGCGATTGAATGTCGTTCTCGAAGATGCCAAAATAGGATTAAACGAGGTAGTTGTAAATGGCTACCAGGAAATACACCGGGATAATTATACCGGTACGGCGGTGGTAGTGAGCGGCGAAAAGCTGAAAGAGATTAGTCCGCAGAACCTGCTACAGGGTATGCAAATGGTAGATCCTTCCTTCAGGATCCTCAACAACAATTTCAATGGTTCCAACCCGAACAGTATGCCGGTGATCAATGTGAGAGGCTCCTCTGCCCTGCCCACAGGAAGTGATGGCATCCTCAGAAGGGATAACATCTCCAGCTCTGTGAACCTGCCGGCATTTATTTTAGATGGCTATGAGGTAAGCCTCGAAAAAGTATTTGACCTCGATATGAACCGCATTGCCACTGTTACCCTGCTCAAAGATGCGGCAGCAACTGCTATTTATGGTTCCCGCGCAGCAAACGGGGTTATGGTTATTACGACCAAAGTGCCTGCCAATGGCAAGTTGCAGGTGACGTATAATCATGAAACCAATTTCAATAGTCCTGACCTCACCGACTACCATGTACTGAACGCTGCACAGAAATTACAGTACGAACAACAGGCCGGCGTGTATGATGCCGGGCTGCAAAAAGTACCACAGGACGGCCTGGATGTACTTTATTATGAGAAATTAAAAAACGTGGCAGGTGGCGTAAATACCTACTGGCTCTCACAACCACTGCGTACCGCCATTGGCCAGAAGCATGGCGTATACCTGCAGGGAGGTGCAGAAAATTTCAGGTACGGGATTGATCTCCGCTATCAAACCCGCCCCGGTGTCATGAAGGGTTCCTCCCGTGATCAGTATTCCGGTGGCATGAACTTCAGTTATAACCTAAGTAACCGCATCAAATTTCAGAACGAACTAACCATCACACAGGTAAAATCAAAAGAATCACCCTATGGTAGCTTCGCTGATTATGTAAAGACCAACCCTTACTACCGCATCACGGACGACAACGGAAATGTGATCCGTGAACTGGAAACATGGAGTGACCGCAATGCTGACGGTGGCGCCTATCAATATGATTATGTACTGAATCCATTGTATAATTCGACCCTCAGCAGTTTTAACACGAACAACTACGCGGAGATCATAGACAATTTCGCAGCAGAATTTGAAATTGCCAAAGGCCTGCGTGTACGGGGACAAATGAGCATGACCAGCAGGCAAAGCAATGGCGACAATTTTCTTTCTCCCCTGGCAAATGAGTTTTACTTCTATGCTGCTTCAGAAACAGATCAGAAAGGATCTTATACCAGTAGCAGGATGAAAGAAACCTATTGGGATGGAAATATTCGCCTGAACTATGTAAAACAGTTGCATGATCATAATATCAACCTGGTAGCAGGTGCCAATATCAGAACGGAACTATCCGACTATGCTGATTTTACAGCCATAGGTTTTCCCAACGACCGTTTTACCAGCGTAGGCTTTGCCAAGGGCTATGCAGAAGGCGCACACCCCAGGAGTAATATAGAGAAGTCAAGATTGTTCGGTGATTTTATCAGCACAAACTATTCTTATAAAGACAGGTACCTGATGGATGCTACCCTGCGTACAGATGGTTCTTCTAAATTCGGTACAGCTAACAGGCTCGCGCCTTTCTGGTCATTGGGTGTGGGCTGGAACCTGCATAAAGAAAGCTGGTTTGATAATGATGTCATCAGCCAGTTAAGATTACGTTTTACAACAGGGCTCACCGGGTCTGTGCAATTCAGTCCTTATTTATCCCGCACCACCTATAGCTATGACCAGAGTAACTGGTACTCTTCCGGGATAGGCGCTACCGTAGGTAATTATGGTAATTCCAACCTGGGCTGGCAGAAAACCCGCAGTACAGACTTCGGCTTCGACCTCGGCTTGTTCAAAGACAGGATCTTCCTGTCTCCACGCATCTATTACAAACTCACCAAAGACCTATTGGCAGATATCAGCATCGCTCCCTCTACAGGTTTTAGCTCCTACAAGGAAAACCTGGGAGACATGGAAAACAAGGGGATTGAACTCAGTTTGCGGGCAGTCGTACTACAAAACAAGGACTGGGGGGTAAACATTTATGCGAACCTGGTACACAATACCAATAAGATCGTTCGTATCTCCAATTCCCTGGAAGCATACAATAATAAGGTGAACCAGGAACAGGCCACGAACTCCAAATACAAAGGGGTACCCTTGCTCCGCTACAAAGAAGGACAATCTTATGATGCCATTTATGCTGTACGCTCCCTCGGCATTGATCCTGAAAACGGGAAAGAAGTCTTTGTAAAACGGGATGGTTCACTGAGCTATCAATGGGATGCCCGCGATGTAAACGTAGTAGGTGATGCCACGCCTTTTGCACAGGGTTCATTCGGCGGTACTTTTCATTACAGGAAATTCATGATGAGCCTGAATTTCCAGACAGAATTTGGCGGAGACATGTATAACCAGACACTGGTAGACAGGGTGGAGAATGCCAATCCCCGGTATAATGTAGACAGTCGTGTATTTGCAGAGAAGTGGAAGCACCCCGGCGACAAAACCTTTTACAAAAACATCTATGACTGGGGCCAGACACAGGTATCTTCCCGCTTTATTCAACCGAATAATGTACTGTCATTGCAATCCATCTACTGCTCATATGACCTGCGCGTAGTAAAGAGAATGGTACGCCTGGGAATGACCGCCAATGACATCCTGCGCTGGTCATCAGTAGAACAGGAAAGAGGGATTGATTATCCTTTTGCAAGAAGCGTCACCTTTTCATTACAAGCTCAATTCTAATCATCATGCGATTAATTATTACTACACTGATACTCGCGCTAACTTTTACTTCCTGTAAAAAATGGCTGGATATACAACCCGAGAGCGAGATCTCTGATGAGGTGTTATATTCAACACAGGAAGGTTTCCAGGAAGCCCTGATCGGGGTGTATACCAAATGCTCCCAGGAAGGTCTTTATGGCAGGGAACTGACAGTAGGTACACCGGAGGTACTGGCACAAAATTATACCCTCAGTGATAATGATAAATATTATTATCTGAAGACCAGCAAATATATCTACACGGATGCTGATTTCATCTCCAGGAAAGACAATATCTGGCAGGGGCTGTACAATGCAATTGCCAATTGTAACCTGCTCCTTTCCAATGTTGACAAAAAGCGGAAATTATTTACCGGCAATAACTACGCACTGATCAAAGGAGAAGCCCTGGCGCTCAGAGCTTATCTTCATTTTGATCTTTTACGATTGTTTGCACCGGTTACAACAACCGCAACAGGTATTCCATACGTCACCAAATATTCAAAAGATATTACGCCAATGTCTACCGTGGGAGCGGTGCTGGATTCTGCAATTGCCGATCTTTCGAAAGCGAAGGAACTATTATCCATCGATCCGATCATCCGTAAATCTTATATCGTAGGTTATCCTACCGAAAAGGATTCTACACTGAACACAGAAGAAAGCGATCCTTCATTATTCCTGCAAAACCGCCGTCACCGGCTGAACTACTATGCGGTATGCGGTACACTGGCGCGTGTATACCTTTATAAAAATGACAAGGCCAATGCACTCAGTAATGCCCTGGAAGTGATCAACTCCAACAAATTTCCCTGGACAAATAACAGTGATTTCCTGGCAGTAGATGATGATAAGAAAGATCGTATCCTTTACAAGGAACTCCTGTTTGGCTGGTATGTACCAGCAATGGCGAATAAGTACAAAAATGAATTCTTTCTTACCAGTACCAGTGGCATTCACCTGTCTGAAAATGCGGGGCAAAGCATTTACGAAACTGGTGGCGCGGGTGCTGATGACCTCCGCTACAAAGAATGGTTTGTATCCAGCAGTGGCAGTACTTCCAATACACTGAACATCACCAAATACCTGCATAATACAGACAACACCGCCGCCGATGCCAACCTGCACTATATGATGGCACCAGCCATCCGCCTGAGTGAAATGTACTACATCGCGGCGGAATGTAGTAACAATGCTGCCTACCTGAATACGGTACGTACACACCGGGGTATAGGTAGCCCGGCAAGCGGCGACCTTATCACCGCATTACTAAAAGAAGGCCGCAAAGAATGGTATGGGGAAGGGCAGATCTTCTATATGTACAAAAGGCTGAATCATGACATTGCCAACCAAAATGGCGGCAGCATCCCGGCATCAGACAAAATATTTGTATTACCACTTCCAAACGACGAAATACTTTATGGCGGAAGATAAAAAAGACTACACCATGAAAGGGATCTATCTCATGTTACTGCTAAGTATATTGGCAGCATGTAAAAAAGCGGAAGAGCTGCATTTTGATCATGCAGGAAACATTCATTTCAATTTAGGCGCTGGTGATAAGGATAGTATTGTATATACCTTTGCTTACACCCCTACTCTTTCCAGGGATACCATCTGGCTTCCTGTACAATTAGCCGGTATCCAGGTTAATAAAGACAGGAGTTTTAGCGCTTACGTGGAAACTGACTCGTCCACGGCAAAATCCGGCATTCACTATGAACCATTGAAGTCTGTCTATACCCTGCGGGCAGATACAGGTCGTGCATACCTGCCCGTGATCATCTACAACGTTGCAGACCTGGAAAATGAGTCCGTATCGCTGGTGATCAAGCTCAAAGGCAGCAATGACCTGGGAATTGAAATTCCGACAGCAGACGATGGCAGCAGTCTCCTGAGAGCGAAGATCGTATTCTCTGCTATGCTCGAACAGCCTAACTGGTGGAATATGTGGTTAGGCAGCTACTACTCCCGTACCAAGCACCAGCTCTTTTTGATCGTAACAGGCGTTACTCAACTTACCACCGTAGGATTGGATGCGCCCCGTAATCTCTACCTGGCCAATTTGTTGACAACGATGCTCAATGATCCTTTTAAATGGGTGGCCAACAACCCGGCGAAAGGATATGTATTGGAAGCCAGTGGTGATGATTACTACTTCTACAATAAAGAGAACCCGGCCAGGAAAATATTGCTGCGTAAAAATGCAGCTGCCGGTAAATATTATTTCATTGACGAAAACGGCGAGGAGGTTAACTAATATGAAAAATCATCTCACAGCAATTATCTGTTTCCTGCTGCTGACAGCCTGTTATAAAGACAAGGGGAATTATGATATTAAGATGCCGGCCACACCTGTGGTCAGCGGGCTCGATTCAATATACAACGCAGTAGTGGGTGATAGTCTTATCATCACCCCGAAGATCTCTATTGAAGGGAACGATTCATTGTTACTGGAATGGCGTATCAGTGCACCGGAAAGCTCCACTGGTTTTTTGAATTTCACCGGTCCTTCCCTGCGGATGTTGTTTGGCTTACATGCAAACCTATACTCGGCTCGCCTTACTGTGTACAATCGAAAAAATGGCATCCGGTATTTTTATGCATTCCAGATCCAGGGGGTAACGGAATTCACTGCCGGCACCACAGTGCTGAGTCTTGACAATGGAGTAAGCAGGCTTTCATTCATCACACCCGCTGGTGAACTAAAACCGAATATCTATGAAACGGTGAATGGGCATAGCCTTCCCCCCGATCCTTTGTCATTATTTTATATGAAAGATCAGATGCAGGGAGATATGGCGCTGGGCTACTGGATTATTTGTAAGAAAGGTGGTGTAAGACTAAGTGTAAGCAGCTTGCAGGATGACCCTACCTATCCCCATACACTGGCCGGCAATTTCTTTGCTGCGCCTGATAGTATGGTGGTTGGGTCCATGCAGCAGGGGAACAGGGCATTCCTCACAGGTGTGATCAATGATAAGTTCTATGCGGGCTTTACACTCACCTGGAACCAGGCAGCTACCTATGGTATGTTTGGCGATTATGCAACTGGTACCTATAACCTGGCAGCATCCTTTGTCTCCACTTTTATCAATGGCCAGTATTCTTATATCGCCTTTGAAAAAGATAAGCAACAATTTGTACGCATCAGCGGCACACCCTATTACTATGGCACACAGTATACCACCACAAGTACGGCAGCATTTGATCCTACCAATGTAGGTATGTCACTCATACACATGGAACAGATCAATGGCGGTGATTGCTTTGCTTATTGTAAAGGAAGCGATGGAACAGTATATGAATTAAAATTCACGGTGAGTTTCACGAACAGTCCGTACACATTTACACCTATACATAAACGGGCATTTATACAACAGGACCTGATCAATGAAAATACCAAATGGCAGGCAGCTATCAATGGCGTGCTTTATATCGCAGCTGGTGAAAAGGTGTATCGCTACAATCCATTAAACCAGGAACTGCGTGCGCTGGAAACATCTTTCAATGGCAACAAGGTATCTATGATCAGGCTCTCCGACAACCAGGATACACTAATAGCAGGCGCAGGTACTTCATTGTATTATATGGACATCAGCACGGGTAAATATGGCGTGCTGACAAAAACAATCACAGGTATTCCCGGACAGCCAATAGATATGGCCTGGCGTCCATAAATATTAAAATCATTTCACTATGCATAAATTCATATTCACTTTACTGCTGCCGGTAATTGGCGTAGCACAACAAAAGAGTTTCAATATTCAGGGTACAGCCCCGGCCACTAAAAATGGTTGCAAAGTTTACCTGAACTATCAGATTGATGGCAAGCTGCTCTCAGATTCTACCGTGGTAAAGAACGGGCAGTTTAATTTCAAAGGCAGCGTGAACGAATTGTCTTATGCCCGCATGGTATTCGATCATGAGAACAAAGGTAGCTATTGGGTACTTAACATAGGAGATCGTTCCTACTTTTACCTGGCCAACGAAACCTACCAGGTAGCTATAAAAGATTCATTAAAGAAAGCAACATTCAGCGGTGCTCCTACCCAAAAAGCATATGCCAGTTACCTGTCAAAAATAGGTGGTGGGTTCATGAACATCATCGATTCTGCCAACCAGGAAATGAGTGCTGCTGAGCCGTCTGCAGTTCCGGCAATCAGGAAAAAATACGATGATAAATTCGCTGCCATGCGTGATAAAGAGAAGATATTCATAAAAGGGAACCCAAATTCCTACTTCTCAATCGTTGCCCTGACAGATGTATCGAACAGCGCACCTATGAGTGAGGTAGAGCCCTTGTTTAACAGCCTGGGCGAAAAGGTACGTAATACTACCCCGGGCAGGGAAATGAAGGCCCGTATAGTAGCCACACATACCATACAGGTAGGTCTGGCAGCACCTGATTTTGAGCAACCGGATGTAAATGGTAAGCCGGTTAAACTCTCTGATTTCCGGGGAAAGTATGTGCTGGTAGATTTTTGGGCCAGCTGGTGCCATCCCTGCAGAGAGGAAAATCCTAACCTGAAGAAAGCCTATGGAGAACTAAAGGACAAGGGCCTGGAAGTGCTGGCAGTATCACTGGATGATAAGCAGACCAGGAATGCCTGGATCAAGGCGATTGAGACGGATGGGCTGCCATGGATACATGTTTCAGACCTGAAAGGCTGGCAGAACCAGGTAGCCGTGTTATATGGGATAAGAGCGGTGCCGCAGAACTACCTTGTTGATCCGGCAGGGAAAATTGTGGCGCAGAACCTGAGAGGCCCGGAACTGAGCACGAAGCTGGCGGCTTTTATACATTAAGCGGGGCTTCATACATCAACCGGTCATTTTCATCCATTCACTATCCTTGCGAATTCCCCCTATTTCATAGGTGTATCATATTAATCTATGATACACCTTTTTTTTTATCATAATTTTTTATACTTTTCTTTCGAGCTTGTTCATCTAACAATTTTTACTTGGCTAAACCTGATATTGCATTGGAATCATTATCTGACCAACAACTGCTGCAGCTGCTGGCAGGGGGAAGTCAGCCGAGCTATACTGTCATTTATGCACGGTATAGTGAAGTGCTTTTCAGGCATGCCTGTAACATGCTCGAAGACCGGGCAGAAGCAGAAGATGTGATCCAGGAGGTGTTCCTGATGCTTTGGACAAAAAGATCGGAAGTAGCGGCAGCGAAAACACTTTCTGCTTATTTATACACCAGTGTGCGCAATCGCATCCTGAACCATATCACGCATCAGAAGGTAGTAGATAAATACCTGGATAGTATGCGTAATTACATGGAAGCAGGTGCGTATACCGCGGATGAATTACTGCGGGGGAAAGAGCTGGCCGCCGTGATAGAACGTGAACTGGAGGCAATGCCGCCTAAAATGAGGGAGATCTTTTTGATGAGCCGGAACGAGCAGTTATCGCATAAATCCATTGGGGAGTTGCTGAATATTTCTGATAAAACAGTGAAGCAGCAGGTATATAAGGCGGTGAAACAGCTAAGGGGTAGAGTGGAGAATTTTTTAAAGGTGATCCCTTTGTTGCTTTGAAACTACTTCTTACAGACTTTCTCCTCCTCCCGCCCTCTCTCCTTTGAAAATTATTCTATATTTGCCCCGATTCCTATGTGCGTTTTTTCTTTCCCTATCACTAAAAAACCACATGAAACTGTATCAGGCATATCCTATGTAGGTTTTATCTTCCCATATCAGTAAAAACCGCATAAGACCATATTGGATTGCCTATGTCTATCAAAATAACCTAATCAACATGAAAAAAACAGCTATCTTATTGATTAACCTGCTCCTCGCAGTTTATTGCTCCGCACAAACCCCCGTAGCCATTAATGGCCAGTTGAAAGTGGTCGGCACCAAACTTTGTAACAAAAACGGCTACCCTATTCAGCTCAGGGGTATGAGCACCCATGGTATCCAATGGTATGCCAGCTGTATCACAGATGCAGCCCTGGATACCCTCAAAAGTGACTGGGGTGCAGACATTGTCCGCATTGCCATGTATGTACAGGAAGATGGTTACGAAACGAATCCATCCTACTACACTTCCCTCGTTAAAAGTTATGTAGACAAGATCACGGCCCGTGGTCTTTATGCACTGATCGACTTCCACATTCTTACGCCCGGCGATCCTAATTACAATACCGACAGGGCGAAAACCTTTTTCACTGATATTGCCAATACCTATAAGAACTACAACAACGTGCTGTATGAAATATGCAATGAACCAAATGGTGTTACCTGGGCAACTATCAAAAACTATGCAGACCAGATCATCCCTTTAATCAGGGCGATAGATAATGACGCGGTGATTTGCGTAGGAACAAGAGGATGGTCTTCACTGGGTCTTTCTGAAGGCAGCACATCCCAGGAGATCCTGAACAATCCGCTTAGCTACACCAACGTGATGTACAGTTTTCACTATTATGCAAAGAGTCACCAGGATTATTACATCAATCATCTTGACTGGGCATCTGATCGTCTTCCAATCTTTATAACAGAATTTGGCACACAGGAATCCAGTGGCGACGGCCCCAACGACCTCACCATGAGTCAGCGTTATATGGATCTCTGTAAAAATAAAAAGATCAGCTGGACCAACTGGAACTTCAGTGATAATCCGTTAAGCGGTGCGGTTTGGAATAGTGGTACCTGCTCCGGTAATACCTGGACGACCAGCAAGCTGAAAGAAGCAGGTGTGTTTATCCGCAACAATATGCGTACAGCCGATGATTTTGGATCTACTAACAATGGTACGAATATCGCCCTGGGGAAAACAGTGACTGTATCTTCTACAGAAAGTTCCACCACATCACTCGTGGCTGCCAATGCAGTAGATGGCAATTCATCTACCCGCTGGGCCAGTGTTGCCGGCACAGATCCGCAATGGATCACCGTTGACCTGGGCAATACTTACAGCATCTCTGAAATAAAGATCAACTGGGAAGCTGCCTATGGCAAGAATTTCCTCGTTCAGGTATCTTCAGATAACAGCAGCTGGACAACGCTCAAAGATGTGCAGGGCAATACATCTGTCAGTAACGATTACACGGGCCTGAGTGGCACAGGTCGTTATATCCGTATTTATGGTACAGCAAGAGGTACTACTTATGGTTATTCTATCTACGAACTGGAAGTTTATGGTACACTGGCCAATACATCCAACCTGGCCTTGAATAAAACAGTGACTACATCTTCAGTAGAAACTGCGGGGTTGAAAGGTAACTATGCAGTAGATGGCAATACCGCCACCCGCTGGTCATCTACCATGTATGCAGATCCGCAATGGATCACGGTGGACCTGGGTAGTTCTTATATCGTTGCTGAGGTAAAACTGACCTGGGAAGCGGCTTATGCCAAAGATTACCTGGTACAGGTTTCAGCAGACAATACCAACTGGACAACTGTAAAAACAGTGAGTGGCAATGCAAGTCTGACGAATGATCATACCGGCTTATCTGCCAGTGGAAGATACGTTCGTATCTATGGTACTGCCCGCGGTTCTGCTTATGGATATTCATTGTATGAACTGGAAGTATATGGCACAAATGCCAGCAATCCAAACCTGGCATTGAACAAAACGGTAAGCACATCTTCAGTAGAAACTGCAGGGCAGGAAGGTAAATATGCGGTAGATGCAAATACGGCTACACGCTGGTCATCTACTTTGTATGTTGATCCGCAATGGCTGACGATAGACCTGGGTAGCAGCTATAGCATTGGAGAGGTGAAAATAAGTTGGGAAGCAGCATATGCAAAAGATTACCTGGTACAGGTATCTGCGGATAATACCAACTGGACAACTGCAAAAACAGTCAGTGGTAATACGAGCCTGACGAATGATCATACCGGCTTATCAGCAACAGGCAGGTATCTTCGTATTTATGGTACGGCACGGGGTTCTGCTTATGGCTATTCTATCTATGAAGTGGAAGTTTATGGTAATAGCAGCAGTGCAAGGCAGGCGGTAAGTACCAGTAATAAATTGCAGGATATTACGATCTATCCGGTGCCGGCACATGACCAGGTGATGATCACGCTTCCTGCAAGTGATCAGAAAACATACATTAGTCTGGGTGATATGAGTGGCACAAAATACCGGACGATCAGCACTAACGAAAAGACCTATAATATGAATATCAGTAAATTGCCTGCTGGTATTTATTTCATCATGATCCAACAGGGAGATCAGCGAACAATTAAGAAGATAGTGAAACAATAAATGTAAAGAGTTTGTATCATCAAATGATGCAGTAATTTATTGATAAATTCAGAGGTTGTATCAACCGTAATTTGAAGGTATTGAGAATAATTCTCTTCCTCAGGTACCTGGATTAAACCCGGGTAATTTTACGCCTGGTACAACCTCTGATTATTCTACCTCAAGCCTGGTTTATATCTTCCCCTTCTTTAACGAACCACATCCCGCTTACGCTCCTTTTTAAGATTTAGCATCGGTGGATTTTCCCGCCATTCTTTAAATTCTGCAAATTTCCTAACAAATTCTTCCGGATCTTCGTCTATATATCTCAGAATATACTGCCGGAGGATTTCTACTGGATTCTGTGTAACTAACATTTATATTGATTTTAATTTTAAAACGATGTAATTGTACAAATTGCTAACCGGAATATTCAATTCCTTACTTAACAACACTGTCTCAGGAAAAATCTCATCAAAATTAAATGGATTCTCATATTCCATTGAAACAGGAGCGTTCAACCGTACATATAAATTCAATCCATAAACTTCAAAATACCGGCTCACCTGCTCAATTTCCCGCATAATGATATCATAACGCAAATGCTCCCTGTTATCATTATTACTATTTATGCCAATTAGACGATCGGGATGTAAGGTTAAATATTCCATCGCAAAACGCATAACCGTCGAAAGAACGATGGAATAATCCGCAAACACTAATTCCGATCGGCTGTCGATCCTGCCCTTGTTATCTACAGGTCCTAATTTAAGTTCATACACATGCTTTATAAATTCATGTTCTTCATTGTCAATTTGTATCCGCATATTTATAACTCTTCCATCCTGCAAAGCAGTTCTGAAATCTAAAACAGCAGGTTCTTTAATTGCAGACCTAGCTCCATCGTAATAATGATCATGATTACTTTCTTCAAATTGTGACATTTTTTATGGTTTTAAATTAAACAATGAACGATCATTAAAAACAAAAAACACCTGAAGTACAGATCACTCCGTACTTCAGGTGTTTATGTAATAATTTATCGCAGAAAAATATTGTAAACTGAAAGTAGTTCTAAATTACATCAATCTTCAAAACAAAAAAACAAATCAATACCACAAACAAAAAAAATATCAATACTCACCCATCGTAACCCTCAAATCCGTTATCGCCCCATCAAAGGTTCTCAATCTCTCTCCTAATTCCTCCCCAACGTACATCCGGCAGATTCAGGTTACCGCAAATAAATAACACTATATTAGGCCTATTCTGGGCTAAAGCGGAGGATGCCTTTAAAAGAAGGCATAACAATAGCGTTTTAAAACGTGGATAGAACATGGCTATAAAATAAAAATTCTGTATCATTAATGTACAGCATTTGTCCGCAACCGGACAAATCCCAGCCAAACTACCACTATAATGATTTAATATTCACCCGTTTATGTTCCGGCATTGCCTTTGAAGCGGAGCGTACTGACTGAATAATTCACACATGTTCAAAAATTACTTCAAAATTGCATTTAGAAATCTGCTGAGAACAAAAACGTTCTCCTTTATTAATATCACAGGCCTTGTCATGGGCATGTCGTGTTGCATGCTGATTTGCCTGTGGATCTACAATGAAGTAACTTTTGACAAATTTCATCAGCACCGGGAAACCCTTTACCAGATTTATAACCGTGCTACCGTAGATGGTAAATTATTTTGCTGGAATTATACACCCAAACCACTGGCAGCTGCACTCAGAAAGGACTACCCGGGCATTGCAAACACCTGCCGCACCAGCACCCGCACCTGCGTAACCGTTGCTGGCGACAAAAAGATTTCTTCAAAAGCAATGACCGTAGATACTTCCTTCCTGAACATGTTCACTTTCCCGCTCCTGAAAGGAAATAAAGCCACCGCCCTGAACGACCCGAATGCGATGATCGTAACGGAAAAGATGGCAATGAAAATGTTTGGTACCACCGATGTCATCGACAAGGTTATTTCTATTGACGGAGAAAATTTTAAAATCACAGGTTTATTGAAAAACCTGCCAGTCAACAGTACCTTTGATTTCGAGTGTCTCTTCTCCTGGCTGAACTGGCAGGCCAAAGGTCAGGATGACCATAACTGGGGGAATAACAGCATATCCACTTATGTACAATTGACACCCAATGTAACTGAATCCGCCATGGATAACCGTATCAAAGAGGTAACCATCAAGAACTCCAATGGTGAATTACCTATCGAGGTTTTCCTTCATCCTATGAGCAAATGGCATTTATATTCCAAATTCGAAGACGGTAAGATCACCGGTGGCCGTATCGAAATTGTGCGCTTCTTTGGGTTCATCGCCATTTTCATACTCCTAATTGCATGTATCAATTTCATGAACCTCAGTACTGCGCGCAGTGAAAAACGTGCGAAAGAAGTTGGTATACGCAAGGTAGCCGGCGCCATGAAAAAATCCCTGATCAGCCAGTTCCTCATAGAATCTATATTACTCACTGCCATTGCCGGCATACTGGCTATCATACTTGTGTTCCTGACACTACCTGCATTCAATCGCATGTTAGACCAGGAACTAGTACTCCCTTACGGTACCCTTGCTTTCTGGACCATACTCCCTGGCTTTATTCTTTTCACTGGCCTGCTTGCAGGCAGTTATCCTGCATTCTTCCTTTCTTCACAGCAACCAGCCGGCATATTCAGGGGTTCATTCAAAAGAATAAATGGCACAATCAGTCCCCGTAAAATACTGGTGGTTATCCAATTTTGTATTTCTACTATCCTGATCATATCCACTGTCATCATCGTACGCCAGCTGGATTACGCGAGAAACCGAAATTCCGGTTTCACAGGAGACTTGCTGATATACCATGAACTCAATGCAGAACTAAGCAAAAACCGGCACCTGGTGAAGGAGGAATTATTATCAGCCGGACTTGCCTCTTCCGTTACTGCTACCGCCGGCAAGCTCACTGAAACATACAGCTCTACCTGGGGTATATTCTGGAGAGGTAAACCGGAAAAAGATAATACCATATTTGAACGAAAATCAGAAGAAGGCGGCCTGGTAGGAACTGCAGGACTCAAATTAATAATGGGGCGTGATATAGACCTGGTCAAATTTCCGTCCGATTCATCAGCTGTACTTCTCAATGAAACAGCAGCTAAAATAATGGGCTTCTCCAACCCTATTGGAGAAACAATTAAAGACGAAAACAGGGTGTACCATGTAATTGGTGTATTCGGAGACATCGTGTTCGATTCTCCTTTTGAGAATAACAAACCAGTGCTCCTGTTAGGGCCAAAATACGATTATATGACTACGTTGCACATTCGGCTGTCTCCAGCCACTGATGCTGTGAAACAAATGGCCGAAGTCGAAAAGATCTTTACCAAATACTGCCCCAGCTATCCATTCGAATATCATTTTGTAAACGAGGATTATGCGAAGAAATTTGAGGATATGCAGCGTGTAGCAAGATTAACTACGCTCTTTGCCATACTGACGATCTTCATCTCCTGCCTGGGTTTATTCGGCCTGGCCAGTTATATCGCAGAAGGCAGGGTTAAAGAAATTGGTATACGCAAAGTATTAGGTGCTTCAGCGATGAAGATCATCACATTGCTCACGAAAGATTTCATTGTACTGGTAGCTATATCACTTGTCATCTCAGCACCTATTGCATGGTATGCAATGCACAAATGGTTGCAGGGATATGCATACAGGATCAGTATTGATTGGTGGATCTTCGTGGGCGCAGCAATATTAGTAATGCTGATATCATTGTTCACTACCGGCTATCATGCCTACAAAGCCACACTGGCCAATCCTGTAAAAAGTCTGAAAGCAGAATAACTATGTTCAGAAATTACCTTACAATAGCATGCAGAAATTTGCTACGGACCAAATCCTTTTCCCTGATCAACATTATCGGGTTAGTGCTGGGTATTGGGTGTTGTATGCTGATTTGCTTATGGATCTACAATGAAGTAAGCTACGATAAGTTTCACAGGAACAACGCTAACCTGTACCAGGCATGGAACAGAGGCATTTTTGATAATAAACTGCAATGCTGGAATTCTGTACCTAAGCCACTGGCTGCCGCACTGAAAGATGAATATGCAGGTGTTCAGAATACCTGCCGTACAGATACCCGTTGGTTCGTCACTGTTGTAGGTGAGAAGAAATTCTCTTCAAATGCACTCGTGGTAGATCCGGCTTTCCTGTCTATGTTTAGCTTTCCGCTGATAAGAGGGAATGCAGCCACCGCACTTAAGGATGTATTTAACATTGTGATCACGGAGAAAATGGCGGCTAAGATGTTTGGAACCGCCGATCCGATGGATCAGATCATCACGATCAATAAAGATCGCTTCAGGGTAACCGGGATCTTAAAAGATCTTCCGTTAAACAGTACATTCAAATTTGAATTCCTGCTGCCCTATAATTATTACGTCTATTTGTCAGGGTCTGATGATGCCTCCTGGAGCAATAACTCCATCAATGTATTCGTTCAGCTCGCACCAAATACCAGGGCCGAAACAATCAATCAACAAATAAAAGATGTCACCAAAAAACATAGCGGTGGTAAAGAACAAACCGAAGTGTTCCTGCACCCTATGAGCAAGTGGCACCTGTATTCAAAATTTGAAAACGGCCGCATCACCGGAGGACGTATAGAAATAGTAAGGCTGTTCGGGATCATTGCTGGTTTTATACTGCTGATTGCCTGTATCAATTTCATGAACCTGAGTACAGCGCGTAGTGAAAAGCGGGCAAAGGAAGTAGGTATCCGCAAAGCAGTCGGGGCACAGAAACAATCACTGGTATTTCAGTTCCTGCTCGAATCATTGCTCCTGGTAAGCATCGCAGGTATACTGGCAGTGATAGCAGTATTTCTCGTATTACCCGGATTCAATGTACTCATCAACCAGGAACTGACATTGCCCATCGGCAGCTGGATCTTCTGGTTAACGCTGCTCGTTTTCATTTTACTTACAGGCTTACTGGCAGGCAGCTACCCGGCATTTTTCCTTTCTTCCTTTCATCCTGCCGGCATATTCAGGCGTACTTTCAAAAAAGGACGGGGTACGATCAATCATCGCAAGATCCTGGTAGTACTGCAATTCTGTATTGCCATCACACTCATTATATCTACAGTCGTAGTCGTTCGTCAGTTACAATACGCACGCAACAGGAATGCAGGGTATAGCGGAGAACAACTCATGTATCACTGGAGTAATACCGAACTGGTTAATAATTTCCAGGCACTGAAGAGTGAGCTTTTAGCTTCGGGTAATGTGATTTCCGTGACCCGTACCGTCTCCCAGTTGACAGAGCAGTTTAGTTCCTCTACATCCGTATCCTGGCGGGGAAAATCTCCGAATGATAATACTGACATCGAACGTGGTGCACAGGATGAAGGGCTGGTTCGCACCGCTGGTTTGAAACTAATCATGGGCCGGGATCTGGACCTGACTAAGTTCCCCACTGATTCCACGGCTGTGCTCATCAATGAATCAATGATGAAGGTGATGGGTTTTAAAGACCCGATTGGAGAAGTGATCCGTGAGTTTGATACAGATTATCGTGTGGTTGGTGTAATTGGTGATTATATATTTGGATCTCCTTATGAACATACACATCCCATGATCATAATGGGAGCCAGCAAGATGTTTTTCAGTGTGATTCATATGCGGCTGGCAGCAGGTGGAGATGTCATGAAACAGGTACCGGCAATAGAAAAGATCTTTGCAAAATATAATCCCAGCTATCCGTTTGAATATCACTTTGTAGATAAGGATTATGAATTGAAATTCCTGGATATGACTATAGTCGCGCGTTTAACAACCTTATTCGCGGTGCTGACAGTACTGATATCCTGTATGGGTTTATTTGGGCTGGCTAGTTATATGGCAGAGGAGCGGATCAAAGAAATAGGGATTCGTAAAGTACTGGGGGCTTCAGTGCCCAGGATCATTAGTCTGCTGACGAGAGACTTCTTGATACTGGTAGGTATTGCCATCCTGGTAGCGGCACCAATCGCCTGGTATGCGATGCATGAATGGCTGCAACAATATGCTTACAGAACGATCGTAGAATGGTGGGTGTTTGTAGCCACAGGCTTATTGGTCATCCTCATTTCCCTGCTCACGACCGGCTATCATGCATTCAGGGCAGCGCTGATGAATCCAGTAAAAAGTCTGAAAGCTGATTAAAATAAAGAAAGAATGGTTCTTTCTTCTTTGTTAAAGAGGAAGATATCCCCTTCCTTTTTCCCTTGCAGCAATTTTGCTATGGGTGACAAGGGAGAGAGAAAAAAGATGGTCTCTTCATTGATTGTTTGTTTGCCCAGGCCTGCGGCGATAAAAAAGGATTGCTCCTTACACCTGATAAAAGCACCTGGCTGGGCGCTGGTATAGATTTTCCCGGTATTTACTTTTTGTAATCTATCCAGCTCTGATTTATTTTCTTCCTGCTGGCGGGCATGCATATCTTTTTCAAGATGCCCCATGGCCCTGCCAGTTTCGTATTTATCACCTGCGGAGCTTTTCTCTTCGCTGTTAGCCGCTTCCTGCGCACTGGCAATCATTTGCTTTGCCTGGTCGATGCGTTTATTGATCAGGTCTGATCCTGTTTGTTTTAAGGTGGTTTTGAAGGCGATCATCTCCTGGCTTGTCATACCTGTTATATTTTGAATTATTTATACAATTACCTCTACATACCCATCCGTACCATTCACCCTTATCCGCATACCATCTTTAATAATTTTAGTGGCATTTGCCACGCCTACTACTGCAGGTAAGCCATACTCCCGTGCAATCACTGCACCATGGGTCATTAAACCGCCGATCTCAGTCACAAGTCCTTTCACTGCTACAAATAAAGGCGTCCAGCTGGGATCAGTAAAAGTAGTCACCAGGATATCCCCTTCTTCCAGACTGGCATCTTCCATGTTCAGGATCACACGTGCTCTCCCTTCTATTACCCCGGCGGAAACAGCCAGCCCGGCAAGTGCATGAGCAGGAAGACCCGCCCTGTCGTACGTACTGCTAATGATCTCCCCATCGGAAGTCATTACCCGCGGCGGTGTCATTTTTTCAAACACTTTAAATTCCGCTTTACGTTGATCAATCAACTGCTCATCCAGTTGATGAGTACGAACCAGTTCCCGCAATTCATCAAAAGTAAGATAGAATATATCCTCTTTCTCATGAATAATATTTGATTGAACAAGTTCTTCCACCTCTTTTAAAATGGCCTGCTTATAAATATCATACCGGCATATCTTGGCGTATTTAGGAAATTCGCGGTAACCGATGAAATTCCGGATCAGGCAGATCTTCTCTTTTGTCTCAGCAGCTTGTTCTTCATGCAGGCGGGCTAATAATTCTTTCTCCTTATGCTCAGCTTCAATTCTACCCTTCTCAAATTTGCGTTTACTTTCACCGGGAGCAAAGTTCCTCGTATTACTTAATATCAGCGGTGCCAACATTCCCGGTTGTTCGCGCCAACGGGTTTTAGTAATATCGATTTCTCCGACACAACGCATACCATACCTGTCAAGGAAATCTGCGATGGCCTGCCAGGCCTTCTCATTTATTGCTTTCAATTCATTTAAGAAATGTTCACCATGTTCCGCCTGTAAAAACGCGATCACTTCCGGGAAAGGGAGAATCGCATCCGCAACATCCAGTAATGCCAGCCCCATTTCAGAGGTAATATTATCAGGAACAGATTGAGAAATAATATCAGCTACACCTTTCTCTCCTAACCATTCAAACATCTTCTCATTCACCCAGGCGGAGGCTTCCATGCCTGCCATGATCACTGCAAGGCTTTGCTGGTTAGAAAGGTTATTTTTTAAAGCCTGCAGGTCGTTTTGAATAAAATCAAACAGGTCAACTCCCTTTTGTGCCTGGATATTTTGTTTTAATGCTTCGATAGATGCCAGCGTGGTTTTCATTAAATCAGCAACGATCGCCGGATCATTTTCCACCTTCAATTGTGGACGTGTCGGAACTGTATCGCCTGTTGGTTTAATATAACCTTCCCGTTCTACGATGGTGATCAGCGCATCTCTGAACAATGGATCATATCTACCAAAAGTACCGATCAGCATTTCCCGGCTGGCGGGCTGTGATAACTGCTGTGCTACGTCGATGAACAGCCGTCCGCCTGCTGTGCACATACGGGCCGGGGTGGTCATTAAAAAGAAGGATAAACCCAGGGGCTTCATGGCATCGGTCATCATCTGGTTATGTCCAACAGAAAGATACACATGGTTATCCGAATCATTCGCTGACGGAATAGGGAACAAGGTTGTAATGGGGCGGCTCTGTAGCATATAAAATACTCCACTCGCCAAACACCATTCAATATCCTGTGGCTGGTCAAAATGAGCCTCGATTTTGCGCCCTAATTCATTGAGCGCCCTACATTCATTATCCGTCAATACAGGCGAATTTTGGCGTTCTTTTGGGATTTCCTGCTGTATTGTACCCCCTTCCTTACTGGCGACTACCTGTAAATGCTTTCCCCCTATGTTCCTGTCGATAATTTCGTTTCCTTTTACTTTATAGTGATCAGCATTCACCAGTCCTCCGACCAGTGCTTCACCCAGCCCGAAACTGGCATCAATTGCCACCACTCTCCGATCTCCATTCACGGGATCTGCTGTAAACATAATGCCCGCTACCTCCGGAAATATCATTTTTTGAATGACCACAGCCAGCAGCACCTTACTATGATCAAAACCATGCTGCTCCCGGTAAACCACCGCCCTTTCTGTAAACAGGGACGCCCAGCATTTACGGATATATTGCGTTATATCCTGCTTCCTCACATTCAGGTAGGTATCCTGCTGCCCTGCAAAGGAGGTATTGGGCAGATCTTCTGCCGTAGCACTCGATCGTACCGCATAGGTGAGATCTTCTAACTTTGCTATCACCGCCACAATTTCCCCAGGTACAGGCTGAGCTTCAATAGCCGCCCTGATCCTTGCACAGGAAGCAGGGATGTTATCCTTATCAATTTGGATCGCAACATCTTTGATGAGATCCTGGTAAACATCCGTAGTGATGCAAAACCCTTCCGGCACCTGGATCCCATCTATCTTTAGCAATTCCCCCAGGTTCGCTCCCTTTCCTCCTGCTAATGATAATTTAGTATGGTCAATTTCCCGAAAATCCAGTATCATAATTTATGGGTTGTCTCGTTCATAATATCAATAGCCGCTGTAAAGTACTTCTCCAGTACCTTCAATTCCTTATTGGAAAAGGATGCGAAGAGTTTTTCTGATTCCTTCCGGAATTCTTTATATAGTGGCTGTAACAGTGCCATGATCTTCTTAGTATCAGGTACGATCATCACCTTCCGCCTGTCATCCTCCGCCAATTGCCTTTTCACCAGTTTCTTCTTCTCCAGCCTGTCAATCAATCCTGTGACAGCACCTGTCGTCAAACCGGAAAGGGTCGCCAACTCTCCCGCTGTCATGGCTCCCTGCTGTAATAAAAAGCCCAGGTATTTATGATCCGTACCGGATAGGCCCGCCTTCCGGCCTATGGCCTCATGCATTTGAATGGAGGTGTAGGCGTATGCCTGGCTGAGCCGCCTGATTTGCGTGATGACTTCGGTTTCCATATATCTTATTGGGTAAATATCTTAGCCACTAAGATAATAATTTAAATACAAAAAAGACAATGTTCTTTCAAACATTGTCTTTTTATGTTAATGTTATCTATCGGGCAATAAAAACGCCCTGTTTCCTGCAGGCACGCCAGCGGTAGAGTCGCCGAAGAATGCCTTGATAAATAAAGGGGGCATATGCCCCCTTTATTTACCTACCTACTCAATGTGATCATTTCTGCCAATTCTGCTACCGATTCCTCATCTGTTCCGTTAAATCCTTTCATACTAAACCTTATATATCCCTCCCTATCAATTACAAATTTTGCAGGCACACCATCTACGCCATACTGTTTCACGACTTCGTCCTTCCTGTCACGTAGCACCCTGAATGTATACTGCTTCTTTGACAGGAACTCCTTTATTTCCTTCTCCATACTATCATTATACTCCCAGGTATCTATAAAAAGAAAGACCACTGATGTATCCGCACTATATTTATTAATCGCCTTCTGCATAGCAGGGAATGAGGCTTTACAGGGTACACACCAGGTAGCCCAGAAATCAAGTACCACCACTTTACCTAAATAATCTGCCAGTTTCACGATCTTTCCATCCAGGTCCTTTAACTCAAATAAAGGAGCCTTCGATTTTAAGGTAGACTTGCTGATACTATCACTAAATTCATGCGCGATCCTGGCCTTAATGTCTGATAAATAGGCCTCAAAACCCAGCGTATCTGCACCATGCCAGGCCACATATGCCTGCTTCATCTTTTGCTCAACCACTTTTCCCCCTGCCCTTGCTTTTAATACAGCCGTATAGGTATCCAGGGCTTCATTATACTTAGCCGCTTTCACCAGCATATCTGCTTTCAATGACAGGAGACCGGCTCTGTTCCTTGCCGAACAATATTCCGTTCTATCCGTCAGCCACCGGATCGCTTCTTCGTATTTCCGCTGTTTCTCAAGTACCTCAGTCAATAAAACCAATGAAGAAGCCAGTATCGAAGCCGGTGAAACGCCTGCAGGATTTAACTCCAGGTAGCCCATTACGGAATCTGCTGCCAGTTTTGCGAATCGTTCTGTTTGTGCCAGGTCATTTGCATTTTCAAATGACCTCGCTATCCTGAAATACTGATTCCCTTTTTCAGGACCATATTGCAACTGGCTCACATACTCCTCCACTTTCGCCTGATTGTGATAGTAAGCATATGAAGCCGCAATGTAAGACCTGATATCATCCAGCTTACTAATACTGACACAGTCACGTAACAGCGCCGGAGAATAGCTCTTATAAACGGAATCCATCTTTCCCGGGTCAGGAAGCTTGTAAATATCAGTAATCTGGGCAACCAAGCTTCCTGGATGCCAGGAAATTAACAGGCACAATAAATATATTACTCGCATCGGCTAAGCTTAACTTTTACCAAATACTTCTTCCAGTTTCTGTTCCAGTTCCTCTCCCCGCAGGTTCTTCGCCACTATTTTCCCGGAAGGATCCAGGAGGAAATTTGCAGGTATCGCTTTCAGGTTATACAACATGGCAACCGGACTTGCCCATCCTGCCAGGTCAGACAACTGCATCCATGGCAAACCATCTTTTTCTATGGCCTTCAGCCATTTTTCTTTTCCATCATTCCCTTCATCAAGGGAGAAACCTACGATCGTAAAATTCTTATCCTTAAAACGGTTAAACGCTTTCACTACATTCGGATTCTCATGGCGACAAGGCACACACCAGCTAGCCCAGAAATCAACCAGCACATACTTACCCCTGAAACTCTTTAATGAAATATTCTCCCCTGCCGTATTCGCTGCTGTAAACGCAGGCGCTTCTCCTCCTATATCCAGTACTGTAGCCCGCTTTATCATTCTGCCAAATAATTGCCCCTGTGATGATGCCTTCAATGCAGGATCCAGTAAATCAAATCCCGCTGTTGCCTTTTCTATTTTTGTAGCAGGATCAAAATATGAACGCAGTGAGAGTAAAGACACCAGTGATGCCGGGTGTGCTTTTACAAAACCCAGCACAGCACTGTCTTTCTTTGCTTCCAGCGCTTCGTACCGCATTCTCACCATTGCAGATTGCAGCGAATCTTCCGAGCTATTCGCTGCCGCATATTGTATTTCCAATACATCGACCTTTTTTTGAATGGGTGCCAGCAGGTCCACCAGCGCCTGCTGATCATTGTTCAGTGGTGTACCACCAACCTTCGCATGCTTTAATGAATCAGCTGCTGTAACCTTAATCGTTCCGTTCTCCAGGTACACAGGTACATTGTCACCTAAGCCAATGCTTTGGGGCATAATTCCACCATGTGTTACATACAGAAATGCCTTTTGCTTTGCCGGTGCAGTACCAGTGATTACAAATGTACCATTCACCACATCCACCGTATCAAATACCATCTTACCCGGCAGCATATGCATCAATACAGCTTTGTTATTCTGCTCTGTTGCCAGTTTTTTGATAGACGCTTCCAGCCTGAATTGCTGCGGATCCTGCGCTTTCAGCCCTGCAGGCACTGTCGCTATCGCAAACAGTACATATTTTATTACACTATTCATTTTAATTATTTTGTCATGATTGAATAAATTGATCTTACCGGAATGGTCTGCTTTACGACCATCTGCATTTCCTGGCGTTGCTTGCCATAAATAGAATGTGTACTTGACACTACACCGATTAATGCGCCAAATTCATTGACTATTGGCCCGCCACTGGAACCAATAGCGTAATCAGCCGTGATATCCATCCGTTCTGTATAAGCACCAAATTCTCCATATTTAGCATTCCGGGCTACCTGACCTGATGAAAAATAATAGGGGAAGCCTTCCGGGTGCGAGAGCAGGTAAACCGGCGTACCAACAGGCGCATCATTACCCAGCGCAAGAGGATGAATCTTTACTGCATGTACATTTTTAATGGTGAACAAAGCCAGGTCCGCATTCTCATCACAACTCAATATCTTGTCTATACTAAAAACATTCCCATTCACATCAGATAAGAACAGGGTACTATCCATCTCATAGAATTCAGGTGTCTTCTTCAACAACACCTCAAACACATGCTGATTGGTCACCATCGTACCATCTTCATTGATGGGGAAAGCCGTCGCTGCAATCGAAATGCCTTCAATATTCGTTTCTGTCTTTCTGAAAAATTTCCAGATAACAAATACCTGTTCATGCAATTGTTTCGCCAGCGCTACCGGCGTCATAGGTTTCTTTTCTTTTGCCTGCGTGTATTTCACACTTACTTTCTGTGATGGTAATACATTCACAGATTCAGCCCAGAGTTGCCGAAACCCTTTTACCCCACCGCCTTTCATATCTTCTCTCACATTATTATATACCAGTTTCGTGAACTGATCGTCATCCCTGAACTGTATTGTATCCTGTGCCAGCAATGTATGACCAGATCCTACAAGCATGGCCAATAACACCCATTTTCTAAACATGAATTATTAATTTAAAATTGCAGTCAATTGTTTTGCCAGCTCCTCACCTCTCAGGTTCAGCGCGATTATCTTGCCTGATGGATCCAGCAGGAAATTAGTTGGTAGTGCCGTTATGCCATACAGCTTCGCTACAGATGCTGCAGGATCTATATAATCTACGAGATTCGTCCAGGTATACTGATCTTTCTCTACTGCTTTCTTCCAGTCATCTGCCTCTTTATCTACTGAGAAACTGATGATCTCAAATTGCTTGCTGCTGAACTTTGCATAACTCTCCACCAGGTTCGGACTTTCCCTGCGGCAGGGGCCACACCAGCTGGCCCAGAAATCCAGCAATACATATTTGCCTTTGAAATCAGAGAGATGCTTCTCTGTACCATTCAGATCTTTCGCTACAAAATCAGGTGCGGGTTTGCCAACGCTGAGTTTGAATACATTCTCTATAGACTCTTTATATAATTCTCCCGAAGAGGAAGCCTTGATAGAATCTGACATTGAATTGAATAAATTTGTAGCCAGTTCCACATTGTCAACCGGGTTAAAATTGCTCCTTAATGCATGCATGGCTACCAGTGAATTTGGATGCGACTGGATAAAACCTGCCAGGTTGGTTTGCAGCAACACATCCAGTTGCTTGTAATCTTCCATTAGATTCATTCGCTTTACAGAATCGGGTTCGCTCCTGAACTGTGCAATGATACCGGCCTGTAACTGTTTTACATTTCCCATGCTGCTGATCAATTCCTGCTGATCTTTATTCAGCTGTGAACCGCCTAATTTTGCATGCAGCAGTGAATCGGGCGAGCTCACTTCAATCACGCCTTCCTCCAGGTAAATGGCCAGTTGATCGCTGGAGTACCTGGAATTACCTCCTTGCCCTCCCTGCCGTAAAAAAATATTCACTCTTTGCTTCAGACCAGCCACTCCGGATAATGTAAACTCATTATTCCTTACCTCAGCAGAATCGGTCTGCATGTACCTATTGAAGTACATGATATATACCTTTGCCGGCTCTTTAACATGGCCCAGCTTTCCTTTGATGACAAAATGTTGTTGTGCTTTTGCTATTCCAAATGAACCTGCAAGCACTACTAACAGCATCGTTACTTTAGACATCATACCTATTATTTCAGATTATTTAAGAACTTAATGGTTTCCTTACTGGAAGGCCTTGTCATTGAAAACTGCATGACCCTTCCTTTTTTGTCCAGCAGTATAAAGCGAGGAATTCTATCTATATGAAAATCGGTGGCAAAGGTTGTATCTTTTGCCCACCACTGAATCCCTTCATTGATGGCATATCCGTTCATGCCTCCCTTCCAGCGGTATTCATGCTGGTCTATGGATATACTAATCACCGCTATCTTCTTTTTATTTACTGACTTTTCCAGTTCCCTCAGGAATGGGTATTCCTTTCGACAGGGATAGCACCAGGATGCCCAGAGATCCAGGTAGATATATTTCCCTTTGAACTCATCGAGGGAATGCTGCACACCGGCAGTATCTGAGAACATGTATTGGCTGGCCCGCAGACCGGCTGCATAAGTGGTGGTATCTTTGAGTTCCTGCGCCTTCAGGCAGGAACACCACAGCAGACTGATTATGATGAATGCTTTTTTCATAATTATTGTAAAATGTAAAAACTAAACAAGGCGTAAGCACCCGCACCGTTTCTGGGTGGTGCACTTAGAGGATCCTGCTGATCTGCGACCAACTTTACTCCCATGAGATAGAATGTTCCAGGTTTAAAAGCTGAATAATTACTAAAAGAAAGCTTCAGACTATCACTACTATTCAATGTATTTGCAGCTACTACAGCACTTGCTTTTGTGAGACTATAAGTTCCTTCCGGGAAACGCTCATAACTTGTATACGCTGCTGCAGAAAAAGCGTTGATCAATGAATCGCTAACATCTGTCACTGCATATGCATGCAGTTCGCCTGCCGGAAAGCGAACACCAGCTGCAATACTAATATCCAGGGAAGAAGGTCCAATCACATTCCCTGCTTCATCTTGCGACAGGTAGAAACCCCAGTACTGACTACCATTTCTTGCATACGGATAAGTATACTCAAAAGCAGCGCCGCCATTGACATAGAGATCCACAGCTGTGATAGTCACCATCATTTTAAAGAAGACAACTGAGGTAGCCACCTTTCCACCGTTATTGGCGCTTAGGCGAACGGGTACCAGGTAGAGCGTATTATTTTCCAGGCCGGAGGCATCATTCAATAGTATGTAGAGCGAATCAGCAGCTGTCTTTTCATTGGCCGCAATGCGGAATGTACCATTGAATGAAGGACGAAAGGCTTTTGTGTCAATGGATGGATTTGATTCATTATACAGGGTATTGTATGCAGCAATCAATGAAGTATCTATGGTTGCCGTCACCACCGTCTCTCCGGATGCACTGCCGGTGAGCGATACCGGAAACCCACGGTAGGTCAGTGTTGTATTTCCTGAAGTCGCACCATTCAAACGGATCGCAGAACCTGTTTCGATATAGGAATACTTATACGACCCTAATTCCCTCGCCAGCGCCGTCAATGGATCGTCTTCCTTTTTGCAGGAGAACTGTACGATTATTAAGATGAGGGCGATATATATTGCTGATTTATTGTCTGACATTCTGCACCATATTTGGATTGTTAGCCAATACTGTTTGTGTAAAGGGTACCAGGTACCTGCTGGATAAAGGCGCTAGTGAAGCGATCACGGTACTATCATCCTGCTTGCGGGTCAGGGTGAGTTGGGTATTGGTATTTACGTTGAACCGTTTCAGGTCAAACCAACGTAACCCGCCATGAACAAACAATTCACGCCGCCGTTCTCTCAATACATAAGCCAATGCGGTATCCGCTGAGCTGGCATTGACTGCTGTATAATTATAGATTCTTGTTGCTGCCAGTGTATTCACCAGTGCCATGGCAGCTGCCGCATCACCCTTCCTGGCCAGGCATTCCGCTTTAGTCAACATCACTTCAGGCACACTGACACTGAAATCGGAAAACACGGTGGTGCTGCCATTGTAAGTGGTCGTTCTATAGAAATATCCGCTTAGCCTGGTATTATAACGGCCATCATTGTACGACAACAGGCTATATAGTGAAGAACTGAGCTGAAAAGAATACTTGAATATTGAATAAAAGTTCTGTTCGTAAGCCACTTTTGCCATGAGTACTTCCGGGTTTGTGCGGAGATCAATCAATTGCGTAGGCCCGGAATACGAAGACCTCAGATCTGTCAGGGAGCTGGCCAGCGCAAGTGAGGAATCGGCGTACAGGGAAGCTGAATCATAGGCCGCCATATAGAGATAGGCACGGGATAGCAGCGCATATCCGGCAGCCTTTCCGGGATGAATAATATTCTTTCCCAGGGCAGGCAAATAAGGGTTGTTTACTGCCTGTTTCAGATCAGTGATCACTTTATAGTACACCTCTCTTACCGTAGCTCTTGAGGGTTGTGCGGTTGCATCCGGAGATAGTACCAGCGGCACAGCCAGATCGGTTCCGGCAGTTGCACTATTGTAAGCTGCTCCGTAAATATTTGCCAGTTGCAAATAATACCAGCTTCGCTGAATAAGACTCTGGGAGATCACGTTACTACGATTCTTTTCCGTATTGACAGAGTCCTGTGGTGCGGCATTAATCCTGTTCAGGATAATGTTCATCTGCAGGATGCGGGTGTAAGAACTGTTATACATGTAATCCTCATCAGCAGGATTCCAGACCACCTTTCCCCACAGGTAAGACCGGGAATAAAAATTATCCTGCCCGTTTAATTCGATGTCTGTAAACCGTACATCATCACTCATCAGGTCTGTCAGGATATAATTGCCCACCGCCAGTGAATCTGCATTCAGCATCTCCTGAAAGTCCGCAATGGTAGTAGGGTTTACTGACTCTGTGGAAGGGTTGACGTCCAGGAATTTCTCACAGCCCGTCAACACAATTATGCTTAGCAAAAAACAAATAACTTTATACATTGCGATGCGTTTAAAAGTTCAACATTAGAGACCTATCATAAAACTGCATGAATACTGTTTGGGAACAGGCATACCCACCACGCCGCCAGAACTCACTACGGTAGGATCCAGGTGATATTTATTCTGTGTCCACATGGCCAGGTTCTGCCCCTGCAATGTCACCATAGCGCTGTTCATTTTCATTCTCTTCAGCAATTGCTGCGGGAGGCGGTAGCCGATCATCACTTCCTGCAGGCGGATAAAATTGGCAGACATAATGCTGTTAGTTGAATAGTTTGTCACAAAGGCCCGGAAGCTTCCGGCACCATCAGTAGACATCCCTGGTACGTCTGTATACAATTCATCTCCAGCTTTTTTCCATCTGTTGCGGATCAGGCTACTATTCACCAGTTCAGTGGAAGGTGTAGGAATAAATCTTTTCATTACAGCGCCCATACTAAAAGTCAGTGATGCTCTTCCGAAAAAGGAGCCCCAGCTGACTTCATGAATCAGGCCACCATTCCAGGGAGCGCGCAATACACCTGCATAGGTAAGAGAAGAAGCGACCGTTGCACTATCCAATACAGCTGTCTTCTTACCTTCTTTATCATAGATCTGGGGGTTACCTTTATTATCCAGTCCGGCCCACTTAAAAGCCCAGAGATTGCTGGTATTATAGCCATCACGATAGGCGGTAGCATAAGCATCAGTTGCCGTAAAACCTGGCGTAGGTACTGATCTGGCCACATTCGCATTGTAGGCGCCATTGAGGATGAGTGTATAAGAAAATCTTGTATGCTTTACAAGGTCCGATTTCAGGAAAAATTCTACTCCTTTATTCACGATATTGCTGTAGGCGATCTGGCTGCCCAGTCCACTGGAAGCATCTGCTGCTACAGATACGCTGCTGTTTACGCCGGAGGTTGTTCTGTTGTAATACCTCATGTCCAGCATATACTGATCATTGAGAATACCGATCCGGCCTCTGAATTCATAGTTAAGGTTTTGCGGTGGCAGTGTCGTGAACGAGCTGTTGGTAGCCATAGTATAACTACCTCCTCCTGCAACGTTAGTACTCATCATCAGGTCCAGCCCCTGGTAAGCACTGATGTTCTGTATCAGGCCTTCTGCATCAAGGGTACTGATGAGGTTTGAGTGGAAATAGGACTCTTTTGCGATATTGTATTTCAGACTTCCATTTACCTGGTTCTGACCTTCAGGAGATTTATTGTAAGATACAAGTGCCGTAAACAATCCTTTTCGCAGGTTGGCTCTTACGACAGCACTCAGGTAGTGAATCATGGCAGTGCTGTCACCCGCTGTCGTATAAACTTTACTGGTAGAACTGATCAGGCCAGTCATTCTTTGAGAATTGTAGCCTACTGATACTTCATACCGCCCCTTTCCCAATCCTACTTTTACACGCTGATAGATATTGCGGCTGGACTGACCGCTCTGCTGTGTAGGAGAATAACCACTTACCCAAATACCATAGTCTTCCCAATATAATTGCTGATACCTGCTGGTGGCATAGTTCACCGGCAGATCCGGCATTTTCGTACCTGTCAGACCGGTAGATACAGATACGTCGTCTATCCATTTATTGATCGGCGCTTTGAATAATTCAAAGTTACCTTCCACATTATAACTCGACAAGGTAGAATACGGTGTTTTCAACCCATAGCTGGGGTTCATCACACTATTGTACCGGCCCGATAAGCTGAAGCGTTTATTATATGTGTAACGCGCACCTGCGTTATAGTTGATATTCCGGGAGTTTGTATTCAGTAAATTGGCGGGTACGACCAGGTTATTCGGATACACGGTAGAACCCTGGCCGGCAAAAAGCGAATAATAGTTTAGGATGGCTGCAGCAGGATCGGGTGTTGGCAGGTAGATAGGAGCCCCTCTACCTGTCTTTGCATTATAACCATACAATACGTAATTGTTCGGGCGCCTGTAACCTACACTGGCAGCACCGCCACCGATTGACAGATCTATTTCATGTCGCCCAAAAGATATGTTGTAAGATAAGCCGGATCGCAGGTTCCATTCCTTGTTCTTACTCTTGCTCCTGTTAAGTACATCTCCGTAAGGCACATAGAATTTCACTCCATTTTCATAGTACTGGCCATACTGATTAACTAATTGCCGTACATAACTGGAGCCTTTATCATAAAATAAATCAGCAGTATTATCCTGTATCGTATTTAACAGCGAAGCACTCCATTGTAAGCCGGGTAATAATTTCCAGCTAAGGTTTAAACGGGACTGCGTTTGCAAACTTTTGTTTATGCTGCTATTGAGTCGGGCATCTTCCAGGATGTTCACGCCATTATTATAGTACCCTTTGCTCATGATAACGGCATTGGCATCCGGGTTAAAAGCAGAATAGTCATAGACATATTTATTGTTATTATCCAGCAGGAGCTGGTAAGGCTGAATTGTGAGGTTACCTGGATTCATGCTGTAACCTGCGCGACTAGTGGTATTCGCTACATATAAAGTCCAGTTAATATTGAGTTTATCCTGCAGGAGATTGAATACATTGTTTGCGTTCAGGCTGACTATTTTATTAGAGCCGTTCAGGGAGTTATCAGCATTCGTAGCATAGCCGCCAATAAAAGAGAACCTGTACTTATTTGTACCCCCGATCAATGAAAGGGAATGGTTCTGATTAAAGGCGTTTTGCTGCAGTTTGCGGAACTGGGAGGCGTTGTCCAGGTTCCTTAGGGAATCCCAGCTGGCATTGAACTTGTCAGTCGTAATGTAATTATTATGTAATTGGCTCAGTAGCCGCTGCGCAGGTGATATCTGGAATGTGTTATTTGGATTAAAGGTGTTCTGCGTGAATAATGAATCTGATTGTCTCACGTAATCCAGCACATCAGCGGAAGAAGGCAGGTATAATTTTTCCCTGTCAAACTTTGGTGCAGGCATGTAGTATAAGTTCACGGAATAGCTGACCCTGATCTCTCCTGATTTACCCTGTTTGGTTCTTACCATGATGACGCCATTGATAGCCTTAGGCCCCCATTTTACCAGTTCTTTTGGGTCTTTGATGACTTCTACTGATTCCACGTTATTCATGGGAAAATCAGACGGAAAACCTTCCCTGGGAAAACCATCTATGACGACCAGCATACCATCAGTGTTGCCGGCAAAAGAGTTAGAGCCCCGTAGCTCCGGCACCAGGGTAGTCGCAACCTGGGTAGTCATTCTTACCTGGTAAATATACCGGTTCATCCAGCTGGGGAAATTGCCGGAAAGGAAGGCATCCAGCACCAGCTGACCGTAGGTTGGATATGCTTTGAGAAACTGCTCTGGTGTAAGAAATGTCCAGCCCAGCCTTGAGTTCCAGACACCGATGCTGGTGACTTTTTTAACAGAGGTGCTCCTCGTTTGCAGACTTAATCCTGGTACGGTACCCTGCAGTACCTGCCCGAGATTCATATAACTACGGTTGGTAAGGTCTATTTGCAGGGTTGGATCTTTTACTTTTGCGGTGTTGGAGATGTTTACAGCTTCCAGTGTGGTTTCCACCTGTTCGAGGGCAATTTGCAGACGTCCCATATTAGGGGTCACCCTGATGGAATAGGGTTTAAAGCCGACATAAGAGACCGTGAGCAAGCTGCCCTTGGGGGCACCGATTACAAAATGACCTTCCCTACTGGTGGTGACGCCGGAGGGTATGCCTTGTACTTTTACAGAAGCGCCTACCAGCACGGGGCCGTCTTTGCCGGTCACTTGTCCGATGACGACGATGCTCGTATCTTCATTGACACGGGGTGCAGGATATTCTTTAGGCCTTTCGGTAATGATAATATTGCGGTCTACAATTTTGTAGGTGACCGGCTGGCCGTCGAAACAGCGGGCAAGGACTACGGACAAGGGCTGGCTGGAGAATGAAGCGGTAACCGGGCGTGTATTCTTCATTAACTCCTTCGTATATACGATACCATATCCGCTTTGCGATTTGATGGTAGCTAATACTGATTGTAAGCTGGCGTTGTTCACGCTGAAAGAAATAGATGATTGGGCAATTGCAGTGGTGGGCCGCAAATGCATCAGGAGTATAATGAGTAACACCTGATAGGTTCGGTTAATGACAATACATAGCCGTCTCCACATCCGTGAAGTAGATTTTCGATTCATAGTTGGAGGATTAAGTATCCGAAACGCTGGCCGCACGCTTACGGATTTTTTGGTTGATTATTGGTTTAGACTAACTCCTGGACTTATTTTTTCGATGTTTGGTTTTAGTTGCCTGGTTGTTTAAAATTCAGTGCTGTTTTGCTGAGATGAATGTTGGCTTTAATTAACTTCTTTCTGACACTATCTGAACGGCAAAACAGTCACGACATCTCCATCAATTTTAAATCTGGCCGACTTCGTCAGCATAATCATCTCCAGTATTTTCTTTAAAGGCACATCCCTGCTTATTTCAACAGTCAGACCTGTGGCGGCTTTGAAATCCCCGGCATACATGACATCTACATTATACCATCGCGCCAGTTCTTCCATAATATCCCTGAGATCTGCATCCCTTAATATAATCTGTTTATTCTTCCAGGCAATTACCTGTTCTACATCTGCATTTGTGATACTCAATCCACCGTTACCTGATCTCGCCATTTGTCCGGGTTGTAACACCTGGCCCTTACTACCTGTTGGCGCTACCCGCACTGCACCATTTACCAGTGTGGTATAAGTAATAGCCGCCTTGTAAGCTTTCACATCGAATTCGGTGCCTAAAACCTGTATAGCGGTTCCATTTGCATTCACAATAAATGGCCGTTGCGGGTCATGAGTGACTTCAAAATACGCTTCCCCTGTTAGTTCCACTGCACGTTGCTTTCCTGAAAACCGGTTCGGGAAGCGGATAGCAGAAGCTGCATTCAACCACACCACCGTACCATCGTTCAATACTAATTTATATTCCCCTCCTTTCGGCGTAATCAGTGTATTATAAGACGGCTGTTCTTTCGCATTGTGCCTTGCCTGGAACGACAATACACCTTGTTGTTGCTGCACCTGTACATCTTTTCCTTCTGTAAAACTTGAATCTCCATCTTTATCTAACCCGATCGTACTGCCATTTGCCATTACAAGGCGGGCCTTTGATGTACCAGGAGGTACTTCATTGCCAATGACGACCATTTCCATCTCTGTTGCAGGTGGTGTAAGGACTTTCAAATATTGTAAGCCAACAGCGATGATCATTAAAACTGCTGCTGCGACAGCACCATATATAAAGAAGTGTCGTTTCTTATTCTTATTGATCTTATGATGAATGGTGTCAATCACGGCCTCCATATCATAACTCCGCAGCGGGGTGCTGGCCCATTCACTCGCCTGCCCTTGCAGGATCTCAGCCCACAGTGCTTTATTCCTTTCGGATAGGTTGATCCATTCATCTAATGCGGCCTGCTCATCTGGTGTGATTTCACCGGCAATGTATTTTTTTACAAGGGTAGCGATCTGAAATGGCAATTCTAATGGTGGTTGGCTCATCATTCAACAGATTACGATATAATAACACCAAACAGGTGTGGTTCGTCTAAAGGGTCTGAAAAAATATTTTATACCATCAGCAAGAGCAATGTAAAAGCCCCGCTGGACAAGGTTTTCTTTAATAAAGAAAGGCCCCTGGCTTTTTGATTACGGACAGTGCTTTCAGTAATATCCAGCAGTTTGGCGATTTCGTCGGTCGATTTACCTTCCTGGAAGCTAAGTTTTATAACTTTTTTACATTGTTCCGGCAGGGTATTGATGGCAAGGTCGATTTCTCTCCATACTTCTGCAAGGATGATATTATTGGTGATTTCGTCTTCTGAGACGGGGCTGAGTGGGATGGTTTCTTCCCGTTGTTGTTTACGTTTGGTATCGCGGATGTAATTGAGACAACGGTTTTTGGCGGCCAGGTACAGGAAGTTTCTGATGCTGGTGTCGTTGTCAAAGTTTTTTCCCTGTTCCCATAGTTTTACAAAGACATCCTGGGCTATTTCCTGTGCTACAGCATGGTTGTCGATAATTTTTTCTGCGAAAAAGACAATTGCCGGGTAATATTTTTTTACCACGCTATTAAATTCAAGTGTTCTTGCTGTCCCAAACATATAAACTGCCTTGCGGTCAAAATACAAAAAGAATGGTATTTTTTGAAGGATTTTATGAAAGTAAAGGTAGATGATCGTTGGTGGGAGGACTCAAGGTCAAACATTGCTAAAGCAAAAAGTCTCACATTGCTGTAAGCCTTTTTCCCGTGATCCCGGTGGTACAAAACTCGAACTTATTTATGTTTGATTTACGAAAATTAGCCGAAACAACCAATTTCAATCAAAAATTGTCAAAATAACATCATAATCAGCTTATATCTTAATGAAGAGCACAGAGATCTCAAAAATTTTAATCAAACGCGGGCGAAAAAAGGGGAGCTTACAATATCACAGCTATCTATTAAATTTGGTGGCTGGGTTGATGGTAAAAATATAAATGGTGTCTCATTGGTAAATGATATTTTTTGCAACGATAGCATATAACTCAGCACCGTCAGAAAAAACATCTCTTCCCAATGAGATTCATTCATTTAAAAGATCGATGACACAGTTTATTTTACAGTGCCCAAAAGTATAATTTTATAGCATAAAAAGCTTGCTGTTTCTGCCAGAAAACAATTACCCGAATAACTTTCACCCATGGATGCGCTAATAACCCACATTACTGAAAATAAATACGCGAATCTTTATAGTCTTCTCATTTATCACAGCAATACAATTATCTATGAAAATTATTTTTCGGGTCACTCTGCTGACTCATTGTTTGATATCAGGTCCTCTTTTAAATCAATCCTGTCATTATTGGTAGGCATTTCTCTGGATCAAGGGCATATCCATAGTCTTGATGACAAAGTCTCATTGTATTTTGACGATACCAGGTATGCGCCCTTTTTTACCGGGAGGAAAAGGGATATTACCGTACGGCACCTGCTGACTATGAAATCGGGCCTCATTTGCGAGGAGTTTTTTTCTTCCCATGATTGTGAAACACCTATGGAGAAAAGTGATAACTGGATTACTTTCTGCATGGAAAGGCCTTTGGCAAACAAGCCCGGTCATCAATGGTCATATGGCACCTGCAATACGCTTATTGCCGGTGCACTAATCGAAGTTGCTGCGGGAATATCACTTGGAACATTCGCAGCCAGGTATCTTTTTACTCCTCTCGGGATCAATGACTACAAATGGACCAGGGATCCTTCCGGCAACTACATGTCCGGCGGTTCCTTCTTTATGCGGGCGCCGGATATGCTTAAAATAGGGCAACTGATGTTAGGCAATGGTAGCTTCTCGCATCAGCGTATCATTTCGGGCGAATACCTGGCCCTTGCAACATCTCCTATCAATAAAATACCTTCTTTTTCTTTTGTTGGTCAAAGCGGGCTTAAGGATATTTCCTGCAAGCCAGCTTATTATGGCTTCTATTGGTATACCGAATCTGTTAAAGTGGGTAAACGTTTTTATACATGTCAGTTTACTTCAGGCAATGGAGGGCAGTATTTGCTGCTGATCAGGGAACTGGCTTTGGTTGTTGTTTGTACACAAGGGAATTTTGATTCCCCACGTGCCAAACAGTTTTTTGAATTGCTGATTCAACAGATTATCCCGGCAGTACTTCAATAGATATTATACTGTAACCTCAAGATTCCTGGCATGTTCAAAGTAACGCTCTTCATATTTATCAATGGTGGCGAGATCCGAAAACCATTTAGGATTATTGATAATCTCCCGGCCCTTAAATACTTTGTAGGCAAGTCCCGGGTCGCGGTGCTGGAGGTAACGTAAGTAAAACACATCATCCACACAATCAAGTAATTCGATCTTACCATGCAGCGCCGACATCACCGGTCCTTTTGCGGTACGGCAAATACCACTTAGTTTTTGAATTGCATTCTTATAAATATGCAGGGCAGTTCTCAGATCCTCTGCAAAATGATGTTGCGCTCCTGTATCTCTCGGCAAAAACATGTAATAAGGGATCAACCCCAATTGTACCTGCCGCTCCCACATTTCCGCCCATATCTCACTTTTATTGTTGATAGTTCTGAGTAAAGGGGCCTGTGTCCTGATCTCAGCACCTGTAGATCGCAGATTTTTAATTGCTTCTACCACAATATCAGGTTTCAATTCTGCGGGATGATTAAAATGGGACATAATAGCAAGATGTTTCCCGCTTTCCGTTACCTTGCGAAGTATTTGAAGTACATCCTTATACCCTTCTTCCGCCGTAAACTTAAATGGCCAGAAAGTGAGAGATTTAGTACCTATCCTGATATTACGCAAACTTTTCACCTGCAACAGTGCGTCGATATACCTGGAAAGTATTTGAGGACCCATTACCATAGGATCTCCCCCTGTCAGCAACACATCCGTAATCTGCGGATTGTAATTAAGATACCTGATCAGCGAATCGATTTCCTTTGATTGAAACTTTAATTCTGCATTGGATATAAACTGTGGCCAACGGAAACAAAAAGTGCAATATGCGTGACATGTCTGACTATGACTGGGGAAGTACAACACCGTATTTCTATATTTATGTTGAAGGCCTTCCAGTCGTATTCCATTTTCATATGGTACATTAAAAGATGTTTGACCTGCCGGATGAGGATTGAGTGTATCCCGGACCTGATCTACTAATTCTGCAAATTCAGCTTTTGAGAGATGGACTCTTCCCCACTTCAATTTATCGTAGTGCTCTTCTGTGAGCATCCCCCGGTGAGGAAAGTTTAACCTGAATATCGGATCATCAATCCCTCTTTCCCAGTCGATGAGATTATCCAGCACATAGTTATTTGTCTTGAACGGATATATTTCACCAACAATTTTGACATCCTCAATAATTTCCTTATCCATCTTTTGCAGATGGGGAATAGATTCCAGGGCACTAATATTGTATGATTTATATTTGGGTACCATAACAATTGAATTAAAATGATCTTCAGTTACGCCATTGAGGCAAGTATCTTCCTGTTTCCGCGATAGGGCAGCCTTCCGTGTAAAGAGGCCATATTGTCTACAATTAACAGATCGCCCTTTTCCCAACTTACCGGAATCGTTACTTCATCCAGTACCTGAATAATTTCCTGAATATATTCCAGCGGAATTTCTGTTCCGTCGCCAAATGTGGCATACATAGGCAAGTTCTCTTTAATACCATTGTTCATAGCCAATAATGCTTCATAAACTTCTGCCCCGTATATCTGCGGATAGAACTGATCTACCTGATTGAACCACAATTCTTCATTTGTCTGAGGATGGAGTCTTATTGCGGGTCTTGTCTGGATAAACCTTCCTGTTCCGTCCTTACGCCATTCAACGGTAATATTATGTTTGGCACAATATTCATTGACAAAATTTTTGTCTTCTGATTCAAATGCTTCCTGCCAGGAAGGACCTAATCCCTGACCTTTATGAAGGTTTCTTATATAGGTAATCCCTTTTGTTCTGAAATCATTTACCAGCGAAACATTCAGCTTTTCAAGTACCTGTTTACAATCCCCCACGGTTGTTTCTCCACCTTCATCTGGCCGCACCACACAACAGAAGCAGATAACCGCTGGCCATTCTCCGCTGTAGGAGAATTCTGTATGCAGTTGTATGATAGACCCTGCATCGTATTCCGAGGCATTATATACGGTAGAGGTATATTTACCTCTGCTGGAGTTGCCATCCAGAAAACTCTTGGTTGATGGATATAACTCCTGCATCAGGTATTGAAACTTATCCGCAGAATCGATATTCAAACCCTTTATCCATAGCGCGCCCGAGTCTAGCACACGCTGGTATACCGGGCTTTCTTCTGTGCGTGCCCAGGCAATAAAATCATCAACAGTTGTTTGTTCATCAAACCGCAGCACCATAGGAAGTGCCTGTTCATTAATTGTTTTTTCTTGCAGATGCATATGTTAAGTGTTTTAAGTGTTTACAAGCCCGCTTTTATAACCTCTTTAATATTATCATGCTGCTGTAGCGCTTCATAAATTTTATCGATATTCTCATCCAGTTCTAGGCTTTCGTAGTGGTCGCCGGATAAATAGTAATGTGTAAACGCATTAACGGTAAACTCATTCCAGTCTTCCATACTAAGGAAGTCCTTACTCATATTCTCCTTCGACTTAAATGCGATCAGCTTTCCTTTTATACTTCCTTTTTGCTGATATTTTTCTGTCAGCTTGATATTATTATTCCAGTTGATGGTGATATCATTCAGATAGGATATGGCAGGATCGATCATTTTGATCTTGTCAAGAAACTGATTGATATCTTCGTGTTCTGCGGAAGCCGTTTTAAGTCCAAGGAAAGATCTACGTTTGATTACCGGGCGGTCTATAACAAGCAACGTAGTTTCAAAACCTTCCTGTTCCAGCATTTTTGCGACCTCAAACGCCACTGTTGCACCGTAGGAGAATCCCATCAACCGTACTTTTTTCTCCGTTGCATGTTCAATAATCTGATTGGCAAAAAGTCTTACTTTTTCGTTTAATGTAAGATCTATTTTCTCCGCCTGGTCAAAGCCTGCATCCTGCAGTCCATAACAGTTATAGCAGCCACTCAGGGTATTAGCTATTTTTTTGTACACTAATGGCGAGCCTATGAGTGGTGGCAGCAAATACAATGCGGGTCTCCCGGCCTGGTGCTGGTCTATTGCTACTATCAATGCCGGCTCATGATGCCTGTTGGTTGCAGATAGAATAGCGGCCTGCGCCCCAATGGTTGGATTTTGCATAAACGAGCCCAATGTGAGCCTGCAATGGAATGCTTTAAATATTCTTGATATTACCTGGATAGCCCGCAGGGAATGTCCACCAATCTCGAAAAAGTTATCATCCACTCCAATTTGTTGTTTACCCAGTACATCTTCCCATATGCGGGCCAGTGTCTGTTCTGTAGCTGTTTCCGGTGCACGGTAAATCTGTCGCAGTGCTTCCGGCGCCGGCAGTGATTTACGGTCTATCTTACCGTTACCCGTAAGTGGCAGCTGCTCCAGTTCCATGAAATAGGCAGGAATCATATATTGTGGCAACCGGGTTTGCAGCCAGGATCGTACAGATGCTGCCGATACTGCCTTATCGACCGTATAATAGGCTACCAGTGACTTTTCTGTTCCTTTATTGTATACAGTTACTATTGCCTGACGAAGTAAACCTGATGAAAGCAGGCTTTCTTCAATCTCTCCAAGCTCTATGCGATAACCGCTGATCTTTACCTGATTATCTTTACGGCCATAGAATACTACTTCTCCATCAGCAGTCCAGCTCGCGATATCTCCTGTCCGGTATAATTTACCCCGGCCATAAGGATCGACGATGAAACGGTCCTGCGTCAGTAAGTCATTGTTCAGGTATCCTGCCGCAACTCCGTCTCCGGCTATACATAACTCTCCCGGCACTCCTACCGGTTGTAATTGCTGATGACCATCCAGTATATAGAGTTGGGTATTGGCCAACGGGCGGCCGATAAGAGGAGATTGTTCCGTACTCGTTACCTCCAGTGCTGTAGAAAATATCGTGGTTTCTGTTGGACCATACATGTTCCATACACGGCCTGTAAGATGCAGCAGCTGCCGGATCAGGCCTTCTGTCATCGCTTCACCTCCGGAGATGACCTGCAGGCCTGCACGGCCCTTCCAGCCACTCTGCAACAACAGATTCCACATCCCGGGGGTTGCCTGCAGTATTGTGGCCTCACTACTGTTAAGTAAAGCACTCAGCTGGTCTGGCATGTTGCAGACATCATTACCTGCTAATATCAATCGGCAACCCATGGTCAGCGGGAGCAACAGCTCTACAACTGACATATCAAAAGTATAGGTCGTAATTGCCACCAAACGGTCGGCCATACTCACACCCAGTTTCTCTTTAATATAGCACAGTACATTTACGACTCCTTTATGTGGCACCAGTACTCCTTTCGGACGCCCGGTAGAACCGGAGGTATAGATGACATAAGCAATATCTTCCGGATGAATTTTAACGGCAACACCAGCTGCATTATAACCATTAAGGGTACTTTCTTCACTGAGGTTCAGTACAGCAACTCTTCCCTCATCGGAAAGGGTGGTATTATCTGTAAGGATAAGCCGCAGCTGACTGTCTGCTATAATATATTCCAGCCTGTCTGCCGGATGCGTCGGGTCCAGTGGCACATAACCTGCTCCTGATTTCAGGATCCCCAGTATACCGATGACCAGGTATTCATTACGTGTGGTGCTGATACCTATCAATTCATTGCCTGTGATGCCATGAACACCCACCAGCCTGTCTGCAAGCTGATTAGACAAGCTATCCAGTTCCCGGAAAGAAAACGTTTTCCCCTCGCTGACAAGTGCTGTTTCATCAGGATGAAGGGATGCCTGTTGTACAAAACAGCTCACAAGATCCTGCCTGTTTAAATCCCAGGCTTTACTGGTTTCATTGAATACCTTCAGCAGCTGGACCTGCTCTGCTTCAGGAATATAATTAAGATGACCTATCGCCTTTTCCGGTGCCTGAAGGATTTCTTCCAGCAAACATTGCATATGAGTGGCCATACGCTCTATCCGTGCACGGCTATATATATCTGTGTCATATTCTATCCGGAAATTCATTCTGCCGTCTACCAATACAAAGAAAAAAGTAAGATCAAACTTACTTACCTCTTGCTGTACTGGTAGGTTTTCCCCGGTAAGTCCTTTCATATCAGCGCCCTCTTCTCCTTCTTCACTTTTCTGCCATACCACCATTACATCAAACAAAGGCGAGCGGCTCATGTCACGCCTTACTCCCAGCTCTTCTATCAATAAATCAAAAGGATAAGCCTGATGGGAAAAAGCATCAATGGTTGTTGATCTGACCTGGTCCAGAACATGAATAAAACTATCTCTTTCTTCCAGCTGATAGCGCAGAGCCAGCGTATTGAGATAATAGCCAATCTGATCTTCCAGATCGGGGTGATCACGACCAGTCACCGGTGTACCTATTATGATATCCTGCTGGCCGCTGTAACGATATAAAAGAATAGCAACCAACGAGAGTATCCCCATAAATGGTGTAACCTGCTTGTCCTGAATTATTTGGCGGAACATCCGGCTTTGTTCTGGTGTGAAATTACTTCGCAACAGTGCTCCGCGGTGCTTCTGAACAGCGGGGCGGGGATAATCAGCGGGCAACTCCAACACGGGCAATTCTCCTTCAAAAAGAGACAACCAATATTGACGATCCTGCGAGAATGATTTTTTGGCTAATTCCTGCTGTTGCCATCCGGCATAATCTTTATACTGAACCGGTAATTCAGCAAGTGTTGGCACACTCCCTGCTACATAGGAATTATAGCAGCTAATCACTTCTTTTACCAAAACCTGTACCGACCACTCATCAGAAATAATATGATGCATGCAACATACCAGCAAATGACTGTCCGGGGATTCTCTCAGCAATTCCACCCGGAAAAGCGGCCCCTGTTCAAGATCAAAAACCTTTTCGCAAATGTCTGCGGCATGTGCAATAGCATAATCAACTGGAGAAGTAAAGGAGCTAAAGTCATGAAATACCAGGTCTATCCCGCATTCTTCTGCTTCCAGTATCCGTTGTCTGGGCGCTCCTTTTTCCAGGATAAATGTGGTGCGTAAACTTTCGTGACGGGCAACCAAATAGCGGAATGCTGCACGTAATGCGGCAAGATCTACATCTCCATTCAGCCTGTAATGCATGGAAATATTATAGGCCACCGACTGATCTTCCAGCTGGTTGATGACCCATAAGCGCCGTTGTGCATGCGAAAGTTCATAATCCGGCTGCTTAGCAATCCGCGGAATAGATCCTGCAAAAGTTTGCCGGGATGCCTCTACTAAAGCTACCAGCTGAGATAGCACGGAGCAGGTGAAAATATCACGTAGATTCAACTTAACAGACAGCTCACGGGCGATACGATGATTCACCTGTATAGCAGTCAGCGAATGACCTCCTATCTCAAAAAAATCATCATCAAGACTAATACGTTCCTTACCTAACACTTCCTCCCAAATGCGGGCAATTGACTTTTCTGTGGCAGTACCGGCTGCACGATAGGCCTTTGATCGGGAAAGCGGGGCCGGCAGAGACATACGGTCAATCTTCCCGTTAGTGGTCAACGAAAACTGTTCCAGCTGCATAAAATGAGTTGGTATCATATACTGCGGCAAACGCCCCTGCAGATGAATACGCAGCGTATCAACAGCTACAGGCTTATCTGCTGTATAGTAAGCCACAACAGACTTCGCAGTACCTGCATCATAAACCGCAGCGACTACCTGACTAAGCAAACCTGAAGAAATCAGGCTTTCTTCAATCTCTCCCAGCTCTATACGATATCCCCGGATCTTAACCTGATTATCCCTGCGTCCGTAAAAGATAATTTCCCCGGTGCTTGTCCACCCAGCGATGTCGCCGGTACGGTATAATCTTCCTTCGCCATAAGGATTTGAAATAAAACGTTCATCCGTCAGCACATCATTGTGCAGATATCCTTTAGCAAGTCCTTCACCAGCGATACATAACTCACCTGGCACTCCTGGCGGTAGCAACTGTTGATGTTCATCCAGGATATAAATCTTCATATTAGCAATAGGGGTACCAATCACACGTACATCAGCACTAACATTAACAGGGGCCACCACACAACCTACTGTTGCCTCCGTTGGCCCATATTCGTTAAAGATGCGGACATCGGAACTTGTCATCCCGGAGAGGCGTGCAATATGGGAGCTTGTCAATTCCTCTCCACCAACAATGATAACTTCCAGATCACGAAGATCAGCACCTATACTATGTAATAATTCGATATGAGCAGGAGTGATCTTCAGCGCATTAATACCGGGTTCGCGGAACATGAGATCCAATGCGTCCAGCAAGTTTGTTTGAGGATATAGCCGCACTGCATCACCCCTGTAAAGGCCGCCCAGTAAACTTGTCACAGTTAAATCAAATGAAATCGAGGTAAAAACGGGGAAGACATAGGTTTTTCCAGGTTTAAAATAATAGTTATTCGCCCAGCTGATATAGTTGATTACTGCATGATGCTGCAATATTACTCCCTTAGGACGGCCTGTTGAACCAGAAGTATAGATCACATATGCTATATCTGCAGGTTCTGGCAAAACAGGCATATCAACAGGGTCGTAACCACTCAAAACATCTTCGCCACTCAAATCCAAGACTTCTGTATTATTAAAGAGCTGCGTTGCATCATCTGTCAGTACCAGGTCAAGCTTACTATCTTCAATAATATAATTCAGCCGGTCTGCGGGATATACAGGATCTAGCGGAACGTATGCTCCGCCTGCTTTCAAAATACCCAGTATACCAATCATGAGGAATTCATTACGAGCAGTGCTGATACCTATGAGTTGATTTCTTTTAACACCATGTGCCTTGCGAAGTCTATCTGCCAGCTGATTTGAAAGGGCATTCAGCTCACGGAATGAAAGTATTTTCCCGTCACGGATAAGTGCGGTTTTATTTGGATTTAGTGACACCTGTTTTGCGAAGCAGCTCACCAAATCCGGTGGGTTTAATTGCCAGTCAAAATTAGTATTATTAAAGGTATGCAGCACCAGATGCTGTTCTGTGGCGGGAATATATTGCAGGACCTTAACCGCAGCCATTGGCGTCTGTAATACGGTATGTAAAAGTTCTTTCAGATGAGCTGCCATTTGTTCAATACGCTCTTTCCTGAATAATGCAGTATCATATTCTATCTGAAAATCAATTATACCTTTATTAATTTCGAAGAAAAATGTAAGATCAAACTTGCTCACAACATCATGGAGATGTACATTTTCAATTTCAAGATCATCCAGATCAGGCAGTGTTTCTGCCTGCTGCCCGTTCTGCCAGACCACCATGACATCAAACAATGGTGATCTACCCGGGTCTCTTCCCAAACCTAATTCTTCCACCAGCAGATCAAAAGGATATGATTGATGTGCATATGCATTTATGATAGTTGCTTTAACCCTCTCCAGCACTTCCATAAAACTATCTTCCCCTGTAATATGGTTTCGTAATGCCAGTGTATTCAGATAATATCCGATCTGATTTTCCAGATCCGGATGATCCCGGCCAGCTACCGGGGTACCAGTTATGAGATCAGACTGACCTGTATAACGATACAATAAAATGTTGACCAATGCACTTAGCCCTATGAATGGTGTCAATTCCTTTTCCTGCAGTAATTGCTGAAATGCCTGGCTGTCGTTTTCTACAAAGCATGAGCGTAATACGGCTCCCTGATGAAGCTTTTCGGTAGAACGGGTATAATCCAATGGTAAATCTAATACGGGCAAGTCCCCTTCAAACTGTTTCAGCCAATATTGCCGGTGGTGAGAAAATAGTTGCTCCGATAATGCTGACTGTTGCCATACTGCATAATCTTTATATTGAATCGGAAGTGCCTCAAATTTGGGTTCATTACCTTCTGACAGCGCATTATAGGAATTGATAATTTCCCGTAGCATAACGCCCATCGACCATTCATCAGAGATTATATGATGGATCGACAAAATCAGCAGATATTCTTTTTTGGCTATTTTCAACAGTTCTGTCCGAAACAGCGGACCGTTGGTAAGATCAAAAGGTTCTGCAGCAATTCTGGCCGCCTGTTCATAGGCCTGCGCCTCCGTATTTGTTCCGGTAAAAGAGCGCACTACCAATCCTGTTCCTGATGCATCCACGGGAAGAATACGCTGCAATAACTCTTCTCCCTGCAAAAAGAAAACAGTTCGCAAACTTTCATGCCGTTCAAACAAACGCTGAAATGCTCCGGCTAAGGCGGCTATATCTAACATCCCCCGAATTTTATATACCGGAACAATATTATAGGCCACTGATTGTTCAGGCAATTGACTTAACAGCCACAAACGTTTCTGAGAATTGGATAGAGGATAACTATCCCGCTCACCGGCCCTGGGTATGGCACTATAAGCATCAATATGCTTCTGACCAATAAATTCGGCCAGTTTCCGGAGAACCGGGTTGCCAAATATATCAGCAATGGTGAGCTGAACATCCAATTCTTTATATACCCTGGTAACCACCTGTATTGCTTTGAGAGATGAACCACCGGCGTTAAAGAAATTATCTTCCCTGCCTATGACACTTACTCCCAACACGCTTCGCCATACATTAGCCAGCTGTTCTTCCAACCCTGGCCGCGGTTCTTCGTGACCCGCTTTCAAAAGTATTTCCATAGGTTTGGGCAGTGCTTTCTTATCTACTTTGCCGTTCATGTTCAACGGAAAACTATCCATCCATACATAATATACCGGCAAAAGGGATGGATTTAAATCAGCAGCCAACAATGCACGCAGCTGCTCAGGCATATAGCGGTCGCCGGTATAGTAGCAAATTAAATCCTGTTGAAAATCCTCCGTAGTATGTACCACCAATTCAGCACGCATGATCCCCTTTTGCTGCAATAGCACGGAACGTACATGTTCCAGTTCAATCCTGACACCATTAATTTTTACCTGCTCATCCCTACGGCCAAGAATTTCAAGATTACCGTCACTGCGGTAACGCCCCAAATCTCCGGTACGCCAGACAAGATCTGTTTCATTACTCTCCAATGGATTCTGAACAAGATGATGTTCATTCAATAAAGGATCCGTATATCCTTTACTGATGAAAGGGCTCTTAATATAGACCTCTCCTATTTCGCCACTGATACAAAGACTATTATTATTAACAACAGCTATCATCGTATTGCTAACCGGCAATCCTACCGGCAACACTTCTCCCGCCTGCCAGTCCCAGTGATCAATATGAAAACAGGTTTTCAGTATCGTCGTTTCTGTTAATCCGTACAAATTAGACAGACGTGCTGCTGTACCATTGGCGGCTTTCCAGTTTAGTACATCCCTCCCGTATAAACGCTCTCCGGCCAGCACCACATAACGCAACGCTGTAAACGGCTGCCCGGACTCCTGCAGGCTGCCGGTAATCAAACGGAAAACAGAAGGTACCGTCTGCAGCAGCGTGATCTCTTCACTTCGTAACCATTCCACTAACAGCGCAGGATTGTTTTTTATGTTGCTTTCAGGCATACAGATGGTAGCCCCTCCGATAAGGCCTGTCAGTATATCTTTCAGTGAGGCATCAAAAGTCATTGGTGCCAGCTGGCTTATCCGGAAACTACCATCTATCCCCCATTCCCGCTGATGCCAATGAATATAATGGCTAAGCGATGTATGAGAACCTATTATTCCCTTGCTTCTACCCGTAGACCCTGAAGTATAAAAAACATAGGCACTGTTAAATTCACTATACGACAGATCTACATTGGAAGTACTGAAAACAGGATGCTCCTTCTGATCCTGATGATACACAGTCAATGGCAATACAGCAGCTGCAGGGTTATCAATCACCATCAGTGTAGCAACTTTAACCCCATGTCTGGTTAAAAACTGTTGTAGCCCTGCCACATGTGTAGCAGTGGTGATGATAGCTTTCATACCGGTATCTTCCATCACCTGCAATAGCTGCTGCGCTGCCTGGTCTGCCGACATTGGCACATATACGGCTCCCGCCTTAAAGCACGCTAACAGGGCAACCACCTGCAAAGGACCACCGCCGGCATAAACACCAACCGTACTTTCATTTCCGCAGTCAAAAGACAATAGTCCATGGGAAAGCTGGTTAGCGTAACTATTCAGTGCTTCATAAGTTAAACGAAGGCCATAACCGGACAGCGCTATCCTGTTCGCATATTCCCCTATCCGTTGTTCTATTAATGTATGAATGAGTTTATTATTCATGGTGTTGCCATTTAATCCTGTGATTGGATTATTTCATTAATCTTCATCAATATTGGCGTTGAAAGAAAGTGTCCTCTTCATCGAATGTTGTATCTCAGATTCATTGAGATATTCCAGATTATCAATTGCCATATCAGGATCTGCAAGCACAGCGTCCATCAGCTTACAGAGGTGGGTGGCCATACGTTCTATACGCTCACGGTTGAAAATTGCACTGTTATATTCAATGTTGCCATAAAGTACATCACTGTGTTCATTATGATAAAACTGGAAGCGAAGGTCTCCTTTGCTGATGTCCAGGGAAGCTGTTTCTGCAACAACTTCCAGTCCATGCATCTTTAGCTGCTTTTCATCATTGAGCCGTACATTCTGTAATATCACCACCACATCCGACAATGGTGACCGGCTCAGATCTCCACCAAGGCCCAGCTCTTCCACCAACATATCAAACGGGTAAACCTGGTGATCAAAACCTGACAAGGTCGTATCCCGCACAGAAGACAACAACTGTTTAAAACCGGTGTTGCCATTTACTTCATTTCTCAGCGCCAGCGTGTTCAGGTAATAGCCTATCTGGTCTTCAAGGTCAGGATGATGACGGCCAGCAACAGGGCTACTAATGATCAGGTCTGACTGCCCGCTGTAACGGTACAGCAAGACATTTACCAATGACAGCACCCCCATAAACAGGGTAGCATCCTGGCCATGCAGCAGCTCCTGATAGCTTTTGCCTGAAGCTGTGTCAAACCGGAAGCTCACATGTCCTCCATGGTGCGCCTGTACCTGTGGACGGCTGTGATCTGCAGGCAGCTCCAGCAAGGGCAGCTCTCCGGACAAACGAGACAACCAGTAATCACGGTGGGTAGCCAGCTGATCACCGCTTAGCGCAATTTGCTGCCATACCGCGTAGTCTTTATATTGCAGGGGCAGTACACTCATCGATAGTGAATGGCCAGCCGTATGATGATTATAGACTTTTACCAGCTCCCGAACCATCACCTGCATGGACCATTCATCGGAGATGATATGATGCATCGACCAGGCCAGCAGCCATTCTGTGGCAGAGAGCCGCAGCAACGCCACCCGCAGCAATGGACCACTCTTCAAATCAAAACCGGCGTTGATAAAATCGCGGATATAGTCCTGTGCAGACTCCTCAGGTGAAGGTAATCCGCTAAAATCCCGGGTACTCCAGTAACCGTCAGCGGCTGCTGCTAATATGCGCTGACGCGGCACACCCTCCCGCAGCACAAAAACAGTACGAAGGATCTCATGACGATCCGACAGCTGGCGGAAGGAAGCCTCCAGCGCAGCAATATCCACTGCGCCATGCAGACGATACACCACAGGAATATTATAAGTAGCGCCATGGCCATGTAACTGATCCTGCACCCACAACCGCTGCTGGGAATGCGACAATGGGTAATCAGCCATGACATCAGCTAATGGAATGGGCTCATAACTGGTGTGAACACTGGCTTTGATCAGTGACGCCAGCTGGTGTAATACAGGATGGGAGAACAGCTCTGCTATCGTAAGCTGTACGTCCAGCTCCTTATAGATACGGGCAATCAGCTGAATAGCTTTCAGCGAAGAACCTCCTATGGTAAAGAAATTATCGCCACGTCCTACACGGGATAACCCCAGCACCTGCTGCCACAAGGCGGATAGCTGTTGTTCCAGACCCGCCTGCGGTGCATCGTAAGTACTTTGCAATAACATTTCTTCAGGACGTGGCAAGGCATTGCGGTCTACCTTGCCATTCATGTTTAAAGGAAAAGTATCCATCCAAACATAATAGCCGGGCAACAGCGCAGCGTTTAGTTTTGCAGACAACAAGCTGCGCAGCTCTTCAGCCTCATAGCGGTGCCCACTATAATAACACAGCAGCTCCTGACGGAAATCTTCCCCCGTATGTACTACCAGCTCTGTGCGGGACACACCCTCCTGTTCCAGCAACGCCGCCCGTACCTGCTCCAGCTCTATACGCACACCGTTGATCTTCACCTGCTCATCGCGGCGGCCAAGAATTTCAAGGCTCCCATCGCGGCGGTAACGGCCCAGATCTCCCGTACGCCATAACTGGTCGCCGGCAGCCCCATTCAAGGGGTTGGCTACCAGATACCCACTGTTAAGATCTGCAGAAACATAACCTTTGGTGATATAAGGACTCCTGATATATACCTCTCCCATTTCTCCGGCAACACAAAGATGATGGCTGTTATTGATCACGCCCACCAGTGTATCGGCTACCGGAAATCCTACCGGCAACACTTCTCCCGCCTGCCAGTCCCAGTGATCAATATGAAAACAGGTTTTCAGTATCGTCGTTTCTGTTAATCCGTACAAATTAGACAGACGTGCTGCTGTACCATTGGCGGCTTTCCAGTTTAGTACATCCCTGCCGTATAAACGCTCTCCTGCCAGCACCACATAACGCAAAGCTGTGAACGGCTGACCGGACTCCTGCAGGCTGCCGGTAATCAAACGGAAAACAGAAGGTACCGTCTGCAGCAGTGTGATCTCTTCACTTCGTAACCATTCCACTAACAGCGCAGGATTATTTTTTATGTTGCTTTCAGGCATACAGATGGTAGCCCCTCCGATAAGGCCTGTCAGTATATCTTTCAGTGAGGCATCAAAAGTCATCGGTGCCAGCTGGCTTATCCGGAAACTGCCATCTATCCCCCATTCCCGGTGATGCCAATGAATATAATGGCTAAGTGATGTATGAGAACCTATTATTCCTTTGCTTCTACCCGTAGACCCTGAAGTATAAAAAATATAGGCACTGTTAAATTCACTATACGACAGATCCACATTGGAAGTACTGAAAACAGGATGCTCCATCTGATCCTGATGATAGACAGTCAATGGCAATACTACATCTGCAGGGATATCAATCACCATCAGTGTAGCTACTTTAACCCCATGTCTGGCTAAAAACTGTTGTAACCCTGCCACATGTGCAGCAGTGGTGATGATCGCTTTCATGCCGGTATCTTCCATCACCTGTAATAGCTGCTGCGCTGCCTGGTCGGCCGACATTGGCACATATACGGCTCCCGCCTTAAAGCACGCTAACAGGGCAAGCACCTGCAAAGGACCGCCGCCGGCATAAACACCAACCGTACTTTCATGTCCGCAGTCAAAAGACAATAGTCCATGGGAAAGCTGGTTAGCGTAACTATTTAACTCTTCGTAGCGCACACAAAGGCCATAACCGGATAGCGCTATCCGGTCAGGATACTGCCTCACGCGTTCCTCTATCACACGATGCAACAGCGGCTGCGCCACACCTGGAAGGGGGGCCGTAAACCAGCTCTCATCTTCCTGCTCTCCTGCTGCCTGGTAAACAATATTATCTATTGCCATATCAGGATCTGCAAGCACAGCGTCCATCAGCTTACAGAGGTGGGTGGCCATACGTTCTATACGCTCACGGTTAAAAATTGCACTGTTATATTCAATGTTGCCATAAAGAACATCACTGTGTTCATTATGATAAAACTGGAAGCGAAGGTCTCCTTTGCTGATGTCCAGGGAAGCTGTTTCTGCAACAACTTCCAGTCCATGCATCTCTAGCTGTTTTTCATCATTGAGCCGTACATTCTGTAATATCACCACCACATCCGACAATGGTGACCGGCTCAGATCTCCACCAAGGCCCAGCTCTTCCACCAACATATCAAACGGGTAAACCTGGTGATCAAAACCTGACAAGGTCGTATCCCGCACAGAAGACAACAACTGTTTAAAACCGGTGTTGCCATTTACTTCATTTCTCAGCGCCAGCGTGTTCAGGTAATAACCTATCTGGTCTTCAAGGTCAGGATGGTGACGGCCGGCAACAGGGCTGCTAATGATCAGGTCTGACTGCCCGCTGTAACGGTACAGCAAGACATTTACCAATGACAGCACGCCCATAAACAGGGTAGCATCCTGGCCATGCAGCAGCTCCTGATAGCTTTTGCCCGAAGCTGTGTCAAACCGGAAGCTCACATGTCCTCCATGGTGCGCCTGCACCTGTGGACGGCTGTGATCTGCAGGCAGCTCCAGCAAGGGCAGCTCTCCGGACAAACGAGACAACCAGTAATCACGGTGGGTAGCCAGCTGATCACCGCTTAGCGCAATTTGCTGCCATACCGCGTAGTCTTTATATTGCAGGGGCAGTACACTCATCGATAGTGAATGGCCAGCCGTATGATGATTATAGACTTTTACCAGCTCCCGAACCATCACCTGCATGGACCATTCATCGGAGATGATATGATGCATCGACCAGGCCAGCAGCCATTCTGTGGCAGAGAGCCGCAGCAACGCCACCCGCAGCAATGGACCACTCTTCAAATCAAAACCGGCGTTGATAAAATCGCGGATATAGTCCTGTGCAGACTCCTCAGGTGAAGGTAATCCACTAAAATCCCGGGTACTCCAGTAACCGTCAGCGGCTGCAGCTAATATGCGCTGACGCGGCACACCATCCCGCAGCACAAAAACAGTACGAAGGATCTCATGACGATCCGACAGCTGGCGGAAGGAAGCCTCCAGCGCTGCAATATCCACTGCGCCATGCAGACGATACACCACAGGAATATTATAAGTAGCGCCATGGCCATGTAGCTGATCCTGCACCCACAGCCGCTGCTGGGAATGCGACAACGGATAATCAACCATGACATCAGCTAATGGAATGGGCTCATAACTGGTGTGAACACTGGCTTTGATCTGTGACGCCAGCTGGTGTAATACAGGATGGGAGAACAGCTCTGCTATCGTTAGCTGTACGTCCAGCTCCTTATAGATACGGGCAATCAGCTGAATAGCTTTCAGCGAAGAGCCTCCTATAGTAAAGAAATTATCTCCACGTCCTACACGGGATAACCCCAGTACCTGCTGCCACAAGGCGGATAGCTGTTGTTCCAGGCCCGCCTGCGGTGCATCGTAAGTACTTTGCAATAACATTTCTTCAGGACGTGGCAAGGCGTTGCGGTCTACCTTGCCATTCATGTTTAAAGGAAAAGTATCCATCCAAACATAATAGCCAGGCAACAGCGCAGCGTTTAGTTTTGCAGACAACAAGCTGCGCAGCTCTTCAGCCTCATAGCGGTGCCCACTATAATAACACAGCAGCTCCTGACGGAAATCTTCCCCCGTATGTACTACCAGCTCTGTGCGGGACACACCCTCCTGTTCCAGCAACGCCGCCCGTACCTGCTCCAGCTCTATACGCACACCGTTGATCTTCACCTGCTCATCGCGGCGGCCAAGAATTTCAAGGCTCCCATCACGGCGGTAACGGCCCAGATCTCCCGTACGCCATAACAGGTCGCCGGCAGCCCCATTCAAGGGGTTGGCTACCAGATACCCACTGTTAAGATCTGCAGAAACATAACCTTTGGTGATATAAGGACTCCTGATATATACCTCTCCCATCTCTCCGGCAACACAAAGATGATGGCTGTTATTGATCACGCCCACAAGTGTATCGGCTACCGGAAATCCTACCGGCAACACTTCTCCCGCCTGCCAGTCCCAGTGATCAATATGAAAACAGGTTTTCAGTATCGTCGTTTCTGTTAATCCGTACAAATTAGACAGACGTGCTGCCGTGCCATTGGCGGCTTTCCAGTTTAGTACATCCCTCCCGTATAAACGCTCTCCTGCCAGTACCACATAACGCAAAGCTGTGAACGGCTGACCGGACTCCTGCAGGCTGCCGGTAATCAAACGGAAAACAGAAGGTACCGTCTGCAGCAGCGTGATCTCTTCACTTCGTAACCATTCCACTAACAGCGCAGGATTATTTTTTATGTTGCTTTCAGGCATACAGATGGTAGCCCCTCCGATAAGGCCTGTCAGTATATCTTTCAGTGAGGCATCAAAAGTCATCGGTGCCAGCTGGCTTATCCGGAAACTGCCATCTATCCCCCATTCCCGCTGATGCCAATGAATATAATGGCTAAGCGATGTATGAGAACCTATTATTCCTTTGCTTCTACCCGTAGACCCTGAAGTATAAAAAATATAGGCACTGTTAAATTCACTATACGACAGATCCACATTGGAAGTACTGAAAACAGGATGCTCCATCTGATCCTGATGATACACAGTCAATGGCAATACTGCAGCTGCAGGGTTATCAATCACCATCAGTGTAGCTACTTTAACCCCATGTCTGGTTAAAAACTGTTGTAACCCTGCCACATGTGCAGCAGTGGTGATGATCGCTTTCATACCGGTATCTTCCATCACCTGTAATAGCTGCTGCGCTGCCTGGTCTGCCGACATCGGCACATATACGGCTCCCGCCTTAAAGCACGCTAACAGGGCAAGCACCTGCAATGGACCGCCGCCGGCATAAACACCAACCGTACTTTCATGTCCGCAGTCAAAAGACAATAGTCCATGGGAAAGCTGGTTAGCGTAACTATTTAACTCTTCGTAGCGCACACGAAGGCCATAACCGGATAATGCTATCCTGTCAGGATACTGCCTCACGCGTTCCTCTATCACACGATGCAACAGCGGCTGCGCCACACCTGGAAGGGGGGCCGTAAACCAGCTCTCATCTTCCTGCTCTCCTGCTGCCTGGTAAGCAATATTATCTATTGCCATATCAGGATCTGCAAGCACAGCGTCCATCAGCTTACAGAGGTGAGTGGCCATACGTTCTATACGCTCACGGTTGAAAATTGCACTGTTATATTCAATGTTGCCATAAAGAACATCACTGTGTTCATTATGATAAAACTGGAAGCGAAGGTCTCCTTTGCTGATGTCCAGGGAAGCTGTTTCTGCAACAACTTCCAGTCCATGCATCTCTAGCTGTTTTTCATCATTGAGCCGTACATTCTGTAATATCACCACCACATCCGACAATGGTGACCGGCTCAGATCTCCACCAAGGCCCAGCTCTTCCACCAACATGTCAAACGGGTAAACCTGGTGATCAAAACCTGACAAGGTCGTATCCCGCACAGAAGACAACAACTGTTTAAAACCTGTATTGCCATTTACTTCATTTCTCAGCGCCAGCGTGTTCAGGTAATAACCTATCTGGTCTTCAAGGTCAGGATGGTGACGGCCAGCAACAGGGCTGCTAATGATCAGGTCTGACTGCCCGCTGTAGCGGTACAGCAAGACATTTACCAATGACAGCACACCCATAAACAGGGTAGCATCCTGGCCATGCAGCAGCTCCTGATAGCTTTTGCCCGAGGCTGTGTCAAACCGGAAGCTCACATGTCCTCCATGGTGCGCCTGCACCTGTGGACGGCTGTGATCTGCAGGCAGCTCCAGCAAGGGCAGCTCTCCGGACAAACGAGACAACCAGTAATCACGGTGGGTAGCCAGCTGATCACCGCTTAGCGCAATTTGCTGCCATACCGCGTAGTCTTTATATTGCAGGGGCAGTACACTCATCGATAGTGAATGGCCAGCCGTATGATGATTATAGACTCTTACCAGCTCCCGAACCATCACCTGCATAGACCATTCATCGGAGATGATATGATGCATTGACCAGGCCAGCAGCCATTCTGTGGCAGAAAGCCGCAGCAATGCCACCCGCAGCAATGGACCACTCTTCAAATCAAAGCCGGCGTTGATAAAATCACGGATATAGTCCTGTGCAGACTCCTCAGGTGAAGGTAATCCACTAAAATCCCGGGTACTCCAGTAACCGTCAGCGGCTGCAGCTAATATGCGCTGACGCGGCACACCATCCCGCAGCACAAAAACAGTACGAAGGATCTCATGACGATCCGACAGCTGGCGGAAGGAAGCCTCCAGCGCAGCAATGTCCAATGCGCCATGCAGACGATACACCACAGGAATATTATAAGTAGCGCCATGGCCATGTAACTGATCCTGCACCCACAGCCGCTGCTGGGAATGCGACAATGGGTAATCGGCCATGACATCAGCTAATGGAATGGGCTGATAACTGGTGTGAACACTGGCTTTAATCAGTGACGCCAGCTGGTGTAATACAGGATGGGAGAACAGCTCTGCTATCGTAAGCTGTACGTCCAGCTCCTTATAGATACGGGCAATCAGCTGAATAGCTTTCAGCGAAGAGCCTCCTATGGTAAAGAAATTATCTCCACGTCCTACACGGGATAACCCCAGCACCTGCTGCCACAAGGCGGATAGCTGTTGTTCCAGACCCGCCTGCGGTGCATCGTAAGTACTTTGCAATAACATTTCTTCAGGACGTGGCAAGGCATTGCGGTCTACCTTACCATTCATGTTTAAAGGAAAAGTATCCATCCAAACATAATAGCCAGGCAACAGCGCAGCGTTTAGTTTTGCAGACAGCAAGGTGCGCAGCTCTTCAGCCTCATAGCGGTGCCCACTATAATAACACAGCAGCTCCTGACGAAAATCTTCCCCCGTATGTACTACCAGCTCTGTGCGGGACACACCCTCCTGTTCCAGCAACGCCGCCCGTACCTGCTCCAGCTCTACACGCACACCGTTGATCTTCACCTGCTCATCGCGGCGGCCAAGAATTTCAAGGCTCCCATCACGGCGGTAACGGCCCAGATCTCCCGTACGCCATAACTGGTCGCCGGCAGCCCCATTCAAGGGGTTGGCTACCAGATACCCACTGTTAAGATCTGCAGAAACATAACCTTTGGTGATATAAGGACTCCTGATATATACCTCTCCCATCTCTCCGGCAACACAAAGATGATGGCTGTTATTGATCACGCCCACCAGTGTATCGGCTACCGGAAATCCTACCGGCAACACTTCTCCCGCCTGCCAGTCCCAGTGATCAATATGAAAACAGGTTTTTAGTATCGTCGTTTCTGTTAATCCGTACAAATTAGACAGACGTGCTGCTGTACCATTGGCGGCTTTCCAGTTTAGTACATCCCTGCCGTATAAACGCTCTCCTGCCAGCACCACATAACGCAACGCTGTAAACGGCTGACCGGACTCCTGCAGACTGCCGGTAATCAAACGGAAAACAGAAGGTACCGTCTGCAGCAGTGTGATCTCTTCACTTCGTAACCATTCCACTAACAGCGCAGGATTGTTTTTTATGTTGCTTTCAGGCATACAGATGGTAGCCCCTCCGATAAGGCCTGTCAGTATATCTTTCAGTGAGGCATCAAAAGTCATCGGTGCCAGCTGGCTTATCCGGAAACTACCATCTATCCCCCATTCCCGCTGATGCCAATGAATATAATGGCTAAGTGATGTATGAGAACCTATTATTCCTTTGCTTCTACCCGTAGACCCTGAAGTATAAAAAATATAGGCACTGTTAAATTCACTATACGACAGATCCACATTGGAAGTACTGAAAACAGGATGCTCCATCTGATCCTGATGATACACAGTCAATGGCAATACTGCAGCTGCAGGGTTATCAATCACCATCAGTGTAGCTACTTTAACCCCATGTCTGTTTAAAAACTGTTGTAACCCTGCCACATGTGCAGCAGTGGTGATGATCGCTTTCATGCCGGTATCTTCGATCACCTGCAATAGCTGCTGCGCTGCCTGGTCTGCCGACATCGGCACATATACGGCTCCCGCCTTAAAGCACGCTAACAGGGCAACCACCTGCAAAGGACCGCCGCCGGCATAAACACCAACCGTACTTTCATGTCCGCAGTCAAAAGACAATAGTCCATGGGAAAGCTGGTTAGCGTAACTATTTAACTCTTCGTAGCGCACACGAAGGCCATAACCGGATAATGCTATCCTGTCAGGATACTGCCTCACGCGTTCCTCTATCACACGATGCAACAGCGGCTGCGCCACACCGGGAAGGGGGGCCGTAAACCAGCTCTCATCTTCCTGCTCTCCTGCTGCCTGGTAAACAATATTATCTATTGCCATATCAGGATCTGCAAGCACGGCGTCCATCAGCTTACAGAGGTGGGTGGCCATACGTTCTATACGCTCACGGTTGAAAATTGCACTGTTATATTCAATGTTGCCATAAAGAACATCACTGTGTTCATTATGATAAAACTGGAAGCGAAGGTCTCCTTTGCTGATGTCCAGGGAAGCTGTTTCTGCAACAACTTCCAGTCCATGCATCTCTAGCTGTTTTTCATCATTGAGCCGTACATTCTGTAATATCACCACCACATCCGACAATGGTGACCGGCTCAGATCTCCACCAAGGCCCAGCTCTTCCACCAACATATCAAACGGGTAAACCTGGTGATCAAAACCTGACAAGGTCGTATCCCGCACAGAAGACAACAACTGTTTAAAACCGGTGTTGCCATTTACTTCATTTCTCAGCGCCAGCGTGTTCAGGTAATAACCTATCTGGTCTTCAAGGTCAGGATGGTGACGGCCAGCAACAGGGCTGCTAATGATCAGGTCTGACTGCCCGCTGTAGCGGTACAGCAAGACATTTACCAATGACAGCACACCCATAAACAGGGTAGCATCCTGGCCATGCAGCAGCTCCTGATAGCTTTTGCCCGAAGCTGTGTCAAACCGGAAGCTCACATGTCCTCCATGGTGCGCCTGCACCTGTGGACGGCTGTGATCTGCAGGCAGCTCCAGCAAGGGCAGCTCTCCGGACAAACGAGACAACCAGTAATCACGGTGGGTAGCCAGCTGATCACCGCTTAGCGCAATTTGCTGCCATACCGCGTAGTCTTTATATTGCAGGGGCAGTACACTCATCGATAGTGAATGGCCAGCCGTATGATGATTATAGACTTTTACCAGCTCCCGAACCATCACCTGCATGGACCATTCATCGGAGATGATATGATGCATTGACCAGGCCAGCAGCCATTCTGTGGCAGAAAGCCGCAGCAATGCCACCCGCAGCAACGGACCACTCTTCAAATCAAAACCGGCGTTGATAAAATCGCGGATATAGTCCTGTGCAGACTCCTCAGGTGAAGGTAATACACTAAAATCCCGGGTACTCCAGTAACCATCAGCGGCTGCAGCTAATATGCGCTGACGCGGCACACCATCCCGCAGCACAAAAACAGTACGAAGGATCTCATGACGATCCGACAGCTGGCGGAAGGAAGCCTCCAGCGCAGCAATATCCACTGCGCCATGCAGACGATACACCACAGGAATATTATAAGTAGCGCCATGGCCATGTAACTGATCCTGCACCCACAACCGCTGCTGGGAATGCGACAATGGGTAATCAGCCATGACATCAGCTAATGGAATGGGCTGATATTCCTCCTTTCTTATATCTTTCAGATATGTTATGATAGCCTCCTTATTTCCCCTGATCTGCTCAAGAATAACCGGAGTTAAAATGCCAGCGGGAGCACTTAGTTTCAGCTGAGCATCCACCAGCTGAAGTTGAACTCCTTTCTTCCGGAGTTCATTTAATAATAATTCCATCTTCATAGAAATATTTCTTCTGCGTCACCTGATAAATCAGTAGTAACCGGGTTATTAATCCATAACAACATCTCGATCTTATCAGAAAACTGATAGAGCAGTGGGTTTATAAATATATCTTCCAGTTTAAGTTTTAGGGAGAGCTCTTTTAAAATCCGGGAGTTAACCTGTATTACCTTCAGAGAATTTCCACCTAATTCAAAAAAATTATCATCCAAACCTACACGCCCATTTCCCAGTACATCTTCCCATATGCGGGCCAGTGTCTGTTCTGTAGCTGTTTCCGGTGCACGGTAAATCTGTCGCAGTGCTTCCGGCGCCGGCAGTGATTTACGGTCTATCTTACCGTTACCCGTAAGTGGCAGCTGCTCCAGTTCCATGAAATAGGCAGGAATCATATATTGTGGCAACCGGGTTTGCAGCCAGGATCGTACAGATGCTGCCGATACTGCCTTATCGACCGTATAATAGGCTACCAGTGACTTTTCTGTTCCTTTATTGTATACAGTTACTATTGCCTGACGAAGTAAACCTGATGAAAGCAGGCTTTCTTCAATCTCTCCAAGCTCTATGCGATAACCGCTGATCTTTACCTGATTATCTTTACGACCATAGAATACTACTTCTCCATCAACAGTCCAGCTCGCGATATCTCCTGTCCGGTATAATTTACCCCGGCCATAAGGATGAGCGATGAAACGGTCCTGCGTCAGTAAGTCATTGTTCAGGTATCCTGCCGCGACTCCGTCTCCGGCTATACATAACTCTCCCGGCACTCCTACCGGTTGTAATTGCTGATGACCATCCAGTATATAGAGTTGGGTATTGGCCAACGGGCGGCCGATAAGATGAGATTGTTCCGTACTCGTTACCTCCAGTGCTGTAGAAAATATCGTGGTTTCTGTTGGACCATACATGTTCCATACACGGCCTGTAAGATGCAGCAGCTGCCGGATCAGGCCTTCTGTCATCGCTTCACCTCCGGAGATGACCTGCAGGCCCGCACGGCCCTTCCAGCCACTCTGCAACAACAGATTCCACATCCCGGGGGTTGCCTGCAGTATTGTGGCCTCACTACTGTTAAGTAAAGCACTCAGCTGGTCTGGCATGTTGCAAACATCATTACCTGCTAATATCAACCGGCAACCCATGGTCAGCGGGAGCAACAGCTCTACAACTGACATATCAAAAGTATAGGTCGTAATTGCCACCAAACGGTCGGCCATACTCACACCCAGTTTCTCTTTAATATAGCACAGTACATTTACGACTCCTTTATGCGGCACCAGTACTCCTTTCGGACGCCCGGTAGAACCGGAGGTATAGATGACATAAGCAATATCTTCCGGATGAATTTTAACGGCAACACCAGCTGCATTATAACCATTAAGCGTACTTTCTTCACTGAGGTTCAGTACAGCAACTCTTCCCTCATAGGAACTGGTGGTATTATCTGTAAGGATAAGCCGCAGCTGACTGTCTGCTATAATATATTCCAGCCTGTCTGCCGGATGCGTCGGGTCCAGTGGCACATAACCTGCTCCTGATTTCAGGATCCCCAGTATACCGATGACCAGGTATTCATTACGTGCGGTGCTGATACCTATCAATTCATTGTTTGTGATGCCATGAACACCCACCAACCTGTCTGCAAGCTGATTAGACAAACTATCCAGTTCCCGGAAAGAAAATGTTTTCCCCCCGCTGACAAGTGCTGTTTCATCAGGATGAAGGGATGCCTGTTGTACAAAACAGCTCACAAGATCCTGCCTGTTTAAATCCCAGGCTTTACTGGTTTCATTGAATACCTTCAGCAGCTGGACCTGCTCTGCTTCAGGAATATAATTAAGATGACCTATCGCCTTTTCCGGTGCCTGAAGGATTTCTTCCAGCAAACATTGCATATGAGTGGCCATACGCTCTATCCGTGCACGGCTATATATATCTGTATTATACTCGATATTCAGATTAAGTTCATTTCCCTGTTTCTCGAAATAAAAAGTAAGATCAAACTTGCTGACAACATCACCCAGTTGAATTCGTTCGGCCTCAATTCCATTAAAGGCAATATCCCCTGTACTATCCTGTCCGCCGCTATGCCATACCACCATTATTTCAAATACAGGAGACCGGCTCAGGTCGCGTTTCAAGCCCAATTCATCTACCAGCAGATCAAAAGGATACGCCTGATGGGTGAATCCTTTCATAGTTGTTTGCCTTGTTTGGCTGAGTACATTTACAAAACTATCTTCCGCAACAATTCTATTTCTGAACGCCAGTGTATTAACATAAAAGCCAATTTGTTCTTCCAGATCCGGATGTTCCCGACCGGCTACAGGTGTACCAATAATTACATCTGATTGCCCACTGTATCGGTACAGTAAAACATTAACGAGAGATATCACACCCATGAACAGGGTTGCCTGTTGTTCTTTCAGCAGTTGCTGGAACCTTGAACTCTGGCTTAAAGAAAATGAATGTCTGGAATAGGCCCCCTGATGTTTGAGCACCGCAGACCTTTTATAGTCAGTTGGCAGATCCAATACAGGTAGTTCTCCTTCGAAATGAGATAACCAATAACTTCTATGTTCCTTAAACTGTTCACCTGTTAATTCCTGTTGCTGCCAGGCAGCATAATCTTTATACTGTATGGTCAGTTCCGGCAACAAAATCTTTCTTCCTTCTACTATTGCATTATATGTCTGATTTATTTCCCGAACCATTACCTGCATAGACCATTCATCAGAAATAATATGATGTATAGCGCAAAGAAGTACAGATAGTGAATCGGTTATCCTGAAAACTACAACCCTGAATAGCGGGCCGTTTTCCAGGTCAAATTGCTTCATACTTATATCCCTGGCACTTTCCATCGCTAAACTTTCCGCATCCGGTGATGTGCGGAAATCATGGATCTCCAGGCTGGTATTGACATCCTGCTCTGACTGAATCCGCTGCCTGGGTTCTCCATCTCTTAATACAAACACAGTTCGCAGACTTTCATGACGTTCCACCAGATGACGGAATGCAACAGACAAAGCATTAACATCCAATAGTCCCTTCATCTTATAAAGAGTGGATATATTATATGCTACCGACTGTCCATTGAACTGACTCAATACCCATAATCGTTTCTGCGAATTGGATAATGCATAGCTTTCCATCAGTGGTACTTTAGGAATAGGCTGGTAGGCCTCTTTCTTTACCTCGCTGAGGTAGCTTATGATTTCCGCTTTATTGTTCCTGATCTCATCCAGATGAGCTGATGTCAATGTTCCCGATGGTGCATTAATCTTCACCTGGCCATCAACAAGCTGGATTTGCACACCTAGCTTACGAAGTTCATTCAGTAAAATTTGTAACTGCTTCATATAATGATTTCATCGATGTTATTTGATAAATCAGATTTTGTTGGTGTATTAATCCACATCAGTAATGCAACACGTTCTGTAAACTGTGCGAATACAGGGTTAATAAACAAATCTCTCAATTCCAGCTTAACGGAAAATTCCTTAAATACTCTGGAAATTACCTGTATTGCCTTTAAAGACTGGCCTCCGATCTCAAAAAAATCATCATTCATACTAACATTGGGGCGCTGAAGCACATTTTCCCAGAGGCGGGCCAAATCACGTTCTAATGGTGTTTCAGGGGCATGGTAGCTGTGAGGGCTGGATACAGGTGCGGGTAGTAACTTTCTGTTTATCTTGCCATTTGGTGTTAATGGTAACTGTGTCAACAACACGAAAAAAGATGGCACCATATAATAGGGCAACCGGGTATGTAAGTACTCCCTTAATGCAACCAGGTTCTCATTTTTAGCAGTATAGTATGCCACCAGCGTTTTTCCTGCATCATTTAGCAAAACATCTACCACTACCTGATCTACCAATCCCGAACCTAATAGACACTTTTCGATTTCACCCAGTTCTATACGGTATCCGCGAATCTTTACCTGCGTATCCCGTCTGCCAGAAAAAATAACATTGCCATCCGACTCCCAGCACCCAATATCACCGGTACGGTATAATCTTCCTTCTCCAAATGGGTTTACTACAAACCGCTCATGGGTCAATTCCGGTTTATTAAGGTATCCAAGTGCGACCCCGGCACCGGCTATGCATATTTCACCCGGAACCCCAACCGGCTGTGGCTGAAGCGTATGATCAAGTATATATACCTGCGTATTGGCAATTGGCTTGCCTATAATATGTGTTCTCCTTATATCTGTAACCGGAAAATAGGTAGCACATACGGTTGTTTCTGTTGGTCCGTATGTATTATACAGGGCAACTTTACCGAGTAAGCGATCCACATAGGAAGGCAATAATTCATCTCCTCCGCTGATAATAACCCGGAGCGTACCAGGGAATTGCAGACGGGTATTTAGTTCATTCAGGATGAGCGGTGTTACACTTAAAACAGTGACGTGTTCTCTCTCAATCATATCACATAGTGATTCAATGTCACGGCCTCCTTGTTCCGACAGCACCAATACTCCCCCTTTGAACAATACAGGAAACAATTCTTCTACCATCGTATCAAAAGCGATAGATGATTGCAGCACTACCCTGTCATCTTTACTAATATTGAAATATGTACAAAAAGCATGTATATAGTTAGTCAGCGAACCGCGCGATACCATGACACCTTTCGGCTGTCCGGTAGACCCCGAAGTATAGAGGATATAAGCCGGTGTATCAGGAGGTACTTTATGGCTGTATGTTGAAGAGGTTATTTCATTTGCGGTAATGATGTCAGGAATGGAACATACCCTTACCTTTCCACCATAAGCATGTACCGTTCCATCCGTAAGCAGCAGCCTAAGATCACTGCTCTCAAACACATAGCGAATCCTGTCTTCAGGATATTCCGGATCAACAGGAACATAGGCAGCCCCCGCCTTGAGTATACCCAAAATACCTATAACCAGCCATTCATTTCTACCAGTGCTGATTCCAACCAGTCTGTTATTACTTTCTCCCAGCCAGTCTGCCACCATTGCGGCCACCTTATCGGCACGCTGATTAAGCTCATCATAAGAAATCACCTTATCTCCGCAAACAAGAGCCGGAGCTTCCGGTCTGCGCATCACCTGGTTTTCGAAAAATTCAGTCAGCTCCATATCCGTTCCCCAGTCAACAAGGGTATTATTAAATTCATATAGTACCCGTTCACGTTCTTCCTTCAATAGCAAGGCTACCTGGTCAACGGAAATCAGAGGACGCTCACATACCTGCTGTACGATATTCCCTAAATGATGGCATATCCCGGAAACATATGCTTCATCATATAGTGTGGTATTGTATTTTATCTTTAAAGAAAGGATATCCTCATTTATACTGAATTCAAAAAGAAGGTCATTCAGACAAGTATCATTTTCAATTTCTGCAGTACTTGTTTCAAGATCAGCGAAGACTGTATCAAATCCGAGCCCCTGTTCAAAATTCTGGAATATTACCAGCACATTGTAAGTAGAAAAATCGGTTACTTTCTGCAGACCGGTATTCACCTCTTCAATATGGCAGGTTTGATGGTCATAAATTAATAACAGGTCCTGATGTATTTTCTTCAGAAAGTTCACATAATGCTCTCCGTTTTCCAGCTTAACATTAACCGGCAGAACATGAAGAAAATACCCGATCTGATCTTCCAGCTGCGGATGGGTACGACCGGCAGTATCTATTCCGATCATCATATCGTCTGTACCTGCATAGTTATACTTATTGATCAGTAACGATATAGCAGAAATAATTACACTAAAGAATGATACACCATGGGTATAGGCAAGTGTGTTAATTGCAGCAGTTGTTCCGGCAGCATAGTGCTTTTTAAAAACGGCTCCCTGCGCCATTTCCTTTTCCGGTACCGTATGCTTATTTGTCGTTACCGGGATACGAAAACCTGCAGATACATCTCGAAGATATTTTTCCCAGAACAACCTGTTCTGCTGATATTTTTCTGTCAGCAGCAACTGTTGCTGCCAGAAGACAAAATCCTTATATTGAATTTTTTCAGACACTGGTTCCGGGGCCATTCCATTTTTAAGCAATTGGTATAATGCTGCCAATTCTTTTCCGATAAGCTGAATGGACCATCCATCGCTGATAATATGATGAATGGATAAAACAAAGACCCATGTGTCCGCAGAGACTTTTGCAAGATAGGAACGGCATAAAGGCGCCTGCTCAATATTAAACGGCATACGGGCTATCCGCTGCTTTTGCTTTTGCAACAATGCGTCCGGATTTATTTCTGCAGTCAGGTCTTCCGTCTCCCATACCGGCTGCACCTCTTCTGCAGGAAATAAAACCTGCATAGGTTCATTATCCTTCCATTGAATGGCTGTTCTGAGCACATCATTATTACGGATCAATAACTGAAATGCCTGTTGCAGGATTTCCTCTTCCAGATGCCCTTTCATATCTACGGCAAAGCAAATATTCATGTTAGCTGATTCAGGTGCCATCATATGAGCTACATAAATCTGCTTTTGGCCCCAGCTGAGCGGATATACCGTTTCGTAAGGAGATTTTTTTATGTTCCGGCCAATATAATCATGTTCTCTTTTTTGTTGTTTTAGTAGTGTTTCCAGATTATTAATGGAACCAGCTTCGTATAACATTGAAAAAGAGATATCAAATTTATGCCGGCTAAGTGCGTTGATCAATGAGAGTGCTTTCAGACTACTTAAAGCTGCGTTAAACAAGCTCTCATCCGGCTGCACATCACTGCCTACACCAACCTGTTTCAGCACCTTGGCAAGTAAACCGGAAATATCTTCACCACCGGGATCTCCAGACAGGTCATTTTCAAGTTGTTGCATCAATGCTATTTCACCGTTGAAAGTTCCCCGGATCAGATCTTCCTTCAACCTGAAGTGCATTACCTTTCCACTCGTAGTTTTAGGAATACTGCGTATAGGCAATATATAGTCCGGATAGATATCCATTCTGGCCGCCAGCAGTTCTCTTATCAGAACAGCCTGTTGCCCGAATGCACCTATATTACCTTTAAACAATACAAAAATCGCTACCCTGGCTGTTATATGAGGAGATGACACCCCGATCGCAACAATACTCCCGGGTCTAATATTCAGTTCGCGCTCTATCAGTTGTTCAATATCATGGGGATAATAGTTCTGCCCGTTGACTATAATAATATTTTTCTTCCTGCCTGTTATTATCAGATGATCATTATAAGTAAAACCCACATCTCCGGTTCTCAGCCAGCCATCAGCAGTAAACAAGGCAGTATGGTCTGGTTGTTTGTAGTAACCTCCGGTAACATTTTTTCCTTTTACCTGAATATTGCCAACATAACTGGGAGGCAGCACATTATCCTCATCATCTGCAATTCTTACCAGACAATCATTTACAGGATATCCACAATTCGCAAAACTCAGACAATCCGGATCACCCGGTGTTCCTATCTCCACATTTTCTCCTATCTGCAGGTGATCTCTTTTGCAGGAAACAAAAGAAAGCCGATGACCTGCGTCGGGCAGCGTTACCGCTACAGAGGCCTCAGCAAGGCCATAACCGGGATACATGGTATCTTCCTTTAATCCATACTGATGTAACTGCCGGCAAAATTGTCGTGTAATACTTTCGGAAATTGGTTCCGCGCCATTGACAATCACCCGGATGCCATCCAATTGCCAGTTTATTGTTTGTTTATTAGACTCCATGGACTTCATGAGATACTGAAAACCAAAATTCGGAGAGTACAGTATGCTGGCATTTAGTCTGCTGGATAATTCCATCCAGAGCAACGGACGTTTAATAAAAAGTGTAGTCGGCATTATAACCTGATCACAACCTGCAACTACACATGTAAGATGAAAGCAGATCATACCCATATCATGCGTAAGAGGTAGCCAGGAAAAGGCTACATCATTACCCGTAATAGCCAGCCTTGATGCAATGGCGCGGGTATTAGACAAAAGGTTAGCATGTGTAAGCACTACTCCTTTAGGGTCACCGGTGGAACCGGAAGAGTACTGGATATAGGCAATATCGTCTTCATAAATGGCTGGCAACAATGGCATATGAAGCGCCCCTGTCGAACGGAGGCCATGAGGGTTAATCCGTCTTACATTTATGTGCTCAGTATTATCAGTATTTTGTAGGAAATTATCAAAATCGCGAAGAAAATTTTCTTCTGCTATAAGACAAGGATGTTCAAGCTGATGTAGGATTTTACAAACTTTTTCTTTGTGTTGTTCCTGGCTTCCCGTAGCTATAGGCACAACAATGATTTTTGTCAGCACACAGGCCCAGAACAACTTCAGAAAAAATTCATTATCGCTGATGATCAGCACCAGCTCGCTCCGCTCCTTCAATCCTAAATCCTGCAGTGCAGCTGCAATATTAAATACCTCGTGATAAAAATCCCTGTAGGAGATGGAGTAATAATCGTCTCCACCACTGACCAACGTTATTTTTTTACCGGACATTGCCGCATTTTTCAGACTCTCGGCAAGCGTAAAACAGGTTAAAAGCGTTTCCATAACTACCTTGGGTTTAAAAAAATCAGTTCATTCCTGGCACGGTTTCCTGTTTGCTGCTATCGTATGTAATTTCTCCGAAATTAAATTTTATAATCCTGCTGGCATATTTATAATACTCATCATCGTGGGTAATTACAATTACAGTCTTACCTCTTTGTTGTAACAGTGGAATGAGTTCTGTATAAAAATACCTTCTGAATCCGGGGTCTTGTTCGGCAGCCCATTCATCCAATACTATCACAGGTTTACTTTCAAGTAGTGCATAGATCAGCGCCAGGCGTTTCCTTTGCCCTTTGGATAAATTATGATTAAATCTATCGGCCCCCTTTTCCAGTTCTATCTTGTCGTTTAGTTTGAGAAGGGAAACCAATTCATATAACATTGTATTTGTTTCCTGTAAATCAACTTTATCATAATTTTCATTGAACAGGTGCCCATCAGTAAAAACGGCAGAAAAGTAGCTGCGGTACTGTGTAATATTTTCAGACAAAAGATTATTTCCATTTAACAGTATACGACCGGACTTTGGCTTAACCAGTCCTGTAAGCAGCAGTCCAAATGTACTTTTCCCACTTCCATTACCACCTATAACGAAGATTGTTTCTCCCTTTTCGATACGTAAACTGATAGGAGATATTGTGAAGGCGGCGGCTTTATTATTACTATTAATGTACTGGTACTTTACATCCACAAATTCCACCTCTGAAAAACTTTCTGCGCGGTGATGGATATCTTTGTCAGTAAACTCTCCTTCATTTATACTAAGCCTGTGATTAAATATTACCAGCCGTTCATAAGAAATCTTCAGTGAATTATAAGTAGGAATGATTGTAATCAAAATAGCAACAGGCCCAATCAGATACATGATGGTAACAAGAAACGCCGCCTGGGTAGCAGTATTGGTTTTCATTATCAATGGCAACACAAACATAATTACCCCAAAAACTACATACCAGCTATAAGTGCCGGATATTTCATTATCCAGATATTTAACAGATGTTTTGTTAGTTATTTCCCTGTTCCGTTCGCGGTTGGGGAATATCCAGCGATGATATACATTATTGCTCCGTTGTACATTTATTTTCAGCTCTCTGAAACCTTGAATGGCATCGTTTAGATAACGATAATAACTATTCTGAAGATCACGCTGCTGATTCAGATCCTTCTGAATTCCTTTATTTCTTATCAGATATATGGTAACAAGAATAGCCATTGTAAAGAGAATGATCACACCTCCCAGTGGTGCTACCCAAAACATATACCCGAAGCAACAGAGCACCACAACCATTGCATTAAAGGCATTCATAAAAATTTCAGGAATATGTGCGAGCGACTTCGTGTCATTGATGGCAGTATAAATATTCTCCTTGCCAAGCGCATCAAATTCGGTAAGCGTAGAGCAACGTATTTTCTCAAGAATATTCTTTTCAAATTCAAAGGTAATATTGCTCGTTAGCCGTATCATGTATACCTGGAAATATCTGGAGCAAACAAGTGCCAGCAATACAACACCCACATATAATGGCAATTTATATGCTTCAGGAAAGGCAAGTCCTCTTCCGGTAACTGCTGCATTGATAAAGAAAAGCAATGTTCCATTCAACAAACTGTTGAACAATCCGAAAATCACAATAAATAAAATTGTGCTCTTTAGTTTACCAGAGAGTATCTGACTGATTTTCATAGTTCTAATTGTTGGCTACAAATAAATCAAACATGATATTGAATGTCAGGACAATGATAAGCAAGTCGATATCATAAGGAGGATTGAATACAAAAGAGTCTGACAGATATAATTTTTTCAACTGTTCTATTGCGTCCGGGTTAAAGAAACCCTGTGCTTTAATCCGGTCATAGGAAAGTAAGTCGTTTACCCATTCCTTATTGTTCTTCAGTAATGCAGGGCTTCCCGGGGCAACGAAGCCAAATTTCTCCCGACAGATAACATCTTTAGGTATGAAATTATGTGCTACCTTTTTCAACAGGTACTTCTCATTTAAATTATTGAGCATCATACCTGGAGGTATTGTTTTCACAAATTCTACCAGCTCAATATCCAAAAAAGGATATCTTCCTTCAACGCTATTGGCCAAGGTCATTCTATCTCCATGATCGGCAATGAGATGGCCCGAAAGTCTCAAACGGAAATCTGCATATGATCGTTGATGAAAACGATGTTTCCCCACAATTCTTTGCTTATTTATTACCGGGCTCTTAAGACAGTCGAATTTATCGTAGGATTTATTCAGTGCAGGTGAATACAGATACTGCTTTGTTTCTTTGAAATCGTATTCATTTTTTTCATAAATGAACTCCCGGTCGCCCCAAATGGTTTTCCGTATCTCCTTATCAAATAATTCGTTCAGATCTTCTGAGGCCAGGGCACTACTTTTCAGGGAATCAAACTTATACCCCGCATACCCGCCAAACAATTCATCTGCACCTTCACCAGACAGCACTACTTTAATACCTTTCTGCCGTGCGGCTTCTGATAATGCGATGGAGCAGAGGTTATAAGTTTCTTTCAGGGGTGTTTCTGCATAATAAACCACCTCTTTAAGCTTATGCTCTGCATCTGCCCAACTGAAAGCAACATCATTATGTTCAGTACTGAGAAAATTGCTCATCAGCTGCTGATACTTTTGTTCATTAATTGTTTTGTTATCAGACGAGCCTCCGAAACTTGCAGAAAATGACTGAAATTTTTTCGAGGGTGCTGCATGAGCCATCAGTGCTCCTATCAGGGAAGAGTCCAATCCACCGCTAAGATAAAATCCAACAGGTACATCAGCATTTAATCTGTAACCCACCGACTTCTTTAACAGGGCCTCTATTCCTTCGAGATAGTAAGCTTCATCCTTAGTTGCGTGCAACGTATCCTGCAGATCAGGATAATCCAGGTCCCAATATTCGTGGCTCCTGGTTTGCCCGTCCTTATAAATGCAATAATGTCCAGGTTTTACGCTCAGAATATTATTAAAAATGGTAGTGGGACTAACATTAGAAGGATATGTCAATATCTGATCTAATCCATTCAAATCGATCTGGCGGTTAACTGCCGGATTTCCGAAGATAGCCTTTATCTCTGACCCAAATATTAATGCCTCATCCTGTTCCGTGTAATATAGCGGGCATATGCCGAAATGGTCTCTGGCGAGCAGCAAAAGATCATTTTTCCGGTCATCTATGGCTATTGCAAACTGACCGTTCAGCTTTTGCAAAAAGGCAGTTCCGTATGTTTCGTACAATGGTACGAGTACTTCGACATCAGAATTAGAACGGAATTGATACCCTCTGCTTTTCATTTCCGCCCTTAGTTCCTTGTAATTATAGATCTCACCATTGCAGATAAGCACAATTTGCCCATCGGGACTTACAAAGGGTTGTGCCCCCAAATCAAGATCGATGATACTCAATCTTCTGAATCCGAAGCCAACATGACCTTTGATGAAAGTCTTGTAATCATCAGGTCCCCGATGAATGATTTTATCTGCCATCCTTCGGATGGTACTTTCATCAACAGATCGTTGCTTATCTTTATAGACAATACCTGTAATACCGCACATGGTAATATATTCAATAAGGTTAACTAAAATGTCTCTTCAATATTGGAGTTGAACAGCCCCATTGCTTTCTTTTCCAGTTTCTTCTCTTCGGGCGACAGGTACTCTACATTACTGACCTGTGTTTGTGGGCTATTGTTAACAAAACTCATTAACTCTATAAGGTGCCTTGACATACGCTTAATTCGCTGATGGTCGAAAATATCTGTATTGTACTCGATACTTCCATAAAGAATGCCGGATTGTTTGTCGGCAGTAAACTGAAAACGCAGGTCACATTTGCTGATTTCTATTTTGGCAGGTTCTATCTCCATGCCAACACCATTCATTTCCAGCTGCGCATCATCATTCAATTCGATATTCTGAAGTATTAGAACAACATCAAACAAAGGAGAACGGCTCAGGTCACTACCTAGTTTTAATTCATCTATCAGCAGATCGAAAGGATAAGCCTGATGAGAGAAAGCATCTATTGTTGATTGGCGCACACTTTCCAACACCTGCATAAAAGAAGCATCTCCGGCAATCGTGTTTCTCAGTGCCAGTGTATTGAGATAATATCCAATCTGATCTTCAAGATCGGGATGCAGGCGACCCGCAACCGGTGTTCCTACAATAAGGTCGTGCTGACCACTGTATCGAAATAAAAGTATATTCACTAACGTTAGCAGTCCGATATACAGGGTGGCGTCCTTCTCTTGTATCAGTTGCCGGAAAGTTTCATTTTGTTCAGCATCAAATCTGAACTTCACCTGCGCTCCGCGGAAACTTTGCATAACCGGGCGGCTACGATCCGCTGGCAGGTTCAGTACCGGCAATTCACCTCCAAACCTTGACAGCCAGAATTCCCGCGACACTAATAGCTGCAGCCCCGCTAGTTCCTGTTGCTGCCAGGAAGCATAATCCTTGTATTGTATTTTCAGTGGCCGGAGTTCAGGCCTGGTGCCCTGAACACATGCATTGTACGTTCCGATAATTTCACGCCCTAATACCTGCATTGACCATTCATCCGCTATTATATGATGGATACAACAAGCGAGTATAAATTCCTCATCTGCTATCCGCAACAGTTCAGCAAGCAATAACGGTCCTTTTTCCAGGTTAAAATAATGCACTCCTATTTCCGCTGCACGTTGATGCGCTGCCTCTTCAGGAACAGTCAAACTCCGCAAGTCCCTTACCACCAATGATACTCCCGATTTTTCAGGAGATAAAATCCGTTGACGTGGTTCTCCTTCTATCAATGAAAAAACAGTGCGCAGACTTTCATGCCTTTTAACGGCCTGATGGAAAGCCTCTGATAATGCATGAATATTTAATGCGCCTTTAATCCTGTACAAAACCGGTATATTGTAAGCTACCGACTGCTCTTTCATTTGACTCGCAATCCACAGGCGTTTCTGTGAACTGGAAAGTATATAACTATCGCTTTCTGCAACATTGGGTATTGGACGATAGGCCTGTCGTTTTGACTGTTCTATGAATGCAGATAATTGTGAAAATATGGGATTAGCAAAAAGTTCCGCGATGGTTAATTGTACATCCAGTTCCTTATATATTTTTGCTATCAGTTGGATAGCCTTTAAAGACGAGCCTCCGGTATTGAAAAAATTATCTTCACGACCAACCTTTTCTATTCCCAGTACTTGTTGCCACAAAAGCGCCAACTGTTGTTCCAGTCCTGGTCTGGGCGGCTGATAGTTTGCTCTCTGCGTCACCTCTTCCGGCTTGGGAAGCGCTTTTCGGTCCACCTTGCCGTTCATATTAAGCGGAAATGTATCCATCCATACAAAATAGCCAGGTAGCAGGGCCGGATTAAGATCATCAGACAAAAGCTGTCTTAATTCCGCTGCGGCCAGACGAGTACCTGTATAGTAGCATATCAACTCCTGTCTGGCATCCTCTGCGCTGTGTACCAGCAACTCCACCCTCGTGATATCTTCCAGCTTCAGCATGGCTATACGTATCTGCTCCAGTTCTACTCTAACGCCATTTATTTTAACCTGCTCATCACGGCGTCCAAGTATCTCCAGGCTACCATCGCCACGATATCTGCCCAGATCACCTGTTTTCCATACCAGGTCAACCCTGTCATTTCCTGCTAATGGATTTTGTACCAGACTACCTGTATTGAGGCTTTTATCGAGATATCCCTTACTGATATAGGGACTCTTGATGAATACCTCGCCCATTTCACCTTCTTCGCAGATGTTGTTGCTGCTATTAATCACAGCAACCAAAGTATTGCTGATTGGCATTCCCACCGGCAGTACTTCACCAGGTTGCCACTCCCAGGTATCAATATGAAAACAGGTTTTCAGGATAGTCGTTTCAGTTAGTCCATAAAGGTTAGACATTCTCGCGCCGGTACCATTGGCTTCTTTCCAACGCAGTACATCATGACCAAGGAGCCGTTCCCCTGCAAGCACTATATAACGCAGGGAAGGCAATGCTCCTCCTTTCGGGAGTGCTGCCGTGATCAGGCGAAACACAGACGGAACTGTTTGGAGTAAGGTCACATTTGCTTCCCTCAACCATTCCACCAGTCTGACAGGATTATTTTTAATGCTGCTTTCAGGCATACACAATGTGGCACCTGAAATCAAGGCAGTCAGGATATCTTTGAGGGAGGCATCAAATGTCATAGGTGCCAGCTGGCTGATTCTAAATCCTGTATCTATTGCCCATTCCTGTTTATGCCAATGAATATAATGGCTCAATGCAATATGGGAACCAACAATTCCTTTACTTTTTCCAGTAGAACCGGAAGTATAGAAGATATAGGCATCGTTTTCAGCCGGAAAGGTTAGTCCGGGGTTTTTAGAACTATAGGCGTTCTCATTTACCACCACTTTAAATCCTGCTGCATCCTGTTTAATAACATCCAGCAGTACTTCCTTATCGGATCTTTGATCCAGCACTATTATGGTTTGGATCGCCGTTTCGCGGGGAAAAAGTATTTTCTGAAGAGCAGGATAATGTTCTGCGGTCGTTACCACGATAGTCATGGAAGTTTCTTCCAGAACATGTTCTATATGATGAAGCGCCTGATCCGGTGACATCGGTACATATCTGCCGGCAGCTTTAAAAGTGCCAAGCAGGCCAATTACCTGTAGCGGGCCCCCTGTTGCATATACGCCAACAGTGCCCTCGGAGCGAAGACCAGCGTCCAACAAGGCATGGGCAAGTTGATTCGCATATTCGTTTAATTCCCAATACGTCAGAGACATATTGTACCCCTCTACGGCGATCAGGTCAGGGAACGCTGTTACCTGCTTCTCGATTTCAGCATGAATAATTTTATTGGACATAGTGTGATCATTAACAAATTCTCGCTGCTAGTTGGCACCCTTGATGCGGTTCATTTCTTCCTCTGAGGCACCGGCTCCGTTTTTGACTTTGGGTATTTTGCTGTTCCCAAACTTGTAAGTAGCCGTCAGACGTACAATCTGGGTTTCAAGTAACTGAAAATACTGATAGTGTTGGTTGGGCAACAAGCTGGTAAAATATCGGGTGCGTGTATGGAAAATATCTTTAACCGAAAAACTTGCACTAATATGTTTACTAAATGTTCTGGATAATCCGAAATCCAATCCGTACTGGGGTTTATTGTAAAAAATGGTTCCGGTAATATAAGGCGATTGATAACCGAAGTTCAACTCGCATTTCGTTGCATTATCAATAGTAAATGTTTCATTAACATTAAAATTGTAAGACAGTCGGCGGACGTCGAGCGGATTCCCGTCAAAGTCTGGTGTAACAATATGATTCAGATTCGTGTTAAAAAAGAAAAGGCTGGACCACCACCGGGTAATACTAATTGGTGCAGTCAATGCCAGTGAAAAGACATCTTGTTTGGCCAGGTTATCATATGAAAAAATCAATGTCTTGGAAACAGGATCTGTTTTTACAACTTCACTTATTACCTGACCGATCCTGACATAGCTCAGGCTCGCATTGTATTTATCCAGTAATGTGTAATTCACCTCAAAGGAGTTACTATACTGTGGTTTCAGGAATGGATTTCCCTGTGAGAATGTAAACTGATCCAGAAAATAGACAAATGGATTCAGGTCCTCATAGCTGGGGCGATCAATTCTTCTGCTATACGCAAAATTGATAGTACTTGATGCGGATAATTTCTGATCAATAAAAGCGGTAGGGAAGAAATCAAGATAATGACGTTTTACACTCTCATCCGCCCCTAAAGCAATCCCTTCCGAATTGGTTTGTTCTACGCGCAGACCAGCCTGTACTGACGTTTTATCTCCCTTGAAATTATAGTTAACATATCCGGCATTTACATTCTCCTTATAGATAAAACGGTTACTGAATATAGTGCTATAAAATGTACCATTTCGCAGGGAGTCATATCCGAAATCATTATTGGTTTTAATGTAGGTAAATTTAACACCCGCATCCATTACATGTTTTCGATTGAGCCACGGACGGGAATAATCAGCATTAAAGGAATAAATATCAATTTTAATCGGCGAATTAATTCTTAGTGTATCTGAACTTTTCAGCGGCTTACCCGGTGACAGATAGTATGCATTATTATATTGTGTTACCTCTTTCGCATCAAAACGGCCGGCATTAAAATCCATCCCGAGTGTACTGCCTATAGAATCCAGTTTATACTCATAGGAAGCACCATAACGGAAATCACTGTAATTACTCCTGAGCGGAGCCACTGACATGTAGGAGGAATCCTGTTTCTCTGCCCCATTGCTAATGCCGGTATTGTTATAGAGCGTCTGGGTAGCTGTATTAAAAGATCCATCTGCAAACAAGCGGAATGTGCTTCTGCTGGTCGGATAATACTCTATAGACACATTAAAATGATTATAACCAATCCTGCGCACCCTGTCGGCCTGTTGGTCAAATCGCGTAATTACCCCATTATTAATATTAGTCCTTTCCACCGTCTGATCATTAAATCGCTGATTCCCGGAAGCAATATAATTGGCCGACAAGTTGACTTTGTTTGTCCGAAAAGTGGCTGCCACACCAGTATTCCACTTGTAATATCTTCCAAAACCACCCATAGCGTTTACCGAGCCATTGAAGCCGAGTGCCTTTGTCGTTTTCATTCTGATGTTGATGATTCCACCGGTGCCTTGCGCTTCATATTTAGCCGGCGGGTTAGTGATCAATTCTATCGAGTGAACATTTGTACCTGGTGTATTACGTAAAAGCTCGGCAAGATCTGCTGCCGACAGATAGGTGGGCTTGTCATTTACCAGTACCATAGTACCTTCTTTCCCCCTGAGCGACAGCGTTCCATTCCTCGACTCACCCACTCCCGGGGCACTTTGAAGTATTTCAAGCGCCGTATTACCTTTTGCCATGACGCTGTTCTCTACATTCAACACCACTCTGTCTATTTTTTTTTCAATCAATGGTTTTTGTGCCGTGACCGATATTTCTTTAAGCATTTTCCCCCCATCCTGCCTCAATATATAATCAGGCAACACCATTGTTTCCCCTTTAGCTGAACTGATCGAAAAAACAGCCGATCTGAAAGGATAATAACCCGTATAGCTTGTTTTGATGTAATAACTTCCATCTGCAACATTTGGAAACACAAATACGCCATCCGTTCCGGAAAAAACACACTTATTCTTTGTAGTATCTCCATTATCTACAAGGCAGACTGCTGTAAATTCCAAGGGGTGCCCGGTAGTATCTCTAATCATTCCACTCAGCTTAACTTTTCCCTGCCCATAAACAATCATGTTAATCAAAACGAATGTTGTAACCAAAAAAAAACTATTCTGCATAAGATGTTTCTATTTTTACTTTTGTACAATGGCTTCAAGGAGCTGGTACAAACAATTAGTATTACAAACACTCCCAAAGGTGACTGTCGTAAGTATCACAAGCAATTTTATAATTAGAACCTATAAAATAGACCTTATTTATTGGGTTTCAACATCATTGTGACTGGGTTTCAATATTATCGCAATTGGGTTTTAATATTATAGTTATTAAGTTGTACGATATCTATCTATTATTCCTCGGGGTAAATTCGCCAGGGCTACTCAAAGAAATAAATATATAGAAAAAACTGATTCCGCCATCTCTTCTTAAAATAAATATTCTGAAATTAATATGAAATTATTCTATTAACCTTGGAACAACCTGGTATCTCGAACACCTACTCATGAATATGAAAATTTAGTTGCGTTTGCCCTGTAAAGAAGGTCCCTGCAAAATGCAGGAACCTTGTCTTTATACTGAAAAACGAAAAAGGAGACTTACTTGCTTTCATTCATCTTCACCCTGTCTTTTTCCGGAGAAGCGGATTTCTCCTGGCTCCGGTCTTCCACCTTGAGGCCACTGCGGAAGCGATAGGTAACTACAAAACGCAGGGCCTGCGTTTGCCATTTCGTAAGGGCGTAGATATCCACCAACTGATAACGGCTGGTAGCTTCGTATTTGGTCCAGCGGAAAAGATCCACTCCCGTGAGGCGCAGCGTCAGCATTTTTTTCATCAGGTCTTTCTGCAGGCCCACTCCCATCACGCCCATCGGCTGCTGAATGAAGGTGCCGTCAATAGCCCGGGAAGTGTATTGCCCCGCCAGCTCCACCATCCAGTTGCCGGGGAGCTTGATCTGCTGACGCAACTGTCCGGAAAAGGTATTTGCCTGCAGCGAAAATGGCTCATCATTTATACGGCCTTTGTATTTGTTGCTGTTATATTCCAGGTACAAAATAGTAGTGAGATTATCGCTCAGCGGAATCTGCGCACTCGTATTAATGCCGGCCACCCTCCTTGTGCTGATATTCTCAGGACGAATAAACGTTTCATTGCTGGAGGTCCGCTGCTGCACCACTTCCTGGATCACGTCTGATGTTTTGTTATACAGCAGCGTGGTGGTGAGTGCTCCATCCATGAAAATGTGGCTCAGCTCGAAATTATTGCTGTACTGCGGTTTCAGATATGGATTACCTTCTTCGTATGTATACTGATCCAGGTAGAACCGGAATGGGTTCAGACTTTTATAATCCGGCCGCTCAATACGCCTGCTGTAGCTGGCGCTGAGTTTATTCTGCTTGTCCAGCGTATAGGCCACCAGTGCGGATGGGAACCACTGCAGTGCATTGCGGGTAAAAGATTTGTCGCCATTGATCTGCGTACCGGAAATATCCATATGCTCTGCACGCAGCCCTACCTGCCACTCAAATCTTTCACCGGCGCCGTTGAAGTTCAGGTAGCCCGCCAGTACTTTTTCCTTATACAGGAAATGATTGCTGAGGGAATCGCTGCGTACCCATCTACCACTTTGCTGCAGGTAATACTGCGCATTGTTGTCGGTGCTTACATCGCTATATTTGGCGCCAGCTTCCACTTTAACAGTGCGGCTCAAAGGCAGGGTATAATCCCCTTTGAAGGAGTAGATTCGAATGTTGCCGGGCATATCCGCCATAAACAGCGATGGCGTTTCTGTCGGATTGTTTTTGCCATCATAGTAACTGTTGTTGAAATGCTGCACGCTCGTGGTCGTGTATTTCATATAGCTTCCATCCAGGGATATAGCATGACCGGCAGAATCGAAATTATGCTTCAGGGAGATGTTTGCCTCTCCGTTATTCCACTTGCCATCCATATCAGCGGGTGCCATCACAATAGTTTGCACAGTACCGTCAGGGCTCTTTAACAAAGTTCTGTTTTCTGTTTGTGTAGACGACGGATTGCGGAATCCGCTGCCTGCTACAGACAGCATAGTATTTCCGGAGAGATAAAAATCTATGCCCAGCTTAGCATTCAGGCTTTTATTCAGGTTCCTTGTATAAGAGCGCTGGTCGTAGATTGTTTTGATCTCATCAGATGTGGTCCTGAAATTCCGGAGGATGTATACATCTTCAAATCCTTTCCTGTAAGCATATCCGGCATTACCGAACAGGTTGATATATTTACTGCGGTAATTGAACGTGAGCTGTTGCGTGGTACCCGGATAGCGCCCCTGCAGGTATGCGAGGGCGATGCTTCCGTTGAAGCCACGGGCAGCGCTCTTCTTCGTGCGTATGTTGATTACACCGTTTCCAGCGGCGTCGTATTTGGCTGAGGGGTTGGAAATTATCTCCACCTGGTCTACCTGGCTGGCCTGCATGTTACGCAGTATGGCCGATAGGTCGGCACCATTTACATAGGTATCCCGGCCATCTATAAATACTTTTACCCCCTGCTTACCACGGATAGACAGGTTCCCCTGCTTATCTACAGTTACACCGGGCGATTTCTCCAAAACATCCATAGCAGAGCCTCCCGAGGCAGATACCATCGTTTCCACATTCACCACCGTTCTGTCGGCAAACTGTTCGATAATAGGACGCTTAGACGTCACCGTTACTGCTGATAACGATTTTGAAGAAAGAGTGAGTATCGTTGCTGGCAATTCCTGCGCGGCGCTGTTCAGATTCAGCGAAAGCCACTGCGGCTGGAAGCTGATACTGGTGATGGCCACCAGGTAATTTCCAAAAGGGAGTTGTTCGAAGGAATACAGTCCCGCTGTATCCGACAATGCAGCTTTCACCAGCGTAGAATCCGCGGCCTTGCGCAGCACCACCGTAGCGGCGATGACAGGTTGCCCCGTCACATCTTTTACATAACCGGTAACTTTGCCCGTTGCATCCTGCGACCGGACGGAAATAGTAACAACAATGAGCAATAAGGTGATTATTGTTGTAAGAAGGGTTTTCATCATTTCTTTTATTGAGATTAAACAAAAAACGGTAAGGTTGTTACATCGATGCCTGCATACCAGATTGCCCGGTCTATAAGGTCTTCCGCAGGCAGGAAAACTGCTTCAGGTAATAACTGCGAAGTGCACAGTACCGACACATACTCTGCAGGCAGCGGTACATGCTGATAATACCAGGTTTCAGAAACACCATCTATTCGCAATGTGGCACGGTTGCCATTTCGCAGGCAGATGTCTTTCACATCTATCGCCAGCCCCTGCCCCCTTGCCTTCACCAGGCTTTCCTTTCTGGTCCACAGCGCATACAAGGCCTCCTTACCTTCCCGCTGCAGCCGCTCCAGTTCATCGGAACGCAATGCTACGGCAATATCTTCAGGGTGCAGGTCAGCCATCAGCTCAACATCCACGCCGATTCGGCCATAGCGCGTAATAGCAGCCAGCACCATGTTTCCGGAGTGCGACAGGTTGAAATCCACGGCATCATCCAACACCAGTTTCCCTCCGGTATCTGGGTGTACCCGTTCCAGTGAGTCCGGCGAATAACCCTCCGCACACAGCAGATCGCGCAGCAGCAACCGGCCAAACAGGCAGTTCTGCCGGTCTTCCCAGCGGCGGTACCGGCATACATCTGCCCGCATATGCACCGGCAAACAATGCAGCAACACATCAAACAACGTGTTGCTCAGCTGCTGCCGGTATAAAAAACAGGAAAATGTAATCATACAAAAGATGTCCTGGCCGTTTGTTTGTTGAGAATAGCTGCCAGCTCTGCAAAATGCTGAAGGATAAAGAAATGATCCCCATCAAGCCGGCGGATGTCAGGAGCAAAACTCGTCTCATCCGCCCATCCTGCAGCCATTTCATCAGATATTGGCTCTGAGGTGCCATTAATCACGGTAACCGGCACATCATATTTGCCCAGCGGCTGATACTGATACAGCTCCAACGCCCGCATATCTTCCCGGATAATCGGCAGGAAGAACTCCATCAGCGCCTGGTTATTCAATACTTCCTCCGGGAAGCCGCCCAGTGCGCGTAACTCCTCGCGCAGGTCGCGGTCAGGTAGTTTATGCCGAACAGTACGTAAGTGATTTACCTTCGGCGCGGCACAACCCGTTACCAGGAAATGCAGCGGCAGCCTGCGTCCGCTAGCCTGCAACCTATGTATCAGCAGGTTTCCCAAAGTACCGCCCATAGAATGGCCAAAAAACATATAGTCACCGCGAATATATGGATTCACCTGTACCAGCAGATCATCCGCCATCTGGTGCAGATCGCCCAGCAAAGGGAGATTCATGCGCTGCCCACGGCCAGGCAGTTCCAGTGGCACCAGCGTAATATGCCGGTTCAGCAGCGGCTTCAGCGCATTATAGGCAAACTTATTGCCGCCCGCATATGGTAATGTAATCAGATTAATCATTAGTAATATTTATTAAGCCTGTCTGGCAACCATTGCCTGCTCTTTTATGTGTTGCAGGCGCTGCCCAAAATCCTGAAGGTCCTGATCGTTGCAGTAAGCACGGGTATAGCCGGCAGACTCCAGCTCCACTGCATAAAGGTATGACATATTCACATCTGTACTCAGCTTCCCACCAATAAACACGGGCTTCTCCTGCATGCTGTCCAGTTCCTTTACTCTTTTTATCAGTTCCTTTCCTTCAATATATCCGTGACCGTTAATTGTAGACACAATCAGCATGTCCGGCTGATGACTGATACAGGCTTCCGTAAGCAGATCATAGGGTACACTGGGGCCCAGGTTGATTACCTCAAAGCCATTCTCCTGTAAAAACAACTGTATAAAAAACAGGTTCCAGTTGTGCGAGTCCGAAGGAATTGTAGTTAACAATGCGATAGGTTTCATATGATGTTTTTTATTTGGGAAAATATTTTCTGTGTTTGTTATTCAGGAGAGCGTTGCAGGCTCCTGCGCCACACAACGACCATCGTATTTTTGTTGATTAAAGGATAGCATCTGCAGCAGTTCTCCTGACGACATTTTCTTCTTCCGTCTTACGGCATTATTTCTGATATGCCCGGTGAATGGAATCTTACCAGGGTCCGACCAATAAATAAACCCGGCTTCGTCCAGCTGGGCACCGGTTAAGCAACGATTATCCGGATGCAAACAATAAGGCACATCCCAATAGCCGCTTTTGAAAGCCTTCTCCATGCCCTCTTCCAGGTTGCGCCCCAGGTTCAGCAACAGGTTAATCAGGAAATCCGCTTCTTCAAAAATCTGCGTTGTCCACGCAGCTACTTCCGGCGTCACCGCCTGGTTACGTGGTGTAGCGGAAGCCACCGCATCGCACCAGGTAAGGGAATTAATGTTATCTTCTATCAGTGGAATCTGGTGCGCTTCTTTAACGGTTTTCACAATTAGTCTTTCTGCACCACCTTCTACGGCTATACGTGCGCTTTCTTCTATCAGTGCGCGTGCGCCATCAAACGACTGCGGAAACTTCCCCATGAAAGTATAGAATACTATATGCCAGTCGCTTTCCGGGCCGAGGTATTTATTGCCCAGCTGCCGTAATGCATGCAGTGCAGCAGCATCCTGTGCCGGATGCGTGCCTTGCGCCAGACTGAGTGAGTACGACTTTACACCATTCTCTATCATGAACAAGGCTTCTGCAATGGTGATGGCAATGAGAATGGCGGGTGGGCATAACTGCCCCATCATGCAACCGCCGAAGCTCTCAATATGCCAGGGATCATCGCTGGCTTCCCCAAAGAGGCGGCAACATGTACGCCACGCGTCCAGGCTGCGCACGAGCGGAATACGGCCGTAAGGAAAACAGTAAGATATAGGCCCCCCTTCAATGGCATCGATGCCTGCGCGTATGGTGGCCTTGAATATTTCTACCGGAAGCGGACTGCCATGTCGGATCTGCACAGGAAAATCTATCTCCCTGATGCCGGCAATCAGCGATTCATTCTCTGATTGCGGATAGCTTACAATCGGGTAACCATTCAATGAAAGGCCCTGTTCAATAGCACGGGAAGCGCTGGCAAAATCGCCGCTACGGGTAAAACTATCCAGGGTAATAGTACCAATGGTGGGTGCCTGCACACCTTTAACGGCCAGCAAACCGTTGCGCATGCGCTCCCTGTCGCTGAAGCCCATACGGGGCTGCACCACCAGGCGTTGCTGTGCAAACTTCGCCTTTACGAAATTGTGAAAATATGAGGTAGACATAGTATCCTGCATTGTTTTGGGTCATTCAAATCCTACACGGCCATGGCTGGCTGGCGTACATCGCTCTGTACGCGGCCATAGTCGAACCGCAGCACACGTTCCGCATAGTCGAAATAGGCGTCGTCGTGTGTAACAGCAATTACCGTTTTACCCATCGCTTTCATTTCAGGCACCAGCACCTTGTAAAAGAATGCGCGGAATACCGGATCCTGTTCTGCTGCCCACTCATCCAGGATGATAATTTCTTTCTCCTCCATCAGCGCATATATCAGCGCCAACCTTTTCTGCTGACCCTTGGAAAGGGTTGCCTTGATGACGTTCTTCTGCTCATTGAATGTAACAATGTCGGTTAAACGCATTTTGTTCAGCAATTCCATCAGCCGCGCGTTATTGCGGTTCAGTTCAAAATCGTCATAGTTCTCGGTAAACAGGCAATGGTCTGTATGAATGGCTACCAGCTGATCGCGATACCAGGGATAGGTTTGCGGGGTAATGCACTCATCATTGAAATAGATGTGTCCTGATTTGGGCATGTACAGGCCAGTGAGCAGATGAATGAACGTGCTCTTGCCACTGCCATTACCGCCGGTAATGAATATAGTTTCCCCTTTCCTGATCTCCAGGTTCAGCGGTAGCAGGCGGAAAGTTTCAGCACGTATCTCATCGTAATATTCATAAGTAACATTATCGAAGCGGATAGACTGAAAGCCCACGTCAGCCCGTGGATCATTACCATGACCCAACTCAATGGTGCGGGAGGCACTCACTACCTTGTCAAATTCCTCCAGGCGTGTTACCGCAATATGCATCAGTGTAAACTCCCTGATTTCCGTAATAATGATACTCATTGGCCCCATCAGATACAGCAGGGTTACAATAAAACTGCTGCTCACCACCTGCCCCGCATGCAGCAAAGCAGGCAGCATGAACAGGATGATACCGATCATCAGGTACCATACATAACTGCCCATTAGCTCATTGCCCATATGGCGGATCAGGGTTTTCACAGTGAGGTCCTTTGCGCGCCCGCGATTAACAGAGATGTGTTCAAAAATATTATCGCTGCGATCGCGGCTCATCTTGATTTCCCGGAACCCACGCAAAAAATCGTTCATGTTCTGCTGATAGATATTTGCGAGGTCTCTTACGGTGGTCATGTCCTGGTGAACCGCCATGTTACGGAAGTAATACAGGGTGGCCAGCACGCCCAGTATGCCCGTGATAAGGGCTGCGCCAGGAAGGTTGATATAGAAGAGATAAATGACCCCGATGGCCACCATTACCACTGCATTAAATGATTCTATGAACGCTTGTGGAAAGCGCTGCAAAGTGGTAACATCGGCTACGGCGGTACGAACTTTTTCATCGCCCAGTTTCTGGTATTCTTCGTAATTGGTGAAGCGCAGTTTGTCGAAAATAGACAGCCCCAGGTCATTACCCAGATCATAAGTCAGGCGGATCATGTACGATTGAAAATAGCGGGATGTAACAAACGACAGCACAATCAGGACGGTGTAGATCTGCCAGTCGTATTGATCCACAAAAGGTAAAGGCGTATTGGTCACCTTGTTGTTGATCAGCAGTAGCAGTGTGCTTCCCCAGATGCTGTTAATTAACCCCAGCAGGGCCAGCATTACGAAAAATCCTTTCGATTTTTGCTGAAGCATTTTTAGCAGTATCATCATTTCTGTTTTTGAAATAGATTATTTAGATAAGGGTTTTCTTTTCCGTTTGCCTACGCCGGTATTGGCGAATGCATCTTTCAGGTGGGCTGCTGTGGTGAGCCTGATACCGGTTACCGCGCCTTCCGGATGCCGCAGCATGTGCTGCACCACGACCTGGAAATGATGGCTGATAACAGCGATATCTGTAGCCTGTAGGAGACTGCTGTTGTAATTAAAGCGAACAACCAGCTCATTGCCGACACCCACAAATAAGGACAGCAGATAATTATTGTGCTCATGCATGCAAATGTTATCCAGCTGCAATCTCCGGTCTTCGTTCTCCGCCTGCTCTCCCAGTGGATAGTTCTCGAAGAACAACACACTATCAAACAGGTCTGCGATGCCGGTGATCTCCTGCAGCGATTCCAGGCTTATATACGGCTGACTGGCTGCCAGACTATGTCCGTCCTGCAAGCCCTGTAGCCATGCTATCAGCGGCACTGCCGGTGAAATGGCTGCGGCCAGCGGAATAATATTGATATATGGGCCCACCCTGCGTTCCACCTGATCTATTTCAGCGGGGCGTGTAGTAAGGATTACTCCATATACGATATTTCTGCTGCGGGTATACTTGTATAATAAGAACGCCCATACGCCCTGAATGAAAGTATTCATGGTGATATGATGCTGCTGGCAGAATTGAGAGATAGCAGCTGTTTGCCGCTCATCCAACAGGAGTTTTTCATCGCGGAAGATACCGGGTGCAAAGTTCCTGTCCGCCCGCGTACCCGCAAATGGCAGCCACAGTGGGGCTTTCAGCGCCTTCAGGTGCTGCTGCCAGAAACCGGCTGCAACATGTTGATCCTGCGATGCTGTAAAACGGATGTAGTCCTCATAATTGTCCGCAGTGCCTTTCATAAGCGGTCGGCCCTGGAGCAGGTCTTCACTGGCTTTCATCCATTCATCTACCAGGGTAGACATGGACCAGCCGTCCAGGATAATATGATGCAGGGTCCACACCATTTTCAGCCTTCCACCGGGTAGGTGGATGTAGGCAATGCGCATCAGCGGCGGTTGAGACAAGTCGAAATCAGTATGTTTATCCTGCTCCAGGAAGGCCTCCACAGCTGCTTCCACCATGTCGGGTTCCAGGTTTTCATAATGCAGCGTAACCGATGGCATGGATACATTTTGATGCACACCCTGTACTGCATGCTCCGTTAGTTCATGATAAATAGCCGTGCGTAATATGCTGTGATTGGCTATTACATGATTCCAGGCCTGTTGCAGCAGGTTTTCGTCTGCACCTGTCACATCACAATTTACCTGTACCAGCCAGGTGCCATTTTGCGGCACACGGATGCTGGCATGAAGCATCTGCTGCTGTACTGGCCCAAGTGAATACACCTGTTGCGGCTGATGTGTACGCAACAGGTGATCCAGTTGCGAAATAGTGATGCTGCCGGTAAGCCCGAAATCCGACGGAGAGGCCACCGGCTGCGGCAATGCCAGCGCGGCATCCAGGAGTTCCTGCAATAGCACAATATTGCGTGCCGCCAGTATTTCAATGTTGGCTACATTATATTGGGCCGGATTGAAGGTCCAGGAGATGTAAAGCTGTCCTTCTGCTACCGACACAGTGATTTCCAGTTTGGCATTAAAAGCATTGTTGCCACCAACGGATTCACCGGTGCTTTCTGCAGCAATACTCAGGTTACCTGCGTTGCTGGTGATATTATCGAGCTGACCGAGATAATTGAATATAATGTCTGTTGCGGGGAGACGTAAGCTCTCTCTGATGGCCATATTTGGGTGCAGGTAGCGTAGTGCTCCATAGCCCATGCCTTTTGCCGGCAAAGCGCGCAGTTGTTCTTTTACATGGCGGACCAGATCGGCGCTGGCAACACCTTGTCCCGTTTCCAGCAACAGCGGATACATATTGGTAAACCAGCCTACTGTTTGCGTGGTGTCCAGCTCCGGTGCGATGGCTTCACGGCCGTGGCCTTCCAGGGTGATCAGCACCCGGCTGTTTCCGCTCCACTCGCTGATAGTACGTGCCAGCGCGGCCAGCAGCCAGTCGTTAATACCGGTATTATACACTTGCTGTGCTTTACCAAGCAGGTTACGTGTGACCGTTACCGGCAATTTTACTGTATGTGTATGCACCTGGCTGCGTGCAGCGGCCGGCGCCTTCCTGTCTGTTGGCAGGGGTGTGTATGCATTAACAATATGTTCCCAGTACGGCAGCTCACTCAATGTGGCAGGCGACACCGCATACCTGCAAAGCGCATCCTGCCATTGGCGGTAGGAAGATGTTTTTGCCGCTGCAGGTAACACCGTACCTGTTAGTGCTGCTTCCAGCATAACCGCCATATCCTCCAGGATAATTCTCCACGACACGCCATCCACCACCAGGTGATGCACGGCAATAAAGAGCCGGTTGTTCGCTTCCGTTAGCGGTGTCTCAATCCGTACACATTGCTGCAGGGGCCCGGCTTCAATATCCAGGCTGGCCTGATAGCGTTCACAGATGGCGGTGATCTCATCTCCATTGGTGGCAGTTTCATTTACCACTACCGGCATGGCTTCTCCGTATTCCTGCATCCAGCTGCCCTTGTGCTGCCGATAACGTGCACGCAGCATGTCGTGGCGTTCCGCCAGCGCCGTCAGCACAGTATTTAGAATAGCTGCATCCAGGGATTTATCTATGTGCAGAAGTATGGATTGATTAAAATGATGCGCCGCTGCAAACTGCTGTTCAAAGAACCAATACTGCACTGGCAGCAGGCCCACTGATCCTGTCAGCTGCCCCTGCTCCGCCATTATTTCACGGGTGGTTGACACTGCTGTGGCCAGCGCCGCGATATGCTGATGACGGAATATATCCCGCGGATGCAGTATGTAACCGGCACGGCGGGCGCGGCTCACCAGTTGGATAGAGATAATTGAATCGCCACCCAGTTCAAAAAAGTTATCGTATATGCTAACCCGGGGCACCTGCAGCAATTCCTCCCAGATGCGCACCAGGGCCTTTTCTGTTTCGTTGCGGGGGCCGGTATACGTGGTCGTATCTGCCGCAGTCTCTTCTACTGCCGGCAAGGCCTGCTTATCAATTTTCCCGCTGGCAGTAACCGGCAGCCTGTCCATTTCAACAAGTGAAGGAATCATATATTCCGGCAGCCTGCCCCGCAGGAAGTCCGTCACAGCCTCCCTGTTAAACTCACCCACCGGCACAACATATGCCACCAGGCTAAGCCTGTTGCGTTTGTTGTTGCGCGCCATTACCACTGCCTGTTTTACAAGTGCGCATTCCTGCAGCACGTTATTGATTTCACCCAGCTCTATGCGATAACCACGGATCTTCACCTGGTCGTCTATCCTGCCCAGGAATTCTACATCGCCCGAAGGCAGCCAGCGGCCAAGATCGCCCGTGCGATAACAGCGGCCACCCTGCACCGGCAGGAAAGTATCTGCGATAAACTTTTCACAGGTCAGTTCCGGACGATTCAGGTAACCACGTGCCACACCCGGCCCTCCTGCACATATTTCTCCTGCTACCCGCGGCGGGCAGATGTTATTGTATTTATCCAGTACATATACGCGAACATTCGCTACGGGCGGCCCAATCACCACTGTGGACTGCAGCAGCGGATTATCTGTAAGCGTGGTAATGATCGTATTTTCTGTAGGACCGTAGGCATTATATACCCTGATACCTTTTTCTTTGAAGTACTTTGCATCTTCAGGCAGCAACGCCTCACCTCCTGAAATAATGGTATGGATCGTACCTGTATTTTCCCGGATAGCATGCTGATAAGACGGCGGCAGCAGCACGATTTCCACCTTATGCCGGTTTACCATGCTGCCAAATCCATCAGCCGCCAGCAAGGTATCCTGCTTAGGCAACACCAGGCATCCACCGCTGAGCAGCGAGGTAAATATCTCATAGCAGGAAGCATCGAAACCGAAGGACGAGAATTGCAGGAATCGTTGTCCGGGCCGCAGGTCCAGTGCAGTAATAAGCCCTTTCACCAGGTTCACCACTCCACGATGCTCAACCAGCACACCTTTAGGGCGGCCGGTACTACCAGAAGTATAAATCACATAGGCCAGGTTGCCAGCCTGGTGATTTACAGGCAATGGCTGGGCTGCAGATAAATCCTGCAGGGTATCCAGTACCACCAGCTGCAGGCTGATATCCAGGTTCATCACCGGATCGCAGCTACTGCTGGTAAGCATGATAGCGGCGCCACTGTCTTCCACCGTGTATTGAATCCTTTCACGGGGATAGGCCGGATCTATAGGTAAATAAGCTGCTCCTGCCTTGAGTATGGCCAGGATACCAGTGATCATGTCAATAGATCGCTCCAGGCACATCGGCACGAGTGTGCCTGCTGCCACACCTAGCTGTTGCAGGTAGTACGCCAGTGCGTCCGAACGCCTGTCCAGTTCTGCATATGTTACCTGCGCGTCGTCGGTAACCAGGGCCGTGAAATCTGGATGTATGGCCACCTGGTGTGCAAACATCTCCAGTATATTATCTGTTTCTGCAATTGCGAAACCGGGAGTGCTATTGTTAAATTGGTGCAACACAAGTTCCAGCTCGTCCGCCTGTAACATAGGCAGTGCGCCGATCTGCGCATCAGGCGTAATGGAAATTGCTTCCAGCAGCTGCAGGAAATGACGTACCAGTTGAGCAATTGTATCTGGTGTAAATAAATCCGTGCAGTATACCACGTTACCCTGTATACCATCCTCCGATTCCTCCAGGGAAAAGCTGACATCTACTTTAGCAGTTGTCTGATCCAGATCCTCGGCTATCAGCTGTAAATCCGCCAGGGTACTGTTATTTGAAGCGGGAGTATTATTCAGGGCAAACATCGCCTGGAATAAAGGGGTGGCAGACAGCTCCCTGGAGCCACCGGCAATATCTACCACTTTTTCAAAGGGCAGTTCCTGGTGTTCATATGCACTGAGCGTCGTAGCCTTCACCTGCTGCAGCAATGTGGTAAATGCAGGGTTGTTGCTAAGGTCAGTACGGAGTGCGAGTGTATTTACAAAGAAACCGATCAGACCTTCTACCTCCTGCCTGGTTCTGCCTGCAATTGGCGCACCCACACAAATATCATCCTGCCCCGTGTAGCGGTGCAGCAATACTTTGAAGGCCGTCAGCAACGTCATAAACAGTGTAGCATCTTCGTGCAGGCTTAGCTGCTTTAATGTTTGTGTTTGTACCGTATCAATATGGAATGTATAGCAGGCACCGCGTGTGCTCTGTACTGCCGGCCTTGGAAAATCCGTCAGCAGGTTGAGTGGTGCCACATCCGCCAGTTGATTTTTCCAGTAGGCCGCCTGTAATGCAAGCCTGTCGCTGGTAAAATACCGGCGCTGCCACAGCGCAAAATCGCGGTACTGCACATTCAGCTGCGGCAATTCAGCCACAGTGCCCGTGTTGTAAGCATTATACAATGCTGACAATTCGCGGATGGTAATACCTACAGACCAGCCATCTGTTGCAATATGATGCATCAGTATCAACAGTGTATGTTCCTCCTGCCCTATCTCCATGAGCCAGGCTTTCAGCATATAATCAGCGGATAACCGGAACGGCTGTGCTACCCGTTCATTTACGGCTGCATGCAGTAGGCGCTGGTCAGCATATTGCGGATTACGGATGATTTGCAACTGCCAGTCTTCCACATTGCGGACCGACTGATATGCCTTACCGTCTTCCTCTGTAATGATGGTTCTTAATACCTCGTGACGCTCCAGCAGTCCGCGTAGGGCAAGTTCCAGCGCGCCAATATTGAGCTTACCATTTATCCGCAGCAATACCGGCATATGATACTGCACGCTGCCCTCCAGCTGATCGATAAACCAGAGGCGTTCCTGTGCAAACGACAGCGGTACTTTTTCTGTACCTGTATAAGCGGTGATGGCGGGTAACGCATTTTGAGCGGCAGTGAGTACCGGCGCCAGTTCCGCAATCGTTTGACTGGTAAATATATCCTTGGGAGACGCCTGCAGCTGCATTTCCTCCCTGATAGCGGAAATAAGCCGGGTTGCCAGCAGTGAGTGCCCTCCCAGCGCAAAGAAATTATCATAAATACCTACCAGTGAAATACCGAGCAAACGTTCCCAGATTGTTGCCAGCTGCGTCTCCGTTTCATTTCGTGGTGCCACATATCCTGCTGCTTCCGGCTGCGGTTCCGGCAGCGCCTTTCTATCTATTTTACCATTGGCATTCAGCGGCATTACATCCAGCGCAATCAGCGACGCAGGCACCATATAAGCCGGCAGTACTTTTGCCAGGAACGACCTGAGATCTTCCTGCTCACCCGTTTCCGTTAACGTATAATATCCTGCCAGCATTTTCTCATTATTGCTCTTGCGATGCACTACCACCACCGCCTCTTTTACACCGGCACAGGTTTGCATTACAGCCGCTACTTCATCGGGCTCCACACGATATCCGCGGATCTTTACCTGATCGTCTAAACGCCCAAGAAACATGATACGGCCATCTTCTCCCCAGGCAACCAGGTCACCGGTTTTATACATTCTTATGCCAGCATGTTCTATAAACTGCCTGGCGGTACGTTCTCCATCATTGATATATCCACGGCTCAAACCACCGCCACCCAGCAGCAACTCTCCAGGAATACCCTTTGGCACTATACGCTGGTGTTTATCCATGATATACACCAGGTCGTTCGTCATCGGATAACCAATAGCAGCTTCCTCCTCTATCCTGTTATCCACGCGGAACAAAGTGGCAAAGGCGGTTATCTCTGTAGGTCCGTAACAATTATATATTATCAGCTCAGGGGAATGCTGGTGCAGCTTACGTATATGCGGCGCAGACATGGCCTCGCCGCCGGTGTAGAGCCGGTGCATACCCCGGAATATGGCCGGGTTAATATCCACCAGCTGATTTAGCCAGGAAGTGGTGAAAAATGCCACACTCACCGCGCGGGTTTGCAACGCTACCGCCAGCTGCCGGGGATCCAGCAATTGTGGCAATGGCAGCAGGTGCACACAACCACCATTCAGCAGCGGGCCCCATATTTCAAAAGTTGCGGCATCGAAAGAGAGGGAGCCGGTTTGTAAAAAAACATCCTGCGCTGAGAAATGCAGCAGTGGCTGTTCCCTCAACCGGCTAACGATATTACGATGCTCAATCATCACACCTTTAGGCGTGCCGGTGGAACCTGAGGTAAACATAATGTACGCCAGTGAATCTCCGTTTACGGCTGCCATGGGTGCTGCCGGTGTTATATGCTCCCATTCTGTATCGGGCGTATAAATTACAGGTACCTGCTGATGCAGCTGCTCCCGGATATTTGCATCATCCGTAATTACCGCAGCTGCCTGTGTGAGTTCCAGCAGTTGCAGCAACCTGTCTACCGGCAGATGCACTTCCACAGGCAAATAGGCGCCTCCCGCCTTCAGCGTGGCCAGCATAGCCACCACAAATTCAGCGCTGCGGCTCATGGCCACCATCACCACCTGTTGTGGCTGCAGTGAACTATGCTGCTGCAGCAAGGTAGCCAGCCTTCCGGCCTTTGTATTCAGATCCTCGTAGTTATAACTTGTATGCGCATCCACTACTGCCGTAGCCAGCGGAGCTTCCGCCACCTGCTTTTCAAATTCACCGTGAACAGTAAGCGCAGGATGCGTTGGGCTGTAAGTGCCGGCAAAACTGGCTATCTCCTGTAATTCTCCGGCAGACAAATACTCCACCTCTTCAATCAACAGACCAGGATTTGCAGAAACAGCTTCAATTAAATTACCAAGGTGCTCCAGCATCCGCTGCATACGCACCTCCGCGAAAAGATCACTATAGTATTCAATGCCCATCGTCAATCCATCGGCGCCTTCTTCAAAATCTATAGTGAGGTCAAACTTGCTCACCGGTTTCTGGTTGCTGAAAGGAATCGCACGCAGTCCACTCTGATCCAGTAACCCATCGCGGGCAACCGTGTTATTCTGCATTACCACCATCACGTTGAACAATGGCGGGCGGCTCATATCTCGCTCCAGTTGCAGGTCGTCGATCAGCTGATCAAAGGGGTACGACTGATGTTCATAACCCTCGAGCAGGGCATCCTTCACGGTGCCTCGTACAAATTGATCAAAAGATTCGCCTTCCCGGATAGCAGTACGGATGGCGAGTGTGTTTACATAAAACCCAATCTGGTCTGCGAGGCTTGCATGTTCGCGCCCTGCTACCGGTGTACCTACGATCAGGTCGGCCAGACCGGTGTAGCGGTACAGCAGGGATTTTACAGCGCCCATCAGTACCATGTACAGGCTCAGGTTATTGGCTGCAGCATATTGCTGCAGTTTATTTTGTACAGATGCGGGTAATTGTTTGGAGAGATATTCGCCCTTGAAGGTCATGATCTTCGGCCGGTTGAAATCCGCCGGCAACTCGAGTACCGGTCTATCATTTCCCAGGCGGCCCAACCAGTATGCACGATGTGCATCAGCTGCATCGCTTGCCAGCAGCGCGTTCTGCCAGGCTGTAAAATCCTTGTACTGAATATGTAACGGCGCTAATGCGACCTGTAAATTATTCGTATAAGCGTGATAAAGCTTCAATATGTCTGAGAAAAATACGCCGGTGGACCATCCATCAGAAATAATATGATGCAGGGTAAACAGGAACATGAAACGCTGATCTTCCAATTGCAGCAGCACAGCCCTTACCAGCGGGCCTTCGGCAAGATCAAATATCGTTGCTGCTTCCGCGCCGGCTATTTCCGCAGCAACGAAATCTTTGCCGGCAGTATTTCTCAAATCTTTAAACTCCAGGTGAAATCCTGATTCAGCGGGCGTTTGCACCCGTTGCCGGGGGAGTCCATCTTTTACAACAAACACGGTACGGAGAATTTCATGCCGTGCAACCAGTGTTGTCAGTGCTTTTTCAAAAGCAGCAACATCTATATTACCCTCCAGGTAGGTTCCATGTGGAATGTTATAGGCTGTGGGCTCAGCGTCCATACCGGCTATCAGCCACATGCGTTTTTGCGCGTGAGACACTTCGTAATCAGCTTGCTGCGGCACCGGTGTAATATCCGTAAAAGTATCTCCTGTAGCAGATTCCAGCAGCTTCGCCTGTTCTTCAATGGTTGGATGCAGGAACACTTCTTTCAGCGGAAGGGATACACGCAGTTGCTTATGGATCATGGCAATCAGCTGGGTAGCCTTGAGTGAGTGGCCGCCAATTTCAAAGAAGTTATCGGTTACGCCTATGCCTGAAATATCCAGCAACTGTTCCCATATTTCTTTCAGCTGCGTTTCCGCAGTGGTACGCGGTTCTACAGCACTTCCCCTGAACTGCGGCCTGTAATCGCCGGCATCCGGCAACGCGCGCTTATCTATTTTTCCATTGGGCGTAAGCGGCAGGCGCTGTAATGGAATATAGTAAACCGGAATCATGTAGTCAGGCAGTCGGCCTTTCATGAACTCCTGTATGTCAGTAATATCGGGCGTTTCCGCTTCTGTTACAAAGTAAGCTGCCAGCTGATCCTGGCCATCCTTACTATACACCAGCACTATGGCATCCCGGACCTGGTAATGATCTTTCAACGTTTCTGCCACTTCATCCAGCTCAACGCGGAAACCGCGGATCTTCACCTGGTTGTCTATCCGGCCAAAGAATTCCAGCTTCCCTGAAGGAAGCCAGCGGCCATGATCTCCTGTGCGATATAGTTTCTCGCCCGGGCGGAACGGGTTATCAATGAATTTCCTGGCGGTCAGTTCTTCCCGCCGGTGATATCCTTTGCCCACGCCTACCCCGCCGATGGCTATTTCTCCAGGCACGCCTACAGGCAATAATTCATTGCGACTGTTGAGCACATACACCTGCTGGTTATCGAAAGGCTGTCCCAGCACTGGTTGACGGGTAAAGTCGCCGATGGTGTCATTTGTGATCCACCAGGCAACGGAACCGATAGTAGCCTCCGTAGCACCGTAGTGGTTACCTAACTCCACATGAGGATTGCGCTCAAAATATTTACGCAGGTTCTTCACATTGATAGTTTCACCGCCCTGTTTCAGCATGCGTACAGAAAGGCAGACTTCAGGGTCTTCATCAAACGTAGCACTGTTTACCAGCACACCGAAAGTGGAGGGCACCATTTTCAGGAAGGTGATCTGCTCCTGTTTTATATATCGTAATGTTTTGTCGGGATCAAAAAAAGAATCATTGGGTACGTGCAATGTGGCGCCGGAAGTAAGCGTAGCCCAGATGTAGCTGTAACAGCCATCAAAGCTGTAGGAGTTGATAAGCATGGTACTGTCCGCCGGTGTTATGGCAAAGCGTCTCCTGAACCAGCTTACATGGTTGGCCAGCCCCAGGTGATGCACCATAGCTCCCTTTGGCTTTCCTGTAGTTCCGGAAGTATATATCATGTATACCAGTTCGTGTGGATCACGGGCCAGGATAGGGTTATCCGCCGGGATGGCCGGAATATCCTCCATGGCCAGGTAGCCCATTGCCTCGGCATCCGGTGTTTGCTCTACCAGGGATTTTTCCGTCAGCACAATTCTGCTGCCGCTGTCTTCCATGAAAAAACGCACCCGGTCCTGCGGGGAACTCAGGTCAATAGGAATATACACGCCACCGGCTTTGAGAATAGCAATTATCCCAATGATAATTTTCTCTGAACGGTTTACCATCAGGGAAACTTTGTCCTGATGTTGCAGGCCACGTTCATGTTTCAGAAACCAGGCCACTTCATTGGCCCTGTCGTTCAACTGCCTGTAGGTAAGCACCACATCGCCGCTCTTCACTGCAACAGCATCGGGCGTTTGCAGCGCCTGTTGCTCAAACTGTTCAATCACGGGCTGCTCCTGGAAGGAGGTAACAGTATCATTGAACCAACCAAACAAGCGTGCTTTATCTTCTTCCGTAATAAAATTGATATCAGCGATGGTGAGGTTGAGGTCTGTGGTTATAATTTCCAGTGTCCGCTGTAAATGATGCGCCAGCAGCTGCACATAATCTGTGTTGTAAATCGCCGCGTTGTAATCGATCTGTAGCCATAGCCTGCTCTCTTCCCTGAACAGTCTGAAGAATAATGGCGCATTGAACAGATGTTCGTGAATGGCCGTCAATGGCTCGTAGGAGAAGGCAACGGCAAAGGCCTGTTCATTCAGTTCCGGCTGCTCATCCAGCAGTTCGGCAAATGCGGCATAGTTATAATGCTGCCGGTTAATATTCCGCTCCAACTCATCGTGCACTTGTTTCAGCAGTTCTTTCACTGTCATCTCCTCCTCATAAGGCACAGCAAAAAACAATGGCAAAGGCTGGCTCGCAGGCACTACTGCATCCAGCTGCACGGAGCCTGTAGTCAGCAGCAGATCGGGGCGCTGGCTGTACTTTCCCAACAGGATATATAGCGCAGCCATCGATAGTTTGTAGATATTAATATCTTTTTCACGAGAGGTACGTATTACCGCTTTTGCTACCTCAGCTGGCAGTTCATGGTGGTACTGTCGTCTTTCAGGCACAGTTCCTTCCAACGGCAGTATGCTATAAAAAGCAGCACCTCCGGCTTGTTTTATTTTGTCGGTCCAATAGCTGGTAACCGTAAATTCCTGTAATGAAAACTCATTCATAGCTCGAGATTAAAATTGGGTTAAGGGATCAGCTAAAATCGTCTTCCAGTGTAATGGCCTCCTGCAGTGGCGTGGCGGCTGATGTTGCATTCAGTGTTGCATGTGGATCCATCAGCGCCTGGTGTACTACGGCCATAAACAGTTGCTGCAGGTATTGAGCGGTGGAGGCCATGAATAACGAATTGTTATACACGAGTTCCACCTGGATGCCATGCTCCTGATCTGTGGTGAAGAAAATTGTCAGGTCGTATTTGTTGGAGCCTTCACCCGGTGTTGTAGTCAGTTCCGTGAAATTGGTTGCAGCTGGCGCGTCAACAGAAAAGCCGTCGTTAAACGATAACATTACATCAAAGAGTGGGTTTCTTCCGAGATCTCTTTTTTGTTTCAGTTTATCTACCAGCAGGTCAAACGGATAATGCTGATGCTCGTATGCTTCCAGCGTGGTGCCCTTCACTTTGTCCAGTGCGGTAAAGAAGCTGTCCTGCTCCTGCAGCTGGGTGCGCAGTACCATCACGTTCACATAGAATCCCATCTGCTGCTGCAGATCTGGATGATCTCTGCCTGCGGAGGTAGTACCTACGGCAATGTCGTTTGTCTTCATATATTGCCGCAGCCACAGTACCACCAGGGCCTGGCAGATCATGAACATGCTCACCTCCCGTTCCCGGGTCCAGTTGCGGAAAGTAGCGAGGGTGGCATTATCCAGGTCAAAGTGCAGGGCATTGCTACTATATGCGCGGGTACGGGCACGGGGGAAATCCAGCGGTAAATCCGGCCTGTTTTCCTGCTGCAGTTTATTCAACCAGTAAGGTTCATCTGTAACAGACGATTGCTGTAGCCTGCGCTGATGCCAGGCGGCATAGTCTTTATACTGTATGCGCAGCGGCGGCAACACGGGTGTTTCTCCGTTTACCAGCTGCGTATAGAGGGTAAGTATCTCAGTATAGAATAATTGAACGGACCAGCCATCGCCAACGATATGGTGCATGTTTACCACCAGCACATGTTCTTCCCCGGAGGTCACCACCCGCATGCGGATCAGCGGCCACTGGTTCAACTGAAACACATGTTGTTCTTCCTGTTTCAGCAGGGCTGCTCCGTGGGTCCTCACGTCGCCGGTTACGGTGGTAACCACCAGTGAAACGGGGCACTGTTCGTTATCGAGGATGCGCTGGTATGGCAGGCCTTCCTGATCTTCAAAAACGGTGCGCAGTATTTCATGCCTTGCCACCATAAGCTGCAATGCCTGTTCCAATGCTGGGATTTGCAATGCGCCCGTGATTACAAATGCACCGGTGATATTGAATGCATGTTTTTCGGTTTCCAGTTTATCAAGTATCCATAAACGTTGTTGTGCACGGGAGGATTCATATAGTTCTGCGGCAGGCACCAAAGGAATTTCATTGGCAGCAGATGGCGCTGTTGCTGTGATCACTGCTGCCAGTGTACCTATCTCCGGGTTCCGAAAAAAGGCCGCCAGGTTAATTTTCACGCCCAACCTGGTTTCCACCAGGGAAATGATTCGATATGCGAGCAGTGAACTCCCGCCCACTTCAAAGAAATTATCCTGCATACCGAAGCCTGTTCTGCCCAGCACCTCTTCCCAGAGGGCCAGTACTGCAGCTTCCGTTTCCGTTGCAGGAGCTTCGCTATTGTTTGCCTGCTGTTGCAGCAGCCAGTCAATATCTGGTAATGCCTGCCTGTCCAGCTTTCCATTCCTGTTCAGCGGCAGCTGCTCCATGTGAATGAAAAGAGACGGTACCATGTAGTCAGGCAACTGTACTTTCAGGGCATTCTTCAGCACAGCTGGCAGTAAAGCCTGCGTCGCCGTATAAAAGCAGATCAGCATTTTCTGCCCCTGTGCATTTTTTTCCGCTGAAACATAAGCATCGCGGATGCCTGGAATATCTTTGACAGCATGAGCAATTTCGCCAGGTTCTACCCGGTAACCACGGATTTTCACCTGGTCGTCTACACGGCCCAGGAACGCTACCGTACCATCTTCCAGCCATTTGCCAATATCCCCGGAACGATATACCTTTTCGCCCACCATAAAAGGATGCGCAATGAACTGATGAGCCGTGCGCTGCGGATCACCGATATAGCCCGTACTCAACCCCTCGCCTCCCAATAATATTTCACCTGGAATACCTACCGGCACGGGCTGGTTCTGCCTGTCCACGATATACACTGTGCTGTGGGTGATAGGGCGCCCCAGCGGCACGGCAGTTTCCGGGAAATGCGGCACCGGGCCACAGATAGAGAAGGTGGTGTTTTCTGTAGGTCCGTAACCATTAATGATAATAGTATCAGGGCAGGCCTGCTGTACCTTTCGTATATGCGATGGAGACAGTGCCTCTCCACCGGTCAGCAGCCTGCTCAACGAACGAAACAGCGTTGGGTCCTGGTCAGCCAGCTGGTTAAACCAGGAGGCGGTAAACCACATGGTGTTGATTTCCTTTTCTCTGATAGCAGCGGACAACTGTTGGGTGTCCAGCAGATGCATCAGGTCCAGCAAATGCACCTGGCCTCCATTCAGCAAAGCACCCCAGATTTCGAAGGTGGCCGCGTCAAATGATAAGGAGCCCGTTTGCAGTATGCGATCGGCTGCAGTTAGCGTTATATAGTTTGTATTCCTGACTAAGCGTACAATGCTTTTGTGTGTTACCATCACACCTTTAGGTGTGCCTGTAGAACCGGAGGTGAACATCACATACGCCATTGAGTTGCCGGTGATGCCGGTATCATGGAGGTTATCCTGCGGAAACAGCTCCAGGGTGGCGGCATCCGGAGCAATTACAGGGATACCTGCATCTAATCCATCAGTTATTGCAGCATCATCTGTAATCACCAGCGCCGCATTCGTTTGCTCCAGCAAGGTGCGTATACGATCCTTTGGTGTATTGTGTTCCAGCGGCAAGTAAGCCGCGCCGGTTTTCAGCACCGCCAGCATAGCTGTAACAAAATCAGCTGACCTGGACATCACTATGGCTACGATATCGTTTTCGCCGGTATAGTAATGAAGGCGGAGATAATGTGCCAGCCTGTTGGCGCGGACATTCAGTTCCCGGTAAGTGTATACAGCGGCTTCATCTCCTACCGCCGGCGAATCCGGATACTGCAGCACTATTTCTTCAAACAGGCGGACCACGTTGATCTGTTTCGGCAACTTATCCGCCCTGCCGGCAAATACTTCCAGCAGCAGTTGTTTCTCTTCAGCTGCTATATAATCCAGCCGGATGAGAGGTGTTCGCAAATCCTTCACCACGGCCTGCAGCAGATTACTGAAATGTTGTGCCATACGGTTCATGCGCGCCTCGCTGAAAATACCGCTGTTATATTCAAAGGTCATTTCCAATGCAGAGTCGGACTCCCACATTTCAATTGTCAAATCAAATTTATTTCCCTGTGAGCCCAGTGGATAATCAGCCACTTCAAAGCTGAGTGTATCCTTTGGCATCAAACCATCGCTTTCCATGTTCTGTAATACGAACATGATGTCGAACAGTGGTGAGCGGCCAGTTTCGCGGGGAATGGCCAATTCTTCCACCAGCTGATCGAAGGGGAACTGCTGGTGCTCGTAAGCACCGAGGGTGGATATTTTCACGGCCTCCAGCAAATCAGCGAACGGCTGGTCTCCGGCAAACCGGGTGCGGAGGGCTAATGTGTTTACATAAAAACCAACCTGGTTATCCAGATCTGTATGACTGCGGCCCGCCGCCGGCGATCCAATCACCAGATCTTCCTGGCCGGTATAACGATGCAGCAAGGCTTTGAATCCGGCCAGCAGCAACATGAACAGGCTTACGCCCTGTTGATGGGCGGTGGCTTTCAACGATGCAAGCAGTGGAGCATCCACGCGGGTACGCACCAGTTTTCCGGTTTGTTCCAACGCAGCAGGACGGGGATAATCCGCCGGCAGTTCCAACACGGGTGCCGGTTCTCTGAATTGTTCCAGCCAATAATCCCTGTGTGCAGCGTAGCCGGGCTGCTGTACCTGCGACAGGTCCCACACGGCATAGTCCTTATATTGTATGCCCAGTGCAGGCGGCATGGCGTTGCCATGATCCAGCAGCCCATGATATAACTGCAGCAGATCATTCATGATAACGGCGGTAGACCATGCATCCGTGATGATATGGTGCAGCACAATGAAGAATGCATATTCCTGTTCGCCCGTTTGCCAGAGATGTGCCCGATATAAAGGGCCATCTGTCAGATCGAATACAGTAGCCGATTCTGCTGCTATCAGGGTATCCAGGTATGTATAGACATTTTCTTTTCCACGCAGGTCGCTCACCTGAAGGGCGAATCCTTGTCCATGCCGCAGCACCCGCTGCCTTGGCTCACCGTCTTCAGTTACAAATATCGTACGTAGTATCTCGTGTCTCGTTACCAGCAGGTTAAAGGCAGCGGAAAGTGCCGCCACATCCACGTTACCGCGGAATGTAAAGGCCAGCGGCATGTTGTAGTTGGATCGTGCCTCGTCCAGCTGGTAGATGAGCCATAGTCTTTTTTGGGCATGCGACAATGGATAGGTATCCATTTCCGGCGCCTGTGGTATAGTGGTATACGTGGCTTCGTTCGGGTTGATGTGCCGGGCCAGTTCGCGGATAGTGGCATATTGGAAAACAGCCACCACCTTCAGCGCAGCGCTAAAATGTTTATTGATAGCAGCTGCCACGCGGATAGCGGAAAGTGAGTGCCCGCCCAGTTCAAAGAAATTATCGTGCACGCCAACACGTTCAACGCCCAGCAGCTGTTGCCAGAGCCTCACCAGCACTTCTTCTGTTTCGTTTGCCGGTGGCTCGTAAGTGGCCACCGGACCTGCATCTGGTGCCGGTAATGCGTTACGGTCAGTTTTCCCGTTTGAGGTAAGCGTGAAAAATGGCAGCGGAATAATGATGGCAGGTACCATGTACTCCGGCAGGCGGCTCTCCAGGTAAGAGAGTAATGCCTGGCGGGTAAAATTGTCTTCCGTGGTAATGTACGCCACCAGGCGTTTTTCGCCACTCCGGTCGGTATCTGCTATCACCACGGCCTGCTTCACGAAACCGCTCTGCTGGATTGCATTTTCAATTTCTCCCAGCTCAATACGGAAGCCGCGGATCTTCACCTGGTTGTCAATACGGCCCAGGTATTCAATATTTCCATCCGGCAGCCAGCGGGCCTGGTCCCCTGTTTTGTAGAGCCGGCCCTGTTTTCCGCCATTGAACGGGTTAGGAATAAAACGTTCATTGGTGAGCTGGTTGCGGTGCAGATAACCGCGCGCCAGCCCTGCACCGGATACATACAATTCCCCAGGAACGCCGGTGGGCGAGAGGTTCATGTTTGCATCCAGGATATATAGTCCGAGTGTAGGAATAGGTTCTCCGATCACGCTCCTGCTGCTGTTCATTTCTGCTTCACCAATTTCCTGGTAGGTAACGTGCACGGTTGTTTCCGTGATGCCGTACATATTGATGATGCGGCAGGCCGGGAGCATACTTGCCCAGGGCTTTACTGCAGCAGGATTCAGGGCCTCGCCGCCAAATATCACGTAACGTATGTTCAGGTTGGCAGGTGTGCTACCCAGCGATTCCTGCAGCACATAAAATGCCGAGGGGGTCTGGTTCAGCACCGTCACGCCTTCGCCAGCCAGCAGTGCAGCAAAGGCTAAGGCATCGCGGGTCGTTTCCTTTGGTACTATCACCACGCGGCCACCATAGAACAGGGCACCGTACATTTCCCAAACGGAAAAGTCGAAACAGAAAGAATGGAACATCGTCCATACATCACTGCTGTTGAAATCATACAGGGGTGCATCGGTTTCGAATAAACGTACCACGTTGCGATGCTCTATCAGCACGCCTTTCGGCTTTCCGGTGGAACCGGAGGTATAGATAACATAGGCCAGGTGATGAGGAGCCACGACCGGTGTGGGATTGCCCGCATTTTCCTGGCTGATCTTCTCCCAGTCATCGTCCAGTAATATCAGTTCTGCATTGGAGTTGTCCGCCAGCACATGAGCAGTATTGGATGCTGCCAGCACCAGGGGGGCTGCGGTATCTTCCAGCATGAAAGCGATGCGCTCCTTCGGGTAGGCCGGATCTACGGGCACATAGGCACCGCCGGCTTTTAGAATGCCCAGCAATGCTACTATCATTTCAGTGCCCCGTTCCAGGCATACAGGCACTAACGAATCAGGCTGCACGCCTCTCAGGCGCAGGTAATGTGCCAGCCGGTTGGCACGCTCATTCAGCACACGATAACTCAGTTGTTGTGTACCGAATGTTACGGCAATATTTTCAGGGGTCTTAACAACCTGTTCTTCAATCAGGTCGTTGATAGTTTTATGATAAGGGTAACCGGCCGTCCTTTCGGCAGAGGCTTTCAGCAGTGCTGCCGATTCTTCTTCCGTCAGTAAGGGTACCAATGCTGTTTTAACTGCGGGATTGGCAATGATGCCGCGGAGTAGCTGATGATAATGCCGGAGCATACGCTGAATAGTTGCCCCGGTATACTGGCTGCTGGCGTAGCGGACCATGATCTGCACTTCTTCCGCTGTTTCCAATATGCTTACCTGTAACTCGGCTTCGGCTGTTACAGCAGTATCAGCAGTTGTAAAAGCTGTGGCGAAAAGTTCCCCTGTGGGAATACCAGTTGCTGTTGCGATGGCGGGCAGGGATACATCCTGGTGTTCGGCTGCAGCGCGGCTGTTACGCTTCACCTCCAGCAACAACTGGCTGAACAGCGGTGCTGCTTCCATATCTATGCGCAGTGGCAGCAGCCCATTTCCCCGGGTTACCGGTATACCGGTGCTGATCGATTTCTGACCGGTGTAGCGATACATCAGTACATTCCAGGCCGCCAGCAGGGTATTGAATACGTTGGTATTTTCGTCGACGGAAAGAATAGCGAGGGCATTGTATTCCGGCTGACCGATGTGGAGCGATTCAGTAGCCCGGTCAACCGAAGCCGCAGCGGTGCGGGGGAAGTCCGCAGGTATCTGCAGCGGTTCCGCACCCGACAACTGTTTTTTCCAGTAGGCCAGCTGAAACGCCGGTTGAGAGCGAACTTCCACGGGTACTTCAATCCGGATATTACCTACCTGAATATCCTCATCGCGAATCACCTGCATCACAATCTGCTCCAATTCCTGCAGCATAGCGCGGATATATTCAGCAGTATAACTGGCAGGATTATACGACATGATCACCTCAAACTGCCCTCCTACCATCACGTTGATATGAAAATCGTAGTTGGTTTCTTCAAACATTTTCACTTCCTGCACATCGAAAATATCGCCGTTGCTGCCGGATTGTTTAATACTTTCCTCCAGCGGGTAGTTTTCTACGGCCACGATGTGCTGGAGCAGATCGCGCTTTAGCGCGCTGCCAGACTGTATTTCCGCCAGCGGGGCGTAATGATAAGGCAGCCCTTCCAGGCTTTCATTGTGAACAGTGTGCAGCAGATCGCTGAAGCGGGTCTCCGGCTGAAAGCGGATGCGCAGGGGTATGGTATTAATGAACAGCCCCAGTATTTCATTTACACCGGGAATATCAGAAGGCCGGCCGGACACTACATTCCCATACACCACATCGTTGGTATTGTTGAACTTCGCCAGCAGCAGGCCCCAGATGGCCTGGAACAGGATATTCATGGTTACCTTTTCCCGGCGGGCAATTCCTTCCAGCTGAGTGGTAATAGCATCGGGTAAACGTAGTTTTTCTGTCAGTGTTTGGCGGGGGGCCTTGTCGGATGCCGGGAATAATACAGGAGGTACGGAGGCTACCGAGGTGTAGCCGTTGAGATAATTCCGCCAGTAGCTGGCGGCCTCCTGTTTATCCTGTTTCTCCAGCCATTGGATATAAAGGGAGAAGGGTACGGGAGATGCGAGTCTGACTGGCTGACCAGCTACCAGCGCGTGGTAGATGGTCACCAGTTCCTGAAGTAACACGGGAATACACCATCCGTCCAACAGGATGTGATGGTGGCTCCATACGAACTCATAGCCGTTGTTGGCCAGTTTTATTACGGAGAGGCGCATGAGCGGGTCTTTCACAAGGTCGAACCCGCGCGCAATGTCCTGCTGTCTGAATTCCGCTGTAAAGGCTGCTGCTTCGCCTTCGCTGAGGTGGGATATATCTGTTAACCCGAAACCAATCCTGCGGTTTTTAAGCACCACCTGGATAGGCCGTTCGTTCTTCTCATATACAAAAGCGGTTCTGAGGATGTCGTGACGCAGGGAAAGCATATCAAGGCTTTCCTTCAGCACGGGCACATCCAGCACGCCGGAAGTGCGGTAGCATACCTGGTTGAAATAGGCGTTGGTACCACCATACATGGCATGGAACAACATGCCTTCCTGCATGGCTGTGAGGGGGTAAATCTTTTGTATATTATGCTTATCGTTCATTGAATAGATTTTATAGGGGCAATAAAATTGGGGAGCAGCAGCCCGGAAGCTTATACAGTTGCCATTCTGACCGTTTCTTTTACAGCCGATTCACTTTCTGCCAGCGCCACTTCCATAATGGCCAGGGCATTGTCGATGATGGCATCTGTAATAATCAATGGCGGCACCAGGCGCACCACATTATTGTAATGTCCACCTACTTCGAAGATGAGTCCGCGCTGCATGCACTCATTCCTGAAGCGTTTCACCAGCGCCGGGAATGGCTCCTTTGTCTTTTTATCTTTCACCAGTTCCACCCCGATCATCAGGCCTCTGCCGCGTACATCGCCAATGTAAGCGCTGTTTTCCTGCAAAGCTTTCAGCCCGTTAATCAGTCTTTCACCAGCTTTTTTCGTATGCTCGTTGAGATTATACCTGTCCACAAAGTCGAACGCACCATTTGTACCAGCCAGGCTGGCCTGGTTGCCGCGGAAAGTACCGATGTGTGCAGCAGGGCCCCAGGCCTCTACATCCTTGCGATAGATGAGCGCTGACAGCGGCAGGCCTACCCCGCCAATACCTTTGGAGATAGTGATGATATCAGGTACAGCGCCGGTGTGCATCCAGGCCAGGAATTCGCCGGAACGGAAAAACCCGCTCTGGATTTCATCAAAGATCACCAGCACATCATGTGCATGCGCCAGTTTCACCAGTGCTTCCAGGTAACCTTCGCGCGGTACAATGTTTCCGCCTTCACCCTGTATGGGCTCTATCACAATGGCCGCCGGCTTTGGAATACCAGAGTGGCTATTTTCCAGGATATTGCGCAGGTAATCCACACAGGCCATTTTGCAATTCGCTTCATCCAGCTTGAATGGGCAGCGGTAGCAATAGCTGTATGGAACGAAGTGTACGTTCGGCGTGAGGGAGGTCAGGCGGTTGCGGAAAGCGGTGTCTGAAGTGAGCGACAACGCTGCGGACGTCATACCGTGATAACCGCCGGTAAAAGCGATGATGGTATCGCGGCCGGTTTTAATTTTGGCCAGTTTCAGTGCGGCTTCTATAGCATCAGAGCCAGTGGGGCCGCCGAAACTCACCTTGTACTGATCTCTCAGTTCCTCAGGCAGATGCGCCAGTATTTTCTGAATAGCGGATAATTTATTTTCAGTAGGGAAGTCCAGCGCATGAATGAGCTTCTCCTGTTGTGCAGTAACATAAGACAGTACTTCCTCATTTGTATGTCCCAGGTTCACCACGCCGGCACCGGCGAAAAAGTCGAGGAACTGATTACCGTCCACATCCTCTACCACCGCGCCTTTTGCGCGTTCAATTGCAATGGGTATACTTCTGGGATAAGACACTACGCTACCTTCAATTTCCTGCTGAAGGGCCAGTAACTCCTGTGAACGCGGGCCGGGAATCTGTGCACTGATGATCCTTGGTTTCTCGGATAAATGAAATCTGGAATAATCGGACATAGTAAAAAAGTTTAGAATTTTGAGTTATTGGGTATATGATTATTCAAATAGGGCATTGAGTTGATTCAGTTCCTCCAGCGACAGATCTTTATAATCGTAATCGCTTGGCGTGTACTCCCGGATGATACTGCCGGTACACAGTGCGGTCACTGTTTCCAGCGCTTCTTTGTAGGCTTCCATCCAGCGGCTGATCGTTTCTTCGCGGAACTGAACAGCGGAATAATAAACGGTGAGCACCAGCTGATTTTCCCGCAGGAAGCCGATTAATTCCAATGCATAATCACTTTTGTTGAGTGGTGATTCCACCGCTCCCGGTGCATGTTCCAGCAGGCGGAATTCACCTTCCGGCAAATCATCGCCGGTGGCGCCGAGGTAGTTGAATACCAGTTGAGGTTTGTGCATATGGCGCAGGGGGCTGTTTGTGGTGCTGTACTTTGCCAGCCCATAGCCGATACCATTATTCGGCACTTTATGCAGGAGTTCTTTGGTTTGTTTAATGTGCAGGGAAAGATCACCGACCTGCTGCAGATCCAGGCACACGGGATACTCTGCCGTAAACCAGCCAACAGTGCGGGATACAGAAATATCTTTCAGGATATCCGGGCGGCCGTGGCTTTCCAGCATCAGCTGCAGTTGCCGGAGGCCAAACACCCTGGCCGTAGCAAGGCCCAGTGCCGCCAACAGTAAATCGTTGATGTCAGTATTAAAGGCAGTGTGTGCCTGCCTGGTCAGCTGCGTAGTTACATCTTCGCCCAGGCGTACACTGTACTCCCGGATATCCTTAACAGCCGGGGCATTCAGGGAATCGCCATCCATTTGAATGGCGGCCGCACCAACGGTATGCATGCGCTGCCAGTAGTCTATTTCCTGTTTGAATTCGCTGCTGTTGGCATATTGTGCAAGGCGATCTGACCACAGCCGGAACGCATCTGTTTTCGCCGGCAGGGTTACCTGTTGTTGGGTGAGCTGTTGTGCATAGAGGGCGAAGAGGTCTTCCAGCAAAATCCTCCACGATACGGCATCCACCAGCAGGTGATGGATGGTCAGAAAGAGATGATCTCCTTCCGGCAGACGGAAAATGGCGGCTTTCATCAATGGCCCGGAAGCCAGGTGCAGCCCGGCCTGGAGCAGATCCGCCGTTTCTTCCATCAGAGAGGTGGCATTGGATGCATGACGCCAGTCGTTCACGCTCAGCGGCACCTCAATACCGCCAGGACGGATATACTGCAGCATTTTGCCGTTATCTTCCGTAAATATGGTGCGTAGGACATCGTGGAAATTGGAGAGCTCCAGTAACGCAGCCCGCATGGCTGTTTCATTAACCGGCTGTGCTGCCTGAAGCATGACGGCCTGGTTGTAATGATGCGGCACTGCTTTTTCCATAGCGAAGAAATCCGCCTGGATAGGCGTTAATGGCACATAACCTGTTACCTCGCCCTGTTCCGCTGTTACTTTCAGCGGCTTCAACGCCCCACTTAATTCACGGATAGTGGGCAGTTTCATAATATCTTTGATCTCTACCTTATATCCATGGCGGTATACCTGCGATGCCACCTGGATGGCGCTGATGGAGTCTCCGCCGCATTCGTAGAAGTTGTCTGTAACCCCGACCTTATCTTTCTTCAACACCAGCTGCCATGCGGCTACCAGTATTTTTTCCACCTCCTGTTCCGCAGCAACAAAATCGTTTTCTACTACAACTGCAGCACTCATGCGGGCCAGCAATTTACGATCCACTTTACCATTGGCATTCACCGGCAGCACTTCCAGTTCCTGGAATTGCCTCGGCACCATATATGGCGGCAGTTCACCGGAAAGCTGTTCTTTGATCGCGTTGAATGCTACCGCCTGTGCTTCATGAAAAACTACAAAGGCACTCAGGTACTTACGACCGGTAGTATCATCTGCTGCAATCACGGCCGCATCCTTTACGCCAGGCAACTGCGCCAGTTTGGCTTCTATCTCCCCCAATTCTATCCGCTGGCCATTCACCTTCACCTGGTAATCTTTACGGCCATGGAACTCCAGCAATCCATCCGGCAGGTAGCGGGCAAGGTCACCGGTTTTATACAGGCGCTGATTTTTCTCAGGCAGGAACGGATCAGTAGTAAATGCTGCAGCTGTTTTTTCCGGATCACCAATATATCCACGGCCCACACCTACGCCGGCCACACAAAGCTCCCCTACAACACCCACCGGGCAAAGGTTCATATAGCTATCAACAATATAGGTATGCATGTTGTAAATGGAAGTACCAACGGGTATTTTTTCCATGCCATCCGGCAGATGATTGAACACATACCAACAGGTGCCGTCTGACGCTTCCGCAGGTCCATAGTCATTCACCATCGTGGTATCCGGGTACAACGCAAACCAGCGTTTCACTGTTTCCGGCTTCAGTATTTCACCACCGCATACCAGGCGCTTCACCGGCAGCGGGTATCGCTCCGGCTCTTTCTCCAGGATGTCCAGCAGCAGGTTGAGATAAGTAGGTACAACCTGCAGCACAGTCACCTGGTGTACCATGAGTCTTCTTAAAAATTCCTCCGAATTATTCACCACATCATCGTCATATACCAGCGTTGTACCGCCTTTGATGAAAGCAGTAAAGAACTGCCATACAGAGATATCGAAACTGTGAGACGCATTCTGCACCAGCACGCTGTTGTTATCCATTTCCAGGTAATCTACCGTGGCGAGGGCATGATTCATCATGCCAATATGCTCACTCATAGCTCCTTTGGGTCTCCCGGTAGAACCGGAAGTAAATACGGAGAATGAAAGGCTGTGCGGATTAAATGAACTGCCGGGATTAGCTGCAGACGTACCATTCAGCAACTCATCAGTATAAATGAGGGTGCATAGCTGCTGAATTTTCTCCGCCACTGCCGGCGATACCAGGTTACGTTCTGCTATCACAGCTTTGACGCCCGCATCTTCCAGGATGGAGATGATACGGTTGTCAGGTAATTTCTTTTCGATGGGAATGTAAGCTCCTCCCAGTTTCCACAAGGCCAGGATGGCAGCCGCCATATTCTCCGAACGATCCATGAATACAGCTGCAAAGTCATCTTCAACAATACTCACCCGGTTACTGATACCTGCTGCCATTGTATTTACGCGGTCGTTCAGCTGCTGATAAGTTAAATACCTGTCGTTGCAGATGATCGCCGTTTTCTGCGGTGTGGCCACAGCAAATTTCTCCACCGCATGATAGAAGGTGGTGGAGAGATCATAGGCCCTTGCTGTATTATTAAAATCTTCTACCAGCACACGTTTTTCTGCGGCTGTTATCAACGTTACATCCTGCAGCTGTTGGGCCGTGCCGTCAATCACCTGCAGTAGCACAAGTTCAAAATGCCTGCAAATCTGCTTTGCATAGTATTCCTGTAATAATGCGGTATTATAGTTGAAGGAAACAGTGATCTCCTTCCCGGTTTCGACCATGATGTCCAGCGGATAGTTGGTCTGTTCGTGGAAAAATACATTTTCCAACTGCAGGGCAGCACCCGCCGCTGCCGCGGCTTCAGATACCGGATAGTTCTCAAACACCAGGATGGTATCGAATAAGTCGCCCTGAATACCGCTCCAGCGTTGAATATCATTGAGTGTGGTGTATTGGTATTCCCGGCACTGCTGTTGCTCCTGCTGCAGCTGCTGCAGCCAGCCGGCAATATGCTGGCCAGCCTGGCAGATGGTCTGCACCGGCAGCGTGTTGATGAACATACCGATGCGGCGCTCCACAGCTGGCAGTTCTTCCGGGCGCCCGGACACGGTTACGCCAAATGTAACGCCATCCCTGCCTGTATAACGATGTAGCAGCAACGCCCACACGCCCTGCATCAGTGTATTCACGGTAATATGCTGCCGTTGTGCGTATGCCTCAATTCTGGCAGTAACACCGGCACCCGTATGAAATTTTTCTGTAGCGTAAGTACCGAGGCCCCTGGTTCTGTTGGCCGTAGTTGCCACAAATGGTAACAGGCATGCCTCTTCTGTATCTTTCAGATAACTGCGCCAGAATGCCTCATCTGCCTCTTTATTGCGCGATTCCAGGTAGCGGATATAATCTTCATAGCGATCTTCCGGCACCGGCAGTAATTCCCTGCCCGCAGTGAGTTGCTCATATGCCTGTAGTACTTCTTCCATCAGAATGGGAACTGACCAGCCATCCAGCAGAATATGATGATGTGTCCATACCATACGGTAACGACGATCCGATAACCGGATCAGCGCCAATCGCATCACGGGGGCTTTTTTGAAATCGAAGCCACGCCTGCGGTCTTCCTCCTCAAAAGCTGCGATGGCAGCGTCCTGCGCGGCGGCATCCATCTCTCTGTAATCGAAATGATTTACGGGCAGTTCCACATGCCTGTATACGCATTGTACAGGGATATTGAAACTATCATAATAAAAGCTGCTACGCAGGATGCTATGGTTATTGATGGCATACTGCCAGCTTTTCTCAAATGCCTCCACATCCGGCGAAATCAGATCACAGGCAAACTGGTTGATGTATGCACCGGTTTCTGTATCATAAAGGCCATAAAACAACATGCCTTCCTGCAGGCCACTAAGGCGATACAGTGCACTTACTTCATCTGTTTTCTTTTTTGCCGGTGCCTCCGTCAGGTAGGCTATCAGTGCGGGTTTGTTAGCTTTAATAAAACTGATGATCTCTTTATCCTGCCGCACGGCGTCTATCTCTTCGGCCTTTAGCTTTTTCCTGTTGGCTTTCAGGCTGAGCGACTCACCTTCTGCCACCAGGGAAAAATGCCTGCTTTCAATATGTTCTACAAATTCTTTTATACTCATTTCTAGTGTATTGCTTTAGAAGTTCAGGATGCTGTCCATATCGGCCTCTTCCTCATTGCGCGACTGCTGCTCCAGGAAGAAGTTATCCAGCTCGGCGTTGCTGATTTCCGCATGGAGTCCGTAGTCGGACGGCGTGTATACCGCACCTTCCTCCCACTGACTCAAACAATGCTGAATGAGTGCGCTGAGCACCTGCAGGTAGCGATCTGCCAGCTGCTGAACAGTACCTGTATCGAAATGTATGCTGCTGTAATTCCAGGAAATATGCAGCCGGCCCTCTTCTACCATGGCCGTGATAGCGATCTTTTCCTTCACGGGGTTAAGCGGGCTCACCGTGGATACTGCAACATTGCTGTCGTCCATACCATTGAACCACTTACTGCTGCTCACCATATTATCCAGCTGCCCCAGATAGTTGAATACAATGTCCCAGGGATCTGTACCGGCAAGCGCCGGTTCCTGGCGAATGAACTTCAGCACGCCGTAGCCCATTCCTTTGTCAGGGATACTACGCAGTTGTTCTTTGATATTACGGATGAGATCTTTGTCGGTATTGGCATGGGTAACATCCAGCAGTACCGGGTACAGATTCGTGAACCAGCCTACGGTACGGCTGATATCTATATCACCACCCACTTCTTCGCGCCCGTGGCCTTCCAGTCCTATTGTCACTTTGCGGTGACCGCTGTGGTCGCAGATCACGCGTGCCAGGGCTGCCAACAGCAGGTCGTTGATCTGCGTTTTGTATACACCTGAAACATTTTGCAGCAATTGAAGTGTCAGTTCCGGGGAGAGGATGGCATGTATGTTTCGTATATCCTTTCCGATTAAAACACCGTTGTAAGATTTATCTACCGGCAGCGGCAGGTAGCCCGCTATCACCTGTTCCCAGTATGGAAGCTGAGCAGTAAGCCTGCTGGCGGCGGCATATTGTTCCAGGCCATGGTACCACTGGCGGTAGGATCCTGTTTTAGGACCAGGATTAGCGGCAACACCGTTCATCGCTGCATCCAGGAACAGTTCTATATCCTCCAGCAATATTCTCCAGGACACGCCATCCACTACCAGGTGATGTATAGCAATGAGCAGGCGATTATCAGCTGCTGATGCAGGAATTTGCAGTAGCGCGATGCGCAACAAGGGTCCGCTTTCTATGTCCAGACTTTGCTGGTACCGGGCTTCAGCAGTTGCGATCAGCGCAGGTAACTCGTATTCAGTGGCACCGGTCATGTCCTCTACCGCCACTATCTCCTGGGGCTGTATTCCGTACTCCTGTTGCCATTTCCCGGCCTGCCGGCGATATACAAAGCGAAGGCTATCGTGGTGTGCCATCAGTAGTTCCGCCATTTGCGTTAACGCAGCTGGCGTTACGGATTTGCTAATATTGAGTAAGATTGCCTGGTTGAAATGGCTCACTACAGCAGGGTTGCCTTCCAGGAACCATTGCTGGATAGGCAATAGCGGGCTGACGCCAGTGAGCGTACCCTGTTCTGCCTCAAAATGGCTACCGGTATTGGTTCTTTCGGCCAGCAATGCAGCGAGACCGGCGATAGTCTGACAGCTGAAAATATCTTTGGTATGCAACGTGAATCCCTTGCGTTTCATGCGGCTCACCACCTGTATGGTGATAATGGAGTCTCCTCCCAGCTCAAAGAAATTATCGTGTATACCTACCCGTTCTACGCCCAGCAGTTCCTGCCAGATATTCACCAGGGCAAGTTCCAGCTCATTGCCAGCTGCAACATAGGCCTGTGTGGTGATCTGGGTAAAATCAGGCGCGGGCAGCGCATTGCGGTCAGTTTTACCATTGGGCGTTATCGGCATTTCCTCCATCAGCACCATTAATGCCGGTACCATGTAGGCAGGGAGTTTGCTTTTCAAATATTCTGTAAGCAGGTTTTTATCCGTGGTATCAGCCTGCACATAAGCTACCAGCACTTTATGACCCGCCTGATCTTCCCTGGCAAGTATTACTGCCTGTGTTACCAGGGGATGCTGCTGCAGCACGCTTTCTATTTCACCGGGTTCCACACGATAGCCGCGTATCTTCACCTGGTAGTCTTTACGTCCCATGAATTCAATAGTCCCATTAGCCAGCCAGCGACCAAGGTCGCCGGTGGCATAAAGGCGTCCGTTGTTATTGAAGGGATCCGTTATAAATCTGGTATTGGTCAGTTCTTCGCGGTTCAGGTAGCCGATGGCAAGACCATCGCCGCCTACATATATTTCTCCTGTCACGCCTACAGGCATCAGTTGCAGTGCATCGTTGAGGATGTAAATCCTGGTATTGCTGATAGGTCTGCCAATGGTGAGCGGCCCATCTGCCGGTATTTCGGAGAGATGTATAGATGTGGCTACCACTGTGGCTTCCGTTGGGCCATAGTTATTTACTATCCGCAGGTCGCGGTTGTATTTCTTCAGCTGATCGCCGCCGGTGAGGATCAGCGGCATAACTGCTGCATCTGCTGCTGTCATCTCCGGTAGCTGTTCGCAGATAGCTGTAGGTAAAAACGTATGTGTAATACAGTTAGTGCGGAAAAATTCCAGCAGCTGCTCTACATCCAGCTTTACAGATTCCGGCACCGGGTATAATGCGGCGCCATGCAGCAGGTATGGCCATATCTCCCAAACAGCGGCATCAAAACCAACACCGGCATAGGTGGTAGCTCTGGCTTCCGGTGTAACATCAAATGCGTGGGCATGCCAGCTGCATAAGTTCAGCAGGGAACGATGGCTAACGATCACTCCTTTGGGTTCGCCTGTGGAGCCGGAAGTATAGATCACATAAGCAGGATCCTCCGGCGCTATTTCCACCGGCACACGGGTTTCAGGGAAAATACCCGCCTGCTGCGGGAAGTCGTCTATCCGCAACACCAGTGTATCCGGCCAGCTTTTCGTACCCCCGGTACCATTATCATCTGTGATTACTACGGCTGCATTTGTATCCGCCAGTATAAATGCAATGCGCTCCTCCGGATAAGCCGGATCAATTGGTACATAAGCTGCACCGGCTTTTACGATAGCAGTAATGCTGATGATCAGCTCCGCGGAACGCTCCATGCATACCGCTACCAGTGAGCCTTTCCCTATGCCTTTAGCGCGCAGGTAATGGGCCAGCCGGTTCGCGCTGCGATCCAGCTCCCGGTAGGAAATCACCTGCTCACCGTCTGCCACCGCTATACGATTTGCGTAAGCCAGCACTTTTTGTTCCAGTATATTCGTTACCGATGTGTTATCAGGATAACTAAGCTTTGTATCATTGAATGCCGTCAGCAACTGTGCAGTTTCCGCGGCCGACAACATGGGCAGCTCCTGCACAGTAGCCGTTCCCGCAGTTAGTATGGATTGTAGTAATTGATTGTAATGCGCTGCAAGCCGCGCTGCAGTGGCTGCCGTAAACAGGTCCGTGCAGTACTCTACTGCCAGCTGCAATCCGTCCTGCTCCACAAACAATTCAAAGGAAAGATCGAAGCGTGCGTGTTCACGTGGTAGCGCCACCTCTTTCACGTTCAGGCCGTTCAGTTGCAGGCCGTTCCCGGCTTCCGGCACATTATTTATGGCGAAGGCCGCCTGAAATGCCGGATTACGGCTCATATCCCGATGAATAGTCAGCTGATCCACTACCATTTCAAACGGCACATCCTGGTGCGTATAAGCCTCCATGGTAGACTGTTTCAACTGCTGAAGGAAGTCGGTGAACAGCGGGTTACCAGAAAAATCGCTGCGGATGGCAATCGTATTCACGAAGAACCCGATCAGCGGCTCCAGCTCTGGCTGCATTCTTCCTGCCACCGGTATACCCACACAGATGTCATTTTGCGTGCTGTGCCTGTGCAGCAACACGTTAAAAGCGGCCAGCATGGTGGTAAAGAGGGTAACGCCATTGGCTTTGGACAAGGCCTCCAGCTCATTACACAATGCTGCCGGGATATGATAATGTAACACCGCCCCCTTATTACGCTGTGTAAGAGGACGAGGAAAATCGGTTGGCAATTGTAACGGCTCCACGCCGTATAACTTCTCTTTCCAGTAGGCCAGCTGTTTACCCAATGTAGACGCCTGGATAGCTTTGCGCTGCCAGATGGCGTAGTCCGCATACTGCAGCGGCAGTGCCGGAAGTTCGGGGATATGCTGCGCCAGGGCAGCGTTGTAATATATCTCCAGTTCATGCGCCAGTAGCGGAATAGACCAGCCGTCAGACGCGATATGATGCATTACTATCAGCAGCTGGTAGTTATCGCGACTTTCGCGCACCAGCGTAGCCTGGAGGGGATGGTCTGCGGATAAGCTGAAAGGCTGCTGCCTGCATTGCGTGAGGAAATTTTCCAGGCCGGTAGCGCCGCTGAAAGCAGCGGCATCTACAAACTCAAGCTGCCACCTGTTCTCCGGCAATACTTCCTGGTAGCCTTTTCCATCTGTTTCGATGATTACTGTACGCAATACTTCGTGTCGGTTAACTATCTGCTGCAATGCCCACTGCAGGGCTTTCACATCCACTTTGCCAGTCAGTTTCAGCAGGAAGGAAAGATGGTAAGGCAGGGAGCCCTGCAGGCGATCTATGAACCACAGGCGTTCCTGTGAGAATGACAATGGAATAAGGCCGGCACGTGGCTGCTTTTCCAGCCCGCTGTATAAACTTTCATTCAGCACACTGTTGCCGCAATTTGCGGCCAGCTGTTCGATGGTGGTGTAGGTGAAGAAATCCCTGATGCTGATGTCCAGCGACAGTTCATTACGTATGGCCGACAGCACCCTCACTGCCAGCAGTGAGTGCCCGCCCAGTTCGAAGAAGTCCGCACGAACGCCCACTTCCGGAACATGCAGCAGCCGCTGCCAGATGTCCACCATCACGGCTTCTATGCGGTTACGCGGCGGCACCAGCGCTGCGGTGCTATTGACGCCGGTTTCCGGCATCGGGAGCGCTTTGCGGTCTACTTTACCATTTGTGTTTAATGGAAACGCGTCCAGCACCAGCACGTATGCGGGCACCATATAGGCGGGTAATATGTTGCCTAGTGCAGCTTTCAGGCTGGCTTCATCAGCGTCCGCGCCTGGATTCAGGGTAACGTAGCCGTAGAGTGCGCGTTGTTTGTCTGCCCCTTCCCTGTCCATCACCACTGCTTCTTTCACTTCGGGGAGCTTGTTGAGGCTTTGTTCCACTTCACCGAGTTCGATGCGGTAGCCGCGGATTTTCACCTGGTGATCTTTCCGGCCCACGAAAGCAATGGAGCCATCTTCCAGGAAGCGGCCCAGATCGCCTGTTTTGTAGAGGCGTTGCGGGGTATCGCTGAAAGGATCGGCTATGAATGATCTGTTGGTTTTCGACTGATCGTTTACGTAGCCGCGGCCTACACCGGTGCCTGCCACCCAGATCTCACCGATCACCCCGGGAGGGCACAGGGCGCCGTTGTTGTCTACAATGTAAATATCGAGATTAGCCAGGGGCTTACCGATAGAGATGCTTTCCCCCTCCGGTACCTGGCGCATGATGTGTTGTGTGATGGTATCTGCTGCTTCCGTAGGTCCGTAGCCGTTTACCAGCGGTATATGCGGGAAGGCCTGGAACCAGCGCTCCGCGAGATGCTTCTTCATTGTTTCGCCACCTGCCAGCATAAACCGGAGGCTGGTGAAAACAGTGGCCGTATCTCCCGGTAATTCATCCAGCACCAGCGACAAATATCCGGGCACCAGCTCCATGAGTGTAATCCCATCGGCAGAGACCTGCTGCAGGAAAAGGTCAGGGCGCAATACCACCTCCTGGCTGTAAATCACCGTGCTGCCACCGCAAAGCAGTGCGCCAAACATCTGGAATATAGATATATCAAAACTCTGGGAAGCATTCTGCGCAATGCGGCAGTTATCGCCCGCCTCCGCCTCCAGTTCACGGAGCCGCGCATACTGGTGATTGATCATTCCGCGGTGTTCCACCATCGCACCTTTTGGTGTACCGGTAGACCCCGATGTATAGATGACGTATGCCAGCGAATGACCGTCACGTTGCAGCGCAGGCACCTTTGTGCCGATGCATTCCGGCTCATCAGCGAATATGACCTGCTGAATGGCAGGGTATGATTGCTGCAACGCATGCACCGCATCTTCATACTTCCTTTCTGTTATAATTATTTTTAATCCGGCATCTTCCGCAATCAGCTTAAGCCGTTCCGCCGGTAATTCCGGATGCAGCGGCAGATAAGCGCCGCCCGCCTTCCAGATGCCGTATACAGCTGTTACCAGCAGCGGCGAGCGATCCATCAATACACCTACAATATCTTCCGGCTGCAGCCATCCTTCGGAATGCAGGGTGCCGGCCAGATTACCGGCATCCCGCTGTAACTCCGTATAGGTGACCAAATTAGTATTATGTTTTACTGCCACCCGCTGCGGATAGCGATCAGCTATTTCATCCAGCAGCTGATCGAAAGTGGTATGATCGGGGAAAGCCTGTTTATTGTTATTGAAACTCCGCAACAACGCAGCTTCATCGGCAGTAATCATGGGAATTGCAGCCACTTTACGGTAAGGATTCTCCAGGATGGCCTGAAGGATTTCCCTGAAATGGCGCACCATGCGCACAGCCGTGGTTTTGCTGAACAAGTCGCTGCAGTAACCGAAGTTGATCTGGAGTCCGCTATTGCTCTCCACTATCGCCACGTCCAGGTCAAACTGGATAGACCTTTCCTCCAGGTGTACTTCACTCAGGGCCAGATCCCGGATACGGAAATTCTCGGCACCGCCACCTTCATGGAGGGTGAACAATACCTGAAACACAGGGCTGCGGCTCAGATCGCGTTGTGCGCCCACTACTTTTTCGAACGGCACTTCCTGATGGGCGTAGGCTTCCAGCAGGGTATTACGCACCCGCTGCAGCAAATTATGTACGCTGCCTGCTTCGCCGAGGTCGGTGCGCAATGCCAGCAGGTTGAGGAAGAAGCCTACCAGCGGCTCCAGCGCTGCATAATTGCGGTTGGCTACGGGCACGCCTACACAGATATCGTGCTGACCACTATACCTGGCAAGTAATATTTTGAATGCTGTAAGTAAGATCACATAACGGGTAACGCCTTCCTGCCTTGCTACGAGGTCCAGCTGCTGGCAGAGCTGCTTTTCCAGTGCGGCGGTAACCATGCCACCAGCAGTACTTTGGATGGCAGGGCGGGCAAAATCAGTGGGCAGTTCCAGCGGTGATAATCCCTCCAGCTGCTTTTTCCAATATCCGGATTCCCGTTCCAGTAATGAACCGGAGAGATGCCTGCGCTGCCATATTGTATAGTCAGCATATTGCAGTGGCAATAGTGGCAGGTTGGCTTCGCGGCCTTCTGTCCGGGCAATATACCCTGTTACCAGCTCCTGCATCATAATCGGGAAGGAACCGCCGTCTGTGGCAATGTGATGCATTACAAACAGCAACAGGTGCTCCTGGTCCGCTTTACGGATCAGCAGGGCGCGCAGCATATAGTCTTTTTCCAGGTCAAACGGAACCTGCTGCGTTTCATTGATCAGTGCCTGAATGTCTTCTTCGCCGTTGAGTGCGGCAGCGTCCCTGAACAGCAGCTGCCAGCCTTCTGCCGGCATCACCTGCTGATAGGCCTCGCCATCTTTTTCGTGGATGAGCGTACGGATCACTTCATGGCGTTGCACCAGCTGTTGCAGTGCATATTCCAGTGCCCCGATGTCCAGCTTTCCGGAAAGTTTCAGCATAGCGGAGAGGTGGAATGGTACACTGCCCTGCATGCTGTGAATAAACCAAACCCGCTCCTGTGAAAAAGATAAGGGGATATGGCTGCCGCGGTCCTGCTTAACCAGGGGCTCCGCAGCAGCGTTGCTTGTATCAGCACTGATGAATGCTGCCAGTGATGCAGGTGTAGGATAGACAAAAATATCTTTAAGGCTGAGTGCACAACCCAGCGCCTCATTCATCAAACCAGCCACCCTTGCCCCCAGGAGCGAATGACCACCCAGGGAAAAGAAGTCATCCGAAGGTCCGATATCTTCCAGCTTCAATGCTTCTTTCCATACAGCTATGATTTTCGATTCTGTTTCATTTGCAGTAGCCTGACTATCGTACCAGTTGTCCGACAAGCGCACAGACGCCACATCCACACTGCCATCTTCCAGCTCCGGAAATTCCGGCAGCACCACGAAATACCTGGGCATCCTGGCGGCAGGGATGTATACACTGATCCATTGCCGTAAGGCAGCAGGTGAAAGGGTTTCACCTGGTTTTAGCGTAGCCAGTACTGTTATAGAGCTCTCTCCATTATGGAAATATTGTATAGCGGCAGATTTGTATACCAGCGGATTCGTACATACGATTTCCTCTATTTCATCAAGCATCAGCAGCTGATTGCCTTTGCGCACTTCCCGGCCCTGCTGGTTCAGCAACTGTATTTTTCCACCTGCGGCAAAGCGGGCATTGTAGCCGGAGGGCAGTAACCGTACGGCATCTGCGGATTGCTGCGGGTGAAAAGCTACGGGCCTGTTGAGCAGGTTATTCTGTATGAGCAGGCTTCCCCTGACGTTCAGCGGAGCAGGCCTGTTCTGTTCATCGTGAATAGCGATGCGGGTTTTACCAAATGGCCGGTTCAGGAGGATACTGTCGGTAATGCCCCACTCCACGTCCGCTGATTCCAGGTGGCCACTGGCCACAGACACCGGCAATCCTGAAGGCTGATAGGTATAAGAACCAATGGTAAGCCCTGGAAAATGTTTACGCCAGGCTTTGATGAGATGATGATTCACTTTGCGGTGGCCGCTGATGATCAGGCGGCCCTTTCCGATATCGTAGCGGGCAGGCTGATGCAGCCATTCCCGGATACCTTCCGCGGTGAGTTTCAGCAAAGGCGTACCTTCTTTCTCAATATTACCTGCAAACTCCTCGGTGAAGTGGATAGTAGCTTTCGCTACAATTCCCGGCAGCAGCCATTCCGGTAAATCATGGTATTGTTCGCCGGCCTGGGTAATCAGCTGATGGTGTTCCGTAATTCCAAATTCAGCAATGCTGTAGTCGATATGCTCCCGCAGTGAGGGCATATCGGCTATATATAGCGCCGTATTGTCTTCCGTGGTAGTCCGCAGCAGCAGGCCACCCTCCGGTGCGTATGGCGCTATATTCCCTTCTGCAAACAATGCGGAAGGAAAAGTATATCCATCTTTATCAAAAGCGATGACCTGTGGCAGATGAAACTGGTGAATGAAATTTCTGTCGGTGAGGATCACCACATCTCCCCAGGTCTGCAGGTACTGACGCAACGATTTATCATTTCCCGGATGCAGGAAGCAGCAGTAGCCGCCTGCCTCTATTACACTGAGCGCCAGGATCAGCCTTTTTACAGGATGATTTGAAACGATGGCCACTGGCCTGCCAGCGGTAGATTTCAACAACATTGCGTTGTTCCAGACTTCTGTTGCCAGGTCGCCATAACTCCACCTGTCAGGGCCGTAGATGATGGCCGTTTTTTCAGCAGCAACAACCGGCAATATCTTTCCTGATCTGATATTCATGTTGGTATAGCATTGCGGACAGCGTTACCTGTCCAGATCATTTATAAGTTGTTCCACGCGTCGAATACCTTTTCGCTTTCCTCACTATTGATCATCAGTTCACCTGCAGGTTTTTCAGGGTTGGCTACTATATCCGCCAGCAGCGTAGTATAGCAGTCAGCCCAGTTCTCTACTGTACTCCGGTTAAAAAGGGCAGTGTTGAAGTAGAAGCCGGCCAGAAGCTGTTCATCCATTTCTATCAGGCTAATGCTCAGATCATATTTTACAAATTGAACCGGTGGGAAGGTGACCGCCACTTCCAGGTCGCGGAAGCGGAACCGGTTTTTCACGCTGTTCATATCTATTTCTGTGGTGATCCGTGGTGGTACCAGGTTGGCCTCCCGGAGCAGGGAAACGAAAGAGCAGTGCTGATGTTGGATGATGTTGGCCAAACCGGTACGTATTCCCAGCAGGTACTCACGCAGTGGTATTTCGGGCGCATACAGGCTGTGGTAAGGCAGCATGCTCACACATTGCCCAACGAGGCAGTTCTCTCCCATCTGTGCCTGACCGGCAGAAGGGATTCCGATAACGAAGGCGTCCTGGCCTGCCAGGCGATGCAAGAGCAGGTTGTATGCACCGAGCAGAATATGGAACAGGGTTAATTTTTCCTGTTGTGCAAATGCCTGGAGCTGTTTGCGTAGTGCCGGGTCAATTGTAAGCGTGAAGCTATCTCCGGGTTTACCTGTGGCAGCAGCACTGAGCTTATCTGCCGGCAATTCAATGGCGGGATAGTCTTTTTCAAAAGCTGCCTTCCAGAAGGCGTTGTTTGCTGCTGTGTGCTCCTGCTGCATCTGCTGCTGCCATTTATTGAAAGAGGCAATGGTGGTTGCTGCAGGTAATGCCACCGGCTCTTTACCGGTAATGGAGGAATAAGCCAGTCCTATTTCGCTCCAGATCTGTTCAATAGACCAGCCATCAGCCACAATGTGGTGGGCTGTCATCAGGAGGGAATGATGTTCGGAAGCATGTTCCAGCAGCAGGAAACGGATGAATGGACCATGATCCGGGTGGAAAGGTTCCTTACCTCGTTCGCTGAGCCACTCTTCAATTGTAAGACCTCTGTGCTGTAACGCTGCTATGTTCACTTCTTCAAAGGAAACTTCTGCTGAAGAGGCTACCAGCATGCCTTTTTCGCTGAGACTAATCGTTCTCAGGGCCTGGTGCCTGTTTACAACAATATTAATCGCTTCACGCAGCGCTTTTTTATTCAGCGGGCCACGCAGATCTGCTACCTGGTTTTCGTTGAATGCACTGGATGCCTGCAGATCAGCTGCTGACAGGGCATACAGCTGTTCCTGCTCTTCTGTAAACGGAACCAGCTGGGTGGCCGCAGCAGGCTGCTCAACACTTACCCAACCTCCTTCTATCATTTCAGTCAAACTGCGGATAACGGCCTTGTAGATGTATTCTATATGTTCATCCGTATGTGCAGTAGAGAGGAAACAGTTCCTGCCTTCCCACACATATACGCCATTTGCCAGCAGGTGCTGAAAGAACAGTTCCCAGTTACCTTTCAGCACGAAGCGGAAGAGTGAACCAAAGTGTACTACGGACACCGGTATACGTTTTCCTGTCAGGTATTCGTTTAAACGGTTCGCCAATTGCGCAGTGCGGGCATTGAGCTTTTCCTGCAGCTGCGGTCCCTCCTGTTTCAGGTAAGTGAGGATACTTAGCGCAGCGCGCATTGTCAGCGGATGCTGGTTGAAGGTACCTGCTACGAAAGTGGTGGTTTTATCAGGGAAAGAAGCATCTCCGAACTTCCACATACCACCGTCTACTGCATCCATGAATCTGGACGTGCCTCCTACAACACCTATTGGCATACCACCACCTACAATTTTACCATAGGTAACCAGGTCAGCTTTCACACCGAACCATGCCTGGGCACCGCCCTGGTGGATACGGAAGCCGGTGATCACTTCATCTATGATCATAGCAGCACCTGCTGCAGCGGTAATTTCTCTTACTGCATGCAGAAAATCACGTGGCTGAATGTCCGGCTTGCGGCTCTGTACCGGCTCTACCAATACTGCCGCCAGTTCATGTGCATGTGCCCTGATAAACTCCAGAGACGCCGGTGTGCCGTAATCCAGCACGGTTACATTACTCACGTAGTTCTCCGCAATACCCGGCGCCAGTGGAATGGAAGTAGCAGGATCCAGTGCATTGGCCAGGGCCAGCACACCATCAAAGGTGCCATGGTAGGAACCTTTAAAGAATACTACCCTGCTTCTTCCGGTGGTGGCTCTTGCCAGTCGCAGCGCCACCATGACGGCCTCTGACCCGGAGTTGTAAAACGCCACTCTTTCTACGCCCGTCATTTCCGTAATCAGTGTAGCCACTTTACCAGCGGTGTCCACCATCGGACCTACCGGAAAGCCATTTTTCATTTCAGCCAGCAAGGTGGAATGAATGAACTCAGGATTGTATCCCAGCAGGTTTACGCCAAATCCCATGGTGAGGTCCACGTAGCGGTTCCCATCTACATCCACGATATTGGCACCACTGCCGCTTTCGGCAATGATCTGGTAGGTGATCTCCTTCAGTTCAGGGCGGAAGCCTGCCACATTTCTGTTGTTGGCCAGTACCTGGCGATAGGCTTGCGTGGAGTCTTTCGACTTTGCCGTACGTTTGTTGATGCGGGCGGACAGCTGCTGCAGATGTTGCAGTTGTTGTGGTGATAGGTTATGATCGGATTTCTTCTGAACCTCTTTATAGGGAACGTAATAATTAATTTGTGTGGGCGCGGCGCCAGCCTGTGCGGCAGGTACTGCAACCGTGGCCGCAGGCGCTGCCACGGAGGCTGCTACACCACTGATATTTTCGAGCAGGTAATCTGTAAGCGAACGTAAGGTGTTCAGCTTTTCGTAGAACTGGGCCATTTCCAGCTGCAGCTTCCACTCTTTGCGGATACCCTGAATCAATTGCATGATGATGAGCGAGTCCAGCCCCAGGTGCATGAAATCGGCATCTTCACCAATATCTTCAGGCTTCAGATCAGTATCCTTCGCAATCATGGTGCGCAGTGCTGCATACACCTGATCGCGTGTGTACGATACCGTTATCTGGGCCGCTGCCGGCGCTGCGGAATTCACCGCTGCCACCTTTGTAAAAACAGGCCAGCAACGAACTGCATTTAATGGATAGGGCGGCAGCGCAATTTTAACAGCATGCGTGTTCTTATATAAAGCATCCCAGTCTATGATGCCTCCTTCCAGGTAAAGTTCCGCCAGTTCTTTCAGGCTGCTTACACCGGGTTCTACACGGAACCTGCGGGCGGCCTGCATTTTCAGGCTGGCAGCTTTCTTCAGCGAATCTGTTAGGTGAGTGATACTGTCGGTCACAAAAGCAATGCGCCAGGAATAATGACCACGGGCAGTGTTGGTAGCGAAGCAGATGTTTTCCAGGTCGGCGGCTGATTTGTCGGCCAACCAGGATACATATGTATTCGCGAGCACCTGCAGGTCTTCGCTACTGTCGGCGGACAATGTAAACAGGTAAGCACTTTCCTTTACTTTACCATTGGTAGCGGCTACCGGCGTTGGCACATATTCTTCCAGCACCACGTGGGCATTAGTGCCGCTGATGCCAAATGAACTGACACCACAACGACGAACGCCGACACTGGCGGGTGGATTCCAGCTGATAGCTTCCGTATTGATATAGAATGGAGAATCCGCGAGATTGATCTCAGGATTGGGAGATGTATAGTTGATGACAGCGGGGATCGTTTGATGTTGCAGCGCAAGTATACACTTCACGAGGCCTGCCACGCCAGCTGCTTCGAACAGGTGGCCTATGTTGCTTTTCACTGCGCCGAGGGCACAGCTGTTCTTTACTGCCTGCTGGCCAAATGCATCTGTGAGCGCCTGGAATTCAATAGGGTCGCCAAGTGCAGTACCGGTACCATGCGATTCAATAAAGGTGATGCTGGCAGGATCAACGTTGGCAGCTTCCCAGGCGCTTTTCAGCACGGCTTCCTGTGCGGCCATGTTAGGCGCTGTAATGCCGGCGGAAGTACCATCCTGGTTTACGGCGCTGCCTTTGATAATAGCGTGTATACGGTCACCATCAGCCACTGCTTTATGTAGTGGCTTCAGTAAGATCACAGCTACGCCCTCTCCCACACCGGCACCATCTGCTGCGGCATCGAATGCTTTTGTACGGGCTGTGGGCGATTCAAAGCCCACTTCATACTGTCCTGCTTCAGGAACAAGGTACAATCGGCCTCCACCGGCAAGCGCCATTTCACAGTCGCCATTCATTAGTGCGCGGCAAGCCTGGTGAATAGCTACCAGTGAAGAAGAGCAGGCCGTGTCAATAGTGATGGCAGGGCCTTTCAGATCCAGGAAATAAGAGATGCGGCTGGAAGTGATCGCATTGTTGTTACCGGTGAGCGCATTGGAGCTGAGCCGCTGCTGGTCGCTGGCGACAATCATATCCAGGTATTGGCCATAGGTGATATCTCCGGATACTCCCAGGTAAATGCCGGTGTTCTCTGTGGCCGGGGTGTTCAGGTATCCGGCATCTTCCATGGCCTGCCAGGATGTTTGCAGTAGCAGGCGTTGCAAAGGATGCATCAGCGCTGCCTCTTTATGTTTGAATTTGAAAAAACGATGGTCGAATTCGTCGATACGGCTTAGGAAAGCTGCCTCGCGGTAGCCGGTTGGCAAGGGTTTGCCGGCAGCGCGCATGTATGCTGAGATGTCTTCGCTTCTTTGTGCAGGAAAGGTAGTGATATGATCGCGACCTGCCAGCAGGTTATTCCAATAAGCAGCAGGGGTATCGGCCTGAGGAAAACGCAATGCTACACCTATAACGGCTACGTCCATACGTCTAGCGCCCTGGGTTTCCAGCTGCTGCAGGCGGGTTTTGTATTCCTCCATACGGAGGTATGCTTTCTGGAGCGGACTCAGTTCCGCAAATTTCTCGTCCTTTTTCATAATGGATTTTCATTAAGGAGTAATGCTATTTGTTCATCGGACAATGCGGCTACTTTCTCCAGCAGCCCATTGTTGGCTTGTGGTGGGGTCACTTCTGTATGAGTGCTGGTGGCAGTTGGAAATAACTTTTTATAGATAAAGCCGGCCAGTTTATCGATAGAGGGGTATTTATATAATACGCCGATGGCGAGGTCGATATTCAACCTGCGTTCCAGCAGATTTCTCAGCTGTACGCCGTGGAGCGATTTCATGCCCTGATCTACCAATGGTTGGATCAGGTCCACATCTGTGGCTGAAATTTTAAGCAGGGAGGCTACTGTTTCCTGCAGCCAGCTTTCGATTTTGTGTAACCGTACAGTGGGTTGCTCCTGCTGCCACTGATCGAGGAAACGCTTGGCAGATAAGGACTTCAGGGCACTCAGTACCTCAGCAAATTCATTGCGGCGGAAGCGCTGCAGCATTTCGAAATGTTGGATTTTGCCGCTGGTGGTTTTGGGAATTTCCCTTACTGGTATCACCACATCGGGAACGATTCCGATCACATCACTGAGGGTGGCCACCACTGCTTCTTCGGTATCAGCAAAGGCAGCAGGTGTGCCTTTAAACAACACGAAAATCACCAGCCGCTCCCGCTCATTGCTATCGCCGGGAATACCGCATGCTACTACTTTTCCGGCGGCTATACCGGGAATACCGAACAGCAGTCTTTCTATATCGTGATGATAATAATTATTACCCTGCAGGATGATCATGTTCTTATGTCGACCGGTGATAATCAGCTGGCCGTTGGGATGAATCAGTCCGAGGTCGCCGGTGCGCACCCAGCCGTCGTTCGTCAACAGTGCTTTGGTCGCCTCTTCATTGCGGTAATATCCTGCTGTAACATTCAGGCCACTGATATGGATATGCCCTACCGTACCGGGTGCCAGTATCTCATCTTTATCTCCGCAAACCCTTACTTTGCAATGCCTGGCGGGCGTTCCGCACTCTACAAAACCCACTGTCTGCGGGGAGGTATTTTCTTCTTCTATTACTACATCGGAAATACGAAGACTGTCGCGCTGAAAGAAGTGTTCATTTACAGGTGCGTCTGCGGCGCTTAAGGTTACGCACACGGAAGCCTCTGCCATACCGTACCCGGGGGCTATAGCCAATGGTGACAATCCCATGGGCTTTAGTTTGGTGGCGAAGCGGCGACATACTTCTGCAGAGATAGGTTCTGCGCCGTTGATAATCATCCGTACAGAGGAGAGGTCCCAACTGCCTGCAGATTTGTTATCCATGGCTTCCATGAAGTATTCGTATCCGAAGTTGGGCGAATACAGGATGGTGGCTTTATGGCGGTTGACTGATTCCATCCACAGCAGCGGCCTTCTGATGAACAGTGGTGTAGGCATAAGATACTGAGTGCATCCGGCTTGTACAGCGGTGAGGTGGAAAGCGATCATGCCCATATCGTGCGACAGCGGCATCCAGCTGAGTTTTATATCTGCTGGCGTCAGCTGCATTTTTTCGGCGAGATCAATTGTATTATAGAAAAGGTTGCGATGTGTGAGCATCACGCCCTTGGGGGCACCGGTGGAGCCGGAGGAATATTGAATGAATGCAAGGTCGTCCAGTGCAGGAGCATGTAGAACCGAGGTATCGGGGAAGCTGCTGAAGTCTGTACCTGAATAAATTGTATGCTCGAGCAGCTGCGTTATGGACGTTTCCGGGGCTTCCTCCTGTATATAGCTGGTGAGGCGTTGTACATGATCTTCTGCTGCAAACAGGTGGGGATGCTTTAGGGTATCCCATATCTTCAGCAGTTTCAGTTTATGTTCATTCTTTGTTCCGGTAGATACGGGAACTGGGATGATGCCTCCGAGGAGGCAGGCCCAGAAGGCTGTGAGCAGTAGTTCATTATCTTCTTCCTGGATAATGAGTTCATCGCCGGATTGCATACCAGCAACAGTTTGCAGGTAATACAGGCAATGTTTCGCTTTTTTAATAAGTTGCGGATATGCAACGAATATTTCCTGGTCCCCGCTTTTAATAAAGGTGATTCCTTTTTCATTTTCATCCTGCAGCCGGAGCAGCATATCAGTCAGCGGTATGCAGGTAAGGGTGTGTAAAGAACTCTCCATAGGGCAATAACATTTATGATAAATATTTTTGTTGCAGATGTTGGCTGATGGAGGACAAAGGGATGCAGGGCTAAAACGGTACGAGTTTTATTCACGGTAACAAAACTGTACGCGTTTTAGCAAGCACCTCCCGGCCGCACCGGTAAATGCGGCAGATTATAGCAAACGTCCGTTGGATAGGAAGTACCGGCAAAGTTCCACCAGCACCGGGTTCCCGGCGAACGATCAGCTCAGCATGTGCTAATTGAAATTTTTAAGCGCATAGTCTCCTGGCACATCGACCAGCATTGCTACCGGCCGTGGCTAAAGTCCTTTTACTATAGGGCGTCCATAATTCAATCCGTTTCTTTCTATTATTAAATAAAGGTTTCATGGCGATAAACAGTATTTCAGCAATCATTCTATTTTTTGTTATAGGGGGTATACACATTACCAATTCGTCTCTCCTCCCAATAAATAATTAAAACAACGGGGATACTCCATGCACGCAAGGCTTACATGTGACAAGTAATCCGTGACAGTTAATTAGCTAAATAAAAAGACGTGACAGCTGACAATAGCGATAGTATACTATTGAAACAATGAACCATTGGTAGCTCAGAGCCAGAGGACGCTCTAAAACATAACATCATCCTGGAATATAGGAATTCATCGGTATGCTCTCATTTGAAAACAACTCAAAAAGGTCTCATAGCTTTCAACTTTAGTAACAAAAAAAATTCAGAAAAATCATTGTGCTATTGCAGCATTACCGTAAAATACTGTAACAGCTTTCAACGTGCAGTAAATAATAAAAACGGGAACAGACAGTGGGGCCTGTTTTAACTATATAGCTGCAGGTTTTAAAACGCTACTGACTATCAGCACTTGGGGTCTTCGTCTACTTTAAGTTATGGTGGATTAACCAACGAGTCAGAAGCTTATTCTATTATATTTATTATTCTATGCATACCGTGTACAACGAATAATGGACGTAAAATAAAATAAAATGCCTGACATAACCAAATTTCAAAGCTTTGATTAACATTAATTTCAAATCAGTGTTGTTTAGTTAAGCATATTCATCCTGAAAATAGTTTAAAATAGCTATAGTTATTACTAATTGTGTTTGAGTATATTTCATGTGGGAACTTCAAAACAAACAGATCGATTATTGCGTACGTATCAGAGGAGTTTGTTGGAAGTATTTGTCGAAGAGAATCTACTATCGCTAGCAATGTAAACACCGGAAATCTCCCCATAACTTAAAAGTAATGTCATCAATCAATATTATGAAGTTTTCTAATTTCTGCAACGGCTCCAAATGAATGAACAGAAAACATGTCCTTCACATTTCTATTATCATTGTTCATGTTTATGTGGTTTTAGATTTAAGGCAGTTGATGCTTTAAGAGGAAAATTATCAGACACCAGATACTTTATAAATATTCAGTCTATTACCCTCAATCAAAAACTTATTAAAGGGGTAACTGCGGAGGTTAAAGCTGGTTTAAAGACATGCCTGGCGCACTAAAATGGACAGCTACCTGTAAATTCCGGTAGTTGTCCATTAAACTATTAACGAATTAATTCCAACCAAAGATCATAGTATATATGCACCGCATCATGTATTCGATCTATTGAATCATATGATTTCTTAATAATGGACTTTGGATGTGGCATATATAAGGTGTCCTCATATGCGCATCCAATCATATTAGAAAAATCTGACTTACAAGGTTTAAATCTTGATACGCTAAATTCGTATATGGAATCTTTCTTTATTCCAAAATCATTTGCTGCTTCAGCCAATTGTCTCTTGGTATCAAACACATAAGCAAGAAGCATAGTATCTCCTTTGTAATCAACTACTTTAAAATGCTTAATTGCATAATAATATCGCCTTACACCTATTCTCGTTTTTCTTGCAAAATCATCGTCTAATATTGTCAGCCCCTCTACATTTAAGACTTTTGCATAAACAATCCTAACAGGAGATGACTGGCCTAAAAGATTGATAGAAAATATTAAAAATATAAAAATTAGGAAATAAGCCTTATCATTCATTTTGTTTCCTTTAATGTTGTTGTAATTACTCTTTTCAACTGAATCTGAAATCATATTATTTTCATTTTTCGGATCTACATTTAAAATTATTTTTTACAGGCCCATAGCTTTTATAATGCTGTTTTTTTTCAAAATTAAAATCCCTGATCAAATAATCCGGGGATTTAAATTTACTTAAATGCCTGAGAGTTTTTATAGCCTAACGTTGAAGTCAGATCTCACTATTTAATGATACAGCTCCCTTATATATTAAATGTAGACAAGTTAACGGTTAAAGCATCTTTAAATGTGCCAGAATATTATGGTACCCCTTTCTGTAGGTCGATACCGTCCCCAATGGCTACCGCCTGGTCTTGCAGGAAGTAAGCCAAGAGTTTGATAACTACCGGCCGGTTTATGTCTTCAATGTGAAATTCCGGTCGGTATACGTCCTTCCCGTGTTCTTCCAGCTGCTGCATCAGCTGATAGTAATCATAAGGGCTCTGAATAGCTTTTGTTCTCATTGGTGTGGAGCCTTCCTGCCCTGGTTGATGGTCTGGTAGTGATAGAAAAATTTGCCTGCTTCCATCTCCGGGTAGACGTGGGCGTAAAAAAATGTCTGCACCTGGGATTAGGTAGGGAGAATCCGCGCGGCGCCGGGTGCATTTTCCGCGCGGAGTGCACCCGGATCGAGCTGGGGATTTTTAATTTCATTTTTATATTTTTTTAGAGCGAGAGCCTGTTTACTCTCTCCCGTTTATAATTGTTTATTTGTTTATTATAAAAGCGTCGCAAAATTGCGACTGGTATAGTATCACTTTTGAGACACGACATAGTCGCATTTTTGCGATACGATCCAGTCGCAATTTTGCGACACGGCGTAATATCATTTATGATACAAGTACCGGTATTACTTTTGCGACCAGAAAGGTTGCTGTTCATACCTGATTCAGATCGTTTAAATTCATCAAATAACTGAAGCTGGGTAGTATCGTCATCGCAAGAACAAGGAAATGAACGGATGGTAACGACACCTGGAAGCGTAAGCCTACCCTGTTGATACAAAATATACCCATAGCTATGAAGCTCTTTTATACAGCGGGTATATGTATTCATGGAGCCAATACAGCACAATGCGATGACCTCTTCGCGCAGGATGGGAAAAGATTTTCTAAAGTGATGCTTCGTTTGATGTAGTTTACCTTAATATCCTAAAAGCAGAAAAGCCGCTTAAATCCTACGATTCAAGCGGCTTTAATTTCCTTTGAAATTTCTCTGTGATCCCTATGGTACAAAACTCGAACTTATTTGTCTTTGATCTAAGAAAACTGGCGGAAATTTCTTGATTATTACCACGTGACAAGATACGCTTTTCCCCAGTGTTGTATTTTCATTTTACAATAAACTAAGCACATGCTCATTAAACAGCTTCCGGAGCAGCCTCGTGTTATATATGCCGAAGTTGTCATTATGTTCCACGATGCGTCTGCAAACTGCCACGCAGCAGGCCACTTCCTTTCCGGAAAAGGAAGTAGCATTCCCTTTGAGTAATTCCAGATACACCTTCTGTTCTACAGGCGTCAACCGGATTTTCAACCTTTCCAGCTGGGCTAACCTGATCATATCTGCATATTTTACCTGTTCCCTGTATTTGGCAGATGATATCTGGCTTGCATGTACCCGGTACTGTAGCGGCCTTTCAGCAATATTCAAAACCGGGAACCGGCTGATACGACTATTAACTAGCGCAAAATCAGCCGAATACCTGTAGGTCTCATTATAGAAAAGGCTATGTTTCAACATGGCACTTCTGCGGAACATCAGGGACGGATGAATTGAGTAATTGTTTATAAGAAAATAAACCGCCATTTCAGCACTGGTAACGCAGGGGTAATTGATCCATCCGGTTTTTGCATTATTTTCGTCTATACGGGTACCTTGGGTGCCAATACACCCAATCTTCGAATGACGGTCAAGATACCGCACCTCCGTCATTAGTCGATCGTTCTCGGAAATATCGTCCGCATCCATTACTGCTATGTATTTTCCAGTGGCCATACGCATTCCTACATTTCTGGCGGGATAGTTCCCCTTATTGGCGGGTAATGACACATATTTTATCCGTGAGTCATCGTACGCGCAGACAATATTCCCGGTATTGTCCGAAGATCCATCGTTGATGATGATCAGTTCCAGATCTTGATAGGACTGCGACAGGATACTGCCTATCGCCAGGGAGATATAACGCTCCATGTTATAGCATGGCATCACCACGGATACTAGCTCGTTTTTCATTGTTTTTATTTTTACAATAGCCAGTTTATGAGGTCAACCCGTGTCAGACGGCTGGCTGTTCAGGTGGGATCACCAGGGCGGGAACATGGGGTGGGTCCAAAGGAAAATACAGAAAAATTATGACGCTGTTTTACCGTCTTTAAATCCCAGAAGAGCATAAAAGACATTCCGGTATGTTTCACTGACCGGCAACAATCTTTCTCGGATCATGACCTGGCCACGTTCAATGAACTCTACTTTATCGACGGCTACCATAAATGACTTGTGTATTCTGCATAGTTTTTCACGGGCAACAATTAATTCCAGTTCATTGAAAGTCTGTAAGGTAAGTATCTTCTCCTTTTCCGTATACACACAGCGGTAATCTCATTCAAGCCATTGTTATTACTCTCTCCACCATTCCCATCCTGATCATCCTCACTGCGGGTATCCGCTGTTTTCTCTTCATTCGCTTTGATTAGTCCGGCTTCCTGCAAAATAATCTCATTCAATCTGGACATCACATCTATGCCTAACCGTTTTCTAATACTGACCATCAACGATGCATCAAAGGGAGCCTCCTGTTGAAAACTGCTTAAGCCTACAAAATATTGCAGATATATATTTTCCGTGATCTGCGCTACCACCTCCCGATCATCTATGTTAAGTATATGTTTGATGATCACTGCACCTATTACCATCCGGGCACTCAATGTTGGAGCACCGAAATCTGCCCGCATTTTTTTATAATACACATCCGCCAGTTTGTCCCACGGAATCTTTGCAGCTAGTATAACCCATCGGTTAGTAGTGGATAATTGCTGCGAAAAAGGAGTTGAAAATCCTTCTAAGGTTAACTGTTTTGTAGGAGTGTAACGTATCATTGCTGCATGATTTTGAAGATGAATCTTTCAATATACAAACACTTTCACAGCAAAAAAACACGCCACATCGTATTGATTAACAATGAATTAATACTTATTCAGCAGATCCTACCTAAAACCAAACCGTGGCTTTTCATTCTACCACTTAGATTTAAATTCATATTTGATCTCAGTAGCGTCTTGTTTAAATTAATATAAGTTCTTTGAAACTCTTGATACTCCTTTGAAGTATTGCAGATTCTTGGAGTTTCATTACTTGATAAAACACCAATAAATCAATTACTTGCAAAGAAAGGTGATCAAGATGTCAAAGAACTTTTACATAACCAATTGAAAATCTGGTAGTTTAAACAAGACGCTACTGAGCTCCCCTATATATTAAATGTAGACAGGTTAACGGTTAAAGCATCTTTAAATGTGCCAGAATATTTAGTTTCCAGAACCTTATTGTAAATTTCTTCAAGTAAATCATCACTGCACAATTTTTTTGCTGGAGCTACAACTAAATGATAACGAGGATCTGAATAATTTCTTAAATCTGTTTTATCGTAAGCATATAAACCTCTCTTAGCCATAAAAATAAAGTCCTCCAAATAACGCTCTATTTGCCGGGGTGTTTCAAATTTCATAAAGTCACCTAATTCTGGATTTATAAGGACTTCATTATCTTTAATCTCTGGTAAGGCTCTAAAATAAGCTAAAAGTAATTCATTCCCTTCTGGATCAATTGAGCACGGAACAACTCCTCCTCCTGATGCAAAAACAGCAATCTTATTTTCTATATCAAGAGAAAACCAATCGATATCCTCTCCGCAAAAAGTATCATTTGAATAGTTCACTATTACAATTTATTATTTTACAAGGATAGTATTTCTATTAATTTTGATTATAAATTGCGACTTCCATTGCACCAGGCAATAAAGGTGGCGTAACAATTTTAACTGCCTTTTCATTTACATACATGAACATTGCTTTACAATTATCACACATTGTAATTATCTCTCCTGTTCGCAGCATAATTGCAGGGGTAAATTGTAAGTCTGCCAATCCCTATTTCGGGTATTGAAGAAGCAATTCGTTACCCCCTTGAAACGCTGCACAACAGCCAATTGTATTACCCGATGCAGTCTTAGTTCCGACATCTCTCAATTCATTTGCAGCGGCTTCAAATGTCGCCGCTATTTTACCGGAAACTTTTCCGCTGGCAGCAATCGTACCCTCACCATTTGGCAATCGAAGTCCCGACAACCATTGCCCGGCTTTTCTTTAATGTCTTTAACTCTGCTGCATATTGTTCAACTTCAGTCGCAAGTTCTTGTATTTTACCCGGAGCACGCAATTTTAAAATTGGCAGGCCAAAATTTACCAGCGTATTTAATCCCGGACCCACTCTTTCTTGATAATCAGTAACACCAAGATTATCTAACCTTCTAGCGTTGTTTTTACCATCTGACATTGTAGTATATGTAATTTTAGTGTCATTAAGCATTGCATATGCTAGTCCCGAAAGAATTGCCCATGTATGAGTCGGAGATTTACTACTATTTCAACCAATGGAAAAGGGATGGCTTATTCGGAAAGGTGATGCAGAAGCTGGTTAGAAAAGAACGAAAGCCTCCGAAATCCGGGTTATACAAAAAGAACTCGACTAAACGCTCAACTAAAAAACAAAACCCCGCGACTAGCGCGAGGTTTAAAGGTTTCTCTGTGATCCCGTTGGGACTCGAACCCAAGACCCATACATTAAAAGTGTATTGCTCTACCAACTGAGCTACGGAATCATTCCCTTTCTTCGTGATTGGGAGTGCAAAGATAGGAATTAATTACTTTCTTCCAAATCCAAACACAATTATTTTTTAGATTAATTCAAAATCATCCTGTACTTCACCGCCGGATCCTCCCGCTGGTCGGGCTTAAACAAGTGCAGCAGGTAATACTTCCCATTCACCCAATCCTGCACCGCGTTATCATAATATGGACTCCCCGGATTCCCACTTTCCCCGCCAGGATAGATCCCATAAGCCTCTACAGGATCTCCCATCTGCACGATCATCCTCCATGACGGGCCGTGATTTTCCTTGATACAATTCACTATATGCCTGCCACCGCCTGTATATAAATGATACGCACCAAACGGAACAATACTCCTTGTAATGTGCCGGATGTCAGTACCACGGTAACGCCCCCACTCTAATTTATTTTTCGCCTCCAGCATTTTTGCAGTATCCGCAGCCTTTGCCAGCGCCGCATTCATCAGACCTGAGAAAGTTTCTTTTTCAGGTGTGTTGATGTTGTCTATGAAATGAAATGCGGTATCCTTAATCAATAAATTCAACGTCGTTTTTTCCCAGGGCATCTGGTATACGTCTTCTCCGAACTGTGCCATTTCATCATCCCAGATCGAGCTTTGTAAATTATTCCATACCAGCTGGAACACAGTGGCTGCCTTGCTATCCGGGGTACTCTGCTGATTCCAGTGAAGGAGCAGCTCCCAATATTTTTGTTGCGCTGCTGTCAGTAATGACTTCTGCAAATGCGCCCCGAATACAGGAATGGCGGCTCTTGCCAGCAGGTTAGTGTAGTCATTCTGCAAGGCCATCATATCCTGGATAGTGATCTGGCTGTCTGCTGCCAGCACTTCGTTGATACGTTTACCACGGAACAGGTCATAGCCACCCACGAAATTGTAGGGATAGGTATCATCTGTTGGATTTTGATTGGCAGAGCTAACAAAGCCCCTTGCCGGGTTATGTAAATGTGGTAATTCGTTTTGCGGAATATATCCCTGCCATGCAAAAGTGCTGTCATCTCCCGGTAGGATGAATTTACCCTGGTCTTTCCAGCGCAGGGGATATTTTCCATTATGCCAGATAGCGATATCACCGTCACGCGATGCAAAAGCAAAGTTCTGTGCAGGGCATTGGTAGTCTTTGATGGCAGCCAGGTAATCGTCGTAATTCTTTGCCTTGTTAAGCAGCAGGAAAGTACGCAATTCATTGGAAGGATCATGTGCTTTCCAGCGCATGGCCAGGAACTGGAACTCTTCTTTCTGGTGCTCAGGGAATGTATTATCGTAAGCCACCGGCCCCCATACTGTATAGGCAACTGTATCGTAAAAAGGCTTTTGACCCCTGATCTCAATTTTTTCTATGCGCAGATCGGCATCCCGGTAAGCACCCTTGAATAAATATTGCTTGCGGCCATTGCGGAACTGCAATTTGTAAAAGTCTTTTACATCTTCTTCGCCATTGGTCACGCCCCAGGCAATGTCATTATTGAAACCAATGATAACCCCAGGTGCACCCGGCAATGAAGCGCCATAGGTATTCATTTGTGGGGTATGCAATTGTATTTCATACCACAACGATGGCAGACTCAGACCCAGGTGCGGATCATTACAAAGGATCGGCGCGCCGGAGCGGGTTTTGGAGCCAGCCACGGCCCAGTTGTTACTACCATTGTCAGGGTCAGGTTTTTCTTCCTTAAAATGTTGTAAGACACCTGCCAGTTTGATCATGTTGTCCGGTGGCGCCACTGCTTTCAGAGTTGCTGCATCAAAATGCGTGTTTTTAGGCACGATCGGGTCCAGGCTATCACTGAAATCAGGATACATGAGGTCGAAATCCTTTTTGCTGAATAAATGGCGTGCATTGGTGTATTCAAGATCCTCGGCTTCACCCGCCAGATCGTTTGCCATCAGTTTGAGGAGGATGGCAGATTTCAGCGTTGTCCATTGCTCCGGTTTGTAATCGAGCAGTTTGTATTCTATGGGCAATGATGCCTTGTTCAATGATGCGATATAAGTATTTACACCGGCAGCGTAAGATGCTACTGCTGTTTTGGTAAAAGGATCCTTTTCCATTTCTTTCAAAGCTACCTCTGCACTGTAGATCATACCGCGGCGACGTTGCATCCTGTCATAATCCAGCATTTTAGGGCCTAAGATTTCCGAGAGACGGCCGGAGGCGGCGAAGATCTGCAATTCCATTTGCCAGAGACGATCACGGGCGTGGATGAAACCTTCTATGTAATAAGCATCTGCATCGTTTTCTGCAAAGATGTGAGGTACCATACGGTCATCCAGCCATACTTCGGCCTTGCCGGTAAGTCCGGGGAGGTCGATGGTTTCACTGTAATTTTTGCTGATGGGGGTAGCGTTTTGCCAGAAACCTTCCTGTGGACTGAGTAGCGGTCCTACGGGAGGCAGGGCGCCCCATTTTTGAGACAAAGCGAATATTAATACGGCGGTTATTCCGGTCGAAATGGCGAATGGTAGAATTCTCATAGCAAGGAAGTGATTGGCTAATATACAGAATTCTGATCGCAGGGAGGGTGAAAGAGGTAAAAAAGTGGTCTCCGGGGGAAATAAACTGCCTATAACCTGCTCATATCCCGCAGATATTCCGCCTCTTTAAAGATGCGGGATAAAGGCGGCTTATAGGCGGGATATCTGCGGGTTATCTGCGGGTTATCTCCCTTAAAAAGCAAAAATTAAGACCGGGGAAACCGGTCTACTTTGAGAATTTAACACCCTCCTTACTTCGTTAAAACGGAAATACACCTATCTACCTCCTCCTCCGTATTGAAACTATGCAGTACAATCCGCAGCCGTTCCTTCCCTTTTGGCACCGTAGGATGTAATATTGCCCTGATATCCAGGCCTTCGCCCTGCAGCCTTTCCGCCAATGCACGGGTAGCCGCATTTCCAGGGCTCAAAACGACCTGGATAGGCGTTTCACTGGGCAAGGTATCCAGGGCCGCCACTCCCCTCCGGAATCGGGCGATTAAGGCCGATAAATGCCCCCTCGCCTCCTGCATATAAGGAAACAAATCGTAACTGGCCATGATAGCCGCCATCGCAGTAGGAGGCAGGGCTGTAGTATAAATAAATGATCGGGAAAAATTGATCAGGAAATCGCGTAAATGCCTGGAACCCAGCACCACCGCACCATGGCAACCCACTGCTTTGCCAAAAGTATGCACCCTGGCAAAACAGGCCCCCTCCAAACCCAGGTGCTGTACCAGGCCCTCTCCTTTGGCCCCCACCACCCCGGTAGCATGTGCCTCATCTACGATCAGGTGCGCCCCTGCCCTTTCACAAATGGTCGCTATCGCCCCCAAAGGAGCAAAATCACCATCCATAGAATATACTGATTCCACCGCCACAAATACATTTCCACTGCCATTGGCCAGTTTCTTCTCCAGGTCCTGGGGGTCATTATGCAAAAATGAAAATGCCTGTGCCCTGGAAAGACGCATCCCATCACGGATACTTGCGTGGATCAGGGAATCATAGATGATCGTATCTCCTTTTTGGGGCACCGCACTCAATAAACCCAGGTTAGCATCATAACCTGAATTATACACCAGGCCCGCTTCACTTTGATGAAATGCTGCCAGCATACTTTCCGTTTCCTCTACCCAGGGGTAATTGCCCGCCAGCAGGCGGGATCCCGTACTTCCATGTGCAAAAGGCCGTGCTGCCAATAGATTGTGCACCGCTTCCTGCATAGCCATGCTCTTTGCCAGGCCCAGGTAATCATTGGAACAAAAGTCAACCATACCAGGTGCCGGCAGGCGTAATTGCCGGAAGGCCTGTTGTGCTTTGCGTGCTTCGAGTTGCGCTAAAAGAAAATCTTCTTTCATCTTTCAAAGCTAAGTAACTTTGTGGACGATCATTAATGAATAGCAAATAACGCGCATGAGTAAAGTATCTATCCTTGGTTTGCATCTTCCCTCTGACCCACGATGGGTGAACCTGGCCGAAATTTCCCTGGAAGAAGTATTGACAGACCATGCTTTTTGTGAGCAAAAAGCAGCGACTTCCTGTATTTCTTTGATTCAGCGTTACCCACACAGAGATAGATTGGTACAGGAGTTGGCGCCGATTGTAACGGAGGAATGGGGGCATTTCAGGCAGGTACTGGCAGAGATGCGGAAACGCGGGTTCCAGTTAGGCAAACAACGAAAGGATCTATACGTAAATGAGCTGATGCTGCACCAGCTTAAAGGTGGAGATCCGGATACTGTTTTCCTGGATCGCCTGCTGACCTTTGCGCTGATTGAAGCACGTAGTTGCGAGCGGTTCAGGTTATTGAGTGAAGGCCTGGACGATGAGTACCTGCGTGAGTTTTATCGGAAATTTATGATTTCAGAAGCGGGGCATTATCGTTTGTTTATAGACCTGGCGAATGAGTATTTACCAGAAGAAAAGGTAAGGACCAGGTGGCAGGAATGGCTGACGATTGAAGCGGGTATTATGGATAAGATGGAAGTGAGAGGCGATCGGATCCATTAATATTTAGTGCCTGCAATTATTATTACGAACTAAAAATTAAACCCAATATTCACATAAAAACGCAATCGCCCATCCTGGTCGCAATACATCATCGTAGCTTCTATCGGCCCCATGAATGTTGCGTACCCGGTGGAAATTCCGTAGCCACTCAGGTATTTATACCGATCTTCAACATTGCCCATAAAATCATATACCGCAGCTCCTATCCTGGGAGTGGTAAAAATATTTTTCGCCACTTCATACTGGTAAGCCAGTTGAAAGGTTAATGCAGAAGATGTACTCACCTCCCCTTCCAGTATCCCTACAAAGGGCAACTGGTTCCGCATTACATTCGCCAGGCCACCGATCTGAAATGCATTGATCGGCCCCTGCATGTGATTGAAGTTTACCCCGCCGCCAGCCTGAATCTGCAGCGCACCCTTTTTCCCAAACGGAATATGATACTTTGCCTGCAACATTGCACGCTGGTATTCCGCAAAGTTGAACTCCGTAGAATCAAACGGTTGCTGTATACCATCGCGGAACACCCTGAAACCAGGGTTTTCATTGTATATCCAACCTGCTTCAAATTGCAGATCCATTCCCCTGCGCGGATAAACTTTTTGATCCAGGGAATTCATACCCGCATAAAAATAGCTGTTCAACTGCGTACTATTACCACGAATCTCCTGTTCATTTACATAGCGGGGATTTAGGTTCAAAAATTCCCATTTGGTACCGATACCGACTGCCATAATACTGTTCAATGTGTACTGAAAATGAATATCCGTACTCAAATATTTACTTTGAAAATCCTGCTTTGCTTTCAGGTCTTCATAATATGTCATGGTGTTGTATTCAAAGTAAAAACCCAGTCCTACACCAAAGTTGCGGTCATGCCCGGTATATTTAAAATACTCTGCCTGTATCCGCGGGTTCTCACTGACAGCAACGGACACGAATGCACGGGAATTAGGAACAATAAAGTTACGCTGCGTAATATTTACTATGGCGCTGGCATTCGTAAAACTGTTATAAGTCAGCGCGAATTTTACATAGCTAAGCGGATTCTCCTCCGCATTCACTTTCATGATGGTCTGACGATTGCTATCAGGCACAAGATCATAGGTGATCATTTTATAGAAGCGGGTACCGAACACATTCAGTACTGCTTCTTTAATATCCCGTGATGTATAGCAGCCACCGGTTTTGAGCCCAAGCCTTCCTAAAAAGAATTTCTCATCTGAATGTTTAAGACCATTCACCTGGATGGCTGTCAGTTCGATATCAGCGGTAAATGGCAGGCGGTTCTTTTCGAAGGGAGGTAATGGGTACAGCGCCTGCAGCGAATCTGCCAGGTGTTTGAAGATGGGATACATCTCCCGGCCTTTGCGTTTCCCGATTTCTATAATGGAATCAACGCTGCCAAAGCTGGCAGCACTATAGGTTCCCATTTTATGCTGTATGAAGATATCGCAGAGCTGACGTTCGTCTTTGAAGTCATCTGCATCTTTATAAAAGCCAAGTTGCTGAATGACATCCAGTGGTGTCTGTAACTGGTCTGCTTTACGGAGCCCTTCAGACACGTTGGAACCGATCACAATGTCGGCCCCCATTTCCTTGGCCGTGATAACAGGGAAGTTCCTTACCACACCTCCATCCACCAATTTACGATCCCCGATATTGATGGCTGTAAAGATAGATGGAATGGCCATGCTGGCACGGATCGCGGTCACTACATCACCGGTATCGAGGGTGACAATAGCCCCATTTGAGACATCTGTGGCAATACATTTAAAGGGAATATTGAACTGGGAGAAATCTCTCACCCCATTGGCCGGCCAGCACATGCGGGCGAGTTCCAGCCATAGTTGTTCGCCGGAGATAACGCCGGATGCAAGCTTAGGCTTGCCATATTCAAAAGGGATTTCGATGATGTATTTATTATACTCTTTCTTTTCTTCGTAAGAGATGGCTGTGAGCTGGGGTTGATTGGTGAAGAGGTTGTTCCAGTCAAGCTCCCTGGCCATTTTCTCAATGGCCGCGCCGGAATAGCCCATGGAATAAAGGGCACCTACGATGCTGCCCATGCTGGTGCCGGTGAGGTAGTCTACTTTCAGTCCTGCGCTGTCGATGGCTTCGAGGATGCCGATGTGGGCAAGGCCTTTGGCGCCGCCTCCGCTGAGGGTGAGCCCGATTTTAGGACGGACGGCCCCAGACTGCTGTGCAAAGATGACGGCAGGCAATAAAATGATCCCTAACCAACAAACCAAAACCCTTCTGATACGCATATATCTTGACTGTGTAAACCCTTATCAGACCCGAAGGTAACTGAATAAGATTAAATAAAAAGTGACTTTAACCCATGGAAGGTTGTCGTTTAACCATACTGCGGATCGTAGGCCCGCTGAGCTGCGCTCATAGGCCTGCAGGTAAAGTATTTTGCTTTATAAATGTTAAAAAACACGACAACGCTGCTTAAAATCTACGGCATAAGTACGTTTTCTAAAAATATAATATTTGCGTTTTTTTTATTATTTTATACAACTATTTGTAGCATTTTCAACTATTAGGACTACATATATTCTCACGTATGAATAAACACACGACCGCGCACAACATCTGGCAGGTGATCCTGGCTTCGTCGGCTGGCACCCTGATAGAATGGTATGATTTCTACATCTTTGGCAGCCTGTCTGCAATTATTGCTGAAAAGTTTTTTCCTCCCAGCAATCCTGATCTCGCTTACATTATGACACTCGCCACTTTTGCGGTGGGATTTGTAGTCAGGCCTTTTGGGGCGATTGTGTTTGGAAGGTTGGGGGATATTGTCGGGAGGAAGTACACTTTTTTACTCACACTACTCATTATGGGAGGGTCTACGTTTGCAATAGGCCTGGTACCGGGGTATGCAAGTATTGGTGTCCTGGCACCCATTATCGTTTTGTTGCTAAGACTGTTACAGGGCCTGGCCCTGGGTGGTGAGTACGGAGGAGCAGCTACTTACGTGGCAGAGCATTCGGCGCATGATAAGCGGGGATATTATACCAGTTTTATACAGACGACGGCTACTTTAGGCTTGTTTGTATCGCTGGCGGTGATATTGATTACCAGGAGCAGCATGACGACGGAGCAGTTTAGTGACTGGGGATGGCGCGTGCCGTTCTGGTTGTCGATATTGCTGGTGCTGATGTCTTATTATATCAGGATCAGGTTGCAGGAGTCGCCGGAATTTGCGCAGCTGAAAGCAGAGGGCAAGACGGCAAAGAACCCGATCAAAGAGAGTTTTGGTAAGAAGGAGAACCTGAAAGTGGTGTTGCTGGCGCTGTTCGGCGCGGCTATGGGGCAAGGGGTGATCTGGTATACGGGGCAGTTTTATGCTTTGTCGTTTTTGCAAAAGACGATGAATATTGAGTTTGTGCAGTCGAATATTATTATCGCGGTGGCCCTGGTGCTGGGTACTCCTTTCTTTATATATTTTGGCCGCTTGTCAGATAAGATCGGGCGGAAGAAGATTATGATGACGGGAATGCTGATTGCAGCGCTGGCGTATTACCCGATTTATGCAAGAATGGACCAGATCGGGAATTTGAGTTTGAAAACAGAGCTGAAGGCAAAGTATACGATAGAGAATACGATGTCGCGGAATAGTAAGATGCAGAATGTGGAGAAGACCGTGCGAACGAGGGTGTATGATGACGAGACGAAGGCAAGGGAAGTGGTGATGAATACGGATGGGAAGGAGGAAAAGAAAATAGAGGTGGTAGTGGGGATGAGTGGGTTGATACAACTGGTGTTGCTGGTGTGGGTGCAGGTGCTGTTTGTGACGATGGTGTATGGGCCGATAGCGGCGTTTTTGGTGGAATTGTTCCCGGCGAGGATCAGGTATACTTCGATGAGTTTGCCTTATCATTTGGGGAATGGGGTGTTTGGAGGCTTATTGCCGACGGTGGCGACGATATTGGTGACGGAGACGCATAATCATTTGGCGGGCCTGGTGTACCCGATTGGGGTGGCGGTGATTTGCTTTGTGATTGGGGTGGTATTTATTAAGGATAGTATGATATCGAAGGAATAAATGGGCAAAAATTTGAGAGAATTACTTCGTAATTCTCTCAAATTTTTGCGGGGTTCGGTTCCGGGTCTGACGACCCGGAGCCGAAGATGCCCTGAATCGAGGATACCCCGAACTGCTTACTTCAATTGAGTAGTAAACTTTTTCAGCAAATCCCCGAGTGGTAAATCAGGATATTGCTGCATCAGTTGTTTTCCCTTATTGATATAATTTTGTACAAATTGCTGATGCTGTGCAGACGCCGGGTTGAATGGACGATGCGCTGCGGCCCTGTTCAATTCAGTCAGCTGGTTGAATAAGTTCTTATCAGGCAAACCTGCATTAATGAAATGCTCCCATACATAATCAATCGCCATCTCATTCGGATGAACCAGGTCTTCCTTATAAAACCGATAATCCCTCAGGTCATCCACCACCAACTCATACGCAGGGAAATAAAACAGGCGGTCAAATTTATTGACCATATGATGTACTGCCTGTAAGAGGATCGCTTTGCTCAAATTATTCTCCACGACCCCATCTCTCACATATCTCACCGGGCTTATCGTAAACAGGATCTTCACTTTCCTGTTCCTGAAAAACAAGCGATGCATGGCATTGTCTATCGCCGAAATAATATCCTGTGCGGTCAGCATTTTTTTATAAAAAGCCGATGCAGGTACTTTATGACAATTCCCCACTACCTTCCCGGTTTCCTGTAAAGTATAGGTATGCGCAGAACCTAAAGTGATCATTAACCAATCGGCTTCTTCCAGTCTTTTAGCAGCCAGGGCTTGTTGGGCATTGATGCCCGCCACCACCTCATCAGGGTTCAGTCCCGAAAAACGGCTGTGATGATCCCAGCTATGCCACAGATCCCCCTGCTGAAAGAGATCATCATGGGTATACACTTTATTATCCAGGTAGCTGTGAATCGACTGTATGATACTGATAGGATTGTAGAGGATGCCATGCGGATTGACGAGGGCATCGAAATAATGTTCCTGCAGGCGTGCTCCTATTTCTTCTGCAAAGCAGGAACCCATGAGCAATAAACGATCTGAATATTGCAACGGCGCCGAAAAAGGCGTAACCGGAAATGTAAGGCGAAAATTCATGGTACTAATAAAAAATACGATCTGCTATGCGCTGGGCGGTTTGCAAGGCTTCCAGGTCCAGCTGCAAAGGCTCATGCTCTTTCAGGCAGAATTCCAGCAGGCGCTCTGTAGCGAGATTGCCTACCAGTTCATCTTTGGCCATCGGACAGCCCCCGATCCCTTTGATAGCGCTATCAAATCTGCGACATCCTTCTGCATAGGCAGCGGCCACCTTCTCTTCCCAGTTGTGGGGAGCGGAATGGAAATGGGCGCCGAACTCCACTACAGGATGCGCTTTTATGAGTGTGGAAAATAGTTGTGAAATGGTGGCAGGTGTGGCTACCCCTACAGTATCTGCGAGTGAAATGGTAACGATGTCCATTTCGACCAGTTCCTGTACCCATTCCAGTGCGATAGATGCATCGTAAGGGTCACCATATGGATTGCCAAAACCCATAGAAATGTAGATGACGAGTTGCTTGCTGTTTTTGATACAGAGCTCCTGCATGGTATCTACGAGTTCCAGGGAGTCGGCAATGGTTTTGTTGGTATTGCGAAGCTGAAATGTTTCTGAGATGGAGAAGGGGTATCCCAGGTAAGCGATTTCTTCATGCACCATGGCTTCTTCAGCTCCCCGCTGGTTGGCGACAATAGCTAGCAGGCGGCTTTTGGTGTTGGAGAGGTCCAGTTGTGACAGGACTTCTTTTGTATCGGCCATTTGTGGAATGGCTTTGGGGGATACGAAGCTGCCGAAGTCTATCGTGTTAAAACCAACGCGTAGCAGGGCGTTCAGGTAGGATACCTTATCGGCGGTATCGATGGACCTGTGCCAGCCTTGCATCGCGTCGCGGGGGCATTCAATAAGTTTCATGATGGATGATGTTATGTAAGTGAGCCATTTTTACTGAATTCCCCACGTTATGCGTGGGGAGATTCAGTAAAAAACTAAGTTTAGAAACCTCGCTGCTTCATCGCTTCATACAGGATAATCCCTGCCGCCACAGATACATTAAAAGATTCAAAATTGCCACTCATTGGAATACGGAACTGAACGTCTGTCGCCTTCAGGAGGGCGGGATACACGCCTTTATCTTCCGATCCCATGATCACTGCTACCGGTTCATTCAGGGGCAGGTCATAGAGTTTGGTGGCTGCTTCCATTTCGCTGGCTACGACCTTAATACCATTCAGGTGTAAGGTATCGATCGCTTTCAGGAGGCTATTTACACGGCAAATGGAGATCTTATCCAATGCGCCGGCGGAAGATTTGATGGCTTCTTCGTTGAGCGCCGCAATACCTTTGTCAGGAATGATGATAGCCTGTGCGCCGCAGCATACTGCACTACGGGCTATGGCGCCAATGTTCCTGACATCTGTAATACCATCCAGGATGAGAAACAGGGGTGTTTCGCCCGAGTCGGTCACGTGAGAAATTACATCCTGCAGGTCAAGGTAGCTGACATGCCCGGTAATAGCTATGCAACCCTGGTGATTTGCCTGGGTAAGGCCGTTCAGCTTTTCATTTGGCACCAGGTTGATGGGAATATTGTATTGTGTGGCCAGGCTTCTGATCTGGGGGATAATATCCCCGCTGGCAGTGCGTAACAGGTAAATGCGCTCAATGGCTTTCCCGGCCTGAATGGCCTCTACTACCGGCTGACGCCCTATTACCATGGCCGAGGCCTTTGGCCTGGGCGCATGCTGCCGGAAACCGGCAGGCTTATGTCTTCTGTGTTCCATTGCCGCAAAGATAAAGATTTACGGCTGGTGTTCCAGCTCCCCTTCCAGCTGCATCAGCTTTATTTTCTGAATAGCCGCTATCGACAAGGAATCCTTAATCTCAAAGCGCTTTACCATCTGGTATGCCTCTTCAAAAGGGATCTTGCGGATGTGCAGTTGCTCTGTTTCCTCTGGTTCGGCGTTCCGCTGCTCCAGCTGCCGGGCCAGGTAAATAACACCCCATTCATCTGAAACGGAATTTGATAAGTGCATTTTTACAATAGGCTCCCAGCTATGGGCAAGCAGTCCTGTTTCTTCCAGCAACTCTCTTTTGGCAGATTCGAGGGGATCTGTGCCCAGGGGCCCTCCGCCTTCGGGTATCTCCCAGCTAAATTCGTCGATGGCAAACCGGAACTGCCCTACGAGGTAAATGTTTCCCTCTTCATCATAAGGAATAACGCCGATGGCAGCATTTTTAAAATGCACGACACCATAGATGCCTTTGCCGCCTGCGGGGTTCAGCACCTGGTTTTCAGTTACGCGAATCCAGGGATTGTCGTATTCTACTTTATTGGACAATACTGTCCATGGGTTATGATTCAGGTCCATAATTTACAAATGTAAGATTTGTGACAAGGATTGTGCCGGGCTCGCCGGGTATCCCAGAAATGGCGCTGATAAAAAAGAAGGAAGGGGGGTAAAAAAAACGTCCCGCGCAGAGGCGGGACGATGTCAACCAGATGAACGGCGGTAAAGACCTTTGATCATCATACCTAAATCTAAATCGTATCTTTCTTCAAATTGAATAATTCGTTTATTTGTGATAAGTGGTGCTGCATATGTATTACATAATCCCCGATCAGGTAACGTAGTGTCACCGGTTCGTTTTCGTTTACTTTAATTGTATGCTGCAAGTCTGCTGTTGGTATAGTCCGTATCGTTAGTACAAGGTGCTGATTAAAAATGATCCACAAGTTAACTAAATTCTGCCAGTTCATGAACTGCCATGCTTGTCCTTTTACCCAAAATTCCTGATCATATCCCGGAATTTCCAGCAAAGATATCTGTTGTGCGCGTATTATCCGAACGTTATTATTAATTGCGGAATCAACAAGGTGACCTAATATTTCTTTCATGCTCCATTTACCGCTCTTCAACCGCACTGCTGCCTGTTGGTCGCTAATGCCCCTTAATAGCTGCTCCCAGCCGGTAATGATGGCTCCCAGTTCCGTTGCTACGGTGTATTGCGGGCCTTCCTCACCAAAGGTATATTCCATTTTTATGTTACTGCGGATGTATCTTCCTGGTTCTACAGGAATCTCCCTGAAGCCGAATTTTTCATACATATTTAACGCAGGCACCAGGATAGTATTGGAATACAATACGACTTTTGTATAGCCCTGCTCCCTGGCCAGACGAAGGATTTCTGCTACCAGCTTCCAACCTATCCTGTGCCCCTGGAACTTTTCATCTACTGCCAGTTTCGTCATTTCTGTCGTTGTTGCATCTATGGGTTTTAGGGCAACGGTACCTATTATTTCATTTTCAGTGGCGGCAAAGATAATGGTGCCTCCTTTCGCTATGATACTTTTATCTGCCTGCTGCAGGGATTCAGCATCTGCGGGTTCGAAGGCGAAATACTTTTCTATCCAATGTCTGTTCAATCTTTCAAAGTGTGGCAACAGGTCCGGTTCACAGCCTATAAGCCGGATTGAGTCAATTGCTGGGTTCATGCTTCCTTTGTGTTTTTAATAATTGATATGTTTGTTTTCAAAGCCTGGTTGTCTGCAGCGCCTTTTAAGAGCTGTTTTCAATAATACCCTGCATCAGCCGGCCTTTTCCAACTTTTTTTTATTCCTGCTAACCGATACATTCACCATGTACACTCCTGCCAGCGTTACAAGGCAGGACAATGCCGTGGTCCAGTTGAGTTGTTCCTTTAAAATCAACCATCCCAGCGTTACTGCTACGATCGGGTTTATATAAGCGTATACGGATGCCAGTGAGGTAGGCAGGTTATTGAGGGCAAAGACATAGGAGGAATACCCGACGATCGATCCCACAAAAATCAGGTATAGTAAACTCTCCCACAATTCGATATTCATCGTTGATGTGGAGATCCTGTATCCCATGAGTGATACTGTGATCAGCATTACGATGCCACTAAAGAACATCTGGAACCCTGCACCATAGAGGAAATTTACCTTCAGGGCCCAGCGTGCTGTGAGCACAGAGCCCATCGCCCAGCTGATACAGGCGATGAGTGTAAGGAATATCCCCAATCTGAAAGCCGGGTTTGTAAGACTGGAGAGATAATTGTAAAAGATCCCTCCTACTCCCAATAATCCTATGAGCATACCAATGATTAATAATGGCGATAAGCGGGTACGCTTTACCATGAAATAACTGAAGATGGTAATCCAGATGGGTACGGTGGCCACTACGATGGCACAAAGCCCGCTGGGTATATATTGCATGGCCCAGGTAAGAAGGCCGTTGCTTAGACAGAGCATCATCACGCCTATTACAAATAAGCGGGAAAGAACGATTTTGTCAGGCAGGCGGTAGCCTTTCAGCAGGAAATAGCTGATGAGGATCATGCCGGCTGCGGTCTGCCGAAGACCGGCGAGCATCAGGCCGTGCATATGGCGGACTCCGACGCTGGATGCGAGGTAAGTAGTGCCCCAGAAAAAACTGACCATTGCCAGGGCGATATATGCGTTTGTGTTAGACTTTTTCATTGCGCGCGATGTTTTTATAAGCATTAGTTTCCATTATCTGGTTGACATCGTATTTCCCCCTTTTTTCTTAAATCAGGGCTACCAATTGAGACCTTTCGCCACATCTACAGGCAAATTGTCTATTCCGGCCAGGAAGGCCGAGCTGATCTCTTTGGTTTGCTGGAGGATTTGATCCATCTGCTGGAGGTCCTGGAAGAGCGTTTCATTCATGGCGCTAGGTTTGAGACCACAAAAATGAAATAAAAAGACAATAAAAAACAGATTCAGTTTCTCGAATTTCGACCAGATCAGATTGGAGGAGATAAATAGGAAATGCTATCTGACAGGGTGTAATAAATTGAAAAGATGATTTTGAATGGGGTAATCAGGTTTCTAAAAGCAGGTCTGATTGTCTGCTATCTTTTTATCAAAAAAGACGCCTGCTAAAACAAGGCTCCCTGTGCGCCAAACCGATGCTTCATCTCATGCTCCAGTAACCACTTCTTTCTCCACAAACCGCCTGCATACCCCGTCAATGTTCCATCACTCCCGATCACCCTGTGGCAAGGTACCACCACCCACAGCTGGTTACGTCCATTCGTTGTACCCACCGCACGGATCGCCTTAGGATTATTTAGATCTTTGGCCAGCTGTAAATAAGTTGTCGTTTGTCCATAGGGTATAGTCAGCAACTTTCCCCAGACTGACTGCTGGAAAGCCGTTCCTTCCTGTGCCACCGGAATGGTAAAATTCCGGAGACTTCCTGCAAAGTAAGCTTCCATTTCCGCCACGCATTGCAAAAACACATCAGGCAATTCTGTTTTGCTCAGTAAAGGCAGGTCAGTTGTATCATTATCACGAATACTCAGCGCATTGATCGTCGTATCTGTTCCAATGATCAGCAAACTGCCTACAGGTGTGGGGGTAAAATAATGGTACTGTTCCATGTTATTAATTGTGCTTTAAATTGTAATTGTTATTACTGCAATGACCGCCATAAATAAAAAGTAGCATATGCTGCATGCTGCTGCCAGTGCTGCGTATACTTCTTTATCTCTGCCAGTGAAGGCTTTACAGCCAGGTTCAATTGTTGCTTGAATGCATTGTGCAAGCCGGCATCTTCCAGTGGCAATGCCTGCCAGTAGCGGCTGAATTTCATCAGCACATAATTAGCCGACCAATTCCCAATCCCTTTGAAGGAGATAAGGTATTCCCTGGCAGCAGTATAATCAAGTGATTGTAATTGTGCCAGCGTCAGGCGTTCTTCTGCCATTGCCCTGGCTATTGAAATGATATAATCTGCCTTGCTGCGGGAGAACTGCATACCAGTGAGGGTTGCAGGCTCCAGTGCGGCTATAGTGGCAGGTTGGGGATAGACGTAATAGGTTTTATCACCAGCGGTGACAGCATCTCCGTATGCATGGATCAATCGCTGTTTTAATGTATATGCGAATGAGAGATTGATCTGTTGTCCGGTGATGGTCCAGGTGAGGGCTTCGAACAGTTCAGGAATGCCGATCAGGCGGAGGCCTTTGTATTGTTGTATCAACGGGGATAATACGGCATCTTTTCCTGCGAAGGTGTAGAACTCGTTGAGGTCTGCATCCAGGTGTAACCAGTGGGTGATATAGTTTTTAATAGCTGCAGGATCTGCATCTGCACTTGTTTCTACCTGTAAGCCTTTCTTTTTGGGTGCATCAGTGATCGTAGTAAGCACAGGGGTATTGTTCACCACAATCACTTTGCGGAGGGTCTTGCCTGCTACTTCGTGCAGGGCTTCCTTGTCGGAACGGCTGAGGAATACCAGGCATTCGTCGAAAGAAAAATTTGCGTGGTCGTTAACGGGTATTGTGATCTTCATGTGCGTGATCTTTATGTTTGGCTTGCAGGGCTTTTATACCTTAATGGCATTTATGCCTTTTAGCAGGTATACCTTTCACAGCATTTATAACATTTTATCGTATTACAGCCTGCAATGCCCTATGGCTTACATCGTTTACAAGCCCTATATCCATTCTTCACTGCATCCTCCTTATTATCATAGAAGATTACATTATCCGGCCTCGGGTTGGCCGAACAGGAAGGTTTACAAAAAATCCCTGTCGTCTTCACCGCCGTATAAAAAACCCCATCAAAGGATTTGTCCTTGCTGAGCAAAGCCTGCAGCATGACCGGCTGCGTCAGTGGCATTCCTTTTTTATAATCTGTATCATCCAGGAAAACACCGTGATCATTATCTATTGAATGTGCGCCCCATTGCAGGTAGCCATCTACCCACTCTTTAAATGCAAAGAAAGCGGCCCTGTTCAGGTAGCCATAGCGCTCACGCCCAGCCTGGTATATACGGATCCAGCCTGTATCTTCCAATACCTGTAAATGTTTAGACACTGCCTGGCGGCTGATATGATCAAAGTGATCATTGATCTGGTTGATATTAAGCGGGGCCTTGCGGAGGAGTTCGAGCACTTCTCTTCTCAGGGGATCCGCGATGCCTTTAAACAACTCATCCATTTAAGCAACTTTTTAGTTGCACTAAATTATGCAATTTTTCTGTTGCGCAAAATTTATTTTATAAAAGAGCAGGTAGTGCCGGCTGTTTAAAAAGAGCATAAAAGTTCCCAATACCATTCATTTACCAAACAGTTCAAATTTCCGTACATTTGACCATATCAGAATATTGTTCCATGCTAAAAACCGCCGACCACCTTTACCTGCAAATTGCAGAGAACTTAGAGCAACTCATCATCAAACAGGTGTTGAAAATGGGAGACAAACTTCCTTCTGTCCGCAATCTCAGTGAGGAAAAAGGCGTGAGCATGAGCACTGCCTTCCAGGCCTATTACCACCTGGAAAGCAAGGGTATGGTTGAATCCAGGCCGAAGTCAGGCTATTATGTGACCTTTTGTCCACGGCGCCTGCCGGAAATGCCGAAGCAAACAGAGGCTGTAAAAAAACCATCTGAGGTAACGGTACATGAAATGATTTCCCGGATGTACTTACACAATTCCAACCCGGAGATCCTGAAATTTTCATCCGCCGTATTTCCCGTAGCACAACTTCCTGCTGCCAAGATGACGAAGGCTATGGTGCAGGCGATTCACCGGCTTCCGAATGGAGGGCTTGGCTATGACACTTTACAGGGCAATGAAGACCTGCGGCGGCAAATTGCCCGTATGTCTATCGGCTGGGGTGGTGCGGTGACGGAAGATGATATTGTGATTGCGGCGGGTTGCTCTGATGCTTTATCATTGTGTTTGTCTGCCGTTACGCAACCCGGGGATACGATTGCCGTAGAAAGCCCTACCTATTATGGCTCTCTGCAACTGGCAGAGAACCTGGGTCTGAAAGTACTGGAAGTGCCTACGCATCCGATTACAGGCATCGACCTCGATTACCTGGATAAGGCGATCCCAAAGTTTAAAATCAAAGCATGTCTCTTTGTGACGAACTTCACGAACCCTTTGGGGGCCTGTATGCCGGATAGTCATAAGCAGGAACTGGTTAGGATATTAGAAAAATATGACATACCGCTGATTGAGGATGATATATACGGAGATATGTATTTTGGGAAAGAGAGACCGGGTATATGTAAATCCTTTGATAAAAATGGGTTAGTGTTGTTGTGTAATTCATTTTCCAAATCTTTAGCACCGGGCTATCGGGTGGGCTGGACCCTGCCGGGGCGTTATAAGGAAAAAGTATTACGTATTAAGCGTAACCGGGCGATTTCCTCTCCTTCCCTGCCGAGTGCAGCCATCGCGTGTTTTTTAGAAAACGGGCGTTACGAGTATCATCTGAGGGGAATGCGGCAGACATTGCATACCCAGTTTATGCGTCATTTACAGGCGATTTCTGATTATTTTCCGGAGGATACCTGTGTAACCCGTCCTGGTGGAGGCTTTGTATGCTGGGTAGAACTGAACCCAAGGGTCAATGCCTTTGAGTTATATGAGCAGTCGCTGAAGCATAAGGTAATTTTTGCGCCGGGCAGGATCTTCTCTTTGCAGGACAGGTACAATAACTGCCTGAGAATTAGTTATAATAATGCCTGGAGTAAGGCGGTGGAAGATGGGTTAAAGACGATTGGGAGGCTGGCAAAGAAGCTAATGAGCTAATTTAAAATTGGACTGAGTCGGAAGACTTTTGGTACGATAACAGGCATTTTACCCCTTAAGCCGGCATTAACTTAACCGTGAAAAAAACGAAGAGAGGTACTTCATCATCTCCTTATTAACTGTCAATTGAACGTTTCTTCCTGTCTTGTCATATATTAATATACCGCTGTCTACCAATATCTTAATATGGTGAGAAACCGTGGGTTGGGACAAACCTGTCAGCTCTGTGATATCACAACACTGTATAGCAGGCTGCCTGGAAGCCGCCAGCAATATGGACAAACGGTGTTTATCGGCTATTGCATTCGCTGCTTTCTCTATCATTACTGCATCCATTAGGTAAAAGTATGATAAATCTCCCAAAAGACAGGAGGCCCCAATCAGCCCCAAAAAAGAATTGGAAAAAAACTTTTAAAAACCCTCCCAAAATTACAAATCGTTAACAACCGTAACTTTTTCTACTGCGTATATGGAAGGAACACCTTAAGCCAACCATGAAGCATCATAGTCAGGTACATCTACAATTGTCAGTGAATAGTGAGGTTCCGATTTATCAACAGATCAAATCTTACATCATTAACGAAATCAAGCGGGGGCGACTGTTGCCCGGCGCTCAGTTACCAGGTAGCCGCGTTCTTGCCCAGCAATTACGTGTGAACCGTAACACCGTTATTCTCGCGTATGAGCATTTAGCCGCTGATGGCTGGATTGCCACTCAATATAAGAGTGGTACGCGGATCAGTGATCCCATACCCCAGGAACTGGTACCGCCAGGCAGTCCTGAGGCTGCACCGAAACCGGTGCTGGACATCTCTTTCCGACAGTTTGATCCACCACAGCCGTTACCTTATAATAATGGTACATTCGATATCGTATTCGACGATGGTCAACCAGATGGACGCATTTCGCCAATACCGGAGCTCACCAGGGAGGTGAGGAAGATCCTGCATCAGCAGACCAGCAAATCGCACCTTAAGAACTACAACGAGAGGGGCAATGAGCAACTGTTGCAGGAAATCAACCTGGTATTGAACAACGACAGGGGCCTCGCTGCGGTGCCTGAGAATATTTGTGTTACACACGGGCACCAGGATTCCCTGTTCCTCGTGGCGCAGACACTGATCTTCCCGGGTGATCATGTAGCGGTGGAGCATCCGGGCTATCAGCCTGCCTGGGATGCTTTCAGGCTCACCGGCGCTCATCTGCATTATATTCCTGTAGATGAATATGGTATTGACGTAGAAGCGTTGGCAGTAGTTTGCCAGCATACTTCGCTCAAAGCTGTGTACATCACACCGCACCACCAGTATCCCACCACGACTACCCTGCCGGCAGCAAGAAGGCAGCAGTTGCTGTCACTAAGTGAGCAATATCATTTTATGATCATTGAAGATGATTATGATCATAATTATCACTTCGACGCACAACCGGTATTACCGGTAGCTGGTATGCCGCATGCTGATAACGTGGTGTATATTGGTAGTGTAGCTCCTTCTATTCCACTGAGCTTCGTGTATGGCCCGGTTGAGTTTATCCATTCACTGGCTTCCTGCCAGATGGTAGTGAGTCAGCAACGGGATCGCCTGCTAGAACAGGGGATGGCCAACCTGATGGCTGAAGGGGAGATCAGGAAATACCTGCAGCAGTCACATGCTATTTACAAAAAGCGTTTGGCCCTGACTACGGGCATCCTGGAAGTGAACTTTAATGGGATTGCGGATTTCACGATTCCGAAGGGAGGTCTGGCTATCTGGATGCAATTGCACCAGGCAGTGGAGGTTTCGCAGTTGCATGCAGCGGGGATCTATATCGTGAACCCATATAGTTTTTATGCACCACACTATACGGGGCAAACCGGATTGAGACTGGGTTTTGCTTCCCTGGAAGAAAATGCGATTGTGAAAGGATTGGATAAACTGGCGAAGATCTTACAGAAATAGACGTTTTAGGTAGACGAAGCTGAGAAATTATTTTAGCGAAAGTTTCCTTCACAAATTTTGAATCGATACGCCCTCTTATACTTGGATATGGATTCGACCGGAAAAGGCAGTTATACTGCCTTTTTCTTTTTTTATGACAGGGTGGAATGATACATACAGTCTATCTGTAATTCTGCCGAAGTGAGAGATTTATGCAGGAACTGACAGCTATGCTGTCTTTTTTTATTTCCCTGGTAGTGCGCACAGTTATAGCACATTCTTTGTAAGCCCCCACCCTCTTTGTTCATCAGTCCTGCTATCAGGGCAAACAGGGTTTGATAAAGATTATTCTTCTCAAAACCAGGTCGTTTTTCCAACACCTCTGTTAGGGGGGCTGCATATTCTTCTGCTTTGAGCAGAAGGTCCTGACCTGCCAGGGTTGGAGACATAGAAAAACTACGTCTGTCACGTTTGTCAGGTTGCATATCCAGGAGACCTTTCGAGACGAGGGATGCGACAGCATCGCTGATGGTAGGCCGGCTCAATTGTAATTCAGTGGCAACGTGTGCCACTTTGTTCAGTTCTGCGGGATGGTAGCCGATGAAAAGCAGGATCTGTAACTGCAGGGGGGTGAGCCCCAGGGTACGCGCCTGCTCCCATTGAAGGGCTTTCAGCATGTCGCTGAGCCGCTGTAAAGATAATACGAGTCTGGCATCCAGGCTGTGAAGCTGCTGTTCCGGACTAAAGTTGGATGGTTTTTTCTGTGGCATCTAAGGGTGCAAATGTAAAGTGGTTAAAATTGACAGATAAGGTCCAGATAAAACTATTTTTAACACAAAGTGGCATGGTGAGAATGGGGTTATGTATGAAAGAAAAATATCAAATCGCATTTTTAGGATTATTGGAACTTAACTCCGGGAGGTCAACCAGTGACAGGGACGAATATGTAAATCAGTATAATCAGTTATATTTACGCTTACAACACAGGTATTTATACGCTTTTCTTTATCACCCCATTCTTCTAGTTTGCATTATCAATCATTATAAAACCGCTTATTTATGAAGCACCACAATTCCATCCGTATCTTTGCGCCGGTTTTCCTACTGCTATGCTTTAGCAGGTGTACCCCAAAAGACCCCGACAATTTTCAGATTCCGCTGAACAAAGCACGCGCCAGCCGTCATGTGATCTCCCAGCAGGAAGCTGAAAACCTGACCAATGGTTTTCAGCGTGGCAAAAAAGAATTGCAGGCACGCCTGCAAGGCAATTATCTCGACAGTGCCTTCAACATCCCTGATGCGGAAATGTTTAACCGTGATGCGATTGCAGCCTTGTTGAATGCAAAAGGCGCAGATGGGATCCGTATTTACATGGGAAAGGATGAAAAAGGCCAGGTAAGACTGGTGTTATTGCCGGTAGATCGCAAAGGCAATGATATTCATACCACCCTTGTGAGCCGTCAAACCGCCCTCAATGTACCAGGTATTCAATCTGCACAAGCCCAAGGCACAATGCAGGCTATGGAAAGCGGTCAGCGTTGTCCTCCACTTTGTAAAGATGTCGTACAACCCAAATAAATGAATAATCTAGGCGCATTCTTTGTCAGCCAGATTGTAATTATTCCATTAGTGATAGGGCTGATACGCTTCAACAAAACAGTATCGAGCTATCAGCCCTTCCTCCTCTTGCTTGCCCTGGCTTTCATTTCGGAATCTATCAGCTTTATATGCATTGAAATACTGAACACCAGCAATGCTATCTCTTTCAACCTATATGGGCTGGCAGAATGTATGGTTGTATTGTACCAGTTTTATGTGTGGGGTTTTCTGAAAAGAAAATTCCGGCTCTATGTCGTACTTGCCATAGGTCTTATTACCGGGTGGGTAACAGAAAATCTTTTGTTTGCACAGATTGAAAATTTTAGTCCTGTATTCCGGGTCACCTATGCTTTTATTGCGGTGTTGCTGAGCATCAATGAGATCAATTACCTGATTATACAGGATAATAAGAACCTGCTTCGCAATTCACGCTTCCTGATTTGCATGGGGTTTATTATCATTTTTATTTACCAGATCATTTATGAAGCTTCGTTCTTTGTGGGTTCGGATACCATATTGACACTGAAGATTGTTTTTATGTTCAATTATATCAATGCTTTTGTAAATTTGGTTTATGTGCTCGCGGTGTTGTTTATCCCCGTCAAGACTGCTTATTACTTTAAAAAACACTTTGAAGCGTAGCATCGTTATTGCCCCATGGATGATAAGATCTTTTATACGACCGTATTTATTTCACTGCTGATAGCGGTCATTATTGTATTCTTTGTCGTCTCCATTATTCTTTACCACAGAAGGTATATGCAGTTGCAAAGGGAACGGATTGTTGCAGAGATTACGATCCTGGAAAATGAGCGGAAACGGATAGCAGCAGATCTGCATGATAGTATGGGTCCGCTCCTGTCTACCATCAAGCTAAACATCAATAGTGTCCAGGTAAATGACGAGCATGACAAAATGGTGATTGCAAAATCGGGTACTTATATTGATGACGTGATCAGGGGATTGCGCCAGATCTCCCATAACCTGTTGCCCGCGACCCTGGAGCGGAAAGGGTTGGTGGATGCACTACATGAGTTTATCAGGCAGGTGAGTGTGAAGGCGCAGCTGGATATACGATTTCATACTTCGGGGCAGATCAGTATTCCGCCTGAAAAGGAGATACATGTATTCAGGATTATCCAGGAGATTACCCATAATACGCTGAAGCATGCAAAGGCGACACAGCTGCAGATTGTGCTGAGCAGGGAGGATGGATTCTTCCTGGTATTGGTGAAAGAGAATGGAGTGGGGTTTGATGTGGGACGGGTGAAGGCGGAGTCCACGGGCTTGGGAATGAAAAGTTTGGCGATCAGGACGGATATTTTGAATGGGAGTCTGGTGATTGAGTCGGTATTGGGGCAGGGAACGAATTATTTTATAAAGATACCGGTGGGGTGATGTGTGGAATAAATATATGCGGTGGCCTGCTTTCAGGCTGATAATGAACAATTTCATTATAATTCCCGCAGGATGATGTAATTTTACCATCATACCGATACCATTACCCCAAAAGATTCAACTAACATGTACGATATCCGATTAGTGATAGCCGATGATCATGAGATATTCCGTGATGGCCTGGCACTGATGCTTTCCAGACAACCCAATATCAATCTGGTTGGTCAGGCAGGCAATGGCAGGGAATTGATGGAACTATTGGAAACGACGGAAGCGGATGTGGTAATGACTGACTTAAAAATGCCCCTGATGGATGGTATTACTGCTACCCGCACTTTAATACAACGTTACCCGCACATCAGGATCATTGCCCTTTCAATGTTTGATGAAGAAGAACTGATCGTGGAAATGCTGGAAGCCGGGGCAAAAGGTTATTTGCTTAAAAATGCGGACAAGCAGGAGATTATTGAGGCAATTACCAGTGTATTTGACGATAAGATTTTCTATTGCAGGCAAACGAGTTCGAAGCTGGCGGCAATGATTGTGAAAAGCCGGTTTAATCCTTACCGTGATGCACAACCAATTACGTTTACAGACCGGGAGAAGGAGATTATCCGGCTGATATGTTTGCAGTACACAGCGCAGCAGATTGGAGAAAAGATCTTTTTGAGCAAGCGCACGGTAGAAGGGCATCGCACGAGGATCCTGGAGAAGATGAACGTAAAAAATACAGCGGGCGTGGTGGTGTTTGCACTGAAGAATAATTTAATCAGCGAGGCAGAACTCTTATAAACATGCCTGATAAAAGTATTTCAACCCCGGAATACTCTTTTTACCCCTGACTATTCTCAAAATCCTCCCTATTGTAAAAGCCCCCCTCCTTGATTACATTTGTGTCCTATCAACAATAAGGACCTATGACACGTATCACTATCATCCGACACGGGAGTACTTCATGGAACAAGCAAGGCAGGATGCAGGGCAGCACAGATATACCGCTGGATGAAGAAGGTATCGAACAGGCCCGGAAACTGGGAGCCAGGCTGGCAGCTGAACAAAACTGGGATATCATATTTACCAGCCACCTGTCAAGAGCCAAAAGAACCGGAGAAATTATTGCGGAAGCCACAGGCCTTTCACCAGTACTGACAGATGAAAGATTGCGGGAGGTCTCTGGCGGTCAGACGGAAGGTACTGTAGAGGAAGACCGGATTGCCAAATGGGGGCCGGACTGGCGACAGCTGGATCTGGGTATTGAAAAGCCGGATGCTGTGCATGAGAGAGGAGTTGCTTTTATGAAAGACCTGCTGCAAGAACATGCGGGTAAACGCATTCTTGTTGTAAGTCATGGCAGTTTTATTCGTCATATGCTTCGTCATCTGACACCGGATTTTGTACTGACTGAACATTTGAAAAATACAGCCGTGTCAAGGTTTGTGGTGGAAGATACTAAATGGTCCTGCGATCTGTACAATTGTACCACACATTTGGATCTGGGATCTTTTTGAGTTTAAAATACCAACACCTTGAACAACCAACCAGATTAAGAGATTATTCCTAAATTGTGCCCTACACCCAATCCCTCATTATGCAAGCTACAAGCTCCGGGTATGCACCCACAAATGGAATAGATCTCTATTACGAAATTTATGGCAGTGGCGAGCCACTGGTATTGATTCACGGTGGTGGATCAACTATTGAAAGCAATTTTGGCTACTTTATTCCCCTACTGGCAGCTGACAGGCAAATTATTGCCATGGAGCTGCAGGCGCATGGACATACCAAAGACAGGGGCACTCCCACTACTTTTGAGCAGGATGCGGATGACGTGGCTGCCCTGCTGGCGTTTTTGAAGATCCCGCAGGCGGAGATCCTGGGTTTCAGCAATGGCGGAAATACGGCGATGCAACTGGCGGCAAGGCACCCGCAGGTGGTGAAGAAACTGGTAATCGCATCCTCTTTCTTTAAAAGAGATGGGCTGTTCAAGGGCTTCTTTGATTTTATGAAAACAGCCAGCCTGGCGAATATGCCAATGGGATTGCAGGAGGCGTACCTGGCGATCAATAATGATCATGCGGCACTGGAAATTATGCATAACCGTGACAGAGACAGGATGATCGCGTTTGTAGACTGGCCGGAGGAAATGCTGCGGAATATTACGGTTCCTACCCTGCTTATCGGAGGGGATCAGGATGTGATGACACCGGAGCATTTTGTAGAGATGTTCAGGTTGTTTCCGAAGGCGCAGCTGGCGATTTTACCAGGTGGGCATGGGGGCTACCTGGGAGAAGTAACGCAAAGACATTTGTCAGGAGAGCAACCTGAAATGGCGGCAAAACTGATTTTAACTTTTTTAAAGGAGTAGGGTAATCATTCGCTGAAATAAAATTCATGCGGGTTTGGCTTACCTGGAATTTAAGAAAGTCTATTCCTTTCCCTTTGTTATGTAAATTGCAGGTATGATTAAGTACAGGCAATTTGAACCGGTAATTATTGAGACAAGGGAAATCCTGACAGAAGCATACAGTACGCATAGCCATACCTATCATGAATTCTTCCTGATCCGTTCCGGAACAGGTAAACATATTTTTCGTAACCAGGAGGTGTCCTTTCAAAAAGGAGACCTTTTTTTTATTGCCCCCGGCGAACCGCATTCCTTTGTCATTACCCGTACAACCAAAGCGACCCTTATCAAATACAGCGACGACCTGCGCTCACTTCTTAAAACATATGTCAGTAAATGGGATATTGACGGTGTAGTTATGGCCAGCGCCAAATCGCCACTGAATGCATATATTCCATTGAGTGCAGAAGATAAGGTCATTGTGACACATATCTTCAATGCACTGGAAGCGATGAAAGAACAGACGATGCTGAATGAACAACTGATATTACACCAGTTGGTTTCCCTTATTGTGATCATGGAAAGGAACCTGACTGACAGGCGCTATCCCAATCATGATAAACTCATTGTTGACCAGATGGTCAAGCATATTCATAAACATATGAAGCAGCCATTGCTGCTGACTTCACAGCATATGTCGGAATTGTTCAACATCCCGGCTACTTATATTGGTGCATATTTTAAGCGGCATATGGGGCAGTCATTGAAGGCATATATCAATGAGTGCAGGATGGTGATGATCGGGCGCATGGTCAGGAAGAATGATGTTCCTGTTTCTATGATCAGCCGTGATTTTGGGTTTACGGATGAAAGTCATTTTTTGAAAACGTTTAAGAAGTTTTATCAACTGAGTCCTACTGCGTATAGAAAGGCCGCCATTGATGGCTGATACCCTCAGCATCAGCCATCAACGGCCAACTTATACTTTCATTGTTGCAGCCCGTTCCATCATAGACCGGTCTTCACATTCCCCCTGTTTCCAGTAGCCATATGCCTGCCAGTTCTCACGTCTTATTGCTGGATTTTTGCGGAGTTTATCCTGTATTTCATTCACTGCCTTATGTTCTGCAAATACATAAACAGCAGATGTAGCATTCACTTTTGCAGCCATTGCATTAAAGGCTGCAGGCAAAGCAGATGTATCACCGGGATATTCATTGAATAACCAGGTAATGTCAATACCTGCCGGTTTATTGAGGAGCATTACATCTTCTTTTCCCTGTACTTCAATATACGCATGTCCTTTGGCAGCGGGATCCAGTTTTTCCAGCAGTCCACTGATAACAGGCAATGCGCTGTGATCTCCAAAGAAATAATATTTATCAGCAGCCCTCAATAGTTTTTTTCTGCCGGCTTTCATCATCACCCCCAATTCATCACCGGGTTTGGCATTCATTGCCCATACAGATGCAGGGCCAGGATTATGATGCACTACGAAGTCGATGGCCATCTCCTTTTTTGCAGCATCGAATGATCGCAGGGTATATGTTCTTACTACCTGGTTTGGGTAATCAAACAAATTTCGTGTAATCATATCAGGTAATTCGATACCTAATGCTTTATCTTTTGGGATGATAATCTTGTTATTGTCGCCTGTTTCGGCTCTCTGAAATACCTGGATGTCATCGCCGGTGAGGATGATACGAATGTAATGAGGCGTTAATTGCTCCCTGCGTTTAACTTTTAATATTGCCTGCATGAGGCTATTGGGATCCATTTGCATTGTTGATTGATTTTATAGCAAAATTCCGGATAGCCAAATTGGTTGGTTGGTAAATTTCAAACAATCGCTGGTATTTTTTTAAGATGGGGTAAAAATAAAAGCCCGGTGAACGCATTCGCATTTCACCGGGCTAAATCTTACACTTAATAAGTTTATATCTCCGTATACTTTACTGTCACCACGGGCCTTGTCTGAGTTACCTTCTTCAGATAAGGCTGGTACGCCAGTATATCGTCACTTTCCTTGTAAGCAAAATCAAACTCCTGGATATATCCATGGGGGAAATTTCCTGAGCGATCCAGCAACTCACTGAACTGCTCTTTATAAGCTTTCCTTTGCTTCTCCTTCAACACGGTTTTCCAATGCTTCATGGCATCAAAGCGGGATAACTTTCTCCCCGCGCCATGCGCACAGGATAAAAGCGCATTATTCGCTCCCTGTAAATCCGCTGCCTTCACCAGCAAGCTACCCCTGGACATAGACAAGGGAATGACTACTGTCTTGTCTTTTCCCAGCTCGCTACTCCCCTTTCTATGCATGATCTCATTGCCATTAAAGCGGAGATGATTGTGCACGGAATCTTCGAGTACATAGAGAGTGCCATGTAAAGCGCCTTGCTGCGGCAGACCATTGTAATTAGTACGCAGGTAGTTCCTGTCAATAGCGGCTTTATTACTACGGATGTAATTAGCATTCTGTAAAAAGATCAGTGTCTTGATGCAAAAGTTCTTTCTTCTTTCGTAACCGAATTGCAGGGTATCATGATAATACTTTTCAAAGTTCGTATCGATGAAATCTCTGTGTACGTAATCTACTTCTTCACCGCAGGCCTTTGAATAATTACGGGTCAGCTCTATACAATGCTGGTACAGTGCGATTCCTCTATCCCGGGTACCGGTATGGCAAATAATATAGACGGCTTCATCATCTTCTTCTATAGAAAGGAAATGATTTCCACCTCCCAGACCATCATCGGTCATCTGGGTATGTGCAACAGAGAAAGCCCTGTAATGCTCTTCCTTATTAAAAGGTTTGAGCCAGTCTTCCTTACTGATGCGGAGGTACATTACGCCGCAACCAATATCCTTGCCTGTTATGAGTGGAAAGAAGTAATCAGATGTTCTGAAAGCGACCCCTACTGGCAGCGCCTTTTCTGAACAGTAATGTATATCGGTAAATGCGCAAATGCCTTGTAAATAAGGCTTTTGTGCATATTGCTGCAATTGCTGCATCGCATTATCTTCAATGCTTTGCACATCGCAATAGAATGCAATAGTTTGCATACTCCTATTTTTCTTATAAAATAATGATTAGATCCAAGGGCTTTAGGTAGGAACATCCGCCCTTTATAATAAGATGTCAGCAGCCGAAATCATTCGGAGATGCGAAGGTAAGATATTTTTATTTCTTGTATGGTTGTTTTTTTCAATACTCCCATATTGAGCAGGTATAGATCATCGCATACATCCATTACATCATGGATCAGATGGTCTGATAATAAGATGCCTTTGTTTGCTTTCTCTTTGGTTAAGAATGCTTTCAACCGTTCAATGAAGATGGGTGAGATGAGTGTAAAGGGCTCATCCAGGATGACGAACTGAAAGGGGGATTTTACTATGAAATAAATTTCGAAGAGGCGGGTCTCTCCACCTGACAGAGAACCGAAAGAAGCGTTTACACATTTCGCCAGTTCGGGGAAGTCAGCAAAGCAGTCGGACATGTTTAGGTTGTATATTGAAAAGAGGTTTTTTACTTTCAGGTGTTTGGGCGTGAAAGTCTTTTGAGGGAGAAAACCTAATACACCTGGCACCTTGTATAGTTGGGGGCCTGGGTATTTACCATCCACGCGTACAGACCGGTCTTCGGTATGCAGCACGCCATAAATTATCTTGAAAAGTGTAGTCTTCCCTTCCCCGTTTCTGCCGACAAGCGCCGTGACTTTCCCGGTTTCCAGTTTCAGGTAGATGTCGGACAGTAATTGCCTGCCATTGATGTTGTATCGGATACTATCAGCTTCCAGGATGCTCATGCTTAAAAACAATAAGACATTAAAATAGCGAAAAGGATAAATTCTAAAAAGAGGCCGGTTATCAGCATGACTAAGGGAGTCATTTGAAAATTGTAAAAGAAATAAAACTCGTTCTTTCTGTATTGAGGTACGGTGTAGCCGATCATTACGCTGGTCAGGATCTTCAATACAAAGACCAGTGTCTGCATATTTTTTGTACCGAACCTGAGCGATAACAGGCAAAACATGGCTGTAAAGAAGCATGCAGGAACGAGAAATCTGCGGGAGAATATAAGTATGAGTCTAAGTTTTCTGGTAACGAGCATAAGTGGGCTACTAACTTTCAGAAATATACGAAGGATTTCAAAAAGTCAGTAGCCACAACAAAAATTTAACAATTTCAAGCGCGCATTTCATCATTATTACAAATGCCTGGAATCCATTTCATGAGTGCCGGCATTTAAGCATGTTGAAAGTTAAATACTTTTTCCAGGTGTTCATGATACCTGTTCAAATCCTTATTGATATCTGCATTCTTTTCTACGTCATGGAAATGCAGGCTTTCCAGCGGGGTCATTCCAGTAAAGGCATTCATACGATGGAAGCCGAAGAGTACGCCTTCATCTACTGACTTCTCCTGGAAGAATTCACCTGGTAGTGTAAAAGCAGTAGCGGGTGCATTCCAGGATGTGGTGAGCAGGTATTTACGACCATGCAGCATGCCACCGGTGCCATAATTGATAGCAGGGTTTTCTGCTTTGCGTCCATCGCTGCGGTAGATCCCTTTGCCCTGGCCTGCTGTAAATACTACATCGAGATACTTCTTGAACTCATGTGGTAATCCAAACCACCACACGGGTGTATGATAAATGACTGCATCTGCCCAGACGAAGTTCTCCACTTCTTTTTCCGGAACATATTTGCTGTTGATATCGGTGTAACGTACTTCATATCCTTCCTTATCGCCAAAGAAAGCTTGTGAGGCTTCCGCAATCGTTTTATTAAAACGGCCCCCGGAGTGACCGAATACCTGTCCGCCGTTTATCACGAAGATCTTTTTCATTGTCATTTTTGATTTACAATGCAAAACTAGGCTCCCGCTATCTACTATTAAAATAATATAAATAATACCTTTGTATCATAATTCTGATAGATGGTAAATCTTGAATGGTTCCGCACCTTTAAAACTATATATGAGACTGGCAGTCTTACAGGGGCTGCAGAAGCCTTGTACGTGTCTCAGCCAGGTATTAGTTTGCACCTTAGTTCGCTGGAGGCGTATGTGGGGCATAAATTGTTTGACCGCAGTTCCCGCAAGCTTCTTCCTACGGAGCGGGGAAAATTGCTGTACAACTATATTCTTGAGGCGCTGAATAAGCTGGAAGAGGCAGAGGAGCATTTTCACCGGAGCACGGAGGCGGAACGTCCTACCGTGAGTGTGGGGATGTGTTTTGAGACCTTCCAGTTTACACTGGAACCGTACCTGCCCACGCTTCCGTTTAATGTGATCATTAAGTTTGGAGAATATCCTGAGATGCTGAGCGACCTGGATGCAGGGATTTTAGACCTGATTATTACGCCACAGAAGGGGGATTATCCGCAATTGAAGTATGAACCTTTTTTCAAAGAGCGGATTGTGGTGGTGGGTGGTGCCAAAACGAATACTGCGAAATTCAAAAAATTATTGAAGGCGGATGATAAACAGGGGATACTAGATTGGCTGAAATCGCAGATCTGGTATGGTACGACGGGGGATATGGAACATCTGCGCAGGTTTTGGTTCAATAATTTTGATAAAAGGCCGGATTTTAAGCCGAATTATATCGTACCGAATATCTGTTCCATTTTAAGGTGTCTGAGTGTGGGGGATGGCATTGCTGTAGTGCCCGATTTTCTGGCAAAGCAGGAGCTGGATGAGGGCAAGGTAAGGTTGATATGGGAAGGGAGTAAGATCCACGAGAATACGCTTTATTTTGGCACCAGGAAGAAATGCATGTATGGGCAGGAAATTGCGAAGGTGAAGGAGATCTTTTTGCGGAAAATGGTAAAAGCTGATTAAATTCGGATTCTAAAACCTGTAATTCATGAAAGTAGCAATGATGTACCTCCTTGCGGTATTGCTGAGTGCCACCAGCATTGCCAAAGCACAGTCGCAAAACGAAGCACTCGTTAAAGAGTGGGAAAGGGCGAAAGCTTACACGAAAGAATATCTGGATGCCATGCCGGATAAAGATTACGGGCTGAAACCCACCCCTGAGATGCGCTCTTTTGCTGACCAGTTTTTACACCTCACCGATGCAAACTACGGGTTCCTTTCTGCTGTTAGTGGAGAGAAGAGCCCGGTAGGATTTGGTGATTCAGAAAAATCTGCCGACAAATCCAAGGCGGCTGTTACCAAAGCAGTAATGGATGGGTATGATTTTGCGATTGCGTGCATAAAGAAGATCCCAGCCTCCCAGCTGAATGACAAGGTCAATTTGTTTGGAAAATTTGAGCTCACGAAACAAATGGCTATTGAGAAAGCGTTTGAGCACCAGACGCACCACAGGGGCCAGGCCACGGTATACCTTAGGCTGGCCGGGGTAAAACCACCACAGGAAAAGCTGTTCTAGGCAAATTAAATAAAAGAGGCGTCCTTTGTGAAAAGGGCGCCTCTTTTATTTAATCATCAAGTACATTATTCACAGGAAGGGGCAACAAAAAATCAATTGAATATATCCCACACCGAAGATTTAAATTTAGGGCATGAATACGCTGACAGTACCTGTTTACTCTTTAGAGCAGGATGAGTTTATGAGTGACCGGCATTTTAAGATCTACCACTTTGAAGGCGATTTTCCCGACCGTTCAGAATTGCTGATCCCCCACCGTAAGGACCATTATTTAATTGCCTTTATCCGAAAAGCAGGCAGCAGGCAATGGATTGATATGAACTCTTTTGACCTGAAGGATAATACAGTTTACTTTTTCGGACCACACCAGCTGATTGTAAAGGAAGAGGTCAAACAACTTTGGAGTACAGGCATTGCATTCACTAAGGAGTTCCTCTCCCTGTACGGTAATGGAGCATTGTTAAAGTTGCCCCTGCTCGTAAATCCTTATAATGGTTATGAACTGGAGCTGACAGCCGCGGATATTCTTTTCATAGAAGAACTATTGCAAAAGCTGCAAACCGAGTACAGGCAAAAGGGAGAATGGCAGCAAAAAATGCTGAGTGCTTACCTGACTGTATTGCTCACCTACCTGAGCAGACTTTATACCGCGCAGTATAAGGGCAATGAGGTCAACAGCGAGCAGCAGTTACTAAAGCGTTTCCAGGCGAAGATTGACGAATCCTATCAGCAATATCATGAGGTGAACGATTATGCATCCATGCTTAATATTTCTTCAGGTCATTTGAGTGATGTCATCAGGAGTCAAAGTGGCAAACCCGCTATCAAGCATATTCATGATCGTTTGATCATGGAAGCCAGGCGACTACTCTTTCATACAGATCAACCGGTGAAGGACATTTCGTTTCATCTTGGGTTTGCGGACACTTCCTATTTCAACCGGTTTTTCAAGCGTGAAACCGGCCTCACTCCTTCCGCTTACCGGGATCAAACCAGGGCGATATATCCTTAATATTTACTGTTGCAGTAGGTATTAGAATTTATTTTTTAGATTTTGAACCTTCTTTTTTTTCGTATTGTTATATTTGCTTGTAAATTGCCTTTATATTTTTAAATCCCGAACACCACAACTTATCATAAACCCTTTTAATTACCTAAACACTAATCATTAACATTATGAATGGTTTCATTGGCGAAATCAGGGCATTTGGCTTTAATTTCGTGCCCCGGGGCTGGCTTCCCTGCGACGGAAGTATAGTCGCTATTCAAGCTCAATCTACACTCTTCTCCGTGATCGGCACTCAATTTGGCGGAAACGGAACCTCCACTTTCAAACTACCTGATCTAAGAGGTGTTGCTGCTACCGGCGTAAATATTGCGCAGAGTGGCTGGAATGTTCCGGGTATCACCGCGGGATCAGAAACTGTTACATTGACAGTAGACACGATTCCAGCACATAACCATATGGTGGGTGCTGTGACAAGATCGAGTGCTGCGCAGCTGACAGAGGCCACTAATGTACCGGCACCGACCTCTTACCTTACCAACGCCTTTTCATCCGGCGCAAATCAGGGTATTATTGCTTACGCCAATACTTCGGCAGGAGCTACCCTCCACCCCCTGAGTATTTCCGTAACCGGTGACAGCCAGGGACACAACAATATGTCGCCGAACCTGGCTATGACTTATTGTATCTGTTCGGAAGGGATATATCCTTCTCGTCCCTGATCAACCATTTCTTCACCTTTTTGAATTACTGCTATGGAAAATTTTATCGGAGAAATCCGTGCATTTAGTTACGGCCGCGCCCCGAAAGGTTGGATCCCCTGCAATGGACAACTTTTACCTCTCGCCCAGAATCAGGCATTGTTTGCATTGATAGGTGTCTATTATGGCGGAAATGGTATGAACAATTTCCAGTTGCCGAACCTAAACGGCAGAACTATTCTTGGCACAGGTGTCAGCGCGAGTGGTACGAACTACTCAATAGGCCAGCCAGGAGGTTCTGAAACGGTCACCTTAACGCCCAATACACTACCACAGCATAATCACCTGCTTCGCGTCAGCAGTGCTTATGATCTGGGAACACCTTCTACTAATTTCCTCGGCAATCCGGATATAAAAGGCACTTCGCCTGTTAGCAATAAGGCAAATGTCAATTTGTATTCTCCCCTTGTAAGTTCTGCGATGACAGTAATGGGACCTTGTATTACATCAACAGGCAACAATATGCCGCACGAAAACAGGCAGCCTTTCCTTGTGATCAATTATTGTATTGCCACCCAGGGCGTATTCCCCTCCAGGCAATAATATTTTCCAATCAACTCAATATATAATTTATGGATAATTACCTTGGAGAAATAAGACTCTTTGCCGGCAACTTTGCACCTGTTGGCTGGAGTATTTGTAACGGGAACCTGGTTAATATTTCAGAAAACGAAGCATTGTACTCGCTGATAGGTACTACCTATGGCGGTGATGGCATCACTACTTTTGCTTTGCCTGATCTTCGTCAGCGCATTGCCTGTGGACAGGGTCCATTGGCGGCTGGTTCTACTTATGTAATGGGTGAAAGTGCTGGCGTAAGCGAAGTAACGCTACTCTCCACCCAGATCCCGGCTCATACGCACAACCTGCAGGCAACTACCGATACTGCTACCAGCGGTGAGCCAACGGATAGTTTCCTTGCGAATACGAATGGTAATACCAGTGCAGCTCCTCCTCCTACTCCATATCCGGATGTAAAACTGTATACGAATCTGCCATTGCCATCGGGGCCTACAGCACCCAATGTAACACTGGATCCAACGGCATTGACCGTCACCGGGGGAACACAACCACATGATAATATGATGCCTTATGTCACCCTTAATTACATCATTGCTTTGCAAGGTGTCTATCCCAGCTTTTCTTAACTGATATGACTATAGGAATTATTTCGAGCAGTGATCAGTTTCTGTCACTGGCATACACACTTGCAAATAATAATTTGCAGGTGTGTATCTATTTTAGACCAGGCCAGGATCCTTATGTAAATGAAAAGGTAAAGGTGCTTGCGGCACGGTTTCAATTAGTGACGGGCCAACAGCACGAAGATGTGTATAATTGGGTGAAGCAGGTGAACCCTGCTGTGGTCTTTGTATATGGCTATCCCTCCCTGTTGGACGTTTCGCAATTTTCTATGCCGGCTTTTAATATTCATGCCGGGCCACTCCCCTCTTTTCGAGGTCCTGTACCTGTGTTCTGGCAGCTGAAAATGGGAATGCTCCGCTTATGCCTGAGCATCCATGTATTAAATGAACGGTTTGATGCAGGCGCAGTAGTATGGAATAAGTATATTCCTGACCAGCCACATTATAATTATTCTTTGGTACATCAGATCTTCAGCCAGCTGGTGGTGGAGGGTGTGCATTACATATTGAATGCGCTTGTTTCGGGAAAACCGCCGGCACCCATTCCACCTGATGGAGAGAATGCTTATCATCATCGTCCTGCGGCAAAGGACGTACAGATTGACTGGAAGCAGATGTCTGCCAGGGAGATCTGTAACCTGATCCGGGCCTGTAATCCATGGAATAAGGGAGCGGCAACCAATATGAATGGGCAGCAGATAAAAATAATGGATGGTTTGCAAACGGGGATAGCAACTAAACTACCACCCGGAAGTGTTGTGCTTGAAGACACACGATTGCTGGTAGCTGCAGGAGATGCACAGTTGATCCAGGTGAATATGCTGTTGCTGGAAGATATGTATGTGGCTGCTTACCAGGCAGCGTATTATGGTATACAAAAAGGACTCATTTTGCAATGAGTCCTTTTTATAATCAGGTACTGGCTTCTGAACCAAAGTCAAAACCAGCCCCCCCATTTAAAAGGGTGAGATCATTTACTTCAAACACATTCATATCAGGGGTTACCCAGACCGGATTGGGGGTTGTTGGCCCGTTTTCCATTGTGTAAGAGTATTTTAAAAAAGGACTCATTTTGCAATAAGCCCTGGTTTTAAATCTCAGGTGCTGGACTCTGACGCGAAATCAAAACCGACACCACCATTACCAAGGGTAACGTCATTTACTTCGTAAACTTTCAGATCGGGCGTTGTCCAAACAGGTTTTTGTTGTGCTTGTTCGTTCATGCTTGTTTGTTTTTAATTGTTAGGGAATTATATATCCTTTCTGTGACAATTCGGTTAGGACTTCACTTGCTATTACAGACTGGTTAGTTCTGAGGATTGCCACATCTTTTCTATTCGTGTCATTTAAAGTTAATCCATCTCTTGTTAAATAACGCTGAAATGCCAGCAGATGTTTATCGGAGTTTGCAATGTCCCTGATATAAGCCCGCTCCTTGTGAATGCGGGAAATATAATCAGGAGAATACATGCCTTTATCCTTTCTCCACAATACTTCGGGTGGCACTATTCCCTCCATGGTATGCCGGATCAGGCTTCTTTTATATCCGCCTTTTACAAACAGGTGCATGGGGATGTCAATCATAAATTCCATGATCTGTTTATCTAACAGCGGCACGGCACTTTGCATACCGAATCTTTCATTACGCTTCGCAAGCAGGGCCGGGAATAAGCCCGTTCTGCCATTGCGGAGGTTGTCGCACATATGTGCAGTAATATCACTCACCGAACCGAAGGACAAGCCCTTGCTATACTTTTGAAAAAACAAGTCCTGCAGAAAAGGTGCTTCCGCGGTGGTTGTTACACTCCGCTTTGCTGACTGGGTCATTATTTCCCGTTTTATAACTGCAGCAATTCTCTTTCCTTCTCTATCAGCGAACTGTTTTACCAGTTTCCATGCCCCCAGCAATCGTCCGCTTTTCACCAGGTTATAAATAACCGGATTGCCTTTCCAGGACACCCAATGATCCCCACCAAAGCCGGTGTATAATACTCCTACCTGGTGTTCCTTTGCTGCCTCCAGGATCGCATGGTCCATATAGTAGAATACGTTGGGGAACGTTTCGTCGCGTTCGAAAGCAGCTACAATACCGTCAAAAGGCCCGTAGGCGTTTGCCGTTATATATGTTTGGATAAGATTGGGGCAATGCCTGCCTATCACATCTATATAATAACGTTCATCTTCTTCTTCAGGATGATGCTTTTCCGGTAGTATAGCAGAAAAGGCATGTAGGGCCTTGTTCTTTTTCTGTAATACATCAGCCAGCACGCAGGCAACGGCTGAAGAATCCAGCCCTCCACTCAGGGTGATGCCAATTGGTTTATCAGTATTCAACCTGTTGCTGACGGCCTCGTAGAGCAGCGCTTTCAGGCATTCATACCAATCTTCATCTTTTCTAAATTTATACCTGCCACCTGCAGGCTCCCAGTATTTCCGGATACTCATAATGCCATTGGCGAGTATGAGGGTATTGCCACCGCACAAGTTCCATACATCTGCATCATAAGTGGCGGCCGGACACGACTGCCGGAAGTAATATTCTATCAGGCTAACTTCGTTAAATCGTGCGGGAGTTGGTTTAAATGCTTCCACTCCTTTTTGCTCACTGCAAAATATGAAAACTTCCGGTGAATCGTAATAATATAAGGTACGAAAACCGATATGATCTGTTGCCAGAAAACATTGCTGCCGGGTTTTATCCCAGATACAGATAGCGAATTCACCTTCCAGGTGAGCTACACATGCCTCTTTCCATTTATTCCAGGCATGCTGGAGCAATACAAGATCGGAACATTGCGCTGGCGCCCCCGTCTTTTGTAAAAGGGAATGCCTGTTATCCAGGCGTATGTCCGCAGTGATCACAAGGTCTTCTGTTTCCAGGGGCACCTGTTGTTGCAGTTCTGACACATTCATTGCCAGCTTAAAATGGGCCAGGGCGATATATTGATTGGTCCAGACATCCATTCCATCTATGGCACGGTGATGCAGCACATTACGGATTTGTGGAATTATTACCGGGTCAAGTGGCTTGCGGCTCTTATTAATTATACCGAATATGGCACTCATGGTTCAACTCTTGAAACAAGCAATAACAGTAAATTGTTCTAAATGTTTATTTCCTGTTACAACATGATTTCCACATTGCAACCATGCATGAGCATTGAAGTTCCCTTTCTGCATGTTCTTACTCACACCAAAAAAGACAGTGCTGTTCATACGGCGGGCCTTAAGCATTAGTTTGCCAGCCAGTGCCTGTTCAAAGCATTCAGTACGCCAGGGAGATCTCTTGCCAGCCCGCCGGATAGCTGTTCCGATACAACGCAACCTGTCCTTTGAATAATGCAATCCTTCAGCCTCACCCTGAGCAGGAAATGTCTTTTTCCCGAGGATGGGTGCCAGTTTTCTGAAAGGTAGAAAAAGGAGCATGGTTCTGGCCAGTGCCAGCCATATCCAGGCTTCTGTGAACATTCTCAGGTCTGTTGTTTTCATAAAAGGGAGATTACATGCGACAGCAAATCATCCGGGGCGCAATTTACCGGTCTGGCTATCTGGTATACATCTACGTTCTGCAACAGTTGTGTAATGGTCTTAAATTTTAGTACGCGCATTTTGGAACTATTGAAAAATGAGGGTTTATAGATATGTTCTACAACTGCCTCAAATGCATTGCCGCCGCTGAGCCGTTCTGTTGTAAAACCGTTATTCTCACTTAGTTTTAATAAAATTACCCTGTTTATAGGATATTGATGAGGGTCAAAATCATCGTGAAAGAAGAGGCCATATTTCTCCATGCCCGGCATGATGGGGAAAGAGCGGTCTTCGTATGCCAGTGCCTGCATGCTCTGTTCCCACAGCTTGATCATGGGATAAGATGCGATACCATGCATGGCGGAACCGGCTCCCTCAGCCAGCACAACGATATCATCACTAAATATACGATATTGTTTATTCAACAACCCTGCGAGTGTGGTAGACTTACCCGCACCTGAGCGACCTGCAATCAGCGTGAGTTTGCCATCAATCAGCACTGAACCGGTGTGCATGGGGATGATACCGCGTTGCTGCAGGATCCCCGCCATACCAGCTGCCAGTACAAACAGGCGAAGCATGCGCATTTCACAATCTTCATAATCCGGGTGCATAATAATTGTATGTCCTCCGCTTACATAATATCTTCCTGTATCCGGCACGGTAATGAGCAATTCACTATCGTTCATGACATATGAGATTCTTCCGGTACTGAAGGAACATCCATCGGGAACAGCAGGTACTTTACCCAGCCGGATATTCACGTGAGCCTGCTCGAAAGAGGGAACAGGGGATAATTCGGGAAAGGGAATTTCAGATTGTATATTCAATCCAAATCCATAATAAGTATAAGTGGACACGGGGCGTTACAAGTTATTTAATTATTTTGCAATAATACTTATTTTTACCAAACAAAATCCCACTTCCATGCACCCTGATACTATTATTAGTAGAAATGAAGAAAAATTTATGATCAGTACTCTTGGAAATGAAGTCGTGTTAATGGATATTCAACAAGGTCATTACATAAATATTAACCCGGTGGGCAGTACAATCTGGAATAAGCTGTCCACCCCGGTATCTGTGAAAAATCTTATTACATCATTGGTAGAAGAGTTTAGTGTTTCACCTACTCAATGTGAAAATGACACCATGCAATTTTTGCAGAAATTAGAACAGCATCATATGCTTAAAATACAATAATGCAAATAGAAGATATCAGCAAAACATACTCGGCTGAAATTGCCTATGTCATTCTATGCTGCAGGGTTTTTATCAGGACATCGTCCGAAGAAGAATTAGAGCAGTACGTAAAGGCACATGAATTGAACTGGGACGAAGTGTACCGCCTCGCAGCATTTCATCGTGTGCGGCCTATTGTCTATAAGGTGATTAATAATAACAGTAATATTCCTGCTGCCGCTTTACTGAGATTTCGAAATTATTGTCATGCGTTATCTGTATTTGCTTTTGAACGGCAGGTGGAATCAAGGCGTATTCAACAGTTACTACAGCAGCAGGGTATCTTTGTAAGGTTGTACAAAGGACTGGATTTTGCCCAGATGGCTTATGCCGGCGATATCAGTATGCGTGAGTTCACGGATATGGATATGATGATTGATGCCAGACGCATGCCCGAACTGGTGGGCCTGATGACCGCAGAAGGATATACCTGTACACAGGGTGAATATATACGACGCTTTCCGGGGGATTATGTAACGAACAAAAAAGACATTTGTTTTTATAAGCGAAGTCCGATGGGCCGATTATTTGGGTTTGAGTTTCATCATCGGCCAACCGGATATTTCATGGATCAATCTATTGGATTTAAAGAGTTGTTTGGACCCGATTATCTGAATAGCTCCTCTCCTATTTCCCATGAGCAATATTACAGGCTGATGGTTTTACACCACGGTGCTAGTGATTATTATCCAAATCTGAGATCTTTGGTAGATTTAGTGATGTTGTCTCAGAATAGAGTATTGGATGTTCTGCCAGGACTGCGACGTTATGAAAGGCTTGGACAGGAACTAGCCACGCGATTATTAGGTTGCCCGGCAGCCAGGATGCCGACAGATCGGGCAATGATAAAATGTGCTGATCTGATTGCTAAGTGGCAGCTAACCGGTACACCTCGCTGTTACCGGGAGAGAATTTATATGCATATCAGGTTTAGTGCTTCCATATCTGGCAGGCTACGATTAATGCTAAGATCATTGCAATATTTCTCTCTACCCAATGAGCGGGATATTAATAACATACAATTGCCCTATTTCAAAGTCTATTACCTGGCAAAACTGCTTCGATTGCTGGGATTTAGGAAAGCTTTTAACTGAATCCGGAAAATGTACCATAAAAACCGTTGGATGTGTTCCTGCTACCTGTGAGCAGGGATATAATTTTGTGCCTGTTAAATCACTTATTATGAAAACAGTATTGATAACAGGAGCAAATAAGAGTATCGGTTTTGAAACAGCAAAGCAATTATTAGGTGTAGGATATTACGTATACCTGGGATGCAGGGACCTGGCAAAAGGTGAGCAGGCAGTAAAACAACTGCAGTCCATGGGCCTCAACCAGGTGGAACCCATTGTGATCGATGTAGATAATATAGCCTCAATACGGGCAGCCCGTGGGCAGATCAAGGCCCTGGATGTGTTGATCAATAATGCGGGGATTAGTGGAGGAATGTCGCAGAGCAGTACAGAAACAGAGATTAATGTATTTAGAGACGTGTTTGAAACGAACTTCTTTGGTGTCGTGGAAGTGACACAGGCATTCATAGACCTGTTAAAACAGTCAGCAGCGCCCCGTATTGTCAATGTGACATCCGGCCTGGGATCTCTGACCTGCCAGAGTGATCCGGATTATGTGCATTACCAGGTGAAACCGGTGACGTATGTTACATCCAAGGCAGCCATGAATGCATATACCATTGTGCTGGCTTATGAACTTAGAGATACAGCGTTCAAGGTAAATGCCGTAGATCCTTGTTATACGGCTACCGATTTTAACAATCATAGTGGTCCGGGAACAGTGCAGGATGCGGCGGCAAGGGTAGTGAAAGCTGCGGTGCTGGGGCCTGATGGCGCAACAGGGCAGTTTTTTAGTGATGATAATGCACCAGAGACTGGAATTAGTCCCTGGTAATATATAAGGGCTGACTAAAAGGCAAAATGAAGGCGATAAGAATAGCGAAAAGCCATTTCATCTCCATCACCCCACCCGAGAAGGGGGTACCCTTTTTGTCAGCCCCTTTTATTTATTTCTCAGCCAGCAGTTTGTCTAATGTTTCGTAAGTAGCTCTCATACCATCTTCCATCCCCATTTCCAGTATCTGTTCCAGATCTGCTAAGGATTGAAAGGTAAGCACACTTTGCACGAGAATCTTATCACCACGTTCAGTGAATGTAACAGTCCAGTCAGCACCGGGAATGTTTATATCGATCTTGCCATTTTCATCACAAAAGGCGTCGAAGAAGCTGAGTTCATAGCGCGGATCGATCTTTTTATATTGGGTCATGCCATAGTATACATTCCCATCCTGATCAGCCATTTTATAATGCCAGTAGCCGCCTTCATGGAAGTTCATTACCTGTGTAGTGATGATCATAGGATCGGGGGCATACCATTGAGCAAGTAATTCACTTTTGGTGTAGTAATCCCATACTTGCGCGCGATCGGCCAGGAACTCCCGTTGGATGGTCAGGGTGTTATTTTCCCTGTTCGGGGTGTAGTTAAACAACATGATCTCTTAAGTTTTATTTTTGGATGATATTCTCCTTGTCTACTACAAAATACAATAAACTCCTTATTATCCACTTTACAGCATAGTAATTTGTCACTAATTTTTCCCGGCAGATATTTCAAATGTTCTCATTTTTTGATACCTGTTCCCCTGGGAAAGAAAGCAGGGAACTTTAAATCATTTTGTTGCGGAACCAGGCAGGCAATTGTTATCCTCTTTACGAAAAATCGTGCTAAAAAGCCAGGCGTGATCCTTCAAAAAACTCCCGGTTAATTAAAGATTTTAGTTAAATTTATTTCCTGTCAACCCTTTTTTATTGCTGCTCCTTTATAGTGTCTATATCCTGGCGCTGATATTTTTTTAAACCCTATAAATTGAAACCCATGGGAAATTCCACCCGATTGCTATTGAATGCAATCGTACTCAGCGTTTGTATCGGTGCCTGTAAGGACGATAACGAAGCGAACCGGCCTGCAGCGCCAGCCATTGCTACCTCAGGTACCAGTTTAGTCGCATCGTCCGCAATTGACCTGATGAGCGGCAATCCTATTTTACCGGTTCCAACTGCAGATCCGGATATCCTGTATGCAAACGGCAAGTATTACATTTACACAACGGCTATTGGTTCGAACAACAGCCAGTTTCATGCCTATTCATCTGCCGATTTACTAAGCTGGAATGATGAGGGTGTGGTACTAGATCTGAACAATGTGAACTGGGCACATACCGGTGGTTGGGCTCCTTGTGTGGTGGCCCGCAACGGCAATTTCTACATGTACTTTACTGCTGCAAAACAGATAGGGGTTGCCGTGAGTACAAGTCCAACAGGTCCCTTTGTTGACAAAGGCAGTGCGCTGGCAACTGGCGACGGTACAGATCCGATTGACCCGATGGCATTTATTGACTCAGATGGCCAGGCTTATCTCTATTGGGGTAATACCACATTTAATGTGCAAGCTTTGAATGCAGACATGATCTCGCTCACTGGTACCCGCACACATGACAAGCCATCTAATTATTTCGAGGCACCTTACATGCTGAAGCGGAATGGCGTGTACTACCTGATGTATTCTATCAATGACTACAGGAATGATGACTACCATGTAGAATATGCAACTTCTGGTACACCTGTCGGACCATGGACGACGAAAGGACGGATTACCTCTCCGTTCGGGGATATCAAAGGGCCGGGGCATAATTCAGTGATCCGGAAAGCTGGATGCAGTGACGAATATTATTTTGTATATCACCGCAGGACAAGTACGAATGTAGATGAAAGGCAGGTGGCGATTGACAGGATGTTCTTTGATGGTTCAGGGAATATTATGCCGGTGCGGATTAGCACTTCAGGCGTGATTAAATATGATGGTATTTGTTATGCACCTAACCCAATTGCAGATGGTACTTATGCGATCAGGTGTAAGATCAACACGACCGCTGGTGCAGGGCTGTATCTTGATATTCCTGGATGTTCTCCTGACAATGCGGATGTAAAGACCTGGACAAAAACTCCTTGTGACGGGCAAAAGTGGACGCTTACTTATCAGAATAATGGTTTTTATAAGATCATCTCAGCATTGCCGAATCATAAATCACTGGACCTGAATTCCTGTGGTTTGGCCAGGGGTACGAATATTATGGTATGGGATCAGTTGTCAAATGATTGCCAGCTGTGGAAAGTGGAGGCATTGGGGAACGGCTATTACAGAATATGGGCGAAGGGCAGTAATAATGTGATGGACCTGGAGAATGGAAGTCAGACTCCAGGGGCTGATATCAGGTCATGGACCTGGAATGGAGCCGATGCGCAACAGTTCACTTTTGAAACCCCCTGATTATTTTATCACCTCCAGGTTCGTATAGCCTGGAGGTGATTTAAGACATATTTTAAAATCTCCCCTACTACACCTGCGAAGAATTATAATCCAAATACGATTGTGATTGTAGTCACGGCCACAAAAAATCGCGCTCCTTACTTTTGTTTCAAATGAATGACATGAAACAAAATATGATCCTGCTTCACGGGCTGTTTGGACAATTGAGCAACTGGGATAGTGTGCTTGCTCAATTTGGAGAGGACTATGATATATACGTTCCTTCCCTGCCGGTTTATGATACGCCAAAAGAAGAACCCCTATTGTTTTTACTGGACTATGTAGAAAAATATATTGCCGCCAATAAGCTGCAAAACATCATCCTGGTAGGCAATTCACTGGGCGGCCATATTGCCGTTTTATACGCAGCCCGTCATCCCCACCAGGTGAAGCACCTGGTATTAACGGGTAGTTCCGGTTTGTATGAAAATACGAATATGGGGAGTTTTCCCAAAAGAAGCACGGCAGCATATATCCAGGCCAGGGTTGAATATACTTTTCACGATCCGGCAGTAGCCACGGAGGCACTTGTAGCACAGGTATTAACGATTACGAAGGATACACAAAAGTGCCTGGGCGTACTCAGGGTAGCTAAATCTGCTCAGCGCCATTATGTAGCAGATCTTTTACCTCTGATTACTGCGCCAACTTTATTAATTTGGGGGCGGGAAGACAGGATCACACCTTTGCAGGTAGCAAAAGAATTTGAAAATATGATTCCTGATGCCCGGCTGGTGGTGATCAATGATTGTGGCCATGCGCCGATGATGGAGAAGCCCGACGACTTTAATTTTGCTTTGCAACAATATTTAAATTATGCCATTACCATCGTACTATCAAAGACTCATTAAGAAATACCCGCAGGTCTCTGTCGAAGAATGGCGATTGCTGGATCAATTAGCGACTGTAAGGCATATTAAAAAAGGCGAACACTTTCTGCGGGTAGGGAAAGTAGCACGCAATGCAGCCTTTATCTTATCCGGGCATTTTAAATATAGTTTTACAGGAGATGACGATAGCGAGAAGATCCTGAAATTTGGTTTTACCGATGATTTTCTGACCAATTGCCAGAGCTTCAACAGTAATAAGCCTTCTTATATGAATATTACAGCGCTGGAAGATTCTGTGATATTGAGATTTAATATTAATAATGTGCGCCCCCTGTATGATCTGCATTGCAGCATATTACATGTAAATATCCAGGTGTACCAGGACATTATGGAAGAACAGGCAGAGCATCAGTATATTCTTTCATTAAAAAGTCCGTTGGAGCGGTATCGCTTCCTGATGCGTAACCGCCCCCTGATCATCCAGAAGATCTCCCTGACGAATATTGCAAGATACCTGTTTACCAGCAGGGAGGCCCTGAGCCGGGCAAGGGTGATGATTACAAAAAACCTGGGCGGTTCACTGACCTGATCAGTTAAATGACTGCCTGAACTGCAAAGGCGAAACTTTTGCTTTTACCTTGAAAAACTTACTGAAAGACTGTGAATGCTCAAACCCAAGCTGGAAAGCAATTTCAGAAGCTGACAGCTTCGTGGTGGATAATAACTCCTTCGCTTTTTCGAACAGTTTCTCCTGGATCAGTTGTTGCGCATTCTGGCCAATGAGAGAGCGGAGCATATCACTCAGGTAACCTGTGGAGAGGTTTAATTGCTCCGCCAGGTATTGCACGGACGGTAAGCCTGGTGTATCTTTTTCAAAGTAATCATTTAACAATTCTTCTACCCGTTGTAACAGGTCGTTGTGTACGACTTTGCGGGTAATGAACTGACGTTTGTAAAAACGGTTCGCGTAATTTAGTAATAATTCTATGTGGGCAATAATTACATCCTGACTAAAATCGTCGATCCTGCTATTGAGTTCTGTGTCGATCATTGTAAAGATAGCATGAATGGTTTCTTTCTCTTCTTCCGAGAGATGTAATGCCTCATTCGTTGAGTAAGAAAAGTAACCATACTGCCTGATCTTTTTTGCAATCGGGTAGTTCAACAGGAAATCAGGATGGATCAGTAAAATGTAATCGGAACAGCTAACTGCGTGTTCATTATTTCCACCGATGATCTGACCAGGGGCAGCGAAGAGCAGTCCACCTTCATCAAAATCATAATAGCTCTGACCGTAGCGTATTTTTCCGCTTAGTTTTGGCTTATAAGAGATCTTATAGTATTTCAGTACATGGGCACCTGTTGGTGCATGCTTCATCTCGGTATTCCTACCATTGAAAAGGCTGATCAGGGGATGCTTGGGAGCTGGCAAACCTGCCAGGCGATGCATTTCAGTCAGAGAGTCTGGTGAATGGATTAGATTTGCTTCCTTCTTCATGTGCTTCTGTATTAAAGAATGATAACCGTTTCCAAAGGTCGGTTATCATTCTCATATAATTTATTTTGATTCTCCCTGTGCGGCAACAGAGATGTCGTTCCAGGCTTCCCAGGTTGCGATGCGTTCTGCATAGGCAGCACGTACATCTGGTAAATTCTGGCTACCCAGGTTAAAACGCAGAGGTGGATTTTCTGCATCTACCACTTTGAAAATAGCAGCAGGGGTCGCATCCGGGTTACCTCTTTCCAGACCTCTCAGGGTTCCGAAAAACTGCTGCTTGAAATCTTCGTAAATATCCAGTGCCCCGGAAAATTTCAATGAATCCTGGCTACCGAATTCAGTAGCATAAGCACCTGGCTCTATAATTGTCACTTTTATTCCGAATTGGCTCACCTCTTTTGCCAGGCTTTCATGAATAGCTTCAAATGCCCATTTGGAGGAGCAGTAATAACCGATCACCGGAAATGCTAAATGACCGAGACCGCTGGAAGTTCCTAATATGTGACCTCCGCCTTGTGCTCTTAATAAGGGCAGTGCGGCTTTGATCACTGTTAGTGGACCGAAAACGTTTGTTGCATAAAGGGCTTGTACATCTTCCGCACTTGCTTCTTCAATGGTGCCTACCAGGGAATAGCCAGCGTTATTGAGCACAATATCAAGTTTACCAAAATGGGCGTGCGCCTGAGCTACGGCGGCATTTACCTGTGCCGGTATTGTAACATCCATTTCCAGTGGCAATACCTTATCACCATACTTTTCTTTGAGGTCTGCGATGCTGGATAGCTTTCTTGCTGTAGCTGCTACTTTATCTCCGCGATTGAGTGCTGCTTCTGTCCAAACTCTTCCGAATCCACGGGAAGCTCCTGTAATAAACCATATTTTACCTGCCATGATACTATTTTTTTATTGTGATACAAAGATCGGAAGAGATCTTTTGGAGGATGTAGCACTATCGCGGAACTTTGTAGCCGAATCAAAAATGGGGTAACTCATCCCCCGGCCACCATTTCATTTACCAGGGAATATGCTGATTCTCCCAGCGGGTATAAGTTCCTCCCGGATCGTCCGGACCAAACAATGCTACCCGTACTACTTCCCTGGAGCCATCTTCGATGGTTTCTGTTCCCTGAAAATTATTGAGGGCTGTTTTTGTGAACTCAGGAGATACAAGGTTTACCTTGATACCATCATTTTCGTGTTCGATCATCATGGAAAGGGCAATGATATTCATGGCACTTTTTGAACCGGCATAGGCTGGTGTGTACATCTTTCTGTAAGGGAAGGATGGATCGGCATTCAGGGTAAGGGAGCCTACACCACTGGAGACATTTACAATGCGGGCATCGGATGACAGTCTTAGGAGCGGCAGCATAGCCTGGTAAACAGCGAGGGCACCGAATACGTTTGTTTCCCAGATAGCGCGGAGGTCATCGAGAGATACGGTGCTGGTGCCGTATAATGTTCTGTAGTTCTCCAGTGTAATGTCATCTCTTTCAGACCTTGAGATAGCGGCGTTATTAACGAGAAGATCGAGGCGGCCGAATTCAGTGCGGATACGTTCGGCAGCGGCAGCGATGGAGGCAGGGTCGGTGACATCGAGTTGAATAGGAATGGCGTTGATTTCCTTTGCAGCGACTTCGCCTCGTTCAAAGTTGCGGGAGCCAAGGAGTACGGTGACACCATTCGCTGCTAGTTCTTTTGCTACCTGTTTACCCACGCCTTGATTGGCGCCGGTTACAAGAGCTATTCTTTTGTGCGTTGTCATGAGACGAGATTTTTGTGGAACAAAGATGGGGCTATGGGGCCTGGAATTTGTAGGTGGATTGAGGGAGTTTGTAGTTGAATTGAAGATATTGGGAAGGTTCAGGCAGCCAGTGGCATATCGTATTATTGAAACCGGTGAAAGTGTCAGCGCCCGGAGGCCAGGCGTTTCCTGATCCGGCTTAGCGATGGCGGTTTCACGCCTACATAAGATGCAATGTAATACTGGGGAATACGATGAGCCAGGCCCGAATAATTAGCAAGGAATTTCAGGTACCTGTTATCGGGCTTGTCGGTGTAAAGAGAAATCACCTGGGTCATTACATTTACAAAAACCTGTTCGATCGCTACACGGCCAAACCTCTCCCCATTGCTTACTTCCCGGTAAAATTGCTGAATGCCATCGGCACTGATCCGGTATACAAGGGTATCTTCCAGTGCCTGAATATTAACATTGGATGGGGATTGGGGTAAAAAGCTGACATAATCACATACAAATTCCCCTTCCTGGTTAAAGTAGTGCGTTTGCTCCGTTTCTTCATTATTCAAATAATACCTTACCAAACCACTTTCAATAAAGATGATGTAACGGCACACCTCCCCTGCTGACAAAAGATGTTCTCCTTTCCTGAAAGATTTTTTGTGAAACAGGTTTTCGATGATGGTAATATCTTTTTCAGAAACGGAGATCTGGCTCTTTATTGCTTGAATCAAAAGTTGCATACAGGCAAAATTAACTGATTACCCAGTTAATTTTGCCTTTTTCATTAATCACCTACTATGGTTGCCAGGGATAGCAGCAGCATGGCAAATGTAAGGAGTGCAGCCCTGTAACCGATCACACTATCCCAGCGGTTTTGCAGTGCTCGGATATTGACAGGCACGATATTATTAACTACGCCATCCGCCATTACTTTATTGACAGGCTTTGCAATGGTCATGTACAAGTAAAGATGAGACAGTAACATTAATAGTGCGGCACCTGACAAGCATGTAGCATAAAGGTTGCTGAAATTTAAAACGATGCAAATTGTCGTGCACAGCAGTGCTGTAATTCCAAAGCCCGGCATACGCTTATCTGCGAGCAGATGGGTATGGCCAATCAGGTCGGCAATGGAGCTATCTTTGCTGAGGGAGGCGGCTTTTTTTACAACGATGGCGTGAAACATGTCAGTTCCATATATTACACCGGTGCTTACATTCGCGATGATCAAAAGGAGTTGGCTGATATGCATAGTGTTCAATTTTTAGCGGGCTTTATAAAGAGTAAAATGCTGGTAATAACCATAACGAGTGCGGTGATACCATGAATCATTAAATGAGCGGTATCCTTACTTCCATTGTAAGAGAGGATAATGAGAAAATCGACAGCAGGAATGACAATGGCGGCAGTGAATACCCATGCCACGACTTTACGCATCCGCATAAAAAGTAAGGGTAAAAGGGCGAGTCCGGAAAAGATATCCCGGATACCTTTGATTTTCCCGTAAGCAGTGTCTTGCGGAGCTGCAAAGGGGATGCCATAGCCGGCAGCACCAGCCTGCGGATAGATGAGAAAGCGGGTGCCAATGAAAATAATGCCTGCTGCTATTACCAGTACAGCCCAGAATGATACGGATTTAATTCCCCAGATGGATTGTGTTTTCATATCCTGATTTTTAGATAAGCAAAAATCCGGGATAAAAAACGGAGGATCATTCACCTGGGTTAATAAATTAAACTACCTGCGGGGGCAAGGTGAAGTTAGGAATTATGGTTTCCCAGGGTTCTATTTTACAGTTCCAGGTTTTTCATTGTAAGGAGTATTAGAACTCATTTCATAAATAGGTATTTATAATTGATGATCAATACATAAATGGTAATTATGAAATGAGTTTTAGTATTGCTATAGAGACGCTCCAATAATCTTTTACTCAGCCGCCTTATTTAGCGGACTGCCGGGAATGAAGTTTGAACCAATTTCCCATAAACGCTGGTACCGGGTTTACGCTCATCGGTTGCCTTTAAGAGTAGCGTATCATCTTTTTGCAAATCACCAAAGAGCTCTACTCCTTTGTCATTAATGATACCTTGCCGTACGTCTATCCATTCAAGATGCCCATCTCTTAACCTGATAATAAATTTCTTCTCCTGTGTGGTTGCAATAGCGGATGCAGGTACTATATAAGATGGATGGATACGGGTTATTTCAATTTTAACATAGGCAAAGCCGCCCGCTTTCAATTCGTGGCTGCTATTGTCCACCTGAAATTCCCATAGTTCTGTCCTGGTAACCGGATCAATTGTTTCCGATTTACGCGTAAGGGCTGCCTTAAATTGTTGAGTAGGATAAGCATCTACCCTAAAAGCCATATTCTTTGATGTGGTCGCAGCCGAAATATACATTTCCGGTACTGCTGCACGTAAACGTAAAATGCGGTTATTTTGTACCGTGAGCAACATTGCGTTTGTTCCTACCAGGGCACCAGGATCTGCTTTACGGGCAGTAATCACACCATCAAAAGGGGACTTGATATATAAGTATCCTGATACTGCTTTATAGGCCTGGGACTGCTTTTCCGCTGCTGCATAGGTAGCGCTGTCTGCCATCATCTGGCTGCGGCTCCGTTCTAAATCAACAGGTGCTACAATGCCAGGAGTTTTCGCCTGCGAGGCACGATACAATCTTTCGTAAATATCTTTACCGGCGGTCCATTTAGCTTTTGCAGATTGTAAAGCTGCTTCTGACTCAGCGAAACGGCTATTAATTTCCGGTGCTTCAATTATGGCAAGGAGCTGACCTTTCCTTACATGATCGCCTAAGTCAACTTTCATTTCTTTAACAAATCCCTGCACTTTAGCAAACAGCTCGGCATTTTCATACGGCACAAGTTCTGCCGGCAATTCCACCATTTTTTTAAGTGTATCCTGCTCCAGTAAAAAAACAGGCACAGTATCCTGTGCAGTATTGGCATCGCCTGCTTGCTGCTCTTTGGAGCCACCGCAGGCCGCCAGGAGAACAGACAGGCTGAAAAAAACAACTAAACGCATATTATTTAAGTTCTTCTTTTTATTGTTACTTGTCATAACTGGCACTATTTATATCGTCCGGGTCAAGAGAGATGTTTTTGTATACTTTTCTTCCTATTATCAACTGGTATAAATGAGGAAGAAAAAACAATACACTAAAGGCAGAGAAAAGCAGTCCGCCAATAACCGCTATACCTAAAGGAGAGGTTTGATCCCCACCCTCCGATAAGCCCAATGCCATCGGGATCATGCCTGCAATCATAGCAGCACTGGTCATTAAAATAGGACGCAAACGATTGGCAGCAGCCTTCATATAAGAGGCGCTATCTCCAATTTGTCTATAATGTTCCGCATTTGTTATAAATAGCACTGCATTTGCAATTGCGACGCCTACAGCCATAATCGTTCCCATATAAGATTGTATGTTCAGGGAATTGCCCGTAATTAACAGGAAGAGTAAGGCACCAGCTATTACTGCCGGTATAATCGCTAAAGTTACCAACGCTATACGAAAGGATTGAAAATACACGGCGATTACCAGAAATATTACTATTACAGCCACCAGTAAACCAAACTGCAAGCTGGTTAAGGTTTGCTGCAGGAGTTCCGGCTGGCCACGGAGCTTTATTTTGGATCCGTTACTTAACTTACCCATATCTGCAATTACCTGGTTTACTTTTTTGAATACGCTTCCCGCATCTTGCTGATGTATGTTGGCCGTGATCGTAATATAGCGTTGCTGATTCAGCCTGTCATATTCTCCCGGCACAGTTGTATATTTCCAGTTTGCCACCTCATTGAGATAATGTGAACTACCGGTTCCCCCTGATATAGGTATCGCCTCTAATTTTGCGGTACTGTTCATCAGGTATTCAGGGTATTGTACCTGCACCTGGTAAGCAGTTCCTGTAGTCTTATCCAACCAGTAGCTGGGTGCTGTAAAACGGCTGGAAGACGTAGCAGTTACTACAGACCTTGCTATCTGATCACTACTAATACCTAACTGGCCGGCTTTAACCCGGTCAATATTTAACCGGATAGCAGGATAGTCAAGCGGGGTACTAATCTGTACATCACGTAGCGCAGGAATAGCAGATAGTTTTTGTACCACTTGTTCTGCCGTTTTTCTACCATCAGCCAGGTTTCGGTTCACTACTGAAATTTCAATCGGATTCGTACTACCCTGATTCAATACCTGTTCTACCATGTCACCGGGTTCAAAAGAGATTCGCACGTCTGGCATATTTTGCTGCACGCTTTTTCTCAGCTTTTCGCGGAACGTTTCAATCGGGATTACGCCGCTTTTTAGTTTAATTCGGGTAACAGATTCCTGCGGCCCGCCTGTCCATAAATAAATGTAATTTACAGGATAGCTGGATGGTTGCGTTCCAATAAATGCAGAACTTATTTCTGTGTTGCCTTTGCCCGCAATACTGTCTGCCATTGACAAAAGTTTATGGGTCGCTTCTTCTGTCCGTTCAAAACGACTCCCTACCGGCAAGCGTAAACGAACCTGCGCCAGGCCGCTATCAGTTTGAGGAAATAATTCCGTACCGGTAAAAACAAATATTACTGCTACTAATACGATCGAAATAAAAAGAAACAACCAACTAAGCCGACGATAGCTGTTTTTCCAAAGCTGACCGGCATTTATGTAGCGTTGCCTGATACGGCTGAAATAATCGTTTTCCTGTTTCGAAGCTTCGGTGGCTGGTTTTGACTTCAACCACCAGTTGGCTATCACCGGTACAAAAGTCTGTGATAACAGGAAGGAAGCAATCATAGCAAACCCTACTGCCAGCGACAGGGGCATAAACATAGCTTTGGGTACACCACTCATAAACATGGATGGTACAAATACCGCCAAAATACTAAGCAGTATAAGCAACTTCGGTCCTGCTATCTCTTTTGTAGCATCGGCTATAGCACGGGCTTTCCCTTTACCGGCTTCCATATGCCGGTGTATATTTTCGATGGTTACAGTTGCCTCATCTACCAGTATGCCTACTGACAATGCCAGACCACCCAATGTCATTATATTAATCGTTTGACCAGCCAGGTACAATAAGGTAGCAGAAGTAAGTAATGCAAGCGGAATGGTTAAAATTACAATCAGCGCACTCCTGCGATCTCCAAGAAATAATAACACCATCAGGCCAGTAAAAATTGCGCCAAGTCCGCCTTCAAAAAGAAGACTTTTCAGGGAATTTATAACGTAGCCGGACTGATCGAACTCATAGGTAACTTTTATATCTGAAGGGATAGCCGCCTGCATATCAGGTAGCGCTGCCTTAACTTTTTGAACCACGTCCCAGGTAGAAGCATCTGAACGTTTTGTAACAGGTATGTACACTGAACGTTTCCCATTTATCAGCGCATAACTGGTAGTTACATCAGCGCCCATACTTACATTGGCAATATCTTTTACATACACGGTGGGTCCTGCCTCCAATCGAAGTGGTGCATTTTGTAGATCCTGTAATGTTTCAATAACGCTGTTCTGAGGCGTGATATAAGTAGTATCCCCGATACGGACATTTCCTGAGGGGGAAATAGTATTGAATTTAACTAATGTTTGTACCACCTGATCAGGAGAAAGGTTATAGCTTCTTAGCTTTTCGGGGTCAATGGTAACCAGCACTGTTTTCTGGTTGCCCCCAAAGGGAGGTGGCGCTGATACTCCCGGCAATGTAGAGAACATTGGCCTGACCTTAAATAATGCCAGGTCTGAAATCTCACTTAGTGACCGGCTATCTGAACTAAACACAAGCTGGCCAACCGGCACACTTCCAGCATCAAACCGGGTAACGAAAGGCGGCACTGTTCCCGGCGGCATAAATGCCCTGGAACGGTTTACATAACCCACCACTTCAGCCATTGCCTGGCTCATGTCAGTACCTTCATTAAATTCCAATTTAATAAGCGCAGCACCCTGAATGCTTTTCGATTCTACGTATTTAACCCCTGTGATATACAAAAAATGATACTCATAATAAGACGTAATAAAGCCTTCCATTTGCTCGGGAGACAAGCCACCATAGGGTTGGGCTACATATACCACCGGTAATCCCAGGCGGGGAAAAATGTCTATTTTAGTATTTCGTACTGACAGGTAAGAAAAAAAGAGTATCGCCATAATGGTCACCAGGATGGTAACCGGATGTCGTAACGCAGCAGTAATTAGCTTCATAATGGATCGTTCATTATTTCATTTTGTTGGTAAATTCATCAAGGTTGCCATTCGTCACTGCTATATCCAGTAAAGCATGCCATGTCTGCAGGAAAGCACCTGCTTTGCCTGTTTCCGCTTTAAGCAGATCATATTGCCCTTGTATTAAACGGGTAAAGTCAATCAGACCGGAGGCATAACTTAGTTTTAAACCTGTGAAGGCATCATTCGCGGATTGTGCTTGTATTATTGACTGCCTGGCTATTAATACATCCTGACGATAATTAAACTGTGCAGTTTGCTGCTGTTTTTGCAAGTCTAAAGTTAGCTGGCTCAATTGGGCTTCATCCGCTTTCACCAGTGAAGCAAATTGTTTCTTTTGCTTGTTTACCAATGAAAATTGAAGTATCGGGAAACTTACCTGTATACCTACACCATAATTACTGCGTGTAAGTGACCAGCCATCAGATTTATGTAAAGTGCCGTCTGCCGAAACACCTGAGCCCCGACCATAGGCATTAGCCCATAGATCGAGTTTGGGCCGCCATGATCGCTCTATTTCCTTTAAAGCCGCCTCGGAAACTACTTTTCTGGCCTGCTGATGCAGGAAAAAGGGATGGCTTGCTACTGAAATAGCTGTATCAGCTATATAAGGTAGTTTGTTAATTACAAGCGTATCTGATAGCGTTATTTTATCAGCCTGGTCGTTCAGCCCGATAAGGCGGCTTAGTTCTGTAACCTGTGCGTAGTATTGACGTTCTGTGAGCAGCAAATCGGTTTTTGCCTGGGCTAGTGCAGCCTGAAATTGGGTGGTATCAATACCGGGACGCAGTCCTTCTTTTGCATATACGAGCGATTGTTGCAAACCTGTTTCCGTACGGTCAATGTTGGCCTGATGGCTTTGCACCAGTTTTTGGAGATACACAGCATCCAAATAGACCGCAATTGCAGCATACTGCTGACGAAAGAGTGCCTCATCATAATAACTATTTGCCAGTTTGAACTGCGCGGTAGCTTTTTCAATGGATGCTTGTCTTTGTCCAAAAGTTACTGGATTCCATTTTAGCAATGCAGTTAAAGCAGAACCAGGAACAGGCTCATAGCTATTACCAGCAGAGGGTGGACCGCTGATGGGTAAAATTAAACCAGGATAGCTCATGCCTGTAATATTATTATAAGTAGCAAAACCTGCCTGGTAAGCTACTGTCACATCAGGTATAAGGGCATTTCGGGCTATTGAAATATTATGCCCTGCGGCTGTAGCCTGCTCCTTAAAGCTATTGAGTTGCGGTTGTTGAGACTGTACCAGCGAAAGAGCTTCCCTAATCGAAATAGCGCGCTGTGCTATAAGTTTTTGCGTTGATAAACAACAGACCACCAACAGGCCGGTTGCTAACAAGCGTAAATATTGGTAACCTTTCATGCTGCAAAGCGGGTTTATGATAACATATAAAGCAGCGTAAAAGTAAAGAAGGGGAAAGCGGGAGTATGGTATATTTGAAAATGCTATGGCATCTGAGATGAGTTTAGCCTGAAAGACTGAGGGGTTTGGTCAGCAAACCTTTTGAAGTATTTTACAAAATGAGAGGGGTCATTAAAATTCAGGGAAAAAGAAATTTCAGATACGGTTTTATCAGTATATAGCAACAATCTTTTGGCCTCATTAATGATAAAATCTGATAGAACAGCCGTTGCAGGCAAATCAACAGCTTTACGGCAAGCAGCATTAAGATTTTGAGGACTTGTATTTAATAAGCCGGCATAATAGGCTACTTTACTTTTAACCGGATTACCCTGATGTAGTTTCTCAAGAAAAGATTCATACATATTGGTTTTTCTCAAAGTACTGTTATCCGAACTGTCAGAAATGCGCTGAATTTTAGCTAATAGTGCCTTCAGCAACCCTTCTATAACGGGAAAGCTGAATTGAGCTCCTATAATACTTTCTTCCACCAATAACCCGAACAAGCATTGAATAGTGGCATTATCAGTAATATTGATGCAGGTAATATTACTAGCCTGATGCAGCAGCATCTTCAACTCGAGATCCAGGCTTCTTAGGACGAAGGACTTTTTAATAATAACCACATAGCCATCCGGCTCACTTTCAAGTTCCCAATTATGTACCTGGTTTTGAGTAATAAAATAGAGTACCGGTGGCCTGAGCTCATAACGAACGCCATCGATCCAATGCACGCCTGTTCCTTTAGTAAGATAAATGATCTCAAAATACTGCTTATGCTTGTGCGGTTCTGTTTTCCTGATATCTTTCCTGAAAGCCTCAGCCTTTATATGTCTGTCCGGGCTGATTTTGTCTTTTATCGGGATATTTGGTTCTAATTGTTGCATTTTAAACTTACCATTTCAGATTTCTAATTTAATAAATTTTAAACTGTGCAGGAAGGCTATTTCCTTTATTATCAATTACAGTAGCGGAGTTATAGGAAGGCAACCCCGCTCTCTGTTGGCGTTTTTAAATTGTGCACCAGGATACAGATTTATAGTAAAATTGTACTATTCCGGGTTAGGCTGCCTTCCTAATATTGTGGTATGAAAACACATATCATCATAATAATACTTAGTTGTATGACCACCCTTTCCTTTGCACAATCCAACCCATTAGTGGGTAGCTGGCACCTTACCCATGCTGACAAAATATTACCCGACGGCAAACAGGTAGCCGACTATGGCGAAAACCCGCAGGGCATTGCCATCTTTACTGCAGACGGACATTATGCAGTAGAGATTTTCCGTGGAGAAAGACAAAAGTTCCTGTCCGGAGATAAATTGAAAGGTACTCCTGAAGAATATAAAGATGCAGTATTAAGTACCAGTTGTCATTTTGGAACCTATTCAATAGATGAAGCAAACGGGATGATTATATTCAATACCGATCGCTCCAGCTACCCTAACTGGGATAATACAAAACGTAAAGTAACGTTTCATATAAAGGACGATGAATTGAGCTGGCAGCAGTCTCCCCGGCCAGATGGCAGCATGCCTGTGTCAGTTTTTCGGCGTAACTTGTAAAAATGACGAGGCAGAATTTACATCAACCCTTTGAAATTGAAATAAAAGAACTCAGCCAATTCCCTGCTTACAAACGCAGAAATAACTTCTTCGAACTTATCTATGTGGTACAGGGAACAGGGCTGCAGTTTGTAAATGAACATAAATTCTCCTACAAAAAAGGTAACCTGTTCCTATTAACGCCAGTAGATAATTACTCGTTTGATATTGTTAACCCGACACTATTTTTCTTTCTCCGTTTCAATGAAAATTATATAGCAGACAATAGCATTGAATACATATTGCAGAATGCTTCTCACAGGCCCGGATGCATCCTGAAAAATCACCTTGACAAGCCATTGATTGCTTCGCTGGTACAGCATATTATTACAGAACATACGAATCAGCAAATTTATTTCAACAGGATAAGCGAACAGCTCATCAGTACGATCATTACCATAGTAGCGAGAAATATTGCACTGAAACTACCCAAAAATATAAAAGAAAATACCGGCGAACCCGTGCTGGAAATATTACATTATATTCAACAACATATCTATGAACCCAATATGTTGAAGTCAGAAAGGATAAGTAAGCACGTCAACATGTCTCCTAATTATTTCGGTAGGTATTTTAAAAAGCAAACAGGTGAGACCTTGCAGGACTATATCATCCATTACAAAATGAGGTTGATAGAATCCCGCTTATTGAATAGTGATAAGCGGATAAGTGAAATTGCCTATGAGCTGAACTTCACTGATGAAAGCCATTTAAACAGGACATTTAAGAAGTTTAAGGGCATGAGTCCTTCTGAGTTTAGAAAGCAACTTGCCTGATGTGTATTATGGGTGATGACTAATTGCCTTGAAATAAACAGAACTCATTTTATCATTACTATGTATGTATTGATTATCCATTGAAAATACCTGTTTATGAAATGAGTTCCAGATAATAACCCAATGAACAACCGTCAAGACGGCGCGTTTACCATCCTTCCAGCAATCAATAAATTGGCTGATCCGCTCTTGTATGCCATCTGTATAGGTGATCTCCAGGTGCAGGGCTGACACCCGTGCACCTATTTTTTCTCCCCTATCTCCTTCCTCGTTACTTTATCGGTACCCAGTTCGGGTACATTTTTCCAAAGAAGCAGTTCTGGCAGGACCAATCCAGGATATAAGACAAAGAGCCTTACATAACGGTGTTTAAAGACCATTCAAAGAGCACTAAAATAGTACCTTAATATCCAATTGATATTCTGGTGATCTTACTATGATATTTTAGTACTCATTTAATGTTAACGATGAACTATATCTCACCAGAATAAGCTAACATTGTATTGTAACCTCAAAATTGTTTGTTATGGCCATAGTAAAAGACAGCCTGCTATTAGATAAAGTCCGGGGTGTACTCGGCAATGAGTTCGTGATATACGAACGAAATGGACAGATCATCATCGCTAAAAAGCGTGGCCCCTCGAAGGGGAAGCCTACCACAAAACAGTTGGAAGCCAGGTACAAGATGAAAGTGGCAGTAGCTTATGCCAAAGCGGTCATTATGGATCCCGAGATAAAGGCGTATTACAAGTCCCTGGCCGGTCCTGGGCAAAATGCCTTTAATATGGCGGTCAGAGATGCTTATCAGTCACCCGAGATCCAGGATATTCAATTCGAATCAGAGACCGTGGTTGTGACAGCGAAGAATGAATTCAGGGTAGCGGAGGTGAACGTAAGAGTGGAGGATGCCAAAGGTGTAATTCTGGAGCGGGGGAAGGCCCTTTTAAGCCGAAATGGCGTGAGTTGGTCTTATAAGGTAAGCACAGTACCACCAGGTGGAAAACTGGTGATAGTGGCGGTAGATTTACCTGGGAATGAAACGGTGCGGGAGCTGAAGATAGAATAGAGCATCACCAACAAAACCTCCAAACACCAAAGCCTCCAGATTTTTCATCTGAAGGCCTTTAATTTTAATAACCCGATCGGTTCATTTAGCGGACTATGGGAGACTAGTGTCGAACAGTTTTGCGGAAGGTTTATTCCGCATTCAATCTCTCATTGGTGAAAAATTCCCCTGCTACACCATGCCCTTACTTTTCAACCGCGTCTCCACTGCCTGAAACATCACTGTCTGTCGGGCCGGAGCCGCCAGATTCTCTTCCTCTTTCTTCCTATTCACCTCCTGCACCGCAGCCACCTGCCGATCTATTTTCGTCTCCTTCCCATTCTCACTCGTCTTAAACCCAAGATAAGCAGCAGCACTCACCCCTAACAAGGCCATCTGGTTCGGATCAAATTTTATAAACGGGTCCACTTTCCCTTTCAAATTCGCTACAAACCCCACTACAAAAGCAACCCCAAAGATCAAATTAATCACCACTGCCTGAAACCGATGAATACTCACCCCACTCTCATCCGAAAGAATATCCAACAGGAACCCCTGCGAAGCTGTAATATCCTGGTGCCTCGAGGGCATATCCTGGTTATTCGCCTGCATCTGCGACCGATCGATCATAGTACCGGTCAAGCCTACCATTAACCCGCCACCCAGCAGAATGACCATCTGGTCGGTAATATCAACCAACACATTGGTATAGATATACACCCCCAGGAAACAGGATAAAATAATCACCGTCCACCAGAATAACTGCGTCTTTGCATAACTAAAACTCCGTTGCTTCAAGGGTCTTGGCAGATTAGTTTCCGGATCATAACTGAGATCCCTGCAAAGAGGAGTGGTAAAAAACAATAACAATCCTACTCCACCCACCAATAAAAACCCGCCCCATATACATGCCGCCATATGAGCAGAAGTATGATCATACAATGTGGATGCTTTTGCAACAGCGTTCTGTGCAAACACATCAGCACCAGAAAACAACAGTACCGATAATAAAAAGTATTTCATAACTATTAGTTTAAGAAACTGTAATTAACAGACAAAAATGCGCCTGGTTTAATCCCATCCTTAACAAAGGTGCCGGGGGTTCCGCTATAGGTCGTATTCTCCTTATATGCAGAAGACAACCTGTTTACAAACCCTGCGATCAGACCCGCGGAAACCATTAACCTGTTCTTCTCCCCCGTAATAAATGACATGCCCAACAGCACTCTTGGCTTAGGTTTTTCTGACACCGACATCCCTATACCGAATGCCATACCCAGGTAATTGCAGGACTTATCTCCTGTCACATTCCACCCGGTATATGCCAGCGCATTGATGCCAAATTCCATTTTACCGGAATGCTTTTCCTGCACAATTGAAAAAGTTGAGTCTGATTGCTGCTGCCCGCTATAGACGTCGTTGTATAAAGTGGACGTGTAGATCCCCGCACTTATTCCCCACACCTTATGCTGTACCCAGGGTAACATAAAAGTCGTTTTATAAGAGCCAAGGTTCAGGGAGTCATACCTTGGGGTAATGGAGATCGTCACTTTTTTGACATCATCCAGCAGGTACATAGGCAGGGATACATAGCACCCGCTGGAAGTAAGTTGCAGTACCCTGAGATTACATATCAATGTAGCCTGATGGTCCAGGTCAACATTCTCCTGGGCAGCAATAACGGAAGTACTGATATCTTCGTAATACTTCCGAATAAGAGTATCATTATTTTTCAGGCCCTTATCTTTTTCTATTTTTTCTGCATACTTTGAAATATTACGAACATACCGGATAGTCCTTACTTCTAATCTATACCGGAGATCCAGCAATGCAGACCTGAGCGAATCCATATTATGCGCTATTTCTTTGATCTCAGCATCAAAGGACAGGTCACAACTGACAGCAGGCACCGTTTGCACCAAAAACTGTTCCCGATATTTATATAATATCCACTCAGCGTCCTGCTTCAAACTATATAATTCGTGTTGCATATTGAGGATAGTATCAATCTCAAGTTGCTGTACATCTTCCACAGACAATTCATCCTTTGGCTTTTTGGGTGGGAAATCAGCAAACATACTTTTATTCCCGGCCACCGCCAGCGGCGCAGCAGCCACTACCGCACTGCTCAGGTTCGCCACCAGTTTAGCCAGATTCCCATCGTCCTGCAAACCGGATATTAAAGTTCCATTATTAGGAGGAGCTACCGCAGCGGTATCCACATCGCCAATTTCCAACTTATACAGATTGGCATTATAATTTGTAATACTCAGCTGGATAGCATCTCCTTTTTGAAAACTTCCTGTGGGGAAATTAATAGCCTTAGTTTTAAAATCTAAGGAAACAGTACCCGTCTTCTGGGCATACACCTGCGCACTGGCAAAAACAATCAGTAGTAAAATATAACGTAACATAAAAATTGGGATTAATAGATGAAATAATCAATGGCCAAAACAATCGATACGGATACGCTTCAGCATATAGTCCTCCCCTTCCTTCCTCAATTCATGTGTATAAGTCTCTTTCACCGGAAACATATTCGTCTGTTCTGAGATCGGCTTTAACTTCCCTGTACTCACTATCTGTTTCAAAAACTCCTTCGCCGCGAGAGCAGGTGCCTTCGGTGCCTCCCCATTAAACGCCATTGCAAAGAAATTGTCTCCGCTATTTGCATGCACAAGAATGGTATCCACCCCCAATTCAAACTCACTTACAGACAATCTCAAAGTAGACAGCTCATGTGCAGGCATTATATTAAAAGCCATTAAATGACTCACATGCTTCAAGAAAGGTTGCATCGGCACTGCCGTATCCAGAATACCATGCTTCACAAAAGCCCCACGCAAACACTGATCATACCCAATCCCATCAAATTCCTGCTTAGCCACCGCCACCATACCTGCAGCTACCTGGCTAAAAAAAGCAGGTACCACATCCGCAATCCTGATCCCACCAATCAGCACCTTACCCATCGCTATACTCACCTCCTGCAAATGCGCCTCAGAACCATCCCCCAGTCTGAACATAGCCGCCAGCCCTTCAAAAAATGCCGCCGTAAATACCCTTGAAAAAGAATGCGCCTCCTTACTCAGCACGGAAGCCGGCCCCGATCCGGGTAACAGATCAGTTTTCTGATAGAAGAATTTATTCACCGCATTCCGAAGACAATCTTTCTCTACCGCATCAGGATATACCTGGCGGATCGCCCATCCCATCTGCTCTGCCAGTTTTGATAACCGGGAAGAAGAATACAGGATTCCCGATGTATCCTGCAATACACTTTGTCTTAAACTCTGTACCTGCAAGCCACTCAATAAAGCACTCATATCACCGAACGATTCATGAAATGCGGCTGCCTCCAAATAAGCCGTATCAAACAGTGCAGGCCTGATAATGTCCAGGATGGCATGCCCCAGCTCATGACAAACAATATCCGCACTCTCTCCCGCATACACTGTTTGATGACCAGCATTGCCGTAATAAAAATTAAGTCCGTCGACTCGTGAATAATAAGCATTGAAATTTTCACCTGCTTCCAGGTTCACCGGCAACACAGCACCGATATCCTGCTGCCAGGAAAATTCCGGTAACAACGATTTCCAGTATGTAATACCTCTGTAAAGAAAAGTAAGCCCTGCCCAATAGCGGAATGCTGCTGTACCCGGGGCATAATCGCCTGGTACCGGCGCAGGAGAAGGATGGACAATTTGTATTGGGAGGTTCAATACCTCCGGATCAGGAATAGATACGTTGATTAACATCCCCCCGCTGGGATGATCATTTAAACCGGGATCCTGTTCCCATGTTTTTACCTGGATCATAACTGTATGTTTTTGGGTGAATAACAATACAAAGATCCTTTAGTCTCCATGGTTAGACAACGTGAAAATAAGGGAGAATATCAGGGTGTTTTCACCCCTGTTAAGGGAGGTTATCCAGCAGTACAATACCGTTCTTCAACGCATAGGTGACAAGTCCTACCCGGGTTTTTACATTGAGTTTTTCAAACAGGCTATCCCTGTAACCATCGATGGTCCTTGCGCTCAGGCACATTTTATCTGCAATTTCTTTATAGGTCATCTCTGTGCAAGCCATCTTTAAGAAGATGAGTTCCCGGTCATTCAGCTCCAGCACCATTTTATTCGGATTGCTGTCACTCCCGCTGATGGAGCTAATGAGTTTCCCTGTGACCATTTCAGAATAGTAGAACCCTTTCCCTGATATTGCCGCCAGGGCACTCCTCAGTTCCGCGGGTTCACAATCTTTCAGAATATAGCCCCTTGCCCCTGCTTTGAACATCCTGATCACGGCCGTCTCATTATCATACATGGACAGGGCCAGTACCCGTACGACAGGGTACTGGTCCCGCAACCATAAGCAGGTTTCATAGCCATCCAGCTCCGGCATATTAATGTCCAGCAATACGATGTCAGGCAGATGATGGGCATCCAGCTTTTCGATCAGATCTTTTCCATTGTTCGCTTCAAAAAGCAGATCATAATTACCAAAACTTTCGATCACACGCGCCAATCCATTGCGCAACAGTACATGGTCATCTGCCAGTACTATCTTTACTTTTGAGTTCATGGGGTTCTAATTGCTTAATTAAGGAGTAAAAACAATACGAATGAGCGTGCCGTTTAATACATTACTTTCCAGCTGAAATGAGGCACCGATCATGGCGCTTCGCTTTTCCATATTGCGAAGCCCCATTCCCCTCGATTCAGGCAGCGCGGTGATGTCAAATCCCTTCCCGTTATCCGCAATACTTAAGGTACAAAGTGTAGCTGTGTAACAAATATCTATATCAATCACGCTGGCGGAAGCATGTTTGATCAGGTTGTTCAGCACCTCCTGGAAGATCCTGAACAAGATCAGCTCCCTGCTGGAATCCATTCGCCAAACAGTTCCGCTACTATTAAAGTTCACTAAATATGCCCCTGTCTTCTTTATTCTGTCAAGCTCCGCTAAGATAGCCGCATATACCCCACGTGCTGTGATGGTATCTGTATCCATACTCCCGGACAAATCCCGCAGATCCTGGATCACTTTACTGATCAGTTGTTTGGTATCGCCAATCCTTTCCCGTAATGATTCCGGGCAGTTACTCTCCATGATGCTGATGTTAAGTTTTGCAAGACTTAATATCTGGCCAATATTATCGTGAATCTCTTCAGAAATATGCTTCAGGGTTTGTTCTTTCATCTCGAGCCGGGAGTGCAGGATCTCCTTTTCATAAGCCACATGCAGTTGTTTTTTCTCTTCCCGGTGCACAGCCCTGCGGCGCCGGTAAATCATCCAGAAAGTGACAATAAAACAGATCATTAGCAGGAAGAGCAGCGTCGCAATGACCATACTTAGTATAATATCCTTATCCATTGGCAGTAATTTTTGGGTTACGCTCATGCAAAAAACCTGCTGCAAACAATACATACATGATAATATTAAAAATATACTGAATCACCCACAGCTGACTGAGAATAGAATCCGGATATCGCTTAATATATGGCCATAATGAATAGATCAGCATGGTGCAGGGAGCGTACAATAATAAACCTAAAAGGTACCAGAAAAAAGGCATCGAAGGATTGATCTCCCAGTCATCGGTGGCATATTGATCCAGGATGATCAACAGCATCCATACTGTGTAAATAAAGTTATTCAGGCATACAAGTTCACTGATAAATCTTTCCATCAGGCCATAAACGAGTATCATACAAACATTACATAATAAGGCTAACAAACCTGAAAACACAAAAACTCTCTTACGACTATAGGAAAAAAGCTTATTAACAAACAAGCAATAGAATAACACCACCTCACAGATCGTATACAAATTATAGGATATGTTCAGGGCGCTTCCTTTCATCATGAATGCCCGCAATAACTGTGGGATAGTAGCTAATGCTACTATCCCTAAAATAATTCTTGAGTCATTTCCAAGACGCCTAAAATACAGAAACCCGGTAAACAGAGGTAATAGAATGCTCCATATTGAAAGGGTGCTTAGATATTCCTGTATATGCATAAAGTAGTTGTAGTGCTCTTTATACAATTTAGGAAGTTTCTCAGATAAAATTAAATGTCAGCTGCCCATTTACAATGGAGGTGATCATTTGTCCGGGAGGATGTTCCAGTGCCACAGTGGTTCCATCCACCTGTGCCCGGAGGGTATCATTATTCCCTGTGGGATTACCATCCTGTGGCATTGTGGTTTTAAGCACCATTACTGTAGGATCTCCCTCTTTAAAGTTCATCTCATCTTTCAAATGTGCCCCCATCACAATTACTACATGGGTTGCATTTCCTTTCTGCAGGAAATCTATCAGCTCTTCCCTGTCAAATAAATACCCGTTGATCTGATCGGCGTAATAATTCTTACATGCAGGTTCGTTAATTAAATTGTTTACAAAAGAATGCGCAAACTGCATTTTACTTGTCATGCTCGTTCTTTTATTCAGCGTAAGTTGAGCTTCTGTAGCATCAATTAGCTTTCCCATGGTGAATGAGGTTAATTCCTTTGCCATAAAATAAAATTTGAGGTTAGAAAATGTTGAAATAAAAATAAGGATAAACCATAGATAAGGCGAGGTAGCAAGTGCTGTTAAAAATGACAGGGGGAAAACACCTTTTACACCAAACCCTTTGCTGAAAGGGGTTTTAACAGATCATCCCAGCGGTCAGAATCCGTTATTCTCCCGGCTAAAAGGGTGAAAACACGGTAGGAAAAGGAATCATTAAACTTTTTTTTGTTATGGATGGTGTAATGAATGACAGGATGAAGTTCAGTGAATATTGAAGAAAAAACAATACCAACCAGTTTGTATTTTTGGAGGCAGTGATTTTCATTTTAGGGAGGACCGGGTCGATATGTGCATTCAAAAGTTATAAATCGCCACCTCTGGAGATCACATCCCTCAGCTCAGGATGCTCTCTTTTCTCGCGGCTTAATACTTTATAAGTGATCACAATGCTTAGGAGCATACAAACTGCTCCGATTAAAAAGTGTATACCTGGAAAATAGAACGGGGCTTTATCTGTAGTAAAGTAAGTGAAGGTACTGTTCATTACCAGGGGGCCAATGATCGTTGTAAGACTCATCAAACTTGTAAGTGCACCCTGCAGCTCTCCCTGCTGATTACGCGGTACATGGCCTGAAATAACAGATTGAAGGGAAGGGCCACAGATCCCGCCGAGACAATAGGGAATCAGAAATGCGAACATCATCCAGCTTTCTGTTGCAAAAGCAAAGAGTATCAAACCTATTGCATAAAGGCTCAGGCCGAGTCCGAATGCGGCACCGATCATACCGAAATTCCTGGCCCTGGTAGTTTCGTCAGAGCTTACGTCTGCAATATAAGCTGAAGCAGTAGTGAAACTGGCACCTGTGTCACCTCTTCCTGAAATGCTGCTTAAAACAATGGGGGTCCGTACTTATTTTTGTATATTACAAGTCATAACCCTTTTCCATTGATGAATTCCCTCCCATCCACATTTTTTATTATCAGACAGCTCGTAATAATACTTCTTACAAACGGCTACCCTGGTAGTAAATGGCTGAGTAACAAACAGAAAAATGCATGCGAAAAATTGGGTAAAGCCCTCAATATTTTCTTTACCGTAGGAAAGATCAGATTTCACCTGGATGGCAGCTTTACGATGAAAGAATTACATATCCGGAAGAAACATAAACTCTCGTTCACCGCTACTGGCATTCATGGCAAAATAAATCTAAGGACTTTACTCAGGAAGGAATTACTACTCAGTTCACTATCTGCAGCTACAATCCAGTTGAACATCCTTTCCGCCAGGCATCCGGCACCGGAAAACACGGTTCCTGTAAAACAACCCGCCTTCCCCCTGCAGCCCATACATTATAAAGGGGTATTCAGGCTGCTTTCAAGACTAAAAAAACATATTCCCCTGCATACTGATATAGCTGCAGTAACGATGACTATCGGCCGCCACACCTTTTCCATCAAAAAGCTGGCAATAGAAAAAAGAGAGGGTAACCTGCATTTCTCTGCCAACGAAACACAATCTCCCGGAATGCTTCTCCTCAGTTCCAATAGCCTGTTGAACATTACAAATATAACGGATAGTGCACTGTCACTTAGTTTACTGGTTGAACAAGGTACCATCAGCAGCCATGTGCTGTCTTCGAAAGAAATTAGGGCGGAGCACTTATCACTTCACATGGACTGCCACCTGTCCGGAGATGCTTTTACACTGGCAGAAACAGCTACCGCCAGGTATAACCAGTTGCGGTTTTCCCTGTATGGCACACACGATTTCAGCCACAACCATTTCAAGGCGGGCATCCGGCTGGAAGAGATTTCAATAGCTGATTTTCTACGGGCCTTCCCCGATTTCAGCTACCGGAAAATATACGGGTTGTCCTTCACCGGTACAGTAGCATCCGTTAACGCAGTCTTCACCTGCAATACAAATAATCTCTGGGAACATACTTTTGAACTGGAGTTACAGAACAACGAGCTGCAACTGGCTGAATGTCCGGCAAACTGGCACAACCTCAACGAAAAGCCGGTTAATACCAGCCATCACTACCTGGACATCGGGCAAATACAGCCACTACTGCTGGCCACTATACTAAGTTCAGAAGATACAATGTTCTTTAAGCACCGCGGGCTAGACCCTATGGCCATCGGTTATAGTATTGTACAAAATATTATTAACCGTGAATTTCGGCGGGGCGCAAGTACCATCACCATGCAACTGGTACGTAATCTTTTTTTGAACCATGAAAAAACACTCTACAGAAAAATAGAAGAAATCTTCATTGCACTGCTGCTGGAACACTTCTTTCATATTCCTAAAATGAAAATACTGGAACACTATCTGAATATCATAGAAATGGGTCCTAATGTATATAGCCTGGCAAATGCTTCCTGGTTCTATTTTTCAAAACCGGCAAACGATCTGACTTTAACCGAATGCCTGGTGCTATCATATATAATCCCCCGCCCTAAATTTTTCCTGGATGCATTCCTGCAGGAATCAGAACAACTAAAACGGAATTTACGGACGCATATTAAAAGATTTGGCAGACTCCTCTTTCTTCAGGGCATCATCACACAGGAACAGCAGGACGGACTGAACATGCGCATCACCATACAGGGCAAAACCCTTTCACTCTTGCAAACTGCAGGCGCTTAATTGCCTATTCTCCCCTTTTCATCAGTATTACCCTGATCAATCTTTTTATTACTGAATTTTTTCCCTGAACGGAATGTATAAGAAAACGCTACACCAACAATACGGGTGGGCCGCTTTTGATAAAAGTCTATATGCGTATTGTAATAGTCGGTCGTCTCTTTCTCCCGTAAGGTGTTGAAAATATCTGCCAGAAACAGCCGCACTCTTCCCTGGTTCTTAAGTATTCTCCTTGTAAACTCCAGGTCAAACGAAAACATATGAGGGATCCTGGAATTAGCACTCACATATGGCGAACGATAATCTGCTACCACGTCAATGTCTATGACTTTGTTCCATACAATCGTATGTATTGACTTTAGGGAAAAAGAGGTCCGGTTAATACTGAACGAATCAAGACGGTAAGATAAATTATATAACGAAAAACTGTTATTGACTGTCCATCCTTTCATCACCTTAAAAGGTGCTTCCAGGCTCACACCATACTCGGTACTATTTGTAAAATTCCTTGACTGGTATTCAATTACATTATTACCCGCTGAAGATGCCAGTTCGGCAATGACATTATTCGTCCGGGAAAAATACAATTCTGCAGTATACTCATTCCTGAAGGTATAACCTGTTGAAATGTTATGGCTATACTGTGGCAACAGGTTCGGATTGCCAATCAGCACCGTATAGTCATCAAACTGCAAACGATAAGGGTTTAAAGCGGTGAATGATGGCCGCTGCAATCGGCGGGTATAGTTCAGACGTATCGAATTACCCTGCGTCTCATTCAATGTATACATCATAAAAAATGAAGGAAACAATCCGAAATAGTTTCTGTCAAACTTCTGACCGGACGTGACCGAATTACCTTTTGTATAAGTCTGCTCTGCCCGTAAACCAGCCTTTAGCACAACTCGTCCTAATGTCTTCTCCGCAGATGAGTAAAACATCAGCAAATACTCCTTATAGATAAAATGATTACTCCCCGCACCATTCAATACCCAATTGTCATCTGTGTAATCTTCGCGAATAATTTCATTATCCCGTTTTACAGCAGATAGTTTTGTGCCTCCTTTTATTTCCGTTTTATTTTTTAATACTTTCGTATAATCAGCCTGCAAACTAAGTATGCTGGTATTGTTAGGAGTATTGTTCCTGTAGGTAGAATTTCGCAACGGATCATTATACCGGGAGGAGAAATTATTAAGTTCAGTCTTACTGCTATTGGTGTAATCTGCAATCACCTTCAACTGAGAACCGCTGCTGTCTGTCCGCCACACATAATTGAGCGTAGTACTTTGCAGGTTAGCATCCCTTGTTCTCCCGGAATTCGCTACACCAGTTATCGTATCTGTACCCGGCAGGTAACGGATCCCGGTGATAAAAGATTCATTCAGGTCATTAACTGTAGCCAGGGTCTGCAGGTTGATAGTCTGAGTTTTCCCGATGTCCAGCGCTATACCAAAGCGGTACTGATGCCGCCCCGCATTGTTGTCCCTGTCGGTCCGGCTGCTGTACACTCCTTTATCGGGATATACAATATTATTAGTGGCTAAATAAATACTCTTGTCTTTCACATAACTGTATGCCCCGGACAAATAAAGGTTCTTCACCCGGTAATCTGCCGTGGCTGTTCCTCCGTAGTAGGGCTTTGTTCCCTGCTGACGGTACTGTGTGGACACCCCACCGCTAAACCCGTCATTTCTTACCTTTTTAAGAATAATATGTATAATACCACCTGCACCTGCCGCTTCAAATTCGGACGGTGGGTTAGCAATCACTTCTATTTTACTGATATTCTCCGACCGGATAGTTTTCAGGTACTCAGCCAGCTCTTCTTCAGACATACGCTGCACGACATCATTGATCATGACCAGGACCGACTGAGATCCTTTAATCCGGATACTGCCATTATTACTTACCCATACACCAGGCGATTTTCTCAACACGTCCAGCCCTGAATTGCCATTGGCAAGAAAACTATTCTCTACATCTACAATATACCTGTCAGCCTTCCTGATCACCAGCGGCTTTTTGCCCGCTATCGTTACACCTGCCAGCGTTCGTTTATCCCTTGCCAATATAATGTGTGATAGAAAAGCCGTATCAGGGTAGCTAAAGTTCCGCTTCAATGTCTGGTAGCCCATTAACGAAACGGTCAATGTATAATGACCATGCAAACGATCAATAGTACTGATGGCAAAGTGCCCGCTTTCATCCGCGGTAGCACCAGCTATAAAACTACTGTCTGCCTGAAGCACTATAGTTGCAAATGGGAGCGGCTGAAAGGAAGAATCAGCCACCTTGCCGGCAATAGAATGTTGTGCGCGCAAACCATTAGAGGAAAATATTAAAAATAGAATAAACAGGATATTTCTTAATGTCATCAGAGGGTTTTATAAGATGTATCTTCTGAAACTTAATTTAGATAAATTTTTATTATTTTAACATAAATCTCCAAAAGAAAAGCTATTACATGGAAATTTACCTGACTTTTGATGATGGTATCCAGGAAGGTACCGAAGAAGTACTGGCTGTGCTAAAAGAAACAAATGTAAGGGCTACATTCTTCCTGGTAGGCACACAGCTAAGCTATGCTATTAAAAAGGACCGCACGCAATTGCAAACACTGTTAAAAGAAATTTATATCCACCATACAATCGGCAACCATAGCTACTCCCACGCCAATGACTGTTATGCTGATTATTATACAAACAATGGTATACGAATAGATGATAATGGGAACAGGCGCTCCATATTGCTTGATTTCGAAAAATCAAAAGACACTATTCATCAACTCCTTTACGATATGCAGGAAATAGACACTGCGTCCTGTATGTATCCACTTGCCCTCAGCCAGAAAATGCCGCTGGCCAGGCTACCGGGCCGCAATACATGGTATGTATCAGATCCACAACAACCGGAAGGCAGTACACAAGCACTCATCCGGCACTTTGAAACAGACAGCCGCAAAGGCGCTGAAGAGCTGTATCGCGCCGGCTATAACGTATTTGGCTGGAACACTGAATGGAGAATGACGTTCGATTTTCACCACGATGCATCTTCCAACATAGACAGGTATGCACCGGAAAATATATGGAAGGACCGGCCCACCGAAACCTGGAAACAGGTCAGGGATAAAATGCTAAAAACGAGCATAGGGAACAAAGTAATTCTCCTCATGCATGAGAGGGCATTCAGAAAAGGAACTGATAAAAAAGAAACAGAACAGTTAAGCGCATTGATCAATTATTTCAAAGAAATTGGTGCCGCATTTAAATCGCTGGACGAATATACCAGCAGTCCCTTCCAGTTCCGCAACTCAAAATGAGGAATTTTCCGCCAATATCCGCTCAGCGAAGCAAAGAAAAAATTTAGCAATCGCTTATGCAGGTTCAGTACCTGCCCCATCTCAACATGCTGCTATAAAATACTATCATCAAAAATATCCTGTATTGTCAGCATCGGCAGTGGTATATAATCCTGTAAGATGTCTGCCATCTTTTCTCCCACATTACGACCGTAAAGTAGTTTATCATGGTTACTGAAAATACTCCGGTCATGTTCGAGTATATATTCCAGGGAACTGCTGATCAGGGATGCGCTATATGGAGGCACCAGGATATTGTTTTGTACCTGCCATATTGTTTCCGGCCGGTCAGTACTGTACCTGCAGGTAATACAGGGTATATCCAGGACTTGTGTTTCCTCCTGTAATCCACCGCTATCTGTATATATACCCCGACAATGCGGAGAACGCATAAATTCTATCACATGCTGATAATGGGTCCATAATGGTGTCACCTTTACGCCCTCCTGTTCCTGCAGGGCTGCCCATACATCTCCAAGCCCCAGTGTACGAATGCCCTTATTCAGGGCATTAGACACCACAATCACAATACGGAATCCCCTGCCGCACAGCTCTTGTATAGCTTCAAATAAACTTGAAAGTACCTGGTAACAAATATTCTCCCGCCGGTGAATATCTACCCTTAACCAGCTCCCCTCACGCAAAAACGGATACACTTCAAAAACCGATGTCAGCACCGTCTCTTTCATGATCAGTTCAAGCGCATCAGCACTTAATGAACCTACCTGGTGAATGTCTTTTTTATCAGCGCCCTCCCGCAACATGTTCTTACTGTTTAAAGAAACCGGTGTAAAAAACAATTGTGAACAAACAGATGCCAGCCGCGTATCTGCTGCTTCGGGAAATGGTTCATCCTGTACCATTGTCCAGCCCTCCCGGGTCCTTTGCAGATCAAGGATCTCAGGAAAATTATCCGGCATCTGCTGCCTGGCAAAAGGAGAATAGGACCTCAACCCGGCTTCCACGTGAATACTACGCAGTCGTGTCTTGAAATACCAGAGAATAGGAAACATTCCAGCTGTAGAGGTATCCCCTGATACTACCGGAATGGCCTGCCCTTTAAACTGATGCTTCTTCAGATAAATATATAACCAATTCACACGGTCTGCCAACTCTGCCGTCCTTCCCAGCAGATCACCTCTCACATTCAGGAAAATTGAAATCAGATGTTCATACTGCAATTCATGACGTGCGTGTACCAGCTTCTTCTCATAATGCTGCCCCGCATCTATTACCAGGAATGCACACCCTTTTTTGCTCATCGCAAGTATCAGGCTTGCCAGTTTGATATAACAGGGTTTGGTTGCAATAATTATTAAGTAAAGTGGCCTTGAAGTAGCATTCGCCAGCTGTATCTGCTCATCCACGAGATGATCGTCAGTTATCGGCATTAACATACTAATGGTAGTTCGTTAGTTACGTTTGGGTTTCATTCAATTTTAAATATAACATTTTTTCACTACCGGCAGGCAGATTTTTTCTATATTTGATTTGAACCAAATGACCCCTCAAAATGAACATACAAGCGTCTACATGGGATAAACAATATGCACAGGGCGCATGGGATGTTCTTAAATCCCCACTTGAAGAAAAACGCTTTGAATCTGTGCGCAGCTTCATATATAAATATGCTACCGGAGGAAACATCCTCGAAGTAGGCTGTGGAGAAGGACTATTACAGTCTGGTATGGACAAACAGCGATATGCTACTTTCACAGGCATAGATATATCTACTGTCGCCATTACACGTACCGCATATCTTCAGGATACCCAAAATACATATCTGCTTGCTGATATGGAAACCTGGCAACCCACCGGTGACAGGTTCGACATGATCATTTTCAATGAATCGCTATATTATGCCAGTTACCCTATTCAGCTCATGCACAGGTACTTTTCATTTTTAAAACCCGGTGGGGCAATCATTCTTTCCGTTTATGAAACCCCTCCCAACAAACGATTACTGGATGCTATTGACAAGCATTACCACGTTACTGAAGAAAAGATAACAGTAAACGAAAGAGGCAGATGGTACTGTCGTATTTACCTGTCTGAAAAATAAATAACTCATTCACTATGAAAATCGGATTACTGGAATTCAATGAATCCATGTGGCCCAGCCTGGAAAGAACAAAAGCATTTTACCTGGATACCATTACAAAAAGGTTCGATACCTGTACAGTTACCATCAGCAATAATGGTGAAATAAGCGACACACCTGATGCAATCGTTAACTTCATGGGTAACGCGGGCTGGGAACTGAACACACACCCGGATTGTCCTCTCATCTTCGGAATTCATGGAGGCACAATTCTTAACCAGAGATTCCTGAGAACGCATCTCGAAAAACTCCGGCCCTCAGATATGCTGATCGTCAACTGCCAGTCAGACATCGACATTCTTAACAACATGTTTGCTGGCAACGCCCCTGCTCTCTGCCACCTTCCGCTACCAGTAGATGGTACCTGCTTCAAACCCATGCCAAAGAACCAGGTAAGGAAACAACTGGGGCTGCAGGAAGAAGACATTGTAGTAGGCTTTGTAAGCAGGTTGTTGCCGCAGAAGAACCTGCACCGCTACCTTGACTTTCTCGCCCAGCTGAAGAAACAATTACTTCCCCGGAAAGTAAAAGGTATTGTGATCGGGAAATACTGGGTAGACTACCCCGTGTTGAACTATCAGACCAGTAACTATCCAATGTATATTCAACAGCTGATTGAAAAACAGGGATTGCAAAATGACCTGCTATACTTCCCGGCCAACCTGACAAACGATGACCTTGCCACCTGTTATAATGCGATGGACCTTTTCATTCACCCTACCAACTCAATTGATGAGAACTTCGGGTACGCACCTGTAGAAGCCATGGCATGCGGCACACCTTTGCTGGGAGCGGCTTACGGCGGGCTGAAAGATACTATCATATCCGGCACAACAGGTTTCCTCATGCCCACCTGGGTAACAGATGCCGGTATCAGGATGGATACTTTTGCAGCGATGCAGTTTGCCAAAACACTACTCACCAATACAGAACTCAAAAAAAACATGTCGGCCGCCGCCTTAAAACATGCAGCCAATTATAACAAGGAAACCTGCGCAGACATTCTCTGTACAGCCATCACACAGGCCGTAGAAAAGTACAACGCCAACGAAGCACCTGTAAACACCAGTTTATCACCAATACCGGCCATTTCCAGCCAGGAAGAATACCTGCCGAAAATCGACGTACCCTGGAAATACTATAAAGAACAGGTACGGTATTATGTAAGCAATGCAGACAATAAACCTGATGAGGAAACGCTTGTCTACACCTCCGTTCCCGTGGTGCAATTGTCGCCCGGCAGTATTCAGCTGGATGATCCCGCATGGCCAGCTGTTTATCCAACTGATTCACTCACGCAGACAATTATCTCGTACTGCCAGACACCCATAAAAATCAAAACATTATTAAACAGCTGTGACACGAATCTCTCCCGGATAACATCCCTGATCAATGCAGGACTGCTCAGCTACAGTCATGAAAAATTGTAGTGACTTCGTTTAAATTTATCACCGTGCAGCTGGTCAAATGGAGTTGATCATAAATACATCTCTCGTGGAGATGATGTAATCAAATTGAGTGACTACCTGAAAAAGTATAATTATGCCCTTATTCTCCGTTATCATACCCTGGTGCAACCGTAAAGAACTATCGGAAACACTTAATAAGAATTTACCTGTATTTGAAAAGAACGAAGTAGAAGTGATCATCAGCAATGTAGGGGGCGATCCCAGCATATTACAGGATATATTGCAGTCCTTCCCCTACCCTGTTATAACAATCCAGCGACCCGGCATTACTGTATTCAATAAATGCCTCGCACTAAACCTGGGTGTGTCAGCAGCCACGGGCACTTACCTGTTCCTGCTGGATGCAGACGTTATACTGGAAGAAGATCTGCTGCCTGAAGCAGCTGCTTTACTGGCAAACAACTGTTTTGTTACGATCAGGAAAGTATACGAATCGCAGAAAAACGCTACTGCGAGCAGGAGTTTTATCTCCGAACTCGCCTATTTTATAGCGATAGAAGACATCAATAACAATAAAGCACTGGTAGAAACGAGCCGTCATTACATCAATGAAAAAAGCCGTAGTGCTCCCGGGCTGGTAATGCTGCGAAAAGAACATTTCATGAAAGTGAACGGCATGAATACGGAGCTGTCCGGCTGGGGCTGGGAAGACAATGATCTGCTCTGCAGACTTCAGCTTAAATTATCACTCAAATGGGAAAAGATCAGCAGCGCTAAACACCTGACGCATACGGACCAGGAGAGAAAGATCAATAACAATTCACGGAAGGCCAGTGAAGCAGCCAATTATGCAAAGTGCCTGGATAATTACAGCCAGGGTAATTACGCAGGCACTTATAAAAAAGATTTGCAACAATACATTTACTGAGCAATACGCAGGTGACTGGCAATCGGATCAAACGCGTCAAAGGTCTCACTGATAAGCTGTTCCATTGCTTCCGCAATCTGCGGTTCGGGATATTGGTCATTGAACAGGATCCGCAGCCGTCCTTTATTTTTGTACCATAGGGGATCCCATTCCACAGGTTGTTCAGAAAAAAGTGCCTGTACCCTGGCCGTCATGTGTTCCACAGCGGTGGTCATAGCTTTCACGGTATCACTTTCAATATGGATCTCCAGGCCAATCTTATCTCCATAATCGAGAAACTCATAATGAAAAGATCTTGGCCAGGAAGGGGGCCCTATACGCCGGAAATGTTTAAACCGGCCTCGTGGCTCCAGCGAATGTCTTGCATGCTGTATATAATGCTCCAATACAGTATTAAACCGTTCCCGCTCGTGATTTACAGGACTGGACAGTTTAAAAACGGCTTTCTCTATTGCCGACAATGCCCCCGAAGCAGCTGGATTAGTTCTGAATGGGGTCAGTGTATCCAGGTTTGCCGTGTATGCGGCAAGGTCGATGTTGGCGGATGGATCACCATTTGCGACACCGTTCACGGCTTCCAGCAAACTTACACCTCTTCTGTAATGACCAAAATGCAGGAAACAATCTTCGAAAAATAAATAGGGCAGATATCGCGGAATGATCTCATTCAGTGTATTGACGGCCAGGTTTAATGCGTTGATATGCTCTCGCCGGATCTTATAGCCAGCCTTCGTGGCAAGTGCCGCCAGTTCAGCAAGATGACCGATATAAAAAGCATTATTTTCAAGAAAATCAGCTATTTTCAATTCATTCCTCACTTCTCTCAGCAGCGAATCGTCTGAAGGCCGTACATTGTTCTCCAACGCATTTTTAGCCTCTTCCATCGCAATGCATAACAGGAAGAGGATATCCAGCTGCCCATTAAGAAAAACCTCCGCTACGGGCTTATAATGAGCAAATTCCGGCACATTGGCGCTGATTGTACAAAGTCCTTCGGTCAGATGCACCTTCCGGCATACTTCAAACGTTCCGAATTTATGTGCATGTACTGCCTTTTCCATCAACTCCTGCAGATTATACGCCACGTTTTCTATAACGAACGGCGCCGTATTGCTGTCAGGATCAATGTACGACAATGCGTATAGCAGGTGCCCCAGCTCCTGACCCTGGTCCTTTTTTATATTTATGTGGCGGCTGTTACGCGCCAGTTCCTTTATTGTTATGCCTGTACCTGCGATTTCCTTATCAGGACTTACCCCTGCCATGACAACGTATGCGAAGGTCTGCCATGGATGGAAATCTCCTTCAGGTTCACATTGCAGTATAAATGGAGCATCAGATTCATTACGATGGATAAAAGGAAGCAACTCATCTATCATCTCTCTCTCATTATAGATCACGTTCCCCCATCCGTTCATGATATGACAGAGGTAGGGTAGACCATCCCGCTCAATGATTTCGGGAACATGATGTGCCATTACTTCAGCCAGCCTGGATATGATCAGTGTATTTTGCCTGGTGTTGAGCAACACGTCTTCAAAGGTCAGCCTGTTCTTAATATCTGTAAAAGATTTTTCTAAACGGGGAGAAAGGGAAAAGGGCCACCAGTGTGTAATATGCATGGGTTAAATATGTAAATACGAAAATAATAAAGAAGGGGATATTCTTAACGGAATATCCCCTTCCAAAAGCACTATCTCTTACAGTACTTCAAATTCCGGAGATTCACAGCAGCCCTGTGTACAACAACCTCTTAATAATTCAATTTCAGAAAATGATGTCAAGTCTGAAAGCTTGGCAAACAAAGTTGAAGGGGCTTCCATTTCGAGTTCTGCAGTGTCAGCGTGGGAAAACTGGGTAGGGTTCATAACATTACAATTAGGTTAATAAATTCTCTGATATCGTAACTAAGATAATAAAATCCTATTAATAAAACATGATTATTGTTTAAGTAGTGAGTCAGTTTAAATTTATCACGGTGTAGATCCTGATCATTTGTCTTAAATAGGTTCTTCACTCCGGAGATGGCTTTACTGACCTGTATTATAATGATGGGGCCAGCCATTGGTGATAAAAGCATCTGGTGTTCCTTCCTGTACAACAAAACCATTTTCGATATTGTACACATAATCCATGTGGCGTAATGATTGCAGCCTGTGCGTAATAATAATGATGATAGCATCGCGATGGTTCTTCCTGAGACTTGAAATTATCTGCTGTTCCAGTTTTATATCAAGGGAAGCGGTGGCCTCGTCGAAAATGATCACTTTTGCCTTTTTCAAAAAAGCCCTGGCGATGGCTATTCGCTGTTTCTGTCCATCTGATAAAGACGCAGCAGATTCATTGATGCTAGTATTAAGTCCATCAGGCAGATTTTCGACAAACTCCATCAAACTGGCATCAGTCGCCGCTTTTAAGACCTCCGGCTCTGACGCATTAAAACTACCATACCTGATATTTTCGAAAATAGGGATGCTGAATAGTTGATTTTCCTTCTCTATGAGTCCTAATGAGTTTTGCCAGTCAGATAAATATGACATTGGCACTTCTTCGTCCAGGAGAATCTCTCCTGTTGTAGGGCGAATAAAATCACACAGCAGACTGGAGATGGTGCTTTTACCTGATCCGCTGGGGCCTATTATTCCATAGATGGTTCCTCTTTCAAAACGCAGGTTTATGTGATGAAGTATCTGGCTGTCATTGATAGCGAACGAAACATTTCTAAAGGTGATGTTTTGAAAATCCGGCGTCTGGATTGTACCACATCTTTCCGGAAAATCATCCGGAAGATATTTACTCACACGCTCCATTGATATTAAGGCCTTTGCGAATTTATTATAACTGTTCATAATATTCATGGAGGGAGCATATAACCTGTTCAGGTATTGTATGAATGCGATCAAAGAACCAATGGTAAGGGCACCTTCAAACACGACCTTACCACCGTACATCAGTACAATGACAGGCCCTATCGCTATCAGGAAAACGGTGATATTGGTATTCAGGGAACTTAATACCGTATTCCTGGTATTGGCCGCTATATCCTGTTGCTGGAGTTTAAACAGGTTATCCTGCTCAAATTTAGTGGCATTATAACTACGAACAACACGGATATTCTTGATTTTCTCAAGTACAAAGTTGTTCAGCAATTCCTGTATTTCCTGTATATTCCTGAAATTAGATTGTAAATGAGGTGTAAATTTCCTGATACTGAATATAACGGCAGGGAGGATTAACAGGCTGATAACAGTGAGCTTTAAGTTAAGTATTGCCAGCATGATCATGATGCCAATGACCGTCAGCAGGTCGGATGTGAAGGTTAGCACAAAAGAGGATACGGTCAGCTGAATATTCTGTACATCATTCATTATAGTAAACAAAAGGTCTCCAGGCTTTACTTCCCGGAAAAACAATATGGGCCGTGCAAGAATGGTATTCAGAACGTCGGCACGTATTGCAGCAATGACCTGCTGGCTAATCCTTGCATACAGGAAGTCTGTAAAAAGGGAACAGATTATGCGAATGAGGTAAATGATTACCAGCGTAAACAATACGGATATGAGCTGAGAATAGTTGCCTTTGGGGAAAACGTCATCAATAATGATCTTAAGGATATATGGGGTTGCCAATGAGCAGGCACTGACTATTAACATCATCAATAATAACAGGAGTTCTCTGCCGATGTGCGGACGCAGATATCGCATAAAACGCTTAATATAATAAGTATTCGGTTGCCGGGATTCCATTAACATGTATTATGTTTTATTCCTGGTTATTTATTAGTTGCGAACGGGCTGGGTTGACGTTACGGGTAATTGATTCCGGTATGAACGTAAAAGGTCGATTGCTGGGTTCACATTTGAGAGAACAGATTAACAAATCGGCACTTATATGAAAAAATAAATCAAATGAATATAATAATTTTTGGGTGAATGTATATTTAAAATGAAGTTCCAAAGTGGCAGATTAATGGGAACAATTCAAGCAATTATACATGTAAAACAGCTATTCAACAGAAGTATATAAATGTATGAATTATATTAATAGTAACAAAAGGATGTTGTTTTCGGGAAATGCGCAGAGCTTGAAAGTAGGTTTTGTGGAAATTTACTTTTTCAACTTAAGGGAAGGACAATTAGAGGAGAGACTTAGCTGGATAAATCCTCCAAATCTTTCGACTCGAAGGTTTTACACTTGCAGAGGAGGGAACAACTTTCGAACCTATTCACAGAGGATTTATCTAAAACACAGACATTTAATAGTGAAACGTATTATTAGAAGTGTTATTTGCTATAAGTGTATGTTATCTCTTATATTATTCGCCAGATAACCAACAATGTCAAATCTATTCTATGATTCAATTATCCCAGCTGGTTTAACTGTTACCCCAAAGTTGTGAATGACGGCATACAGAAACTAAATAAATGACGCAATGCAGTTTATTATACCTATATTACATTGCTACTACCTCACTCCGTTGCATTCTTAAAGAGAAGACAATTTAATGATGTAATTTTTACATTCTATTTCACAAGAAACCATCCAACGTAATTTTAAAGGGTGACTACCTACCTGCATAGATAAACATATCAGGAATATAAATTAACATGAAGGTTACTTCCACTACTGTATCAGACATATTATCACGTTTACGGTTCAATTTTCTTAATGACAATACGTTGCGCAAATACGAAGAGGAGCCTTTTCGATCGGAACTATATGCCTCAGATCAAATGGATCGTCATGGCAAAGTACTTGCGAAGTCTCATAAACTTCAAAAAGGGAAATCCGCTGATCAACTGTTGAAACGGTTGGAGGACAATGAAAAAATATTGCTGGAAGTACGTAATCTTCTTGTTGAAAGTATAAGGAGTGATAAAGCTATCACACCTGCATCTGAATGGCTGCTCGATAATTTCTACCTGATAGAAGAGCAGGTGGTAATTGCGAGAAAACATTTACCTAAAGGATATAGTGAGGCCTTGCCTTATCTCGCTGAAGGTATGTCCGCAGGAATGCCGCGCGTATACGATATTGTTTTGGAAATTATTGCTCATAGTGACGGCCGTGTTGACGTTAACAGCTTAACTCGCTTTGTTGCCAATTACCAGTCGGAAACAAATCTTACACTTGGTGAACTATGGGCTATCCCGATTATGTTACGTTTGGCAGTTATTGAAAATTTACGCAGGCTTGCAGGCAAAATAGCCCTGGATGTAATAGATCATAATTTGTCTGATCATTGGGCGGATAAAATGATTGCAACTGCAATGGATAAGCCCCAGGACCTGATTCTCATTATCGCTGACATGGCCCGATCAAAGCCGGTATTAGACAGTCATTTCATATCCTGTTTTACCCGCAAATTACAAGGCAATGGCCCTGCACTTGCATTACCACTTAACTGGATGGAGCAGCAGTTGTCTGTATTGGGAAACAGCAGCAATGATCTTGTATTGCAGGAAAATCAAAAGCAGGCAATCGATCAGGTGTCTGTGCGCAACAGCATTGGTACTTTGCGCTTCCTTGCTGCTACAGACTGGCGTGAGTTTGTTGAAACACTTAGCAGTGTGGAACAAGTATTTCGACAAGACAAAACAGGTACTTATTCCTTATTGGATTTTGCTACAAGGGATCGTTATCGCCACGTCGTGGAGAGAATTTCAAAATCTTGTGACCTGTCTGAAACCGAAGTAGCCCAAAATGCCCTTAAATTAACATATCAAAATAAAACCGATGATGCCTATTCTAAAAGAAAAGAACATATCGGCTATTATTTAGTTGATAAGGGTCTGAAAGAAATGGAACATTCCTGTTGCATGCATTACACTCTGCGCTTGAAATTCAGCCAGATTGTAGCTAAAATGCCTGTGTTGATATACATTTTTTCCATTTTTTTCCTGGCTATTGTTTTCGCCGGAGGAATATTTTATATCGAATATAATTTTGTTCATTATAATTGGAAAATTTTAACTGTTGTTGGAATTCTATCGTTCATAGGGTTCCTACAGCTGTCGGTTTCGCTGGTCAATTGGCTTTCTACCCTTTGGGTACAACCACAACTTCTTCCGAAGATGGATTACTCGCGGGGAATTCCTGCTGAGTGCCGCAGCATGGTGGTAATTCCAACAATGCTTTCAAGCGAATCTTATATCGAAGAATTGATTGAGGGACTGGAGATTAGATATCTTTCGAACCGGGAAGCGAATCTGCATTTCGGTTTGTTGACGGACTTTATGGACGCGGACTCAGAAACGATGCCCGATGATGAAAGACTGGTAGAATTAGTAAAGAAAAGAATCGAAGAATTAAATGAAAAATATACAGCACCTGAGCCTTCACCCTTCTATTTGTTCCATCGACCGAGACAATGGAATTCAATGGAAAAAATATGGATGGGCTATGAACGAAAGAGGGGAAAACTATCTGCACTGAATGCCTTTTTAAGAGAACGAGAACGCAATGAATTTTCATTGGTAGTTGGTGATCAGGGTATACTAACCAATATAAAATATGTGATCACGCTAGACTCTGATACAATGCTACCAAGAGAATCTGTCTGGAAGTTTGTTGCAACAATGGCCCATCCCTTAAATCATCCTATTTACGATTACAATAAGAAAAGAGTGGTTGCCGGGTATGGAATTTTGCAACCCCGTGTGGAACCAGGTATGCCCAAAACATCCGTCTCCCTTTATTTAAAAATGCAGGGTAATTTATCAGGCATTGATCCGTACACAAAAGTATCTTCAGATGTGTACCAGGATCTTTTTGGTCAGGGTTCTTTCATTGGAAAAGGGATTTATGATGTAGATGTATTTGAACAGGCATTGGAAGACAGATTTCCGGAGAATCGTATATTAAGCCATGATTTGCTGGAAGGATGTTATGTTCGTTCTGGTTTATTAGGTGATGTGCACCTGTATGAAGAAAGCCCTTCGCAATATGAAACAGACGTAAAGCGGCATCATCGATGGATAAGAGGTGATTGGCAAATTGGTGCATGGATGCTTCCTTTCATTTCTGATGGCAAAGGACGCTTGACTAAAAACAGGCTATCTGCATTATCCAGATGGAAAATATTTGATAACCTCAGGCGGAGTCTAACACCACCTGCCTTAATCCTACTTTTATTAGTAGGCTGGTTTGAAGATCCTTTTACCTGGCTCTGGACATTCGTAGTTACTATTATTGTTTTACTCCCATTGATAACCGCGGCCGGATGGCAGTTGATTAACAAACCTGAAGATGTTACAGTCACCTCGCATTTTGTTGAAGTAGGAATTTCAGTACGGAATTTTTTAATCCGATTCATCTTCAATTTGGCAGTTCTGCCTGATGAAGCCTTTAAAAATATGGATGCAATTGTGCGTACAAATTGGAGGATGATCTTCTCGCACAAAAAATTATTGCAATGGACGCCTTATGCTGCATCCGGAATTCGTAGTAACAATCTACAATCTTCTTACGAAGCGCTGTGGGTTACATCACTGTTATCCATTATCACCACAATACTTTTAGCTTACCTAAATGCCACAGCCTTATATGTTGCTGCCCCTATACTCTTATTGTGGCTTGGTGCGCCAGCAATTGCATGGCGTTTGAGTAAAAAAGAAATAGAAAAAAAACCGAATCTCTCTGAAGCTCAATATCTATTTCTTCATAAATCGGCACAAAAAACATGGTTCTTCTTTGAACAATTCGTCAATGCAGAATCAAATTGGTTACCGCCCGATAATTTTCAGGAACAACCCATAGCTGTAATAGCGCATCGTACATCTCCCACTAATATGGGTCTCTCATTGCTAGCGAATCTTGCTGCATATGATTTTGGATATATAAGTGGAATGGAAATGTGGAGAAGATGTAACAACACGATTTCAACAATGCTGAAGTTGGAGCGATACAGCGGACATTTTTATAACTGGTATGATACCCTTTCGTTATTACCGCTTCATCCGAAATATGTATCTACGGTAGATAGTGGCAACCTCGTCGGACACCTTCTTACTTTAAAACAAGGGTTATTATCACAAATACATGAACCCGTTTTTTCCAATAGAAATTTTGAAGGTTTAGTGGCTACAGTGAAAATTGCAGAGGAAATTTCTCATGGACATGATGCAAAGCAAACAGAAAAGATACTCGCTATTTTGACCAGTGTAATAGATGAAAAAAGCAATTTACTGAGTGTTACAAAACAACATTTGAATGAACTGCTTTCTTTAACCAACGAGTTATCGCTGCTGTCGTCTACCATGGATTCCGAAGTAAAAAAATGGCTGCTGAAGTTATCGCAACAAGTGAAGGGTTTGCAATGCGACCTTTTTCACATTATACCATGGATCGACTTATTACCTGTGCCTCAAAACCTTTCAGAACTCCACATTTTGGATGAAATCCCCACGCTGAATGATTTGCACGACCGTCCAGAATCGCTTTTAAGATTAATTGAATTGTATTTGCAGACCGAAAAAGATACACAAACTATCGGTTGGTTAAGAAAAATGCATGAATGTATTTCAAATTCAATCACTATAGCTGATGAAAGAATTCGTTCATTGGTTCAATTAGCGGAACAATGCGAAGAACTAAGCGAAGTAGAATACGATTTCCTTTATGAAAAGTCAACCAATCTTTTAAGGATCGGTTATAATGTTGAAGAACAAAGAAAGGATAATAGTTATTATGACTTGCTGGCTTCTGAAGCAAGACTCGGAATTTTTGTTGCCATAGCACAGGGGAAATTGCCACAGGAGAGTTGGTTTGCATTAGGAAGGTTGCTAACCAATTCGGGAGGCGATCCAATTTTGCTTTCATGGAGCGGTTCTATGTTCGAATATCTTATGCCACAGTTAGTAATGCCTTCTTACGAAAACACCTTATTATATCAAACCAATATGGCCACTGTAAAGCGGCAGATAGAATATGGTGCACAACGGGAAGTTCCATGGGGTATTTCGGAATCCGGATATAACTCGGTGGATGCTAATCTGAATTACCAGTATCGTGCATTTGGTGTGCCGGGTCTTGGATTAAAACGAGGACTTGAAGAGGACCTGGTTATCGCTCCTTATGCCTCAATGCTAGCGCTGATGGTTTCGCCGCAAAAAGCATGTAGCAATTTGCAAACACTATTCAAACAAGGCTTCACTGGCGGATATGGTTTTTATGAAGCGATTGATTATACCCCAAGTCGTGTGCCACGAGGAAATACAAACAGTATTGTGCGCTCCTATATGGTACACCACCAGGGCATGGGTTTACTTTCATTGGCATATTTATTACTCAATAAGCCGATGCAGAAGAGGTTTGAATCAGAACTTCGTTTCAATGCAACCCTTTTGCTTTTGCAGGAACGCGTGCCAAGAACAACGGTTTTCTATGCGCATACTTCCGACATTATTGAAACAGGTATGATAGCAGCGGACGTGCAGGTAAGAAGCATTGGTTCGCCGAATACAAAATTGCCCGAAATACAGCTTTTAAGCAATGGTCCTTACCAGATAATGATAAGCAATTCAGGAGGTGGCTACAGCCGATGGAAAAATATGGCCGTTACACGTTGGCGCGAAGATGGAACCAAAGATGATCTCGGTATTTTCTGTTATATCAAAGATGTGAATAGCGGAAAATTCTGGTCCAATACACACCAACCAACTTTGCAATCCGCAGAAAATTATGAAGCCATTTTTTCACAAGGTCACGTTGAATTTAGAAGACGCGATTTTGGTATTCATACAAAGACAGAGATTGTTATTTCCCCGGAAGATGACACTGAATTAAGAAGGATAAGAATTACGAACGAAGCACAATCGGTAAAAATATTAGAAGTGACAAGTTATGCAGAAGTGGTGATGGCGACACAGGCATCGGATGAAGCGCATCCTGCATTCAGCAACTTGTTTGTTCAGACCCAGATAGTTCGCGAACACAACACGATCTATTGCACGCGACGGCCACGTTCTGAAGAAGAAACTCCTCCCTGGATGTTTCACCTGATGCATGTAAATGGAAGCGACGTGGAAGATGTATCGTATGAAACAGACCGCATGCAATTTATCGGAAGAGGAAGAACATTGCAACATCCGCAGGCAATAGATGCCATTCTTTCAGGTAAGGAAGGTTCAGTACTTGATCCGGTTATGTCTATTCGGTACCGCATTCTTATTAAACCCAATCAAACGGCAACAATTGATCTTGTTTATGGTATCGCAGATGATAAAGAAGCCTGTGAAAATTTGATGTTCAAATACACGGACCGCTTTTTAAAAAATCGCGCATTTGAACTTTCATGGACTCACAGCCAGGTCCTGCTGCGACAGATTAATGCAACAGAATCAAATGCGCAATTATACAACCGGCTGGCATCTTCTATTATTTATTCTAATTCAAATTTGCGTGCCGATGCTGCGGTAATCCAAAACAATTATCGTGGACAGTCGGGGCTGTGGAGTCACTCTGTTTCCGGTGATCTGCCCATTGTATTACTTCATGTTTATGAACAGGAAAGTGTGGAGTTAGTAAAACAAATGATACAGGCGCATGCTTATTGGAAATTAAAAGGGCTATTTGTTGATCTTGTGATCTGGAATGAAGATTATGGCTCCTACAGGCAATTTTTACAGGAACAAATTCTTGGTTTGATAACAGCAGAGGCTAATACACCGGGGCAGCAAAGGGCGGGAAATATTTATGTAAAATCTGCAGATCAATTATCATCAGAAGACAGGTTGCTTTTTGAAAGCGTTGCTCGTATCATTATCTCTGATAACAAAGGCAGCTTATTGGAGCAGGATACAAATCAAATCTTTGAAAGGCCGCTACCTTCCTTGCTGGAAACAAAAATAGTCTCTTTACCGGTACAACAACGTGCAATTTCATTGCCCAATGATCTTTTATTCTTTAATGGAACTGGTGGGTTTACTAAAAATGGAAAAGAATATAAAATCATCATTGATAAAGGTAACACCACTCCTGCGCCTTGGGTTAATGTGATTGCGAACCCGCAATTTGGAACAGTAGTATCTGAAAATGGATCTGCATACACATGGGCCATTAATGCCCATGAATACCGCATCACACCATTTAGCAATGATCCGGTTAGTGATGCAGGGGGTGAAGCTTTTTATTTACGTGATGAAGAAACAGGAACTTTCTGGTGCCCTTCACCATTTCCCAAGAAAGGAGAATCGCCTTACATAATAACACATGGATTTGGCTATACAATTTTCGAACATATTGAGAGTGGTATTCATTCAGAGATGTCTGTATTTGTAGATAAGGACCTTCCTGTAAAATTTGTTGTATTGAAATTGAAGAACGAATCAGGTCGCGAACGAAAACTTTCCGCAATGGGATTTCTTGAAATTGTCCTTGGCGATGTACGATCTAAAACCAATTTACATGTATTTTCCGAGCAGGATAAAAACACTGGTGCACTTTTGTTTCGTAACAGGTATAACTCAGCATTTTCGGAACGTATCAGTTATTTTAAAGTGGAAGGCGGTTATAATTTCAGCTACACTGCAGACCGTTCAGAATTTATTGGAAGGAACCGGAGACTCGATGATCCACAGGCTTTGTATAGGAAAAAACTTTCAGGAAGAACCGGAGCAGCTCTTGACCCCTGTGGGGCACTATATGTAAAATTTGATTTATTGAACGGCGCTGAAAAGGAAATTATATTCCAGATCGGGAATGAAAAGAACATTCAGGAAACAAATGCACTACTGCAAAAGTTTGTCAACAGGGATGCGGTCATTCAATCTTTACAAAATGTAAAAGATTACTGGCAGCAAATTGTCAGTGCTGTACAAATAACAACTCAGGACGCCTCTTTGAATGTATTAGCCAATGGATGGCTTATTTATCAAACCGTAGCATGCAGAATATTTGCCCGCAGCGGATTTTATCAATCGGGTGGAGCCTTCGGATTCAGGGACCAATTGCAGGATGTGCTGGCTTTGCTACACACGCAGCCTGCCATGGCGAGAGAACAGATATTATTAAGTGCGTCAAGGCAATTTATCGAAGGTGACGTGCAACATTGGTGGCATCCACCGGAAGGCCGGGGCGTTCGTACACGTTGTTCCGATGACCTGCTATGGCTCCCATTTGTTGTATCACGGTATCTTACTGTTACTGGTGATCTAGATATTTTACAAACGCAGGTTGGTTTTCTTGACAGCCGTCCATTGAATGAAGGAGAAGATTCGCTTTATGATTTGCCCGTGACTTTGAATGCAAAGGGCACTTTGTATGAACACTGTGTTCGTGCGATAAAATACAGCCGTCGTTTTGGCGCACATGGTTTGCCATTGATTGGCACAGGAGACTGGAACGATGGTATGGATCGTGTAGGAAATAAAGGCAAAGGAGAAAGTGTATGGCTCGCATTTTTCTTCTACGACGTTCTAACAAAATTTATTGCTATTGCAACAACGAATGGAGATGATCTGTTTGCAGAGGCGTGCAGGAAGGAGGCAGCAACTCTTCAATCTAACATAGAAAAATCAGGGTGGGATGGTGAGTGGTATCGCCGAGCATATTTTGATGATGGTACTCCGTTAGGTTCAAAAGAAAATGTTGAATGTCGCATTGATGCTATTGCACAAAGCTGGTCTGTTTTATCAGGTGCAGGAAATGATGAAAGAAAAAAGATGGCAATGCGTGCACTCGACAAATATCTGGTTAATAGAGATTTGAAAATAATTCAATTACTCGAACCATCGTTTGACACCTATGGCCCTAACCCGGGTTATATAAGGGGTTACGTACCAGGGGTAAGAGAGAATGGAGGCCAATACTCGCATGCCGCTATCTGGGCTCTTATGGCTTTTGCAGCACAAAAGAACCGTGGAAAAGTATGGGAATTGTTCAGTATGATACAACCCATAAAACATGCTTTAGACCAAAATGCAGTACAAGTGTACAAAGTAGAACCCTATGTGATGGTTGCAGATATTTATGCAAACGAATCACATAAAGGAAGAGGTGGATGGACATGGTACACCGGTTCTGCCGGGTGGATGTATCAGTTTATTCTCTCCTCTTTGGTTGGAATTGAATTAAAAAAGGATCAGTTGATATTCAATCCATGTTTCCCTTACGAATGGCCTTCCATAGAAATACAATACAGGTATGGTCAGTCAATGTACCATTTCACTGTTTTTCAATTACAGGTAAATGAAGAATCCTGGTGGGAAGGAGAATCCGGCAAAGGAAAAGGAAATACAATACTACTAAGAGATGACGGGCTGGAACATCGGTTTGAAGTACACATTTAATCTTAAACGGGGATTTCTGTGAGTTGGCACCCGGTTTAGGTATTAAAGATCAATCAGAGGGGTATGTAAAACACAATCAATTTGGCAGGAATCAGCACAAAAAAAACGGAACAAAAAACCTTACTCTTCCGATAAACTACGCTACGATGCTGCCAGGGATATCTATTATTGTCCGAAGGATAAACCCATGAGAAACGTGGGAACTTATACCCAAAAGACAGGCACTGGTTTTGAACAGACTGTTATCAGATATGAGACCGAAAGTTGTAAATGGTGCAGATTATGGGAACAATGCCATAATAGGAAGGAAAATAGAATCATAGCAATCAATCACAACCTGCAACGGCTAAAATCAAGAGCAGACAAACGATTAAAAACCAGGCGAGGAATAGCAAAACGTAAACAACGTTGTTTTGACACCGAACCTGTGTTTGGTAATATCAAACATAACCATAACTTCAAAAGATTTATGCTTCATGGGCTTGAAAAAGTCAGGGTTGAAACAGAATTACTGGCATTAGTGCATAATCTGAGAAAGAAAATAGCCTAAAAAGGGGAGAAATCCCTTTTTTAGTGCTTCGTTTATCGCTCACCCGCTCCATAAAAACTAATAGGTTCATAGCTTATTACAAAAGCTTCTAAATATGAGGCTCATTATAGCGCATGGTATAACAAGAAAAAAGCGCTCATTTATTTATGAGACGCCCTCCTGAAATATTTACAAAGAGAACTCTCCCGTCTCTATATCCACCCGGGTTGCAAAAGGTCCCTTCTTTTTAATATATGGAATATTTTCAACCATAGGCATTTCCCTTGCTGCACTTCCCTCACTGGAAGCCGCTACAATAGCACCTCCTATCGCACCAAACATCAATCCACCACCAATCGCACCTACCAGTATCGCATTATTATTTTTCCTTGACATCGACAGGTAATCTACTAAGTAGATGCTATTCTGCCGCTGTTCAACCGGGAACAGCAGGTCGTAGTATTGCTTTAGCAAAACACCATTTGTACGTACGCCCCAGAACTTATCGACATACACCTTATTGCCCGTACTATCTGTATAATAGAAATGAGCAACATCATTTTGAAGATCATAGCCGGTATTGGCATAGGTAGGCTGATCGTTCATAAAGTCCTTAAAAGTCACATAAATAGCATCTCCACGTTCCTTTACCTGTAAGCCAGGAGCCTGGTACCTTGCCAATGCTTTCTCTTTTATTTCAGCTAAAGTATATGCCCCCTCACCGGCATTTGTATTTGCCACAGACCTGTTCAATAAGATCTGCAAAGCATGTGCAATATTGTCTCCATGTTTGTGGGTTACATCCATACCTCCCTTGACAAGTATCGTATCCAGCATAGCCACTTTCTTAAAATGTCCGCTACCATCCCCGGCATAACCAATTGCCCTGAATTGGAGGAAGCTCCGCTCGCTCATATTAAAAGTACGCTCTCCGATCCTTAGTTCCTGGATCACAAACACCAGTTGTTGGGCATCACTTTTATAGATCAGGCTATACCTGTTATCTACAAAAGCCTGCAAATAAGGTGTGAATGTACCATCCAATGCTGCCGGCCTCCACCTGTTGAACATGCCTGTCTGTACATAGCCCAATATTGAGGAATCACTAACCGCATTGACGATCTGTATACCGGATATATTGACTCCTGCCATAAGGCCTGGATCAGTCGCAGCGCCAGGTAGTGATATCCTGGAGATTTTTGTACTATCAAGATCTATTGGCTTTTTTTGTTTTGTGACAGTAGTGTTATCATCTGCATATTGTGCCATGGTTGTGTGGGCAGCCAGCATACCAAGCAGGATAAAGCTCCAGCGAATATTTCTCATCAGGGATGTTTTTACAGTTGGAATATTGGGCGAATTTAATAAATGATGGACAATTTTTGGGTTAAATCTGTATGCTACATGTGAATCTCATGTTGGAATGAAAGTAAGAAGAGGCTGTATCATGAGTCCGATACAGCCTCTTTTATTCGTATCCCTGATGGTGCCGGGTAGCCGTTTAAGCAATTCTCAGTCGTTATTTCTATTTATGAGCCAATTTCCTGCAATTAGTACTTCACCACCGTCTTACTCTCAACTTTATCACCAATCGTAACATTGACAATATAAACCCCGGCAGGCAATGCAGACAGATTAAACTGCTGGCCGCTGTAAATTTTCTGGGCCGGGCGCACCAATGTTCCGGATGCATTGTAAATACGCATATAAGCCTTTTCTTCTTTCTTAGCAGTCAGTTTTACCGTTATCATATTCGTAACAGGGTTAGGATCTACAGAAAATGAGGACGTAGTTGCTGCTGCAACAGCCGCCGCAGCAGCAGTGAATGACCACTGACCATTTATCTGTCCGATATTTGACCATTGATGTACCAACCCTCCGCCTGAAGCACCATTTACCTGCAATACCTTTCCGCTGTGCTTAGCAATCATCTTATAGTAACCGTCTCCGGTAGCAACGATGATAAAATTCTGATGACTTTCAACCGGATCATGATATGGATACTGAATTACATTAGTACCATTTAAAAGAGAAGCACCGTTTACATCCAGCGATTTGCTGCTGTGCTTAGCGAGAATCTTATAATTACCGTCGCCCAGATGTGTAAAAATAAACTGCTGGTTGGCGTTCCCGTTATATGCAGAATGAATAACACTGGCACCATCGGCAGTAGATGCCCCGTTTACATCCATTTGTAAACCGCTGGCCCTGTTCTGTATAAAATACGTACCAGAAAGATTGGTAACGCCATTCGTCAACACACGTATAGAGGTCGTTTTATCATGGAGTGCAGACCAGGTAATACAGTTATTATTTGCAGTCAGCGTTTCTGTCTGACCAGTAAAATTATCATCGGCATACAGCATTACTTTATATCCTTCGGCTACTACCAGTGATGAGATCGCATCATCAGGTATACCTTTTGCATTCATCTGCGCCAGTGTATAATTGCCTACAGGCAGACTGACAGCAGTTCCGCTATAATTACAATCTACATAAGTGATCACCGGATCTGTACTACTAAATGGCAAAGCGGTGAACTCCCAGCTTCCCGGACTCACTTTAAACTGTACAGATACATCATTCTGCTGAAAGAATGTAACACCACTCACACCACCTAAGAATGTACCATTTTTCCATACAGTGATGCCTCCTACCTTGATCTCAGAAATAAGGGTGGGCAATACATCTTTTGGAACACTTACAATGGCGGTAGTGCCTGAAGGTGATGTAAGGCTTTGGGTAAAACCAGTGCTGTCAAGAGAGACGCTGGCGACGATATTTCCTTTCACACTGGGTACTACGCCAGCAAATTGCGTAAGGCCTCCCGGCTGTGGCGCAAATATAAACTCAGCATAAGCCGGCTGTGTAGGCCGGATACCCAGTAGGTAAGCACTCATCACATACAAAGGACCGGCAGACCATGCATGGTTATTACTGGAATATCCAGCATTACTATTACTTTCTGTAAAATCTTCCCACAGGGTAGAAGACCAGCTGTTGATCATCGGTGCAAAACGATTTTTCATACGTGTAACCGCAGCAGTAGGATCCAGCTTAAACAGGTTTTCTTCAACATACATTTCCTGGTACGGACCTGCATCATTTCTGTTTTTCAAAACACTCAGCGCACCGGCTTTCTGCTGATCATTGGCCAGTCCGGTAGATAAAGCCCAGGCATTACTTCTATCATCAACCAGCCGGGATGACACATTGCTGGACATATAGGCACGTGATGCGCTGTTCCAGAAATAATTATTGAAGTTGTTCTTCACCTTTGTCTGCAGTTCCTGAAAATAAGTCGCATCTGCAGTCTGGCCTAAAAGGTTTGCCGTGTTAACAGCGGTTTCCAGCACAGAAATATAAAGTGCGTTGAACACCGTATTAGCACTGCCTACAGGAACAGGATCAATGTTAGTACCCCAGTCAATCCAGTTCCAGGCATCATTTTGCAACAGCAGCATACCATCAGCATTAGAGCTGGCTACACAAAACTGAATGTATTTTTTCAATTGCGGATAGATCTCCTGCAACAAAGCTCTGTCTCCGCTATACATGTAGTACTTCCAGATCATGGCAACTGCGGCCAGGTTCTGATCAGGCAGATGAAAGGAGGTGCCTGGTGCTGTCGTATAGAGGGAACCATTTCCTTTCTGTGTATTCATCAATTCGCGAAAAGCTTTGCGTGTCAGTTTATTTACACTGGAATCGTATAAGTAGAATGAGTAGAGGATTTGTTCAGATACATCTCCCCACCATTGACCACGTTCACGGTCAGGACAATCATAGTACTGGTCACGCATACATACTTTGGACGTGTTTTTAGCCTTTGTCCATAAAGTGTTTAACGATGCATCAGAAGAATTAAACTGGCCGGTGATATCTACATTATAGCTGGACTCTCTATATTTCAAACCCAATATCTGTACTGTTCCAGTTACGTTTGAAAAATCGTAGGTAACGGTATGATTACTTGAGTTCTGCCATGCAAAACATTCAAATTCCTGATCACCGGCTTTGGTAATATATTCCTGCCAGTAATGCCTGTTTACAGTAATTTTTATTTTCACGCCTGCAGGGGCATTTACGTGCAAATAGGGCCGCAACTGTATATTGGTACCAACAGTTCCGGTGATGGTTGTATTAGCTGTAACAGAGGTCGGTATTGAATTCTGATAATTACTTAATTCAGCCTCTCTCCAAAATGGGATGCCGCGGGGTACGAGTGAATTCCAGGGGGCAACAGGTGGCAGTCCTTTTTTTACAGCTGTGGCCCATGAAGCATCGTTAAAACCAGCGCTTGTCCAGCCAGCAGGTTCATTTGCGGCATTGTAGGAAACAGGGAATGCAATCCATTTGTAATCCTGTCCGTTCAGAATTAATTGAGTGGTAGCTCCAAAAGAAGGATGCACACTGTACTTCCAGGTATCATCAGATACAACTACAGAGCCTGCATCGAATAATAAACCGCCATTGCCCACAGCCCTTTCTGAATAACCATTCTGCCCTCCTTTATACCATACCAATACGGCAATGGTATTTTCACCAGCCTGCAGATAGGGTGCAATATCTACTTCATCATAATAGGTATTTACCAGATCAGGACGAATAGACAACCCACCATCTTTTACCACCAACTGATTATTTACATACAGCCAGTACTTATTTTCTGCGGCAATTTTAGTGAGTGCGGAAGCTGGTTTGGATGCAAGGCTTAGCTTTTTCCTGAAAGCGATCCAGGTGTTTGCCGGACCAGCATTGGGGGACCAGATCCAGTTGGCCGTTCCCTGTGAAGGGGGAATCATGCTGACAATAAAAGAGGTTACCTGGTCATTCCATTCAGTACCAATCCATGTAGAAGACGCAGTGGAACTAAAGGTTTTTCCGGTAAAATTATCATCCGCAAAAAAGGTAATCTGATACCCTGTGGGGATGGAAAAGGAGGAGAGACCATCATCCGGGAAACCGGCCGCATTCATATCTGCAAGCCTGTAATTTCCAACGGGGAATGAGATAGCAATGCCTCCATAATTAATGTCACTGTATAGTACCACTTGGGCATGGGTGGCTAATGTACAGAACAGCAATAACAACATTATTGTTTTTTGCCTCATAGGTTGTTGATTTTAAGGGTTTATTAGTGGAAACGTGAACTACAGATTATAGGATTTCATAAGGGAAATTGAATTAAGTTTTGAAAAATAAAAATAAAATTCCGATTAACTGTCCTTCGCTGTCTATAACCTTATATCGCATATGAGCGATTCAATATCTCAAACTTCTCAAATACAAAATGGTCTTCAGATCTTTATCCGAAGGCCTTCTATATTGGCTAAACCCGGTCGGTTTATTTAGCGGGGCGGAGGAGACGAGTTTCAAACCATTTCACAGAAGATTTATCTAAGATTTGCAAATACATGAGTGAAATTCATTACTGAATACACATTGTAACATTATATTATGCTGCGCGAAAGTTTTACCGTTTGGAAGGCTTTACGATGTCGGTTAACCAGTGAAGGCTTCCTGCTGTACATAGATGTTATTTAGGCTCGCCGTAGTATTGGGCTTTGAATATCATCTATTTCTATTGTAAATACAAAATTGATTATTTTAGCCACGTTAATAGTCTGCTTTTATCTTCAATTTTACAGGATGCAATATTTTAAACAAGGTCTCTTAACTATACTTTTATGCGGTATAGGGATAATTAGCGTACTGGCTAATGGAAAAGAAAAAACTGTCAAAATCAAAAGCCCTGATAAACGGGTTGTCGTTAATGTGTTTGTTGAAAATGATAGGCTCTCTTATACTGTGCTATACGCAAATGAAAAAGTAATTGATGTTTCTCCATTGGGTCTGACTGTGGATAGTGTGGATCTTGGGTATAGGACGAACATAATTGGGGCTGGCCAGTTAAGTTCATTAAATGAAAGATATACAGTTTTTGGGAATCATCCATCAGCTGTTAGTCATGCAAATGAAGCAAGCATTCCATGTGAATCTGCAGGCAGGAAATTTAATCTCATTATAAGGGTATATGATGACGGTGTGGCTTTACGTTACACTATTCCGGTGGGAACAAGATATGTGAATGGTGAATCGACCTCCTGGAATCTTCCAGGAAGTACATCCAAAATTGCATGGTCCGGTTTTAGCCAATCTTATGAGGAATATAGTCATGTAACTCCATTAAGTGAAATTCCGGAAGGTCAGCCTGTCATGGGGCCACTTACATTTGAGATAGCTGGCAAATACTTATCTATATCTGAGGCTGATTGTGTTAACTTTTCAGATATGTCATTTATGAAAAGGGATCATGTATTAAAAGCGTATTTCCCCTTTGCAAAAGATGGCTGGAAATTTGAGACCCTTGCAGGAAATGTTCCAGGTGTTGCTGATGGTTCCTATAAAGGGCAAAAGGTCACCCCATGGAGAACAACTATCATTGCAAAAAATTTGAATGATCTCCTTAACTCGGATCTGTTGACGAATGTTTGTCCGGCTCCAAAGCAAGGACGTGACTTTTCCTGGGTGAGACCAGGCAGGTGTTTATGGCAATGGTGGAGTATTGGTGCACC